>CACMWI010000015.1 GCA_902617375.1 uncultured Alphaproteobacteria bacterium | reverse complement strand
ATCTAACTTTGCTGTAAAAGTGAAAATAACTATATTGGGCTTAGATAATTTTGGAAAAAGATGATTTCTAGACGAGCTTCCTCTTGTAATTTGGAGATACACAAACCCTTTATCTAGTTTATTTAACTTAATCAGTTTTTTTAATATTAATTCTAGACTTTTATAATTAGTTAATGGTTTTTGAATCCTTAAACCGTCAAGTGACTGTGCTAGTCTTTTCACATGTTTGTCAAAATTGATAACTTGGTTTCCAAAAAAAGACATAACTTCGTACACACCGTCAGAAAAGTTAAATCCCCTATCTTGAATTGATATCATTGCTGAATTTTTTTCTTCATATGAACCGTTTACATAACAAATCGACATTAAAAAAACTCTATATTTACTTCTGAATATTTCTCTATTTCTTTGATAGATGACGGTTTCGAAAAAATTATTAATTTATCATTCACATATATAGTTGTGTTCTCATCTGGAAAAATCAATTTCTTACTTCTAACGATGCCACCAATAACCACACCATCTGGCATATCTAAATCAATTATTTTTTTATCAGCAAATTTGGTAGTAGGTAAAATCTCTATTTCCATTATTTCACCTCTGTCATTTCCAAAATCGTGAACCTCTTTTACTTTTCCTCTTCTCACATACTGTAAAATGGCTGAAGTTGTGATATTACCAGGATGGATAAGAACATCTAAATCAAGCTTTTTTGACAAATTTCTATAATTTGTGTTATTAACGATCGCCATTGTTCTTTTGCATCCAAGATCTTTAGCCAAAAGGGAAGAAAAAATATTAACCTCATCATCATCTGTTACAGTTATAATTGCTTCCGAATCGGATGCACCAGCATCTTTCAATAGATTTGAATCAATTGCATCTCCGCATAAAATAGTGCTTTGTTTTGAAAGTTTGGAAGAAATATCTTTTGTCCTTTCTAAATCATTATCAATAATTTTACAATTGATATCGGGATAGTCTTTTTCCAAAATTTTTAAAATATTCAAACCAATATTTCCAGCACCTACAACAATCAATTTTCTATTTTCTTGAGGTTTTATTCCGAAGACTCTAAGTGCTCTTAAAATATCATCATTTTTAATACAAATATAAATATCGTCACCGGGATAAAGCTCAACTTTTCCAGTAGGAATTATTATCTCGTCTTTTCTAAAAATCGACAAAATCTTTACCTCTAGACCGGAAAAAATTCCTGGAAGCATTCGTAATGGAGTATTTATTATTGGGCACGAATCATTTATCGATATTCCAATTATTCTTGCTATTTTATCACCTAAATAGAATGAATCAAAGGCACCTGGAGTATTCAATTTTCTAATAATATCTTTTGCAACCTCTAACTCTGGTGAAATTATTGCATCAACATCAATTTTTCCTGGAGAGAAAATTTTCTTTGCATAATTTGACTTTAAATATTCAGATTCTTTAATTCTTGCTACTTTTAAAGGAATTTTGAATAAATGATTTGCAAGTTCACAAGAAATAATATTTAGTTCATCACTCTCTGTAACTGCAATAATCATGTCGGCTTCATCAGCACCTGCTTTCTCAAGAATTTCTGGATGAGTTGTTTTTCCACAAACACTTTTCAAATCAACACTTTTATTTAATATCCTTAAACTCGACTCTGATTTATCGATAATTGTTACATCATTATCCTCGTAAACAAGCTGTTTAGCAATATTAGAACCAATTTCACCAGCTCCGCAAACTATAATTTTCATTTTTCTAATTCTGTTTTGATGTTAAGTAGTTTAAGTTTTCTATAAATCGCAGTTCGTTCCATTCCAATTTCTTTAGCCATTTTCGTTACATTATATTTAAATTTTTCTAAATTAAATAGGAGATATTTTTTTTCAAAATCTTCCCTTGCGCTTTTAATACACATATTCATAGAGTCGTCAGAAAAAATATTTTTTTTATCAACAAGATTGGTGCCTAAACCAATAACATCACTTAAATTAATTTCGTCATTTTCTATATTATTCAACATAACAATTATCCACTCTACAAACTTTTTAAGTTGAAAAATATTTCTAAAATAATCCAAATCTATCAAATATGAAATAACTTCAGTCGAAAATTTCTTTATTTTTAAACCTTTTTCAACAAATATCTCAGCTGAGAAAATTTCTACCAATTCTGCTATATCATTTTTTCTATGAGAAAGACTTGGTATTTCTATAATTGTAAAATTTAATTTTTTTAATAAATCTTTTCTTAAGCTTTCTAAAGGATTTTGCTTTGACGAGGCAATTACTCTTAAATCTAAAACATTGGGATTTAATGCTCCAAGTCTGTAATATCTTTTTTCATCAAGAACTCTCAATATTTGTCCTTGTAATTTATCTGCCAAGGCAGTGATATTCTTAAAGTATATAGTCCCATTATTTACTTCGTCAAGCAAACCTAATTCTTTGATTACTTGATTATCTTCAGATCCAAAAAGTTGTTCTTCAAATATATTTTTATCTAATCTACAATCTATTGATTTGAAATATTTTTTTGATCTATGAGAATTGTCATGTATTTTTGATGCAACGAATTCTTTACCACTCCCTTCATCACCAATGAGTACAATATTAGAATCAGTTTTACTCACTTCTTTAATTTTTTTTTCAAGGAGTTTTGAAGACTTTGAAATTGCAACAATTTCAGAATCCAAATCTTTTCTTGAAAATTTTTCAATTTTCTTTTTTAAAATATAATTCTCTATTGCTTTCTTAATTTTGAAAATAAGTAGATCACTATCAAAGGGTTTCTCTATAAAATCATATGCTCCCTTTTTAATAGAATTTACTGCTGTTTCAATATTTCCATGACCACTAATCATGATTACTGGAATATTGTGATCTATTCTTTGAAGTTTTTCTAGAGCTTGAAACCCGTCAAATTTTGAATTATTTAACCAAATATCCAATAAAACAAGAGAAAATGATTTCTGTTTAAAAATCTTTAAACCCTTTTCTGAGGTATTAGCTTTATCACATGAATACCCAATATCATTTAGAAGACCAGAAAGTTGGTTGCAAATATCTGGTTCATCGTCAATAATTAAAATTTTACTCTCTTTAAATTTCATACTCTCACTTGAAAAATTAAACTCTTATAAATTTCAACCTTACACAAGCTCCACCATATTCTTCGCTATCAAGTAAATTAATCTCTCCTCCATGATCTTCAATAATTTTTTTACATATTGCAAGCCCTAAACCTGTTCCATTAACTTTATTCGTTATGTAGGGTTCAAATAATTTATCTCTACTTTCAGGAAAACCAGTACCGTTATCTTCAATAATTATTTCAATAATTTTTTTTTCTACAAAAACTTGAACTGATATTACTTTATTCTTTTTTTCTGATGACTCATATGAATTTTTTAGTAAATTTAGAAAAACCCTTCCCATTTGATTTTCATCGCAATTAATTCGTAAGTCTCTAAATTTATTTTTATAAATAAATTTAATTTTGTTGTCTAAAATTTTAACTGTTTTAATTTGAGTTTCTATAATTTTGCTTAATTTTACCTCTTTAAAAATACTTTCTGGCATTCTTGCAAAGTTCGAAAAGTCAGAGACTAAAGTTTGAATATTATTTACTTGTCTTTTAATTGTATCAGTACAATCAATAATAGATTTTTTCTTGATTTGATTTTCTGCAAATGTTTTTTCTAGTCTTTGCGCAGATAACTTAATTGGTGTTAACGGATTTTTAATTTCATGTGCCATATATCTAGCAACATTCGACCAAGCAGCATGTTTTTGTGCTGAAACTAATTCAGACACATCATCAATACTTAGAATAAAACCTTTAACAGAGTTCTTTTCAATAATTTCTGAAATCTTAATATTTAAAAATTTAAGTTTATAGTTTGTTAAGTATTTTATTTGAATTTCATTGTTTTTTATTTTATCA
>CACMWI010000014.1 GCA_902617375.1 uncultured Alphaproteobacteria bacterium | reverse complement strand
TAGTGATGGTTTAGGAATTATAGTACTGAATCACTGGGATGAACGCAGAAAAATTTGGGAAATAATAAAAGATTTCAGGATGGTTTCAAAAGATGTTACAGATTCAAATGTAATAATTTTTCCTCCAAGAGGCCTAGGACAAAGAAGGTCAGGTCAACAACTTCAATTTGTAATATCTGGAGATAATTATTCAGACATAAATAAAAATATGAACATCATCTTAGATGAATTAAAAACAAATAAAAACTTTCTTTTTACTAGAATTGACTACAAAAAGAATAGACCTCAACTTAGAGTAAAAATTGATAGAAATAAGTCCTCTGATCTTAAAGTAACGAATAGTGAGATTGGCAGGACTCTTGAAATACTTCTTGCAGGAAGGAAAATCAATACTTTCATAGAAAATGGGGAGGAATATTATGTAATAGTTCAATCCAAAAAAGAAAATAGAAAGAATATAAAAGACATAGGTGTATTTGAAGTAAAAAATTTAGACGGTAGATATATAAGGTTAGATAATTTATTGGAATTTAAGGAAGTAACTGAAGCAAAAGAGTTAAATAGATACAATAAAATGAGGTCAATCACCCTTAGCGCAGGACTCAAAAAAGGATATTCGCTAGGAGAGGCAATTGAATATCTTGAAAAAATCTCAAAGGATAAACTTAAAGGAAATTACAAAATTGATTTTAAAGGGCAAAGTAAAGAATACAAAAAATCGATGAATCAATTTTACTTTTTATTTTTAGTTTCAATTTTATTTGTTTATCTAGTTTTATGTGCACAGTTTGAGAGTTTTAAATTTCCACTAATAATCATGTTATCTGTTCCATTGACATTAATAGCACCACTCGGAGCAATTATTATTTTTGAAAATTCATTAAATATTTTTAGTCAAATTGGATTAATAATTCTAATCGGTATTTCGGCTAAAAACGGTATTTTAATTGTTGAATTTGCCAGGCAGATGAAAATAAAGGGGAAAAATTCTTACAACTCCATAATTGATGCATGCAAAATGAGATTTAGACCGATAATAATGACAGGCTTTTCAACTGTAATTGGGATAGCACCACTTCTTATTGGATCAGGAGCAGGATATGAATCTCGACTTACAATTGGGATAGTTTTAGTTACTGGTATAATTTTCTCAATAATTCTAACCTTACTTTTCACTCCATTTTTTTTTAAAGTTTTAGATAAAGATTAATGAAATATTTAAGATCTAATTTCTTCAAAGTTATTTTCAGTAAAAAAACTTTCATCAACTTCAAATTCGTCTAGGCTCAAGGAATAGTAATTATTAAACCACGATTTAATTTTTTCATGAATTTTAGCATCGTATTTTAAATTTAAACATTTTGTAACTGTTTGCATGTGGGTTAAAACTTTACCTTTTTTGACAATTTCATTACCATTTTTAAAAACATATTCGGCAGCTTTAAACATGTCATCAATAGATTTGTTTGGATCATATATTGATATGTCAGCTACCGAACCAGGCTTTAAAGAACCTCTATCTTTTAAACCTAAAATTCTAGCTGGAGCAGCTCTAGTCATTATGACAATTTCATATAAATTGTATGTTCTCTTTATAGATTTAATGTTTCCAATCTCTTTGGCGTTAATATTAATCTTATCTATTTCTGAGTTTCTAAAATCCGAGTCCATCAGCAGTCTAATTAACTCTGGGTAAGAAGTAAATGGTGCACCATTGGGATGGTCAGTTGTAAGAAAAACTCTCCAAGGATCTTTTATCATTAAAAAGAGTTCCAGACCAATCGACCATTGAAGTGCATTAACAAAATTTTTTTGCTTATATTCATAAGGTATTACGCCACCTCCTCCGTCTTCAACTTCAGAAATTACCCATTTTTTTGGGTGTGCATTTGATTTGGCTTGATTTTGTTTCCAAATATCTGAAGAAATTGTAACTGTTGGTTTGAACATCACTTGTCCAATGTCAACAGAAATGTTTTGGTTTTTATTAATCTTTTCAGCTAATCTCAACGCTCCAGATGAAAAACCTCTTTTTCCCTCATCTGCATAACCATAAAACTGTATATGCGCTAAATGCATTCTCCTTCCTTGAGCTGCATCAATTGTATCTATTATAGAATCTACGTTTCCTGCCATTCCGAGATTATTACAATGTACATGAATGGGATGAGGAATTCCTAAATTTTCATTTGAAATATTTAGAGCTTCGAGAATTTTTCTAGAACTAACACCATATTGCGGTACTATGTCATCTAAACCAAAATTTTCAGATTCTCCCTTGTATTTAAATAATTCGGTTCCTCCAGCATTTATAACTTTGAGGCCTAAGCTTTTTGAGGAGTTAACATTCCATGCTACGTAATCGTCAATATAGGATTGTCCTCGTTGCTGGTTTAAAGCATCAAGTAAAAAATTATCATTTCCAACTATAGCAAGACAACCTTTGTCAATCATGGGTATTTTTTCTAATTCTAATTGTGTCATAAAGGCGTTAATAGGTGTTACTGCTGGTTCAATAACTGTTGTAAAACCCATTTCTGCATATCTATACCCAGTACCTTCCGATGTCCATCTAGAGTTAAATCCAGGTAAAAAGTTTTTTCTTTTAAGATTATTTTCTAGAAAGTTGGAATGAATTTCTGGGGATAAAAGCCTTGCATTGTTTACGTTTCCACCCGCAATATGTGAATGAATGTCTATTCCCCCTGCCATAACAACCATTCCCTTTACATCATAAACAATATTATATTTTTCAGACTCTGCAGTGGAAGGGTTTGTAATAAATCCGTTCTCAACGAAGATATCTTTAATTTTTCCATTTAAGTTTTGTGTAGGATCAAAAACAGTCCCATTTATGATTTTAAATTTCATTTTGCAAATTTTACATTTAAGTAGTATTAAATATATTACTTTAAATTTTTTTTTTAAACACAAGATAAATTATTATTAATATTAATTATCAAAAGAAAGTAACCATGGATTCAAGCTCTCCAAAAAATGTTAAGATCGCATTACAAAATAAAGTAACAAGGAAAGAAGCTGAAAAAGCAGTAGAAACTCTTATTAAATGGGCTGGAGACGACCCTGAAAGAGAAGGATTGCGTGAAACCCCAAAAAGAGTAATTAATGCATTTGAAGAATTCTTTTCTGGATACAAAGAATCTGCTGAAAAGTATCTTTCCAAGACTTTTGAGGATGTTCAAGGTTACCAAGACATGGTCATGCTTAAAGACATTCCTTTTAACTCACACTGTGAACATCATATGGTTCCAATCATTGGCATTGCCCATATCGCCTACATACCAGTAAAAAAAGTAGTCGGTATTTCCAAATTAGCAAGAACAGTTGAAATTTTTGCCAGAAGACTTCAAACACAAGAAACTATGACACAGCAAATAGCTACATCTATTCAAAATGCCATGAAACCTAAAGGTGTTGCAGTTTTCATAAAAGCAATTCATCAATGTATGACAACAAGAGGAGTTGAGAAACCAAATGTATCGACAATTACAAATTCTTTTCTAGGTGATTTTAAAACAAACAATGATCTTCAAAGACAGTTTTTAAATTATATTTCAAATTCATGATAAAACAGTTTTCTACAAGAAAATCCGTAGAAGAGGTCGAAGAAGGTGAAACTTTGCAACCAAAGTTTGACCACAATAATTTAATTCCTGTAATTACAGTAGACCAGTCAAATAGCGAAATCTTAATGCACGGTTATATGAATCAAGAGGCATTCAGATTATCAATGCAAACAAAAGAGGCTCATTATTGGTCTCGTAGTCGAAAATGTATTTGGAAAAAAGGAGAGACTAGCGGATTAATTCAAAAAATTAAAGAAATCAAAATAGATGATGATCAAGATTGTGTGATTTTTAAAGTTGCACTTGGTGGTTTAAAAGCTAGCTGTCATGTTGGTTATAAATCGTGTTTTTATAGAAAAATAAGCTTGGAAGAAGGTCAGTACATAGATAAACTTGAGTTTACTGAAAAAGAAAAAGTCTTCGATCCACAAGAGATTTATGGCAATGCTCCAAACCCGACCAAACTTTAAATAAAAATCAGATTAAATCATTCTTTTTAAATTCAACAACTGTTGAAATTAGGAGTCACTATGTTAATATTTGGTATTAAAGTTAATTAAACATTTATTGGAGGAAATAAAAAATGGATGCATCGATTCTTAATTACACGGTTAACGACAATGTCGCAAAGTTTTTAAACCAGACTCATAAGCTTTATATAAACGGCAAGTGGGTTGATTCAAAATCAGGTAAAACTTTTGACGTAGAAGACCCTGCTACCGGAAAGAAAATATCAACTTGTGCGGCTGGAGATAAAAACGACATTGATTTGGCAGTTTCAGCAGCAAGAAAATGCTTTGACTCAGGGAAATGGCATAGCATCCCACCTAATGAAAAAGGGAAAATAATATGGAAAATAGCTGAACTGATAGATGATCATACGGAAGAGCTTGCTCAATTAGAATCATTAGATAATGGTAAACCTGTAGCAATTGCAGCTGGTGCTGATGTTGCTTTATCTTCCGACATCTTTAGATACATGGCAGGTTGGGCAACAAAGATTGAAGGTGAAACTATTCCTATTTCTGTTCCATATACTCCCGGAGCCCAATATCATAGTTATACTCTAAGAGAACCTGTTGGGGTTGTCGGTCAGATCATTCCATGGAACTTTCCGCTTCTTATGGCAGCTTGGAAATTATCAGTTGCTCTTGCTGCTGGATGTACAATCGTATTAAAGCCAGCTGAGCAAACACCTTTATCCGCGTTAAGGTTGACTGAAATTATAAATAATTCTAATCTTTTACCTGAAGGAGTATTAAACGTTGTTACTGGTTTTGGTGAAGACGCTGGAGCTCCTCTAGCTGCTCACCCTCATGTTGACAAAGTTGCGTTTACTGGCTCGACAGAAGTTGGTAAGTTAATTACTAAAGCATCAGCAGGAAACTTAAAAAAAGTTTCACTTGAGCTCGGTGGAAAATCACCAACCATAATCTTTCCCGACGCGGACATTGATGCAGCAATTGCTGGAGCTGCTAGTGCTATTTTTTTTAATCACGGACAATGTTGTTGTGCTGGATCTAGATTGATGGCTCACGAGAAAGTTTTTGATCAAGTTGCTGAAGGCATTTCAAAGATAGCATCTAATATTAAAGTTGGTCCTGGGATGGACTCCTCGTCAGAAATGGGCCCGTTAGTTTCAGACGAGCAATTTAAAAAAGTGTCAGGTTATATTGAATCTGGTAAGTCCGAAGGTGGTGAAATCATTGCTGGTGGTAAGTATGATAACTCCTCGGGGGGACACTTTGTTCACCCAACTGTATTTGCTAAAACTGATAAAGACATGTCAATAGTCAAAGAAGAGATATTTGGTCCAGTACTTTGTGCTCAACCATTCTCTGATCAAGATTTAGATAAAATTGCAGAAGTTGCCAATAACACCACATTTGGTCTAGCTGCAAGTGTATGGAGTCAAAACATCAGCACAGCTCACAAGTTAGCTGCTAAAATAAGGGCTGGAACAGTTTGGGTAAATTGTCATAATATATTTGACGCATCTCTGCCGTTTGGAGGATATAAAGAGTCCGGATGGGGAAGAGAAATGGGTCATGAAGTTTTAAAAAACTACACAGAACTAAAAGCTGTAACTGTAAACCTCTAAATTAAAAAAAAGCCAAGCATCTCGATGCTTGGCTTTAATAAAGCTAATAATTGAGTAAAAAAATACTGTACGATAGATTTATTTTTTTAAATAAGTTAATAGCATTTAGTTTCTCCTTACTTATTCTTTCTTTTTACTTTTCATTTATTTTTATAATTGGGTTTAAACCAGAAATATTAGGTATTTTACTCAATAATAGCTATGTTACAGTTGGAATTGTTTGGGGACTTTCTATAATTTTTTTTTCAATCATTCTTACATTAGTCTATACTCTAATCTCAAACAATTTCCTCGATAAAATTAAAGAAAAACTTAAAGAATGATTTTTTTTTTTTAAATAATTACAACCCTTCTTCCGTCGTTTGTTCTAGCAAGTAATAATGAAAGCAGTTACTTTGCAGCTATAATTTTTATTTTATTCGTTGTTGTTACACTTTTGATTACTTACTTTGCTTCAAAAAAAACGGATGTTAAAGAAAATTATTATGCTGCTGGAGGAAAAATTTCTGGATTTCAAAATGGTTTAGCTATAGCAGGTGATTATATGTCTGCAGCGTCATTTTTAGGAATTTCTGGATTAGTTTTTTATTCTGGTTTTGATGGATTGATTTATTCAATTGGTTTTTTAGTTGGATGGCCAATAATTCTGTTTTTAATTTCCGAAAGATTAAAAAACCTAGGTAAATTCACCTTTGCAGATATAACATCAATTCGATTAGAACAATCAAAGATTAGAATGCTTTCTGCTACAGGAACATTAGTAACTATTACTTTATACTTAATTGCACAAATGGTTGGGGCAGGTTCACTCATTCAAATCCTATTTGGTTTACCTTATGAAGTTGCTGTATGCATCGTAGGTATTTTAATGATCATTTATGTTAGCTTTGGTGGAATGATTGCTACTACTTGGGTTCAAATCATCAAAGCTTTTTTATTAATTTTTGGAGCATCAATCTTAGCTTTTTTAGTTTTTAAAGAATTTGCTTTTAATTTAAGTAGTTTATTGGAACAAGCAGTTAAGGTCCATGAAAGTAAAATGGAAATATTATTTCCTGGAAAACTGATTGATGACCCCATATCAGCTATTTCGCTGGGTATTGCATTAATTTTAGGTACTGCTGGTTTACCCCACATATTAATGCGATTTTTTACAGTACCCGATGCTAAAAGTGCAAGGATCTCTGCACTTTATGCAACCACATTTATTGGATATTTTTACATCCTTACTTTTGTAATAGGTTTTGGTGCAATTGTGTTCTTATCCGATAACTCTATTTATCTAAATGAGAGCGGTAAATTAATTGGTTCAAATAATATGGCAGCAATACATTTGTCACATTCAATAGGAGGCGATGTTTTTCTTGGATTTATATCAGCAGTGGCATTTGCGACAATATTAGCAGTTGTTTCTGGACTTACCTTAGCAGGTGCTTCAGCAATTGGGAGAGATTTATTTGTTTATGTTATAAAAAAGGGTAATGCAGACGAAAGAACTGAATTAAAAGTTTCTAAAGTGTCGAGCGTTGTTATAGGTATAACTGCTATTGTTCTCGGAATATTTTTTGAGGGGCAAAACGTAGCTTTTATGGTTGGCTTGGCGTTCGCAGTTGCAGCAAGTACAAATTTCCCAATTCTTTTTCTTACAATTATATGGAAAAATTTAACTACAAAAGGTGCTTATTATGGTGGTATGATTGGTCTTTTAACTACAATAGCATTAGTTATATTAGGACCAACAATATGGGTAGAGGTATTCGGTTTTAAGAAAGCCATTTTTCCATATAAATATCCAGCAATCTTTACAGTGAGTATTTCATTCTTGGCAATATTTGTAATTTCAATTATGGATAAAACAACAAAAAAAACTGAGAATCATAAAAAATTTGAAAAGCTTACCAGAAAAGCTTATCTCGGGGAGTAACAAGTTGCTTTTTCTAAATATCAACGAGCCAACCCCGAGTGAAATAAGAGAATGGATGAAATTAAATAATTTAAATATTAGAAATGCATCAGATGCATTAGGAATTAGTAAAAGGCAGTTTTCAAGAATCTTATCTGGAGAATCCAAAGCAAAAAGATTGCATGCACTTGCAATGCAAATGGTATGGCTAATCAATGAAAATAAAAAGAAGATTATAGACGAAAACCAAAATAAAACCTTACCAACAAAAACTATAAAGATTCCAATTCGTTGAATAAATTAGTCTTTAAAGAGAAGAAAATTCATTCTTTTATTTTCATATCTTACTTTTTTTATGATATCTAAAATAAGGCCTGAGAAAAAACTTAGAAAAGAGAGTATCATAAGAAAGCCAGCCAATATAGCTGAAGGAATCCTTTCTACAAGACCAGTATAGTAGAACTCTGCTACAACTGGCACACCTATAAACAATGATAAAGAAAGAAAGATTAAACTAAACATACTGAAAAATAAAAGCGGTTTTTCGTCTTTTATAAGAATTAAGATTAGTTTAAGTATTTTAGTACCATCTTTAAATGTATTTAGTTTGCTAAAAGAACCTTCAGTTCTTGCGCTATAGTTACATTCATACTCAGAAACTTCTAATTTCTGCTCTAAAGCATGAATTGTAAGTTCAGCTTCAATTTCAAATTCGTCTGAATATACGGGAAAAGTTTTAACGAATCTTTTTGAAAAAACTCTAAATCCAGAAAAAATGTCAGTTATGTCTTTACCAAAAAAGAGATTAACAAAATTTGAAAAAAATTTGTTACCAATTACGTGACCTTTCCTGTAAGCTTGCGTATCTTTATGGACTCTTTTTCCTACAATCATGTCGAAATTAAATTTTTCCATTAATTCAAGCATCTTGTTTAAATTTGATAAATCGTAAGTATTATCTCCATCTACCATTACGAAATAATCGGCATCAATTTTATCGGAAAACATGCTTCTTACAACATTCCCTTTACCCTTTTTGTTTATAAACCTCACTTCGACACCATTCTTTTTTGCAATCTGAACAGACTGATCCTTTGATCCGTTGTCATAAACAATAATTCTTGATTTGGGAGTTATTTTTTTTATTTGTTTAATAACATTTGCTATCCCTTTCTCTTCGTTGAGACAAGGAATTTGTACAACAATCTTTTTTTTCATTACTTAGAAATAAATAGAAATTTATTATTTTTGTTATCAAATTCATAAAATTTGAATTTAAATTGATTGAATTTTTTTATTTTTTCAAGACTTGTGATTTGATTTGAAATAATGTAATTAGCCATTGCACCTCGGATTTTTTTAATAACCATACCAATCCCTGTTAACTTCTCATCTTTTACTTTTTTAAAATCAAAGCTGATCACTTTATTGTCTAATTTTTCAAAATTAACAACTGAAGAATATTCATTTGATGAAAGATTAAATAAAAAATTAGACTTACTATTTCGAATCTCCTTGTTGAGATTAGATGTTAATTTATTACTCCAAAAGTTATATAAATCTCCACCAATTAAACCATTGATTTTTGTTCCCATTTCAAGTCTGTAAGGTTCTATTAAATCAAATGGTTTTAATATTCCATATAACCCTGATAATATTCTCAGTCTTTTTTGTGCGTAAGTTAGACAAGAGGAACCAAGTGATCTTATTGCCAATCCATTAAAGGTATCACCAGAAAAAAGAAAACCAGCAGCTTTTTTAATATTTGATTTTTTTGAAATATTTTTAAATCTATCAAAATTTAGTTTGGCCAAAGAATCGCTTACATTCATTAAAGATTTAATCTCATCTACATCGAGAGTTTTAATTTTTTGTGTTAACTGTCTAGATTCAGTTAAAAATAAAGGTAAAGAATGATTTATTTTAAGAACTTCATCATTTAAATTTAAGTTTTTGGATGGTGAAATAATAATCATATTCATATGATATAATAAAATTTAGAAAAAATTAAATATATTATTTCATCATTGCCCATTGACCGCTTTTTTCTCTACACGCAGCTCCAAAAGTATTTGAAGCTTGATTGTCAACGACATAAATATTTTCAATTAATCTACATTCAGGGGAACCAAAATATCCTTTTATTTTTACAACACCTTTATTACCACTTTTAGGGTTTTGCCAATATCCAGAATTAACACCTTCGTTATTGTCGTTAATTTCTAAAACTCTTAAAGTTTCTTTTTTAAAAAAGTAATAGTCATCTTGATTAATAAAGTCAGTTAAAGTGGTTCCAAAAACTGCACCTAAAGTTGATCCTATTGTAGTAGCAAATAAATCTCCGTCTCCTAATTGATATCCGAAATAACCGCCTACTGCAGTGGATGTAGTTTTCACAAATGTACTTTTATCGAAGTTTCCAGATGATGAGCATGAAGCAAGAAATGAACTGAAGATTATTACTTTAATAAATTTCAACTTATTTCTCAAAATATCTCTCCATTACAATATTTCTATTATTTGAATTAATAATGGATTTT
>CACMWI010000013.1 GCA_902617375.1 uncultured Alphaproteobacteria bacterium | reverse complement strand
TAGCCTTAAAGGGAGTTTCAGAATTCTATGGAGATAAAAAAAATCATATAATCACCTGCGTAACAGAACACAAATGTGTTTTAGAATCTTGTAGGCATCTTGCCGGCAAAGGTTTCGAAGTCACATACTTACCTGTACAAAGCGACGGTTTAATAGATCTTGACGAACTGAAAAAGTCAATTACCGACAAAACCCTCATTGTATCGATAATGGGAGTCCACAACGAGATCGGTGTCATTCAACCACTAGAGGAGATTGGAAATATCTGTAGGTCTAATGATATTTTCTTTCATACTGATTGCGCTCAAGCTATAGGCAAGATTCCTTTAGATGTTGATAAAATGAATATAGATTTAATGAGCATCTCTGGTCATAAAATATATGCTCCAAAAGGCGTTGGTGCACTTTATATAAGACGTAAACCTAGAGTAAGAATATCCTCAATGATAAGTGGAGGAGGTCAGGAACGTGGCATGCGATCAGGAACACTATCCCCAGCACTTTGTGTTGGTCTTGGAGAAGCTTGCAACATTTACTCTAAAGAAATGGAAAAAGAGACTAAAACATTGACAAGATACAAAGAAATGATGCTCGAAGGTATTAGAAAATCTTGCCCAGATGTTTATCTCAATGGATCAGAACAATCTAGGGTTCCAGGGAACCTTAATCTAAGCTTTGCGTATGTTGAAGGTGAATCTCTAATGATGGGTATTAAAGATCTTGCAGTTTCCTCAGGTTCTGCTTGTACTTCCGCTTCTCTTGAACCTTCATACGTTTTAAAAGCTCTTGGAGTTGAAGAGGAACTTGCCCATACAAGCTTGAGAATAGGTTTTGGTAGATTTACCACTGAAAATGAGGTAAAGTATGCAACAGATATTATTGTTAAGGAAGTTAAGAGACTTAGGGAGCTTAGTCCACTTTGGGAAATGGCCCAAGAAGGTGTGGATATTAGTAAAATAAAATGGGCTCATCACTAATAACAAGAAAGGAGACACTCAGTCATGGCTTACAGTAAAGAACTTCTAGATCACTACGAAAACCCTAAAAATGTTGGGTCTATGGACAAGGAGTCTGAGCAAGTTGGAACAGGTCTCGTTGGAGCTCCAGCATGCGGTGACGTTATGAAACTTCAAATTAAAGTTAATAACGAAGGTGTTATAGAAGACGCAAAATTCAAAACGTTTGGATGTGGCTCGGCAATTGCGTCAAGTTCACTTATTACTGAATGGGTTAAGGGTAAAAATCTTGATGAAGCACACTCAATTAAAAATACGGAGATAGCAAATCATCTCGCTCTCCCACCTGTAAAAATTCATTGTTCTATCTTAGCTGAAGATGCAATTAAAGCAGCAATAGACGATTATAAAAAAAAGAATAGAAAAAATAGATAATTTTCTAAAAAGAAATAATGATTACTGTTACCAGCAATGCTGTTAATCATATAAAAAAGCTTTTATCCTCTAGAGATACCAAACCACTTGGTATAAAACTAGGTATAGAGACAAAAGGTTGTTCTGGACTTTCCTACAGTATGGAATTTGTTGATTCTCCTGACGAAAAAGACGAAGTTCTAAATATAGAGAATATTAAAATATATATTGACCCAAAAGCAACTCTTTTTCTCCTTGGTACAACTATGGACTATGAGGAGGGGGTTTTAGAATCTGGTTTTAAATTTATTAATCCAAACGAAAAAGGTAGATGCGGTTGTGGGGAGTCGTTTCACGTTTAATGCAAAATTATGTCTGTAAACTCCATTTGCTGGAACTGCGGGAATGATATCCCTCCAAATCTTTTCTTATGTCAAAAATGTAATAAAATTCAACCACCTAAACAAGTTGATGAATTTAAATTAATGGGAATATCAGAGACGTTTGATTTAGATTTAGATGAACTTGAAAAAGCTTATTTAAAATTGCAACAACTATTTCATCCTGATAAATATTCGCAACTATCGGATCAGGAAATTAAATATTCAACCCTACTGTCATCAATGATTAACGAAGCATACCAAAAATTAAATAGTTCAATATCAAGAGCTACTATATTACTAAAATTAAATGGATTTAATCCTCATTCAGAAGATAAATCATTTAGTGATCCTGATGTATTAGAGGAAATAATGGATATACAAAATGAGTTTCTTGAGGCAGAAAGTTCTGAACAAAAAAAGCTTTCCATTCAAAAACTAAATTTAAAAATAAGTGAAACAATGAAGAACTTATCGATATCATTTAAAAATAAAGAGTATGCTATTGCCAGCAAGTTGAACGTTAAATTATCATATCTTGAAAAGATAAGGATAGATTTTAAAAAGCAGTTATGAATTTAATTAAGATAAAAGAACCAATGTCATCCAAAAATGACGCTAAAATTTGCTTAGGAATAGATTTTGGAACAACAAATTCAGTTTGTTCGATAAAAGTTAAAGATAAATTTCAGTTTATCCTCGATGACAACGGTAAAATACTTATTCCAACCTTGATTTTATATAACGAAAAAACAAAAAAGTTTGGAAATGAGATCATAAAAAATGAAAGCTATTTTAATTCTATCTTCTCTGTAAAGAGAAATTTTACCAAAGATTTTGATAAAAAAATATATGAAGATCAAAATGGAACTAAGATTTCCTCTATGGAAGTATCAAAGGATTTTTTTATTTATTTAAAAAATCTATGTGAGAAAAATCTCAATCAGAATGTTTTTGATTGTGTAATCACAGTTCCTGCATATTTTGATGAAAAAGCTAGGTCAGGAATAATGCGAGCTGCCTTTATGGCAGGTTTGAGAGTTAGGAGACTGATAAACGAACCAACAGCTGCTGCATTTGCGTATGGACTTGAAAAAAAAAAGAAAGGCATTTTTTTTGTTTATGACTTGGGCGGGGGTACATTTGATGTTTCATTACTTAAATTGTCAGATGGTATATTTAAGGTAATTGCAACGAGTGGAGATCCCAATCTAGGAGGTGATGATTTTGACATTCTTTATGCAAAATGGTTGGTTGAAAAATATTTTAAAATTGATTTTGATAGTTTGAATAAAAAGGAAAAACTAAAATTAGTTAAAAAGTCTAAATTACTAAAAGAAAAACTTTTTGAGATGCAAACTTTTAATGAAAAACTTAAAGTTAATGAATGTGTTAAAGAAATTGAGATTAATATTAAAGATTTCAATAAAGCTATCAATAACCTTATTGATAGAACAATCAAGATTTCTTTGGAACTTCTAAACGAAGTTGATGTAGAAATAAACAAAATAGAGGGTTTTGTGTTGGTGGGTGGTTCATCTAGAATAAAGTGTATTTCAGAAAAAATTAAAGAAAATTTTGAAACAACAATTTTTGATGATGTAAACCCTGATCTTGTTGTCTCTAAGGGTGCGGCACTTCACGGTTATGAATTGCTTAATGGTTCTGAGAATGTACTTTTGGATGTAACTCCACTTTCTCTGGGAATTGAGACTATGGGAGGGTTGATGGAAAAAATAATATCAAGAAACACTCCCATACCAGCTATTAAGGAACAGACTTTTACCACTCACGAAAATGGTCAGACTGCAATAAAGTTTGTTATACTTCAAGGAGAAAGAGAAACTTCGTCAAACAATAGAAAACTAGGAGAATTTATTTTGTCAAATATTCAGCCTAAACCTTCTGGAATCCCCAGAATAACTGTAATGTTTTCTCTTGATGCGGACGGAATTCTCTTTGTTACAGCTAAAGATGAAGAAACTGGAATTCAAAACAAGCTTTCAGTAAAAACTAATGATGATTTAGACTTAAATGATATGAGAAAAATAGTCGAGAGTAGTATCGAAAATGCAAAAGACGATATACTCCAAAGAATGGTGATAGAAGCAAAAGTAAAAGCCAAAAGTTTTTTAAATGAAATAGAATCAGTTAAAAAAGATATTGAATTACTTTGCTCAAAAAATGATATAAATGATATTGAAAAAAATGTTAATTTATTGAAAAAATCTCTTGAAACTAATGATTGTGATATGATTAATCAAAACATTGAAAAATTAAATAAGGCTACTGAATCTTTTGCTCAAAAAAGAATTGAGAAAGATTTTTCTCAAGTCATTGGAAAAGATGTCGATAAAATAGACTAAATTATGGCAAAAATAACTTTTATAGAACCTGATGGAAAAGAAAAAGTAGTCGAAGCAGAGCATGGCTTGTCTCTTCTTGAAGTTGCTCATAATAATGGGATCGACTTAGAGGGTGCTTGTGAAGGTTCACTCGCTTGTTCAACTTGCCATATTGTAGTAGAAAAGAGTTTTTTTGATAGCCTTCCGGAACCAAGTGAAGAGGAAGAAGATATGTTGGATTTAGCATTCGGTTTAACCCATACTTCGCGATTAGGGTGTCAAATAATAGTTGATGAAAAGTTAGACGGAATGAAAGTAACCATTCCATCTGGAACAAGAAACATGAATGTAGAATAATGAAGTTGAAATGGTCAGATACAATTGATATAGCAATTCTTCTTGAGGAAAAACATCCTGATAAAGACAACGTTAATCTTAGGTTTACAGATCTTCATAAATGGATTTTGGAGCTTGAAGATTTCGAAGATGAGCCCGAAGCCTCAAATGAAAAAATACTTGAGGCAATACAAATGGCGTGGATTGATGAAAGAGATTGATAAAGAAAAATTTATAAAAGAAAATAACTTACCAGCAATCGGTAGTAGGATAACTGTTGCGATGTCTGGCGGTGTTGACTCCTCTGTGACTGCAGCTCTACTCAAAAATATTGGATACGAAGTAATTGGGGTTACGATGAAATTATATGAGGCAGCAAACAAAAAAAAATCCAAAACTTGTTGCTCAGGTATAGATATAGCAGATGCAAAAAATGTAGCAAAAAAATTAAACATAAAACACTATATAATTGACTACAAAGAAAAGTTTAAAGAATCTGTAATTGACAAATTTGTGAACAGTTACATTGATGGTCAAACTCCTATACCTTGTATTTTATGTAATCAAACGGTTAAGTTTACCGATCTTATTGAATTTACAAAATTATTAAAAAGTTCAATATTAGCTACAGGTCATTATGTGAAGAGAATTGAGAATGGTGATGATATAAATCTTTATCAGGCTGATGATGGTTTAAAGGATCAGAGTTATTTTTTATTTGCTACAACACAAGATCAATTAAAAACATTGAGATTTCCACTCGGAAATTTTACTAAATCTTATATCCGAGAATTAGCCTTAAACCTGGGACTCTCCAATGCTGAAAAACCCGATAGTCAAGATATCTGTTTTATTCCTGATGGGAATTATAGAAAATTTGTTAAAGAAAAAGATACTAAATCCAATATAGCCGGAAATATTGTTAATATAAATGGTGACATTGTTGGAACTCACAACGGTATAATCAATTACACAATTGGTCAGAGAAAAGGCATAGGAGTAGGGGGTATTAAAGGTATTAAAGATCAGCATCCGATGTATGTGTTAAAAATTGACAAGAGTAAAAATGAAATAATTGTAGGTCCAAAAAGTAATTTAAAAAAATATTCTATATATGTTAAAGATTTAAATTTTTTCACAAAAAATGTATCTAACCTTGAGTTCGATGCATTAATTAAGATTAGATCAGGACAGAGATTGATATCAGCAAAAGTTGAGTTAGATAAAAAAAATCTTAATCATGGAATTGTACTATTAGATGAACCGGAATTTGGAGTTGCTCCTGGTCAAGCATGCGTTTTTTACAATAATTTCAAAAAAATGTTGGGAGGAGGATGGATTACAACAAGCGAGTTGAAATAGAATTCAAATTTTTTTTTTCCCTAATAGATAACAAAATTTTGTCAATAATTTATTAAGATTTTATTGGTTGCAACCAAATTCTAAGAACCCTATATTATATCTATATTTGCTATTTTGCATTTGTACATATGACTAAATTAATGTAATCTTTAAGTTAGTCTTTGTGGAGGAAGATTATGAAAGGTCTAATGTTAGGAATAGTAGGTCTTTGCTTACTTTTTTCTAATTCCGCTTTGTGTGGCGATATTGACGCTGGTGAAGCTAGATATGCCCAAAATTGTGGAAATTGTCATGGTCCTGCAGGTATGGGGCTTGCTAGTTACCCTAAGTTAAAGGGTAAAGAGATACCATACCTTATAGACAGACTTAACACTTACAGAGCCGGAACTAAAATAGGACCAAATTCAGATCTTATGATTATGATGGCGCAGCCGTTGTCAGATGTTGAAATTGCGAATTTGGCCGCGTACTTAAATGCGCAAAAATAATAACGTTAACATTAATAATAAAGGGAGATTATTTAATGATTAAAAAATCTAAACTTTTATCAGCGGTTGCTATTGCTACAGCATCTTTTATTGCTGCACCTAGCTATGCTGATACAATGAATACCCCTGACATTAGTGCTATGTCTGTCATGAATGGATTGGAAAATCCATGGGATATGGCTTTCACTAATGGTGGTGACATGTTTGTTACAGAAAAATGTAAAGGTTTATCTGTAAAAACAAGTTCAGGTTCAGTACACGCTCTTGCTGGTATGAAAGGTTCTAAAGGTTACGCAAGTACTTTTAACGATCTTTTCTGTTCTGGTCAAGCCGGTATGATGGGAGTTGCTTTAGATCCTAATTTTAATAAAAACAGAAGGATTTATGTTGCATCTACATCAGATAAATATCACGGTAGTGGTTGTAAAACTAACTTCGAAAAATGTGATGGAAACATCATCATGAGAATGGAAGTTAGCAAAGACATGAAAAGTGTTTCAAACCGTGTTGATATTGTAAAAGACATTCAATATAAACCATTTGAGTCCGATCACCCATTTGGTGGTCCTGGTGCACATAATGGTAACAGATTACGTTTTGGTCCCGATGGATATCTATGGGCTACAACAGGTGATCGTCACAGAGGTGTTGTACCACAATCACCAAAATTGTTAGGTGGTAACGTATTAAGAATTGATACTGATGGTAAAGCACATCCAGGTAACAAACCTCCAAGAGGTTTCGATAAGCGTATGTACACTTATGGTCATAGAAATGTTCAAGGCATTGATTTCCGTCCGAGCGATGGAAGAGCATTCACTGCAGAACATGGACCATGGCAAAACGACGAAATTACTGCCTTAGTCAATGGTGGTAATGGTGGTTGGGATCCTCGTCCAAACGTTGGTGGACGTGGTGATTGTCCAGATAAGTACTGTGGATATATGCCAAATCAAAAAGAAGGTATGCTTCCTGCAAAACGTGCTCAGTTCATGCCAATGAGTGACACACGTTTCAGTGATCTAATGCCGCCTGCATGGAATAACAACGGTCTATCTCAAGGAACTGGTTCTGCCGCATTCTTAAAAGGCAAAAACTGGGGTTATTGGGAAGGTAGAATGGCTGTTGGAATCATGGGTATTGGTTTCGGTGGAACACCTTCAGGTATGAGAATTGATGTTGTTGATATTGCCAAAGATGGTAAGTCAATTAAGAGTGTAATTCACATGCCAACAGGTCTAACAAAGAGATTCAGAGGTCTAAGATTAGGTCCTGATAATGCTCTTTATGCTGCAGTAGATGAAGGAGAAATCTATAAAATCACTGCAACAGCGAAGTAACTAAATGATAGACACGCGCTATTTAGGCGCGTGTCATTCATCTTCTAATTCTTTCACACAAATTTAACTTTAATATCTACGACTTGAAACTTGCTTTTTTTTGGGTAAATTCAATTATAACTATTTATCAATCTACTATTTAAGTTATATTTTTTATTATAAAAAAATGGCGGAGTAGCTCAGGTGGTTAGAGCAGCGGAATCATAATCCGCGTGTCGGGGGTTCAAGTCCCTCCTCCGCTACCATCAAATTTGAAAAGGGAAGGTGTATTCACCGACCTTTAACCATATTTGTTAAATAGTAAATCTGAAATAAATACTTCTTAATTAATAATTTTAATAAGTCTTAGTTATTAGTTCATAATTTACTATAATAATCTTAAAATTATTTTAAAAATTGAATTACCTACAAATTAGATTTATCAATTTAAAATATATGAGTTACTTCAAAACATTGAGAAAGAAATTGAAAAGTACTTTTTTTTACAACGTAATTCAAAATTGGTTACATAAACCTCTTAAATCATTTTCAGATTGTTTTGGAGAGGATCTTTTTGTTTACAATTACTTTTCCGATCTGAATAAAGGGTTTTACATAGATATAGGTTGCAATCAACCCAAAATTAATTCGTTGACATTCTTATTACATAAAAAAGGATGGAAAGGTATGAATTTCGACATCTCAGAGAGATGTATTGATTTATACAAGTTTTTTAGGAGGAATGATCGTAATTTAAACATTTCTATTGGTTCAATCAAAAAAAAAGTAAATTCGTATATTTTTTATGAAAATTGTACAATGAACACTGTTGATGAGAAATTTAAAAAATATACTTCCAAGAGTGTCAATAAAGAACCTTTAATTAAAGAAATTCAACAAACAACTTTAAACCAGATTCTTAGTGAGAATAGCATTAAAACAATTCACTATCTTAACATAGACGTTGAGGGTTATGAAATGAATGTTCTTAGAGGTTTTAATATAAGAAAATACAATCCAAATTTAGTTTCAATTGAGATTCATGATGAAGACTGTCCACCGCTTAAAAATAACATTTATAAGTATTTTATTAAAAATAATTATAGATTAGTTTCGATCTATGGTTGGACTTATTTTTTTGAGAAAAAAAGAAATTCCAAAATTCATTTCAAAATATAATTGATTTTTTGTTTATGAAAGAATATTGTAAATTAATTTTGTAGTAAAAATGATTTCTATTAATCTTTTCTCTAAAATATTTAGATCTTTAATCATTCTATTCTTCATATTATTTACTTTCTCCAGTTTCAATGTTAGCTCATATATTTTAGGTCAAGATAATATTTGTTCCTCTGAAAAAAACGATATTGATGAGAAATGTGAAAACAATTGTTTATGTGATAGAGATCAATTAATTCATGCAAAATATTCTATAAAATATTTCTTTAATAAATCTCAAATCAAAAATTATAAAACTTTCCTTACTAAAACTAAACATATTGAAGAAAAGGCTAACTCACCCCCAATTATTTAACTTTCTTAATTTTTCTTACTAATTTCTTGAAAGGATAAATAATGTTTAATTTCTTAATTTTAACTATATTAGTTACAATCTCATTTTTTGTTAATGCAGATGAAATACAGCTGGCTGATAGCCATGGACCAATATCAATTATGGGAGACCATATGCATAAAAAAGGTGAATTTATGTTTTCTTACCGTTTTGGTAAAATGAACATGAATAATGTTGCAAACGGAACAAAAAAAATAGATACAAATTCCGTGATGTCATCACCAAACGGTGCATCAAATAATTTAGGTAATTATATGAATGCTCCAATATCGATGAAAATGAATATGCATATGTTTGGCGGGATGTATGCTCCGTCAGACAATTTAACTTTTATGATAATGACGAGTTATCAAGAAAAAGTAATGACTCAACAAAGAATGCCAATGGCTGGTGGTTCACGTTTTGATGTTAATTCCTCTGGTTTTAGTGATACAAGAATATCTACGCTGATTAATATTTTAAATAATGATCTTACAAAAACTCACATTGGAACCGTATTAAGTCTTCCTACTGGAAGTATTGATCAAAGAGATACAACACCAGCGTCATCATATACTAGGTTAGGTTATTCTATGCAAAATGGCACTGGTACCTACGATGCATTGTTTTTTTTGAATAATATTAACAAATTTGGGAAATTAAAAATTGGAGAGCAGTTCCTCTATAAAAAAGCATTTTCAGGAAATAATTCTAAAAATTATAAGTATGGCGATGTATTTGAATTAAATTTATGGTCGTCTTATCGTTTGATTGACAATGTTAGTTCTTCAATAAGAATTAACTATAATTATCAAAAGAAAATGAATGGTTCAGACAATGAAATGAACCCAAGAATGAGCCCTGCAATGGATTCACATAATAAAGGACACAATAAGATAAATTTAGGATTCGGAGTAAATCTAGTCAATACAAGTAAAATCTTTAAAAATCACAGAATAGGGATAGAAGGAACGTTTCCAATTTATCAAAATTTAAGAGGATTACAGATGCAAGAAACTTTTAGGTTTATGATAGGATGGCAATACGCTCCATGAATAATTGTTGTAAAAAACTAAAATTTATAGATAATAAATGTATAATTATTGGAAATTATGTTGAGTTCAAAAAAGTTATTGGTATTTATTTTTTTTTTAATTTCACTTAATTCAGAAAGAGTTGAATCTTTCAATCTTTTTGAGATCTCCCTCATTGGAATTGGTGCAGGTCTAATACTCGACCAACGTTTTGATAATTCATTAGAATATTCAAATAATTACGCTCTTAAAGAGGAAGTTTTTGATAAATTCCATGAAAGTACAAAAAGAAAAGTTCCTCCTACCTATTTTAGGGAGTTACCAATCCAACAGAAACTGCGTTTAATAGAAGAAATTGATAAATTTTAAAAAACTAAACAAATTTATAGTAAGTCGTTTCATAGATTAATGATTAAAATAATATTATTTCTTTTTACAGTTACATTTTGCCCTCAGCTAAAAAGCAATACTTTTAGTGAAGTTTTTGGTAGTGAGGGTGCAGCAGGTATTGAAAATCCTAAAACAAGAAGCTTAAGTTATACCTTACAATATGCTACATTGGCTGGATCAATTGGATATGTATTAAAGAATCTTCACGATAGTAATTTTTTGGATCCTTTT
>CACMWI010000012.1 GCA_902617375.1 uncultured Alphaproteobacteria bacterium | reverse complement strand
TTGTGGTTTATAATTATAATCTATCGGCTTTAATCCAAAAAGCTTTCCTATGGTCATTCTGAACAGTTGCTCGATTGTGTCATAAACTAATCTAAAGAATTCAAGTTTGTAGGACTTAAAAATAACAAAAATCATGTAGAAAAAATTAAAAACGAAATAGAATTTCATATAATGAACAAATGTGCTTTCAAAAATAAAACTAAAAATTAATGAAAAAATTATTGAAAAAAACCAGAGTTTTGAATAAACAGTTAGCAGTAATATCCAATGGTGAAAAGGATATGGTCTACTAAAAATATATTTGTAAAATTTGAAGTGTAGTTTTTTTATACCCAAATTCATAAAAGTTCAAAAACAAGAATGTAAATTATCTTAACAAAATCACTCTTTGTAAATCTACAAAAAAATAAAGTTAAGGGAGCAAATAAATTCTAAAAAGTAACACAGAAGTAACACAGAAATCTCCCAGCTTTAGATTACAGTAGTTTCACTTCAATATTTATCAATATAATCAATAACTTATATGACTTTCGTATTTTATTGAAATACTGATTTGTGATCAGTGGGTCGGGAGTTCAAATCTCTCAAGCGGCACCACTCACCAAGGGTTTCAGAAAATCTATATTTATTTTAATCTGCTTGGACTACACTGGGGCTAAATTTAAAACAGCCCACGTAATTTTTTAATTAAATTAGAAACCTTACTTTATTAAATTAAAAATTACATTCTCTGCAAAGTTAGTTGATTTACAAGTTCGTGTTGGAATACTGCCTTTAATAGGATTGATAACATCTATTGTTTGATAGCCTCCTGATACAAAACTATACGTTTGGTTTAGCTTTGGGTCATAATACCCAAGTGCATGTTGTGTTGAGTAAGTATAATTTGTGTTAATACTTACTTTTGTAGATTCATAATCAATTTTTTGTATAGTGATATTCATTTTTGCGTCAAGAACAGCCAATAAGCCACTTTTAGCATAATCAATGTAAGAACCTTTAAATTCTTCACCAGTAAAAAATAGAGTATATTCAAAATCACCACAATTTATAAACTTTTCTGGTTCTTTTGGACCAAATGACAACGTTAATAATCCAGAATCTTTGTCAATGTTTTCGATTTTAAAAAATGAATCTTTTACAAAGTCAATTACATAGGTCCAAGTTTCGTCAAAATTTTTATTGGTAGTAAGGGTATTTTTAAAGTTAGTATCATCAGTATTTGGTGGAAAATATTTGCCAACATTTTCTGTAAGTTTTTTTTTTTCTACTGCACATGACGAAAGAAAAATTGTCATAAAAAGCAATGAAAAGATTATTTTCATATAAATTATATATGAACATACATTATAAAACTCAAGCGAAGATAAGATAATTATTTTACAACGTATTGATAAAAAGTAATACAGTAGTGCCACCTTTTGATTGAGACCGCACCAATGATTTTTAATCCCCTGCCCTCAAAAGTAAAAGAAGTTTATTTAAGGAAATTAAATGGATTGTTTTTAGTTTTCTTTTGCTACCTATATCCACCTTTTTTTTTTTCCTTTTTAGATTTTTTCTCATTAGACTCATTATTCTTTGTATCTTTAGTGACGGATTTCATTTTTATTGAATAAGACTTGTCAGAATTGCCAAATTTATCTCTAACATCATTTATAAAGTTTCCCTTTGTGTCAGAAAAAAAAGTTACAAAGCAAATGATTAAGTAAATGGAAAAAAATTTCATATTAAATAAATACTAATGAAATAAAAAAATTCAATATTATTAAGTTTCTTTGAATTAAATTAAATTTATTTTATTAGTATACTTTTTTAAGAAAGTAATACAGGCCACTTTAAGACATTTAGTATAAAGATCACAGAGCTTCTAATTTTTAATTATTTTAGTATGCTCTTATTTAAGTTTATTTAGACAATTTTCAAACTCAGAAGTGTTTTCTTCAAAGCCCAACTCTTCACATTTCTTTTTGATTTTGTCTACAGATAATTCATCCGCTATCTCACCACCAACTAAAGACCCTAAACCGGCACCGATAGCTGTCATAAATAGTTTGCCAGTTCCAGCTCCAAATTGAGCACCTATAACTCCACCTGCAGCCGCACCCAATGTGTTACCAATAGTTTTGTTATCAATGCTTGAACAGGAAGCAAGGAATAGAAATAAAAATGGAATTATAATTTTACTTTTCATAGTCAAATCTTAATAAATTTAAATTATATTTTCAAATAATTTATTTAAGCATAAAATTAAATTATGATTCAAAAATTACTAATTATAATTGGGTTACTATTAATTCTTATCGGACTATTGTATCCATTTTTTAGGGACATTGGGTTTGGAAGATTACCAGGTGATATTGTTATTAAAAAAGAAAACTCTTCTTTTTATTTTCCAATAGTGACTTGTATTGTTGTAAGTGTGGTCATTAGTTTGATATTAATATTTTTAAAGAAATGAAATAAGTAAACACGCATTACTTAATTTGTTTATTGTAAACTTTTCATAAATAAATCGTATTCCTACTCCTTGGTGTCATCATTTTTATAATTTTACGCCTTCACTTTTAAGAAGTCTTTTTTTTCTCTCAATTCCTTTTTTTCCTTTATATCCACCCATTTTTCCGTCTTCTCTAATGACTCTGTGACATGGAATTATTTCTAATAATGGATTCTTAGCACATGCATTAGCAACAGCTCGGCAAGCTTTGGGTTTCCCTATTTTCATCGCAAGTTCCTTATAAGTGATTGTTTTTCCTTTAGGAATTTTTGTTATTTCTGACCACACCATTTTTTGAAAATCAGTACCTTTTACATTCTTCATCTATTTAATTTTCTCCATTTTTTTGGGTGAATAAATGTTCCCTTCCACATACCTAGATTATTTTCTTGGGCATATTCTTCATCAATGACATAGTCTTTGGAATAATCTCTGTAAGCAAGAGCCCAACCATTTCTTACCAGTTCTTTATTAAGGTTGGTTTCACCTACAAAACATTCAGCAACAATTCGTTTGTATCTATCTTTATCTTTATGGTTACACTTAACGGACTGATTGCGAATGAGAGAACCTAAAAATTCTTTTGATTTGACCCCACATTTGTAATTTTTTTCTTTCATTTTGCATAATTGCTTCATTTCAGGTGCATCAATTCCGTGAAGTCTATATTTAATTTTATTAATATGGATAGTATCTCCATCAACAATTCTTATTTGTTGTTGAGTATTTACACTATCATTTTTTTCAGTTGTAATATCTGAAACGTAGCACAACGGCTCGTTACCACCAGGTTTTGAATATGCGCTTCTTTTTCCACATTCTTTACCGTTACTCATTATTGAATAAGGACATGGACATTTTCCAGGATAATTTGCAATAGATTCTTTAATCATTTCTTCAGGAGATTTAGCTTCAGAAACACTTACAACAAAAAATAAAATAATAATACCGTTTATGATTCTAATCATTAGAATATTTTTCGTTTGTAATAATAGATAAAAAAGCTTCGCCATATTTTTCTAACTTTTGTGGCCCTACTCCATTCAGCTTTCCCATCTCCTCGATTGTTTGAGGTTTATGAAGAAGCATTTGATGAAGAGTCGAGTCTGGGAAAATTATGTAAGCAGGAACTCGCCTTTTGCGTGCCAATTCCAAACGTTTAGATTTTAATGCCGAGAATAATTCCTTTTCATCATCAAGTGTTTCACTATCAATAGTTTGAGATTTAATCCTTTTTGCTTTAATAGGCTGATTAAATTCGATCTTACGATAAAAATATTCGTCCTCTCCTTTAAGAACCATTTCACCCTTTGATGTAATTTGTAATGCACCATAACGCTGAATATTAATAAACAAGTAATTTGCTGACACCATCTGACGAATAAATGTTTTCCAAAAATCAGTCGAAGCTGTTCGCCCTACTCCAAATGTTTTAATTGTGTCGTGTCCTTTTGCTTTCACTTTGTCACTTAAAACCCCTCTCAGCACATCAACAATATGTCCCGAACCAAAGTATTGACCTGTACGATATATAGCTGATAAAACCATTTGTGCATACTCTGTTCCTTCAATCATTTGAGGCGGATTAAGACAATTATCACACTTACCACATGTTTCGCAGGTTTCTTTAAAATATGATAATAATGTTTGACGCCTACAAGTAGCTGAATCACAATATGCAATCAATGCATCTAATCTTTTATGCTCTTTAATTTTAAAGCTATCATGGGCATCGCTCATATCGATAAAACGTTTGCGTTGAAATAAATCCTGTAAACCAAAAATTAGCAATGTGTCAGCTTCCAAACCGTCTCGTCCTGCTCTACCAATTTCTTGATAGAAAGCTTCCATACTACTAGGCAAACTTATATGAGCTATATACCTAACATCAGCTTTATCAATTCCCATCCCAAACGCTATTGTTGCACAAACTACAATATTATCCTCTGTCATAAATTTATCTTGGGTATCAATTTTTATCTGGGTATCCAATCCAGCATGAAACGGATATGAGTTGAATCCCTCTGATCTCAAAAATTCAGAGCATTGTTCAGTGAGTTTTTGAGACAAACAATACACAATACCTGATTGATTTTTTCTATTTTCTAAGAATTCAAGAAGTTGAGCTTTCCAATCGTTAGTTTTTTGTTGCACAGCTAAAGAAAGGTTAGGACGATTAAAACCATGAAGGAATATTTTACCCTTGCCATTAGTTAATTTGTTATTAATGTCACTACGTGTTTCTTCATCAGCTGTTGCAGTAAATGCTGAAATAACTGCTTCAGGAAAATGATTTTGAAGTTCTTTTAAGAGATCATACTCATGTCTAAAATCACTCCCCCATTTAGAAATACAGTGAGCTTCATCTACAACAAACATACTAATGTTCAGTGGCTTTAATGCACATATCATTTCATTACGCATTAATGATTCAGGCGAGATATATAAAATTTTAATTCTTTTATTTTTAAAATCCTCCCATACTTGTTCTCTCTCGGACTCAACCATTCCTGAGTGAACACGTTCAGCCTTAACACCCAAATCCTTCAAGCCAATAACTTGATCATCCATAAGAGCTAAAAGTGGAGACACTACAATGGTCTGATTTTCAAAGAGCAGAGCTGGGAGTTGAAAGCATAAAGATTTTCCTGCTCCTGTGGGCATAACTGCTAACAGTTTTTTCTTCTGCATTAAATGATTAATAATTTCCTCTTGCCCTGGTCTAAAAGAGGAAAACCCAAATACATCTTCAAGAGTTTCGGCTAGTTCGTTCATAAATTTTTTTTATTATTTTAAGTTTATCCTTATGACATAATTGTTTAATACGATACTCTTCTTTGGATGCATCACTTTTATTTTCATAAGCTGAACTTTTGTAAACCAGTCTAAGTGGACGAAGTCTCGCACAATACTTGGATGCTTTTTTATTATTGTTTTGGTGTTCATCCAGTCGTCTTTCGACATCAGTTGTAATACCTGTATACAAACTTTTATTTCGGCATTGGATTATGTAGACCCACCAGTTCTTCATATTAAAATATTATATATGATTTTCCTTTCGCTGCCTTCAAAAATTGAAGAGAATAATTTAATAAAATCTTTTTTAAATACTTGTTGGATTTATTTTTATGCAAAATTAGCTAAAATCAAGCCAATTAATTGTGGCTCGTATGCCAATCACAAAATACATAACTTCCATTAAAGTTCTAGGAATGTCTTTATCTTTTATTCCCATAATAATCCATATAAGGCATGAGAAACTACATATAATCCAACCAATAGATTGAGACGATACTTTTGCATTTCCAAGAACATACGCTCCGATTACTGCTAAAAAAAAACCAAACCATCTCCAATAATCAACTTTTTTAAAAAGTGTATTTACTTTTTGATTCATTTTATAAAACTTTCAGTTATTCATTATTATTATAAATTAAAATTTTAATTGAAGTTAATAGTGAAATTATTAGGTGAATACAATGAAAATTTTAATATTCCTAAACTTAGCCCTTTTTTGTTCTAATGGTTATTCTAATAATAACTTTTTTAATTCAGTTAAATCAAAATACGGTAAGGAGAACAATTTATACTCAATTAAAGTGAAACCTACTGATTTTGAAAAAAAAATAAACAAGAAACTAAAAATAAGAAAAATTTATTAATAAAAAAATGATAATTTCTTAGTTAAAATTTGGTTGTGTCAGGATTTTCGTAGCTTTATCAATCCCATCTAACGTTAAAGGTACCATCCGATTCTTAAAAATATCTTTTATTATCATTGTAGATTCTGAATACTCCCAATATTTTTCGATGACTGGATTTATCCATATATATGACGGCCATTGAGTAATAGCTCTTTCCAACCAAACTCTTCCAGGTTCATCGTTAAAATGTTCATTACCTCCACCTGGAATTACAATTTCGTATGGACTCATAGTGGCATCTCCAACAAAGATACATTTAAATTCTTTTCCGTAAGTTCTTATAACATCATATGTTGATAATCTTTCATTCCATCTTCTGTTATTGTTTTTCCAAATACCCTCGTATAAGCAGTTATGGAAATAAAAATAATGAAGATTTTTAAATACATTACTAGCAGCTGAAAAAAGTTGTTCAACTTGCTCGATATGACTATCCATGGAACCACCAACATCTAAAAACAATAAAACTTTGATTGAGTTTTCCCTTTCTTTTTTAGTTTTAATGTTCAAAATTCCATTTTTTGCAGTATCTGATATTGTTTCTTCAATATCCAACTCTTGGTTAATGCCAGTTCTAGCCCATTGTCTTAGTTTCTTTAAAGCTACTTTAAAACTTCTGTTATTAAATTCCTTGGTATTATCAAAATCTCTAAAAATCCTTTTATCCCAAACTTTTATTGCTTTTCCATGACGCCTTTTATCCTGACCAATTCTTATGCCCTCTGGATTATATCCATATGCTCCGAATGGAGAAGTTCCTGAGGTTCCAATCCATTTATTTCCTCCTTGATGTCTTTTTTTTTGATCTTTTAATCTTTGTTTTAAAGTTTTTAAAAGTTTTTCAATACCACCTTGAGATTTAATTCTGTTAATTTCGTCTTCTGTGAAATATCTATTAAACATTTGTTTGATCCAATCATCAGGGATATCCACAGATGACATAACATCTTCTAATTCAATTCTTTCAATTGACTTGAAATATTCACCAAAAACTAAGTCAAATCTGTCAAAAAGTTTTTCGTCTTTTATCAAACATGTTCTTGTCAAATAATAAAATTCATTAACATCGTACGAAATCACTTGATTATCTAGAGCATTTAAAAGATTTAAAAATTCATTTAGCGATACAGGTATTTTAGCATTTTTTAATTTAAAGAAAAAATCTAAAAACATAAACTTAATCTTCTTTTCTTGACATAAACGCTAATTGCTCAAAAAGTTGAATATCTTGTTCATTTTTTAACAATGCTCCATGAAGCTTTGGTAGTATGTTCTTTCCATCTGATTTCAAATCTTTTGAGTCCAAATCCTCTACTAATAAAAGTTTTATCCAATCAAGAGCCTCTGATGTAGATGGTTTTTTTTTTAATCCTGGAACTTCTCTTATCTGAAAAAATTTTTTAAGTGCAGTTTCTAATAATGATTTTTTTATGTCTGGAAAATGAACTTCAACTATTTTTCTTAGTGTATCAATTTCAGGGAATTGAATATAATGGAAGAAACATCTCCTTAAAAACGCCTCAGGAAGCTCTTTTTCATTATTGGAAGTTATGATTATTATTGGTCTATGATTAGCTTTAATAACTTTTCCTGTTTCGTATATGTAAAACTCCATTTTATCCAATTCTTGAAGTAAATCGTTGGGAAACTCAATATCAGCTTTATCGATTTCATCAATTAAAAGAACTGATTTTTTCGTAGTTTCAAAAGATTCCCATATTTTGCCTTTTTTTATATACTTTGTAATATCTTTTATTTCTTCACCAAGCTGACTGTCTCTTAATCTACTAACAGCGTCGTACTCATATAAGCCTTGCTGTGCCTTTGTTGTCGACTTTATGCTCCATTCAATTATTTCTAGTTTTAAACTATTGGCAATCTGTCTTGCTAACTCTGTCTTACCAGTACCTGGTTCTCCTTTAACCAATAATGGTTTCTCCAGAGCAATTGAGGCATTTACAGCAACAGTTAAGTCATTTGTTGAAATATAATTTTTACTTCCAGAGAATTCCATTAAATATATTCCTTTTTAAATTTTTTAGATTTTTACTTATTTACATAAGAATTTTAAAAAATAATGTTTTTGAATTATTAATGAGTAAAAAGCAAAAAGTCAATTTGCAGTGTTAAACTTTACATTAAAATACAACTTAAAAAAATAATAATAGAAAAAAAAAATTGATGTATTATCTTAAATAAATAACCAAAAGGATAAATTATGAAAAAAATTATTTTATGCCTAGCTGCAGCTTTCGTCATTTCTTCAAGTGCTGAAGCTTGCCCTTATCAAAAAATGGCTGAAGTTGACTCAAAGTTATTTTCCAACAAAAGCTCAATTAATACAGAAACTTTTGCACAGATATCTAATCTCAGATCTCAAGGAGCTGAAAAGTTAGAAATCGGTGAGCTTGATAACGCTGAAGAAATCTTTGATAGAGCTCTGGCACTACTAAATAACTAATCTATAGTAATAAAGAGAATGAATTTTCATTCTCTTTATTATCCCATTCATTCTTCCAAACCAAAAACCAACACAATCATCTTTTTTAAGACTTCTCAACATTAACGGATTATGAACAAGCTTATCAGAGTTGATTAAGATAAAACTAGTAGGTTGTACTCAATTATTAATATTAACATAAAGGAGAATACAATGGCTTGGACAAAACCAACTATTTCTGAAATCTCAGTAGGACTTGAAATCAACTCTTACGCTTGCGCTGAAAAGTAAATAAGTAGAGATTTTCATATATTTAATGAGCCTGACTTAATTTAGTCAGGCTTTTTTTTTATATTTTATTTGACTTTAAACCATCATCAAATTTCAATTGAAAGAGATTCTTTAACTCAATCATTTCTGGCATAAACTCATCATCTAGAATTTTGCACTTCAAAACTCTATTTTCATTATCTATTTCGTGACTTAGTTCAAGATCTTTTCTTCTCAAAGTAAATTCTTCAAAAGAAATATCGCCATACCAAATAAACTTTATTTTGAATTTTACAGATTTCTCAGAAATTTTATAAGGAGTAAGTTTTGAAATAATTTTAAGAGATTTATTCTTACTTTTGAAACTTACTACTCTAATTGAATTGTCTGATTCGAAATATAATCCACGAAATGATTCATAATTATTATTGACCGAATCTTCCTCAGAAAAACATGATAAGCCTTTACCAACTGGTTTACTTTGAAGTTCAGAAAGGACTAAAAAGTTAAAAGACGTGATAAAAAATATTTTTATGATGTTTAGCATAAGATATATTATATAAGTAACTGTATTTATTGATGTTTGTCTTGAACTTCACTAATTAAATCGTTTGAATTACACCATATTTTATTTACTTCAGTTGATACTTTATGAAAATTTACTATTTCATCATAAATTATATTACTATTTTCATTTTTAATCCATGAATCAATTTGATTTTCTTTTAAAAAAAATGGTTGCCTTCTATGCACTTTAGAAAGGTATTGAAAACTATCCATAGTAACAACAACACAACCTATATTATTGCATAAACCTGCAAAATACAAAAAACTGTTTGGAATATAATGATAATATGGAGTCTTAAATTTTCCACTTCTTTTCCACTCGTAATAACCATCACTAATAAAAACGCATCTATTTAAATTGGCAAAAGACTTTTTTACTTCTATTGTTTCTGATCTTGCGTTAATGATTAACGAATTTTTCCATTCAGCTCTAATTCCCCATTTTAGTTTATTAATATTCATGTTTTGATCAATCACAAATACTTCTTGATTAGGCGAAATGTTATAATTTGGACTTATATTTATATTGTATTTATTTTTAAATTTGTCTTTTGAATAAAGTACGTATCTGCCACACATGATTTTTATGTTTCTATCTTTTCTTAGATTTCCAAGTTCCACCATATTGATAAAACAAATTATTTAACTTTGATTCTTCTAAACAGTTTTTGCAGAGAAATACCCAATTACCTCTTTCGTCATATTTGCATCGAAATAATTCAGAAAACAATTTCTCACACTTAAAACAACTTCTTTCCTCTCTGATTCTCACGCTACGACAACTGATTGTAACAGTCATCACAAATGCAAGTATCAAAATTAAAATAATTTAACCTTAAAGCATCACAGGGTAATGGCGCATCACATTTTTTACAAACCTTTAACTCTATATCGTCTTCATTTCTCATAATTTATATCTACATTCTATGATAATTTCATTAACATATTCATCTAATTTACTATTGAAATTTGTAATAGTTTTTATTTTTAAAGATTTTTTATAACAATTTTTTCTGACAAAAGTCAAAATTTCTGACTTATATCGATGAGGGACATACTCTTTTATTTCTTTGTTTAAAGAAAATTTTAGATTATTTAGTTTTGATTTGAATTTAATATAGCCAAAAAGCAACTGTTTATCATTGCAATTTAGAATCTGTTTGCTGTTATCTAAAATATTACTAATGACACAAAAATCCTTAGCTAACAAACTAAAACCAAAAAAATATATAAAAATTATTAACTTTTTCATTTTCTTTTTTACAAATTGCTATTATTTTAATGTCACCACCTTGTAATAGTAAATTTTATATTGAAGCAAAAGCAAGGTGGCTTTCAAATTAAAAATATTAAAGATTGCTTTTTTAAATATTAAAACTATCTAAATAAATAGAACTTGGTTATAATATAATAAATAAATGGCGTTGACTCCTACAATAATATCTCTCATTTAGAATATCATTTAGATTCAATCAAATTTATTTAATGCTCTTAGACTTTTTATGATCTAAGTTCGTACTTAAATAAGGAGAAAAATGATAAAAGGTAAAGTTAAATGGTTTAATTTTAAAAAAGGTTATGGATTTATCCAGCCTGAAGACGGATCAAAAGACGTTTTTGTTCATAAAACGGCTTTGAAAAGCTCTGGTATTGATAATTTAGAAGAGGGCCAAGATATAACATTCGAAATTGCTGAAGAAAATGGAAAAAATTCAGCTGTTAATCTAAAGATTTAAATTAATCTTATCTCAACTAGGTTTGTTTTTCCTCCAACTCGTGCAGATCATAATCTATATGATCCAGTTTAGAGTTTATAACTTCCAACTGTTCATTGATTGTTAAAAAGTTTTTGTTTACCTTCATGTAAAATAGTGAAAGAAATATCAATGCCATCACAAGTAATGCAAGTCCAATATTAACTTTTTTCATATAAAATATCCATCCAATAAAAACATTTATTAATTAATAAACTACAAAAATAAAAATAAACTATCTTAGATAGTAAATTTTATTTCTACCACAATTATACCATATTAATTTGCAAGAAGTTCAATATTATTGGTAAATAAACTTGGATTTTTCTCTCTATACGCGAAATCTTTTTTTACATATTCGTTTTGGTTAACAAAGATATCAATTAATTTTTTTTTGGCAAAATTCGATGATTCAATTTTTTCGCAACTGTAAAAATCTGTGATCCAGTGTTTTACTCCAATTTTTAGTGTTTTATTATCAAAATATACTTTATAACTTGAATTTGTTTTAGATTTTAAGTTTATATCAGCGCTGCTTACATCATCCAAATAATCTGAATTAAGTAATTCATATTCATCATTTTTATTTTTTTTCCACAACTGATACTTTCTCACGCCCCTTTCCAAGGATATTTCCCCTATGTTTGGCCATAAAGTTCCTACAACATTTCTGTTGTTAAAAACTAATATATTCTTAAATGCACTGCTATTTAAAACCATTCCATAAGGATACTGCTCAAAACCTGTACTCCAGGATTTATTTACATAATTACATTTATGTATTTCATTTTTATAAAAACCCTTAAGAAGCTTATTGAAAACTTCTCGAGAACTAAACTCAGAGGCTTTTAAATTTCCTGAAAATAACATTAATAGAATTGTAAACCTTACGAAAATCATATTAGTTTTTTAATATTAAATAAAAAAAACACAAGATAAAATTTACAAGTGTATTAAATATTATTTTTTTTTTCTTCTAAATCTTCAAGATGTGTTCTGAGAGCATGACTACTTAAATTAATTTCAATAAGAAAAATAAATAATGCAGTTGAAAAAAGTAATAAGGCCATAGCAAACAAATAAGGCGCTATTATGCTCCCAATCATTCCAAATAGAATTGTAAGAAGGTTAATAATAAAAGCTATTCCTGAAAATAATTGCATATATTTTACATATTTAAGTCTCAAACTTAAAATTTTAATTTGAACCAGATATTTAGGTGCTGATTTACTTTGTTGTTTTCGTTTGTCAATTAGATCCTTATGCATTTGTCTAATTAACTTGCTAATTGCTATCCATCTGTTTCCAAAAGTAAGCATCATCAAAGGGATAGCTGGAAATAAAAATGCTGCATAAGTCAGATTAAAGCTTTTCATTTAAATCTTATTATCCTCAATAAGTTTTTCTATATCAAATCCCTCTTTAAAGGAATTAAAATCGTCGTAAGCCTCGCAATCACCTCTAAATGAAGAAAATTTTTGATACTTTAAATCTTTTCTATTAATTTTAATTTCATTAATGAAAATTGAATTTTCATTTGTGTAATATTTTCCCACATCTTTTTTTACAACCTCCAGCCCTTTATCTCCCCCAGCGATTTTATATTCAAAAGCTCTATCACTTTCAAAGAAATATCCCACAGTATCTCCATATACATCACAAATTATACCTTTCCCATCAATTTCACCTGCATAAACAGGTATAAAAAAAAGGAATATCAAGAAAAACAAAATCATGATTTATAGAATATAGTTCTATTGTGGATATTCAACACCTCTATGAACTCTTTTAAAAATATAAAGCTAAAACATGTATATTTTAAACTATCGATTTATGAAATTCATTAATATTCATTAGTTGTTGTAATTGGTTTAAATATTTGTATAGTAAAAGAACCACCCACATGGTTTAAAAGTGGCGCATAGTACATGCGTCAAAAGTACATGCTAATTAACTTTAACGGAGTGAACAGTATGTTATTATCCACTAATATAATAAAGTTTAATAACTTCTTTGTAAAAATACCCAAAGAAACCAATAGGGTTTGGGACGCATCTGAAAACAGATGGGGATATAAATTTTCAAAGAGGTAAAACTTTCTTTTTTTTAAATACGTAGGAAAATTTCAAGTCCTACGTATTTAAATTTTAATTTCAATAATGTCTTAATTATTATAATCTAAATATCGTGAAAAAAATTTCTTTTATATGTTTGCTTTTTCTTATAGTAAGTTGCGCTAAAAATTTTGATAAATCAAATATCTTAGAAGTTTCTCCTCCTCCTACAGCTAAAATAGAGGGAAAACACGCGATCTTTATTTCTGATGAGAATTTTAACCAAATTAATCGAATTGAATCTGAAAACTGTGAATCTTGGGCACTAAAATTAAACTTTGAGGAACCAATCAAGAAATCAATTGAAGCTTTAGTTTATAAAATATTCAAAGATTTTGAAATAGTTGACCAAAAATTAGAAAAAGAAAAAATAGAAGAAAGTGGTTTTGTTTCTCAAATTTCTTTCTCCGATTTTATAGGAAACTCAAAATTTAAAACAGTAAGGAATACTGGGATGTACCAAATTTCATTAGATACCAAAATTGAGGTCTCTAATTCCTCAAAAAGTATCACAAATGATATTTCTTCGAGTATGAATTGGGAAAAGAATATTTTTCTTAATTGTAATTTACAGAATGGTGCAGTTAAATCTGGACAAAAAGCACTTGAAAATCTTATTGAAAGAATCTACGAAACTACTTACGAATCAATATTTCAAATAAAAAGATAATCTTAAATGATGAAAAAAAGGAAATTTCTACTGTTTTCTTTTATCACTATTCTTTTTTTCTTTTTTAAAATAAAGTTTTTTAATAGTCTGTTTGCAAATTTTAAAAAACGGAATCACACAGCAGTTTTAACACACGATATTGTACTAAATCATTTAATCTCAATTGATCATCCAGAGAAATCCGAGAGAATTATAGAATTAATAAAATTACTTGAAAAAAAAAAATTAGGAATTTTGATTCGTGAAATCAATCTTGAAACAAAAGAAAAAAATTGGGTAAAGACTATCCATTCAAATTATCATATTAAGTCTTTGATGAGGAAGTATCCAATTGGTGAGAAATCTTCATTAATAGCAGTTAAAGGCTGTTTACAAGGTATAGATGAAATTATGAAAAACAGGCATAAAAATATTTTTTGTGCAGTGCGTCCACCTGGACATCATGCTCTAAATACTGGTAAACATGAAGGATTTTGTTTTTATAACCATGTCGCAATATCAGCTAAATATATACAAAATAAATATAAATTAAATAAAGTACTTATCATTGATTGGGACTATCATCATGGGAATTCAACAGAATTATTCTTTTATAACGATCCTTCAGTTCTTTTCTTTTCAACTCATGATGCAGATGCCTACCCAAGAACTGGATCACCTGACAGAATAGGAAGTGGTAAAGGTAAAGGATATAATGTTAATATTCACCTTCCTTGCGGTACAACTGATAAAAAAATTATAAGTACTTATGAAAATAAATTAGTAAAAAAAGCAAATATTTTTAAACCTGATTTTATTTTAATATCTGCTGGATTTGATAGTAGAAAGGATGATCCTCTTGGTTGCTTTGACGTTTCAGATAAAGGATTTAAAACACTGACAACAATTGCGCTCCAAATAGCCGAAAAGCACTGTAATGGAAGAATTCTGTCAATTTTAGAGGGCGGTTACAATGTTGAAGGTAATGCAAAAGCAACTGTAACACACATTGAAACTTTAAATAATTTTTACAAAAACATTTAAAAAAATTTCCAATGCTGATATTACTCTTCAGAACAATAAATTATAATCTTTTAAACATTTATTTATAACATGGGGAAATTAGATTTAATTCAATACAAAAGAGCATTGGACTTTTCATATAACTTTTATCGGCATAAATACAGAAAAGGAATAAAATTTCCATATTTTAATTATTTGTCTTCAGTTAGTAATTTGATAATAGAAAATAATGGAAATACCGATGAAGCAATTGCAGCATTAATTCACGATTATTTTGAGTTAGAAGATATAAATAAAAAGTCAAATTTTATAAAAAAGAAATTCGGTGTTAAGGTTTTAAATATAGTAAAACAATGTTCTGATTATGAGGATTTAGATAACCAAAATGATCAATGGCTTGAAAAAAAAAAAGAATATTTAGAAACCATCCAGAAAAAATCTCAATCTTCTCTTTTTGTAATTTTATGTGATAAACTTCACAGTGTTAGTTGTATGATAAACGATCATAATAAAATTGGAAAAAAATTATGGAAAAATCATTCACAAACAACTAATGATATTTTGTGGTACTATAAAACTCTCTGTAATAGATTAAAAAAATTCTTAAAAAACCACAAAACACTTAAAGATAGATTTCAAAGACATGTAAATGAATTAGAATATAAAATCAAAAATTAGAAACATATTCATATTAAAATAAGATGATTTTTTTCCTTCTGAGACTCTTTCTATGCGCAGTAGGTGTTATTTTTTTTACGCTTTTCTTAATTTCTTTAGTGTACTTAATTAAGATAATTTACTTTTCAGATACACAACTTATTCCTCACTTATTCAATAACTACGAAAAATGTAACGAAGAGTTCGCTGCAACGAATAAAGATCTTTGTGAAAAAATTGCAACCACATACTGGATGATTGTAATTTTAATAGCTTCACTTGTAATTTCGTTTATAACATTATTTCCAGTCTTCATAATGAGAAAAAAAAATGACAAACATTCTTCAAAATCAAAAAAAAAGTAATTTTTTAAAACCATACAAAGAACAAGCATTAAAAGATATCCAAATCTCTATTGAAGATTGGAATAAATTCCAAGAAAAGAATTTTTTTTACCAGATATTTTCTAAACAGAAGAGGTCCAATCATTGGGAGACTTCAAATTTCATGTCAAATCTTTTTCATGTTCACCTTAGATGGTCAAAAAAAATTATAAGATCTCAAACAAATATAGAAAAAAAAGAAGTTTTAAATGTATTAATGGCAATGAAAAATTTTTATTCTAAAATTTCAGTTATTAAGCCTGACCTCAGTCACCCCGATATAATTAAGTGTTTCAATTTAAGTGCAAAAGATAGTAACTTGAAGCCAAAAAAAATAAAATTTAAAGATAGTATAGAAATAAATTATTATGATCCTTTTAATAATGTAATAGGAAAAGAAACAAAAAAAATCGAGCAGAAGTATTATCGTGAAAAACAAGTTGCATTAAAATATATTGAAAATTCTTTAGATTATATTGATCAAATTGATGACAAACTGTCCAGATTTGATTTAGGTAAGTTAGAAAAACCAAAAATTTTAACATACAGTAAAATTAACTCATGCTATGAACTTAAGTTTTTGTGGTGTGGTGAGGAAATAGAGACTTACAAAAATTTAAAAAAAATAGATGTAAAAAAAAAATTAAATCAAATAAAAAAAAGAATTAATTATTTTAACATTCTACGTCCAAACCGCGTCGATTCTTTAACTGATAAAATGTACAAATGTTTGTTGAATAATAATACTATGAATCCTTCGTACTTGCTAAAAATTAAAAGAAAAATTTATATATTAAAAAAAAATTTAAAAAAAATTTTTAGTTTTTAAAATTTTTAAGTAAAAAAAAGAAATATTTCAATCTCTTGTATCTTTATGTATAAATAGAATAAACGGGCCCCGTAGCTCAGCTGGATAGAGCAACTGCCTTCTAAGCAGTAGGTCGTACGTTCGAATCGTACCGGGGTCGCCAAGTTATTTAAATATGATTAGAATTTTGATAATTATAATTTTATTATTTAATAAGTCTTTAATAGGCCAAGACTTTAAACTCGTATGTTCAGAAATAAATTCCTCATTAGACATAGGTTTGAGCAGAGATTTTTCAAAGATTGTTAACTTTAAAGATCAGACTATAATAAATTATTCGGGGGGAGTTTTTGATAACGTGGTTTTATTTGGCAGAAATGAAATTATTTTTAATAATGATATTTTTAATACTAGAAGCACCTTCAATATTTCCACAAACAAATGGATAACTTACAAAGATCAATATATTAAACGTTACAACTGTGAAAAAATAAAAAGGCGTTTTTAGAAAAAACGCCTTTTTACAATTATATTGGGGAGGAAGTAATATAAATATAACAAATAACAATATTTATGAAAATTTATTTTTAAAATATTGTTTATTCACTTAATGAATATCTACCTATTTGCATGTATACTTGCAATTATTGATACATACCTGACTTACATATTTTTTTTAAAGTTTAAAGAAAATAAGTTTCCAAAGGTTATTCTATGCTTCCTAATTTCATTTTACTTAATATTAGTATTAGTAAGACACCTTTTTAATTTATAGGTGGTAAAACAATCTTTTTTTCTATCAATGATTCAAACTCTTTATTAAGAAGACTTAGCTCCTCAGGTTTTAAAGAAATTGCAATTTGTTCAATAAAATATTCACTTTCTTCGATTCCATGCATCTTTGATTTCAAAAATAATTTATAAGCCATCTTTAAATCTTTAACAGTCCCTGTCCCTGTAAAATGCATATTAGCTAGATTATACATAGCTCTTGGATGACCAAAGTCTGATGCCATTTTATATAATTCAAATGCTTTGAAAACATCTTTGTTGACATTTTCGCCATTATAATACATCCAACCTAAATTAAATAAAGCATACTTGTTTGAAAGTTCTGAAGCAGATTCATAGTAATATAATGCTCTAGTTTTATCAGTTTGAATTCCAAAACCATTATCATAGATAAGAGCAATATTAAACATTGCATCACTTCTTTTTTCATGATTCTCATCTGCAGCTACTTTCTTAAAGTGAATTATAGCTTGTTCTATCATTTTTTTATTAAAAAGCTCTAGCGCTTTAAAATAGTCGTTTGCTGAAGCAGAAAATCCAATTACTGTAATAAAAAATGAAACGAAATAGTTTTTAAACATACTTTTCTCCCTTAAAGGTCAATATCAATGCTTTCCAAAAACTTAATGGTCGGGGAGACAGGATTTGAACCTGCGACCCTCTGTTCCCAAAACAGATGCGCTACCAGGCTGCGCTACTCCCCGTTAATCTGCTTATAATATATGAATTGGTTAATTAAAAGCTAAAAATTTAAATTTTTCTTTTAAATGTTGTTGTTAATTCGAAGTTACTTTAATATTAGTTTAATTTGAGGAAATGGAAATTTAGAAGTGAAATCCAAACTAAATCTGGCTATCTTAGCATCAATATTTTTTCCTATTATTTCAATTTCTGAAGAACTCTCCAGTGTTTTGAGAGATGCATATAAGTTTTATCCGGATATTGAAAAAAGTAAAACAGAACTAAAAATTTCAGAAAAAGATTTAAAAATTTCAAAAACTGATTTTCTTCCATCCCTTGATTTTTCAGCTTCACAAGGAAGGAAAATTTCAAAAAGCAATCCTGATACATCTCGAATTAATGATAGCGCTTTCAACCCAACTACTTTCGACGTAGATTTATCTCAACCATTAGGTTTCACAAAAGCTATAAATTTCAAGCAAGCTAAAAATAACTTGAACATAGCAAGGTTAACCTTCTACGCCACAGTCCAAGATGTCTTATTCAAAGCTAGTAGAGCTTATTATACTGTTTTAAAAGATTATTTTCTTTTAGATGTTTCAAAAAGAAACGAAGAAACTCTTGAAAAAAAACTAAATGCTGCTGAAAAGCGATTCGAATTTAAAGACGTCACTAAAACTGACGTTTTTCAAGCGAAAGCGAGATTAGCAGGTGCTACTTCAAAGAGAATAGAAGCAGAGAATAACTTAGAAATTTCAATTTCTGATTTTAAGACAATTGTCGGTAGAGCCCCAGATATTAATTGGTTTGATTCCAACAATGCCCAAATTGTCGACGCCAATCCAAAAGATTGGTTAAAATTTGGTCAAATACCAAAACTTCCAAAATCTTTGGAAGATTCATTAAAAACAGGTTTAGAAAAGAACCCAGATTATAGAAAATTAAAGTTACAACTTATAAACTCAAAATTGGATGTAAGAAAAAATAATTTAAACTTTGCACCGGAATTTTCATTATCGGGTTCGGTAGGAAAATCACTTGATTCCTCAAGAACAGTTGAAAGAACAGATTCATACTCAGTAACTGCCAATGTTACAGTACCATTATTTAACAAAGGACATAATTTTTTGAATTTAGAAAAATCCAAAGATTCTGCTCTAACTGTTATTAAATCAATTGAGACAAAAAAACTTGACTTACAATTTCAAATTAATTCGGCATGGAAGAAAATAGAAAGTTCAAAATCAAGTATAGATTCTCTCGAGGTTTCAGTTGAGTCAAATTTAATGGCAGTTGAGGGAGTAACTAAAGAAGCAAGTGTTGGTACCAGAACAACATTAGAAATCTTAGATGCACAAAAAGAACTAACAGATTCAGAATCAAATTTAGTAAATGCACAATATCGACTCATTATTTCATCTTTCGAACTTTTAAAATTATGCGGAATTTTAAATTTCGAAACAATTAAAAAGTAAAATTAATTAAAGCTTGCTTAAAATTAAAAAATAAAATAATATCATAATTAGACTGTATTGACTTTTTAAAAGTATTAACACAATTTAATCTTACAATTTAATAAAGGAATTTATTATGGCAGAATTTGTTTTGCCACCTGAAATGGAAGCTTTTGCTGAAGCCGCTGGCGATGCAGCTATGGGTCCATTTCAAGCGGCTGACTTCGCTGCTGATCCTAGTGCAGCCTTCTCAGAAGGTATGGGAGCAGCAATGGATTTTATGACGGATGCTGGTATGCCACCAGATATGATGGCTAATATCGCAGACGTTGCACAAGGTGCTTTTGATGCTCATATGGCAGCAAACCCTGACTCACCTCCAATGGATGCATTTGATGCTGTTGGTGGCGCGTTAGATTTTCATATGGCAGAGTTTCCTGCTGATATGCCTTGTATGGACATGGCAGGCGATTTCCCTCCACCACCAGAGGATTTTGGTCCAATGATGGACGGAGCACCACCTTATGGTGATTTTCCAGGTGGACCAGAATTCGATGCTGCTGCTATGCCAGATGCATGGGATCCAGGACCAATGACCGATATGGGAATGGCACCAGAAGGACCACCCCCAGGTGAAGGTGGACCTCCTCCAGGTGATATGGCGGGCGGACCAGAGGGACCTCCTCCAGGTGATATGGGTCCAGGTGGAATGGGACCAGACGGACCTCCTCCAGGTGACATGGGTCCAGCTGGAATGGGACCAGATGGACCTCCTCCAGGTGATATGGCAGGTGGACCAGAATTTGGACCAGCAACCCCTCCTCCTGATATGGGACCAGGGACAATGGGACCAGATGGACCTCCTCCAGGCATGGATATGGATGGAGACGGAATGCCTCCTCCACCTCCAGGTGATATGGGTCCAGGTGGACCACCACCAGGTGAAGGTGGACCGGATCCATTATTTGGTGAAGGTGGACCAGCTGGTGGACCGCCACCAGGTGATATGCCTCCGGGTGATCCAATGGGTGAACCAGGACCAATGGATGGCGGACCTGGTGCTCCAGGTGATATGCCTCCTCCAGATGGAATGGGTGATATGCATACTCACATGGATGACGCAGGAGCACATCAAGGTCCAGAAGGACCTCCTCCGGGAGATCCTGGGCCAATGCCAGGTGATATGCCGGCAGATATGCCTCCGCCACCAGACGACCCAAATGACGGTGGTGAGGTAGTCTAAAGCCTATACTTCTATTGATTAAAAACCCTCTTAGAGTTTCTAAGGGGGTTTTTTTTTTGATTAAATTAAAAATTAATATATTATATTCTCATGGAAGCGATGCGCGGTTCTCAAAAATCAATTATTCTAGTTGCAAGACAACTCGGCGTTCATATTGGTCCGAATGATATCCCAGAAAGATTTCAAATTGAAGATAGAGAGCTTAGAACCTCTGAAATGTGTGACTTAGCTCAATCCTTTGATTTAAAAGCAAAAGCAACCAAAATCAGCGAAAAGGAACTAATAAAACTCTTATCAAAAAAACAACAAATTTTAAGGCTTAAAAATGGAAGGTACATTATAGCTTTAAGAGTCATTCAAGGTGAGAAAGATGATGACAAGTCAGTTTTATGCCTTGATACTGGTGTTACCAGTCCCAAGCCCCAACAAATAAATTTAAAAGAATTAAAAAAAGGATGGGATGGAGAAGTTATTCTTTTGAAAGCCAAGCTTAAAAAATTTGAAGAAGACAGCGAATTAAAAATTGGATGGTTAATTGGTGAGTCATTTAGGAACAAATCTGTTATGGTTCAGGTTGTAATCGTAGCTTTAATTTTAAATATTTTTGCAGTCATACCAGCTGTTTTCATGATGTTGGTTTTGGATAAGGTTGTAAACTATGAAGCTTATTCAACTTTATATGTCATAACCTCAGGTGTGGTCGTTGCATATGTATTTAATGGAATACTTGGGTATTTAAAATCATATCTTCTTGACTTTTTCTCACAAAAAGTTGAAGCCAAACTTTCAGTTAAAGTTTTTGAAAAATTAATTGCGTTACCAATGCAAAGGTTTCATAAAGAATCAACTACCTTTTTAAGATTCACGGGACAAATATCTCAGATCAAAAGCCTTCTAACTCAAAAAGTTTTCTCAACAGCACTAGACTCAATTAGTTTACTTGTTTTTGTTCCAATTTTATTTTTTTATAGTCCTTTACTATTTATTGTTGTGTTTTCATTCAGCATATTAGGAGCCTTAGCATCAATGTTTTACTCAAAAAAACAAAGAGATTCTCTCGCTGATTTAAGTAAGGCTGAATCAAAACGACAAGAATTTATTTCTGTTGCTGTAAACGGAATCGAGAATGTAAAAGGACTTGCGCTTGAACCTAATTTGAAAGATCAGTGGAGAGATTTGGAAGCAAATTATATTATTGCAAATGAAGAAATGCAAAAAAAGTCAGCAGTTTTAAACAACATTTCATCAACCATAAATCAACTTATGACTGCAATGGTTATTTTTGTCGGGGTGCATCTTGTATTTTCTGGATCTCTTTCAGCTGGAATTTTAGTAGGTTTTAATATGCTTGCCGGCAGAGTTTCAAAGCCAATAATTGATCTAGTTACGCTAAAAACAGAAATAACAAAATTAGTTCAATCCCTTCAGATCATATCAGGAATAGTGGATGCAAACTCCGAAACAACTGTCAGAGGCCAAAAACCTCAATTAATGGGACAGGTTAGTTTTAAAAACGTTGAGTTTGGGTACGACGACAACACAAAAGTATTAAATGATATTGATATTGAAATTAATCCAAGACAGATAATTGGTATAACTGGTAAAAGCGGCTGTGGGAAAAGTACCATTGCAAAACTAATTCAAGGTTTATATCGACCGCAAGCTGGAATCGTAGCCCTTGATAATATAGATCTTCGTTTATTGGACCTGAGTCATGTAAGGTCACAAGTTTCATTAGTTGGAACGGATAGTTATTTTTTTCCTGGTACAATAAGGGAAACAATAGCGAGTGCAATGCCAAATTCCTCGATGGACAGAATAACTTGGGCAGCTAAAAAAGTTTTCGCACATGAAGAAATTGAGTCCTATCCTGATGGTTATGAAACGTTCTTAGAAGAAAATGCTACAAATCTTGCAACTGGTTTAAGACAAAAACTAGCAATTGCTAGAGCACTTATCAGAAACCCTCGCATTATGATACTTGATGACGCTTTCACAGGTTTTGACGTTGACAGTGAAATAAAGTTATACGATGCACTATCAGATATTGCTCTTGGTAGAACAATAATTATAGTGTCAAATAGGGTTTGGCACCTTCGTCTATGTAATAAAATCTTTGTGCTTGAAAAAGGAAAAATATCTCAACAAGGTTCTTTTGAAGAATTAAGGCAAATTTCAGGCTATTTTAGTCAAACGTATAATAAGCAAATGTCTGTTTTAGGTGTTGAGAACAAAATTAAATCTTTAAAGAAAGCCGGGTAAAAAATGGCTGAAAAAAAAAATATACAACCTGCTGTCAGAAATTTAGCCGCAGGTGATGTACTTTTTAGAGAAGGTGAAGTTGGAGACTATGCTTATCAAATAGTAAAAGGAAAAATAGAAGTATGCAAATTCAACGGTGACGAATACGTCACTTTATCAATACTTGAAAAAGGGGCGTTATTTGGTGAAATGGCGTTAATTGATAAACAACCAAGAAGTGCAATGGCAAGAGCAACAGTTGAGACAACGGTAAAAGAAATTGATCAAAATGCTTTATTAGGTTATCTCAAAAATTCTCCACAAACAGCTTTTAATATGATGCAGCAGCTTGCGAGCTATGCCAGAAATGCAAACGAAAAATTATCTGTGGATGCTTTCGAATCGGGAAATGAAAATGAAAATAACAAAGATCAAGAAGAGGTTTTAACTGAGGAAGAAAAAGAAAATAGATCAAAAAAAAAAATGATGAGTGAGTTACTAGATGAATTTGATGATGACATTGACAGAATTAAAACAAAGCAGGTACCACGCTCAGTGAAAATGTCAGTTTATTCATTTGGTTTCCTAGTTTTATTTTTAATTACTTGGGGCACTATTTCCGAAATTGATACTACAATTTCTGCTTCTGGAAAGATTACCACCGTTGTCCCAAATGTAGAGGTGCAATCGAACTATAATTCTGTTGTAAAAGAAATACTTGTAAAAAAAGGTGAGAGCGTTAATCAAGGAGATCCACTTGTAACTTTCGATGCTACACTTCAAAGAGCTGATAAAATGAAACTTGATTATCAGCTTTCAGTTGTAAATTCAAAAATTGATAGACTAAAAAAGCAGTCATTGTTAAGGAATAATATTTCAGTAGCAAATCCAAATGACGAAAGACAGAGCCGAATCTTTAAAGATAAAAAAGACCAATATTTAGCGAAGATTGCTTCATTAGATCAGCAAATAGGTTCCACAGAAGACGATTTAAAGTTCATCAAAGAACAACTTGATATACAAAAGCAGCTGGAAGATTCAAAGTTGGAGTTATTTGAACTTGATCTTGTAGCAGAGTCGCAAGTTTTAGCTGAAAAAAACAAAAGA
>CACMWI010000011.1 GCA_902617375.1 uncultured Alphaproteobacteria bacterium | reverse complement strand
AATGATTGTAGATTTTTTTTGGCATATAACATTTTAGGATAATAATGTTGTTCAAGATCCTCTAACAGCCAATCAACATTAATTGAATCCATTTTTGTAAATAATAAATTAGGAATTCCATGTAACTTTAAGTCAGATTTATGAGGAATGTATTTGGGTAAACCGCCACTTGGATCTAAAACAAACATTTCTAAGCCATATTTTCTCATATGAACTCTCATAGTATTTAAAGAATCGTTTAATCTAGCCAAACAATGAGGAGCATATTCAACAATCCAATATCGAACAATATCGTTTTTAAGAAGAGATTTGGATCCACGAAGAATTTGTCCTTCAAAACCTTCAACATCAATTTTCACAACTTTTATTTTTTTATCATTAATTTCTTTATCTAATGTGGACGTTTTTAAACTCTTCCAATCCAAATTTTCATTATCAGGTTTCTTAACACCATAAGATGTTCCTGAATCATGCGAAGAAAAGTGAAAAAAAACTTCCTCACCACTGTTCTCTCCAAGAATAGTTTTTTTTAGTTTTATATTTCTAAAATTGTTAAGTTTTATATTTGCTCTCAATTCCTCTGAGCTCTCTTTTCCAGGTTCAAAGGCAATAACTTTACCCTCAGACCCCACTAATGAACTCATTAATAATGAATGCATTCCTATATTAGCACCAATGTCAACACATGTATCTTTTGGACTTATTATACGTGTTAAGAAAAGACCAATATCGTTTTCATAAAAATGTCCGTTCTTTATCCATGAATAAATAGTTTTATGATTATTTTTTTCTGGATAGAAATTATATTTAAACTCTTTTTGATGCAATTTTTTCATCAAAATATTTCTTTCGTTAAAATAATAGCTATTGTAACTAAATCTGAGAATTTTTTGTTCTTTAAACATAACAAAAATTAGCAATATTTATACCAATGGGATTAAAATAACTAGTTCAATTACATTGATAAATTTTCAAGGAGATGTAAGTGATAGAGCAATTAGTTTCCCAATTATAAAGTGATAATTCTAAAAAGTGTGATAGAAAAGTGTGATAGAAAAAACTTTATTTGTTTAAATCAATGACTTACAATTTAATGCAACTGATTCAAAATCCGTTGAACTTCGGTTCATGTCCGTTCGAGTCGGACTAGGGGTACCATTTGAAAAATAAATTAGAACAATGTAAAATTATATTATGCCAAAAATTTACATTTTCGAACCTACAGAATTATATACTACTTCAAAAACGGGTTATTCTTTTATAGGTTGGGATCAAACAAAATTATTTTGGCCTAGAGAAATGGGTAGATTTCTTGGACAAGTGGGGGCATATAACTTTTTTCTTCGGGCTGGTTTCAAGGTGTACATTATAAACCAATCAAACTTATGTAATTTGAAATTCGACGACCTCTTAATAATTGATGTACCATTAGAAAATGATAAAGGTAGCATTAAACTAGATGAACTGTTATCAGTGAATTGTCGTCTGTTACTTTCAGGTAATTTTCTTGCTGTGCAAACTCTTTTCGGTATTTCTGAAGCTTATCAAATAAAACCCAGTAGCCCTTATAATAGTTTTGGAGTAAAACATAGAGAAAATTTCACCCCCTTACAACCCGCGAATTGGTCAGTTTACGGTGCCTCTAAAATTGGTAATAACACATCAGGTAAGATCTTTGAAATCGCGGGTGATAGACTTTCTCCGTCAACAGCGTTAAGTATGCAAAAAAATGATTCATTTTTTACAATCATTAGTAGAAAGCAAATGTGTGAGATTATATTTGTTAATGGTCATATTTTCTCTGCTCTTCAAAGTTGGTTGCAAGGGCAGCAGGACCTTACACCGTGGTTGTCATGGAATCGAAGACAACATTGGCTTGACGACTATGTAGATTTATTGATTGATAAATTGTCGTTAAACTTAGATAACATGGAAAGAATAAAAGGAGTACCCAAAACTACTATTTGCCTTCGTCACGATAACGATGAATCTATTGATAGTAGTTTTAGTAAACTTGAGCACAAGCATAAAATTCAAGGAACATTTGCCCTTCTAAATGATTACAACCTATCATCTTGGAAAACTATCCAAAAAGAATATCCTGATCATGAATATGCTTTTCATTACACTACGATTGAGCAAAAGTATAATTTCTCTAAATTGATGAGATTAGGCTTAAGTTACTCGCCATTCAAAAAAATCTTAAATGAGTTTTTAACAGGTAGAAAAGTACTGTCCAAAGGTAAATTAATTAAACAAGTTATGATGGCAAAGCAAATGCAAATTTGCACTGATACTTTACATAGACATTTTAGCTACATTCCTTATCCGGAAATTATAGATGAATTTCATGGAGTATATGAAAACTTCCCAAATGTCCTAGCTACTAGTAGTTTTTTTCGTGGGAACTTCTATAGATGGGGTGCCGATGAATTGGATGGAGAAATTTCAACTAATGCACCATGGCCGGATTCGCAATTTCCATTTTGGATGCCTTTCAAAATTGCAAATGCTGCTCGTAATGGAGTAATTTTATCAGGCTGGGAGAACACCTTGCTAATGGAACCAGAATCAAACTTTGTAAAACAGGTATTAAAAGTTCAACACAAAAATCTCTCACACAAATTTGTAATGATTTGTTATCATCCATCCAATGCTCGAAAAAGTATAATTTGTGCAAAAGGAACATTATTATGGCTAGAAGAAATTATCAAATTTACAAAAAAAGGGGGTTATGCATTTTCAAGATATGATAATTATATTAAAATTCTTAACAGAAATAATGGTTAATTTGTACATAAATTATTTTTCCACTGAGCACTAAAAAATTTAAATCATTATTAGTTTTATTTAAATATTTGATATTATGAAAATTTTATTTTGATTATAATTAAAGAGTATAAAAAAATATTAAAGTTTATAAAATGACAGAAGTTTTTTGGCATCTTGGATGGCCTAAGACAGCAACAACATCCATGCAGTTTCTTTGCTTTCCGTATCTGAAAAATGTAGAATATTTTGGAAAACCGTGGACGTCTAGTGAAATAGAGAAGTCCATAATGGAAATCATATATTCTGATGAAGTTCACTTCGATAGTAATTGCTATGAAGCTTTAATTCAACACATTGAAGAGTCAAAAAAAAAATATACCCTTTTTTCAAATGAAGGTTTTTTAATGCCATCTGCAAATGACTTGGGTATCACTATACCGCGAATATTAAAGCTAAATTATAATTTAAAGATAATTCTGACAATAAGAAATCAGATTTCTTTATTGCAATCATTCTTTACATCAGCAGGATTCAGTTACTCTCACTTAATGTTGCATAATACTAGAGTGGGATACGGAAAATATTTGACAATAGAACAATGGCTAAAGGCTAATTGGGGAATGTCAGGTATAGCCTCTAACCATCACAAGTCCTTGATAAGCTTGCTAGATTATGGGCCTATTATTAGTTATATAGAAAGACTTGTAGGAAAAGAAAATTTATATGTTATTCCTTATGAGTGGCTATCCAAAAATCCTGAAAAACTATCTAATACATTCTCCAAAATCTTTAGTTGTCCTTTCCCTAAAATAAATGATAAGGAAAGCAAATACTTTCAAAATCTAACAACACGTAGTTACTATAAAAAAATTCCTAATTTTTTTGCCAGAATACTTGATCGAATTTATACAAAAGTCCAAATTTCTCCACCAAGATTTCAAGTCGAAATGTCCGATAAAAGTAAAAACAAACTGAAGGATTATTATCGTAAGGGCAATATAATGATAGAAGAAAAATTTAAACTTAATTTAGAAAAGCTAGGATATCCATTATAAATTATTAGTCAGACTTGGGGTATCACTTTAAGAGGGTAAAAATTAGTTAAGTTGACTAATTAATGATTATAAGATAGCAAAGCGATTTAAGAGAATTATTGTAATAATTACGTAATTTATTGATGTTTAAAAATTTTTAAAATGTATTTGCCTATTTGAATGGATGAAGTTAAACCAGGTGATTCAATCCCAAATAAATTAATGATTAAAGAATCGTTTTCAAGTTTTTTAGTAAAAAATGAAAAGTCATTATTTGTATTTTTTGGTCTAATACCACAATAGTCATAGTTTAATTTTTTATTTTTGACTTCAGGCCAATATTTGGATATAGAATTTACAAATTTTTTTTTTATATTTTTAGTTACATGAAAATCAATTTCTTCCACATCAACTGTATCAGGACCAAAAATTGTGACACCATTAAGATTTAAAGTTGAATGGATACCTAAACCGTCCTTTTCGGGTAGCGGATAAATTAATTTTTTGAAAGGTGATTTCCCTGATAAAGACAAATAATTTCCTTTTACATATCTAATTATAGGTATGTCATCAACATTAATACCATCAATTTTTTTAGCTATAAGATGACTGTGTAAACCTGTAGAGTTGATAATTGATTTTGTTTTTACTTCCTGCTTTTCATCTTTTTTTAAGAAAAAAGAAATATGATTCGTTTTATTAATACTATGTGAAAACTCCGAATTAAAACTTACTAATCCACCACTGTGTTCAATATCGGTTATAAAATTCAGCATTAAATCATGAATGTCAATTATACCGGTTGTTCTTGAAAGCAAACCTACTTCTCCAACTAACTCTGGTTCAAGCTCTTTCAGACGCCTTTTTGAAAGTTTTTCCAGAATTAAGCCATTCCTTTTAGCATTTAGAATTATTTGATTAAGTTTTTCTTCTTCTTCTTTGCTTGTTGCAATAATTATTTTACCACAATTTGAAAATTCAATACTTCTTTCTTTTGCGTATGAATACAAACTTTCATTTCCAGGTGCACAAAACTTATTTTTAAAACTATTATTGGGATAATAAATTCCAGCGTGAATTACACCGCTATTTCTAGAACTATTTTCTCGACCAAAAGAACTATTCTTTTCAATTAAAAGAACTTTTTTTCCTGATAAAGAAAGTTCTCTTGCAATTGATAAACCAACTACACCACCACCAATGACTGTAACTTCAAAATCCACCACGCTTAAAACTTTACATATAATTAGTAAGATTCAAAGATAAATTATAATTATATGTGAGGATTATAAATTTTATAAGCCAATAAGCATAAACGGTAATGTAACTAATTAAAAATCCATTGAAATTTTGTTCATGACCGTTTGAGTCGTACAAGGATCACTAAAAAAAATATTTCTCTTTTGTGAATTATGTTTTTTTAATAAATTTAAACCTGAAATGATAAAAAATATTGCTGTTATAGGCGCCGGCTTGGCAGGAACAACCATTGCCTCTTTGATAAAAGGAAATTCTAATGTAAGGATTTTTGAAAAATCTAAAGATGTAGGTGGAAGAATGTCAACTAGAAAAGAGACTCCATTTCATTTTGATCACGGAGCCCAATTTTTTAAAATAAATACAATTGATTTTAAAAATTTTCTTTTAGATTTATGTACTCATAAAATAATTAAACCATGGAACTTTAGACTTGCACATTTTGAAGGGCAATATTTAAAAAAAATTAAATCGATCGAAGATAAAGATAGATTTTTCGTTGGCGTACCAAATATGGACTCTATTATTAAATATTTGTCTAAAAACAGTAACGTGATTTTAAATACAAAAATTGAAAGGATAGTTAGAAAAAATGGCAAATGGAATCTTTATGACCAGAATAAAAAATCTTATGGCTTATATGATTGGGTTATATTAAGCCTTCCAGCTCAACAATCACTAGAGTTAATTTCAAATAAAATTTCTTTTTATCCTTTAATTGAAAAGATAAAAATGAAAGGTTGTTTTTCTTTGATGGTAGGAATGAACAAATCCTTTAATTTAGAGTATGATGCAGCGCTTATCGAAAAAGAGGATATAGCGTGGTTCGCTATAAATAATTCTAAACCCGGTAGGATTAATAAAAATTGTTTAGTAATCAACTCCTCTTATGAATATGCTTCTAAAAATATGAATACCTCTAAAGAAATAGTTTTAAAACATTTATTACGTAAGTCTTGTAAGTTTCTAAATTATGATTTATCGAAATCAAATATAATCAAAATTCATCAATGGAAATATGTTGAGGCTGAATGTGCTCCTGAAGAAAATTTTTTTATTGATCATAAAGAGAAAATCGCAGTTTGCGGTGATTGGTTCATTAATAGTAGAGTTGAAGGTGCATTTATAAGTGCGAATGAGCTTTCTAAAGAAATTATTAAATAATTTATTTAATTTAAGTGTTTAGAAGATTAATAACGAAACATTTAGCACCACACCCTTCATTTTGACAAAAATGAGTTTTTTTCAACCAACAATAACTTAATTTTATTTTAGATATAATCTTTCAGCTTAATTTTCAGGTTGATAGGGTTAGCACTTGAAAAAACTATTCTTGGCAACTAAAATGACGAATTCAAATAGTTTCCTGTTTACTTAATCTTAGTTGAAAATTTATGAAAGAATTTGATTTAATAAAAAAAGTATTTTGGTCTCTACTAATTTTAATTTGTTTCCTTTTTATTCTAGTAAATATTATTTTTGTTTTTTAAACACTTTATTTGGTTCATATCAAACAATATGTTTTCTTTCTATTCATTTCTTAACAATGAATAAATATTTAAATTCAAATACTTTCTGTTTGATATCAATAAGGTTAATACCAACATTATCAAAAATAAGCCAGATATTAAAAAAGTAATTTTAAAAGAAAAATACCACTCAATATTGAAAAAATCTGTTATTAAAATATAGGAAAGTACTAAAGCAAAAAACAATGAAAAGCAAATAATGGGTACAAAGATTATTAGAGATTCAAATAGTAGTAATTTGATAATACCAATTCGTTCGTAACCTAAAATTCTAAAGACCAGATTTTGATAAACTTTTAAATTTCCCATTACACTCATTGCATTCGAAACTACAACAAGGCCGATCGCAACCACAAAACCTGACAAAAAAATACTAATAATAAACATCTTATCTAAGAAATTTTTAGTTTTATTTATGTAGTCGGATAATTTTATATAAGTAATATTAGGCAATTTATTTAATAGTTCATTAAGATTAACTAATTCTTCATTTTCAAACTTAATGGTAGACATGTATTCGTGAGGAATATTAGATGCATATTTAGGATTAAATAGAATTGCAAAATTAATATTCAAATCCTTATAATTTACTTTTCTAAAGTTTGTTATAACTCCAGAAACTGAATTTCCATAAATATTAAATCTAATTAAATCTCCAATTTTCAAATTCAAGTCTTTTGCAACCTTAAAATCTAAGGAAATTTGCAATTTTTTTTTTTCGTCAAAATTCCACCATTCACCTTCTATAACTTGATTATTGGAGGGAGGAACTTTAAACCACGATATTCTTCTTTCACCATCAACAAACCAAAAACTTTCATTATTTTTAGTAATAAATTCTTTTGGGGGTCTATCATTTATCGCTTCAATTCTTGCAGCTATAATCGGAACTATTTGTTGCTTTGCTTGATTATCAATCTCATAAATTTGTTTTGAGAATAAATTTTTCTCATCTTTTTGTATTCCTAAAAAAAAATAGTCAGGAGCGTCTCTAGGTATAGAACTATGAAGTTCTTTATTAATATTTGAGGATAAAACTCCTAAAAATAATAAAGTAGTTACACCTACTCCCATAGTCATAATTATCATTGAATTTAAACTTTGGTAATTATTAAGATTTTTAATTCCCACTTTTAAAGAAAGATTATGTATATTTCTGATTTTATCTAAAATTAAAATGTAAAATTTGGATAAATAGTAGTAAAAACAGCCTATAACTAGAAAGAAAAAAAAGAAAAAGGCTGTTTGAACGGGTTTTACATTTGTAATACAAAATGCAGAAATAAATATTAGCAGAAATATAACCATTTCCGATAGCGATTTTCTGGTATAATTAAAACTCAAGTTTGAATTACTGTTTCTAAATAAATTTCTAACTTTTATTTGGTCAATAGTGTCTAAAGCCGGTTTTGCAAATATTAGAAAAATTACCGCACTAAAGAATTGAATAACTAGAAATTCGTATATTTTGAATTCGACTTTCAGTCTAATTTTTAGGAAATTTGATAGAACATTATCAAATAAAGTAATTAAAAATAAGCCAAAAATATAGGATATTAAAGAACAAAAAAAGAGTATCGTTAGCATTTGAAGGTAGTATAAAGCCTTTACATTTTTGGAACTCAACCCTAACGACTTCAAAATTGCAATCTTCATCTGATTAATGCTAAGAAATGAAAATAGTGAGTTCTTTAAGCCGATTCCAGAGATTAAAATAGCTGATGCTGAAACAATAGTTAAAAAATAAATAAAATTTTCTATGGTCCTTTTTAAATTCTGACTTATATCTTTTGGACGTTTTATAGAAATATCTTTATCATTAGTGATATACTCAGGTATCTCTACTTTAGAATTTTTACTCACCATTTTGTATTTATAATTTATGAAACTTCCGAGATTATTTACTTTAAGATTTTCAAACCCAGATTTATTTATCAAAGCTTGATCTCCAAAAAGGAAATAACTTCCTATTTCTGGAAGGCTATCTACAACACCAATGACTTCGTATTCAAAATCTTGTATTTTTATTTTATCACCCTGTTTAAGATCAAGATTATTTTTTGTAGTTTTGTCAATTAAAATACCGTCTGATCGATTCTTTAAAATTTGGAGTGAATTAGGGGGGGCAACCTTGATTTCTCCAATAAGTGGATAGAAATTATCAATAACTTTAATCCTTACAGTCTTACTTTCTTTTTTATTGGTTTTAATAATAGATGTGAATTCAACAACTTCTGTAATTAGAAAACTTTCTTGTAAATTTTCTAAAAATTCAGAGCTTAAAAATTTATTTTTTGTTGATAATTCTAAATCACCTCCAAGAAGGATCTTTGAATTATTTTTTATTTCGTTTTCAATACTATTTTTGAAAATTGTTACTGTTGAAAGAATCAATAAACTTATGAAAATTGTGAAAAAAACCTTTGTAATTTTAGATTTATTTTTATTTAATTCTTTTGTAAAAAAAAGAAGATTTTTCTTGAAATTCATATTTAAGACTTTAAGTGACCATCTACCAACTTCATTATTCTATCACACTTTTTTGCTAGATTCATATTATGAGTTACTAGAATTAAACAAATCCTTTTTTTTCTCGAATATTCTAAAAGTAAATTAGAAACTAGTTCCGTATTCTTTCTATCTAAATTTCCTGTGGGTTCGTCAGCTAAAACAACTTCTGGGTCAAATGAAATTGCTCTTGCAATTGCCACTCTCTGTTGTTCACCTCCAGATAATTCTGAGGGAAGGTTATTTTTACGATTCGCCAAACCAAAATCTTCAAGAATTGAGATAGCTTTTTCTTTTTCATTATCAATTTTATTAATTTGCATTGGAAACATAACATTCTCGAGAGCAGTATAATTTGGTATTAGAAAAAATTGTTGAAATATCAATCCTATTTTCTTTCTTCTGATTTCAGTCGTTCTTTTTTCATTAATTTTAGATAAATCTTCTTTATCAAAAACAATTGAACCATTTGTTGGTTTTTCTAAACCAGACATTAGCATCAAAAGACTAGTTTTTCCTGAACCACTCTCACCGATGATAGCTATTCTTTCATTTTTTTTTATTTCAAAATTTATATTTTTTAAAATTTTGATATTATTTCCGTTTAACAAATAATTAAGATTTATGTTTTTAAGTTTATACAGAGTATTCATATTAAGTTTTCTTTTCTTTCTAATTATTGGTGTAAACTTTATATCAACAAAAGCTTATTGTAATCTAAAAGTTGCATTATTTGGCGATAGCCTGATGTCTGGATATGGGCTAGATGAGGAGTTTCACTTGTCTAACGTTCTAGAGAAGAACCTTAAAAAAAAAGGATTCGATGTTACAATTATAAATGCTAGTGTCTCTGGAGATACGACATCCGGTGGACTTAATAGATTGGGTTGGCTACTTGAAAATAAAAAAATTGATATTGTGATTTTGTGTTTAGGTGCGAATGATATGTTAAGAGGAATAAATACAGATTTAATAAAACAAAATTTAAATAATATTCTAGAGATCTTGCACGAAAAAAACATTAAGATCCTCCTAGCTGGTATGCTTTCTCAAGAAACCTATGGAAATAAATATAAATATAATTTTGATGAAATTTATCCTGAACTTGCAAGTAAACATAAAGTTGCTTTCCTTCCCTTTTTATTAGAAGGAGTTGCACTTAATCCAGATCTTAATTTAGACGATGGGAAACATCCGAATCCCGAAGGAGTCAAATTAATAAGTAAAAACTTAGAGAAACAATTAATTAATCTTCTTACAAATTAAGTTTTTTTATTATTGTTATACAACATATCACGATTAATGTAGAAATACTTTGTTTGTTAAAGTATAAAAACGTTTATATACTCTAGTTAGGGAGTTGTATTGGAAATTAAAAAATTTAAATTAAACGACGGTACATATTTTAGATATAAAAAGATTGGTAAAGGTAATCCAATCCTTCTTCTACATACTTTCAGAAATAGATTAGAATACTCTGATAAACTTGGCGAATTACTTAAAGGTAAGAATACTGTATACTCAATTGATCTTCCTGGTTTTGGAGACTCGCCGATAAACTCTAAAACAATTTATGATCTTAATTTTTTTACAAATTCTATCATTGAGTTTATAAAAAATTTAAAAATCAATAATCTTAAAATTGCCGGAGAGTCTATCGGTGCAGTTTTATCTGCAAGCGTTTCTGTAAAACTTCCAAAACAAATAAAAAAGATTTTTATGTTTAACCCATATGATTATGATTCATATTTTGGAGAAGGAATTCGAAGAGGTAATTTTTTTGCAAAATTTATTTTATTTAATATAAGTCTACCTATTATTGGAAACATATTTTCAAGTCTCGAAAATAAGTTTATACTTAGAAATGTTATGAGAGGTGGTTTCAATAATTCAGAAAATCTTTCAGATGAATACTTAGATTTACTATGTACTTCCTTAAAAAAAAAAGGTTATGTTTATCATTTTCGAAATGTTCTGCAAAAATTTAAAGAAAATAATGAAATTGAAGAAATTTACAAAAAAATCAAAGTACCAGTTAAACTTGTATACGGAATTGATGATTGGGCAAATGAATCTGAAAGACTTCAAACTCAAAAGCTGTTAAAGCTTGATAAATACCATGTAATTAATAATTGCAAGCACTTCTCATTTTTAGAAAATTCAAAAGACGTTTTTAGAATTTTGAATTCTTGAATTCTTGAATATTATATTTTAGTTTATGATAATATTAACAATTAAAAAATTTAAGGAGTGAATTATGGAAAAAGTAGCCTTTATATCTGGTGCTAATAGAGGAATAGGATTTGAAACTGCAAAAAAGCTCGCGGAGAAAGGTATTAAAGTTATTTTAGGATCAAGAGACTTAAATAAGGGGAAAGAAGCATTAGAAAAATTATCTTCTCAAGGATTAGATGTCGACTTAGTTCAATATGACGCATTTGATTCTGAATCTCCACAAAGGGTCTTCGATCATATCCAGAAAAATTATCAAAAACTTGATATATTAATAAATAATGCAGGTGTTCTCTTAACAGGAAACTTATTTGTTACTAATAGTTCTACTGTTAGTGATAAAGATCTCAAAGATACTTTTCAAACTAATTTTTTTAGTGTAGTTACACTTACGCAAAAATTACTTCCACTAATTAAGAAATCAGATGCAGGGAGAATTGTAAATGTTTCGACAATTTTAAGTTCTTTAACTCTACATTCTGCAAAAGATTCGCCAATTTCTCCAGCCAAGGAATTTGCATACAATTCTTCAAAAACCGCTTTAAATGCTTTTACCATACATCTAGCACTCGAACTGAAAGATACAAATATTAAAGTTAATTCTGGGCATCCAGGATGGGTAAAAACTGAACTAGGTGGCCCAAACGCTCCAATTGAAGTAGAAGATAGTTACAAAACATCTGTTCATCTTGCGATTTTAAATGATGATGGACCTAGTGGAGGGCTATTTGATAAAGAAGACTCTTTACCATGGTGAAATTTTTAACTTTATAAATTTTATAAAAAAAATTTTCATGATAAATACTAAATTCATTCTCTTAACAATTTTTTTTTTTTCATCATATCTACTTGATGTAAAAGCCAAAAATTATGATTCTATGAAATTCACCTGTGCAGATGAAATCGGACCCCTACTAGAATTTAAAATACCTGACCTACAAGTTGGAAAATTAAAGAATTTAAAAATAAAAACTTTTGATAAAACTAAAAGAGAATCCTCAACTGTCATTGAAGGGGTTATAAAAAAGGTTTCAAGTCCGATAGACAATTCTTATTTTTTTTATAAAGCCAATACGGTATCGAAAGAAAAAGACTTTTTTGAAGTTAGTTTTGAATTTTATCCACCTTCACATCTCTTAATTAAATATCTAAACTCTCAATTCTCTGATTTAGTATGCTGGAATGATTAATAAATCTAGATAAATTACAAGGTTGATTCCTCAAGACGTTTTAAATTTTTGATATAATTTATATCAATCAATCTAAATGTAACCTTAACTTGGTATTTGATTATTGAATTTTTTGAGTGCTTCAATTAATTCGTCAATCTTTTTTTCTTTAATATATATTCGAAATTCTGATTTCTTTGTTGCAACTTCACTAACAGAACCATCTAGTAAAACATCGAATATTTTCCATGTATTGTCTTTTAAATGTAATAAATAATCTATGCTTATTTTTTCTTGTTTAATAATAAGATTGCTTCTAACTAAGAAAAAATCTGATGAAATTTTTTCTTTTTTTTCATTGCTAAAACTAACATCATTAATTTTTGAAAATCTTTTTAAATAATTTTTCGAAATATATTTTTTAAAAACCATAATTAATTCTTTTTTTTTCTCATTCTCTTGAGTTTTCCAACCTGCTCCAATTATCATTTTAAGCATTTTTTCAGCATCGTAAGTTCGATTGATTACTTTTAATACATTTTTTAAATCAGAATTATTATTCGAACTGATTTTCTTAAGTCCTTCGTGTAAAAAATTCACTGTCATCATTGGATCCTGAAAATCTTTGAATGAATCTGTTTTTTTTGTGTTTAAGTTTAGTGATAGTTTATTTTTCTCTTTTTTAATGTCCCTTTTTTCAATATTATCGTCATTTTTAATTTTCTTATTAAAAGCATCTTTCGCATTTGAATTTTGTACTTCTAAATCCTTATTCGAAAAAACTAAATCTTCTTTTTTTTTAAAATCAACAGGTTCTTTTTCTTCGGGCAAATTATTTTTCGATTGGAGTTGATTTGTAGAACTCGATTTTTCATAGTCGTTTTCAGAATCACTAACAAAATTCAAGCTCGATTCTAATAATATTACTACGCTAATAGGTAATAATATTAATCCAATAATATTGAAAACTTTATTCGCAGAGTTTTTTTTTTTTTTGAAGTTCATATCTTTATAACTTATAAGATAAAATTGATAATTTATATCGCAATACTTTTTTTAAATGATCAAAAAGCACTTTGAAGAAGCTAAATTATGGCAAATTAAATATAGTCAGAAAGACTATAACCCAAAATTAATTTTTAATGATTCAAAATCTAAAAAAGATGTCCTTTTTTCGCTTAGTTTCTTTTTGGTAATGATGACTATAGAGATTTTATTTAATCAACCTTTCAAAAAAAAAATAAAGTTATTACATAACAACATTTATAAAAAAATTTTTTCTAAAAGATTCGAAAAATTAGAACGAATTGAAGTTAATTCTTTTGCTTTTAGTTTTTTTTTAATTCTTCAAAAATTATTTGAAGAAGAAGAGAGATTTAAATCTTACTCTCATGATCTCATTAAAAATTCTATTAATCACTGGTCATGTATTGAAAAAGTTGAGAGAGATTTCTTAACTCGGTATCAGTTAGTAAATAACCTATGGAATGAAAATAGTAAATTGGTTTTGTCTCGAACTTATGATTCTAGAATCGACTTAATTTTTCTCTTATACAAAAGTTTCGAATTAGGGATAAGTAATAAGACTATAATAAAAAAAAATCTTTCGGTATTAATTTTTTCAGTCAGCAAAGCCCAGAAAGATTTTAGATATGATGTTTTGGAGGAAATAAAAAAAAAAAGAATTTTATGAAATTTATTTTCACCTATCTATTCTTTCCAAAATGAAAAACATTTTTAATTAATACTCTTATTTTTAATTTATTTTTGTAATGAAGGAAAAATTTAATGAGTATTTTATATAAATTAATCCTTCTTTTTTTGATAAATAGGTACTATATTCTTGTTAGGAGAATTGTATGAACAACAAAAATGAATGTGGATGTGGAAGATCACCCACAGGCTTTTGTATAGGTTGGCACAACCTTTCTGAAACTGATTATAAAGCCAAACTCGCTATATATGAAGAACGCCAAAAAAATAAAAAATAATAGTTTTATTAAAACCTAAATTTTTTTAAATGCTTCCACAGTCTTTTCAAACCTGTTGGAGCATTGGTTTTTCTTCTATTAGGCCATTTTCTGGTTGGATCAAATATAGTTTGATCCAAGCCAATATCTTCAACAGCGTATTTTTCTAAAATTACAGTGTAGTAACCAAGCTTTTTGTATGTAACACCGATATCCAATTCATTCTTATATTTTTCATATCCTCCAATTAATTTGTAGTCTTTCATTCTTTTAACTCCAGGTCTAAATGAGAAGTATCCCCATTCCCAGCCCTCCTTACAATATACTTCTCTAAATTCAACACCTTTGTGCTTTTTTAAAGGGCCGTAACTAAAAATATCAAGCCTACTGGCACTTTTTTGACTTTCAAGCCACACTTGGATAATCTTTGAATCGTAATCTAAAACCTTTAGTGAATCTTGAATAAAATTTTTTCTTTTATATACCCAATCATCTTCACAATGGAAAATATAAGGTGTCTTAATTAACTTATATGCGTCAACAATCGATTTTATCTGACCCTTTTTCTTTTTATTGAAAAGAATGTTAAGCTTTTTACCCCATTTTTTGTTGATTTTCTTGTATACGTCTTGATCTGCAGAGTCTTCAGTTAAATAAAGTTCTTCTAATGGGAAGTTATTAAATTTGAAAAAACTCTCTAGAGTTCGATCTAATAGATTTATCCTTCCACAACTTGTAAGTAAAAAGGACATTTTGTCGTTCATAGTCAACTGAGCTTTAGAAGTTTTGTTTTTTTAAATTAAAATAAATATCTTATTATCTTCAAAAGGGAAGTTTTGTAGTTCCCATCAAAAATTTGTCAACATTATGAGCTACTTGTCTTCCTTCTTTTATTGCCCAAACAACTAAAGATTGTCCCCTTCTCATGTCTCCAGAAACAAAAACCTTGTTTATATTTGTTTTATAATCAATATCATTTGCTTCAACATTGCCTCTTTTATCAAGTTTAATTCCTGAATCTTTTATAAGTTTGTCTTTAATAGGATGAACAAAACCCATAGCTAATAAAACTAAATCAGCTTTCAACTCAACTTCAGACTCTTTCCCTTGACTGTCTTTAATGACCATTTGTCCTTCCTCATTTTTTTTCCATTCAACTTTTTTCAAGGTCAAACTCTCTACATTTTTCTGGCCATTAAAAAGTTTTGTTGAAACACTCCAATTTCTATTTGCACCTTCTTCGTGTGATGATGAAGTTCTTAACTTTAGAGGCCAGTTTGGCCAGGTTAACATCTTATTTTCTTTAGCTGGAGGTTTTTCTAAAATTTCAAGTTGGGTTACTGATTTTGCACCCTGACGATTTGATGTTCCAATGCAGTCCGACCCAGTGTCACCTCCACCGATAACAATAACGTTTTTGTTCTTAGCGGAGAACTCTGGTTCTATCTCAATTTTGTCTCCTTCACAAATTTTATTTTGACGGGTTAGAAAGTCCATTGCAAAGTGAATTCCTTTCAAATCTCTTCCAGGAATTTTCAAATCTCTTGGTTGTTCAGAACCACAAGCCAAAACTATTGCATCAAAATCTTTGAGTAATCTATTCATAGATATATCCTCTCCTATTTTGACGTTACATTCGAATGAAACTCCTTCGAGCTTCATCTGCTCAATTCTATTATCAATGAGATGTTTTTCCATTTTAAAATTAGGAATTCCATATCTAAGCAATCCGCCTATTCTGTCATTTTTTTCAAACAATTTAACGTCATGTCCAGCCCTTGCAAGCTGCTGTGAACATGCAAGACCAGCTGGGCCAGAACCAACAACTGCAATTTTTTTGTTAGTTTTTTTGTTATTAATAACTGGAAGTATCCACCCGTTTTCGTAAGCTTTATCAATGATGGATCTTTCAATACTTTTAATTGTTACAGGACTGTCGTCTATGTTAAGTGTACACGCTGCCTCACAGGGAGCAGGACATATTCTACTTGTAAATTCTGGGAAATTGTTAGTTGAATGAAGAACATCTAGTGCTATTTTCCAATCCTTTTCATACACAAGATTATTCCATTCTGGAATAATGTTGTTAATTGGACACGAGTCGTGGCAGTAAGGAATTCCGCAATCCATACAACGAGATGCTTGCTCGTTTAATGTTTTTTCAGGAAATGGAAGTACAAACTCATCAAAATTTCTTAAGCGAGATTTTGGAGCTATCGATTTACTTTCAGCTCTATCGTGTTCTAGGAATCCTGTTACTTTTGCCATAGATTTACTACCTTGGAATCTGTTTCTTTGCTGATTCTTTCTAATAAAACATTTTCAAAATCTGTAGGAAGGATCTTTACGAAATTCTGAAGTTCGTTTTCAAAATTATCGAGTATTGATTTTGCAACTGATGAACCAGTATAATTAAGGTGTTTTTTTAGCATTTCTTTTATCCTCAATTCATCATTAAATAGAAAATTATACTTGTCAAAAAGTTTTTCAGGTAAAATGTGTTTACTTTTCTTGACGCCTAAAATGTTTACCATAGACATGTTACATTTATTTTTAAAATCCTTCTCTTTTTGGTAGACATAGGCAATGCCACCGCTCATACCAGCACCAAAATTTACACCTGTATTTCCAAGCACCATAATCACACCACCTGTCATGTATTCACAGCAATGATCACCAGTACCCTCAACAACTGCTATAGCTCCAGAATTTCGAACTGCAAACCTTTCACCAGCCATTCCTGAAAAATAACATTCACCCGAAATTGCTCCGTACAAAACTGTATTACCAACTATAATATTTTTTTCTGGCTTATAAGTTGAGTCTTTAAATGGTCTGATTATTATTTTGCCGCCAGAAAGACCTTTGCCCACGTAATCGTTTCCCTCACCAGACAAGGAGATTGTAATGCCTGAAGATAAAAACGTTCCTAAACTTTGTCCTGCAGTTCCTTCAAGATTAATAACTATTGAATCTTCTCTGAGTCCTTTGTGACCGAATTTTTTAGCAATGACACCAGAGAGCATAGCTCCAAGACTTCTGTCGGTATTCTTCACTAACTTATTTATGGTAATGGTTGAAACCTTTTTTTCAATTACTGGGCTACTTTCATGTATAAGTTTTACGTCTAATACTTCATCTAGATCGTGATTCTGCTCTGATGAATTAAACACTTCATCTCTACTCTCAAATTCTGGCTTGTATAAGATCTTGGATAGATCAATGTTCTTAGCTTTCCAATGCTCAATAGCTTTATTTTTAGTCATAAGCTCAGATCTACCAATAAGGTCCTCGAATTTTTCAATTCCTAGTTCAGACATAATTTCTCTTACCTCTTCTGCAACGAGGAAAAAATAATTTATGACATGCTCTGGCGTTCCTTGAAATTTCTTCCTTAATAATTCATTTTGAGTTGCTATACCTACAGGACATGTATTTAAATGACACTTTCTCATCATTATACATCCTACTGAAACCAGAGGAGCAGTAGAAAATCCAAATTCGTCAGCGCCTAGCAATGCACCTACAACAACATCCCTCCCTGTTTTCAAACCGCCATCAACTTGAAGAGAAATTCTGTTTCTTAGTTTATTCATTACAAGAGTCTGATGCGTTTCTGCCAAACCAAGTTCCCATGGTGTACCGGCGTTTTTAATTGATGTGAGAGGAGAGGCACCAGTTCCTCCGTCATATCCAGCGATTGTTATGTGGTCAGCTTTACACTTGGTAACCCCGGCAGCGACAACTCCAACTCCAAATTCAGACACTAATTTTACGCTAATTCTAGCTTGTTGATTTACATTTTTAAGGTCGTAAATTAACTGTGCCAAGTCCTCTATGGAATAGATGTCGTGGTGGGGAGGTGGAGAGATCAAACCAACACCAGGTGTTGAGTGTCTTACGCTTGCTATCTTATCATCTACTTTATGACCTGGAAGTTGTCCACCTTCACCTGGCTTTGCTCCCTGGCTAATTTTTATCTGAATATCTTTAGCATTTACTAAATATTCTGTTGTAACTCCAAACCTTCCTGAGGCTACCTGTTTGATAGCACTTTTCATTGAATCACCATTTTTTAGTGTTTTAAATCGTTCTGGTTCCTCTCCACCCTCTCCAGTATTAGATTTACCACCAATTCTATTCATTGCTAATGCAAGGGTAGTGTGGGCTTCTCGTGAAATTGATCCATATGACATTGCGCCTGTAGAAAATCTTTTGACAATCTCGGACGCTGGCTCAACATTTTTTAATAGTATTGGTCGGCGCTTTTCAAACTCAAACAAGCTTCTAATTGTGAACATCGATTTATTATGATCATTAATTTTATCAGAGAACTCTTTAAATGATTCTTTAGAATTTATTCTTACTGCTTTTTGAAGATTAGTAATAGTTTTTGGTGACCAGGCATGTTTTTCTCCTCTTATTCTAAAAGCATATTCGCCTCCCACATCTAAGTTCGTGGTTTCTTTATTTATTAAAGAAGATTGTGAATATCTGTTTATTGTCTCTTCTTTTATTTGTCGAAGAGTCAACCCACCAATTAAGGTGGCAGTACCAGGAAAATATTTATCAATCACATCTTCTGAGATTCCAACAGCGTCAAAAATTTGAGCTCCACAATATGATTTAAGTGTAGATATTCCCATTTTTGACATTATTTTTTGAATCGCTTTGCCGGATGCTTTTATAAAATTGTTCTCAGACACATTGTAGTTTTTGTCACCTACTAAGTTGTATATCGTATCAAAAACTAAGTAAGGATTTATGGCCTCACCTCCATATCCAAATAAAACTGCGAAGTGATGAAGCTCTCTAGCTTCCCCAGTTTCGATCACCAAACTTGTCTTCATTCGCAACCCTTCCTTTATTAAGTAATGGTGAATTGCAGAAACGGCTAATAAAGATGGAATTGGAGCATTTACCTTGGAAACATTTCTATCAGAAAGAATTAAAATATTCGACCCATCTAGAATTTGTGATTTAGCCTCAAAACAGATTCTCTCAAGTGCGTCTCTTAATTCAATTTCTTTGGTTGAGTTTTTAAACAGAATATCAATAACAGAGGCTTTAAGTTTTCCTTTAGTGTTATTTTCAATATTCTTGATTTTAGAAATTTCTTTGTTGGTTAAAATAGGTTGGTTTAACTCTAGTCTTGCATTTGTATTCTGCTCCGGTGAATCAAAAATATTTGGTTTTTCTCCAAGTGTCATATCAAGAGACATAACAAGTTCTTCTCGAATAGGATCGATTGGTGGATTGGTGACTTGTGCAAAACATTGCTTAAAGTAAGAAAATAGAAGCTTTGGTTTGTCTGAAAGAAGTGATATTGGAGTATCTGTACCCATTGAACCTATTGGTTCAATGCCGAGTTTTAGAATAGGCTCTATAAAGAAATTAATGTCCTCTTTTGTATAACCAAAACAAACTTGCATTTTTTTCAAAGTATCTTTTTCTAATAAAGTGGTTTCATCTCCAGTTTCCAGATCATCAAGAAAAATCTGTGATTTATCTAGTGACTTTCTGTAGTCATATTTTGCTGATAATTTGGATTTTATCTCTTCGTTATCAATAACTCTTTTTTCAATTAAATCTATGAGAAATATCTTTCCAGGTTCGAGTCTCCATCTTTTTACAACTGCTTTAGGGTCAATATCCAACACTCCCATTTCAGATGAAAGAAGGACCATACCGTCGTCAGTTTGAACGTATCTTGACGGTCTTAAACCGTTCCTATCAAGAATAGCCCCAATTTTTTTCCCATTGGTAAAACACATAGCTGCCGGTCCGTCCCACGGTTCTATATAATTAGAATAATATTCGTAATAATCTTTCATAGAAGAATTCTGAATATTTTTTTCCCAGGCTTCTGGTATTAACAACATCATTGCGTGTTCGATGCTATAGCCTCCCATCATTAAAAATTCAAGAGCATTATCAAAGGCAGCAGAATCTGACAAACCATCAAAAATTAACGGATTCAAATTTTGAAACTCTTTTAAAAAAAAGTCAGAATTTGAAACTGAAGCTCTTGCGTTCATCCAATTTGCATTACCTCTCAATGTGTTGATTTCACCATTATGACATAAGAATCTGAAAGGTTGAGCCAATTCCCAACTAGGGAATGTATTAGTTGAAAACCTTTGATGAACAATAGCAAGTGAGGAAATAAACATTTCGTCTTTTAGATCAAGATAGTAGTCCTTAAGACTGTCAGACATAATCATACCTTTGTAGACAATAACTCTACTAGATAATGAAGATATGTAGAAATCAAATGATTTCAGTTCAATCTCTATTCTTCTCCTTGCAATAAAAAGTCTCTGTTCAAACTCATTAATTTTGCTAGCTTGAAATTTTTGCTTTATAAATATCTGAATGACTGATGGCTCATTACCCTTTATTGACTCACCAAGAACTTCGTTATTTCTCGGAACTTCTCTGATAAAAAGATTTTCAAGCTTCAGTTTGGTGAGATACTTATCGATCACATTGATGCAATGTTGTTTTTCTTCTTGATCTCGTGGTAAAAAAAACATACCAATTGCATAATCATCTGGTCTAGGAAGAATTACATTTTTCTTTGATAGTTCGCCTTGAAAAAATTGATGAGGTATCTGAACCAAAATCCCCACACCATCGCCGGCTTTTGGGTCTGCACTAACTGCACCGCGATGAGTCAGATTTCCTAGAACCTTTAAAGCATTTTCTACTATTTTTCTAGAGGGTATGTCATATATGTTGGCAACAAAGCCAATTCCACACGAATCTTTTTCATTTTTAGGGTCATAAAGACCTTTTTTGGATCTTTTAAACATTCTCATTATAATTAATCACATGCACTGATATTATTATAATATAGTTATTCAATCATTTATTAACATATTTTTTTCGTAAAATATTTTGCCCATTGTTTCTGAATCTGATTTTTCTTCCCTGATGTACTTTACAAGACCATAACCTTTAGCAAACCAAGAAGTCGAAAAAACTTCAATATTTATGACATCCAGTGGAGGTCCGGGATTGTAACTCGTTTTACCGTAACCAGAAATCTTTATGCAATTCTTAATTTTTTTTCCGTCAATTGAAACTGTCTCATTAATACTTTCAATTTTGTTTGTTAATTTAAAAGGCAGATTTGTATCGTATATCCGGTCATAACCTAATTTCATCTGCAGGCTCGTTTTATCATTTGTTTCCCATTGGGTGTTCTTAACAATCGGAAAGGCTATGAGCATCTGTTTGTCCTCATTTTCATTTGTAGAAAAAAAATCAGTAGTGTTTTTTTTAAAAATACCCTCATCCTCAAACACATAGAAAGTTATTTCTCCATCATTTTTGAGAACTGGTATTGCATTGTTTACTCTAGGCAAAAAATAAAAACTCTGTCTGTAAGTTTTTTTGGTTTTTTCTTTGTCTTCAAATAAGACATCGTAAAAAATTTTTTTACCCTCATTTTGTGGAAAATAATTAGAGTCTAAATTACATGAAGTAAGGAGAAAAACAAAAATTAGTTTTGCTAAAATTTTTAAGGACATTTTTTATTAAAATTTTTCTTCATTTACGAGTGGTGAAAGACCTAATTGGAACTCCAAAGCGTTGCATAACATTTGACCTATTAATATGTGCGCTTCTTGTATCCTTGAAGTATTTTGCGCTGGTATAGATATAATTTCGTCCGTTATTTTTTCAATCTTTTTTATATTTCTCCCCGTAAAAGCTACTGATTTCATTTTATTCTCTTTGGCATATTGAAGACCTTCCAATACATTCTGACTTTTGCCAGAAGTTGTTATTCCAATAGCTACATCTCCAGCTTGTCCTATTGCTTCAAGTTGTCTAGAAAAAATATATTTAAATCCAAAATCGTTGCCGATGGCAGATATTGCGGATGTGTCTGTTACTAAAGAAATGGCTGGGATTGACTTTCTATTTTTACAGAATCTAACAGTTAGTTCTGTAGACAAATGTTGTGCGTCTGAAGCACTCCCTCCGTTTCCGAAAAAAATAATTTTTTTCCCATTTTTTAGAGACTTAACACAAATATTTACAAGATTTAGGAAATTTCTCTCAACACTTGACTTTGTTTTTTTTATAACCAATTCGTGTTCATTAATTTGTGATAGAAAAAAATTTTTAATTTCATGCTTCATTTTCTTATTTGTTGATCTTTTCTGGACTCGAACCAGAAATTAATCCTTAGGAGGGATTTGTTATATCCAGTTTAATTATAAGACCACTTTTACCTTCCTATAGGAATTTGATATTTTAAAACTAGAGTCTCTGAGCCTGGATTCTTTTTACCGCTGTCAGCGTTTGAAATATGAAAAATACCAACCCCTATTCTCGCATTATTTTTAAATCTGTAGAACATATCGATTCCGATATAAAACTCTAGAGGATTTCCAGCCTTAATTTCTTTTCCGTCTTTGTAATACCCACAAGCTAAACTGGGAGTTACAACAAAATTCTTTTTTTTCCCATAATAACCATCTATACCAAATCCTCCATATGCGTAATATGCATTTTCATTGGTTCCCAAAAATCCAGCAAAAGGCTTAATTAAATTAAACATTTTTCTTCCACTATGAAGTTCTAGATTTATCATGCCAGATTGGTCATTATGAGGTGGAGAACCATCTTCCATGTAATTAAAAATTCCCAAACCAACTGATAGTCTGTTATTATTATCTTTAGCCTGAACTTGATTAAAAGTAATAAAGAAAATTAAAAAGGTAAGAAATTTCAACATAATTATTTGTACTTCTAGTCGTTCAAGTATAGCAAAGTTAAATTTCATAACAAGCAAGTAAAGATAAACTTCTTTAAAATGGGATTTGATATTTTAACATCAAAATCTCAACCCCAGGGTTTCTTGTTCCATGAGAAGGATGATCGCCAAGTGCAGCATTTGAAATATGGTAAAGCCCTGCTCCAATTCTGACATCATTCCTAAACCTATACATTAAATCTAAGCCACTTTTAAATTCAAGAGGATGCCCTAACTGTATGTCATTTTGATCTCCGGTCATATAACCAACAGCAAGGCTTGGGTGAAGAATAAAGTTTTTATTTTTCCCAACAAATATATCCATTCCTAGTCCAAAATATGAATAAAACGATTCTTGATGAGTTCCAATAAATCCAAATTGAGGTTGAATCAAGCCAAATAATTTATACTTGGGTTTAGGAAAAAATTCCAAATTGTATGCTATTGAATCTCTAGAATTAGCTGATTGAAAAACTCCTCCAGGAACCCCGTATCTTTCTTCTAAATAACCATTTTTTAAAAAATTATAATAACCCACACCATATGAGATTCGGGATTTATTACTTTTTGCTTTTAAATTACAAGAAAAAAGAATAAAAAAAATAACTAGAAAAAAGCTTATATTTTTCTCGATGAATTTCATTGATTTATATAGCAAATAATTATGAACAGATTCAAAATTATATACTATTTTAACCCAAAAAAAATTTTTTTTGGATTTTTTTCTTTAGTCTTAATAAATTTTTTTATTTTAGGGTGTCAAAAGAATCCAGCAACTGGAGATAGTGAGTTTAATCTGTTATCGGAAAGTGAAGAAGAGGCAATTGGAAGAAGTGAACATCAAAAAATTATTAAACAATTTGGCGGAGAGTATCAGAATACAAAATTAAAAAATTATGTTGAAAGCTTAGGAAATTTTTTAGTCAGCACATCAGAGCTTTCTGATAAACAGTTTACATTTACAATACTAGATACCCCTATAATAAATGCATTTGCACTCCCTGGTGGATTCGTTTATTTGACAAGAGGATTAATATATCTTTGTCAAAATGAGGCTCAGCTAGCCGGAGTTATTGCACATGAAATTGGACACATAACTGCCAGACATTCAGCGAGAAGATATACGAAAAGTGTTGGAACCGGAGTCCTATTACAAATTCTGAATGTTTTTTCACAGAATAATTTTGTTAATAATCTTTTAGGTCAGTCAGCTCAATTATATCTTTTATCGTACTCAAGGTCACAAGAATATCAAGCTGATCAGCTAGCTGTAAGATATATGATAAGGGCAGGATTTGATGCAAAAGAAATGGCGAACTTTTTAAGAATAATGGAGGAATATGCAGAGGTTCAAAGAGAAATACTAAAAATTAAGAATAATGTTTCTGAGCTCTTAAAAACTCACCCTAATTCATCAAAAAGAGTTCAAGAGGTAATTGAAAATTACAAAGGACAGACTCAATTAAATCCAATAATAGGAAGAGAAATTTTCTTAAAAAAGATTGATGGTATCATTTATGGAGACAGACCTGAGCAGGGATTTTTCTATCGGGATAGTTTTGTACATAAACCATTGAGATTTAGATTTTCATTTGATAAGGACTTCTATTTCATCAATAATCCAAATTCGTTGATTGGAATCACAAAAAAAAAAACAAAAATAATTTTTGATCTTCACCAAGATTCAGGAAAAAACAACATTGATTATGTAAGTAAATGGTTAAAAATTGATAAGAAACAGATTTTAGATTTTGAATCAAGGTTTCATAATAATTTTAATATAAATATAGGAAGATTTGAGAAAAATAAGAAAACCTTCGTTTTTGCAACTCTTCAAGAGAGCCAGGAACTAATTTATCGGTTTCTATTAATTAGCACAAAGGAGGAATTAAAAAATTACAATGAAAAATTTAAGAAGATGGTCTTTAGCTTTTCAAAATTATCAGAAATTCAAATAAAATCACTTGAACCACCAACTATCAAAGTGATAACAGCTCCTTCTCGTCCAGAATTAATAGGAAATGTAATAAATAAAATGAATCTTCAAAGCATGCATTCTCAAAAGATTTTCTCAAATCTTAATGATTCTAAAGATAGTAAATTTAAGCCAAATCAAAAAATTAAGACTGTTTATTGATTTAGTAACTCTTCAAGTTTGTTTTTTGCCATTTTTTTTTCAAGATTTTGAACAGCAGCATATTCATTGCTCAATCTATTTAAAGCTGTAAGATAAATTTGTCTTTCGGAATATGACTGTTGTTCCAAAGAATCTTCTTTTTTATGAAGATCTCTTACAACTTCAGCAATTAGTACTGGATCTCCACTATTAATGTTTTTCTCATATTCTTTTGCTCTTTTGATCCACATGTCTTTTTTAATAGATGGTTTTTCAGCTAAGACATCTAATGCTTTTGAAAGTCTATTTTTATTACTTAGTTTTCTTAATCCGGAACTGGACGCTTTTTCTTTAGGAATCCTTAACTTCATTTTATCTTGTTTAAAATTTATTAATATAAAATCTTGCTTTGATCCGTCTATATCATAAGAATCAAAGTTTTCTATTTCACCTACACCATA
>CACMWI010000010.1 GCA_902617375.1 uncultured Alphaproteobacteria bacterium | reverse complement strand
GCAACATCAAATAGTGGATACATGTTTATTGGTCAGATTGGGTTTACATATGTTTATGGTTTGCAATCTGTCTGGCTAATGTTTGGATTGATTTTTGGTGATTTCATTTCATCTCTTTTTGTGCATAAGAATTTAAGGAAGAAATCACAGGAATTAAAGGTTGTGAGTTTTGCTAATTTGGTAAGCCAATGGCATGGCAAAAATTATAAATATGTACAATTGTTTGGAGGCTTAATTATTCTTATTTTTTTATCTACATATGCAGCAGCTCAGCTTAATGCTGGAAGTAAGTCGATGCATGTTATATTTGGTTTAGACTATAGACTAGGTGCCATAATCGGTGGAGTTATTGTATTAGTTTATTGTTTTTCAGGAGGAATAAGAGCTTCTATTTGGACGGATGCAGCTCAATCTTTAGTAATGATAGTTGCCATGTTTTTAATTGTTTTTTTTGGAATAAAAGAAGTAGGTGGGTTTTCTATCTTCGTAGATGAATTACACAAAATATCTCCAGATTATATGAAATGGTTTCCATCAACAAATTTTTCAGAATTTTTACTAGCTCCATACATGTTCATTATCGGTTGGTTTTTCTCAGGTGTGGGTGTGATAGGTCAACCTCACGTTATGGTACGATTTATGACAATTGATAGTACTAAAAACATACCCAAAACAAGAATATATTATTACACTTGGTATACTTTATTCTATTTATTTTCCATTTTAGCGGCTTTTGTAGCAAGATTACTAATCCCAGAAACCAACAATATGGACCCAGAATTAGCCTTACCAACTTTGGCACAAAGTTTATTACCTGAATTTTTTGTTGGAGTAGTCTTAGCTGGTATTTTTGCTGCCACAATGTCAACAGCAGATTCTCAAATACTTGCTTGTACCGCATCAATTACGAACGATCTTTCATTGAATAAAAATAACAATTATTTAATAAATAAATTAGCAACTTTAATTATCACAGTCTTTGTTGTTACAATTGCAATAAATGATAATAAAAATGTTTTCAACCTTGTCTTAATGTCATGGTCAACATTAGCTTGTTGCTTTTCTCCCTTATTAATAATTAACTCACTAAAACAAAAAGTTTCTGAAATTTCATCATTAATGATGATGATTATACCCTTAATAACATTAATTGTATGGAGACATTACGAACTAAATACTTATATTTACGAGGTAGCTCCAGGTATAATGTCTGGGATTCTTACTTTTTTTGTTTTTAAACTATTAAGAAAATAACATCAGTTCGAACTGCTAAATCCTAATAAGTTTTATGAAGGAGGGGATCGAGCAATTAAAAGATTAGGTGTTAATACTGCGAAAATAATTGAGCAAATAAAGATATAAATTGCAAATATAATAAATTGGATTTCCAATGTTACACCTATGTCTAATAATAATCCCATGAGTGCCGGAGAGATTGAAGTAGCAAGCACAACCATAGAAAAAAACATAGATCTGATTGAACCAATATAATTAATTCCATAAAGTTCGACCCACAGAGTACTTATGACAATAGTTGCTGATCCAGCAGATGCGCCCATTAAGATCATAAATATAGGAATAGCAAATGCCTTGTCAGAAACTGCTATTAAGAATAAACCAAATGCAAGCGGTAACAAAAAAAAACGCAATAAATGCACTGTGCCGAATCTATCGATTATCCAGCCAGCCCCAAAAGTTACCCCAATTACACTTAACGCAAAAAAAGGGTAGGAGGATGCTAGAAGTGTAATCGACCAAGATTTTGTTTCAATCAAGTGAATCTGATGAAAAAAAACTCCAGTCACTATGAAGGGCGAAGCAAGTAATCCAGGAAGAACCTGATAAAAACGTAAATCTTTTAAGACTTGTGATCGATTCCAAGAAACAATCAATTTTTTGTTTGATTTTGTTAGTCCACTATTAGATGAATCATGATTATTTGATTTTAGGTATCTTCCAAGCCAGTAAATTAAAGGTAAAAAAACAATTATTATACATGTACCTATTCCACCCCAGATTTCACGCCATGTGAACTGAAATAAAAAGAAAGTAATAAGAGAGGGTAATAGTGCCTCTCCAATAGGATGTCCCATTAGCGCAATACTTAAAGCTCGTCCTCTTTTCTTTGAAAACCAGCGGGCCATTGCGGTTACTGCTATATGACTAATCATACTTTGACCAAACAAGCGAAGACCTAATAAAGATAAGAAAAGTATGTGAAGTGTATCGGCACTTGATAAAAGAAATGAAAATCCGCTTAATATTCCTAGAGTTATTAATCCAAGAACAGTCAAATTAAATTGATCTGTGAGTTTTCCTAACCAAAAAAAAAGTGTAGCACTTGTAAGTGTTGCAACGGAATAAATTATTCCAAACATTCCATGAGAGAGATTAAATGCATTCCTTATTTCTCCAGAGAAAAGAGAAATAAAGAAAGTTTGACCAACGCTCGAGCTAAAAATTAAGAACAAACCTAGACTAAGTTCTGGTGTGGTAGCGAGTAAAATTCGTTTTATAAACATGTATTAAAAATTATGATTACTTTCTCACATTCGACATCTCGAAAAAAAATTCTCTTATTCATAAAAATTAATCTTTCGATAGAAAAATCATCATTACTTCTTGCTTAAATCGCCATTGTCCATCTTTGATACAATTATCTAGATATGGTCCCGTAATCGAATTTTTGAGCATTTTCTCAAGGTCAATTGTATCATCAAAAACACAACGCTGCAGATATCCTTCAACTTGCAAAGATGCTTTCTCTGAAACACCATTTTCGTAAATAATTTTCTCAACTCTATGAGGAATATCAATCTCTTTTAGTATTTGTAAAATTTGTTCAGCACTTGAATAAGGTTCTCCAGAACCGCCTTTGAAACCATTTAAATAATGGTTGTAAAATTGAAGGTAATGAGATTTTTCACTCGCATGAGCAATAAAACCGGATCTAGCCATTCCAAAAATAAAACGTTTTAAAGCCTTTTTAAGTTCGCTTTTTGGAATTGCGTAAAGAGCGTGCGTTGCCCAGATAATGTCATAAGTATCTCGCGCACAAGAAAATTCTTGTAAAGTAGTTTCAAATTCTGAACTAGTTTTAAATGGTGACTGAATAACCTTGCGTGCTTCTGCAATTGAAAATGAAGACGGATCAAGTAGTGAATATTCCACTGGTAATATTTTTGCGTTTGACAAATTAGCATTTTGAACCAGTGCTGAAGGAAATTTACCTGATCCACAAGCAATATCTAGAAGTTTTAGTCCACGCTTGCCAATATTAGCTTGATGCGTTTCAAACCATTCTTTCCAGTTAAATTTCTCTGCTAGATGTTTATAATCAATAGAGGCAAGACTATAAAAATTTTGCATTTCATTGCGACTTGATTCACTCCAATGTTCACAACTTCGCATAAATGTATCTTTCATCTGTTTAATCCCTTAAAATTTATCTAAACTAGATTTGGTGATCGTAACTTGTTATTACACCTTTCACAACTCTGTCGGTGAATATACAAGTATAAAGTAATTGTAAGGAACCTCATAAAGATGACACGAAGGGATATTCACTAAATCTAGATTCTGTCGGAGTAATTATAACTCGGCTGAGTTTATTTAACCAGAATATAAAATGAAATGCGTTTGTCAAACTATTTTTTTTAAGTCATTGATATCATTAAATTCTTTTTTTTTTGAACCAATGAATTGTTCATCTTTTATTCCTAATCAATTAAAATAACATATTATATTGAGAGTATTTGAGGCATTAGTATAATTAAATCTTAAATGTTTGCGGATAATATATGAATAGAAGAAAATTTATCGAATATTCAATAAAAACAATTGCTCTGGCATCAGTACCAGTAATCAATTTTTTTCCAAAAGTAAATATATCCGAAGATGAAAAAAAGTTACCTTGGAGCAGTAATACATTCAAATTTCCATTGGAAAACTTTAAGCTTCAAAGTGGAGAAATTTTAAAGAATGCTTTTTTGTTAGTTGACGTTAATGGTGAATTAAATCAATCAAGGAGTAATGCAATTATATTTGCTACTTGCTTTGCAGGAAGCCATAAATTTAATCAGATGGCATTTGGAATTAATAGAGCATTAAATCCACTTAAATATTGCATTATAACACCAAATTTATTTTGCAGTGGTTATTCGTCTTCTCCTAGTAATACTTACTCTCCTCAAGATGGTCCAAGATTTCCCTCTGTTACATATTACGACAACATAAATGCACAAAATAAACTTATAACAGAGTACTTTGGTATTACTAACCCACTTATGTATTTGGGGTTTTCTATGGGTGCTCAACAAGCTTTTCACTGGGGTGCATTACATGGAGCAAAAACTGGTGGTATAATTCCCTTGTGTGGAACTGCAAAAACTACAACACAGAATTGGATTACTTTAGAGGGATGTAAGTTAGCTTTACAATCGGATGTTAATTATAATAACGGTGATTATAGTTCACCTCCTAAAAAAGGTTTAAAGGCTTTTTCTAGAAATTATACATCAACTTTATTTGATAAAGAAGGATATGAAGAAGGGTTACATCTTAATTTATTTGATGGATTTGAAGATACTGAGTCATACTTAAATTTTATGGATAGTTTTTTTGGAAGTATCGATGCTAATGATTTATTAGGTATGTTGAATACTTGGCAAATGGGAGATATAGGAAAACATGAAAAATTCAACAACAACACAAAAGAAGCTCTTGCAAATATAAATTGTCCAGCTCTTGTTATGCCAAGTTCAACAGATTTATCTTTTCCAGCACGTAACAATATTCCTGAGGTTAAAGGAATGCCGAACGCTGAACTAAAAGTTATAAAAACAAAACATGGTCATTTAGCTGGAGGAATGTCAACTACGTTGACATCTCAAGAAGATGTAACTTTTATCGATAAAAACATAAGAAAATTTTTAAAAAAAATTACCTAAATATATTTTACTACTTGATTATTTTACCTAAATACCTTCCAAGGGAATCATAAAAAATTCCATTTCTTTCTAGCTTGGCTCTAAACTTTCCTGATGAATCGTATAAATTACCATTACTGTCTATTCTTCCCATATATCCACCATGTGAATCATAAGAATTCCCATTAGTTTCAATTTTTCCTAAGTATTTTCCCAAAGAATTATATATACCTCCATTGCTTTCAACTCTTCCTTTATAACTTCCTAGTGAGTTATAGGTAACGCCATTGTCTTCAATCTTACCAAGATATTTTCCTAATGGATCATAAAGGGTATCGGCTTGAATATCATAAAATATAAAAATAGATATAAGGAACAATAATTTATACATGATTCACTAAATTTTACACTTTAAATGGTTATTCATTTAATTTTTTTTCACGCTTTCTTTCGTTGGAATCAAGATATTTTTTTCTAAGTCTTAGGTTCATAGGTGTTACCTCAAGTAATTCATCATCTCTTATAAAAGAAATCATTTGCTCTAATGTCATCTTTACTGGTGGTACCAAAGTAACAGCTTTATCTGAACCTGATGCTCTTACATTAGTAAGTTGTTTTCCTTTTAAAACATTAATTTCAAGATCATTTTCTTTATTATGCTCACCAACTACCATTCCTGTGTATACTTTAGTTTGCGGTTCGATGTACATTACTCCTCTATCTTGCAGATTAAAGATTGCATATGCAACTGCTTGACCTGTCTCTGTTGATATTAAAGAACCATTTCTTTTTTCTTTAAACTCTCCTTTAAATGGTTCATAAGAATGAAATATTCTATTGAGAATACCTGTTCCTTTTGTTTCTGTTAAGAATTGACTTTGATAACCTATAAGTCCCCTTGAAGGTGACTTAAAGATAATACGAGTCTTTGCTGAGGAGGTTTTCATATCGATCATTTCTGATTTTCTATTATTCATTGAGCTAATAACTGTGCTTGAAAAACTTTCATCAACATCAATTACAACCTCTTCAACTGGTTCTAGTTTGATATTTTTTTCTTTTTTAAATAATACTTTTGGTCTAGAAACTGATAATTCAAAACCTTCTCTTCGCATAGTTTCGATCAAAACTCCTAATTGTAATTCGCCTCTACCGTTAATTTCAAAAGCATCTTTATTTTCATTTTCACTAAAAGTAATTGCCACATTTGTTTCAGCTTCTGCCAAAAGCCTTTCTCTAATATTATTAGAAGTCACTTTTTTGCCCTCCTGGCCAGCAAAAGGTGAGTTATTAACAGTAATGGTTATAGACATAGTTGGGGGATCTATCGGAGACGATTTTATGGGTTTAGAGACTAAATTATCACAAATTGTATCTGAAACTGAAGCATTAGTTAAACCAGCAATACAAGCTATATCACCCGCAACAATTTCATTAACAGGAATTCTTTTGTTTCCCTCAAAAGAAAATAATTTTGTTAATTTGCCTTTTTCTACAAGTTTTTGATTTAGATTTATTGCCTTAACAATTTTATTAACTTCGGCATTCCCACTTTCAACTTTTCCTATTAAACATCTTCCAACATAAGTATCGTAAGAGAGAAGGGTTGCTACAAAAGAAAAAGATGTTTCTGAATTAATTTTTGGAGGAGGCACATGTTCTATTATTAAATTAAGAAGAGGGTGCAAATTTTCTTTTTTATCTTTGAGATCATTCACACACCAACCATTTTTTCCGGAGGCGAATAGTATTGGAAAATCAAGCTGATCCTCATTTGCGTTAAGAGTAACAAAAAGGTCAAAAACTTCGTCTAAAACGACATCTGCACGACTATCTTTTTTATCAACTTTATTGATGATTACAATAGGCTTTAAACCTTGCGATAAAGCTTTACCTAAAACAAACTTTGTTTGAGGCATTGGTCCTTCTGAGGCATCTGTTAATAAAATTACTCCATCAGCCATACATAAAATCCTTTCAACCTCTCCACCAAAATCTGCATGTCCTGGTGTATCTATTATATTTATTTTCACACCATTCCATTTAATGGATGTAGGCTTTGCCAAAATTGTAATACCTCTTTCCTTTTCTAAATCCCCACTATCCATAATTCTTTCCCCAATCTCTTCATTGGATCTGAACATTCCAATTTGCTTTAGTATCGAGTCAATTAATGTAGTTTTACCGTGGTCTACATGAGCAATAATGGCTATATTTCTAATATTTTTTGACATAATTTAGTGTTTATTTTGTAAAAATAAGAGTGAATCTAATGAGATATTTATTATAAAAATTTTTAACCTTTTTAGGTATATATAGAATTCATAAAGATAACAATAAATACTTATTAGAAGACACAAATTGGCATTTGATCGGCTTTAAAAGGCAGAGAAAAATGTTCTTCAGATAGTTGAGGAGAGACAGGGAAATGAGCTGGATTTTAAGTAGACAACCATCTGTTCAATAATTTATTATAATTTAATGAGAAATACTAAAATCGAGAGTGTTAGAGAGGTTTAGTAAAATGCTACTTTTTGTACTTATAGCCTTAATAATAATTGGAAATTTGATTTATGCTTATCAATGTATTTTCCAAACACGAAAGTACATTGAGAAATATGGCTTTGGTGAGGGCAGCGCAATTATGACAAGACTAGTTGGCACTTTTGCCGCCGGTTTTGCAGTCACCCTAGCTATTGCTTTACTCACTTCTATCGAAGGCGCTTGGTTACTTTTTGTTTATGGTTTTGTGCAAGCATGTATCGGGGCAGTTGTCTGCTTTCAAACTATCCATAGTTATTGGGGTTCTGTTGACGGTGTAAAAACATCTGCTGAAGGGTACGTCGCTCCTGCTATAATAGCATTTTTAAACTTAATGGTGCTCATTACTGGTTGGGATTTACTGTTTAAAATATGAATAAAGCGAAGTGTTTTTCATCCCCCGGGGACAATATTTTTAGTAGTAAAAGTTAGGGGTAAATTAGAGAATTAAGGCTCTGAAGAGTATAGGAATTCTGCTACTTCTAAATAGTTGCGGAGAGACAGGGAAAAGGCAAGGTTTTATGCTAATTTAAGCTACTTTCTGAAACCAAACGGGGAAGGGATCAAGGGCTTTATGATATGAATTGGGATCTTCAAGATAGTTCTTTATCAAACAAGCATCCAGTCTCTCACGAATATTCTTTTCATCCATCTCAGATTTTAAACCTATAAAAACAATTTCTTGTCGACGGTCACCAAAATCTTTATTCCAATATTTATCCATTAACGCATCAAAATCAGGTCCCTCTGGCCAACGATCTTTAGGTACAGTCGTCCACCACCTACCAATTCCCTGATGACGAACAAATGCACCTGCCTGAGAAACTTCACCAATAAATTCAGGTCGACTTGAAATCCAAAAAAAGCCTTTAGATCTAATTACACCTGGCCATTCTTGATTAAAAAAATTATGGATTTTTGATGGATCAAATGGTTCACGAGCTAAATATACAAAACTTGTAATCCCATACTCTTCTGTTTCTGGAACATGATCTTTAAAGTTATAGAGTTCTTTTGCCCACAAAGGATGTGTATGAGCTTGTTTAAGATCAAACAAACCGGTAGCAATAACTTCTTTTAGATTGACAGTGGAGTGTGAGCATTCAAAGACTTTTGCCTCAGTATTAAGCCCACTTATAATTGCTTTAACCGTTTTTAATTCCTCAGAGGATATTAAGTCAATCTTATTCAATAGAATTACATTAGCAAACTCAATTTGTTCGACAAGAAGATCAACAAGTGTTCGTTCATCATCTTCTAGACTTTCTCCTTTATCTTTTAAAAAATCAGTGGAGCTATAATTTTTGATAAGATTTGCAGCATCTACAACAGTTACCATTGTGTCAAGTTTTGCTACATCGGATAAACTTGCTCCATCCTCATCACGAAAGTCAAAAGTAGTTGCCACTGGTAAAGGTTCTGAGATACCAGTACTTTCTATAAGTAGGTAATCAAATTTACCTTCAGTTGCTAATTCTCTAACTTGTACCAAAAGATCTTCACGTAAAGTACAACAAATACATCCATTACTCATTTCTACAAGTTTCTCTTCAGTTTGAGATAAGTTACCACCTCCACGTTCTACTAGATTAGCATCAATATTTACTTCACTCATATCGTTTACTATTACTGCAACCTTGAGACCTTGTCGATTGTTAAGGATGTGATTTAAAAGAGTTGTTTTACCTGCACCAAGGAACCCCGACAATACTGTGACTGGAAGTTTTTTATCTAAAACTTTCATAATAAATTCTCCACAAAATTAAATTAAGTTAAAATCAAAAGACACATATTAAGTGTTATAATATAACATTTCAACAATAAATTTTTTTGGGGGGTAATCTTGGGGGGTAAAATTATAAAATCAAGGCTTTAAAGAGTAGGGAATTAGGGGCTTTCAGATAGTGGCGGAGAGACAGGGATTCGAACCCTGGAAGGACTTGCATCCTTGCCGGTTTTCAAGACCGGTGCATTCGACCACTCTGCCATCTCTCCGTCAATCTGAGTTTGATGTTTAGATAATAGAGCTTTTAATATTGCTCGCTACTAAGCACTAATATCTCATATTTTTACATCAAAATAGATATAATAATATAACTCTTTTTCAAACAAGAAAATATTACAAAACTTAGAAGATTTCAACTATGTTTCTTTTTCAAACAGAGTAATTTAATAAAACACACAAGAAATTATTGAATTATTTATAATCAGTCATAAATACATATATAACATATAACTGAGTAGATTAAATTCCATGAAAATTGAAGTTAAACCAAAAATTGTAAGACGATTTTTAATTATATTTTGGTCATGTTTTTTTACCATATGGTTCTTTTTAAAAAAATTTCCTGAAATAAAAGAAAAGTTTACAGCTGATTATAATTCACAACTTTTGCTAATTGCAGATAATGTAAACAACCTTAATATGCCTATTTTATAAACAGTATGAAAAAGCTTCTCATCCTTTTATATTGTTTGTTCGCATCAAGCGATGCACACACAAATCCTAAGAACGTTTTAAAACTTACATGTGAATTTGATCCTAGCCTTATCAAAAAAGAGATAAATGAAATTGGATTTGTTGAAAATGATAAGATTAACAATCAGCAAATTTGTAAAAATCTTGGTTGTAAAGATTTTATTGAAGTAAATCAATACAGCTTATCTAATGGTGAAAATGAATATAGGTTAAGAAATTCCTGGTTCAATCATCAAGGAATACTGCTAGATGAATATAAAACAGTTAAAGATACAATAACAATTAATACATTTGTCTCTCAAGCTTACTATTTAGAATCATATACAATTAACAAAATTACAGGTGAAACAAAAAGATCATTTTACAGTTTTAATGATCCGAAATTTTTTAATGCTGTAAGAGAACTTGAAGCCAGTTCTCAAAATTTTCCATTATATAACAAAAAAGGGAGGCTATCCTTGAAAACTCTCGAATCATTTTCTTTAAAACCAAAAGAAATATTCCATTTCGAAGGTCAGTGTTACAAGGGTTTACCAGTTTAGCTTAAAGACAAGAATCTTACTTAGATATTTTTAAGATTTCATAAGTAAGTCTATTCTTATACCTTCTTTGTCTTCTTCTCGCTTTCGTTGCTGATGCTCTCCAACTTATTCTTTTGTCAGCAACTAAATTTTCTAAATCATCTGCAACTTCAACAAAATCTGCATCTTTTTCATATGTTCGTCTTGACATACATTATAAATAGTGTTTTTTAAAATATTTGTTAATCTAATTTCAAAAAATATTAAATCTCATTAAAAATCAATATTTGTAACATGAAAAATACATTTAAAGCATTTGTAATTTATGAAGATAAAACTTGTAAAATAACAAATATGAATTTTTCTGAATTAATGGAAGGAAACGTATTAATTAAAATTCATTACACAAGTTTTAATTATAAAGATGGTTTGGCAATTCTTAACAAAGCTCCAATCGTTAAACGATTTCCGATGATTCCAGGGGCAGATTTCTCTGGTGTAGTTGTGAAATCAAGCTCGAAAAAGTTTAAAAAGGGGGATAAAGTTTTATGTAATGGTTGGGGTATTGGAGAAAAACATTTTGGCGGGTTCTCAGAATACGCCCAGGTCAAAAGTGATTGGTTAATTCATTTACCATATAATTTTTCACTTCAAGAAGCTATGATTATTGGCGCAGCCGGCTACACCGCAGCATTGTGTGTTCAAGAGTTAGTAAAAAAAATAAAAAAACCAACAACTAATAATATTTTAGTTACGGGTGCATCAGGAGGTGTTGGTTGTATTGCAGTAAATTTATTGTCTAATTTAAATTACAAAGTTGTTGCTTTAACAAATAAAGATGAAAAATTCTTAACAGAATTGGGTGCTGCAGGTATTATTAAAAGAGATAGTTTTAATTATACGAAAAATCCTTTATCAAAACAAAAATGGCAGGGAGCTATCGATACTGTTGGTGGAGAAATCCTGTCTACTATACTAGCTGAAACAATGTATGATGGAATCGTAGTAAGTACAGGTTTAGCGAAGAGTGCAACATTAAATACGACAGTTTATCCCTTTATATTGAGAAATATAACTTTATCTGGAATTGATTGCGTTTACGCTAGTTATAAAAAAAGAGTAAATGCGTGGAAATTTTTAGAAAAATACTTGGACAAAAGAATTTTAAAAAAAATAAAAGTTAGTAAGAGTTTTAATGATTTACATGACATATCTAATCAAATATTAAAGGGACAAATAAGAGGTAGGACTTTAATAAAAGTTGTATAATGTCAAAAAAAAATAAAATTAAGAATCACAACTTTGAAGAAATAACAGAAATATTTAGATTTGCTTCTAACAAAGCTGCTACTAAGATTCTAGAAATATATGAATGCGATGAATTAACTAAGAAAATTAAAAAGGATAACACCCCTTTAACAAAAGCGGATACTGAGTCCAATAGAATAATAATTGAAATACTTAAAAAAGAATTAAGATCAGTCACTAGGGTTTCTGAAGAGACTCAAATCCCAGATTGTACTGATTTTGATGAATTTATATTAATCGATCCTTTAGATGGTACTAAAGAGTTTTTAAATAAGAACGGTGAATTTACAGTAAATATTGCACTTATCCAACAAAATCGTCCACAAATCGGAGTTATCGATGTTCCTGTTCAAAAAACTCAATATTATTCAAATGGTTATAATTCATTCAGATCAATCAAAAATGAGGTTCAAATAATTAATTCATCTAAATCATCTGAATTATCAATTGTTTGCAGCAGATCACATTTAGATAAAAAGACAGAGGAATTTTTATCTAAAATTAATTACGAGAATGATTTAATTAAAAAAGGTTCGTCTTTAAAACTTTGTATGATAGCTGATTCAAAAGCTAATCTATACATTAGGTTCGGTAAAACAATGGAATGGGATATTGCAGCAGGACATTCAATACTTCAAACAGCTAATGCAAACCTTATAGGTTTTGAAAAAAACAAAATATGTAAATTTTTGTATGGGAAGAAAAATTTTAAGAATGGAGCTTTTATTGCTAGTAGTTCAGCTGTTGACTTACATAAAATAAAAGAACAGGCATTAAGTATGGCCTAATATAATTTAACATAATATATATTATACGACTGAAAGTATTTCTTTATTTAGACTTTTATTAGAATATAATTGATCCAGCATACTAAGTTTTTTTTTTTAGATTTTATAAATATTTATCTATCCAGATCCTAAATAAAGCATTCCCCCTCCGTACAAAAACCCAGTAATCAAAAATATTACAAATGTATAACCCATAATTTGTCTCATGTGGAGACCAGCTATTGCGAGGAGAGGTATTGTCCAAAAAGGTTGAATCATATTAGTCCATTGATCGCCATAAGCCACGCCAAGAACCACCACATATGGCTCCACATTTAAATTTCTTGCAGCTTCTATCATCACTGGTCCTTGAACAGCCCACTGCCCTCCACCGGAAGGAATAAACATATTTACCAGACCACCTGATAAAAAGGAATAAAAGCCTAATGTTTCAGCAGATGAAATTTGTGAAATTTTTGCTGCTACTACATTTATCAGGCCAGTATCTGACATCATGCCCATTATTCCTGCATAAAACGGATACTGAAGAATAATTGGTCCGACTGTTATTGCGGCATTATTAACCAATTTCACATAATGAATTGGAGAACTAGATAAAATAAGTCCCAACCCTAAAAATGTCCAACTCACAAGGTTTAAATCTAACGAAAATCCTTTTTGATGGAAAATATAAAAAATGAAAAATAATAAAATAAAACCTACAAATAAACTTATTAATCTATTATTTTCAATGACTTGTGCAAATGTTCTATCGGTTTGCTTTAGATTTTGAACATCGTCTTTACTATTACTAAAACGAAAAACATTTGGATCTATTTCTTTAATCTCTGTTTTATCCGTTGGTCTCATTAAAGGATTTATGATTGTTATAATCGCAAGAGTTATTAATGCTAACGTTATATTAAAATTAGTAAATATTGTTTCAGTAACAGGAAGAATTCCTATTTGTTCCTCTAAAGAGTGCCCACTTGAGGAAACAAATAATGCCGCAGAAGAAGAATACCCCATATGCCAAATTACATAACCAGAGTAAGCAGATGCAACTAAAAGTGGATAATGAATTCTTATTCTTTTTTTTGTGCATCCAATAGCCACAAATTTTGAAACAATACCACCAACAATCAATCCAAATGACCAAGCAAATAAACTTGCTAAGCCTGAAACAAATGTAACAAGGGCATAAGCTTGTATTTGTGAATTAGGATAAGAGCCTATTTTCGATAACATATTTTCAACGGGCTTGGTATGTGCAAGTGCATGTGCTGTTATCATTATAATTGTTATTTGAGCAGTAAAAGTAAACAGCTTTGGAAGACCGTTACCCCAAGCTTCTAAAACTTCAGTGGGAGTTGAATCTGTGCTAACAAGTGCTAAAACAAAGGTTAACACAGATAAAACAATTACAAAAATAAATGCATCTGGATAATATCTTTCAACTAATTTAACAAATGGCTTTGATAAACTGTTGAATATTCCAAGTTTTTGTGATGACATCTTCTTATTTTTATTTGACTTTTAGTGCAATAACCTTTCCTTCTGCCATTACTGGAATAATAATAAGATTTTTATCTAAAATAACCTCATGATCAGCAGCACCTTTACCAACTTCAGCTATTACTTTAAATTTTCCCTTTTTGTTAATATTATAAAGCTTTGCACCAGTCCAATCAGTAACGAAGTATGAACCTTTACCATCGGGCTCTATACCGTCTAAATTACCAATAGGTTTCTTACCAAGATTCTTCATTTCCTTAGTATGAATATTTATACTTTTCAAGCTTCCTTTAAGCTCTGGTGTTCCCCAGCCTTCCATAACTGCTCCCCAACTTCCAACAATGAGATTACCCTCTTCATCGTCAATGTGAATTCCATTAGGAGCTAATCCAGGACTATAAAACCATGCAGGAAGCTGTCCAAATTGATTCAACCTGTAAATAGTGTCATTATATGTATCCCCTACATAAACATTACCATACTTATCGTGAGTAACGTCATTCATACATACCGAACCGTAACCTTTATATTTGTTTGTAACGTTAGCAGTAGCGATGTCTACTTCTACTAATTCGTCAACATCAGCGATATATAATTTATCTTTACTAATTGTAAGACCCTTAGGAGCGTTAAGTTTATCAATCCATTTTTTTTTGATTATAGTTCCATCAAGTCCCATTTTAGAAATGTATCCAGTACCATCCTTCTTGAATGGATGATCTGTAATATTTGATACATAAAGAACATCATTCGTTGCATCATAAATAACAGATTCTGGCAATTCAAAAATTTTTTCTGTTTCCCAAACTTTTTCAACATGACCATCAGCGTGGGCAGTTTTATCTAAAAAATTTAGCGAAAATATCGCAAGTATCATCAATAACTTTTTCATTTTTACTCCTTTTATTGTTTTAAATTATTAGGCATTGATAAATCTACTCCTTTAGACGATCCAGAAGACGGCCATCTTTGAGTAATTGTTTTTCTTTGAGTGTAAAATCTAACACCATCTGGACCATATATATTAAGATCACCAAATAGAGAATTCTTCCACCCTCCAAAACTATGAAATGAAGTCGGAACTGGCAGTGGAATATTAACACCTACCATACCAATTTCTACATTTTCTGAAAATGTCCTTGCTTGTTCACCATTTCTCGTAAAAACACAACATCCATTTCCAAATCTATTATTATTAATAAGTTTAATTGCATCTGATAATTCATTTACTTCCATAATTTGAAGAACTGGGCCAAATATTTCATTCTGGTATGATTTCATATTAGAGCTTACATTGTCAATAATAGTGGGACCAAGAAAATAGCCATTATTAGAATTTTTTCTTTTGAGAAAATCTCTCCCATCAACTAAAACTTTTGCTCCCTCCCCTTCAGACATGTCTATGTAATTTTTAACCGATTCTAAATGCTCTTTTGAAACTAATGGCCCAAAACTATTAGAATGAAGATCATCTAGTCCAAATTTTAATTTCTGCACTTTTCTTTCAAGATCTTGAATAAATTCATCCTTTATATCTGAAAAAACTACTGCAACAGATAAAGCCATACAACGCTGACCTGACGAACCGTAAGCAGCAGATATCAATTGATCTGTTGTATAATCTATATCAGCATCAGGTAAAATTAAAGCATGATTCTTAGCACCACCAAGGGCTTGACATCTCTTACCTGAAATTGCAGAGGTTTCATATATATTTTTAGCAACAGGTGTTGAACCTACAAAGCTTACTGCTTTTATTCTATCATCTTTAATTAACTTATTTACTACACTCTTATCTCCATTTAATAAATTTAAGAGTCCACGTGGAGCTTTAGTTTGATTAAAAAGCTCAACTATGAACATAGAACCTAGTGGATCTTTTTCTGATGGTTTTAAGATAAAAGAATTTCCAGCAGCAATAGCAAGTGGAAACATCCAAAGAGGAACCATTGCAGGAAAATTAAATGGCGTAATACCTAAAACGGGTCCTAATGGAGAAAATTCACTCCATGAGTCTACAGAAGTACTAATATTTTTGTTAAACTCTCCCTTTAAAATTTCTCCTATACCGCAGGCATATTCGACATTTTCAATACCTCTTCTAATCTCACCCACTGCATCATCGTGAACTTTACCTAAATCCTTACTTATTATCTCCGCAAGTTTTTGTATGTTTTTTTCTAGCAAGATTTTATATTCAAATAAAATAGAGGAACGTTTAGCAATTGAAAAATTTTTCCATTCATTAAACGCCTCAATTGAATTGTTCAATGTGTTTTCAATTGTTTTATCAGAAGCATTTGAAATAGTTGAAATAACCTTGCCATTAGATGGATTAAAAATTTCAATGGGAGCACCAGAATCATGTATCGATTTTCCGTTGACTATATGACCTAAATTTTCTACCATAACAAATAAGATTACATTAACCAATTTGCATTTCAATTAAAATTTTTGAATTATAAAAATGCAAAAAAGCATTTTAAAAACATCGTTTTAAATATATTATCAATCTATGTTTAATTGGAACGATTTGAACTCCTTTCTTGCACTTTCTAGATGTTCAAAGTTAAAGCTAGCTTCAAAAAAATTAAAAGTTGAACCAACCACAATTGCAAGGAGAATTGCAAGACTGGAGAAAAACATTGAATCTGATTTATTCAATAAATCACCCAAAGGATATATTTTGACAGAAAAAGGAGTTGAGTTATTAAGATACGTTGAAAAAATTGAAAATGAAGTATTTGAAATTAACGATAATTTTTTAAAATCAAACCCTAAAATTAGAGGAAAAGTTAGGTTAAGTGTTGGAGAAGGACTAGGTGTTGAAATAATTAGTAAAAACTTGAATCTTTTTTACGAAAGATTTCCAGAAATTGAAATCGAACTCCTTGCAGACACCAAATCAAGAAGTTTATCAAATCACGAGGCTGATGTACTCATATCTTTGTCAAGACCAAATAAAGGAAGGCTCTTATCTTGGAAATTATGTGATTATTTCGTAAAACTATACGGATCTAAAAATTATAAGAAAAATTTTAATAATATTAAAAGTTTAAAAGATTTAAATAGTCATAACTTCGTTAGCTATGTTGACGAATTAATAGAGTTTCCTGAATTAAATTATCTTAAAGAAATTAATAATAAACTTAACGTGGTATTTTCAAGTAATAGCCTTCGTTCTCAATTACATGCTGTAAAAAAAGGGGTTGGGCTAGGACTTTTACACTCTTTTATAGCAAGAAATCATCAAGATTTAGTTCCTGTGTTACCAAATCTAGTGAATATTAAGAGAGAGTATTGGTTAGTTGTTCATGAAAATTTATACAACTTACAAAGAATCAAAGCAGTTACCTCTTTCCTTGGAGAGATATTAAAACTTGAAAAGATAATTTTAAATAATTAAACAGTTAACTTAAGTCCATCGAATGCAGCTTGACAATTATCGGGACAAAGTGAGTTCATATGGTCGTAATCAACCTCGTTGTTCATGTGCGTTAGAATAGTTTTTTTTGGTTTAATAATTTCTATCCACTTCATAACTTTATCGTAATGTGCATGAGATTTATGTGGTTCAAATCTTAAACAATCTACAATCCATAAATCTAAATTTTTGAGGTTTTTTAAAATATCTGGACTTAGATCAAAAACATCCGAACAATAAGCAAAATTATTTATTCTAAATCCTGTTGATAATCCAAAACCATGATCTTGCTGAAAACTAAGAATATCTAAATTTTTAACTTTAAAAGATCCATTTATTTCATTTGGAATTAAACACGGTTTATAGTAAAAACCATTGGCCTTAGGAGATAGTTTATCAAAAACATATGCAAATCTTCTTGTAATCTCGTCTATATTTTCTCTTGTAGCATACAAATTTAAATCCTTTTTCATTAAAACGTTTAAAAATCTAAAGTCGTCAATGCCATTGATATGGTCTGCGTGACAATGGGTAATTAAGACTGCGTCTAAATTTTTAACATTTGCATTCAAAAGTTGTTGTCTCAAATCTGGTGTAGCATCAACTAATATTGATACACTGGGAGATTCAATTAAAATGGACGATCTTAGCCTTCTGTTTTTTGGATTCTCTGGGTTACAATTACCCCAATTGTTTCCAATTGCTGGAACACCAGAAGAACTGCCACAACCCAAAATAGTTATTTCAAATTGCATCTTTAGCCTTTGAAAATAAATTAAAAAAATTCTTTGTAGTTACGTTAGCGACCTCTTCAGTATCAATTTTCTTAATTTTTGCTATTTGCTCTAATGTATATTTCGTGAATGCAGGCTCATTTCTTTTCCCTCTTTTAGGCATGGGAGCTAGGTATGGTGAATCTGTTTCCACAAGAATTTTATTTAAGGGGACATACTTAACAATTTTTCTAATTTCCTCTGCCTTATCAAAGGTAATAACTCCAGAAAATGATATGTAAAAACCGTTATCTAAAGCACAATTAGCAAGAGACAACCCAGACGAAAAACAATGTATTAGACCGCTAGAATTATATTTTTTTACAAATTTATTTAAAAAGAAAATTGTATCTTCATCTGCATTTCTAGTATGAATTACAGTTGGAGAATTGGTTTCTCCAGAGACTTGCATATGTGTTTCAAAAAAATCTATTTGATTTTGTTTGTTTTCAAAATTTCTATAATAATCCAGTCCAGTTTCACCGATACCCACAACTTTCTTTTTCAGTAAATTTTTCAATAAGTGTGATTTGAGTTTTGCAATATTTTGAATATCTAATTTCTTTGGGACATTATTTGGGTGCACCCCAGTAGTACACCAAACATTTTTATATTTTTGAGTTAAATTGTAAATCTCCTCAAACTTTTCTAAATTTACTGATATACTTAACATGTAATCCACATCTTTTTCTTTTGCATTTTGAATGACATTATCAAGATCATCTTTAAAATCGTCAAAATTTAAATGACAGTGAGAATCAACTATTTTATTTTTCATATCTCGGAAATATTGGTGATGGTTTATTTAAAATATGGTCACTCATAAGTGTATTTTTCGAATTGAGATTATCAAAGCCTCTTGACTCATTATTTATATTTAAAATATCTAAAATCTTTTTTGAAGCATTTGGAATAAATGGCTGAAGTAAAATTCCTATAACCCTAAAGCATTCTATAAGAATTGACAGATCTTTACCTGCTTTTTTTGGATCTATTTTAAAACTATTCCAAGGCTGACTTTCATCCATATATTTATTTAATTCATCTATGTAGAAGAAAATATCTTCAAGACATTTACTTATCTGAAATTCCTTCATTTTCTTTTTTACAGGCACTATCATTTCATAACCTTGACATATAAGTTTTATGTGGTCTGCTTCTTCTCCTAATGAATTTGGAACAGAGTTGTTAAAGTTCTTGTTAATAAATTTAACAACTCTTTGAATTAAGTTTCCTAAATTATTTGATAGATCTGAATTTATTCTATTGATTAAAGAAAATTCAGAAAAATCACCATCATTTCCTAGAGGGACTTCTCTCAAAAGAAAATATCTTAGTTGATCCAAACCAAATTTTTCTATCATTTGATTTGGATCAATTGTGTTTCCCAAAGACTTTGATATTTTTTTACCTTCATTGGTCCACCATCCGTGTGCAAATATGGTTTTAGGCAAAGAGTGGTTTATTGCCATTAACATAGCAGGCCAATAAATTGCATGAAATTTTAAAATGTCTTTTCCAATTATATGAATACAATTTTCCCAATACTCCATTTTTTCATCTGTGATATTTGGATAACCAATTGAAGTCAAATAATTAGTTAGTGCATCGATCCAAACGTACATTATATGTTCAGATTCAGGAACTTTTATTCCCCAGTCAAAACTGGTTCTTGAGATCGATAAATCTTTTAATCCTCCTTTAACGAAGCTTTTAACTTCATTCATTCTGGATCTAGGCATTACAAAATCTGGATTTTCTTCATAAAAATCTAATAATTTTTCCTGCCACTCTGATAACTTGAAAAAAAAACTCTCCTCTTCAATCCATTCAACTTGACTCCCATCCTTTGTTGTATAGACCTCACCTTCTTTTATCAACTCTTTATCTTGATAATAAGATTCGTCCTTAACCGAATACCAACCACTATATTTACTTTTATATATTTGATCATTTTTAGAGAGTTCGTTCCAAAAGTGAATGGCTGAATTGTTGTGTCTTTTTTCTGTGGTTCTAATAAAATCAGTATTAATTATTCCAAGAGTTTGAGAAAGGTTTTTAAAATTTTGAGAAACTTTATCTACGAAATCTTGGGGTATTTCACCTTTTTCTTTAGCTGCTTTTTCAACTTTCATTCCATGTTCGTCTGTACCGGTTGTAAAAAGTATTTCTTTGCCATCTAATTTATTAAATCTTGCAACAGTATCACATATAATACTGGTATATGCATGTCCAATATGTGGAAGATCATTAACATAATAAATTGGTGTTGTAATATAAGTTTTTTTAATATTCATTTGTTTTGATATATTCTGAAAGTAAGTAGTATAATTCCTTTTTTTTATCAATATTTAAATTTTGAATATAAAGAATTCTAATATTTGAAAAAAATATTAAAATCTTTTTTATATAAGGTTTATTTTGATAATACTTAAGAAATCTGCCCTTTTGGATAAAAAATATATGATTCATTATCGAAGAAAACAATTTATCATAATTATGAGCTATAAGGTCATAGAATAATTCAAATTCAGACATCTTGAAGCTTTTATTCTTTTCTAACTTATCAAAATATTCCTGAATAATTTTACCTTCCTCACTTATCAAAAAAAAAAGCCTTTCAATGCTTCCATTTGTCAAAAAGTATTTTTTTTCTAGATCAAAATGTTTACAATCAACATTGTAATATTTACAGAATTCAAACATATTTTTTTTATTCAAAGGCTTAAAATCAAGTTTAATACACCGAGATGATATTGTTTTTGGAATTCTTTTTATGTCATGAGAAATTAATATTATGATAGTATTTGAAGGTGGATCTTCTATTGTTTTTAACATCGCATTATATGAATTAAAATTTAAACTGTTAGCATTATCGATTATTATAAAACAATTTTGATTTTCATTTGCATTGGTCAAATTTATTTGATTTATAAGCAACCTGATATCGTCTACCAACACAGGGTTTTCTTCAGAATTTATTTCAAAAAAATTTTGAGTGTTACTTCCTTTTATTTTACAAACTGATCTTATGAAACTAACTGCAGTTGAATACTTCCCTATTCCTTTGATTCCATTAAAAATCCAAGCATGTGGAAATTGTACATGATAGCTTTCATTTAAAATCTTTAATTGCTCGTTGTGTCCGATAATTTTTGTTGGGTTTATCATAATTAAATTACACAAGGAAGTTTGCGTTTGAAAAATAATAAATTATTTAAGTGATCGATTATTTCTTTATGGATAACTTTTTTAGATGAAGATGCATCAATTTTATACATATTTTTGTATTTTTTACTCAATCTTAAAAAATTTTTTCTAATCTTTTCATGATAAATTTTATCTTTGTTTTCAAACCTAGTTTCTTTATTTTTAATCTTGAGACTTCTTTTTAAACCAATATCTGGAGCTAAATCTAGAAGTATTGTTAAGTCTGGCATTAAATTAAAAGCAAAATTTTTGTGAAAAAAATCTAATTTTCTTGCGAAATTTTTTATATCAAATTGATAGGAAATTGTTGAATGAATATACCTATCACAGATAACTGTTTTTTCTTTTAACGATGGAATTATCTTTTCTTTTAGATGCTGATGTCTTGATGCATAAATTAAAAGTAATTCAACATCAGACGAAATATTACTATTTTTGTCCTCTACCAAAATTTTTCTTATCTTATCAGATACTTTAGTCCCACCCGGCTCTCTTGTGAGCAAATTATTTTCATTTATAGATGATAATGATTTTGATAACAATTTAGCTTGGGTTGATTTTCCGGATCCCTCCCCACCTTCAAAAGTTATAAATTTCTTCATTTTGTTTTAAAGATACTATCGCCAAGTAACAAAAATTTTAAGTTATTATAAACTTTAGAAAAGAAAGACATTTTTTTGACTTCATCTTTAGAAAAGAGTTCAAATTTTTTTACAATCTCTGCATTTTTATTTTTAACAATTAAATCAGCAACTTTTTGATCTTTTTCTATAGGGGCGAGTAAGGGTTTATAATGTTTAATTGTAAATACTAATTCTTTCTTTATTTTATTGGGCACAGTAAGATTAACACTCTCCTTTGAATACACATCAACGTTTTTTTTTCTTCCACCCCAAACCTGAAGATTTGTAATTGTTTGATTTTTGTCATAAAGATTAACAACTTTATATTGATTGTAGCCCACTTTTATCAATCTTTCCGACTCGTCACTTCTATCTTTATTTCTTTTTAAACCATTTAATATAAGAATTAACCTTCGGTTATTTTTTAAAACTGACGCAACTAGCCCATAGCCACCTAAAGATGTGTGTCCAGTTTTTAAACCGTCAGCATTAATTTCGTTAAACAATAGGGGATTCCTATTTAGTTGTCTAATTCCACTGTATGTAAATTCTTTTTCAGCATAATAATAATAAAGTTCTGGAAAATCTTCAATTGTTCTAACTGTCAATGTGAGCAGATCTTGTATTGTTGTTAAATGATCTGGATCTGGCCAACCAGTTGAATTAGTGAAGCTTGAGTTAATCATTCCAATTTCTTTAGCAAGAAGATTTAGTTCTTCAGCGAAAAGTGCTTCACTTCCTGATATACCTTCAGCTATAGCTATACATGCATCATTTCCAGATTGAACAATTATTCCTCTTATTAAATCTTCAACAGAAACCATTGTATTGACGTTCACAAACATTTTTGAACCACCCTTTTTCCAGGCTTTCTTACTCACTTTAAATTTATCTGTAAGTTTTAAATCACCATCTTTAATTTTTTTAAAAACATAATAAATTGTCATGATTTTACTCATAGAGCTTGGTGACATAAGTTCCTCTGAGTTTTTTTCGAAAATTATTGTTTTGGTTTCATAATCATAAAGAATTGCTTGCTTTGCAATTGTGTCTAGTGAAAAAGCCTTATAATTAAATAAACAAGAAACGAAAAAAGATATTAAAAAAAATTTCATTTTAATTTACTATTAAATGACTTGCAGTATAACCTAATTCAAAAAGTTTTTTTTTTATATTTTCGGCTAAATTTAAACTTTCTATTGGGCCTATTCTTACTCTATACAAATACTTATTATTAACAAAAGTCCTCTCAATATATGCTTGAAAGTCTGATAGATTTTGGGTTAATGATTTGGCATTTCTGTGATCAGTGAATGCACCAACTTGGATAGCTAATTGTTTATTACTTAAAATAGAGTTTTGCTCATCAAAGTCTTCATTTTGCGATTTTTGTTTCTCTTTTTTTAGGATTTTATGCTTCTCAAAATTATTTGCAATTTCTGTCTTCTTAATTTCTTTAATTTCAGCGGACTCAACTTTTGTTATTTTATTACCTGAATTAACTAATGCGTATTCTCTTGACTCATTTTCTAAAATTTCAACTTTTACTTTAGCTATTCCTGTATTCACAAAACCAAGTTCTTGTGCAGCTTTTTTTGATAAATCAATTATTCTATTTCCAGCAAAAGGCCCCCTGTCATTAACTCTTACCTTTGGGAGTACTTTTCCATTGTCAAGATTTGTAACTCTTACTATAGAAGGCATTGGTAGTGTTCTATGTGCCGCGGAAACCTTGTTTTGATCAAAAATTTCTCCATTTGCTGTTTTTTTCCCATGAAATCCTGGTCCATACCATGATGCAATGCCAATTTCTTCATAATCATAATCGACAGCTGGATAGTACCATTTACCATTAATCTTATATGGTGTACCTATTTTATATATCGGTTCGTCTCCCCATGATCCTATTCTTTTTGCAGAATTAACAAGAAATGTTGCCTCAGAACAGCTTAATAAGAAAAATGGAATCAAGAGAATGATTTGGGATTTCAAGGAAGTAAAAATTTTATTTAATTTCATCAGAGAATAAAAATACTGTTAATGCGAAATAATTAGACCTATTCCAATTTAATATAACATCATAGTTTTTTGAGACAAGATAACATTCATTATAATTTGAATCAGGAATAACGAGTTTAAGTTTAGATTTTCCATATTCTTTATTTAATTTGATTCCATTACCTGACCAAAAAGTAATATCTTTATAAATTTTATTTTTTGCTAATTTTCTTAATGCATCTGTTAATTGAATATTTATTTCTTCACCCCATTGCAAATTATTATTCCAGCCAATTTTTTTTAAATAATTTGCCCCAGATGCCAATGCATCAGGTTTTTTAAATAGATTTACTTTTGAATCGCCGTCAAAATCAATTGCATGTTTTAGAAAAGTACTTGGCATAAATTGAGTTTGACCAAATGCCCCAGCCCAAGAACCCTTAAATGAATTTCTTTCGAAATGATTACTTTCGAGTATATTTAGTGCGTTCTCAAGTTCTTTGGTAAAAAAATCTTTTCTTCTTCCGTCATATGCTAAGGATGCTAAAGATCTAATTATGTCCATTTTACCTGTATGTTTGCCAAAGGAAGTCTCAATTCCCCATAAAGCTGATAAAATTTTGGCACTTACATTGAACTTTAATTCAATTTTTTTTAGAAGGTTCTTATTCTGATTATATTTTTCATTAATTTTTTTTTTACTTTTTGTATTAACAACATTTTTGAAATATTTGTCAAAAGTTAGTCTGAATTCAGGCTGTTTTCTGTCTAACTCAATGACCCTTGGATTAAATTTAATATTATCAAGATAATTTAAAGTATCATCCTTGTAATTTTTGTTTTTCAGATCATTCTTAGTTTTTAAAATCCACTCATTCCAAGATATTTTATTTTTTGGAAATTTATCAAGATTGGGTGAATCCGTACTTTTACTAAATAAATCGTTTGCCTGCAGAAAAATAAAAATTGCTAAAAGAAAAAAAGTTTTATTTAAATTAGTCTTTAACATTTCTAAAACGAATATTGTTACGATTTAATTCAGAAATTTTTTTACACCCTAACAACTTCATATTTCTAATTAATTCATTTTGGAGGTTTTCTAGAGTTTTTTTAACCCCCTCTCTTCCTGCTGCTGCCAAAGCGTATAAGTACAATCTTCCGCCGGAACACGCATTTGCTCCCAGAGATAAAGCTTTAAGAATGTGCGTTCCTCTTCTGATACCTCCATCACAAATAACTTCTATTTTTCCTCCGACTGCATCAAGAATCTCTTTTAGTTGATCAAATGGAGACCTTGATCCATCGAGTTGACGTCCTCCATGATTTGATATCATTATTGCAGAAGCACCAATTTTTACAGCTTTTTTTGCGTCTTCTACAGACATTATTCCTTTAAGACAAAAAGGACCATTCCAATATTTTCTAATTTCTTCAGCATTTTTCCATGACATGCTTTGATCCAACATCGTACTAAAATAGTCACTCACTGATACTGCAAACTTTGTACCTTCCCCAACGTAATCACTTAGAAAAGGAAGATCAAATTTTTTCCTTACTAAATAATTTAAAGTCCAAGAAGGTGATGTTGCATAACTTAAAATACTTTTCAATGTAAATTTAGGTGGAGAGGTAAAACCAGTTTTTAAATCTCTTTCTCTATTTCCTCCCGTTATGGTGTCTACTGTTAATGCTAATGCATCAAATTTTTTTTCTTTGCACTCATCAATCATATTCTTTGTCAATTCTTTATCCTTATGATAGTAGAGTTGAAAAATTTTTGGTCCCTTTAATTTGCTTATTTCGCTTGCTGAAACTGTTGATAGAGAAGATATACCAAAAAAAGTATTAAAAGCCTCAGCTGCCTGACCAACTGCCATTTCACCTTCATAATGAAAAAGACGTTGAAGTGCTGTTGGAGAGAGAAAAAAAGGTAAGTCAATTTTTTTACCAAACAACTTTATTGACAAATCAATATCCTCAACCCCTCTTAATACATTTGGAACTAAATCACAATCTTCAAATGATTTCGTATTTCTTAATAGGGTTGTTTCATCGTCAGCCCCCCCGTCTATGTAATGAAAAATTGGAAAAGGTAATTTACTTTTGGCTAGTTTTCTAAAATCATTTATATTATTACATTTTGAAAGATTGCTCATAAACTAAACTTAATTCATTATGGAAAGTATTCAAACAAAAATACGACTGAAAAAGAAAAAAAAAATGATGAATGTAATAAATCATGTCTTTTCTATGGATGAAACAACAATTAACTTCTCAGGCGATAAAAATGATACCTTTTTTAAAGCTATTAAAAATTCTTTTACAAGCGCAATTTCTGGAAAATCAAACCTAAGTGATGAAGTTAAAAAAATGAAGGGATTGTCAGGTAGAAAATTTAGAGTAATGATGAATCATCTAATCAAAAATTTAGAGGATCCAAAATATCTGGAAATTGGTTCATGGCTAGGCTCTAGTGCATGCTCAGTATGTTTTAACAATAAAGTAAACATTACGTGCATAGACGATTGGTCACAAAATTTTTCAACCAACCTTGATTCAAAAAAAATTTTTAAAAACAATTTAAAAAAATTTTTAAATGAAGACATTTCACCTCAAATTATAGAAAAGGATTTCAGAAAAGTTGATTTTAAAAAAATTAAAAATGTAAACATTTATTTTTACGATGGATCTCACCATTATGAGGATCATTATGATGCAATTAAATTAGTTTTGCCTGCGTTATCAAAGAAATTTATATTAATTATTGATGATTGGAACTGGGAGCAAGTTAGAAAAGGTACTTTGGACTCAATCCACAATGAAAAATTAAAAATTGTTTCTAAATTAGAAATTAGAACCACCACTGATAACTCAAGCTCGTTAATCACAGGGGAAAACAGTGATTGGCATCAGGGTGTCGCTTTTTTCGTTATTAAAAAATAGTTATTTCTTTTTCTTTAAAATTCCTGAAACGACAGATGAAAGAAGTTTTGAATCCTTTTTACTTACGTATTTAAGTGATGCTAACTTGTCAACAAAAGTATTTGAGGAACTTTCCAGTAGTTTTTTGAATGTATCGTCTTTTTTTTTCATGCATCTCCTTTGAAATATTTATGCCAATTCAATCTCTAAAATTAATAAATTGTAACGGTTGTTTTATATCCAATTCTTTTGTCATTTCAATTGTTTTTTGCAGCAAATCTCTTTTACTGCTCGTAACTCTAAGTTCTTCTCCACGGATTGAAACCTGAACTTTAAGCTTAGAATTTTTAATCGTTTTATTAATGATTTGAGAAGTGTCTTTGTCAATTCCTTGAATAATGTGAGATTTTTGTCTTAACATTCCCCCCCTCGCATCCTCAACTTTTGAAAATTGAAAAGAACCAGATGATAGCTTTCTTTTAACCAGATGTGTCCTAAAAATTTGTTGAACTTGATCTATTTTATATTGATCCTCAGCCATCAGTTCAATTTGATCATCAACTCTTATTATTTTTGATTCACTGTTCTTAAAATCATATCGGCTTGTAATTTCTCTCATTGCTCCATTTAGTGCATTGTCTACTTCAGCTAAATCTACTTTTGATACTATGTCGAATGATGGCATTTATTAATCCTGTTCAATATTTTGTTGTAATTAACAATGTCTATTATAAAATTAAATTTTTCATAAAGTAAATAATAAATAACTATGCTTGAAGTTAAATCTCCTTGGAACAATGAAACTGTTGGAACAGTAAAAACTCATAACTCTTCAGAAATTGAAGGTATTGTTCAAGAAGTATGCAGAATTTCTATTCATAAAGGTGAAGATTTTCCTCCCAAAGAACGAATTAATGTTTTAAAATCTTTTATAAAAATTATACAAGAAAATACCGAAAATTTAGCCGAACTTGCAACATCTGAAGGTGGTAAGCCAATTACCGACTCAATAATTGAAATTAAAAGAGGTGCTGAGGGTGTTGAATCATGCATAGAAGTTTTAAAATCAGAGAGTGGTTCCGTTATTCCAATGAATATAAACGAGGCTTCTTCAAATAGGATTGCATTTACGCAAAAAGAACCAATTGGTGTAGTACTTGCGATAAGTGCATTTAACCATCCATTTAATTTAATTATTCATCAGGTAATTCCAGCAATAGCCGTAGGTTGTCCCGTAATTGTAAAACCGGCAGAAGATACACCACTTTCTTGTCTTAAAATTGTTGAAATGCTCTATGAAGCTGGTTTACCAAAAAATAGATGTCACTTTGTAATGCCTGAAAATTTAGAATTAGCTACAAAGTTGGTTTCAGATGAAAGAATCGATTTTTTTTCATTCATTGGTTCAAGTAAGGTTGGATGGTTCTTACGTTCAAAATTAGCACCCGGAACACGTTGTTCACTTGAGCATGGAGGAATGGCACCCACCTTCATCACAAAAAATAGCGATTTAGATTTGTGTGCAAAGAGTATAGCAAGAGGAGGTTTTTATCATGCTGGTCAAGTTTGCGTATCAGTTCAAAGAATATATTTGAGTAAGAACGTATCGGATAGTTTTATAGACAAATTTAAAGAAGAAGTTAAAAAGGTGCATTTGGGTGATCCTATGGATAAAAAAACCGTTGTAGGTCCATTAATCAGGAACACTGAAGTTAAACGAGTCGACCAGTGGGTTGGTGAATCTTTAGAAAATGGATCAAAGTTAATTTTAGGAGGTAAGGTTTTGTCAGAATGTACTTATGACAAAACAATAATTTTAAACCCAAAAAAGGAAGATAAAATTTCTCAGTTTGAAATATTTGGTCCAGTTGTAACAATAAATGAATATGATGATTTTGAAAAAGCAATTGATGATGCAAATTCAGTAAATGTGTCATTTCAAACGTCAATCTTTACAAATCAAATAAATGAACTTTTACAATTCTACGCAAAAATAAATGCATCTTCAGTTTTTCATAACGACCATACAGCATTTAGAGTGGATTGGATGCCATTCGCTGGTCTTAAAAACTCCGGACATGGAACGGGTGGTATAAAATATTCTATGCATGACATGCAAATAGATAAAATGCTAGTTTTAAGAAAATAAAATTTGCAAAGGAGAAAAGAAATGAAAGCATCAGACTTATTCGTAAAATGTCTTGAAGAGGAAGGGGTTACCCGGATATTCGGAGTTCCTGGAGAAGAAAATGCTGATTTTATGATTTCCTTAAAACAAAGTAAAAAAATAGAATTTATTTTATGTAGACACGAGCAAGCAGCTGCTTTTATGGCTGATGCATACGGCAGGTTAACTGGTAAAGCAGGAGTTTGTTTATCTACACTAGGTCCTGGCGTGACAAACCTTATGACAGGATTAGCGGATGCTAACATGGATAGATCCCCAGTAGTTGCAATAATTGGACAAGGATCTACAAATAGACTTCACAAAGAAAGTCATCAAATAATGGATTCAATAAGCATGGTTCACCCAATATCAAAATGGGCCCAAACTATTTTATCCCCAAAAAATATAACTGAAGTAGTGAGAAAAGCCTTTAAGGTTGCTGAAACGGAAAAGCCAGGTGTTACCGTTGTGGAATTTCCAGAAGATATTGCAAAAGAAGAAATAAAGGATACACCAATCAAACCAACTTTGATAAGAAGACCAGCAGCTGATAATAGGGCAATCGAAATGGCACTGAATCTCATTTTGGATTCAAAAAATCCAATTATCCTTGCTGGAAACGGAACAATACGAAAAAGAGCTTCAAACAGACTTAGGGTATTAGTAGAGAATTTAGGAATCGGAGTAATCAATACTTTTATGGGCAAAGGATCAGTTTCTTTTAAAGATAAACATTCCCTTTTTACAATTGGACTAGGCAGTGGTGATTATAATAATTTGGCAATTGATGAGTCTGATTTAGTAATTGCTGTAGGTTACGATCTAGTTGAATATTCCCCATCAGCTTGGAATAGAATTGAAGGGAGAGAAAAGAAGATAATTCACATTGACTATACTCCTGCAGAAGTAGACAGAGACTATCTTCCTAATGTTGAAATTATTGCAGATTTAGCAGGTGCTCTCTATCAACTAAATTTAGCTTTAATTAATAAAGTTTCTAGAAATCAATTGCCATTATTCAACATTGACTCAAGGGCAAAATTAAGATCAAAAATGTTAAATCATTTAGATAAAAATAATGAAGATAACTCATTCCCAATGAAACCACAGAGAGTCTTGGCAGACATAAAGAAAGTACTCGGCGAAGATGATATTATACTTTCAGACGTTGGGGCTCATAAGATGTGGGTTGCAAGAGAGTATAATTGTGTCAATCCAAATACGTGTCTTATTTCCAATGGATTTTGTACAATGGGTTTTGCTCTTCCGGGTTCAATAGGAGCAAAAATGGCATTTCCAGACAAAAAAGTACTTTCAGTTAATGGTGATGCTGGATTTCTTATGAACGTGCAAGATTTGGAAACCGCTGTTAGAAAGAAAATTAATATTGTTGCTGTTGTTTGGTTAGACGGTGAATATGGTTTAATAAAATGGAAACAACAAGTTCAATTTAAAGGTGAACATTCGGATCTAAAATTTGACAATCCAAATTTTCTTGAGTTAGCTAAATCTTTCGGTATGTGGGGAAAACAGGTACACTCTGCAAACCAATTTATTCCAGCTCTCAATGAGGCTTTTAAACAGAATGGTCCAGCAATAATAGGTGTCCCTGTCGACTATGCAGAAAATATGAAACTAACAAAACATTTGGGTAAGGTTTCTGCAACAATCTAATGCAAAAAATTTTTATCATTTGCTTTATTTTACTTACATCAAACTTGAGTATAGCAAAAAAGATTTGCAAACCACCAATCATTAAATCAGAAAATGAAATTCAAGAAAAACTAAAAATATGTGATAAGGGTGATAAACTACTTCTTTATTTTGACATAAAAGTAAGAGAAGAAGAATTAATTGTAAGATTATGTGATCTTGAGCACACAATAATTACAAAGGAGGAGGTTAAGATTATACATAAAAGAGGAAGTGGTCTGACTTTAATATGTATTTACGATCCAAATTAGTATTATTAGTTTATTTTATAGTATGGTAATTCCTCTGTATTAGTTACACCCATCGCGGCAATTCTTTCAATTACTTGTAAAGCTTTCTGAAATTTTCTTTCATTTTCATCACTTGAATTTTTAACAAAATTTTCACCGCACAAGGCAATACCATAATTCGTTTGAACTGGTCTTATCACTCTTCCTTTACTTAATCCATCTGCTAATGTGGTAAATATAAATTCTTCCTGCTGTGGTATAGTGATTTCTCTTTCATATAAAAATTCCCTTATTTTTTTTTCAGCGTCCAACGTTAAGTTCCAAAACTCATGCTCAGAATTAGTCATATCACCTGATACAAAGTCAAAAGCCAAACAAAATGTTAGGAATAATTTTTCATAAATATTAGCATCTCGCCAAGCTGTAGATTCCATATTTTTCCATATATTTTTATTCATATCTTCAAAAATTTTAGGTACTTTTTCAAAAAAGATTTTGTGAAGACTGTTGTCATTTTTAGGTTTTTCAATCTTATTATCTTTATAAAGATCTGTCGAAGCATAAGACTTACATATCGGACATGCCTCGTCTGAAAGTAGTTTTTTTTTGTATACAAGTGAACATCTTTTCCCAGTGTCACTGGGTCCTTCACAAAGTAAATAAGTATAATCTCTGTCTTTTACAAATTGCTGTTTACTTACCCAATTAAACCTATTCTTAAATTCTAAGTAAGATTTTCGATGATTCATCAGTTTCCACTTTAGTTGTTCAACAGGCCCAAATGTTGTGAAGTTTGAACTTACATCAATAACCAAACATTTAGTCTTACCCTCAGCCGATCTTAAACCTCGTCCAACTGATTGTCCCCAAAATACTTTTGATAAAGTTGGTCTTAGATGAACAATAATATTACAATTTGGGTTGTCCCACCCTTCAGAGAGAACTCCTACAGAAATCAAACACTCAAGATCACCAACTTCATGCTTTTTCAGTATCTCTAATCTTTCTTTAATTGGAGTTTTAGCTGTTATTAACTCAACATTGAGATTTTTATCTGCTACCTGCTTTTTGGTTTCCTCAGCAACTAAAATATCTGGACAAAACCATGCTGAAATAGGTTTGTCTTTCATTTTTTTTGTTTCTCCAAGATATATATTTATGGCATATTCAATCATTGATGACTTAATGATTGCATTAGATAATTGTTCTATTGGAAAGTCTCCTGTAGAAATATCCATACTATCAAGTTCTAAATCGTGAATAAAAAACGATCGATAGTCAGCCGGAACAAGAACCCCTTCTTTGATTAACTCTTCAATGTCAGCACAATCTATTATAGCATCAAAAGCTAAACCCAGTTGGTCTTTTTGATCACCTGTTCTTCTCTCAGGAGAAGCCGTTAGACCAAGAAGTTTTGATTGTTCAGCTGATTCTTTGTCAAATTGGTCAAGTAATTCCTTATAAGCCTGTCCATTAGGAGAAACTCTGTGTGCCTCGTCAATTATGAGTAAGTCACAATGTTTAATTGCATTTTGAAGAAAATCTCTAGACCTTAAATTTGTAGAAATTAAAACGTCATAATTATCAAATGGTGTTCCATCTTCGGATAAACCAAGTTTTTTAACTTTGTGATCAGTAGATAATCCTTTTTCAAGTTGTTCTAATAGAACTAATCTATGACAAAGAACAACTATTTTTTTATTTTTATAAAATCTATTGATTATTTCACTTGCTAAAACAGTCTTACCAGCTCCTGTAGGAGCTTTTAAGATAAATTTCTTATAATTCTGTGTAATTTCAGGAAATTCATCAATTACCTTTTGTTGCCACCGTCTTAATTTCATAAACAGTGTATTATATTATATTTTTTGTTGATTATCCATCATCATTGTGTTTTTAGTTACATTTATGAAAATTAGCATCTTAAAATCAAAGCTTCACAGAGCAACAATTACAAACACCCACCTTGACTACGAAGGTTCATGTGCAATTGATAGTGAATTGTTAAATGCTGCTGACATTTCAGAATATGAAATGATTCATATTTATAATTTAGTAAATGGAGAAAGATTCACCACTTATGCGATCAAAGCTGAGAGCGGGAGCGGCATAATCACACTCAATGGAGCCGCCGCCTTTAAGGGTAACAAAAATGATAAAGTAATAATCTGTACATATGCAGATATAAACAAAAAAGATATTAAAAAACATACTCCAAAACTTATCTATTTCAAAAATGATTCTAACGTCATTGATAAAATCAAATCTTCAATTCCTATTCAACGTAATAATGTGGTTTCAATATAATTATGTCTAGAGGTATGTGGATTATTTCAGTTTTAATTTTAATTCTTATGATTAGTTCATTTTGGTTTGGAAGGAACAGAGAAGCACCACCATGGGTCAAATGTAAAGAATCTCTTTTTGCTCAAGTTGTTATGAAACAGTGCACACCTAGTTCATTTGTCAACCCAAATAATATAGAAAATTTGGAAACTAATGAGAACAATGTTGAAGACGAACTACCATTTGAACCTCCGCAAAATTAGGTTGAAAAAAAATAATTTTTATGTAATTTGATTTCTAATGCCGCTTTAGCTCAGTTGGTAGAGCAACTGATTTGTAATCAGTGGGTCGGGAGTTCAAATCTCTCAAGCGGCACCACTCTTTCCCCTACTCAGCTTGACTTTTAGACTAATTTAATGGTATACTTTTTTGGTAACACAAGGGTAACACAGAGCACTTTTTACCCAAAAAGTAACACAGAGGTAACACAGAGATGGGTCGTAAACGAGTCAAATTTTCTAAAGATAGTCTTACACGATTCCTCGATTTCGCCGAATATAATGAATCTTTATTTGATTCAGAGTTAAAAAACCTCGAAGTTCGTAAACGTAAAACCCCCTCTTCTCACCTGTCTTTTATCACTCAAATGAAAATCAAAGGAGAAACCAAACCCACAAGTTTCAAGTTAGGAAGCTACCCCGAACACGACATCAATGAAATACGTTTTAAATATCAAGAATATAGAAAGCTATGTCTTGATGGTATTAACCCAAAGACTGTATTTGAGCGAAAAAAACAAGAAGAACTTAAGGCTAAAACCCTCGCAAAACAAAGGAAAATGAGTCTTGAAGATACTTATAGACTTTACTTGAGTGATAATACACATTTACAGCCCGTGACCATAAAAGATATGACTAATTGTTTACAGAAAAACTGTAATGGATTACGTAAAAAATCTATTGTTTCCATCACTTCACGAGAGCTGGAACAAAAAATAAACGCTATCCATAAGGCAGGTAAAAAGACAACGGCACTTAATCTATTTGCCTATCTCAATACCATATTTAATTATGCAACAGGTGTATTAATAGACGATAATGAAATCTATCTCCTCACATTAAATCCATTACATAAACTATTGAATTTGCGAAAGAAAATTAAGAAGTCACTGCCTATTCGTAAAGAAATTGAAGTTAGTCCTGTACTCATTAGAAAACTCTTTGATGAGGCACGTATTATCGACCATCCTGAATATAATGGTGTCTTTAAAAATAGAGAATACATCTTTAATCTCATTCATCTAATCTTATTCACTGGCCTTCGATTGCATGAAGCCTGTTCCCTAAAATGGAAACACATCAATCTTGATGATAATCCTGAGGACTTTAAACCAGCTCATATGCTTGTGTATGGTCTTAAAGGAGACCAAGACCAATCCAAAAAATATCGCTCAATTATTCCACTAACAAAGTATTTAAAGACTATTCTAAACAATCAGTACAAATACTCAGGACAAACATCGCAATGGGTATTTCCCTCTAATAATGGAAGGGATGCACTCAAGGGAGATGATAGTAAACCGATGAATAGTCCACGTAAGAATATTGAACGAGTAGCTCGTCACATTGGACATCCCTTCTCTCTTCATGAACTACGTCATTTATTTGCTTCTGTGGGAGCTAGTATTGGACATCCTGAGGATGTAATGAAACGACTACTCCATCATGGAATAAGTTCTATTACGCAAAGGTATATTCATAATATTGTTTCCAAATCAATTAAAGTGTATGAAGAAATACACGAAGAGATGTTACAAATTTGGGATGTTAATTTTTTTGATGGAAAATAATTATCATGCAGTTAATTTTATGAAAGACTTCCTAAAAATATTTGAATGGATTGAACGAAATATGTTTAAACTCATATTCATTCCTATTGGTATAATTATTATTTACACTATTGTTATGTTTCTAATGCCTATTTTTCAGTTCTTAGGATTTGTTGGCGATGGGTTTAATGAGATTCAAAATATATTTCAAGAGATGGAAAAACATATTGAAGAGTTTGAGTGGGAAAAAGAACCACCATCATCACCTAAGGATGATAATTCAGTTTAGGAATATTTCACAACTTAAAATGATTGATTAGTAAATCACTTTTATTTTCATCGAGAACTCTGAATTTGAATATTTTGTTTTCTTCTCCATATGACAATAGCTTGTTGAATTCTTTTATACCAATTGAAATTTCTTTTATTTCTTTAAAAAAATACATACATTCCCAGGTTTCACCATCATCTTTTGCACCCCAAATTTTTTCTGCTAACGATTTATTCTGAAACTTACATAAAATACTTCCCTGACTATAGAATTTATTTTCTTTATAAAACAAGGCAATGTCATTAGGATTAATTTTTTCCCAGTCAACTTTATTGACATTATTTTTTCCAGCTGTAACACCCCAAACTGCTATTTCTTGAAATGGAAATGTATTTACAACTTCTTGTTCAATCTCACTTAAATCATTGTAAATATCATTTACGGGAATTTTTTTTTCAATAGTATCTACAAAGTTTTTTTGAGCTACAGAATTACCACAAGGTTGGAGAATTACTTTCATAAATCAATTACTTTCAAAAGGTTCGATTTAATATTTTGCCAATTTTCATTTAAATCGAGAGTGCAAATTTTAAGTTTTCTCCCTCTCCATTCATATATCTCATTAAGGTTAATTTCATCATCTACTTTGGCATATAATAAAATACCGTCTGCTCGCGAATCAGGACCGTCATTATTCTCTAAGTTCAATAAATATGAAGTAATTTGTCTTAAATTATCTTGATTAAATTGCTTCTTTCCATAGTTTTCTTTTAATGCTCCTTTAGAATAAAATTTTGTATCGAGAATAATAGTTCTATCATTACTCCTCAAGGAAACATCCGTCTTATTTTGAGGGATATAATTCTCATTTCCACCAAGGCTTCTAATATCCCATTTAATAATTTCAGAGGACACTGAATAGGTTTTTTGTTCAATGGCATAAAAGTTTCTGACAAATGTCTCAAATATTTGAGACATCCTATAATCAGTTACATCTGTAAATAAAAAGTTTCCTCTCTGTGAGGTGGGTTGTTTCATGTGATTCAACAACTCACAAACGTTTAATGTAAATTTATAAAAGGAATTATTGTTACTAAGTCTGAGTTTTGAATAATAATTTCTAAAAGTTTCGTTTGCTGAACATTCATCAAAATATTTCAATAATGGAAATAAGTTTTTTTTATTAGTTTCATTCACACCTCTATTTCTTAGTAAATCTATTATTGTTCTTTTAACAATTTTATTGGGAATAGAGTCAATTGAAAGGGTATCAAAGTTGCAAAAAAGTTTGTTCTTTAAACTGTGATTCACTCTTAAGCTTTTATTAAAATCAACTTTTCCCCTGATAAATTTTAACTCTTGATTTGTTGTTCTGTAGTCTTTGAATAAACCTCGTTTAATTAATCGTTTTACTGAACTTATAAAAACATTTGCAAAAAGATTAGGAACATCTGGGCTTTGCTCAGTTCCAGTTTTAACTAAATTACCTTCGTTAAATTTATCCCAAGCGTATAAAAATAAGTAATAAATATTTTGAATTTTTATACTTGTATCACTCACTGAAATAAGTCTTCTCTTTTCTGATTAACCTCATCTGGCTTATCAAAATAATATTCCTCTATTAAAGGCATTATTTGATTATTAATAATACTTTCATACCATTCATTACCAAATTCATCTTGTTCGTTGGTAGGACAGAAAAAACTGTGGCCAATGCAGTAACCACTACCTAACTCAAATGCATCGTCAGCAATTTGTTGATTTAGTTTAGTCATATTGTTAACAATTCTTTGAACTGTGTTAGTGTTAACATTTTTTGAAACCAGAAATTCCTTAAATCTTGTTGACTCGAAATCAGGTGTAAAATTAAAAAAACTAAATCGTCTTCTTAAGGCATAATCAATAACTTTTAAAGAGCGGTCTGCTGTATTCATCAATCCAATTATTAATAAATTAGGGGGTACGAAAAAGGTCTCATCTGGCTTGTAAGCTAAACTCACAGCGTAATCTTGGTGTCTTTTATTATTTTCAATTGACACTAAGAGTTCCCCTAGAACTTTTGTAATGTTAGCTCTATTAATTTCATCCAGAATAAGAACATACTGCTCATCAGGATTATCATGAGCTTTTTGAGCAAATTTATAAAAAATTCCTTCAATCATTACAAAACTACCTTCAGCATTTGGACGAATTCCCATCACAAATTCTTCATAAGAATAATTTTCATGAAATACTAAACTTTGGATTTTATCTTCAGAGGTAAAATACTGAGCAATTTTTTTAGCGATAAAAGTCTTTCCTACACCTGGTGGTCCTTGGATAATTATATTTTTTTTTTCTGTTAATGTTTTAGTAATTGTTAAGAAGTTAGTTTTATCAAAAAAAGTATCTGCGAGAATAGCATCCACATTATCAGAATCATTGTCATTCATATCATCACCTTCAAAATAAAATTCATATAAGCTTTGAGCTGTCTCTGGATATTGAGTAAAGTTAGTTAACGTTTTGCGTGCAATAGTATGATTGAGTCGTTGAACAGTATCAAATTCTCCAAATCTTAACCAATTAACATTCCTTACATTACGAAAAGAATCTAATGAATCGTCATAAATATAGTCACTGGTTATTTTTCCAACTCCCAAAATTAAATTATTCCCTCTTTTTAAATAAACTAAATCACCTACTTTTATCTTTTTTGAAAATTCCTCTAAAGCTAATGAATTGTTAACTTGGTTCTCAGTTCCTTCTGCAGGATAATATTGATTTAAAGCATTATTTATATCTTCTCTTGTTTCATAATTAGACAAGTTTCCCAAATCATCCCAACCAATAGCTACTTTGTTATTATTTTTAAAGTCGTCGAACTGTTCCCCATTTTGTCCAGTCGCAATTACCCAAACATTTTGTTGAGCTTCTTCCATTTGAAGATTACTAGAAAAACCACTTTCTATGGCCTTATCAGTGGCTACAATTAATTGATTAAAATTTGCTAAGATAGTGTCATCATCAGGTATTTCATTTTTATTAAAAAATTTTGACACACATACACCAGGTCCGTAATTTAAACCCACTCCTCCAGTTGCTTCTAAATTTATTTCCTCATCTGTAAATCCACTTAAGTGCTCCTGAAATTCAGATTTAAATTCTTGACTTTTTAACCTTAAATATTCATTAGCTCCCCTTGTTCCTTTTATTTCCCTGGGTCCAGTTATACCTTGCCCTATACATAAATAAAAACCATCCATAGTATGTTTGAATAAACCAACAATATAAAAACCGTTTCGTGTATCTGTAGCTTCTCTTTCATCTAAAATTGCAAACCAAGGGACTTGAGTCCAATTTCCTTGACCTAAACTAAACTTACATTGTATTTGAGGGTTATCATTACAAATTTTATTGTTTATCCAATCACGTAATTCATAAAAGGCTCTGTAAGTTTGCCTATCACTTCCAAAGGGACCATTAAATTCTTCAGGGAAGTTAGTAAAAATTTTTTGGACTATATCGTTGAATTCTCTCATCTATATTTCCTTATCAAATTGTATTTTTTATTAAGTGGAGAGTCAAACCCTCCACTTAATAGATAAATTTTATTAACAGAAATAATTATTTTTTTATCTTTTTGTTAATCAATGTTCGCTTAGGATTTGAAATTATAAATCCGCCATTATAAATTGGGTCATCCTTCTTGGCATGACCCTTCCAAATAATCTTTGCCATTATTTACCTTCCTTCTTTATTAAATTTCGACCAAATATTATAGAATATCCAGTAGACTTCAATTTTGGTGCTTTTGAAGATTTTCTGACTAAAGTTGATTTTATTATTTTTCCCATTACGGTTCTCCTTTGTTAATTGTTATTAACCAAGAAAATTTGAATGTACGGAAACTTTTACTGTTTGAGACAGAACGATTAGGTCGTTACTATTCCAGAACGGTAGGTCGTTACTATACCCCAAATTAAATTGGATTTTAATTTATAATAAAATAGTATTAATAGGTGATGAATAATTTGCATTATTTTAAAGGAAAATATTAGTGTGGATTCAATTTAATAATTCTTTTCTTTCAATAGTTGAAAATCGAGATAATAAAAAGGAATTGCTTGTTAGAGCAAGGATAAAGGGTGATATAGAAAAAATATTTCCTAAAGCAAACGTATTTGAAGACCATAATGCTGACTATAAATATCGAACTTTTTTATTAAAAAATGAAGTAGCTAATGAACTTATTAAAAACATCAATGAAATCAACTATGACAATTTTAAAAATTCAATTTCAAAAACTGATTCAGAAAGATACTTAGCTTACACAAAAGTATGGGGTGAATTAAGAAAGCTTCAAAAATAATTTTCTGACAGAATTAAGACTAAATTAGTTACTATTTTAAAGTAATTTATTAAAAATAAGTTAAACTTTTGAAGATAAAATACTTATTAATTTATGAAAAACTCAGGAATTACAGGTATTTCAGATGATAAAAAGTTAGTGCACTTTTTCGTCAATCGACTAATGATACTTGAACACACACAAATCTTCACCTACGAGCCTCTATGGGCTTTCTAGAGGCATTCTAGTAGAACAATAATAGAACATTTATCAAAGCCTTTTTTAAAAGACACAATCAAAAAGACAATCAGAGAGTATTATATATATATATTATATAACTTTAACTTAGTCTCTATATAGTCTCTTAATATAGATTTATAAAAATAATAAAAGGTAGTAGTAATAGTAAATACACAATATATCTATTTATAGTTTTGTATAACTTTGAATAAGACTATGAATATAGTCTCAATATAGTTAAGAAAAAGATAACAATAACCATCTACAAAGTCTGACTATAGTTAACTTTAGTTACCTTATCATAAACCATACTAGTTCCTTATAGTCTATTTAGTTATCTATAGGTTTTGATTGAGACTCCACGATTAATTATTTATAGCATCAAGAACTTCTAAAATTAGTTGGTTAACTTTTTTTTTTGAAGCGAGATAATTCCAATGACTTTTAGTGTTTTCACAAAATAAATTAATGGTACTTTTTTCTAAAATTTTAGCAATCTGTTTTGAAGACATTTTCTTTTTATTTTTTTTTGGAGGAATTTTTATTTGATTACTCTTTAAAAATGATTTCACTAAATCAACTTTTTTTCCAAAGTTAACATTTTGAGGATTTATGTCCCCTACAGGGTTCATAATGTATGTTGATACACCAATCAATTCTGCTTTATCATTCACAATCGGACCCCCACTGTTACCAGGTTGTATTGCCGCATCAATTTGTATTTCGGAAAAATTATTTTTAACTCCACTTAAAGAACTCACTATTCCTCTTGTTATCTTAACATTATTATTGGCTAGTAAAATGCTTAACGGAAAACCAGCAACTAAAATGTCCTCGCCTAATTCTGCCCCATCACTTAGCTGTATGTAAGGAGTAGAACTTTCAACATTAATTTTTCCTATAGCTAGGTCATTAGCATTATCCATAATAATAGTTTCATAATCATACGATTTATTTTCAAAATTTGTTTTAAAACTTTTACAATCTTGATTTATAACGTGTTCATTAGTGATAAAGTATCCTTCGGCATTTATAAAAAAAGCAGTGCCTATTCCTAAGGATAGAATTGTATTATCTATTTTTATTTCTTTTGATGAACTTTTTTTGGTGCGTTTCTTATAAAAATTTGCAATTATATTATTACAATCTAGTGCCTTAAACTCAGTGAGACTGCGATTTATAACATTATCCCATTCATGTTCCTCTCCTAACTTTCTGTTGAATAAATTAAAATCTAATTTATTTATTTTATCAAATGATAAACAAGCAGACTCATCATCATCTAATCTAGTTGACGACAACCCAAATTTTAATAGAGCATCAGGATATTTTAATGAGTTAGGATAACTCATCCATAATTCTCTAAATTTTATTTGTGCATCACTAAAGTTTTCATATGCATAATCTATTTCACCAAGCCAATAAAGTATATTTGGTTTTATTTCACTAGGAGTATTTTTATTCTTTTGTAAGCTTAAAAGAATATTTTTAGCTCCTTGATAATCATTTTCCCATAATAGTTTTATAGCTTTTTCATATTCATCTTTAATATTGAACTTTCTTTTTGCACAATCAAAGTTGTATATAGATTCAGCGTTTTTGCTGGTTGACTCAATTACACTTTTAAATATGACAGGTGTTTCACATATTTCTTGTGCTTTTCTGTTAGCCTCACCAAGACTTTTTCCCATAAACATTAATGTCTCAGATTTTAATGTTGTAAAAATTAAAAGAGATAAAATTAATAATGCTCTCATAAAAAAAAGATAACATTCAAATCAATGACTTGCAAAAAACAATTTGACAAATACGTCGTAATTTAATAATCTGCAAAAATATAAATCTTATTTTCTGCACCCAGTTAAAGCTGGGTTTTTTTTTGCCTAATTACTAATTGACCTGACTCATGTCAGGTTTTTTTTTGTCTACTTTATACTTAAAAAAATAATTCCTTTGATGTTTATGAAAAGGAATTATTTTTTTCTTTTAAGTTATAAAACTCAAAATTTAAAAAAACGTTCCTTTTATCTGGGACGAATTGTTCACCCTGAGCCTTTATTATTCTCTCATAGAATATGAGAGAGAATAATAAAGGCTCTCAGGGGAACTTCCTCCTCAACTTTTAACAACTTAACAAAAGGAGTAGCTAATGATAAAGCCATTATCATTTTACGTAGACAAAATAATTAATGACCTTAAAGAAAAAGGCAAACAGTCCAAACAAAAAGGTTGGGCAATGTCTGACATTGTTCAAGAGGTTGAGAATCAACTGGGAAAGGATGCGAGTGAGTTAGCACGTAAACGTATCATAAATGATTACGAGAGTGAATATAAGCGACTCAATCCAGTCGGCTGGGCTAAGAGTCAACGTTTATTCCCAAACAAATAACTTATGAACCTACACACCCCTCAAATATTTGGGGGGTGTTTTACCTGGAGATTTTTTATGGATGATTATGATGATTATTGTGACCTTATTGATGACGATGAAGAAACAGTTGAAACGTTTAAAGACATCAAGGAAGAATATGAAATGTGGTTAGATTGTTATGAAGATGTTCGTGATGACGTATTCTTTCGACCGAAATGGGATAAGGAAGTATATGCGTTTGCCATGCTTGATGAGGAACAACGCAAGAAGTTTTATAATTAATCTAATTTATATTTTTTCTTCCCATACTCTCAAAAGTTACATGAAATAATTTAGGAAAATCTAATGGATTGTTTATTTTTTTTTCTAAATATTTATTCTTAAGAAATGAAATATTTAATACTTTTTATTTTGACCTTTATTATTTCTTGTGACTATAAGTCTGATGAAGAAATTCAGGCTGAATATAATAGAAAATTGATGGAAAAAATTAATATCATAAGAGACCAATCACTTACGGACAAAATTTATAATTTTCAATGGGGAGAATTTAGTTTTAAAATAAAGCAAGAGCAGTACGAAAATAAATATATTGATTCCCATCCAGTTGCATTAGATTTTGTCTACAACCAACTATTAAAAAAAATAGTCGAATGTAGAAGTGAAATATTTAAAGACAAAGAAATGGCTAAGTTGGAAGTTTATAGAAATATTGAATGTCCAATTTTAAAAGAGATATTTGAAAATAAGATTCAAAATTTTGATAAATTTGTTTCTGAAGATATTCAAGAAGTATATTATTTTAATGTTTCAAAAGATTTGAGCTTATATAGTTTTTTAACGAACGGGTATGTAGCTTCTTCAGAAACTTTTGTAGATGGTCATGATGTAAGCAAAGCTACAACTGTTGGTTTATTTAAATCAGAATCTGAATGTCTTACATATTTGGATAAATATTTAAATTCAGGCGTTTTCTTGGTTGGAAAATGTAGAGGTTATAAAGATGAATTTTCAAAATTAAAGAGGTATGAAATAACAAACAAGTCAGTAACAGAAACAATTAAAGAACTTGAAACAGAATTTGAAGTCAAAAGATAGATAATGATTCAAAGATTCAAAAGACACTTATCATCATTGAAGTTTTATTCCCAGGATTTTAAATAATTTAACCTTGTTTCTCAATAATTTATGACTTAACCTGATACCAGGAAATTAAGATGGCAGATTTTTCATCTCAAATGGAAAATGCTTACAGAAAGCATTTTGACGCTAAAACAGATATTTCAAAAAGAGAAAAAGCTGGCAAGACTTTATATATAGCAGCTTGGATTGTTGAAATTTTCGCCGTTGGCACTGGATTATTAATTGCTCTCACAAATCCTTACCTTTCCTACGACGAAATTGAAAATCCAGGTATGATGCATCGTGCTCAGCTTTTCATTGGTATACTTCCACTCATTGTGATTGCAGTTGTAGAAGGAACAAAAATACCTCTTGCGCAGGGCTTTTACATGTCCAAAATGCTTAGGTGGAAAATATTATTTTTAACATCGTTAGGTTTTTTAATATTCGTTACATTTGAGACAATGTCTGTTGGTTTAGAAACCAATTTTAATTTTACAACTACAAGAATTATTAATGAAGAAATAATAATCTCTGAAAAGACACTTGCTGTTAGTGATTTAGAAAATCAAATTGAAAGCCTTGATAAAGAAAAAAATGATTTAGAAAATCTAGACGAAGCAAGCATATCACAAGATTCACAAAAAAGTATAATAGCTGAAAATAAAGCACGAAAAGATGAACTAGCTCCTTTGGAAAAGGAAAGAGAAAATGTTTTAAAAGAATTTAATGATAGAATTGGAAGTTTAAGACAAAAAAATAATACCCTCGCTCAAGAAGCACTAAATGACCCTCGAGTTAAGCCAAAAAATCAAGCACTAGAACAAAAAATTAAAGAAAGAGAAAACCTTATTAAGAATGTTAACAATAAATATTCTGCCTTATTACAAAGCCTAAATGATGAAAGACAAACTCAGGCTAAACTAGCTGAGAAAGCAATAGAAGAAGGTGGGTTTTTCGATGATAAAGGCATAGATGAAATAAATGCAAAACTGGATGATGTTAAGGCTAGAATTTTACTCAAAGAGACAGAGAAAACTGATGAAATTAATAGTGAGAAATTAAGACTGGAAAAGAGAATTAATGAATTAAGAACAGAAATTTCAAATTTAACAAATCTAATAAGTTCCAGTACAAAATCACAAAGAGAAGCTAATGAGAGGCGTATTAACGAATTAGAGGCTCAAAAAACACGTAAACTAAATGCAATTTCTGAAGAAATTGAAATAATACGTTCTAGATACGCTGCTAACATTGACATCACAAAAAAAAATGAACAAACTCGAATCAAACAAATCACTGAAAGACAAAAAAGAATTCCACAAATTGAGCAGGAGAAAATACAACTTTTAAAAAAAATTGAAGAAAACAATGAAGTTATAAGAGAGGCGAAAAAAGCAAAAAGAGAAAAAATTCAACAAAATCCAGTATTTAGAATCACCACAATGCTGGCTGACAGAAAATGTAAAAATCCAGATACAAAAGCTGATGAGATTAAACGTATTGAGGAAAAAATAACTAAACAAGAAACAATTCTTAAAGATTTAAAAAAACAAAGTACGCTTCTAAAAAGCACAGCAGATAAACAAGAAAAAGTTCAAATAAGAATAGATAAAATGGAGGCAAAAATAGATGAACTTTACGATTTAGAAGATGGAAAATACAAAGAAAAATGTCCAGATGGAATTTATTTTCAAAGAGATATAGCAAATGTTACGAAAGAAGATACCAAATATGTTGCTATGATATGGTTTGGTTCTATTGCATTCATAGTTTCAATTATGGGTGTTATGCTGGCATTAGCTTCTTTTGTAATACGAGATGCAGGAAACTTTGAAAAACAAAAACCTCAATTTTTATTTAATTCCTTGAAACGATTAATAGCTTCTTTTTCATTATTATTAAGAAAATTTGGACGTCTTTTTGTAACCATAGGTCAGGCAATCGCCCACTTCTTCGATGGATTGACTCATATTTTTGACAGAAGAATTAGAGATGGAATAAGAAGAGCAATCATTGGTGTAAGAAAAAAAGCTAGAGAGCCAAAAATTAAAACAGTGGAAGTTACAAAGGAAGTTGTAGTTGAAAAAGAAATAGAGGTCCCAGTAGAAAAAGAAAAAATTGTATTCAAAGAAGTACCTAAAGAAGTCATAAGAAGAGAAATGATTCATGTTCCGTTATATTCAACTGAACACGGTAAAGTTGACCTCGATTCTATAAAAATGGGTGAAGCTGCAACCGATAACTTTACTAAAGCACAGTCTGAATCAATAAAAACAACAAAAGATGCATCTGTAAAAAACCAAAGAAAAGGTCAGAAAAAATCTGAAAATAAATCCACTAAGAAAAAATAATAATCATGGCTGAATCACCACCAGAGTACACTGTTCGAGATTACAGTGCTGTTGACAAACAAATAGAAGAAGTTGCACGCAGAGAAAAAACGTTAACAGATAGGATGCGAATACAGAACTACACAAAGTTAGCAATAATAGCTGGAGGGTTAATGTTAGTAGCTGGAATTTTGTTTGTACTGATAAGCTGGGGAATACGAATAATGAAAGGAGCACCTGAAATAAGAATTATTGAATCAAGGGGAACAAATCAAGAAGAGCGAACAACAGATAATCAAGATGTTAGACAAATATTTGAAAATGAAAAACAAAAAGATTTAATTCTTACTCAAAATAAAGAAAGAATTTTAAATATGTACGACGAAAGAATCAGAAATTTAGAAGACGATAACCAACAACTCAACACATATATGGAACAAGAAGAAAAAAGAATTAACAATGAAATTTCTGAAATAAAAGAAAAAAAGCAAAACCTTCAATCTGAAATAAATAAGAAATATGAAATGCAAGAAACTATCCTCATTGAACGTTTAGATAATCAAAAAAAATCTCTTCAAGGACTAGAGTCCGAGGGAGCACAACCAGATGAAATCAATGCATTAAAAAATGAAATTGAAGGAATACAGGAAAGAAAAAAGGACGACCTAAATCAAGGTATAGCAAGGTTAGATAAAGAGATAGAAAAAAAGAATCAAACAATTAATGAAATAAAACAAGAAACCAGAAAAAAAATAACTAATAACAAACAAGCTATAGCTACAGAAAATAAAAAAAAAAAGGAAGAATTAACAAAAATCAACGAGCAAATTACCTCCAATCAAAATGTTAAAAAAGATGTTACTATGTTCAAAGAAGTTAAAATTAGAGATAAGGTATTTGATAGAGTAGTAACGCGCCATGAATACGATAATTCAAATCTAAGTAGACCAAGTGCGGAATCTTGCTATACTGATAGACCTAAAAAAGGGGGTAGTGAGAGTTTAGAATTAGCTGAAAAGGATAAGTTTGGAAAAGTAAAGAGCAGATATAACGTAAACAATAACTATGGTTTAAGTCAAGCACAATGGGCAAACTATATTACTTATTGTCAATGGTTTTAATCTTTTAGTGGCGAAGCAAAATAACGGACATCAACTGATTTTTTTAGTGCGTCTTGAGTTTCGTTATCTATATTAAAAAGTTTTGCGACTTTTTTCATGAAGACAATTTCATTTTTATGCATTACGTCATCCTTAGCACATATTTCCAGAGCAAGTGCATAAGCAGTAACTTTTAGTTCATCAGGAATAATATTATCAATTTCTGCAAGTATTTCTAATTGTGGTTTTTTATTATGAATATTTTCCATCAATTCTTGTTTTATTTCATTAGCACGGTTACCAGTAACTGTTCTTAACCATGGATACGTTACTATCTTAAGTTTAATACTATCAAGTTCATGTGGGTGAAATGTACCATCAACACCAGCAGTCATATAAAGAAGCTTAAGTATGCCTTCCTCAAATGTTTTCATAATTATCAGATTAACAAGTTTTGAAAATTAATAAACACAAATCAACCCATAAATTTAAAGGCAGAAATTGTATTTTTACTTGTAGAAATTATCTTTCCGTTAATTATAAATATAGAAATAATATAAAGAAGCGGAATTAAATACCTAGCAACTCTATCTATTTTAAGAGCAATCTCTTCGCTCTGAACATGATTAACTATAGTCAACAAAGTAGGTAAAGTTGAGAAAAAATAAGATAGCAAAATCATCAAATCCATAACTGTTAAGTAAGACAACTTTGGTAGGTCATCATCAACTACAAAGTTGTAAGCTATCAACGACAACAAACAAACAATGCTAACAGTCAACCTGGGTTCAATTAAATTTGGTCTTATCCAAAACACGGACCACGATATAATTAAAATTAGAAAAATTGGAATTAATATTTTTGTTAGAAAATAATTATAATTTCTCTCAACAAAGAAGTTCACCTGAACACCTGAATCATAATACTTACACGATTGGTTATAATCGAAGTATGATTGATAACTCATTGTACTTTTATTCCATTCGCTAAACTTTACCTTTTCAAAAGAGTTTCTCAAAGTCTCATAAGAAAAATCAGATAAAAAGAATTCCGTTGAGAAACAGGTTCCATCATCGTTAGGTAAAAAGGTGAAGTT
>CACMWI010000009.1 GCA_902617375.1 uncultured Alphaproteobacteria bacterium | reverse complement strand
GCTAGAACTTAAAAATTCGTTTTTAATTTTTAATGAAAATTCTATTAAGCTTTTCTTTAGTATTTTATTATTAAAAATACTTTTACTTTTTTTAAAATTTTGATTTATATCAAATTTTAAGCCGTTTCTGCAACCAACGATTTCTTTTCCAAAATAAATTTTTTTTTTCTCAAATCTGACAATATGGTTTGTTTGTATAAGATTAGTTGAATTTTCCAATTCAAAGTTTTTATACTCCCCAATAAACTCTGTCATTAGCTCTTTATGTAATTTTAATGCAAACTGAAGTTCAAGTTTTTTGACCTTCTTTTGAAATCTTTCACCATCTTTTATCCATTCTCTTTTAAAAGAAATAAACGACCAAGTTCTTAGTTGCGACAACTTATAGTTAAGCTCAGGTATTTTTTTTGTAAAACGATTAATTTCGTTCAAACTTTGTTTTACCCATTCATCAGGAATACATTTGTTTTGACCAACAAGGTAAAAAAATATTTTCTTTAGAAATCTTGTATGGTATTCATCTAAATTTTTAGAGTAATCAGGTACACTACATATTTCCCATAGTTGTTTTAAATGGATTGGATTTGTTAAATTTTTTTTGAACTCATTCTCTTCAAGAAATATTTTCACATATCTATGATCATTCCCGTCATTTTTAAGTCTTAAATATTTTTTGTTTGGTCTAACTGATAATGATTTTAGTAAATTTGATGGTGAACTAAAATTTAATTTATTATTTCTCCAGTAAATTTTTTTAATTTCAGTAAATTCATAATTTTCTACAAAATTTATAACATCATTTCTTAGACTCTTTAAATTACATGTTGTTCCAAAGTATCCGTCATTAAAATGTCTTCCTGCTCTGCCAGCGATTTGTGCAATTTCATCATTTGATAAATATCTACCATTTAACCCATCAAATTTTTTTATGCCGGAAAAAAAAATGTTTTTTATGTTTAGGTTTAAGCCCATCCCAATAGCATCAGTTGCTACAATATAGTCAACTTTACCATCCTCGAATAATTTTACTTGCGCATTTCTAACATCTGGAGACAATGCACCCAAGACAACTGAGACTCCACCATGTGATTGTTTAATCTTATTTGCTATTTCATATACATCAATTTGAGAAAACGCAATCACTGCTGATCTTTTTGGAAGTCTAGTGAGATTTTTGTAGCCGATATAACTTAGTTTCGACATACGTGGTTTTTTATTAATTTGAATATCTGGACATATTTCTAATAAAATTTTTTCTATACTTCTAGAGCCTAAAAACAATGTTTCCTTGAGACCTCTATTATTTAATATTCGCTTGGTGAAAATATATCCTCTCTCATAATCCGAAGCCAATTGCACTTCGTCTATAGCAACGAAATCAAATTGTAAGTTTTCTGGGATTGATTCTACAGTACAAAAAAAGTACTTTGCATTTTTTGGAATTATTTTTTCTTCACCGGTTATTAATGCTATCTTACTTTCTGGTAAAAATTTCTTTGCGAGCTCAAAATTTTCTCTTGCCAATAGTCTTAGTGGAAATCCTATTACACCAGTTTTATATTTAAGCAGACTTTGGATTGCAGCATAAGTTTTACCAGTATTAGTTGGACCTAAAAAAGCTGAAATTTTTTTTTTCATCTTTAGCTTTAATCTAAGTTTAAATGTTCTTTAACACATATGGAAGAATTCCGTTACTTTCAAAATATCTGATTTCCTTTTCTGTATCAATTCTAGAAATAACATCCAAATAGAACTTTTCCCCATTATGCTTTTTCACCTCTAACTTTTTTTCTATGTTAGGTTTCTGGAGATAGTCTCTGAGTTTTCCAATGTTAAAAATTTCCTTACCGTGAAATTGATTTTTTTTTAGATGATTACCATTAATTTGCAGTGGTAAAACTCCCATACCAACTAGGTTTGATCTGTGAATTCTTTCAAAACTCTCTGCGATCACAACTTTTACACCAAGTAATTTTGTTCCTTTGGCAGCCCAATCTCGAGATGAGCCTGTACCATATTCTTTACCAGCTAAAACGACTAAAGGGATATCTTCTTCCTGATATTTTTTTGCTACTTCATATATTTCATTTTCTTTTTCACTTTTATAATGCTTTGTGTAACCTCCAAATTTAGAAACCATTTTATTTTTTATTCTAATATTAGCAAATGTTCCTCTGGTCATAACCTCGTGATTTCCCCTTCTGGCACCATAAGAATTAAAATCATCAACCTTTATCTGTCTATCTCTCAAATATTTCCCAGCAGAACTATCCTCTTTAATAACTCCTGCTGGAGATATATGATCTGTTGTAATTGAATCTCCAAGAATCAACAAAGGTCGAGCTTTGATATCCTTCAAAAGATCATTTTTCTCAAAATCTAAAAATGGTGGTTTTTTTATGTATGTTGAAGTCAAAGACCAATCGTAAGTAGAAGATTTTTTAACTTTTAATTTTTCCCACTGTTTGTCTCCCTGAAAAATATTAGAATAATTCTTTCTGTAAAAGTTTCTTTTGACATGTTTTTTGAGAATTATGTCAGCTTCAGACTTTGAGGGCCAAAGGTCCTTGAAAAAAATTTTCTTTCCTTTAGATACAAAAATTGGATCTTTATTAATGTCAATATCAATCCTTCCTGCAAGAGCATAAATCACAACAAGTGGGGGAGAGGCAAGAAAGTTTGATTTTATATGAGGGTTTATTCTTCCTTCAAAATTTCTGTTACCAGATATTATACTGCATACATTTAGATCTTTCTCGATAATTTCTTTTCTTACTTTTTCATCTAATGGTCCTGAATTTCCAATGCAGGTAGTACAGCCATATCCAATAATGTTAAATCCAATTTTATCTAAATATTTCATCAAATCTGATTCTGAAAGGTATTTATCTACTACTTTGCTTCCTGGTGCAAAAGAAGTTTTAACCCACCAAGGAGTTTTGAGTCCAAGTTGAACAGCTTTCTTTGCAATTAGGCCAGCCATCACTAAAACAGATGGATTTGAAGTATTTGTACAACTAGTTATAGCTGCAATACAAATTTTCCCGTGAGTTAATTTACCAAAATCCTGAGTGTAACCCTTTTTGTCATTTTCTAAATGTTCTGAAAATTTTTTTGGAACATTTAATAAATTGATTTTGTCTTGTGGTCTTTTTGGCCCTGATATGCATGGTTGGATGGAGTTCATATTTATTTCTATATTTTCATCATAGTCAATCTTTTCTGATCCATAATGCCAAATTTTCTGCGCTTTAGAATATTCCTCTACAATTTTGATTTGTTGCGAAGTTCTTCCTGTAATATGCAAATAATTAAGAGTCTCTTTGTCCACAGGAAAAATTCCGCAAGTCGCTCCATATTCAGGTGCCATATTGGAAATCGTAGACCTTTCCGACAAACTCAAAGAACTTAAACCTTTACCGTAAAATTCAACGAACTTTCCAACAACATTGTGATTTCTTAATTTTTCAGTAATATTTAAAACTAAATCTGTAGCAGTTAAGCCATCCTTTAATTTGCCTTCAAGTCTAACGCCTACAACTTTTGGAAGTTGCATAGAAATTGGTTGACCCAACATAACAGCCTCCGCTTCAATCCCCCCTACGCCCCAACCTAAAACTGATAAAGCATTGACCATGGTAGTATGACTGTCAGTTCCGACAACAGAGTCCAAAAATAGAAATTTTTTTTTCTTTTGAACAATCTGAGCTAAATACTCTATATTGATTTGATGACAAATACCTGATCCAGGTGGAAACAACAAAAAGTTTTTCAAAGAACCTTGAGCCCATTTTAGTAATTTATATCTTTCAGTATTCCTCTCGTATTCTTTCCTAACATTAAAATTTAATGAATCTTTTCTTGAATAACTATCTACATTTATTGAATGATCTATGACCAGACTAACAGGTATGACTGGATTTATTTTATCAGGATCTTTTCCCAAACTTTTCACTTTATCTCTCATTGCAGCTAAATCGGCAATAGCTGGAACACCAGTATAATCTTGCATTAATACTCTGGTGGGAGAAAATAAAATTTCCCTACCTGCTTTTCTTTTAATTAGGTTTTCTAGATCTGCTCTTTTGACTCCTGTGTTATCAATGTTTCTAATCAAATTTTCCAAAAGAATTTTGTAAGAAAATGGCAACTTTTCTAAAATAAAATTGAGTTTTTTTTCAGCCTTTTTTAAACTTACAAAATTATAAGAACTTTTTTCAACTTTTAGGTTGTCTGTAAAATTTGTTGTTGTTATTTTCATAAATCTTCTAAGTTTTTTAATTAAGGTTTAATGTCATGGTTTTAGAAATTATATCGGTTTATTTTCGTAGAAATAAAAGATTAATTTTTAATAACTTTAATTTAAAATTAGCAAAATCACAAATAATCATTTTGATTGGAGAAAATGGGGTCGGGAAAAGCAGCCTTTTTGATCTATCTGTAGGAATACTTAAGCCTGAAAAAGGTGTTATCAAAATTAATGAAATTCCGATAAATGAAATAGACCAAAAAAAAAAAGAGTTATTTACATATCTCCCTCACAAAGATTCCCTGAAAGATTATCTTACTGTTGAAGAAAACTTGTTTTATTGGCTGGAGCTTATCGATATTAAAATCCGAAAAGAGAAGCTTTTAGATTCTTTAAAGTTTTTTAAATTAAACAATTTAAAAAATAATTTGATTGGGAATTTGTCTCAGGGACAAAGAAAAAAAGTATCATTAACAAAGCTTCTTCTTTCCAAATGCAACTTATGGATCTTAGATGAACCTTTTAATGGCCTAGATATAGATTCTATTAATAAAACAAAAAAAATGATTTGTAATCACAAAGCAAATGGAGGATCAGTTCTACTAGCTAGTCACATTAATTTGAATATCGAAGGGTCAAAGAGAATATTTATAAAAAGTCCAAAATTAAAGATTAGTAAGAAAATAGCCAATTTTGATACATGGGAAAATATAAAGTGAAACTTGATGTTTTTAAGTTAGTAAAGAGAGAGATTAGAATTATGCTAAAAAATTTTTCTATTATCTACTCTTTTTCAACTTTTTTTTTAATAGCATCTTTAATATTTGTCTTTTCAGTAAATGATATTTCTTATGTAAAAATTTTTTACAAATCTATCGTCTGGATTGTTTTAATTTTTTCAATCATGCTTGTCTCAGAAAACTTTCTGAATGAGGATTTTAACGACGGAAGTTTAAAAGAACTTCAATTTCTTGGTTTTAGTGAAGAGAGCATTGTGGTTTCTAAAAGTATAGCAATGTGGGTTATGATCATGATTCCAATGCTTTTTTTAGTTCCATTTGTCTTTGTTTTTTTTCAAATCACATTATATGAATTAATAAGCCTCGTCATAACCTTATTTCTTGCAACACCCAGTTTAACTTTAATTTCAATACTATCCTCGTTGTTTTCAGTTCAACTTAAAAGGAATAAGATTATCCAATTTGTAATTATTTTACCATTTTTCGTACCTATGATTATATTTACAACCTCTACTGGAACATTATTTGAGAGCAATAATTTAAAAGAAAATCAATTTTTAATTTTAATTGGGATTTTTTTTATTACATTACCAGTATGCCTAATGGCTGGAAGATTGATTATGAGGGAGATAAATAAGTGATTTTCAATTTGGCGAACCCTTTAAGGTTTCAAAGATTAATCGAAAAAATTGAACCAATAACATTAAACATTGCAATCACTTTGCTTTTGGTTGGCTTATTTTTTTGTTTTTTTGGGAGTCCTCCAGATTATCTTCAAGGAGAGACTGTTAGAATTATGTATATACATGTTCCGTGTGCTTGGTTTTCATTAATGATATATTCAATTATAGCTTTATGCAGCATTTTTTCGATTGTATTTAAGCATACACTTGCAGATTTAATTTCAAGATCATGTGCACCCATAGGAGCTTGCTTCACTCTAGCTACACTTTTGTCAGGTTCAATTTGGGGAAAACCAACTTGGGGGACATGGTGGGTTTGGGATGCAAGACTTACGTCTGAATTAGTTTTACTTGTTATCTATTTGGGACTTATAATTATAAATAATGCTTACGAAGATAAATCCAAGGCTGACAGATACTCGTCAATCTTAGCAATAATAGGCATTATAAATCTTCCAATTATTAAATGGTCTGTAGATTGGTGGAGCACTCTTCATCAACCAGCCAGTATCTCCAAGTTTTCTTCTCCCTCAATAGATCCATCAATGTTATTACCATTATTTATAATGACTTTTTCCTTTTTCTTTTTCTTTATTTCAATTTTATTAGTAAGAGTCAGAGGTGAAATAATACAACGAAAAATTGAAGTTATAAGATTTAATAGGACGGTGTAATGAATTACTTTCTAAATTTTATAAATTCAGGTGATCATTTTTCATATGTACTTTCATCATATTTGATTGTTTTTTTTATTATTTTCCTGATATTCATTTTAAGCAATTCAAAAACAAAAAAACTAGAGAAAGAGTTTGTTAATTTGATTAAAAATGAAGAAAAAAAATAAAAGACTTATTACTATTTTAATTTTTATGACATTCTTTACCTTTGGATGTGCGATTTTGCTTTTCAATTTGAGAGAAAACTTAATTTTTTTTTACTCACCAACCGAAGTTTTTGAAAAACAAATAGAAACATCACAAATGATAAGAGTAGGTGGCATGGTGAAAGAAGAAAGTTTAGTTAAAAAAATTAAAACAATTGAAGGAAGACAACTTGAAGAAATATCTTTTGTCATAACAGATTTTGAGAATGAATTAGTTATTTCGTATATTGGAATACTCCCTGATTTGTTTAAAGAGGGACAAGGTGTTGTTGTTGAAGGCTTTTTGAAAAATGTTGATAAGTTTGTAGCGAAAACAGTTTTGGCAAAACACGATGAAAATTATATGCCACCTGAAATAAATGATATCAAATCGATAAAGGATAAAAAAATATGATTTCTGAAATTGGCTTTGTGTTTTTGACCTTAACTCTTGTTATTTCAAGTTTTAGCTTCGCACAACTGATTTATTCACATATAAATTCAAGACTTTTTGTTTTGAACCATTTAAAGATAACAAACTTAATTTTTTTTTTCACTTTAAGTTCATTCATTTCTTTAACTTACTCTTTTTTAATTTCTGATTTTTCTTTAAATGTTGTTGCTCAGAACTCAAACAGCCAACTTCCAATAATTTATAAATTTACTGGCGTCTGGGGTAATCACGAAGGATCAATACTTTTATGGTTATTAGTAATGACTTTTTTTGGTTTTTTATTTTCCAAAAGTAGTTCAGCCACTGAAGAGTTTAAAAATAATGTTCTCAAAATTCAAAATAGTTTATGCTTTTTAGTTGTATCTTTTATAATTTTTACATCTAATCCATTTGAAAAATCTTTTCCGTATCCAATTGAAGGAGGGGACTTAAATCCACTTTTACAAGATCCAGGGCTAGCTATACATCCACCTTTCCTTTATCTTGGTTATGTTGGTTTTTCAATAATTTACTCCATATCAGTCGCTGCTTTGTCGGATGGAGTAAAAAACTACTTTATAAAAATTCTTAAGCCGTGGGTCTTTATATCCTGGATTTTCTTGACATGCGGAATAGGTCTTGGTAGTTGGTGGGCATATTATGAATTAGGGTGGGGAGGATTTTGGTTCTGGGATCCTGTTGAGAATGCTTCTCTACTGCCCTGGCTAACCGCCTCCGCACTTCTTCATACAATTGTAGTTGCCGACAAAAAGAAAATCTTTATAAATTGGACTATTATCCTTTCAATTCTTACATTTATACTGAGCCTTCTTGGGACATTTTTAGTCCGATCTGGCGTTTTGGTTTCTGTCCATGCATTTGCCAATGATCCAACAAGAGGAGTTTACATTCTTCTTCTTTTAGCTTCTATAAGCTTTTTTGGTATTTTTAAGTATATTAACAAAAATATACAATTCAGGCGCGCAGATATCACCTTGATTTCAAGAGAAGGAATGATTTCTTTGAATAATATTTTCATGCTTTCTTTAACTTTTACAATTTTAGTAGGAACAATCTATCCATTATTTGCTAGCGTTTTGTTTAACTCAAAAATTTCGGTTGGAGCCCCTTTTTTTAACTCAATACTAATGCCCGTAATGTTTCCTTTTATTGCAGGTATGATTATTGGTCCATATACTAAATGGGGTAAAGATGATCTTATTGTCTTACTAAATAGAATAAAAATTCTTATCTTGTGTTTTTTTATAATTTCACTCTCAGTGTGGTATCTAAATTATAAAACCCCTATTTTATCTATTATATTTATAGCATTAGGATGTTGGATAATTTTCAGTTCTTTATTTGAAGTCTATCAGTTCATTAATAAAAAATTAACAGTTCCAAAAAAAATCTTTGCTCAAATCACAGCACATATTGGAATTGGTTTGTTAATTATTGGAGCTACAGGAAGTAGTATTCTTAAACAAGAAAAAATTCAATTTCAGGAAGTAGGCCAATCATTAAAAATTAAAAACTTTGATGTAGAATTTCTTGGTGTTAAAAAAATAGAAGGACCAAACTACATCAGTCAGATGGGTGTTTTTTCAATTAAAAAACAAGGTGAACAAATTAAGATTCTTAGACCAGAGAAAAGGTTCTATAATGCAGGCAAACAAGTTACAACTGAAGCGGCTATACATTCAAGCATTTTTGGAGATCTGTACATCGCAATAGGAGATGTTCACGAAGACAAAACCAAATGGACTACTAGGATTTGGTTTAATCCATTCACCATTTGGATATGGATTGGTGTTTTTTTTCTTGCTTCGGGTGGTTCACTTTCATTTCTAAATAGTTTATCAAGGAAATAATGAAATATTTTTTTTTTTGTGTTTTTTTTTTCTGTATCTACATTTTATATGAAGGTCTCCAAAAAGATCCAAATTTGGTTCCTTCAAATCTAATTTCGAAAGAGATTCCTGAATTTTCAATTGAATCTCTTCAAGGAACAAATTTCACCAATGTTGATCTAGAAAATAAAGGAGTTGTTATCTTAAATTTTTTTGCATCATGGTGTCCCCCTTGTAAAATTGAACATCCTCAACTTTTACAATTAAGTAATATCATTCCAGTATTTGGGATTGCAAAAAAGAATAAAAAAAAAGATTTACTCCCATGGTTGGAAAAACTTGGTAGTCCATATGAAGCAATTGGAATGGATCATAATGGTCTTCAAAGTATAAACTGGGGAGTTTATGGATTACCTGAAACTTTCATAATACAAGATGGATTAGTAAAGTACAGACATGTAGGTCCAATTATGGAGAGAGATCTTGAAATTTTTAAGAATTTAACAAAAAAAAAATAATGATTATTTTTATTTTTTTTATGAATATCATTCTATCGGAAGCCGTTGCAATAGAACCTAATGAAATTTTAAAAAACAAAGAATTAGAAGCCCAAGCCAGAGCGATTGGCAAAGAACTAAGATGCTTGGTTTGTCAAAACGAAGATATTCAAAATTCAAACGCTGATATAGCCAAAGATTTAAGAAAAATTGTACGAATCAAGCTCGAAAAAGGTGAATCAAAAGAAGAAATAATGGATTTTATTCACTCAAAGTATGGTGATTTTGTCCTTTTCTCTCCACCATTAAGATTAGACACGGCTGGCTTATGGTTGTTACCAATCTTCTTTTTTATTTTATTAACATTTTACTTTTTTAGAAAAAGATAATGTTTCTTAGTTTGGTTCTTTTTTTGATAATAATAACACTAAGTGTTTTGTACCTTAACAAATTCCAGAGAAAAACTCTTGGATTTTTTCTTATCTTTTTGCTTATAACTATTCCATCAATTATAATTTATTTCTCAAAAGGAAATTTTGAATCTTTCTTCTTTGAGAAAAAAATAAATAAGATCGTGCGAGAGGGAATAAACGATCCTGAAAATTTTAAGAATATAAGTCCCCAGGTTTTGATTATTTTTCTTGAAAAAAAATTAAAAAAAGAACCTAACGATCTTCAAGGTTGGTTAATTCTCTCAAGAACATGTGTATTAAGTGGTCACTATCAAAAAGCAGATAAATATTATAAAAACGCATTAGAGCTTTTTCCAACAAATGAAAATATCTTACTTGAAATTGCTTTACTTAAAAAAAAAACCAATCAAACAGAGAGTGCAGAAAAGTATCTTAACAGATTAAAAAATCTTTATCCTTCAAATATAAAAGCAAGAGAGTTGCTAATAGAAATTTTTACTAACAACTATATGCAAATGAAAGCGATAAAGGAATATAAAGAGCTTGCTATTATTAAAAAAGGCGAAATAGAATACTTAGAAAGTATAAAAAAAAAATATAATCTAAACTAGTTCTAAATTTTTAGATCTTTTACTTTTTGTAAAAAAAAAATTGATCATTTCTCTAGTTGCATTAGTTGTTCTGAATTTTTTATTACTTAGATGTGTAACTGGCAATATTTTAATTACTGAATTTGTAACAAACATCTCATCGAAAGTTGAAATAGCTTTTCTTTTAATTTCAATTTCACAAACTTCTTTAAAAAATAATTTAGCATTATCAATAACCACTTGTCTCATTATCCCGTTAATACCGCTTTTTTTAATTATTGGAGTATAAAGAACATTATTCTTCGAGAAAAATAGGTTGGTCATTGTACCATCAATAATACTTTCTGAATTGTCTAACATAACTCCATCAAAGAATTCATCTTCCTCCCATTCTGATCTAGCCATGACTGAATCAATTCTATTTAAATGTTTCAATCCAGCTAGCATTGAATTTTCAAATATTGGAAATTCACAAAATCTTAATTTCACTCCTTTGTGTAGAGTTTTTTTGTTTATCTCTTTTGATGGAAAACTTAAAAAGATGACCGTGGGGACGATCTCTTTTTCAAATTTATATCCCCTTCCACCAATTCCTCTTGTAATTACAATTTTTAGAACACCGTTCTTAATTCCTTTTCTCAAGCATTCATTAAGTATCTTTTCTTTGTAATTTGTTAAGATTTCTGTTTGCGGCAATTTAATTTTTGTGATTGAGCAACCTAGTTTTATTCTTTCTATATGTCTATCCCAGAATTCCACACCTAAAACTTTTTCATCATCTAAATAAGACCATGACATCGTTTCAAACAAACCATCACCGTATGAAAGACCCCTGTCAATGACAGAAATATGCTTCGAAAATTCTCCATTTATCAAAGATATAAAATCACTCATCTTTAAATGAACCAACTGCTTTCAGCATACCGTTGGCTTTTGCTTCTGTTTCAAGTGTTTCGTTTTGTGGAATTGAATCTGCAACGATTCCTCCCCCAGCTCTAAAGAAGAGGTCATTATTTTCTTTCAAAATTGTTCTTATCAGAATGTTTATATCCATATTTCCACTATGAGTGACATATCCAAATGATCCTGTGTAAGGACCTCTTCCTTCCTTTTCTAATTCTGCAAGAATTTCCATACATCTTACTTTTGGACAACCTGTAATTGTTCCACCTGGAAAAACTGACTTTATAATTTCGCCAGGATTTATATTTTTTCTTTTTTTACCACTTATGTTTGAAACGATATGATGAACATGCGCATACGTCTCTATGGTCATCATTTCGTCAACTTTTACACTTCCTGGTTCGCAAACTTTTGAAATATCATTTCTTTCTAGATCAACTAACATTAAATGCTCAGCCTTCTCTTTATCCGAATTAATTAATTCTCTAGTTAGTTCTACATCAACAATTCCAGATGTTCCCCTTGGTCTTGTTCCAGCAATAGGTCTAGTCTGCAAATGATTCCCAGAAATAGATATTAATCTTTCTGGGGAAGAACTAATAATTGAGCTTTTCTTATATCTAACTATTCCTGCAAATGGCGCCGGATTTTTTTCCCGAAGTTTTCTGTAAATGTCGATATCTGTTAATTCATCATCTACTTTAAATCTCCATAATCTTGATAAATTAGCCTGAAAAATCTCACCTTGATAAATGTAATCAATGCATGACTTAACTTGTGATTGATGTTCAATTGAGGTTCCTTTTGAATAAACCTTCACTGAGCCTTTAGAGCTAAAATTTCCATGTGAAAATTTTGATTTATCTAAATCACTTAAAATGTCGTTGAAATCATTGGAAAATAAATCTTTATCACTCGTCAAAATTAGAACTCTTTTAACGTGATCATAAATAACTGACGTATTTACCCTGGCTGCAAAAGCATCTGGCAAAAAATAGGGGGACGTTGGAATAACAATTTTTTTTTCAATTTCTTTTGCAATTTCATAACCGAGGTAAACAAACCATCCACCATAAAATGGTATTTGATTACCTTGATATATCATATCGTCCTGTTCAACTTTATTTTTGTCCCAAAGTTTGTCAAATTCATTTAAAAAATGGATATCGACTGAATTTTTGACTAATAAGACTTTCGGTTTATAAAAAACAATTGAATATCGGTTCAATATATTCCCTCTGGAAGAACTTTCCAAAAAATAGGGGTATTTACTGGGATTCATTTCAACTAAATTTAAAAGATCAAAATTTTCTGTTTCTTTTAACTCTATAGCAATACCATTCCAACCTTTTCCTTTGATTTTTTTTGATCTATCTCTGTACATAAATTTTAGTTGCAATTAATTTTTTTATTATTATATGCTAGTCTTATAATAATATAGACATTAATTATAAAAAAAAATGTATCATACAATTGTTATCGGTGGAGGATGTTTAGGAGCATCTGCTGCTATTTCTCTCCAGAGAAAATTGAATAGACTCGGCAAAGGTGATAAAGTTTGTTTAGTAGAAAAAGCCGTTCTATGCGCAGCCGAGTCTTCTAGACATTCAGGTATTGTTAGGTCAGCAAATGCAGATCCTGATGCCTCTATTATGGCATCAATGAGTTCTAAAATGTGGAAAAATCTCTCTTCTATCTGGGGATTAGATATGGAGATTGATGAGTTTGGCGCTATTTGGATAGCAAAAAAAAATGCGGATGGAGAAAATCCTGCATGGTCTGATTTATCTGAAAGAATGAGCAAAATCCAGTTAATCTTTGAAGAAATTGACACAAATTCTGCTACTCAAAAATGTGGTGAAACATTACTTACAGACGAAAATGAATCTTATTTCTACGAGCCAGCAGCGTTTCAGTTAGACCCCAGTATTCTTCGATCAACTCTATATGATGCAATTGATGAGAATGGTGTTGTTTTAATGGAAAAAACCGAAGTCGACACCATTTTAACCAAAGGAAAAGAAATTATTGGCATTACAACTAACAATGGAAAACTGGACGCTAAAAATTTTGTTAATGCAACTGGAGCTTGGAGTTCACAATTATTTTCAAAGATAGGGTTAAAAATACCAGTTACAATTGAACCTGTTTCAGTTGTAAATTGGATGGAAAGCCCGAAACAGATTAGATACGAATATCCAATAGTAGCTGACTACACCAACCTTTGTTATTTCAGATCATGGAGAGGGAATAAAATGCATGCTCACCAACCAAGGAAGAGATCTGTATATGAAATTGCTAAAAATTTTTTAAACGATCTTACATCTGTTAATGGTGGTGAGTACCTAAATGAACCAATGAATCAATCTCTTGCATATAACCAAATAAAAAATTATGAAGATATCTCAAAAAAAAGATTCTCAAACATTGATAAAACTGTATATGCTTCAGGTTACAGATCATTTTTTGATATTACACCAGATTTAAGATTTATTTTAGGGAAGGACAGTAAATTTAATAATCTCTTCCATAATTTGGGATCAGGCCAAGCCATGAAATATTGCCCAGTTTTAGGGGAGAGCATTGCAGAAGAAATTCTTAATGAATCAGATGTTACCGGAAAATTTGACTATAAAAAATTTAACATCAACAGATTTAGTGATGATTACATGAAGGACTTTTGGAATCTCGTTCAGGGAGAAGAAAACACGCTCCATAGACAAGGTAAGAATACACTTTAATCATCTTCGTTTGATAGAGAGGTAACAACATTAAGATTTCTCCAAAAATCTTCACTTTTTAAGTTTATATCATTCAATCTCATTAGCAAACTCCTTACAATTGCTCGAACAACAGGGTCTGCTTCCTTAAGTTTTTGTTTTAAATTTTTTTCATCTATTGGATACAAAATACAATTGGAATCTGCTTCTGCTGTTACTGATCTAGATTCGTCTAATGAAGGTCCTCTTTCTCCAAAAATTTCTCCTTCCCCAATTTTTCCAAGTAAAAGGCCGCCAGGACTGTAAATATTAACACTTCCAGAATGAACATAATAAGCAAAATGGGCTGCATCACCTTTGGCATATATTTTTTTTCCTTTACTAAATTTGAGTTGATTAATTCCTATTTTTTTCATCCCGACTTACTCCACTCCAAATAATTTTTTATTATCTAAATATCTTTTAGAAAAATCAACATTGGATTTAACTAATCTTCCAAAAAAATTCCTTTTTTCAAAGGAAAAATCAGACGCTTTTTCAGAATGTAACTTAAAATTATTAATATGTAATTCATTGAAAATTATTTTCTCCAGCTTCTCAAAGATTTGAGATTCCTTATCTGTAGGAAAATAAATCTTATCCCTTACTAAAAAAACTGGAATCTTAATGCCAGAAATTTCTGAAACTAACTTAAAGAAAATTTTAGAAACAAAAAAATTCCAGCCAATATCTTTTCCTTTATACAAAAATTTTTGGAGTTTTTGATTATTCATTATGTTATTTTTTATTGCTTCATCTATTTCATTTGAAGTGAAATTTTGTAACGAAAATTTCTTTTTTTCTCTGAATACAGAATTCAAAAAGCTTGTGGATGTTTTTGATCTAAATCCCTTCATTATTAAATAACATAATTGATCGTAACCCAACACTTTAGAGAAAGACTTTTTTTGAATAGAAATATTGGAATTTGAAATCAAACTCAAATAATTGGCAAAATAATTTGTTAAGTCTAAATAGCTTGTTTTATTATTATTTATTGTTAGTTTATTTTTGATATTTAAAAATAAGTGCAAATCAATCATATTCCACCAGCAACCTCCAATTAAACCTTCGTCTAATTTTTCAACTTCTTTTTTATAAAAAATTGAAGAAAATGGGGAGATGGTAATTTTTTTATTGTCACCTCTAACTAAAATCTTTCCTTCAAAACTCGGAATATCAAAAAGAGTTTTTGAAATAATTTTATTATAATTTTCTAGAACAACTCTTATTTCTTGGGTGTCATAAGAATCTTTATATTCATATAGTTTTCCTTTATTGTAAATTAAAAGATATTCTTTTTTTCTATGATTAACTCCTTGTGTGGACAGTAATTTGATCTTTTCAAATTGATTTATCAATATTTTTGAAGATTTAATTCTAGTCAATCTACTTTTTTTTGTTCTAGTGTCATAAAAACCAGCATGAAAATTTATAAGGTTATTTTTAACTAATAAATTAACAACTTTTATTAAGTAAGAAGATATATTGTTTGGATTATATCTAGATTTGGAGTTATAACCTCTCTTTGACATCGATACAGTAAGAAATTGTTTATCAGATTCAATCCAGCAATAGTAAAGCTCTAGTATTAAAATTTTTAAGTGTTTCTTAAATAGAGAATTTTTATTTTCTTTAAAAAGCTCAGAAACACAATCATCAATAATTTCTGAACTAATGTTTCTTTGAAAATCAATAGGTCTACTAAAATCAAAATCTAATTGATCAGTTTTGCTTTTCATAATAAATTCTTATGAATTATGTATTTTGTAGATTTTTTTTTATACATCATTTTTCAAGTTTTGCAGATTTATAAATATGCTGTAATAATTTATGTAATTTTAAGCATGTTAATTTCATTTAATATTATTAACACTAACAATAGAATAATTTCAATTGTAATGGATTTTTTATTTAAGTTGATCGAACCGCTACTTAGAGTTATAAGAAATGTTATCCCAAACTTCGGTGCGATTGATGTTTCACCTGTAATATTAATAATAATAATTGAAGCTTTTCAATATATTATGACAAAATACGGATTCTAATATGAGCAATAAAATAATAGACGGAAAACTTATATCTTCTGAAATAAGAGAAAAAGTTAAAAAATTTGGAGATCAACTTAAAAGTAAAACAGGAAAAGTCCCAGGACTGGCTGTTGTACTTGTTGGTGAAAATCCTGCTAGCAGGGTTTATGTTAGGAATAAAATTGAAAAAACAACTGAAGTTGGTTTCAATTCAATTGAGCATAAGTTGAGCGAGAAAGTATCTGAGAATGAGTTAATTGATTTAGTTGATAAATTGAATAATGACGAAAATGTACAAGGAATTCTTGTACAATTACCTCTACCAGAACATGTAAACTCAGATAAAATTCTAGATAGAATAAAACCTGAAAAAGACGTTGACGGTTTTCATGCCAATAATGTTGGAAAACTCTGGTCAGGTCTAAATTCTCTTGTACCTTGCACGCCTTTGGGTTGTAGTATTCTTATAAAAAAGATTTCAAAAGATCTATCAGGCAAACATGCAGTAATAATTGGAAGATCAAATATAGTTGGGAAACCAATGGCCGCACTACTTCTTGGAATGAACGCTACTGTAACAATATGTCATTCAAGAACAAAAGACTTGGAATCTGTCTGTAAGGATGCTGATATTGTTGTGGCTGCTGTTGGAATTCCAGAAATGGTTAAGTCAAGTTGGATCAAAGAAGGTTCAATAATAATCGATGTCGGAATTAACAGAATTGAAAGAGATACAAAGAAAATTCTAGTTGGAGATGTTGATTATGACGATTGTCTAACAAAATGTTCTCTCATCACTCCTGTTCCTGGTGGAGTGGGGCCCATGACAATAGCCTGTCTCCTTCTAAACACACTTCTTGCATCCTACTCTCAGTTTAACCAACCAACTCCTGATTTATCGTCTATGCTTGAGTAGTTTGAGCCTAAGCGCGTTTAATTTTATGAACCCCTCAGCATCTTTTTGATTATAGATTGAGTCTTCTTCAAAAGTTGCCATTTCACTGCTATAAAGACTATTTTTTGACTTTCTTCCGAGTATAATAATATTTCCTTTATAAATTTTTAACTTTACAGTACCCTCGACATTTGATTGCGATTTATCAATCAATGACTGTAACATTTCTCTTTCTGGAGAAAACCAGAAACCATTGTAGATTAATTCTGCATACTTGGGCATTAATTCATCTTTCAAATGAGCTGAAGATTTGTCAAGTGTAATACTTTCTATTGCTCTTCTTGAAGCAAGAAGAATTTCTCCTCCAGGAGTTTCGTATACACCTCTTGATTTCATGCCTACAAATCTGTTTTCAACAATATCAATTCTTCCAATTCCATTTTCACCGCCTATTTTATTTAATCTAGCTAGAAGTTTCGCAGGTGATAGTTTTTCTCCGTTAATAGAAATTAAATCTCCCTTGAAAAACTCTAAATCAATTATTGTGGGGGTGTTAGGAGCATCCTCACAAGAAATAGTTCTTGTGTACATTGACTCGTTTGGCTGCGCCCAGGGATCCTCCAAAATTTTTCCCTCATATGATGTATGCAGGAGATTTGCATCCATTGAATAAGGGGGCTCATCGCTATTTTCGGGTGATACAGAAATTTGTGATTTTTTGGCATATTCTATTAAATCCTTTCTAGACTTTAAATTCCATTCTCTCCAAGGAGCAATAACTTTAATTTTTGGGTTTAATGCATAATATCCCAACTCAAATCTAATTTGATCATTACCCTTTCCCGTTGAACCATGTGCAACGAAGTCTGCACCTACTTTTTTCGCAATTTCAAGTTGTTTTTTTGCTATTAATGGTCTTGCTATAGATGTCCCTAAAAGATAGTAACCTTCGTAAACTGCATTAGCCCTGAACATTGGAAATACATAATCTTTAACGAAGTCTTCTTTCAAGTCATCAATAAAAATTTCTTTTACTCCAAGTTTTAAAGCCTTATCCTCGGCTTCTTTGACCTCACCTCCTTGTCCAATATCAGCAGTGAAAGTTACAACTTCTAAATTTCTTTCATTTTGAAGCCATTTTAAAATTACAGATGTATCAAGTCCTCCAGAAAAGGCTAAAACAACTTTTTTTTTTTTATTCATAAAGTTTACTATTTCTTTTGGCAAGCTTCATTTATTTGCTGGTATGCTTTGCTGAAACCCATTAAAGAATAGGTATCTGTTGTTATAGTTCCTCTTGTTGAAGTTCCAACAACTTTCATTTTCATAGATGACTTTAAGAATTTAATAATTTTTTCATCGTCAGGAGGACTAAAGCTCCATGCTCTTGATCCTGATGTAAATAATTGAAATTTTGCATCGCCAACAGTGATTTCTGGGTTACTATCTGCTTTATAATTGTATCCTGCAACTATACTGAACTCATTCCATTTATTCTGACCGGGTAAATGAGTAATAACAGCAAAAATCTCACCTCTTCTTTTATAGTTTCCTTCTGCTTTTTTTGGTTTTGAAACTGCGAGGCAGGCTAAGTTTTTTCCTTCACCTTCTGCATAAGCACTCCAATCATTAAATTTTCCTAGTTCCTTGGATTTTATTTCAGTAAATACAAAAATTACAAAAATGGTTAGCAAAAATTTATAAGTTATTTTTAAATTCATTATTTTTATTGACATATTAGCTAATAAATTGCAAGAGGCTATAATTCAAATAAGATATGTATCCAATTTTTTTACTTGTTTCGTCCTGTTTTCTCTTTTCAGTCCTAGCTGCTTTGATAAAATTTGGCTCTCAATTCATTCATCCCATCGAACAAGCATTCTTTAGGAATTTAATTAGTATTTTATTACTTATTCCCTTTGTTATTCAAACTAAGAAAATAATTAATAAAAGTAGTAATATCAAACTTTTAGTTTTAAGAGGAATCTTTGGTGGTATCACAATGATTCTTCTTTTTTGGTCTTATTCACTTATTCCCCTTTCACAGGCTATGGCGGTTAGCTTTAGCACTCCTCTTTTTATTTATCTTGGGGCAATATTATTTTTTAAAGAAAAAACTTCTAGACTAAATAATTTTATAATTCTTCTTGGATTTATCTTAACTATCATAATAATTCGACCAGACTTAGAAATAAAATTTGGAGTTATTCTAGCGCTTATTGCTGCAATAACTCACGCAATAGCAGGTTTGTTGGTAAAAAAAATATCAAGAAATGAATCTGTAATCACTCTAATGTTTAGTATGGTGTTATTGATGACTCCTATCGCTGGTATTCCTACTATGATGGTTTGGTCAACACCAAATATTCAACAATTATTCTTATTGGTTATTATTTCAGTTATAGCAACACTAGGGAATTTTTGTTGGACAAAAGCTCTAAGTATAACAAAGTTGACAAATTTGATGTCTTTTGATTTTTCTAAATTGTTATTTACTACTATATTGGGATTTATTTTTTTTGATGAGAAAATTGATCTTATAACAATAATCTGTGGATCTGGTTTAATTTTATGTTCAAATATTAAGTTTATTAGTATTAGAAGAAATGAGAAAAATAAAACCATTTTACCAGATAATTAGTTGTTTTTTTTTTGCAATTCTTGGCGTCCAGATAAAAAAGTTACTTTTAATAGATAACATAGAAAACCTTGTCTTCTACAGATCATTCTTTGGGATGTTATTATTATTGATAACCATTTTATTGACTCAAAAAAGGGTATTTTTTTTGATAAACACAGGAAACATTAAAATTCACATTTTTAGATGTCTTTGCGGAGTATCAGCCATGTATTTCGGATATCAATCTTTGATGTTCCTTACATTAGCTCAAGCCAGTACAATTGGATTTACAAAAGTTTTTTTTACCTGTTTAATTTCATTTTTTATATTCGCAGAAAAATTAAACTTAAAATTGATCGTTTTAATATTTTTAGGATTTTTGGGAATTATTTTGATTACAAGACCGGGACAAATTGAGAGTGACACTGGTGTATACATGGCTTTATTCTCTGCAATATGTGTATCAGGAGGTATTATTTCGATATCTTATTTGAGTAAAAGGGAAGAAACTTTAACTATACTTTTTTATCACTCTCTTTTTTCTACAATTATTTTTTTTTCAATTTTTTATAGTAAGATTTCTTTTAAATCTTTTGATTTAATTGGGAGCTATTTTTTAATAACTTTAACAGCATTACTTGGACAATATTTTAACACGGAATCCTATAAAAACTTTGAAACAAAAAATGTTGTTATTCTTAGTTACTCCAGAATAATCTTTTCTACAATATTTGGGTTTATTTTCTTTGACGAAAAAATAAATTTTATGAGTTTTGTCGGAATATTAATCGTCTGTTTAACAAGTTTCTTAGTTCAAAAAAAATAGATTAAGGACATGGGTATGGATTTTCATCATGAATTTTTTCAATTTCAGAAATTACATCATCTGTTAAATTAATTCTGAAGGAATTAATATTATCCTTTAGCTGTTCTAAATCAGTTGCGCCAATAATATTACTTGTTAAAAAATCTCTTGAATTTACAAAACCTAAAGCCATTTGCACTGGCGTTAGACCATGCTCTCTGGCAAGGCTGTTGAATTTTTCTGAGTATTTTAATCCCTTCGGCTTTGTATACCTTGTATACATGTTTGAATATAAGGTCAGTCTAGCTCCATCAGGTTTTGCTCCGTTATCATATTTTCCTGTTAACATTCCAAATGCTAGAGGCGAATAAGCTAATAATCCACATTTCTCTCTAATTGATATTTCTGCCATTCCTACCTCATAACTTCTGTTTAAAAGAGAGTAGGGGTTCTGGACAGAAACAATTCTTGGAAGACCAAACTTTTCAGCTAAGGAAAGAAATTTCATTAATCCCCAGGGAGTTTCATTAGAAAGACCAATATATCTTATTTTACCCTTTTTTACATTATCTGAAAGAACTTCAAGTTGAAGTTTTAAATCAATAAAATCAGATTCTTCCTCAAATTTATAACCTAATTTCCCAAAAAAATTTGATTGTCTGTCTGGCCAGTGCAATTGATATAAATCTATATAATCTGTTTTAAGTCTTTTTAAACTACCATCTATTGCTTCATTAATTTGTTGTTCGTTAAGTCTAGTTTCCTTATTACGAAACCACTTCATGCCAGATCTTCCAACTACCTTTGAAGCGATAATTACTTTGTTTCGGCATTTTCTAGATTTTAGCCAATTACCAATGATTTTTTCTGTAATACCCCATGTTTCTTTTTTTGGGGGCACAGAATAAAGTTCAGCAGTATCAAAGAAATTTACGCCTTCAGAAATTGCCAAATCCATCTGCTGAAAACCTTCTTCTTCAGAATTTTGTTCGCCCCAAGTCATTGTTCCGAGGCAAATTAGACTTACGTCGATATTTGTATTACCTAACTTGTTATATTTCATAATAAAATAAAAATCTTGATTTAAAAATTTTGTATCATATTTTAACTATAAATAATAATAGTAGTATATTATACTACATGTAAAACATTTAAAATAAGGAGTTTAAAAATGGCTTACGACTATGAAAGAGATCTAAAATCAAAATCTACATCTATTGATATAGATTTAGGTCTTAGAGCCTACATGAATAAGGTCTATTCTTTTATGGCAGTTGGTTTGGCACTCACTGGTGTCATCGCCCATCTTACATCAACGTTGGCTTTCAATTTTACTACAAATACCTACACATCTTTTGGTGCAGCTATTTACGGTTCGCCTCTAGCATTTTTAATAATGCTGGCACCATTAGGTTTCATTATTGCTCTAAACATGGGTATTGCAAGAATGAAAGAAAGTACTGTTCAAATCCTATTTTGGGCATTTGCTTCTGTGATGGGACTTTCTCTATCATCAATTTTCATTCAGTACACTGGTGAATCAGTTGCCCGAGTATTTTTCATATCTGCCGGAGCTTTTGGAGCTCTAAGTCTGTACGGTTACACCACCAAAAAGGATTTAACAGGTTGGGGCTCATTTCTGTTTATTGGATTAATTGGTATATTGATAGCTTCAATTGTAAATATCTTCGTAGCTAGTACCGCGCTTCAGTTTGGAATTTCAGTAATTGGTGTTCTAGTATTTGCAGGACTTACTGCCTATGATACTCAGCGCATTAAAGCAATGTACTTTGATGGTTCTGGACAAGAAGGCAAAAAAGCAATAATGGGAGCTTTGACTTTATATCTAGATTTTATCAACCTCTTCATTATGCTAATCCAATTATTTGGGCAACGAAGATAATATAAAATATTCGTAGTTGGTAGGGCTAATACCCCTACCGGCTCAACTCAACAAACTCTTGAAAAAATTCACATTTCTTTTTATCTTTTTTACTCTTTTCTTACCTTCAATATCAGTATCAAACATAGTAGCTGAAAAACTCAATTTTAATGTTTACAGAAATGGCTCATTAATTGGTTATCACAACTTAGATTTCTATGAGAAAGATAGTCTTATAGAGTCAAAGATTGAAATAAAGTTCGAAGTTACTTTTCTTGGTTTTGCAGTGTATGAGTATTTCCATAAAAATCTTGAAAAATGGATGAATAATACGCTAGTTTTTATGGAGGCCAATACCGATAAAAATGGTGACTTATTGGACTGTAAAGTTAATAAAAAAGAAAACAAGTTTAAAATTTTGGGAACTAATGGCGATTTTACGCTTGATAAAAAAATCACACCAACTACATATTGGAAGTTTGACCAATTAATTACTGGAGAGAAAAATAAAGTTTTGAATTCTCAAGATTGTAGTTACATAAATTTTGAAATTAAATACCTCGGAGATGAAATGATTTATGATAATTTACTTAAAGCTTCACGTTATAAACTATTAGGTAAAGAGTTTACTGGTGATGATGTAAATATTGACATCTGGTATAAAGATAAAAAATGGGTAAAAATGATTTTTCTAAAAGATGGGAGTACAGTTGAGTATTTTTTAAAGGAATATGACTCTAAAAAAGAATAAAGTTGCGTGGATTACTGGTGGGGGCACAGGTATTGGAAAAGAACTTGCCCTAATTCTTGCCAAACAAGAATATGACGTCATTATAAGCGGAAGAAGAAAAGAGAAATTAATAGAAACAGCAAATCTATATAAGAAAAGAATTCATCCCATTTCTTTAAATGTCAATAACCCAAATCAATGTTTGAGAGTTTCAAAGTCTATTTACAAAAAATTTAAAGACATCGATTTACTTATTCTCAATGCTGCAATTTATAGTCCTGGATCAATTACAAAAATTTCTACAGCAGAAGCTAAAAAAGTTGTAGATATAAATCTTTTAGGTGCAATCAATGTTCTTTCGCCTGTAGCTAAAGAAATGCAGAAAAATAAAAAAGGTCACATTGTTTTTGTATCCTCCCCAGCAGGTTACCAAGGGTTACCAGGTGGAGGATTTTATGGTGTTACAAAATCAGCTCTAACGTTTTTGGCCGAGACTTTGAACATTGAGTTTCATAAAAGTAAAATCAAAGTACAGGTTGTAAACCCAGGTTTTGTGAAAACACCAATGACAGATCAAAATCCTTTTTTTATGCCTTTTTTAATGACTCCACAGAATGCTGCAAAAAAAATTTATAAAAAACTAGAGAGTAAACAATTTGAAATCTTTTTTCCTAAAAAACTTATTATCCCCATGAAATTATTAAGGTTATTACCCTACAGTATTTATTTTTTTCTGATTAAAAAATTAATAAAACTTCCCTAATGAAAAAAGCCTTACAAAAATATCTTAGTCACTTTGAAAGACTTCAGGACAATAAAATAGATGACCTGTTATCTACCGTTTCTGAAAACTTCATATTCGAAGATCCATTTCAAAAAATAAAAGGTAAGATTCAATTCAAAGCTTTACTCAAAAAAATGTTTAAAAGGCTAAAGAAACCAAAATTTAAAATCGTAATGGTTTATGAACATAAGCTTGTAAATGTTGTTAAGTGGAATTTTAGTTGTGAGTTTTTAAAAAAAACAATCTCATTTTCAGGTATGAGTGAAATTTATATTAAAGAAAAGTTAATTACAAAGCATATTGATTATTGGGACTCTGGTAGAAATTTTTATTCACATCTTCCATTAATAGGCTCAATTTTTAAAGGAATTCATAAATAGTTAATTAATTTTTAAGAATGTTATAGATACCACTCCAATATTAAGGCCCCACTTTTTTACTTCTGCCCTATTCATAAGAATATTTCTATCTTGTAAAAACATCCAATCATCAAAATCAACTAAGATTGTACTGTCACCAACTTTCAAATTAAGCTTATATTTCCAATTAAGAGCATTACCTTCAGATATCCCTGTAGCCTCTCCAACAACGTCTGAAGCGGTACCACTATATTGATTATTTCCTAATATCTTGATAGTCCAAACTCTTGAATCTTGTTCTCCATCATCATATAGAAATTTTTCATCAAGGGTGAGTGTGTTAGATTCTATTGTTCCAGTAATGTCGACTTTAAATGTTCTCTTTAAATTACCAAATCTATCATGAAACATTCCCCAGGCCTCTGTCTTGCCTTCAAAATAATCTTCCAAAATTAATGTGGGCTGACTTCCTTTGAACTTTTTTATATTCATCTGACTACTACAAGAACTAATTAAAAAAATTAAAATAGTAAAAAAAAATCTCATCGTCATTAAATTTATTTAAATAATATTAACCATATATTTTTTTTTGAATTTTTTGAAGTTCATTTTCTTTTAATTTAAAATTTACAAGTAAATAAGCAGCTAAGAGCTTAAGTAAAATTGGCGCCAAAGCGTAAGAAATTATTATAAAAAGTCTAACGTTTGTATTAATTTCACCATCTGTGTCAAAATCTAAAACCCCCATTATTCCGAATACAAAAAAACTTACTACAGCAAAAGCAAATTTATTTAGAAAGGTTATGATTGAAAAAAGCACACCAGAAATATCCTCACCAAATTTACTACGATGCCAATCAGTTATATCAGCCTGAATAGATGGTGGTATTATTAAATCTGCCCCAAGACAAAATCCAGTTATGCAAGAAATTATTATAAAAAACACAAAATTGCCATCTTCTAAAAAAAATACCAAAAGAAAAAACATTGCTGACATAAATAACGAAAGACTCCACACTTCTTTTTTTCCATATTTTTTACTGATAATCGTCCAAAAGGGAACGCCCACTATTGCAAATAAAAAGTAAAAAAACAAAGTTGTTTGCCGGTTTGAATCATCACCGCCTAGAACATAAGTAATAAAGAAAGCAAATAACACCATTGGAAATACATTTGCTAAATTATTAACAACTAATACCAAAAAAATTTTTGAAAAATATATATTTTTTTTAAGGTTTTTTATAACATTTTTGAATTTTATTTTTTTTTCATTTGTTCTCTTATTTTCTGGAATCAAACTACAAAATAAAATCAGCCCCATTAAACCAAACAGTGTGGCAATAAAAACTATATTTTCCAATAACTTTTCATTACTAATATTAAAAAACATTGGGATACCAAGAGAGCAGAAAAGTCCGAGTAAAATGAAAAATTCACGAGTTGCACTAAGCTTAGTTCTTAAGAAATAATTTTTTTCTAAATCATATCCAATCGATAAATAAGGAATTTGAAACATCGTCCAACCAAGATATAAAATAGAGAGCCAAACGAAGAGAAATATCTCTTGATCTATATCTTGTTTCAAAAAAAGTTGTGTAAGTGCTAAACCAGATAAAATTCCACCTATTAATAAATAACCCTTTCTTGGAAAAAAGTTTTTATCATTCAACCATCCCACAAGCGGATCTGTGGTTATATCTATAAGCTTTGATAAAAAAATAATTATTCCAATTACTGAAATTTCGAAACCATGAACCTCTGCAAAAAAAGCAGGGAGCATAATCATTACTGGAAAGGTGGGAATAGAAAATGCAAATGCGGGAAATGCATAAATTATATTTCTTAAAGAAATAGATTTCAATCTAGACTTTCTTAATTAGAAATTGGCCAACATTGATATTACCAGATTTAAAACCTCCCTCACAATATCCTAAGTAATAGTTCCACAGTCTTTTAAAACTTTCACTAAAACCAAGGCTTTTTATGCAGCCCCAAGAATTCTCAAATGACTCAGACCATATTCTTATTGTTTTAGCGTAGTCATTTCCAAACATTGTTTTATTTGTGATATGAAGGCCTTTAGATGTTATGACCTTATCCATTTCCTCTACAGAGGGAAGCATACCACCCGGAAATATATAAGTTTGGATAAAATCTGGAAACTTTTTATATTTTTGAAAAAATTTGTCCTCAATTGTAATTGTCTGAAGCCCTATTGATCCATCAGACTTTAAGTTTTTCCTCAGGACATCAAAGTATTTAGACCAGTATTTTTCTCCAACTGCCTCAAACATTTCTATAGAAACAATTTTATCATATTTACCGTTAATATTTCTGTAATCTAGAAGTTTTACATCAACTTTATCTGTCAGCTTATCATCGTATATTTTTTGCTTTGCTTTCTCATACTGTTTTTTTGAAATTGTAATTGCTGTCACATTTGCTGAGTATTTTTTTGCTAAAAAAGAAGAAAAACCTCCCCAACCACATCCAATTTCAAGTATTTTGTCATTTTCTTTTACACCCGTAATATTTGCAAGATTCTCATATTTATTAATTTGGCCTTTAAGAAGGTTATCCTCAGGATTCTTAAACATAGCTGATGAATATGTCATTGATTCGTCTAACCATTTCTCGTAAAACGAGTTACCTAGATCATAGTGAAAGGATATATTCTTTTTCGATCCAGACCTGCTATTTTTTTTTAAGTGATGCTTAAGCCTTAAATACATAATGGTGAACCATTTTCCTCTAACATATTTTGAGAATTCATGAAAATTTCGTGCACCCCATTCAAGAAAGTCGGTGAGGTTTGATGTTTCCCAATTTCCATCAACGTAACTTTCAGCCCAACCAAGGTCACCTCTTAAAAAAAAATCACTAATGCATTTCTCATTTAAGATTTTTATATTTGCATCAGGTCCCTCAAGCTCTCCGTTAAAAGAAAATATAGACTTATTATCCTTATAAACATTTATTGAGCCGTATTTACTCTGTGCCAATACTTTTAAAAATAAATTTAACTTACTTTGAGTGTTAAAAATCATTTATTGTTAGCCCTCTGAAAAAAAACTTTTTGGTTTTTTTGGTTTTCTTATATATGTTGCACCCTTTACAAAAAGTTTCAAGGCTTCTAAGTGTATTGCAATTGTAACTTTGAAATTTTGAAAGATATTACTGAAGAATATTCCTAAGAGATTTTTATCATTCATTGCAACTGATTTTCCCCTAAACGATGCTTCGAAAATTTTTTGATTATTTATGTTATAGTTTATAAACAAATTCACGAAACTTCTATCAATATTGAAAGTAATAACATAATGGCCATTTATATTAAAAAAAGGAGAAACGTGAAATCTTTTTTTTACATTATTTTGTTTATTTATTTCACAATAATATGAGTGTCTTTCGTTGAATGTGTTACTAACCTCATATATTATTGCAGTCGCTTTATTTTTATCGTCAAAACCGACAAAAACAGTTATTGGGTTAAACACATAACCTAAAATTCTAGGTAAACAAAAAGACTTAATATCATAAATATTTTTTTTGCCTTCTTTTAAAAATTTTTTTTTTAATAATTGATATGTGTTACCTGATTTTTTACCAACTTCTCCATGATCTTTGTCGTAGAATGAAAATAAAGTGAATCTATTTTTTTTAAAAAATTTATATTTGTGTTTAAAGTTCAATGAGAACCAAAAATAACAAAAACGATAAGCAAATGAATGAGTAAAAGGTTTATACCTTGTATGTGAAACAATACCCTCAAATAAAGTATCGTTAATATTGTTAATTTTTTTCATTTTTTCTTTCAAGTATTCTTTTCACAACATGCAACGCGGAAGTAATTCCGTCCTCATGAAAACCATAACCTAGGTATGCTCCACAAAACCATATATTTTTGTTTCCTTGTATTGTTGTTATTTTTTTTTGATTTTCAAATGTATTTAAATCAAACAGTGGGTGATCATAATATATTTCTTTGAATATTTTTTCCTTAGAAGGTAAGATAGATGGATTAAGAGAAACAAAAATATTTAAACTTGTATTCAGTTTTTGTAGTTTATTCATCCAATATGTAACGTTTACTCCCCTCTTATTAGTTTTATTTTCAATATAATTCCAACTTGACCATGCTTTTCTAGATTCTGGCATTAGTTTTTTGTCGGAATGTACATAAACCTTATTTTTGGTATACCTTATATCTTCAAACATCTTTTTTTCTTCTTTTTTTAAATTGATTATTTTTTTTACCTGATCTGAATGAACTGCAATTACAAGATGATCATATTCTTTTTTTTTACCGTTCACATTGAGAAAAATTTTATTTTCTTTGCTATATAAGAATTTTACAGAGCTATTTTTATAAGCTGAGATATCTTTTGACTCAAGAATTTTTTCAACATAATTTTTACTTCCATCCAAAACAGTTCTCCATTTCGGGCGATTAATAATTTTAAGAAGCCCGTGATTTACAAAAAACATTACAAACTTCTCAAATGGATATTTTTTTATTTCATTGATTTCTGAGGACCAAATACTGGCTGCCATCGGGTAAAGATGTTTGTATTTGTAATAGTCAGAATAGTTTTTTAAATCCAAATATTCTTGAATTGTATAATTTTTATATTTTCTAATATGCTTTTTAGCTAACAAATTAAAGGTAACAATTTCACACAACATTCTCCAAAAATTAAAATTCAGTAAATTTTTCTTTTGAGAAAATAATGAGGATAAATTCGTTCCTGAGTATTCAATATTATCAATCTTATTTGAAACAGCAAAAGACATATCACTTTCATAAGATTTGACATTCAACTCCTCAAAAAGGTTACATAGATTTGGGTAGTTAATCTCGTTGAATACAATAAAACCAGAATCAACATTAATATTTTTCCCTTTACATTTGATTGTGTGTGTGTGGGTATGTCCACCAAAATAGGAGTTTTTTTCAAAAAGATCTACTTTATAATTCTTAGATAAATAATATGCACATGATAGACCTGATATACCACTACCGATTACAGCAATCTTAAAATCCCTCATAAAATAATATTATGAGAAAAAAAAGGAAATTAAACAAAATAAATCAATATATTGTTTGACTTTCAATATTTATCACTATATATTGATATTGGACTAGTATGATAATAACAAAATTTTGTGCATTAATATTCTCATCAATATTTTTGTTACTACTAGTTTCAAGTCTATTTTAATTTCCTCCAATAAAACCCTAGTTTACTAGGGTTTTATTGTTTTCTATAAATTGATATCCAATGTGTTGAGAGACATTTAATGTCAAAATTTTCGGATGTTCCCGAGGCTAGTAACTCTGAGGTGTTATAATTTTCAAGATCTTTTTTAAACGAAAAACTTGATCTATTTTTGTTTCTGTCAAATCTTAGATTTTGTATTAGGTTTAACATACCAATTAAAACGACATACTGGAAAAATGTTTAGTGTTTATCTTAATAAATGTTTTCTAAATTCACACACAGCCGTAAAATAAGGATCATCTGATCTTGGTTGAGTTGATAGTACATTTCTTCTAATATCACAGTTTTCTGCAATCATTGAATTTAAAAGATGTCCTGCGTTCTGGAAACCCGAATGAATGGCAATAAATAAATTATCTGAGTTTTTGCATTTAGCCAAATCTTCTTTTATTTTTCCATCAGATGTATTTTGATTGTAAACAACTTTGCACCAATGAGCAGAAAAGGTTTCATTTGAATATGAACTAAAAAAAAAAAATACGAGGAAAAGAATTATTTTCATATAAATAGCCTCCAGTACATTAACTTAAAAAGATCAATAAAAGAAAAATTATGTTTTTTTTTTATTTTCTCAATCTTCTTTTTAAAAAATTTATCATAAAATAAAACAGGAACAATAGATCCTAAGTAAGCGCCAGCAACTAAATCACTTGGAAAGTGCATTGACATAAAAATTCTCGATAATCCCATCATTGTTGCTATTAATATAATAATAAAAAGATACCCTCTTAAATAAATTATAAATAATAGAGCCAAAGAAAATGCTGCTTGAGTGTGTCCTGACGGAAATGAGCTTATTTTGTGCTCAAAATTAAAAAAATTAAATCTTTCATATCCCTCTAAGAAAAAATATTTAGGACGTGACACTCCAAATATATACTTAAGAATATTACAAATTATTCCAGCAGCAGCTAAAGAAAAAATAAAATGTTTAGAAACTAACGAAATATAAGTAAAGAGGTCTTCAATCTTCTCTCGATTGTAATTTGTCTTATCTTTAATTACGGAAAACTTCTTCGTGTCATTCAAAAGGGAGTTAACATTTAAATTTACAAATAAAATCAAAGAAAACAAAATAATAAAATTTAATGGATCCAAAATATCAGAAATTGGATCGATAACCTGCTTAAAAAAATAAAAAATTAGTCCTGGAAAAGATCTTGATAACTCAAATAAAAAAATATCAAGGAAATTAAAAAAAATTAAAATTATTAAAAGTAGACAAACGAAAAATCTAACTGAGGTTAAAAAATTAAGGTATTTTAAATCTTTAACTATCAATTTTTATAAACCTTAAAAATAACATTTTCACCTTTTGAATAATTGAAACCTTTAAATTCTTCGATTAGCAAAAAATCGGAAAAATTTTTATTATCTTTTATATTTTTACTTATAATATCAGTAACAATAAGTAAAATTTTTTCTTCTTTCTCTTTCTTGTAGCCCAAAATACTTGATGAATTTGAAGTTTTGTGTGAAGTTAGAAATAGTAAACTAGGTTCATTGAAACCAACTGTAAAAATTTTTTCTACACTTTTCTCGTGTTTATTAATTATTCCGTTAATTCTATCTGAAATCCACAAAACTTCCAATCTTGGTAAAAGAAAAAAAATTAACACTAGATAAGTAAAAATTTGAAAACATCCAGAGGTAATTAATAATGTTTTAATCTTTTTTTTTAAGGTTTCTTTTAAAAGAAACAAAGAAAGAATTAGGTATAACATTATAACAAACACAAATTTAACATCAAATTCTGAAAACTGATGTATTGAAACTGTAATTAATGAAATAATCGTGAGAGGAAATAATACAATTGGAAATAATGAGAATTTCAATAACTTTTGGTTGTAATCACATTCAGCAATAAACTTTGCAACTAAAATACTTAATGGAAGGTAAGCAGGATATATGTAGTGAGGTAATTTAGTTGGAATTAGCTCAAAAATAATTAAGGGAAAGCCAAAACTAATTATTAGGTAAAGTAAAAAATCCTCCTTTTTAAGGATATACTTAAATCTTTCTTTCATTCGTAAAAAAAGATTAATTATAAAAATAGACCCAGGCCAGAAAAAAATAAAAAGCAATAATGAGTAATACCCTGGAGGAAATCCATGTGACTCCTGACCTGACTTGACTTTATTGAATAAGTCGTTGCCGACGGACTCATACCAAAAAGCACCTCCTGATTTAATATTAATCAAAACAAACCATGGAATTGTAATCAAAAGCAAAAGAACAAAACCAAAAGTTGACCAAATATCTTTTATAAAATTTCTTTTTCTTAAAATGGAAAAAAGTATCAATGGAAAAAATGTAAAAATTATTATGATAGGTCCTTTAATTAAGATGCCGAAAGACATCGCAATCCAAAAAAATATTTTATTAGGAAGACTCAGGTTTCTAAAATTTATAAGTTTGTAGATTATCAAGTTGCATATTCCTATAAATAAGAAAAGTAAACCATCAGTTTTTGCCTGATGAATTTCAGATATTGTTAGAAAAGAAAAAATTAAAAAAAATACAGTCAAGAATGCTATAGATTCATTTTCAATATTCCTAATAATTACAAAAATTAAAAAGAAGCTTATAAAAACTCCTAATATCGATGGTAATCTATATATCGAAATCTTGTCGTATGGATAACTTCCGAAAATTGAATTCATTAACGATTGCGTCCAATAAATACCGATTGGCTTTTTATATCTTTTTTCTTCCACCATTTTTATGTCAATAAAATCCTTTTCAATTAACATTGTTTTAGACGCAGTTGCAAAACGTGCTTCGTCTCTATCCATTACTGGGAGTTTAAAAATCCCCTGAAGATAGATTAAAAAACAAATTAATAAGAAAAAAAGAAATTTTTTATTAAAAGAAATATTCATTGCTATAAACGCTCACTAGATTAGATTAAAAAAATATCATAACATTCGAAAATGAAAAATTTTAGTATAATCATACCAATTTATAACGAATCTGAGTCGATATTTGATTTAATTAAAGAAATACATTCTGAGTTTAAAAAAAATACTCCTGAATTAATTATAGTTGACGATGGAAGCAATGACGATTTCTATAAACAAATAGATGAATTGAAAAAGCTAAAGGTGAGAATTCTTCGACACAAAAAGAATCTTGGAAAATGTAGAGCCATGTTAACTGGTATCTCAAATGCAAAAAATAATTTAATTTGTATTATGGATGGTGATGGACAAAACCCTCCATATGAAGTTAAAAAAATGATCGACTTTTGGAGTAATTTACCAAAAAAAGAACAAGGCAACTCCCTCATATGCGGAAATAGAAAAATAAGGAAGGATACCTTAATAAAAAGATTAAGTTCAAAAGTTGCAAATAGTATAAGAAAATTTTTACTAAAAGATGATTGTAATGACACGGCATGTGCCTTGAAAATTTTTAATCGTTCTGATTATTTAAAAATAAAATATTTTAGAAATATGCATCGATTTCTTCCTGCACTATTTAAAATGAATAATTGTAAAATATTTAATGTCCAGGTTGACGATAGATTAAGATACAGTGGAGTATCAAAATATTCTTTTAATAATAGATTTTGGGTGGGTATTATAGATTTAATCAAAGTATATTTTTTAACAAAAAAAGGAGAAACAAATGGAAACTGAACAAATTTGGCTTATAATTGGATTTATTGGTCAAACAATTTTTGCATCGCGCTTCCTTGTACAATGGGTTGTAAGTGAAAGAGCAGCGAAAAGTATAATTCCTAATATTTTTTGGTGGATAAGTTTGGCTGGCAGTATGATTTTGTTAAGTTATGCAATTCATAAGGCTGATCCTGTATTTATCGTTGGGCAATCATGTGGTTTTTTAATATATTCAAGAAATATTTATCTTATTAAGAAGGAAGGAAAAAATAAAAAGAATGACCCCACTAAAATAATGAAAGTAAACTAGTGGTATCTAAGAATGAAAAAATACATGATTTCCTAATTGACAAAAGCAGAAAATTTCCATTTATAAAGAATGAAATCAGCAATAATGGACTGTTAAAAATAACAAAACAAAATACTGATTTATTTTCTTTTATGGTCAAAACAATTATAGCCCAACAAATATCAAATGAAGTAGCCGAAATGTTGTGGGAAAGATTATGTTCTCAGTTGGAACAAAATTCCATATCAATTAAAAGTTTTAAAAATATTAGGTACTTAAAAAAAATTCTTATTAAAACAAAGATTTCGAAATCTAAGATAAACTATATATCGGAGCTATACATTGCTATGTTAAAAAAAGAAATAGACGAACGTATGCTTTTGAAAAAAACTGAAGATGAAATTAATTCTTTATTAATAGGATATAAAGGAATAGGCCAATGGACATGCAATATGATACTTATTTTTTATTACAAAAAATTAAATATTTTTCCTGTAAATGATCTTGTAATAAAAAAAACACTCAGGAAATTAGACTTATTAGAAAAAAAAAAAATTAATTTTCAGGAAAATTATTCTCCTTATCTTTCAATTTTCTCTCTTCATCTGTGGAAGATGTCTAAGAGGATTTTGTAAAAAATCTTTAAAAAAATCAATGTCTGTATGCTTCTTAAATTTACTTTTTGACCAAATTATTTGTCCAAATGCGCTGCAGTTCTGACAAGTAAGTTGCCATTCTTTTTTTTCAGAATTACACGTAGAGCACTTCCACTTTGGATCAGGTAAAATAATTCCATCGTCGCTGAAAGCTTGCGGTTCTTTAGTTTTTTCAGAGATCTTTTTATATAAACTAATTACACGATGATCCCTTTCGGTTTTTTTAATTTGATCTAGATATTTCTGAGCTTCTCCCCAAATTTTTGCTTCATAACTTGCAAATGCTAAGCTTAACTTAGTTTCATTAGATTTCTCATTAATATGTTTTTTTAAAGTTTTAACAATCAGTCTATATCGTTTTAAAGCTTCTTTGTCTCCTTGGGCCTTGTGCTGCATGAAAGTTTTAATAATATCAATACATAGAAGTTGACCCCAACTTGTGCTCAACACTCCAACAGCTTTCTTTAAATTTTGCTGATCTATGTAAAATTTTATAGTTTCGTTTACTACTGGTACAGATTGATTACATAGTTTATATGCATCTAAAGCTTCAGCTCCAATTAAAATCTTTAGATTGGCTAAATTACTTTTTAGTTGATCTGGAATTTTTTTTAAATTATTGATCGTATCATGAGCGAGTTTCCAGTTTTTTTCAAATGCATAAATTCTGGACAACTTTTCGTTAAACCAGATGTCATCGGGATACTTTTTACATAAATTTAAAAGAGCAGCTTTTGCTTCCTTTTGATTTTTATTTTTTAAGAACAAAACTATTTTTCCCCTTTCAGCAACATATTGAGCCCTAGGGATAGATTCTAAAACTCTCAAGTATTTTAATGATTCATTAAGATCATTTTTAATAAGAGACGAATTAAAAAGCATAAAAGTAGTAAAAAAATCATTTTTCAAATATTTTTTAAGCATTCTAGAATTTTTTTCTATGTTACTTGAATTCCCTGTCAGAAGAGCATCAGCAATATTGTCCAAGCTCTTGTTTGCTAATTTTAGATATTTTTCATTTCTTTTTATACGAAAGTTTTTAGGTATATTTTTTATAGATGTGAAGGTATATATAAGAATTGAAATGGATGATAAAACAACCACAAAAATGAACACAAGGCCTAAAAGATTAGTCTCAAAAAAATAATTTTCCCAAAATATTTCAACTTTACCTGGATTTTCAGACAACCATACTACGACGGAAGAAGTAAATATAAAAATTAGAAAAAGTTTCAAAACTTTAATCACTAATTTCACCCACGATTTCAAGTAATTGCGATTCTAGTAATCTTAATTTTTCTTGAAAATTAGAGAGTCTTGAAGCGTCTTCAACCCAAATATCAATTTCATTATCATCAATATTCGATAGTTTAAAAATTTCTACGGCTCCTTGTAAGTTTCCAATAATTAGATATTCTTTTGCCTTTACTAATACTTTCCTGAAATTATAAATTTCATATGGAATCTTCTCACTTTTTTCTGAATAGTCATTTACTCTAGTTACTTTGTAAGTACTATTAAAGATATCCTTTATATAGTTTACCAAGTTTTCTTTTGAATTTAAGATCTCACTGAATTCTCTTGAGGTCTTATCAAAATTTGTATTTATAAATCTATCAATATCTACTTCATAAAAATTAATTTTTTCATTCAGCCTATCTAATAAATTTGTAACTTTAATTACATTGGAGATTTCAATGTCTTGTAAATTTATAATAGAACTTTTAACTTCAGGATTGTTATTAAAAATTGAAATAAGAGTATCTAATTCCTTCTTTAAACTCTGCCTTCTGTCAAATTTATTTTTTAAACTTAACAAGCAATTTAAAATAATATATTTTTCAGCATAGTAAAATTCCGAACTTACTAATCTTCTGCTTTCGTAATTATTTAGTTGTTGAGTTAAATCTGAAATTTTTCTATTGGCTCTAGATAGCTTTTCGGTGTTTTCAAATGATTCTTGTTTTAAAAGATCAATGTTTTCATTTAAATAAGTAATTTGTTCATTAAAATTATTATCACTCCCTCTTTTATAATTTTTTTTTTCTATCCCCTCAGTAGACCTTGATCCGTTATTATCAAAATTTTTAGAAATAAAATCTTTTACATTAAAATTATTTATATAAAAAAAAATCAAGATTGTAGAGATAAATATAGAGAGGATGATAATAATATATTTCTTGATTTTATTACGCTTTTTGTACTGATTTCTCTCCAAATCAATAAAATCACCTTTAGGTGGTGATGATTTATTTGACTCATTCAATTAACTTCTCCTTTTTGCACACTTGTCTAATTAATTTCAGCATGCCTCTTTCATTGGGTTGAGAACAAACGAAAACCTTGTCAAATTTTAGTTCTTTTATTTCTTCTGCAATTGAGTCACTTAAGGTCAGAATTTTTTTTCCCCTGTAGTTTTGCATCAAGCCTAACTCAGATAATTCTTTTTTGAAAGAAATAGCAGTTCTTCTTGAAAATAATGTTATTAATCCATCCTTACACGTCTTAAAAAAATTTTCAAACACTTCTGCCCTTTGATTAGTCATAATAGACTTGTAGCAACTTATTTGTTTGTAGTAACAACCCTTACTGCTAAAAAAATTTTCTAAATCGGAGTTTTGCAGTTTGGAAGTAGGGTGAAGAATTCTGATATTTTGCTGCAAGTAAGGTTTCATCTTTATCTTCAAATCATTGGTGTCACCTTTAATGTTGGTCACGTTTGCATACCCAATTTTTTTTGCTAGATTAAAAGTTCCATCACCAATTACAAAAATTTTTTTTACATGTTCTATCTTATGAAAGTTTCTCAACCCATTTTTGCTTGTAAATAAAACAAAGTCGTAATCTACATTCTTATCAAACTCATATTTACATTTAATTATCTGAATTAATGGCGCTAAATAGTACTCAAATAAATTTTTATCTAAATATTTAGAAAAATTTAGAGCGTCTATTTCTGGTCTGGTAAGTAAAATTTTTACTTTTTTATCTAATTTGATTTCTAATTTTGACACCTAATTTATAACTTTCTGACTTGAAATTCTTAATATCTAGATAAATTTTGTCTTTAACACATCTGGCACCATCTTGTGAGAATGCTATAAAATTAAAAATAATTTTGTTTTTATTATTTATTTTTTTTAAGATTGCGTAACCACCAACTGGCGTCTGGCATGAACCATCAAGGGCATTTAAAAAAATCCTTTCACATTCAGTCTCAAGGAACGTTTTGGTATGATTAAGTTTTCTAATAACTCTATTTAAATTAATATTTTTAACGTTTACTACTAATGCTATTGTTCCCTGTCCCAAAGCAGGAACCATTACTCGTGGATCTATTGATTTGTACGATTTTTTTATATCTAATCTTTTAAGACCGGCATGTGCGAGAATAATTGCGTCATAACTTTTTTCTTTTAGTTTTTTTAGTCTAGTATCAACATTTCCACGTATGTCTTTGATTATTAGGTCAGGCCTTATTTTTTTTATTTGCATTGCTCGCCTTATTGAGGAGGTTCCAATAATTGATTTTGCTGGAAGTTCTTTAATATTTGAATTTCTATTTGAAACAATTGCATCCCTAAAATTTTCTCTTTTGAGTGTCGCAGCTATTTCAATTCCTTTTGGTAACTTTGTTGGCAAATCTTTGAGAGAATGAATTCCTAAATTGATTTCAAATTTTAATAATGCTTCATCTATCTCTTTTGAAAATAAACCTTTGTTTCCAAGATCAGAAATTTTTTCATTTAAAAACCTGTCTCCAGTTGTTTTAAAAAATTTTTTCTGAATTTTAATTCTTGAAGAAACATTTTTACTTAGCTGATTTTCAAAAATATCGATATGCTTTTTTGCTAAAAGACTTTCTCGTGATCCAACAATTATATTTTCAGAATTATTATGCATATACTTTATATTATTTTACTATTATAAGAGAAAATTTGGAAAAAAAATAAATTGATCTTCCTAGCAAATAAATTTTCATAGCAATAGACCTAATACAAGACTTTACAAAATAAAAAAAATAGAGTGTATATACACCTACAAAACAAAGATTTTGTAAGGCATCAATTTTCAAACCTGCTCTTTTTTGATATTCTTTTCTCAAAAGCTCGCAATATGTGGTTTGTTTTTGGAATATGTTAAAAAATTTTAAAAATGTAAAACGAAACATATTTTACTTCAATAAGATATTAATTTTTGTTAATAGACTTTCTCGTGATCCTATAATTATATTTTCAGAATTAATATGCATACTCTGGATTTTATTTTACTATTATTAGAAAATAATGATAACTTTATAAAATTTCAAAATGAGGGTATTAGGAATAGAAACTAGTTGTGACGAAACATCTGCTGCTATTGTTGAAAAACTAAATGGAAGAAGATTTGGAAAGGTGCTTTCTGAAGTCACAGTTTCTCAAATTAACAAACATAAGAAATTTGGTGGAGTAGTTCCCGAACTCGCCTCCAGAGAGCATAGCAATAATATAGACTTTATTGTCCAAAAAACTTTTAAAAGTTCAAATATAAATCTATCAAAAATTGATGCATTTGCTGCAACTACAGGGCCAGGACTTCTAGGAGGTCTTTTAGTAGGAACCAATTATGCAAAAGCACTAGCAATATCTTGTAATAAACCATTTTTATCAATAAACCATCTACAGGGTCATGTTCTTATTCCAAGAATGAGCAGAGATGTAGATTTTCCTTTTATCTGTTTACTTGTATCTGGCGGACACTGTCAAATTCTCCTTGCAAAAGATTATAATAAATTTAAGGTCATTGGTGAAACGCTCGATGATGCTGTCGGTGAAGCATACGATAAAATTGCTAAGATATTGGGGTACGACTATCCCGGTGGTCCAATTATAGAAAAACTAGCACTTGAGTGTAATGGAAGGTATCATTTTAATCTTCCCAAACCTCTCATTAAAGACAAATCAAAGAATCTTTCATTTTCAGGATTGAAGACAGCTGTTAGAAGAATAATTGAAAAAGGTATTAGTAACGAACAAAAATTTGATTTAGCGAATGAATTTCAAACTGTAATTTGTGAATGTTTGATTAATAAAGTTGAACTCGCAATAAATGGCTTAAAAGATATAAACAAAATAAATACTTTTATTCTAACTGGGGGAGTTGCCTCAAATTTATTTATCAGAAGAAAATTCAAATTACTGTGTAAAAAGAAAGGTTTGACTTTTATTGCTCCAGAAAAAAAATTATGCACCGATAATGCTACTATGATAGCGTGGGCTGGGCATGAGATTTTAAATAGAAGAAAAAAAAGCAGTAATTTTAGTTTGTCTCCCAAACCCAGGTGGAGGCTGGATTCTTTATGAGAAAAATAAGCATAATAGGTTCTGGTTCTTGGGCACAAGCACTAACAAAAGTCTTCGTTAATAGAGAAATTTTAGTGAAATACAGAAAGTCAGTGAATAAATCAAAATTTACAAGCAAAACAATAAGGTTTACTAATCACTTCAGAGATCTTGGCAAATCTTACTTTATTTTCTTAGCGATACCGTCACAATCAATTAGACAAAATCTTGTTGAACTAAGAAATAAAACTAATTTTTATAATCCAGTTTTTATTATTTGTAGTAAAGGAGTTGAACAAAGAACAGACCAGCTTATGAGCGAAGTTGTTTTAGATATATTCCCAAAAAGCAGAATAGTTGTTCTCTCTGGGCCAAACTTTTCTTCTGAACTGATTAAAAATAAACCCTCAGCTACAGTTTTATCATCATTGAATAAAAAAGCGTTGTTAGAAGTATCAGAGCTTTTTTCTTTAGAAAAGCTTAGGGTATACTTTAACAGCGATATAATTGGAACACAGTTGGGTGGTGCAATGAAAAATGTAATTGCTATTGCTTGCGGGTTTGCAAAGGGTAAAAATCTTGGAGAAAATGCTAAAGCTGCTATTATCACAAGAGGGATATCTGAGATAGTAAAATTAGGTGTTAAAATGGGAGCGAAAAGAAAAACATTTTATGGTTTATCAGGAATTGGTGATCTTACACTTACGTGCTCTTCTTTGAAGTCAAGGAATACAAAATTTGGTTACGATCTAGCAAAGGGAGGAAAGCTTAACAACTTAAAAGGGGATTGTACTTTAGAGGGATTTGAATCGTGTGAAAGTATTTGTAAACTAGGACAAAAATATGAGGTTGAATTACCATTATGTAATTCTGTAAAAAAACTAATAAATGGAGCAAACCCTAAAATAGTTATCTCTAACCTTTTATCAAGACCACTTCAATTTGAAAACTAATGGCCTACCTTATAACTTGCACAGATAAAGAAAATTCGATTGATTTGAGACTTTCAACTAGAGAAAAACACATCAAATATTTAAAAAAAATAAAAAAAAAATTAATTCTTGCTGGGCCAATTTTGGATAAAAACGATAACCCTGTGGGTACAGTTTTAATTGTTGATTTTGATAAGCTTAGTGCTGTGAAAAAGTTTTTAAACGACGATCCTTACTCAAAAGTTAATCTTTTTAAAGAGGTAAACATAATTAGATTTAAAAAAGTTATATAAAATTTCTTTTAATTGAAAAATTAACGTTGACCATTTGCTTATCACAGAGTTAGAATTCATCTAGTAAACCGAAATAAATGAAAAATATAATAATAAATAAAACCAACCATAAAAGTTTATCTTTTGAGGATTATAAGAAAGAATATTTAAGATCAATCAATAATCCGGAAGACTTTTGGACAGAAAAAGCAAATTCAATAAGTTGGATAAAAAAGTTCACCAAAACTAGAGAAAGTTCATTCGAAAAAGACATAAGTATCAAATGGTTTGCAGACGGCACATTAAATGTAAGTTTTAACTGTTTAGATAGGCATCTTAAAGACAGAGGTAACAAAACTGCCATTATCTGGGAATCAGATGATCCAAATATTTCAAAAAAAATAACTTATAGAGAGCTTTATGAAGAAGTTTGTAAATTTTCCAATGGACTAAAATCTATTGGTGTGAAAAAGGGAGATAGGGTAACTATCTATATGCCAATGATACCAGAAGCAGCAATAGCAATGTTATCTTGTGCCAGATTAGGAGCTATACACTCTGTTGTTTTTGGAGGTTTTGCACCCGAATCTTTAAGAAATAGACTCGATGATTGTAGCTCTACATTTATAATAACTGCAAATGAGGGTATTAGAGGTGGGAAAAAAATTTCATTATTAGCAAATGTGAAAGAAGCCTTGAAAGGTTACAAAAAAATAAAAAAAAATATTATTGTAAAAAGAACAAGCAGCGAAGATCACTTTGAAAATGGAAATGATATTTGGTATCATGAACTTATTGCCAACCAATCAAACGAATGTGAACCTGTTGAACAAAATTCTGAAGATCCTTTATTTATTTTATACACCTCAGGATCAACAGGTAAGCCAAAAGGGGTACTCCATACGAGCGCTGGCTATCTTCTTCACGCCTCATTGAGTCACAAAATTATCTTCAACCTTCAAGAGAAAGATATTTATTGGTGCACAGCAGATGTTGGCTGGGTTACTGGTCATTCTTATATTGTGTATGGTCCTTTGTGTAATGGTGGAACAACATTGATGTTTGAGGGTATCCCAACTTTCCCCACAGCAGCAAGGTTCTGGGAGGTAATAGATAAATTTCATGTCAATATTTTTTATACTGCTCCAACAGCTATTAGAGCTTTGATGGGGTTGGGGGATGATTTTGTAAAGAAAACAAAAAGATCTTCATTAAGAATTCTTGGAACAGTAGGAGAACCAATAAATCCAGAGGCTTGGAAATGGTATTATGATATAGTTGGAGAAGGAAGATGTCCTGTAATAGACACATGGTGGCAAACTGAAACTGGTGCAGCTCTGATTTCTCCAATAACTGGAACGACTCCCCTCAAACCTGGATCAGCTACTTTGCCTTTTTACGGTGTAGAGCCTGTAATAGTCGATAATGATGGAAAAGTACTTGAAGGTGCTTGTGAAGGCAATTTATGCATTACCTCATCATGGCCAGGAATGATGAGAACAGTTTATAACGATCATAAAAGATTTATTGATACATATTTTTCTTCTTTCAAAGGTAAATATTTCACAGGCGATGGTTGTAAGAGAGATGAAGATGGATACTACTGGATTACAGGGCGGGTTGATGACGTTATTAATGTTTCAGGTCATAGACTAGGAACTGCTGAAGTTGAAAGTGCGTTAGTTTTACACGAAAAAGTTTCAGAAGCAGCAGTTGTGGGCTATCCTCATGACATAAAGGGTCAAGGAATTTACGCCTATATTACTTTAATGAAGGGACAAGAATATACTGATCAGTTAAAAAAAGAACTCGTTTCATGGGTAAGATCAGTTATTGGACCTATTGCCTCGCCTGATATAATTCAGTGGGCGCCAAATCTACCAAAAACCAGATCAGGAAAAATTATGAGAAGGATATTAAGAAAGGTTGCGTCGAAAGAAGAAGAGGCAATTGGAGATGTCTCGACTCTGAATGAACCAGAGGTTGTTGAAGAATTAATTAAGAATAGAGTTGATTAACAGATTAAAAGTCATAACAAATACCTTTTTTTTCCCAATCACCATATCTTGTCGGTTCAGGTCCAGTTGGACCACCAATCTCTTTTTCTTTTAGCGGTTTAAGGTTTTTGCTTTTTTTTTGTTTAATATTTTTATTCATGATAATAATTTAGTTAATAATTTTACTCTTTCTATAATTCATTGTTTAACACAAGAGAAATAGCAACTCAAATACTAACTGACATTTATTTAAAATTTGAGTTTTTTGAAACTGCAGTTCTTTCAAGTAAAAACTTTAGCAGGCTAAACCAGAGGGATAAAGCATTTGTTAGATATTTAGTTCTCAATACTCTAAGAAGGAATGGACAAGTAGATAAAGTTCTAAATGACTATGTAAAAATTCCAATTAAAAAAAAAAATTTTTATATTTTGAATTTATTAAGATTATCAATTTGTCAAATTCTTTTTTTAGATATAAAAGATTATTCCATTGTAAATACTGCAGTAGAAATATCTAAAAACTATAAAGTTGACAAATTTGTGAATGGTCTCCTAAGAAACATTTGCAGAAATAAATACAAGATTCTTGAAAATTTAGATCATACAACCAACATTCCAAATTGGATAAAAAATGACATAATTCAAAATTTAGGTAAAGAAACTTTAGAAAAAATATCTAAAAGAGTAATTAATGAACCAAGTTTGAATATCAAAATTAAAGCTAATTGTTTAAAAGAAAAGAATTGGGAAAAACTTCTTAATGGAAAATTTATTTTAGATGATCTCTTAAAAACTCAAAATGATGGTTTGATTGAAAACAAACCTTGTTTTAATGAAGGAGATTGGTGGGTTCAAAATATCTCCTCAACTTTACCAGTTAAATTTATTTCAAGAATATTTAATAATGTTGATAAATCAAAAATATCAGTTCTAGATGTTGGTGCCGCACCAGGTGGAAAAACATTTCAGTTAATCGAAGAAAATTTTAATGTAAAATCTTTAGAAATATCACAAAGACGAATTAGAAGATTAAAAAAAAATCTACAAAGGCTCAAATTTGAAACAGAGATTATTTGTGAGGACTTTTTAAATTACGAATGCTCAGATTTATACGATTGTATTTTAATTGATGCGCCATGCAGTGCATCAGGTTTAATGCAAAAAAAACCAGAAATATTGATCAGAGACAAGGAAAAAAACATAAAAACGTTAATTGACAAACAACAAAGGATGCTTGAAAAATCAGAACAATTTTTGAAAATTGGAGGTTATTTAGTTTACTGTGTTTGCTCAATACATTCAAGTGAAGGCTCAAACCAGATTGAAACTTTTTTAAGAAAAAATAAAAATTTTAAAATTGTTGAATTCAATAACATTGTCAGTAATTTTGGAAAATATTTAAAAAAAGGTATGTTAACCATCATACCAGAAGATTTCGGTTGTAATGCAGAAGCGGATGGATTTTTTATTTCTATTTTAAAACGCATAAAATAAAACAGATGAAAAATATATTAAGAAATTTTCAATTATCTCTTTTTTTCAAAAACACCCTCTACAATCAAATCTTTAATGACAGTATTGATGGAAAAATACAATGTAATCCTGAAAGTCTTTGGAAAGGAAATAAATTTGAAGGATCACGAATAATTGACGGTTTTCTAAACTTTCAAAAAGAAAGTGTATTTTTAAATAGCGATGTTTGGCATAAAAATCATGGAAGTATCGCATGGAATTGTTATCTTCACAGCTTCATGTGGATTAAAGATGTAAGAGCTGTAGGTACTAATGAAGCGAGAATTTTTGTAAGACAGAAAATTCTATCATGGATTGATCAATCTGATTATTTGAGCCAGCATATTTGGGGTGTAGAGGTTATGTCAAAAAGAATTTTTTATCTACTTACCAATCTATCTTTTTTCTTCGAAACAGCGAATGAGAGTTTTCAAAAAAAGTTTGCAGAAAATATTAACAAACAAAGTATTTTATTATTAAAAAAAATAAAAAAAGTTAAGAATCTTAAAAACAAAATTTTTATTTCAAAATCTTTACTTCTCGCTTCTTTGTGTTTTAAAAACTTAGAAAAAAATTTTGATTACTCAGTCAAACTTTTACAAAAAACAATTGAAATTACAATAAAGGATGGGATGCATTACTTAAGGTCTCCCAGTGAACACTTTTATTTTCTTTGTTCAATACTAGATATTAAAAATTTTTTCGGAAACCTAAACAAAGAATTACCAAATGGCTTAAATGAAACAATAAAAGAAATGACATTAATTCTTGATTTTTTTAGATTAGGAGACGGTCATTTAGCAATCTTTAACAAATACGACTTTATTGGTTCAAATAAAATTTATAATCTTCAAAAAAAAATTGGTCACAAACATCGACTTCCTAGTGTGTCAGAATGCTCTGGTTTTAATAGAGTATCAAAAAATAAATTAATATTCATAATGGATTGTGGGAGTCCCTCGATGGAAAAAACCCAAGCTGGTTCTCTCTCATTTGAATTATCATATTTATCAGAAAAAATTGTTGTCAATTGTGGCTCACCTTTTGTTAACAACAGAGAGTGGGATGATGCTATGAGATCAACAGCAGCTCACAGCACTTTAAATATAAATGAAATAAATTCATCTGATATTTTTTTTGATAAAGATACAACTTCAAGAATTGCTAAAGTTTTCTCTGAGAAATTCAATGAAAATGAAAATGTATGGATAAATTCTTATCACGACGGTTACAAAGATATTTTTAGTATTATTCATAAAAGACTGATTCATATTGATCTTAAAAATTTTGTTATTAGAGGTGAAGATTCATTTAAACATATTAAAACAAATCAAAAACATAAAAACCTTAAATATTTTTTAAGATTTCATATTCATCCTAGTATTAAACTGAATGTAACTACTAGTAAAAAAAAAGTTGTTTTAAAATTACGAAATAATCAGGGATGGGAATTTATATGTTCAGAACCAAAGATTGAAATTCATGATGGCATTTATTTAGGAGAAAATAAAATAGTACAACCTAATTACCATATCTTGATAAAAGACCGCATTTTTCCAAAAACTAAAATTAATTGGTTGTTCAGGCTTATAACATAATACTCTAGAGTGACCAGTAATTTAAGTTTTTATCTCTTTTAGAACTCACCTTACCTTTAATATCAAAAAAAATACCATCGGATTTTAGTAAATTTTTAATAGAATCCATCCTCTGAAGATAGAATTTATGGGGCACTGCCAAAACAAACGCATCAAAACTATTGTTTTTAATTTTTTTTAAGTTTACCAACTGCAAATCATCGGATTTCACATATGGATCATGAAGTTTTACAATATGTTGTTTATTCTTTAAAAATGAAATAATTTCAAAAGATTTGGAGTTTCTTAAGTCTGGTACGTCCTCCTTAAAAGTTAAACCTAGAAATAATATTTTTGATTTTCTTTTCAATTTTTCATCTATCCTTTTTGCAATAAAAGTTGGCATTTCGTTATTTGTTTTTCTTCCTGATAAAATAACTTTTGGATCTATTTTTAACTTTGATGATTTGTGCGCTAAATAATAAGGATCTACGCCTATACAATGACCACCAACAAGACCTGGTTGAAATTTTAAGAAATTCCATTTTGTTGAAGATGCATTCAAAACATCATAAACGCTAATATTTAACTTATTACATATTTTTGCTACCTCATTAATAAAAGCAATATTTATATCTCTCTGAGAATTTTCAATTACTTTAGAAGCTTCAGCCACTTTAATATTCTTTGCTAAAAAAACTTTACCTTTAGTGAGTTTTGAATAAATCTCAAAAAGTACTTTTTCTACCATTTTATTTTGACCAGATACTACTTTATCAATTTTATCTATAGTATGAACTTTGTCTCCAGGATTAACTCTTTCCGGCGAATATCCGAGAAAAAAATCTTTTCCCGACTTGAAGTTTTTATCGTTTTTTTCAAGTATTGGAGCACAAATTTCTTCAGTTGCACCTGGATACACTGTGCTTTCAAACACGACGATATCATTCTTTTTCAATAATTTTGATATAGTTTTGCAAACATTTTTTAGTGGCTTAAAGTCAGGTTTGCAATTTTCAGTGATGGGTGTTGGTACCGTTGCGATGAAAATATTACAGTTTTTTAGATCTTTAAAATTATTTGTAACAATTAATTTACCCTTTAAACAACTTTTAAGTTTAGTTTCATTCACCTCCAAGGTTTTATCAATTCCTTTGAGAAGTTGACTAACCCTATCCAAACTGATATCAAAACCTATAGTCTTATAAGATGAACATAACCCAACAGCTAGTGGTAATCCAACGTATCCTAAACCAAGTACTGCAATTTTCTTTTCTTTTATCACTAATGAATAATATAATAGATTCTAATTAATTATGAGTTTTATAATAATTTTAGCTTTATATCCACTAACTTCTGCATTATTAAGCTGGGCATTAAAACTTCTAAAAAATCCAATGTTTTTAGATGTTCCGACTGAAAGAAGCAACCATCAAACACCAAAGGCTCGAGGAGCTGGTATTATATTGATTCCACTTTTCTTATTTTCTACTTCTGTAATTTTTCTATTAGAAGACACGTTCAATAATAATTGGAAAATATTTTTTGGATTCTGTTTATTGCTTTCGATTGTTTCTTTTTTGGATGATATAAAAAATATTAGTGCGAAAATCAGATTAACATTTCAGATATTTTGTGTATTTTCTACGTTGTATCTTTTTAAGGATCAATTGAATATTTTTATAAGTTCATCTGAGTTTTTAATTATTTTTAACGGGATGGAATCTCTAGGACTAGGTTTTATTTTTTGTTTTTTGGTTATGCTATGGGTATGGATAATCAATATGTATAATTTTATGGATGGTATGGACGGAATAACTTCTGTTCAGGTAAGTTCTTTATCTATTTTAACAAACTTTCTTGCTATTCTAGGGCTTATTGAAGAATCTTTTATTTATTTTAGTTTGATTCTTCTGACAATATCATTTGCATTTTACTCAGTTAACAAACCACCTTCTAAAATTTTTTTAGGGGATGTTGGATCGATCCCGCTCGGTTTTATCGCAGGGTTTATAGTTATATATAATATGATAATGTACAATTTGATTTTACCATTTCTAGTCATTATGCTTTATTATCTGCTAGATTCTATTGCGACAATAATTTTAAGATTTGTAAAAAAAGAAAATGTTTTTCAGGCTCACAGCAGTCACTTTTATCAAAAAATTTTGAGGAAAGGTTACAGTCACGAGTATGTTTTAAAGAAGATAATTTATTTACATTCAATTTTATTAATACTGGCCATCCTTTCTTATTATTATCCTGTAAGCTCATTGATTCTTGCCTTTTTGTGTACTTCTTCATTATTAATTTTCTTTAATTCAAGGAAATTTTTATGAATATTAGAATTTTAATTACGATTTTGCATGATCTCATATTTTTTGGAGTATCATTTTTCATATCGTTGTGGATTAGATTGGATCTGGACAGTGCTTTAATTCTTTGCAGAGAATTATGGTGGTTTCTAATTTTTTTTTCGTTTACTAATATTTTCCTACTTAAGTATATGGGTCTTTATCACGGGATTTGGAGGTATGCGTCCATTCACGAAATAAAATCTATTATTAAGAGTGTTTCTGTTTCAATTTTGCTATTACTTGGTATTTTTTTTCTTGTATTTAGATTGGAAGATATACCTCGGTCCTTTCCAATTCTATTATTCATTATCTCAATTTTTAGCGTTACTAGTCCAAGAGTTTTCTATAGGATTATGAAAGATTATTTGAAAAAAAATAATCTAAAAAAAGTTCCAATTTTAGTTGTGGGAGACAGTCCTACAACAGAAAATTTTATAAGATTTTCTAAGCAAGACGATAATTCTCTTTATGAAGTTGTTGGGATCATTAGTTTTAAAGAGTCCTCAATTGGAAGAAGGATTCACAATATACCCATTCTTGGCTCCACTAATAAACTAGAGTCCATAAATGAAAGTCTAAAGAAAATAAAAAAGTCACCACAAAGAATTATCATTTCAGATTCCAAAGTTAAATCTGAAACTCTTGAATCACTTTACATTTTTTCAAAACGAAATGGACTGGCCATTGGGATGCTTCCAAGCATATCAGAAATTTCGATTAAGGACCAAGGTCAATTCATACCCAAACCAATTGTCATCGAAGATATTTTAGGAAGAAAACAAAAAGTGAATGATCCAAAGCTTCTGGAGGGTATTGAAGGAAAAATAATTTTAGTTACAGGTGCTGGTGGAAGTATTGGAAGTGAATTATGTAGACAAATTCACAGATTAAAACCAAAGTTATTAATTTTACTTGAGCAAAATGAATATAACCTTTTCAAAATTTCATCACAACTCAAAGAAAATATTTTGCCAAGTCTTACGGATATAAAAGATTTTAGTAAAATGGAGGAGATACTAAGAAAATTCAAACCTGACTATATTTTCCACACAGCTGCATTAAAGCACATTACATTTGTTGAAACGGATCCCATAGAAGCTCTTCACACAAATTTTTTAGCAACCGTCAAACTTTGTCAGCTTTGTAAATTTTTAAAAATAAAAAAAATGGTTTTTATTTCTACCGATAAAGCTGTAAATCCCTCTAATATAATGGGTGCATCGAAGAGACTTTGTGAGAAATATATTCAAAAAATTGCTTCTAAAGAAAAGGACACACTTTTTACAATCGTTCGATTTGGCAATGTTCTAGGTTCAACAGGTTCAGTTGTTCCAGTTTTTGAAAAACAAATAAGTGAAGGCGGTCCAGTAAAAATTACACATCCAAAAATTAGAAGATTTTTCATGACTATTAGAGAAGCTGTTGAACTAGTATTAATTTCTTCGCAACTTCAGATCTCAGACAATGGAGAAATCTTTATACTAGAGATGGGTGACCCAATTTATATCAAAGACCTTGCAAAAAAAATGTTAATACTATCAGGAGCAGATGAAAAAAACATTAAAATTCAATTTACTGGATTAAGGAAAGGTGAAAAAATAAATGAAGAACTTTTTTTTAAAAGTGAACAAATTAATAAGACTAACATCAAAGGCATTTTATCAACAACAAGCAAACTCTTTTCTCCAAAAAATTCCGATTTCGATAAATTAATTAAACTTATAACAAACAAAAGGAATAAAAACTCTCTAGAAATTTTTGAAAAAATGCTTCCTGAATATAAAAAAGAATGACAAAGATAGAAATTAAAAGAGCAATTGTTTCTGTACATGATAAAAGTTGTTTGAGTCTTTTAGCAGACTATTTTATAAAGTACAAAATTGAAGTTTTAAGCACAGGTGGTACTGCACGCTTTTTAAAAAATTATAGTACAAAATTAAAAATTATTGAAATTTCAGAATTTACAAATTTTAGAGAAATTTTAGATGGACGAGTAAAGTCTCTTCATCCAAAAATCCACTCAGGAATATTAGCAAAAAAAAAAGATAAGAATCATATTAAAGAATTAAAAAAAATAAAAATACCTTATATTGATTTAGTTGTAGTGAATTTGTATCCATTTGAAAAAGTGGTGAACGATCAAAAATCAAGTAAACAAAAATGTATCGAAAATATTGACATTGGTGGACCTACATTAATCAGAGGCGCAGCAAAAAATTATGACAATGTAACTGTCCTCACTGATCCAAAACAATATAATTCTTTTTTAGAAATTGTTTATAAAAATCATAACCAGATACCTAAAAGTTTTAGAGAACTCTGTGCAATAGTCGCATTTGAAAAGACATCTTATTACGACGGAGTAATTTCGAATTGGTTTAACAAAGATAACCCGAATTTTTGCAATGAAAAAATTTCATTAACTTTTAATAAGATTTCTCAGCTTAGATACGGTGAAAATCCTCATCAAAAAGCTGCGTTATTTAACTTAAAAGAAAATCCCTTGATTAAAATTTCTGGAAAAGATTTATCTTTTAATAACATTTATGATTTAGAAGTTGCTATGGAGTTAGCACAACAATTCCAAGAATCTTCATGTGTAATTTTAAAACACGGCAACCCCTGTGGAGTCGCTCTAGATAGAAAGCAACATATAGCCTTTGATAAAGCGCTCAATTGTGATAAAATTAGTGCATTTGGAGGTATAGTAGCATTTAACAAAAAGCTCACTTCACAAGCTGCCAAAAAAATTAAAAACTTATTTATTGAAGTTGTGATTGCTCCAGATTTTTCATTGGAGTCCAAAAATATCCTTAGTACAAAAAAGAACCTTATTTTAATTCAATATAATGCAACCAATAGTCAAACTTCACTTCATCTAAAAACAACTAGGAATTTTTTACTTCTACAAAATAAAGATAACAAAGTTATCAATAAGAAAGATTTAATAATAAAAACCAAAATCGTCCCTTCTGATAAAGAAAAAAAGGATATGATTTTTAGTTTTATAATTTCCAAATACCTAAATTCTAATGCCATTGTTTTAGCTCAAAATCAGGCAACTGTCGGTATTGGTGTAGGGCAAATGAACCGTCTTGAAGCTGCAAAACAAGCTATAAAACAGATGAAATCTAATTTCAAAAAATATAATCCAGTTCTTGCATCAGACGGTTTTTTTCCTTTCTCTGATATTGTTAAATTATGCTCAAGAAATAATATCAAAGGCATAATCCAACCTGGCGGCTCAAAAAATGATAAAGAAGTAATAGATGTTGCAAATGAAAATAAAATTTCTTTGGTTTTAACAGGGATTAGGCACTTTAAACATTAAATTTAGAATATAATTTTAAAAATGGAATTAGTGATAAAAATAAAAAAATTGGAATTACTATTATTCCAAATCTAATTGAATCGGTAAGTTGTATTGTGAGCCCTACTAAAAATGGGCCAAGTATAGAGCACAAATTTCCAAACATTGAATACAAACTAAAAGCCGCCATCTGATTTTGAGCGTTTATCTTTTGCACCAAAAAACTTCTACTTGAAGCCTGAATTGGCCCAATGAAAAAACCTACAAGGAGTGCAATTACCCAAAAACTATAATAACTCTCAGTAAAATAAAGAATAAGTGTTAAAATTAACAAACCTAAAATACAAATTTTCACAGCATTAAGTGATCCCATTTTATCCTCAATACTACCAATAACTAAACAACCTATTATTCCAAAAAAATTAATCGAGACGCCTAGGAATAAGATTTCAGATTCAGAGAGTCCAAAGATAAATGCTGCAATCATGCTAGCAAATGCAAAAATAGAAACCACCGCGTTATTAAAAAAAAAATAGCTAATTAAGAAATTCGATATACCTCTAGATCTAACGTTTTTTATCAATTCTAAAATATTTGGTGATTTAAAGTGAACCTCTTTCATAACATTAAATAACGAAAATCCATATAACGCCGACCATATGGCAACAAAAGGACCAATTAATAAAAAAACCTTAATATTAAAAATTTTAAAACTTTCATCAGAGAACTTTAATAACATGAATACGAGGAACAACGATGCCAATCCACCTAAATATCCAAATGCCCAACCCAAGTTTGATAATGCTCCTGTAGTATTTTTTTTTCTAATTTTGGACAGTGAAAGATTATAAAATAAATTTACTATTTCAAACGAAACAAAACTAATTACAATAAAGAAAAGTGGAAGGAATTGATTTGACCCCTTGTCAAAAAAGAACAGTCCAAAAGTAAAAAAAATCATTAAATAGAAAAAAAACTTAAAAAAACCAATTTTAATATTTCGAAAGAAATTTCTCCCGCTTATAAGAATGAAAGATAATAACAAAAAACATAGTATGCTTGCTGCAGACAAAGCAAACCCCCAAAGACTTGTTCCCACATTAGGATCAGAAGAGATTGTTTTTGCGTAAAAAGCTCCATAGAAAAAAGTAAGAATTAATGTTGGGTAACTCGAAATTCCAAAATCAAATAAACACCATGATCTAATCTTTTTTGAATTTAGTAATGAAAACATTCAAACTCCGTAAAATTTTAAATTTTAGTTACACAGACCATTTCTTAAAACACACGGAGCAACTGTTATTGATTGATCTGGAGTAGAAATACTGATTTTCTCGGCTACAGCGGGAACACTTCTGTGTGAGGTTTTTGTTGGCAAAAGAATCAAATTTTTACCTGAACGTCCTTTTTTTAAAATTTCTCTTATCCTTTGGGCGAAGGTTAATTTATGTTTTAAGGTCAACAAGAAACTTCCACCAGAAAATGTATAGTTCGAAGCTGATCCGGTTCCATCACTAAAAGATAAAGTGCCCAGAGAAATATTTTGAGTAGTTCCTGAAATATTCCTTTGAATGCTACCTTGTCCAGTTAAAGTTAACGACTCGTTATTAGCAGTTGTGATAGTCAATTCTTCTGCTAGCACGATTAAAGATGGGTTGTCCACAGCAACTCGAGAGCCAAAGAGATTAACTGGTCTTTTAGTTACATTCATAAAAGCCCCTGTTATTGAATAATTTGGATGAGCTGAAGTTAATGATCCAATATTAACAGACTTTGATCCAACCCCAGGAGACCCGATTGTACCTGAACCAGAAATAGTTATTGTGTCGGAACCAACCGTATTGGTGAAAGAATCAAATATGTTACCATTTACAATATTTGTCCCATCGTAAAATCTACTGCCAGAGGCTGATGTTGTACGTGCTGTTACGTCAATTGAATGGTTTCCGCCATCCAAAGTATAATTCGAAGCAGATCCACTTCCGTTTCCTAATGAAAGAGTTCCAATACTTGTAATGTTTTTTCCTACTCCTACATTTTTATTTTGCATTTGACCATTTCCACTCAGTGTTAATGTCTGTCCCCCTACAGTATTAGAAATTCCATTAGATTGTAGACCTGAAGCAGGTGCATCTAAAGTTCCGTCATAAATTTTTTCGATACTTAGATCAACGGGACGTTTTGTAATACTTAAAGAAATTGTTCCCATGGTGTAGTTGGTAGCGCTTCCATTCGCGCTAACAAGATTTAGTGTGTTTTGAGTAACTGTTTTATTACTTCCAACATTTGCATCAGTTACACTCCCTTGACCTGATAGGGTAATGATTTCAGAACCTACTCCAGTTGTTATAGCTAGGTCTGAACCATTTACAGTTGTTGTATTGTCATACACTCTAGAGCCTGTAACATTCAACTGACGCGAGTTTATTGCGAATGTTCCACTTGATAATGAATAATTCGAAGCTAACCCCGTTCCATCTTGCAATTGAAGTGTTCCAAGTACAATTGTTTTTCCAGTTCCAGAAATTGCGGTAGAGACACTTCCTGAACCTATGATTCCAAGGGTCTCTCCAGCAGAGGTATTATTAAAAATTGAAATGTCTGAACCATTTACAGTTGTTGTTCCATCATAAAATCTTGAGCCACTAATTGTTATTGGTCTTTTTGTTACACTCATGGTTTGTGTTCCTCCTGACAATGTATAATTAGCAGCTAAACCTCCATTAGTTCCATCACTTATTGTAAGACCACTTACATTTGTTAACGTTTTTAAATCTCCAACGTTAGCATTTCCTAAGTCACCATTTCCTGATAACCCAATTGTTTCCGAACCAACCAAATTATTGATTGTTGTTAAGTCAGATGAGGCGGCAGTAGCAGAAGATTCGTAGATTCTTGTACCAGTTAAATCTAATGGACGTTTCGTAATATCTAAAGTTGCAGAGGTTAAATTATAATTATTTGAGGCTGCAGTTCCATTCGCTAATGCTATGCTTCCAAGCGATATTGACTGCCCAGACGCCACATTTTTAGAAGCAACACTTCCAGATCCTGTTAGATTTAAATTTTCCCCACTTACCAAATTGCTGAAGGTTGAGGTGAAGTTTGAAGTATTTGCATCTGTTGTTCCATCATAGTGTCTAGTACCCACAAAAGTTACATCTCTTACGTTAATATCAAAAGACCCTGATAATAGTTCATAGTTGGAAGCCAACCCGGAATTATCAGCTAATGCAAGTGAACCCAATGATATAGCCTTATTTGTTCCAACTGCAGCAGAATCAACAGTTCCAGATCCATTTAAATTCAGAGTTTCACCACCAGCCCTATTACTGATAGTTGAAATAGAAGAGTTTTGCACAGTTGTAGATCCATCATAGATTTTTGAGCCTGAAATTGTTATAGGTCTTTTAGTAACATTAACTGTGTGTGTTCCCCCAGATAATGAGTAGTTTGATGCCAACCCACCATTTGATCCATCGCCCAACGACAGTCCACTAACATTTGTAAGTGCTATCGAATCTGCAACATTTTTATTACCTATAACTCCGCTTCCCGAAAGGATAATTGTTTCAGAACCAACCAAATTAGTCATGGTTGATAAATCAGATGCTGATACCGACGTTGTTGAGTCATATACTCGTGAACCTGATAAACTTAATGGGCGAGCTGTTATGGTAAGTGTACTCGAAGTTAAATTATAATTACTAGCAGCACCTGAACCATCAAGGAGACTAAGGTTTGTGACTGTTACGGCTTTTCCTGAACCAACATTCTTATTTGAAACTGTTCCTGTTCCTGTTTGTGATAGAATTTCAGAACCTACTAAATTACTGTATGTAAATGTTGTTGAAACACTAGCACCATCCAAAATATTTGATCCATCATATTCTCTACTTGCGACAAGAGTTATAGGCCTTTGAGTGATATTCATCAAATGAGTGCCTCCATCAAGAGTATAGTTACTTGCTGAACCTGAGTTATCTGATAAAGAAAGTGTATTTTTAGCTACATTTTTTGAATTACCAACTGCAGCTGATAACAAAGTTCCAGAACCAGATAAATTTAAAGTTTCAGAACCAACTAAGTTTGATAAAGATAAATCTGAAGCATTTGCAGTTATTGATCCATCGTAAATTCTTGTGCCTGAAGAATTCAGTATCCTCGGAGTAATTTCAAATGTTGTGGTGAAATTACTCAAGGTATAGTTCCCTGCACCAGGGCCAGTAAGAGCAAGGGATCCTGCAGTCACAGTTTTATTAGCACCAACATTTTCATCTGCAACTGTGCCGGCTCCCGTCAAACTTACAGTTTCTCCACTAACTAAATTGGTTAAATTAAGATCAGAACTATTAACAGTTTTTGTGCCATCATATTGCCTGCTTCCAGTAACATTCACAGATAATTGAGATATATCTAATGTGTGAGATCCCCCTGTTAATGTATAATTTGAAGACTTTCCTCCAGAACCATCCGAAATAGAGAGACTTCCAAGGCTAATTACTTTATTCATTTCAACTGTTGCATTTGGGACTGTACCCGAGCCAGATAGTGTTAAATTTTCACCACTTACTAAGTTGCTAATACTTAAATCTGTGCTTGAAGCGTTGTTCGTCCCGTCAAAAGCTCTTACCCCACTTAAACCAATCACACGTTCTGTGACATTTACGGTGGCAGCGGATAATGTGTAGTTTGAACCAACACCTGAACTGTTGTCTATTGTTAAGCCTGATGCGTTAACTGTTTTTCCAGTTCCAACGTCAGCAGTAGATATTGTGCCAGTTCCTGAAAGTGATAGAGTATCCGATCCAGCCAGATTCGAAAAACTTGTAAGGTTGCTTGACGCTACATTTGTTGTCCCGTCATAGGTTTTTGTTCCTGAAACTGTTGTTGATCTTGGAACAATTGTCATAGTTAGTGTTCCATTTGTTAAAGTATAATTTGTTGCTATTCCAGAACCATCTGATATTGCCAATGTGTTAGTATTCACAATAGTCCGGCTACCAGCGGCTGGAGAATCCAATACGCCACTTCCTGTTAACCCAAGTGTCTCTCCAGAAACAATATTTGTAAAACTAAGGTCTGATCCAGAAGCTGTCCTTGTTGAATCATAAGCTCTTGAGCCAGATAAATTTAATGGGCGTTGCGTAATATCAGAACTTGCTGAAGCTATTGAATAGTTGCTTGCTTGTCCAGAATTGTCAACCAATGAAAGCCCTGAAGTCGACAAAGTTTTGGCATTTCCTACATTTGCTGATGAAACAGTTCCAGATCCAGAAACAGATAACGTTTCAGACCCTACTATGTTGGTGAAATTCGTAATTTGACTGCCTTGAATCGTTGTATTACCGTCGTAAATTTTTGAACCAACAAGTGTTAATGGTCTTTGAGTTATATCAAAATTTGCACTTGAAATGCTATAATTACTGGCACTCCCGGTTCCATTCGCAAGAGCTAAAGTTCCAAGTGTCACTGTTTTGCCTGCACCAACATTCGAAGAACTTACAGAACCACTTCCTGAAACAGATAGCGTTTCAGAACCAACCAAATTTGACAAAGTTGTCAAGTTGGAACCGTCCACAGTTGTATTTCCGTCATAAATCTTATTTCCAGATACCACAACTGGACGTTGTGTAACATTAATTTCAAGAGTTCCATTTAGAGTATAATTAGCAGCGGCACCGCTGTTATCAGACAAAGTGAAGTTTACATCTGTTACACTCTTGTTATCACCGACGGCACTAGTGGTAATTGTCCCAGATCCAGACAAGTTAAGTGTTTCAGAACCTATGAGTCCTGTTAATGATAAATTTGATGATGATACTGATGTGTTCCCGTCGTAAACTTTTGATCCATTAACTCCAATAGATTTTTTGCTAATTGTTGCACTGTGGGATCCTCCTAGGAGTGTATAATTTGAAATTATTCCTCCATTACTCCCGTCTGAAAGCAACAGCGCAGTCGTATTAATTGACGCTGATCCATAAGTTGAAGCATTTGGTGAAGAGGTCGAAACCGAGCCAGATTTATTTAAAGTCTCTGACCCTATTAGGCCGTCCAAACTAATATTTCCAGAAGAGACTGTGGTTGACCCGTCATAGGCCCTTGTTCCAGAAATACTTAATATTTTATTATTGATTGTAAATGTCCCTGTACTTAAAGAATAGTTAGAAGCATTTGAAGTATTGTCCGCCAAACTTAGGCCAGTTGTATTTATTGTTTTTCCAGCTCCTACATTCTTATCAGTTACTGAACCTGTTCCTGTAATTGATATAGACTCTCCTGAAACCTGACCAATTAACGTCAAGTCAGAACTCGCAGCATCGGTTGTGCCATCGTATTGTCTTGAACCCGAGAGTGTTATTGGCTTTGTGGTAATATCAAAAGAGCCGGAATCCAGAGTGTAATTAGAGGCCAAACCAATAGTTCCGTTGGTTCCATCAGATATTCCCAATGTATTAAGAGTGATAGATTTATTTGTTCCAACCGATGGTAGCGAAACACTTCCCTCTCCGCTAATTGTAAGTGTTTCACCGCCGGCAGTGTTAACTGTATCAATTTGGCTGGCTAAAACCGTTCCCGTCCCATCATAAACTTTCTCTCCACCTATGCTTAGATTTCGACGAGTTATCGCAAAGCTTGTTGTTCCAATTGTATAGTTGGATGCAGAATGTGAACCGTCGGAAAGGGATAGACCAGATATGTCAATCGTTTTACCAGATCCGACATTTTTATCAGTTACTGAACCTGTTCCTGTGATTGAAATTGATTCACCTGTAACTTCTCCAGTAACTTCTAAATCTGAACTACTAACTGTGGTAGTGGCATCATAAATTTTTTGACCGCCCACACTTACCCACTTTTGACTTATGTCAAATGTCCCTGTAGTCAAATTATAGTTGCTCGCTAATCCACCGCCAGAACCGTCGGCTATTGCAATAGATCCTATCGTTATAGATTGATTGTTTTGTACATTAGCCGATGAAACTGTTCCGCTTCCTGAAAATGCAAGTGTTTCTCCACTTGTAGTATCGTTGGTTACCAAATCAGATGAACTTACCGTTGTAGTGCCGTCATAAACTCGAGACCCTGAAAATGTTATGTCTTTTTTAGTTACATTGAACGTATGTGTTCCTCCGTCTAATTTATAATTAGATGATAAGCCAGGCGTCCCTCCTGATCCGTTTCCTAAAGTTAAACCAGATACATCTAATGTTTTTCCATTTGCAACATTTTTGTCACTTATAGTTCCATTACCAGTTAATGTTAAGTTTTCTCCTCCTTGAAGGTTGTTCAATGATAAGTCAGCCGGAAGAGTATTTGTTGAACCATCGTATTGTCGCGTACCGGCAATCGAAATAACGGCTTTATTTACAGTCAGTAAATGCGTTCCTCCAGCCAATGTGTAATTTGAGGCTATTCCGCCGTTAGCCCCGTCAGCCATGCTCAGTGTATCTACACCTATTGTTTTATTGGTACCAACATTCTCATCTGAGACCGATCCATCACCAGAAAGTGCTAAAGTCTCACTTCCAACTAAATTGGACAGAGTTATTATTCCGGATGAAACTGTTTTTAAAGTATTATAATCCCTACTTGCAGACATGTTTAATACTCTTTCGGAAATATTAAAGGTTTGTGTTCCTCCACTAAATGTGTAGTTAGATGCTAAACCTGCAGTTCCAGTTTGTCCATTCTCAAGGGTCAGTCCTGATGTATCTACTGTTTTACCATTCCCAACATTTTTACTAACAACACTTCCCAATCCTGAAGTTGTTAAGTCTTCTCCTCCTTGTAATCCTGAAAGTGAAAAGTCTGAATTCCTCACGTCTTGA
>CACMWI010000008.1 GCA_902617375.1 uncultured Alphaproteobacteria bacterium | reverse complement strand
AAAGAAATTATAAGAGTTGCAATAATTGAAAAGAATAATTTAATAGATTTCGAGTCTGAAAAAATTAAAAATGAAAGAATCAAAGGAAATATTTATCTAGCAAAAATTGTACGAGTCGAACCATCACTGCAAGCTGCGTTTGTTGATTATGGAGGAAATAAACACGGATTTCTAGCATACAATGAAATCCATCCCGATTATTTCAAGATCCCTACATCTGATAAAAAAAAATTACTTCAACAGGAATTAGAGGCTTCCAAGGTTGTTACAATTGATGAAGAAGATGACGACTTTGATGATCAGCAGATCAACAATGAAAGGATCACAAATCAACATAACAACTCAAATGAAAGCAATCACCCAAAAGGTTTTCTGTCAAAGGTATTTGATTTCTTTAATTATAAACCAATAGAAGAATTTCCTGTGCAAAGAATTAGAAAAAGAAAAAAATTTAAAAACTCTCCAAGAAAGTCTCCAATTATTTTTCACAGGAAGTACAGCATTCAGGAGGTAATCAAAAGTAATCAAGTAATATTGATTCAAGTTGTAAAAGAAGAGAGAGGTAATAAGGGGGCTGCAGTTACGACAAGATTATCATTGGCTGGAAAATACTGTGTTTTAATGCCAAATACAAACAAAGGAGGTGGTATATCTAGAAAAATTGAAGACATAAAATTAAGAAAAAAATTAAAAGATCTTTTAAGCAAATTAAATATTAAAAAAGGTATGGGCGTTATAATTAGAACAGCTGGACAAATCATGGGGATAAAAGAAATTAAAAGAGATTATAATTCTTTGATAAAACTTTGGAATGAAATTACTTCCAAAACAATCAAATCCAATGCTCCATGTCTCATTCACGAAGAAGATAATATTATAAAAAGATGTATAAGAGATTATTTTGATTCCTCCTTTGATCAAATCTTAATTAATGAGAAGGAAACACTTAAAAAATCAAGAGAAATTGTTAAACAATTTATGCCAAGTTCTTTAAAATCGGTAAAAAATTATACTGATAAAAAACCGCTTTTTTCTAGTTTTGGACTTGAAAAGAAAATTATAGGTATAAACAATCCAACTGTTAATTTGAAATCTGGCGGATACCTTGTTATAAATCAAACGGAGGCCCTTGTTTCAATTGATATTAATTCAGGTAAATATACGAAACAACGAAACATTGAGGATACCGCTTTTAAGACGAATTTAGAGGCTTCAGAGGAAATTAGCAAGCAATTGCGAATTCGTGATTTAGCAGGATTAATTGTTATAGATTTTATAGATATGCTTGATAGAGGTCATAACATCAAAGTTGAAAGAAGATTTAAAGAGTGTCTCAGAGAAGATAGAGCAAGAATTCAAGTAGGGAGGATAAGTAACTTTGGATTATTAGAACTTTCTAGACAAAGATTAAAAGTGACTACCGACACTGTCGTGTCAAAAAGATGCCATACTTGTAATGGTTACGGTAGTATAACGTCTTTAGATTTTTTGTATGAGCAATTAATAAAAGTTTGTAATGAGTATTCTCTAAATGCCGTTTACAAAAATATTTTTCTACTTACAGGCAAAGAATTGTTCGAGTTAATTCTCAAAAAAGACGAAGAAAAAATTCAATCTTTACTTTCAAAAAAAGTAGTAGTCAGTCACTATCCTAATTTGAAAAATAACGAATTTTTGATTTGTTCTGCAACAGAAGTTTTATATAAAAATTGTCATGAAAGCAATAATATTGAAAATTTCTCTGATTATTTAATAAACCCAAATAATGACAACGAGAAAAAAGATTTTCAGAAAAAAGACAATAATTTAGATACGAAAAAGAAAAGAGTAAGCTACAGAGCAAAAGCTAATGACTTTGAGAAGAAAAAAAATATTACAAAAACTGAATCGAATAATAAAAGTAGATCTCAAGTTGATAATTTAAAACAAATCAAGGTTTTGCCAGAAAACAATGATAAGAAAATAGAAAAAAGACAGGGTTGGTGGAGTCAATAGTTTTTTCTGAACCAACTGTGAATTCTCTCTACAGCTTCAACAACAACATCTTGTTTTGATGAAAAGGACAATCTAACGGTTCTAGAACCAAATTTTTTATCAAAATCTATACCTGGTGTTAAAACCACACCAGTCTCTAACATTAGCTTATTTACAAATTTGAACGAGTCCAGTTTTGTATTTTTTATATCGATATAAAAATAGAACGATCCCTGCGGTTCACTAAATTTTATTAAAGGAATGTTTTTTAAAATTTTTAAAACCTTATTTCTTGTAGAATGATAAACTTTGACAATTTCATTTAATTCATTAAGTGAATCAAATACCTTCAAAGCTGAATATTGCGCAATATTTCCAGATGAAATAAAGAGATTTTGTGATAATTTTAAAAAACTTTCTTTCAATTCTTTTGGAATTATTGCCCAACCAAGTCTCCATCCAGGCATACAAAAAAATTTTGAAAAACTATTTATTACTATTGCGTTATTACCGTAATTAAGCATTGACTTAATTTGTTTTCCATATTCTATTCCGTGATAGATTTCATCTGATATCAAAATTACTTTATTTTTCTTACAATATTCATAAATGAATTTTAATTCACTATTTTTGAAAGTCTGACCGTTAGGATTATTAGGGTTAGAAATAATAAGTCCGTCAACCTTCTTTTTTGAAATTGAAAAAGGATCAATTTTATCAATCTTTTTCTTATCTGGAAAAATTTCTATTACATCAATATCTAACGACTTAAGAATATTTCTGTATGCAGGATAAACTGGATTAAATATTGCTACCCTCGAACCTTTATCGAAACATGATAAGAAAGTTAATAAAAATGCTCCAGAAGAACCTGTTGTAACAAAGATTTGATCAGAATTTATTTTTAAATTGTATCTTGATCTGTAAAATTCTGAAATTCTCTCTCTCAGTTCTTCTACACCATTTGATGGCGTATAACCTGGAAGAGAAAGTCGAGACAATCTTGATGCTTCGTTCAGAACAGCTTTTGGCGTTTTTGGGATTGGTTCACCTAATTCTAAATGAAAGATTTTTTTTCCATTCGCTTGAAGTTTGTTAGCATTGTATAATAATTCCATTACATAAAATGAATCTATATTAGATCTATTAGCTGGAAGATATATTCTATTTGTCATTGGAAAATACTAAGTTAAATTAAACTAATTTATATGAAAATACTAATAACTTTTTTAATAATTTTTTTTTGTAGTTCTATAAAAGCAAATTCTATTAACGTTATAAGAGACGCTGAAATCGAAAATCTTCTAAACGATATTAGCAAAATACTTGTAAGAGGAACTCAACTCGAAAATGATGTTCTTACTTTTTATTTAGATAACCAAAAATTTATCAACGCTTTAGTGACACCAGATAAAAAGTTTTTTTTTACAACAGAATTGTTATTAAAAAGTAAAAATGTTGAAGATGTAGCAGGAGTAATTTCTCATGAAATTGGACATATAATAGGAGGACATTTCCAAAAAAGACAAAAAAAAATGGAAAAAAATTCGGCCATAAATATTTTATCCTCAATTCTCGCAGTTGGAGCAATAGCCGGTGGTGCTTATAATGCTGGAACAGCAATATTAATGGGTGGACAACATCTTGGAACATCAAGAATGTTAGCTTTCTCTCGTTCTCAAGAGTCTCTCGCAGATCAAACTGCAATAAGATTGCTTAAAAGAAATGGGTTCTCACTTCAAGGACTAATTAATATTTTTAATGAAATTCAGAGAAATGAAAAATTAAGAAAAATAAACCCCTATTTTCTTACTCATCCACTTTCAACGGAAAGAATAAGAAATATAAAAATTAACCTTGAAAATCAAAAAATTAAAAAATACGAGAAACTTAATGATAGATTTAAATTGGCTAAAGCTAAACTAAATGGTTTTTTTCTAAAAAAAGAACAGTTAGATTACTTATACCCAAAATTAATAAATTTAGAAAGTTTATATGCACATGCTCTTCATAATTATAGAATTGGAAAAATTGAAGTAGCGATGAAATACATTGATCAATGTATAAAAAAAGATAACAAAAATCCATATTTTCACGAACTTAAAGGTCAGATGTATTATGAAAGTGGAAATTTCCAAAATGCAATTAAATCATTTTTCATTTCAAAATCGATATTACCTAATGAAAAGGGGTTTGCGTTGTTTTTAGCTAAGTCACTGTATCACAGCAATTTAAGAGACAACCAAGAAAAATCAATAAAACTTTTATTGGAATATGTTAAAAAAGATGAGTTTCCTATTGATGCCTGGCATTATTTAGGTTTAAACTACGGAAAATTAAAAAAATTAGATTATTCTTCATACGCATTTGCGGAAAAATATATGCTAACCGGAAAGATTGAAAGTGCTAAAATCCATCTTGATAGAGCTACAAAAATAACTAAAGATCCTGTCCTTAAAAAAAAATTATCAGATCTTAAGTATGAAATGGAAAAAAGGAAAAAATGAAAAAAATTATAATTATAAATGGTCCTAACCTAAATTTACTTGGAGAAAGAGAATTGGAACTGTATGGAACAAAGACGCTAAAAGAAATTGAGAAGGAGTGTTCCGAAATATTTAAAAACGACAAATTAAGTTTAAACTTTTTTCAAAGCAACTCAGAAAGTGAAATCATTGATAAAATTCACGTTTGTAAAAATTATGACGGAATGATAATAAATGCTGGTGCATTTACACACACCTCAATTGCCATTCATGATGCACTGAAGATAGTTAAAATTCCAAAAATTGAGGTGCACATTTCAAATATTTACAACAGAGAGGAGTTTAGAAAAAATTCTTTTATTAGTCCAGTGGTTAATGGTATCATAGCAGGATTTGGTACTCAAGTTTATCAGATAGCAATTAATTCATTAAAATATTTGTAAGATGAAAAAACAAGATAAAAAAATAATTGATGATATAGAGTTTTTGTCGCAATTAATGGAAAAGAATAATCTGAACGAATTAGAGATTTCTGACGGTAAATTATCCTACAAATTAAAAAAGAATCAAAATGAAAGTAAAAAAAATACAAATATCAAAAAAGTTACAGATCCTTCTAATAAAGTACCTGAAGATCAAAAATCAGAAACATCACTTAAATCACCATTGGTGGGAACAGCTTATCTAAGTCCAGAGCCTGGCTCAAAACAATTCATTGAAATAGGACAAAATGTAAAAATTGGTCAGGTTCTCTTGATAATTGAGGCTATGAAAACTATGAATGAAATTGTTGCAGATAGAAATGGCACGGTAAAAAAAATATATGTTAAAAATGAAACTCCAGTCGAATTCGGCGAACCTCTTGTCTTAATTGAATAATGCTAAAGAAAATTCTAGTTGCAAACAGAGGTGAAATTGCCCTAAGAATCCTAAGAGCATGTAAAGAGCTTGATATTAAAACTGTGGTTGTTCATTCTACGGCAGATGAAAAAGAAATGTTTGTAAGATTAGCCGATGAAAGTGTTTGTATTGGTCCCCCCCAGGTCAAAAATTCTTATTTAAATATTCCTTCAATAATTTCAGCAGCAACAATTGCTAATGTCGATGCAATTCATCCTGGAATTGGAATGTTATCTGAAAATTCTAGTTTTGCAAAAATTGTAAATGATCATGGATTTAAGTTTATTGGTCCAAAATATGATCACATTGAAAAAATGTCGGATAAAGTGAAGGCGAAAAATTTTGCTAAAGAATTAGGACTTCCAGTAATTCCAGGAAGCAAAAAAAACGTTAAAAATTTATCCGAAGCAAAAACTATTTCAAAAGAAATCGGATATCCAGTTTTAGTCAAGGCAAGCAATGGTGGTGGTGGAAGAGGAATAAAAAAAGTTTATAATGAAAGTGAATTGAAGGCTAACTTTTTATTAGCAAAAAAAGAAACAATCCAAAGTTTTGGAAATGACAATGTATATATCGAAAAGTATATTGAGAATCCAAGACACATAGAGGTACAAATCATTGGGGATCATAACGGAAATTTAATTCATGTAGGAGAAAGAGAGTGTTCCATTCAAAGGAGAAATCAAAAAATTATTGAGGAATGTCCCAGTCCTGCAATTAGTGAAAATGAAAGACAAAGAGTTTGTAATATTACCTTAAAAGCATTTGAAAAGGTGGGCTATCGAAATTTAGGAACAGTAGAATATCTTTACAGCAACGGAAATTTTTTTTTTATTGAGATGAATACAAGACTTCAAGTAGAACATACAATAACCGAAGAAGTATTTAATATTGATATTGTAAAAGAGCAAATAAATGTAGCATCTAACGGTAAACTAACAATAAATCAGGATCAAATACAAAAAACATGTCACTCCATTGAATGCAGGATTAATGCTGAGAATCCAATAACAATGTTTCCTTCTACTGGTTTAGTAAAAACCTATCATCCTCCAGGTGGACCGGGGATAAGGATCGATTCACTTCTTTATTCTGGTTGTAGTGTAACCTCTTTTTATGATGGTTTGGTTGCAAAAATAATTTCAAAAGGAAAGAATCGACAAGAATGCATTAAGAGACTTCAAAGAGCTTTAGACGAATATGTTATAGAAGGCATTGAAACGAATATTCAGGTTTTGAAAAAAATTTTAAGTCACCAAGATTTTGTGAAAGCAAAATTTGATATTAGCTGGTATGATAGATTAAACTCATAAATTATGTTTTTATCAACTGATCTTGTTCTCAAAGCCTATGAAAAAGGTATATTCCCAATGTCTGATTCTAATTACGATCCTTACATATATTGGGTCGAACCTAAAGAACGAGGTGTAATAGATTTAAAAGAATTTAAAGTTTCTAAAAGTTTAACAAAACTAATAAGAAAAGACATTCATAAAGTGGAAATCAATTCAAATTTTGAAAAGGTAATAAACCTTTGTGCAAAAAATAAAAAAAGAAAAAATTCATGGATTAATGAACAAATTATTGAAAATTACACAAAGCTTCACAAATTAGGATTCGCAAAATCAATTGAATGCTATTTTGACAAATCGCTAGTTGGAGGTTTATATGGTATTATTGTAGGTGGAATATTTTGTGGAGAGAGCATGTTTAGCATTAGAGAAAACGCAAGTAAGATTGCATTAACTTATCTTGCAGCGTTATTAAAACAAGGTGGATTCAAATTTATAGACACACAATTTTATTCTGATCATTTAAAGCAATTTGGTACAAAAAAGATTTCTAAAAATAAATATTTAAAATTACTCAAAGAAAATAAACTTTTAGAAAACCCTATTTTTCCTGAAAGACTTGAAAAAAATGTATTAGATTACTTTAAATAGATTCTTTGTTTTTTAAAAATATTGGATCCTCAATTAGACATTCTTCAAGTTTGATATCATAAATTGGATTATTGGGAGAATTTAAATATTGAGTTGATTTAAAAATCCATCCCAAAAAAACATCCTCTTTATTAAAATTATTTTTCAGTTTATGAGTGATAAGCGCTACCTCATCATTTTTTCCTTCATTTTCTAATTTTACACACCTGTGTATAACAATACTTGAATTATAAAGTTCTATTGTTTGAGAAAGCGGAGTAGTGAAATAATTTTTTTCATTTGTAGTTTTGTTTAAAACCCTTAAAACGGCTCCTTGACATTCAACTTCTTGTGCAATTAAAAAGCTGTGATTTGCTAAAAAATAAATTGTTAAATAAATAAGAAATCTCATTCTTTACCGATTGAGAACTCTAAACTATTCATTAGCTTGATAACTTTATTTTTAAAATCTTCTTCTTTACAACCAATCAAAATTGCGTCGTCGTAAGCACTCTGAAGAACTGATGAAATCTCAATAAAATTTTCGTTTAGAACTTTATTAGTTTCTTCGCACGAAATAATTTTATTGTTTTTATCAATCCATAAAAATTCTTTTTCATTTGATTTATTCATATTTATTGAGTTGCTAAAAAAATTATTCTGCTTACCTGATCCTCAATCGATTCAAAATCTTTTACATTTTTAATTTCACTGTTAGCTTCCAGAAATTTTTTGTTATCTCTGTTAATTGGTGTGATTGATAAATATTTATTTCCAAGAATACCATCGTTAGAAACCTCAATACTAACTTCTTCGGGAATATTAATTGTTGAATAAACCTTAAAAGTTACTTCTGCAAAATATTCTTCATCAAGCATAACATTACTTACAACTCCGATCTTCACACCACTCATCTTTACATCGTTACCAATCATTATCCCGCCTACCTTTATAAATTTAGCTTTTAAGAGATACGAATCTTCAGATTTTGTATCTGAGTTAGCTTCCATGAATTTAAATAGGAAAGAAATAGCAATTAAGAATGTTAGTCCACCTAAAATTGTTTCAATGTAATTTTGTTTCATAATCCTTTATTTTTTTCACCAATTAATATTATTTTTCTTAAAAGTTCTTCGATAACAATCGAATCCTCAGAAAAAGAAAATTTTTCACCGTTTTTCAAATACACATTATTTCCCCCAATTTCAATTAAAAGAAATTTTTTTCCAAAAAGTCCATCGGTTTGAATTGAAACCGAAGAATCATCAGAGATCTCGATATTCTTATTTACATTAATTGATATTTGGGGATAATTATTTTTAATAAAAATTTCTTTTACTTCACCTACTTTGATCCCAGAGATAACAACATCTGTACCAACTGAAACTCCATCAATTTTGTTAAACGTTGCAAAGTAATTATTTACGTCCCCTCCCACTACATTTTTTTCCGTTAAGACAAGATTAAGAAGAATTATAAACGCTATAATTCCGTAAAAAAACTTTTTTATTCTTATTTTTTTTTCGGTTTCCATATTGAATATACGTTTTTAATTTTTGACGAATCCTTTTTATCTTTGTACTCATAAGCAAAAGGAGTTCCAGTAAGATTTGGGATGTGTTCTTTAACCCAGAACGGCTTTTTGGCTTTAGTGTCAGGAATTTCATCAGTTATATGATGAAGCCATGCATTCCATTCTTGAGGAATTTTACTTGCCTCAATATTTCCCTTGTAAATAACTAATCTTCTTTGCCTAAAATTATTTTTTTGAGAAGGTTTTTTTTTTTGGAAATATTGGTTTCCATATTTGTCAACACCAATTTTTTTTGCGAAAAAGTTACAATATATTTTAAAAAACCAAGAATTATATGATAAGCTCATGTTATTAATAATTATTATTTTTATATTATGAATAAATATAACGAATTAAAAAACATTATCGACAACTTTGTTGAAAAAAATATTCATTATTTTGTTGATGGAAATGATAAGAATGTAAAAACTTCATTGAAAAAGATAGACAAAGATAAGAAAATTTTAATAGATCAAATAAAAGATATTTTTGGGAAAGATATCGATAAAAGTGATTCAGCTTACAGAAGAAAATTACCGCACAGAAGAAAAGGTTACACACAAAAGGCATCTATTAACAAACACAAGGTTTACTTAAGAACTGGCGAATATATGGATGGTTCAATAGGTGAAATTTTCATAGATATGCACAAAGAAGGTGCGGCATTTAGAAGTTTAATGAACAATTTTGCAATAGCTGTGTCAATTGCATTACAATATGGGGTCCCATTGGAAGAGTTTGTTGAAGCGTTTACCTTTACAAGATTTGAACCAAGCGGCCAAGTATATGGTAATACAGAAATAAAGTTTTCGACATCAGTGCTTGATTATATTTTCAAAGAATTAGCTATATCATATTTAGGAAGAGACGATTTTAGTAATCATGATCAAAATCAAACCACGGAACTTCTTCCAAACGCAAACATTAAAAGCAAAAAGGAAGACGCTGAAATTGTTTTAAAAGAATTTACAAGCAAAGGATATATAAGAAAAAAAGTGTTCGACAACAATCTTACTTTAATAACTAATAAAAGTGAAAAATCTAAGGCTAAGAAAATCCAAAATCATTACACATTTGAGGGTAATCCATGTGACAAATGTGGAAACTTTACAATGTACAAAGAATCAAAAAAATACAAATGCTTAACTTGTAATCATGAAATTGATGAATGATTTTTTTGAAAACAAATTAAATGAATGTAATATAAAAAGATATCTTCCAAGAAACAGCTCACTTGCAAATTATCTTCCATTCGTATTTAGTAATAACTTTGTATTTATATCAGGCCAACTTCCAATTACTACAAACGGAATCGAGTCTCCCGGAAAAATTAAAAAAAAAATACGTTTGAGTGAATATAGAAAAGTAATGGAAATTACGACTTCAAATCTTTTGTGGAATCTAAATGATTGTATTAAAGACTCTAAAAAAAAAATAATCAATGTTAAGTGTTGCTCTATTAAGGGTTATTTTAATTGTGATCAAGAATTTGATGACCATTCATCATTATTAAATTTTACATCAGATTATATTATTAAAGTATTAGGAATAAACGGAAAACATAGCAGAGTTGCTATAGGTGTTTCGAGTTTGCCAAAAAACTCTCCAGTTGAAATTGAAGGAATATTTTCTATTTCATATATAAACCAAAATGAAAATTGAATTAATTTCTTCTATCAAGAATGCAGAATACTTCTGTAAAGACAACTTCTCTGACAACTCACCCTTCTTGAAGTACAGCTTTTTCAAGTTACTCGAAGATTCTAAATGCACTAATGAAAATTCAGGCTGGATTCCACAGCATTTTGTTTTTAAAGAAGATAATGAGATAGTTGCATTCGTACCAAATTTTAAAAAATTAAATTCCAATGGTGAATACATCTTTGACCATATGTTTGAAAACGCATATTATCAAATTGGTTCAAATTATTTTCCAAAATATCTATCCGGAATTCCATTTACTCCAGTTACAAGGCTTAAATTCATTTATTCAAAAAATTCTGTTGACCAAGATAAAATCATCGGTCTTATTCTTAAAGTTATAAAAGAACAGAATATATCATCTTTTCATGCAAATTTCATTGATTCTAAAACTTCAAAAAAACTGGAGGAATATAAATTCTTTAAAAGGATTGGAATTCAATATCATTGGGTAAACAATTCTTTTTCCGATTTTGATGATTTTCTCAATTCAATGAAAAGTAGAAAGAAAAAAACAATTATTAAAGAAAGGAAATTCCTTAAAGAACATGGTGTTTCATTTTTAACTAAAGAAGGAGACAAAATTGATGAAAATGATATTAAGAACCTATATTCCTGTTATCTTAATACTATAGAAAAGAAGTGGTCCAGACCATATCTAAATTTTGATTTTTTCAAAGGACTTATTAGCACAAAAAATGAAAAAAAAATCCTATTAATTTCAGCTTATAAAAATGAAAGGTTATTAGGTTGTTCTGTTCATTTTGTTGGCAATGAGATACTTTATGGAAGATATTGGGGATGTACTGAAAATGTGCCTTATTTACATTTTGAGTTGTGTTATTATCAGGCAATTGAATATGCAATAAAAAATAAATTGAAAAAAGTAGAAGCTGGTGCACAAGGTGAACACAAAATTTCTAGGGGGTATTTACCTAATCTCACTTATAGCAATCACTGGTTTAACAACGAGGTCTTGAGCAAACCTATTCAAGATTTTCTTGCAAAGGAAAATAAAAAAACTATTGAAGTAGCAGATTATCTATCAAAGTTTTCACCTTTCAGCGAAAACGGTAATTAATTTCTTTTTTTGATCAGTAAATGAAAATTTAAATGTTTTAACATCTGAACAGAAGTCTACCTTAACATTGCCTAATTTATCATTTTTCTTTAACATAATATTCGCGAGTGGAAGTTTTATTTTTTCTTCGATCACTCTGGCCATTGGTCTTGCTCCATTAATATTGTTAAACCCTAGTTCTAAAATCTTTGATTTAGCTTCTTCGCTTATACTTAAAGAAATATTTTTATTTATTAGAATTGATTCTAACTCCATCAAAAACTTATCAACTACTTTAATTGCGTTTTGTTTATTCAACATTTCAAAATTCACGATTGAATCGAGCCTATTTCTAAACTCAGGACTGAAAAATTTACTGATAGCTTTTTGGTTATCATCTTTAACATTTTCCCCCAAAAACCCAACTTTCTCTTTTACAATATCCTCAGCACCAATATTACTAGTCATAATTAGGATAGCATTTGTAAAGTCTACTTTTTTTCCAAGATGATCTGTAAGTTTTCCATAGTCCATGACCTGAAGTAAAATATTAAAAAGATCAGGGTGAGCTTTTTCTATTTCGTCAAGCAGGACTACAGAATATGGGTTTTTATCTACTGCATCGGTTAGAAGTCCACCTTGATCGAATCCAACGTATCCGGGGGGGGCTCCGATAAGTTTGGACACACTGTGTCTTTCCATGTATTCAGACATATCAAATCTAATAAAATTCATCTTCATGGTGTTTGCTAACTGTTTAGTAAGCTCAGTTTTGCCTACACCTGTTGGACCTGCAAATAAAAAAGAGCCAATTGGTTTTTCATTATTTCTTAAACCAACTTTTGAAAGTTTTATACATGACGCAACAACCTTAATAGCTTTGTCCTGGCCGAATATCAAAGTCTTAAGATCTCTTTCTAAACTTTTAAGTTTGACTTTATCATCGGATTTGATGCTATTCTCAGGAATATTAGCTATTTTAGATATAGTTTTCTGAATGTCTAGCTTACTTATATTTTTAGATGACCGTGAGTCGCTGATTTTAATAGCAGCTGCAGTTTCGTCTAAAACATCTATTGCATTATCTGGAAGTTTAAGATTAATCAAATATTTTTTTGAAAGATTAACAGCTTCTTTCGAGCAATCTTCGTCAAACTTTACACCATGATAATTTTCATAATACGATTTTAATCCATCAAGAATCTTTATAGAATCTTCAACTGAAGGTTCGTCAACATCAATCTTTTGAAATCTCCTACACAGAGCTCTGTCCTTTTCGAAATAATTTCTGTATTCGCTATAAGTAGTTGAACCAATGCACTTAAAATTCCCCTTTGTAAGGGCGGGTTTTAAAATATTAGAGGCATCCATAGAACCTGAACTAGTTCCTCCTGCGCCAATAAGTGTATGAATTTCGTCAATGAATAAAATATTATTCTCAAATTTATGAAAGAAATCAATCACTTTTTTAAGACGTTCCTCAAAATCCCCTCTAAACTTTGTGCCAGCTAACAGAGCACCTAGATCAAGAGAAAAGATTTTTGAATCTAATAGTGAGCTTGGTACTTCTTTTTTTATAATCTTCAAAGCCAAACCCTCCGCAAGCGCGGTTTTACCTACACCTGGATCTCCAACAAATATAGGATTATTTTTATTTCTTCTCGCAAGAACATGGATTGTTCTATTAATTTCTTTTTCTCTCCCAATGATTGGGTCGATCTTACCGGATGCAGCCTTTTTGTTTAAATCCACGCAAAACTTTTCAATTATTTCGTTTGATTTTTTTTGTTGGTTTTCTTCTGAATAATCATTCAGGACCTTATCAAAATCATCCCTCTCATTTTCTTTTTCAATACCATGCGACAAATAATTAACTACATCTAAACGATTAAGGTTTTCTTGTTGAAGAAAATAAACGGCATGAGATTCTCTTTCACTAAATATTGCTACCAAAACATTTGCTGCGTTAGCTTCTTCCTTCCCTGAGGACTGGACGTGAATAACTGCTCTTTGAATTACTCTCTGAAAACCTAATGTAGGTTTGACCTCATTTTCTGAAGACTCATTTACTAAATCTCTAAGATTGCCCTCTACAAATTTTTCTAAATTTTTTTTTAATTTATCTTTGTCGATAACACATGCATCCAAAACTTTTATTACATCATTATCGTCAAGCATAGAGAAAAGTAAATGTTCGAGCGTCATGTACTGATGTTTGAAGGATTTTGCGAACTTTTGAGTTCTTTGAAGGGTTTTTTCTAGTTCATCAGAAATCATTAATCTAGCTCCATAATACATTTAAGAGGATGTTGGTCACTCTGTGCCATTTTTAAAACTGTTTCTACTTTTGTTTCAGCTACTTCTTTAGTAAATATTCCACATATACCAGAACCTTTTTTGTGAACCATAAGCATAATATTTACAGCTTCATCTTCGCTTTTCTTAAAGATTATTCTTAATAACCTTACCACATATTCCATTGGAGTATAATCATCATTTAACAAAATTACTTTATACAATTTTGGTTTTTGAACCTCAATTTTTTCTTTTGTTGCTATACCGGGAGAAATTGTTTTATTTTCGTCAGACATAATTAAAAAAATATTAGTAATATTATTAAATTAGAAAAATACTTTTTAATTTTCAACTACTATTTTTTGAGAAATTTTTATGTCAAATTCTTTTACAGCTTCTTTTACCTTTAACAACTGATTTTTTAATCCAACTTGACTGATTGATTCGCATCTCAAGACAATACATGGCTGAGTATTAGATGCTCTAAGCAACCACCAACCATCTTCTGACTGTACTCTTAATCCATCAATATCAACTATTTTTTTATTTAATTTTTTTTGACTTTTAGAAATATTATTTATAAGCATGAACTTCTTATCATCTTCACAATCTATTCTAATTTCAGGCGTGTTAAATACCTTTGGAATTTTATCTATATGTTCAGAGAGTTTTTTATCAGAATTTGAGAGAATTTTAATGAGTTGAATGGCAGCATATAACGCGTCATCGAACCCATAATTTGATTTAAAAAAAATGTGACCACTCATTTCTCCTGCCAAATCAGCATCATATTTTTTCATATTTATTTTTACATGACTATGGCCTGTTTGAGAAATAATAGGTTTTCCACCTAAATTTTCTATTTCGTCAAATAGAACCTGACTGCATTTTACATCTCCAATAATTGTAGAATTTTTTTTAACCAAACTTTTGGAAAGAATTAAAAGTAATATGTCACCTGCAATAACTCTTCCTTTATCATCAATTACTCCGATTCTATCTCCATCACCGTCAAAAGCTATTCCTAAGTCAAAATTGTTTTTTTTTATTTCTGCGATACATTGTACAAGGTTTTCTGGATCAGATGGATCTGGGTGATGATTTGGAAAGTTCCCATCAATTTCTTTGAATAAAAGTTTCTGTTGCCCTCTGATCTTTCCTGAAATTTCTTCCATAACTTTGCCGGCTGAACCATTACCGGAATCCCAAACTATATTAAGTTTTCTGTCTTGAGAAAAATTATTAAAAAGATTTTTTAAATATTCTGATTCAAAATTAACCTTCTCTCTGTTCCCTATACTCTTTTCAAGTAAAAAGTTTTGGGCCCTTTTCTTCAAATTTATCAAATCCTCACCGTAAAATGGAAGGCCATCTAAGATTAATTTAAAACCATTATAATTTTTGGGATTATGAGACCCAGTCACCATTACACCACCCCTCGAATTATTTGAAATTGTAGAAAAATATAATAATGGAGTTGGAACTAAACCTATTTCGCAAACATCTGCTCCAGACTCCAGTATTCCTTCAATTAATGAATCCTTTAGTGGTTCTGAGGATTTTCTTCCATCGTATCCCACATTGATTTTTTTATTCTTTCCTACCTCCAAACCAAATAATTGTCCAATTACCTTTGCATCTTTTTCAAAAAGTGTTTTGTTGAAAATACCTCTGATATCGTATGAGCGAATAATCGAATCATCAAAAATGTGGTTAATAGTTTTCATAATGAAACTCTTCCAACTGAGTAATATTCAAAACCATTTTCCCTGATCTCTATTGGATTATAAATATTCCTTAAGTCAACTATTACATTTCTTTTCAAAAGTTTTTTAAGTTTTTTTAGATCTAAAGCTCTGAATTCGTTCCACTCTGTAAGAATTACTAATACGTCAGCATTTAATGCTGCTTCATACGCATTCTTACACCAAATAATTTTAGACTTATATTTAATTAAACTCTTTTTTGCTTCCTCCATACCCTCTGGATCAAAAACTCTTACCTCATAGTTTTGTTTTATTAATGCAGGTATTATATCCAGACTTGGGCTATCTCTCATATCATCTGTATTAGGCTTAAAAGTTAAACCAAGTACTGAGATAGTTTTTTTTTTTTTATCTCGAGGGAGTATATTAATAATCCTTCTGTACATTGATCTTTTTCTTTTTTTATTACTTTCAACAACATGTTCAATTAATGATAATGGAGATTTGTAGTCTTGCGCAGTTTTAACTAATGCAAGGGTGTCTTTAGGAAAACAAGAGCCACCATAACCTGGACCAGGATGAAGAAATTTTTTGCCTATTCTACCGTCTAATCCAATACCTGTGGAAACATCACTGACATTGGCTCCCACTTTTTCACACAAATCAGCAATTTCATTAATAAAAGTAATTTTAGTAGCCAAAAAAGAGTTCGCTGCATATTTAATTAGTTCAGCTGTTTCTCTTTTTGTAAACAAAATAGGTGTTTCTAAGAGATATAAAGGTCTATAAAGTTCCTTAAGGATATCTTGTGCTCTTTTAGTTTCGCAACCTATAACAACTCTGTCAGGGCGCATGAAATCATTGATTGCAGATCCCTCTCTTAAAAATTCTGGGTTTGATGCCACATCAAATTCTAGCTTAGGTTTAATTTTTTTTATTATATCAAAAACTTTTTTTCCGGTTCCAATCGGCACAGTTGATTTATTTACAATTACTGCATATTTATTCAAATTTTTTGCAATATCCTTCGCAGCAGAATAAACATAACTTAAATCTGCATGCCCATCGCCTCTTCTTGATGGAGTTCCGACAGCTATAAAAACAGCCTCCGAATCTCTCAACGATTCAGACAAGCTTGTCTGAAAAAATAACCTTTTCTCCTTTAAATTTTTTTTAACCAGATCTTTTAATCCTGGTTCAAATATTGGAATGATCCCTTTCTTTAACTTTTTAATTTTTTCTTTGTTATTATCGACGCAAACAACAGTGACTCCAAACTCAGCAAAACAAGTTCCAGAGACTAAGCCAACATAACCTGAACCGACTACTGTTATTTTCATATTTTTCTCAATAAATTTCTTAGATTCTTACTAATATTTTTATCTTTCAATCCGAAATTAACATTAGCTTCAATAAAACCTAACTTGTTCCCACAATCATACCTATTTCCATCAAATTCCAAACCATATAAACCCGGTTTCTCAATCAAAGAAATCAAACTATCGGTAAGTTGAATTTCATTTCCATGACCTTTTTTCTGTTTTTCAAGAAGGTCAAAAACTTTGTAGTTCAAAATATATCTTCCAACAACAGTAAGATTTGAAGGTGCTTTTGATGGGTGTGGTTTTTCGATAAGATTTTTTATTTGATAATAGTTATCTTTTTTATTTTGGAAATCAATTACACCATATTTAAATACTTCTTTTTTTGGAACTTTCTCTAAAGCTAAAACTGAACCTCCTGAGGTTTTTTCATAAATTTTTAGCATTTGTGATATAACAGGCTTTTTTGACAGAATTATGTCATCAGGTAACATCACAACAAAATTTTCATTTTTCTCAATGAATCTTTTTGCACACCATACAGCATGTCCAAGCCCTTTAGGCTCATCTTGAATAACGTAAGTGAATTTTCCGAGCCCACTTTGGCTTTGAATCGAAGAAATCTGATTGTTCTTTTTTTTTTTTTTTAACAAATTTTCAAGTTCTAATGATCTATTAAAATGTTCAATTATTGAATTTTTCTTCGAAGAGGTAACAAAAATCATTTCTTCAATCCCAGACTTTGATGCCTCGATTACCGCCCATTCTAAAATAGGTCTATCCAACACAATTAACATTTCCTTTGCTAATGTTTTAGTTGCAGGAAGAAATCGACTTCCCAAACCTGCAATTGGAAAAATAGCTTTTTTTATTTTGTTTTGCATAAATGATGAAGGTTAAAGAAAAAAAAAAAAATCTCAACCTAAAAGAGTATCTCTGGCTTTATTAATTTGTTTTGTAATCCATTCCGATCCACCTTTATCAGGATGATTTTTTTTAATTAATTCTTGATACCTTTTCAAAATTTCACTTTTTGAAGCATTATTTTTTAATCCAAGAATTTCATAAGCATCTTCCTTTTTTAATGACTTCGAAGTATTATTTGTTTTCTTGAAGAAAAATGTTTGTAACAAAAAGTTTATAAAAACACGCCATCTATATAGAATTAAAAAAACAGCAGGAATTACCGATATAATATTAGGAAATCTTGTCATTATTAAAAGAATTATAATGACCAAAATTATAGACAAGATGAATTTTATTTTCTTTTTGAATTTTTTATGGGATTCATGAATAAATTCTAAAAACAATGAAAGTAAAATTGTTGCTAAAATTATTCCAAAAATAATGTAATATAACATTTTATTACCTAACTATGAGAAAATATAAACTTTTATATTTCGTAAGTGAAGATGAATATTTTTTGTCCCATAAAATCGATCAAGCTTGCTCAGCGTTAAAAAATAACTTCGAGGTACTTGTAGTTTGTAATTTTACAGACAAGGAAAAAAAAATACAATCTTATGGCTTTAAAACAAAGCACATTGAAATAATTAGAGGATCAATAAATCCTTTAAGAGAATTATTTTGTATCATTAAATTATTTTTGATTATTATAAAGTTTAAACCAGATTTAATTCAAAGTGTTGCTCTAAAACCTATCTTGTATACCTCGATAATATCTAAGGTATTTAGAAAACAAAAAATGATATTTTGCGTTGTTGGGCTGGGTTATGTTTTTATAAGCAAAAAAATATCATCAAAAATTTTAAAATTTACTTATGTAAATTTAATAAATATTTTTTTAAAAAAAATGAAGGTTCTTTTTATTTTCCAGAATAAAGAAGATAAATTGATATTTAAAAATAACAAAATTACTAAGTTTGCCAAAACAACTATTATTTATGGTTCTGGAGTAGATACAGATTTATTTAAAAGTAAAAAAACAAAAAAAATATATGATATCATATTTCATTCAAGGATATTATATGACAAAGGTATTCTCGAATTAATAAATGCAATTAAAGAAATAAGAAAAAAAAAAAAAATTTCTGTTTTGATTCTTGGTAATCCAGACAAACAAAATCGAGCATCAGTTAAAGTAAGTATGTTAGAGCAGTGGCAGAGTGAAAAATTAATTATATGGAAAGGGAAAAAAAAGAATGTTCTACCATATCTTCAAAAATCAAAAATTGCTGTTTTACCCTCTTACAGAGAAGGACTCCCAAAAAATCTTCTCGAAGCTGCCAGCTGTGAGCTTCCCATCATAACAACAGATGTAGTTGGTTGCAAAGAAATATGCCGTAATAATTTTAATGGACAATTGGTTCCTGCACAAAATTATATTCACTTATCTAAAGCTATCGAAAAAATTCTCAACAACCCTAAACTTTCAAATTTTTACGGTAAAAATGGTAGAAAGTTAGCTATTGAAAAATTTTCAACCAAAATAATTATAAAACAATTCCTCGAAGTTTATAATGAGTTTTTATTAGAATAGACCTTGAATGTTTCCATCAGATCCTATTTTTACTTCGTAAGCCGCAGGTTTCTTCGGTAAACCAGGCATTGTCATTATGTCTCCAGCTATTGCGACGATGAATTCGGCTCCAGCAGATAACCTGATCTCTCTAATATGAATATCATGATTTTCAGGGGCACATTTATTTTTTGGATCGGTACTAAAGCTATATTGAGTTTTTGCCATGCAGACTGGAAAATGGTTGTAACCTAACTTTGATATTTCGTCTAATTTTTTTAGTGCAGGTTGCGAAAAGGTAACATCTGATGCCCTGTAAATTTCTTTTGATATTTTCTTTATTTTTTCTTTTACGTCGTCTTCATCATCATAGGTAAATTTTAGTTCTGCCTTTTTATTTTGGATGGTTGAAATAACAGTTTCTGCTAATTTTGAAGCTCCTTTTCCACCATCTTTCCAATGTTCAGCTAGTATTGCATTAACTCCAAGTTCCTCACACACTTTTTGAACTTTTGTTATTTCATTTTTGGTATCTGTGGGAAATCTATTTAAAGCTACTACAGTAGGTATTCCAAATTTTGAAAGATTTTCTATGTGTCTTAATAGATTTGGTAGTCCCTTCTCAACAGCTTCAAGATTTTCTTCACCAAGATTTTTAGGGTCAACTTCTCCATGAAGTTTGAGAGCCCTTACTGTAGCAACCACAACAGCACATGAAGGTCTCAAACCGGTTTTTCTGCATTTTATATTTAAAAATTTCTCAGCACCTAAATCGGCTCCAAAACCTGCCTCTGTTACGACATAATCAGAAAGTTTCAAAGCAGTCTTAGTTGCAATAACTGTGTTGCATCCATGCGCAATATTTGCAAATGGTCCCCCATGAATAAAAGCAGGATTATTCTCGAGTGTTTGTACTAAATTTGGTTGAAGCGCGTCCTTGAGCAGTACTGACATAGCGCCATCAGCTTTTATATCTCTGCAAAAAATTGGATCCAGATCTCTTGTGTACCCTATAATAATTTTACCTAACCTCTCCTTCAAGTCCTCAAAATCTGTTGCCAAACAGAGTATTGCCATGACTTCAGATGCGACTGTTATATCAAAACCATCTTCCCTTGAGAATCCGTTTGAAATTCCACCCAAAGAGTTTGTAATTGACCTCAGTGCTCTGTCATTCATATCAACAACTCTTCTCCAAGCAACCCTCCTGCTATCAATTTTAGGCTCTAAATTCCAATATATATGATTATCAATCATTGCAGAAAGAAGCATATGCGCAGATGTAATTGCATGAAAATCACCAGTAAAGTGTAAATTAATATCTTCCATAGGAACAACTTGTGCATATCCGCCACCTGCTGCACCACCTTTCATGCCGAAACATGGCCCTAGGCTCGGTTCTCTTAGTGCAACCATGGCTTTTTTACCAATAAAATTAAGACCATCAGTAAGTCCAACTGAAGTTGTAGTCTTACCTTCTCCAGCAGTTGTGGGGGTCATCGCAGTAACTAAGATTAATTTTCCGTCATCTTTTTTACTAAGTTCACTAATGAGGCCTGAATCAAGTTTTGCTTTGAAATGTCCGTATGGAACTAAGTTTTTTTCATCGATAGATAGTCTATTTGAAGCAACCTCAGAGATTTTTAGTTTTTTTGCTTCTCTCGCAATCTCAAGATCTGTTTTATAATCGCTCACAATTTCACTCCACAAATAATCAATTAGATTGTTTTGATCTACATTTTTTAATATTCAAAATATCTATCATATCATTTTTTATTGATAATTCCTCTAAAAATTTATTTTGTAGTTCATATGCTTCTTTTTCTTTAAAAGCATTTTCAATTTTCAGATCAGACTGAAAAGAATGAATAATTTCATGTAGTAAAATTGATTGATTGCACAGGTCATTGTAATCACTGTTTGAAATAAAAATTCCGTGTTCATCTGAGAAAAAGGCGATAACTGGACATTTACCTCCACAAACCATTTCCTGGATGACTTTTGGTTCTACAACATTGATTGGAAAATCAAATTTACTAGTATCATAATTTGTGTTAATTGAAATCCATTGTAATAAAATGTAAATTAAATTTGAAAGTGTCATAATCCTTTTATTATGGTTAAAAATATATCCGAACAAGCTGCTGAAATTCTTATTAATTTAAAATGTATTAACTTCAGTCCAAAAAAACAATTTAAATTGACGTCTGGTAAAAAAAGTCCTGTTTATTGTGACTGTAGGCGTATAATTTCATTTCCAGAGGAAAGAGAAAAATTAATTGATTTTGGCATATCAAAATTAAAAGAAAAACCAAAATTCAAAAAAATTTCAAATATTGCAGGCGGTGAATCTGCTGGCATTCCATTTGCTGCGTTCATCGCACAAAAACTTAATTTGCCAATGACTTACATAAGAAAGGAAAAAAAAAAATTTGGTAAAAATGCGCAGATCGAAGGTTTATTGAATCAAAAAGATAATGTTCTCTTGGCTGAGGATTTAATGACCGATGGTGGAAGTAAGTTGAAATTTTTAGATGCAATTGAGAAATTAGGAGCTAATATTAGTGGTATATTTGTCATTTTTAATTACGGCATAATCAAAGATTATTATTTATTTAAAAAAAAAAAAATTGATGTAATCTCTCTGACCAATTGGAGTCATGTTCTTAACGTAGCATCTCGAAAAAAAATTCTTAAAGATAATGAAGTTAAAATTGTCGAATCATTTCTTGAAAAAATGAAAGTTAAAAGTTAGAAATTTTGCCTTTGAAAGATGTGCTTTCAGAAGCCATGTTTCTTCTTTCTATAATTCCAGATTTATACCCTAGTCTTCCTGATATAACGGCTAGCTTCATAGCATTAGCCATATTTATAGGATCTAATGATCTCGCAACAGAGGAATTCAATAAAACTCCATCAAATCCCATTTCCATTATTCTAGAGGCATCACTTGGTTTGCCAATACCAGCATCAACAAATATTTTTCCAGAACATATTTTTCTTATAATCTCAAGATTATGTTCATTTCTTACTCCTAGTCCTGAGCCGATTGGAGATACAAGAGGCATAACTATTTCACAGCCTAAATCCTCTAATCTTTTGCAAAGAATTGGGTCATCAGAGCAATATACAAAAACTCTAAAATTCTTTTTTACCAGGCTCTTACAGGTATCAAACAACTCAATCGGGTCAGGTAATAACATTTCTTTATCACTAATTAATTCAAGCTTTATCCAATTCGTTTGAAGAGTTTCTCGAGCTAATTCCGCCGTTAAAATTGCTTCTTTTTGCGTAAAACAACCTGCAGTATTTGGTAAGAAATAATAGTCTTTGTTTAGTTGATCAAGAAAAAAACCTTTAGAAGATAAGTTAAGTCGTCTTATTGCAACTGTGATTATTTGCGTTTCAGAAATTTCCAAAGACTTATTCATAACATCTAAATTTGGATAAAGAGATGTACCCATAATCAAACGAGAATTAAATTTTTTTCCATCAATTACTAAATAGTCTGATTTCATAAATTATCCCCCAAAAAATGGAGCAACAATTTCAATTTTATCTTGAAAGTTTATTTTTTTTTTTTTCCATTTATATCTTTCAATCATTTGATTGTTTACCGCAACAGCAATTTTAGATTCCTTCAGGCTAGATTTATTAAGAAAAATTTCAATTAAATCCTCCAAATAAGGTTCTTTGAGTTCACAACTAAAATTCCTTCCATTAATAAAGTATTTATTTTTTAAATTCTTCATTGTTAAATGATAAACTAAAAAATTATAAATTAAATCTATTAGGGGAAAAAAATTTGTATTCTTTCGTTATGTTTTCCTCAAGGATGTATTGTGAAATAATTTGTGAAGTAATCGGAGCTAATAAAATTCCATTCCTGTAGTGACCAAAACTACAAATAATATCTTGTGAAACTTCTTGTAATGGACCAATAATTGGATTCCCATCAAAAACTGCTGGTCGCAAACCTACTTTTATCTCATTTAGACTTATATCTTCGAGTTTTGGTAAAGATTCCCACAGTGAATTAGTTAAAAAAAATAATTCGTCCATTCTTACTGAATTATCAAAACCCTTTTCCTCTTCAGTTGCGCCAACAGCTAGGATTCCATTGTCTCTTTGAGCAATATAAATATTTCTAAACCAAAGATTATGATTAAATTTTATTAGCGGTGCCTTAAGAGTTAGTGAAATCCCTTTAAGCGGTCTTGTAGGAAATTTAATTCCGAAAGAGTTGTAAATTATTTCATTGCTCCATGCTCCACAAGAAATAATGACTTTATCAAAGTTAAGACTTTTCTCATTAAAAAAAATTTTGTTTTTCTTTATAGTTATTTTTTTTATTATTTTTTCGTTTACGATTTTTCCTTTCATTCTTAAAATTTCTTTAATCAAAAAATCTCTGTAAAGTATTGGGTTTACTTGATCTTGTTTTTTACAAAACAAAGATGCAGTAACGTTAGAATTTAGCAACGGCTCTCTTCTAAGAGTCTCATTTTTTGTTAGAAATACTGGATTATAGCCTAATGTTTCAAAAAAACTTTTTTTAAACTTTAGTTTTTCTTCATCGTCTTTATTAAGAGCTACCATCAATGAAGAATTATTTTTCAATCCAATAGTTTGAGAAAAATTCTTATTTTGTTGGAGTTTCTCCCAAATTAGTTTTGACGCTGACATTAGTTTAAAAAGTTTTTTTTCTAATGGCTTTGCCTCTATTAGCGGTGCTAACATTCCAATTGAAGCGTTAGTTGATTTAGCTTTAATAGTACTTGAATCAAAGATTTTAACTTTTTTTCCTTTTTTCAATAAATCGTACCCTATAGAGAGTCCAATTATTCCTGCACCTAAAATTATGATCATAAAAAAACAATAAACTGTAAATATTTTTATTTTAATTTATAATAACTTTATTATATGAGAATTAGTATGAGGAAATCAGAATTAAAAATTAAATTATCTGAACTTGCATTTCAGGTTACACAAAATGCTGCAACGGAACCACCTTTTACAGGAGAATTTTTCGACTTTTTTGAAGATGGAGTTTATAAATGCATATGTTGTGATGCTAAACTATTTAGTTCCAATCATAAGTTTAACTCCTCAACTGGCTGGCCAAGTTTTCATTCATGCATTAATGAGAAGGTAGTTGACGAGATTGATGACAACACATTTGGGATGAGAAGAGTTGAAGTTGTTTGTTCTAGTTGTAAAGCGCATCTAGGGCATGTATTTGAGGATGGACCTGAACCAACTTTTAAAAGATACTGTATAAACTCAGTTGCTTTGAGCTTTGTTAAAAATGATTAATTATTCAGAAATTTTTATAAATAGTTTAGATAAACTAAAATCCGAAGGCAACTACAGAATCTTCGCTGATCTCGAAAAGTTAGCTGGAAATTTTCCTCAAGCTTTGAACTATAAAGACAATTCTGTATCAGAAGTCACGGTGTGGTGCAGCAATGATTATTTAGGAATGAGCCAAAATAAAGATGTTCTAGAGAGTATGACAAATGCTTTGAAAAAAGTAGGGGCTGGTTCTGGTGGAACAAGAAACATTTCTGGGACAAATCATTATCATGTACTTCTAGAAAGAGAACTTTGTTATCTTCATCAAAAAGAAGCTGCACTTTTGTTTAATTCTGGGTATTTAGCTAACCAAGCAACCTTATCCACTTTAGGGAAAAAAATTTCTGATTGTGTTTTTTTTTCAGACGAAAAAAATCATGCATCTATGATTCAGGGCATTAAAAACTCAAGTGCAAAAAAGGTAATTTTTAAACACAATAATTTAGTTGATTTAGAAAAAAATCTAAAAAAATTTCCCAAATCACAACCCAAAATAATAGCTTTTGAATCTGTTTATTCTATGGACGGTGATTTTTCACCAATACGAAATATCTGTAGTCTTGCTCAAAAGTATAATGCCTTAACTTTTTTGGATGAAGTACACGCAGTTGGAATCTATGGTGAACGAGGTGCAGGGGTGGCTGAACGAGACAAAGTCATGGATCAAGTAGATATAATACAGGGGACATTAGCAAAGGCTTTTGGAGTTATTGGCGGTTACATCACTGCCAAAAAAGAAACAATTGATTTCGTAAGAAGTTTTTCTTCGGGTTTCATTTTTACAACATCTTTACCTCCATGTATTGCTGCAGGTGCTTATGCATCTATCAGACATTTAAAGTTTTCTTCATCAGAAAGAGAAAAGTTGTTTAAAGTAGTAAGTGATCTAAAAAATTCACTCAAAAAAAATAATATACCGTTTATAGACAACAAAAGTCACATTATTCCAGTTATCATTGGCGACCCCATACTTTGTAAAAAGGCAAGTCAAATGTTACTTGATGATTTCCAAGTATATGTACAGCCAATCAACTATCCGACAGTACCTAGAGGTGAAGAAAGGTTGAGAATTACTGCTTCTCCCCAACATACTCCAAGAATGATTAAAAAACTTGTTATGGCCTTGTGTTCTGTATATAAGAATCTCGAAATTAAAAAGTCAAGATCAGTCTCTCTTGACAAAGAAACGGTAGCTCATAGCACACCTAATCTTGCTCCGAGCGACACTCCTGCTCCTGTTCAAGCACCTTAACTTAGGGTGAAAGCAACTTTCTTTGCCAAACGTTGTTTTTTTGAAAATAAACTTCACGACTATGCAACCTGAAATCACCTTGTTGCCAAAACTCAAATTGCTTTGGTTTTATTTTTATTCCAACCCAATAATCTGGTCTTGGGACATTGAAGCCTTCGAACTTTTTTTCAAATTTTTTCTCTTTTTGTTTTAAGTAGCTAAATGATTTGATTATAGACGACTGATCAGATGCCCATGCTCCAATTTGGCTCCCTCTTGGCCTTGAGCCAAAATATTTATCAGATATTTCGTCGTTTACAACACTACCTTTACCAACAATTCTAATCTGTTTATGAATGGATTCCCAATAAAAACACATTGAAAGATTTTTATTTCTTTTAAAATGACTGCCTTTGTTACTGTTTAAGTTAGTAAAGAAAACAAAACCATCTTCCAAAATTAATTTTAACAGAACCATACGAACGTGCGGTTCGCCTCTATTTTCAGTCCCAAGAGCAAAGGCGGTATGATCGAATGGGTGGTTTTTTTTTGCAAGATTAAACCACATATTAAATTTTTTAAAAGGATTCATTATATCTTTTATGTTAGAATTATTATATAAGATTAAGTAAATGTTAATCAATAAGTTTACCAAGGATCAAAGATGGACTCACTAATAAAGTTAAACGGTAAAAAAGGCATAATTCTTGGAATAGCTAATGAAAAATCAATAGCATGGGGAATTGCAGAAAAGTTGAGTCAGTGCGGTGCTGACCTTGCATTTTCTTATGTTAATGATTCTATAAAAAAAAGAGTACTTCCACTTGCAGAAAAATGTAAATCACAAATAGTTCTTGAATGCGATGTAACCTCTGATTCAAGTATTGATAATTTTTTTAAGGAATTATCAAAGACCTGGGAGTCGTTTGATTTTCTTGTTCATTCAATTGCGTTTTCAGACAAAAATCAATTAAAAGGTGACTATGTAAATACGTCCAGAGATAATTTTATTAATACACTTAATGTGTCTAGTTATTCATTTACTGCTCTTTGTCAAAGAGCTCAACATTTTATGAAATCTGGAGGGCAAATATTAACACTTTCATATCTTGGAGCTGAAAGAGTCATGCCACATTATAATGTAATGGGTATTGCAAAGGCAGCATTAGAAACTAGTGTAAAATACATAGCAGTCGATCTTGGAAAAAAAAATATTAGAGTAAACGCAATATCAGCTGGACCTATTAAAACTCTAGCTGCGTCAGGAATTTCTGATTTCAGATATATTTTGAAATGGAATGAATATAATTCGCCATTAAAAAGAATTACTTCAATAGATGAAGTTGGTAAAAATTCTGTGTACCTTTTATCAGACTTGTCATCAGGAGTGACAGGAGAAGTTATTCACGTAGATTGTGGATACCATGTAGTTGGCATGAAATCTGTAGATGCACCGGATATAACTGTAGAACGCTAAGCATGACTGGAAGTTCAATTGGACAACTCTTTAAAGTAACTACTTGGGGCGAGAGCCATGGTGATGCCCTAGGATGTGTTATAGAGGGCGTGCCACCAAACTTAAAAATTGATGAAAATTATATACAAAGTTTTTTAGATAGAAGAAAACCTGGTCAATCAAAATTCACAACCCAACGAAAAGAAGATGACAAAGTAAAAATATTATCTGGTTTGTTCGATAAAAAGACAACAGGTACACCTATATCATTGATTATTTACAACTCTGATCAAAAATCAAAAGATTACGGTGACATAAAAAATAAATTTAGACCTGGTCATGCAGATTACACTTATCAAATGAAATACGGTATCAGAGATTATCGTGGAGGTGGAAGAGCATCCGCAAGAGAAACAGCCATGAGAGTTGCAGCAGGGGCAGTAGCACAAAAAATTTTAGGAAAGAAAATTAAGATTAGAGGTGCTTTAATACAAATAGGCGAAAAAAAAATAAATTTTAACAATTGGAACTGGAAAGAAGTAGAAAAGAACAACTTCTTTTGTCCAGACAAGAACATTTTAAAAACATGGGAAGATTATGTTTTAAAAATAAGAAAAGAAGGGTCCTCCATAGGGGCTGTTATTCAAATAACTGCATCGGGAGTCCCACCAGGTTTAGGAGAACCAGTCTTTTCAAAAATAGACGCCCTGCTAGCACAAGGCATAATGAGTATTCCTGCAGTAAAAGGAGTCGAAATCGGAAATGGTTTTAAAAGCGCAGCATTAAGAGGTGAACAAAATGCAGATGAAATGAGGTATCAAAACAATAAAGTTATATTTGAATCTAACAACTCTGGTGGAACACTTGGAGGAATTTCATCTGGTCAGGATATTGTGATAAAATTTGCTGTAAAGCCAACAAGTTCGATTCTTACAGAGAGAAAAACAGTAAATCTTGCTAATAAAAATACAATTATTAAAACAAAAGGAAGACATGATCCATGTGTTGGTATAAGGGCAGTCCCAGTTGGTGAAGCTATGGTGGCAATTATATTAGCAGATTTATTTTTATTGAATCAAAAAAATAAAGTTTAATTTTTTATATATATGAAAAACTCTTTATTACCCTTTTGACCTGTAATTGGACTATCAATGATATTTAAATATTCGCAATCAAAGTTTTGTCTAAACCAAAACCTTAATTCTTCACAAATTCTGTTATGAATTCTTGAATCTTTGATTATACCACCTCGACCTACTTCATTTTTCCTTGCTTCAAACTGAGGTTTTACTAAGCTTAATATTTCAAATTTTCTATTTAACAATTTCTTAACAGGTAAAAGTACTTTTTTTAAAGAAATAAAACTCACATCACATACAACTAAATCCAATAATTCTGGAATAATATTAGTATCAAGCGCCCTTGCATTTGTCCTTTCAAATAAAATTACCTTTTCAGAATTTCTTAAACGCCAATCTAGTTGGCCATAACCAACATCAATTGCATACACTTTTTCTACTCCCATTTTTATGAGAACATCTGTAAATCCACCTGTTGAACAACCGATATCGAGAGAAATTTTTTTATTAACGTTAACATTAAATTTTTTTAATGCATGACTAAGTTTAATTCCACCTCGAGAAACCCAATGATTTTTGTCCTTTTTTAGTTCAATTATTTTATTGCACCGAATAATTTTCCCAGGTTTTAGTATTTTTTCATTATCAACAAACACTTTTCCTGAAATTATTACAGCTAAAGCTTGATTCCTAGATTCAACTAACTCTAACTCTTTAAGAATATAGTCAATTCTTTGTTTGTCTAAATTTTCTGGAACAGCTTTACGAATGAACATTCAATTGTTTCTTGAAATTACAAAGTTAGTTAAATCTATAATTCTATTTGCTCTTTTTCCATAGAATTTTAAAATTTGTTTGGAATCTTTTATCAAATCTTCTGACTTTTTTTTTGCACCTTTTTTTCCTAAATAAGAGATCAAGGTTTCTTTACCCCTAGATAAATCCTTTTTTGTCTTTTTACCCATTTGTTTTTCATCACCTTCAACGTCTAGTAAATCATCTTTAATTTGGAATGCTAAACCTAGATTATTTGCAAATTCTTCAAAATGTCTAAGATCTTTTTTTCCAGAGAGAATTGGACCTGCTACACAAGAAAATCTAAACAGTTCTCCAGTTTTAAGTTTTTGAAGCATCAAAATTTCGTTTAAGCTCAACTTTTTCTTTTCGGCATCTAAATCCAACATTTGTCCACCTACCATTCCATTTGCTCCAGAGGCTTTTGAAAGTTCATTAATCAAATTACACCTTACATTAGCATTAGGATGTGTTTTTTTATCAGATAAGATTTCAAAAGCCAAAGATTGGAAAGCGTCTCCAACGAGTATCGCTGTAGCATCATCATATTTTTTATGACAAGTCATATGCCCTCTTCGTAAATCGTCATCATCCATGGCAGGGAGATCATCATGAACTAATGAATAACAATGAATTAATTCAATCGCAGCAGCAGCTCTAAAAGCCATTATTTTCTCAACATTAAATATTTTAGATATTTCAATCAAAAATAAAGGTCTAAGCCTTTTACCTCCAACCTTAATTGAATATTTCATCGCATCATGAAGTTTTTGGGAATATTTTCTTTTGGGAAGAAGTTTTAAAAAAAAATCATCAAATTCTATTGCAAATTTTGAGATAAATTTTTCTATACTAGACATTATTATTCACTATTTTTTGACTTATCTAATACATTTTTGATTTTCATCTCTGCATCTTTTAGTTTTTTTTCACAAAAGTTTTTTAGTAAAATTCCTTGTTCATAATATTTAATAGAATCATCAAGCGAAACGTTACCATTTTCAAGTAATTCGGTAATTTTTTGAAGTCTATCAAAGGCATCCTCATAGCTTAAATCGTCTATTTTTTTATCAAGTAAGTCTTTCATTCAAAATAAATCAAAAATCAATATTTTTGGAGTTTAAAGTACATGTTTTTTTCGTTTGTAGAATTCATTTCTAATACTTTAATTTTAATATTGTTACTAAGTTCTTGTATATCTTTGTCCGCTTTTGGATCATCTGTATTTACTTCAAGAATATCACCTTTATTAATTTCCTTAAATTTTTTGGAAATTTTTAATACTGGTATTGGGCATTTATAGCCTTTAAGATTTAAAAAATAAACTTTTTTCTTCATATTGCATTCATCAAAAAAAACTAGCATTGACAGACGTTTGATGTAAAGTATAGAAAATACAATATATTTATTAAGAAGGAAATATTATTTAGAATTATGATTAAAAATATTTTTAACAAATCACTTTTTATAACCAATGTTTTATTTCTTACTTTGATCTTTAACATTTGTTTCTCTTATCTCCATGCCAATACATTAAGAATTGGATCCCTACAATATGGCAGTGTTAATTGGGAGCTTAAATTAATAAAAGAACTCAATATGGACAAAGATAATGGTCTAAATATTGAGATAGTTGAATTAGCAAGTAAGAATGCGGCAGCTGTTGCGCTTCAAGGTGGAGCAGTCGATCTCATAGTAACTGACTGGTTTTGGGTATCAAGACAAAGAAATGAAGGTAGAGAATTTGCATTCGTTCCGCATTCGATGTCAGCTGGTGGTCTAATAGCATCGAAAGATTCAAATATCAAAAATGAAGGAGATTTGGAAGGAAAAAAAATAGGTATCGCTGGTGGTCAAGTTGACAAAGGCTGGCTGATATTTAGAGCATATTTCAAAAAAGAATACGGAAAAGAACTTAAAGATGTGAGTAGACAAATATTTGGTGCTCCACCTTTATTAAACAAAAAGATTGAACAAAATAGTTTTGACGCAATTCTTACCTATTGGCCTTACCAAGCAAAGCTGTTAACAAATGAAAAATTTACTAAAGTTATAAATATCAATGACATCTTGAATAAGTTAAATCTTCCTCAAGGCATTCCAGTAATCGGATGGGTTTTCAAAGAGCAATGGGCAGAGCAAAATAAAGAATTATTAAAAAATTTTTTTAAAACATCAAAAAATGCAAAAAAATTGATGCTCGAATCGGATGAGATATGGGAAAAAGTAAGACCATTTATGAATGCAGAAAATGATCAACTCTTTAAAAATTTAAGAGATATATACAGAGAAGGTATTCCTTCAAAAGATTTTTCATTGGACCAAATTAATGGTTCAAAAAAACTTTACTCTATACTTTCAGAAGTTGGAGGAAGAGAACTTGTTGGTAAAGCTAAGGAACTATCCCCTGGAACATTCTGGGTAGAATAGTAATGGAAAAAAACAATCCCAATGCAGTTATTAGAATTGCTTCCATTCTAATTTTCTTTAGTATATGGCAGATCTCTAGTCTTTACGTTGAAGTTGACCTTTTACCTGGTCCTAGCGAAGTTTTCAATAAGATAATTTTAGAAGCAGAAGGCAACGAAATTTTTTATCATACAGCGATAACGCTTAAAAGAGTTTTTCTTTCATTTATTATAGCTATGTTTATTGGAACTTTTTTTGGGATTTATATGGGAAGAAATTCATCATTAAATAATTTTTTAGATGACTGGCTAATAATGGGATTAAATGTACCGGCGCTAGTAATTATAATTTTATGCTATGTGTGGTTTGGTTTAAATGAAGTCGCAGCAATCGTTGCAGTTTCTTTAAATAAAATACCAATGGTTGCAGTTATTATGCGAGAAGGAGCTAGATCAATTGAAAAAGATTATGTAGATGTAGCCAAATTTTATAAAATTTCAGGAAATAAATTTTTTTTAAAAGTAATACTACCTCAACTTTATCCATACTTGTTATCATCTGCAAGATCAGGTCTATCGTTGATTTGGAAAATTGTTCTCGTGGTAGAGCTCTTGGGTAGAAGCAACGGAGTAGGATTTAAATTATTTGGATTCTTCCAATTTTTTGATATTTCAGGTATTTTGGCGTATACATTGGTGTTTGTTCTTCTAATAATTTTTGTAGAGTTTATTTTAGTTAGGCCATTTGAAAAAAAAATATCCATTTGGAGGTAAAAATTGGATTTTCACATTAACATAAAAAAAAAATCGTTTGTAAACCCGCACGATAAAACATCCATCGATGTTCTTAAAAACATAAATATTAAAATCAAGTATAAAGAATTTGTTTGCATTGTTGGTCCATCTGGATGTGGTAAAACCACTCTAATGAACATAATAGGTGGTCTAATAGACGCTGAAGATCAGAAATTCAATAAAAAACAAGGTGATTTAAAGGCAAATGGGGATTATGGTTATGTCTTTCAAACCTCAAGACTTCTTCCATGGTTAACAGTCAAAGAAAATATTGAATTAGTTTGCGAAGAAAAAGAAGAATATATTGAAAGAATAGAATCTCTTCTTTCTGAATTTGATTTACACGAATTTAAGAATTATTATCCCAAAACTATATCTGGTGGTATGAGACGAAAAGTTTCTTTAGCTAGAGCGTTGATAAAAAAACCACAAATTTTATTGATGGATGAGCCTTTTGTGTCATTGGACCAACCCACGGCAGAAAACCTTTATTCCGTGCTAATAAATTATTGGAAAAAAAACCCAATTACAATCATACTTATTACGCATAATCTTAAAGAAGCTATTCTTCTAGGAGACAGAATAATTTTTTTTTCCAAAAGACCAGCTTCAGTTGTTTACGATCATAAGATTAAATCTAAAACAGAAGGACTTTCAATTGACAACACTGAAATTCAAAAAGAATATGATCAGTTGAGAAAAAAGTTCCCTTCTCTATTAAAAGGTTTAGTTTAATTAAGGCAAACTAAATGGAATCATTTTTTATTTATATAGACAAGGGTGGAATTATATTCACATCATTATTTGCTTTGTCGATAATTACCATTGCAATTGTCACACTAAAAATTATTGAAATATACTTTTTGAGAAAATTAGATTTTTCTAAATTCTACAGTTTGCTAATTGCTGACAAAAATAATAACATGAACGACGTTAGGAAAGGTTTTATTGACACTCTTCCAAAATCAAAACAAAGAATTATTTTAAGTTTAGTTGACCTTCTTTCTTCTAATAATTCAAAAATTGATATTGAAAAGGAAATTGACTCATTAAAAAATAAAGAATTTAAACAAATTTATTCTTTTCTTCCTTCATTAGAAGTTATTTCACAAGTGAGTCCATTAGTTGGACTTCTTGGAACTGTTATAGGAATGATTGACTCATTTAATGAGCTTGAACTAGGGGGTAGTTTGGTTGATCCGTCAATTCTTGCAGGTGGTATTTGGACAGCATTACTGACTACTGCGATGGGACTAATAGTAGCTATACCAGCTCTGGTAAGTCACTATTTCCTAGAAAAAAAAATCAACGATCTTATGGATGACTTTGAAACTTTAATTTCTAAATTATCGACACTAAAATGACTTTGAATAAAATTTCAAAAAACAAAAAGTTAAAGATTAATATTATTCCTCTTATTGATATCATTTTTTTAATGCTAGTTTTTTTTATGTTAGCTACAAACTTTACAAGAAATAGTGAAGTAAGTTTCTCCGTAAATAATCAAAAACAAATTTCAAACCAGCAAAATAAAGATCAACTTATGATTTTATATCTCAAAAAAGATAAAATTTTTTTTGAAGACAAAATCATTAAATTAAAAGATTTAGAAAATAAATATTTTGACGATTGGAATGCTCAAAATTTCGACAAAATTGTGATTTTGAATGATAAAAAATCCTCGATCCAGGTTTTATTTAATCTCATGGATCTAATAAAAAAAAAAAAAATAAATAGTGTGAATTTCGCCGATGCACCTTAAAAAATCTCAAAGACCTAATAAAACCCTAGAAATGGTAAACCTTATACCAATGATAAATTTGATATTTTTATTGTTAATTTTCTTTTTGTTAACGGGAGTGATTAGCAAAAAAGATTCTAGTGATATTACTAGGCCAGAATCAGAGTTCGCAAATGAAGTAGAAATTGATAGTCAAAGTATTGTATTTACAATTAATAAAAACAATGAAATTTTGTATGAAAATAAAAGTTTGAACATTGAAGAATTATCAAATTTTATTCAATTGAAAAATAAAAAGTATATTTTAGATTTAGACAAAGAATCATCTATTCATTTCTTCAATAGAATAATAAAAGAATTCAAAGAAAAGGATATAAAAAAATTGTTTGTAAAAGTAATAGAAAAAGAAAATGATAAACAATAAGTTTATATATTTTTCGATTGCCTTTTCTTTGCTATTTCACTTTACAATTGTTTTTTTTTTTACATCAAAAACAAATGATAAAGAAATTTATGTTGTTAATTTAAGCGAATTTAGAGAATTTTCATTTGTTCAACCAGCACCACCTAAACCGAAAGAAATAGTTAAAGAAAAAAAAAAAATTGAAGACAAACCTATTGAACAAAATAAGATTTTAGACAATAAGAAAATAGAGATTGAGAAAAAAAAAGATGTTGTGTCTTTAAAAAAAAAAGAAACCAAAAAAAGTACAGAAAAAGTCGAGAAAGTTATAGAACCAAATAAAAAAATTATTCAGAAACAAGAAGAAAAAAAATTAAATAATTCAAATGAAATTCCAGAAATAAAACCACAAATACAATCACAAAAGCAATTTTCAATTAATAAAAATAAATCAATTATCAAGAACCAGTTGTTGAATGAATATTTAAGTTTTATATCGTATGAAATTAATAAAATGGCGTCTAAATCTTATCCAATTCAATCAATTAAAAGAAGAGAACAAGGAACAATAGTTTCGGTCTTAACACTAAACAAAGATGGGAAATTAATAAATATTGAAATTAAAGATAGAGCTCCGAAAAGACTTTATAGGGCTACAACAAAAATCCTAAATTCATTCAAATTTCCGAAACCTCCTGCTGAGGTGCTTGACAAACTAGGATATTTAAAAATAAAAATCCCTGTTAATTACATTCTTAAATAACCTGGTGTTGTAATATTACAACAATTCATTAGAAAATTACACAATTGAGAACATAAAAGTTTAATAAGCTTTTTTAAAGTGTATTATAGTTGTAATGATTATATTAACTAATAAGGAAGGAAATATATGAAAATTTCTAAAAAAATTGCAGTTGCTGCGATTCCTGCTGTCATGGCTTTGGCTTCCACCAACGTTGACTCAAAAATTCTATTGATGAGTCAAGAAGGTTGGGAAGTCTCATTTGACGGCGCAGCTAATGCATTCATCATGCAAAATAGTGGTACAAATGCACCAACTACTGCTGGTGGTGCTACGGTTGCTTTCGACACTACTGCTGGTATTGTTAACGCTCGTAATTCAGAGACAAGTATTGTTACAGGTCTTTTACCAAATGTTTGGGGTATGACTCTTAAAGCTCCTACAGCTAATGGTTTAGACATGTCTGCAAGACTTGGTCTATATACTCACATGAACGGTGGAGAAAACGCTTTAGGTAATGGTGAAATCAACATTCGTGAAACTAGTGGTTCAATAGCTGGTTCCTTTGGTTCTGTTTTAGTTGGTCGTAGTCTTGGCATTCATCAAAGTAATGCAATATTAAATGATATGCTTTTATTTGGTGTTGGTGCTGGAGCTAGTGCAGGTAACAACAACACTACTTTAGGTAGGATTGGTGTAGGTTACCTTTACACAGACTTTCAACCACAGGTTTCATGGACACTTCCAGAACTTGGTAACGGTTTTGCTGCAAAAGTTGGTGTTTTTGATCCAAAAGATGTAGCTGCTGACACTGCTGCTAACAGTGCAACCGATCACTCAGCTCCAAGAGTAGAAGCACAAATCACTTGGAATGGTGATTTTCTACAAACTGGTGTTGGCGTTAACCTATGGGTTGATGGTACATACCAATACACAGGAAGAACTTTAGCTGAAACTCAATCTAGACAAGCTGCAGCTGGCGTAGATAGAGAACATGATCACGTTGAATCAGCCGGTGTAGGTTTTGGTACAAAACTTTCTTACGATGGTTTTTCACTAGTTGCTACTGGTTTCTGGGCTAGCGGTCTTGGAATGAGAGGGCAACACTCTGTTCTTCCAATAAGACAAGTCAATAATGCCGTAGCTGCTACAACCGGTGCATTAGATGATGATGGTAAGGAAAGAAAATCTTACGGTGGATATATCCAAGGTACATTTGATTTCGGTCAAGGTACTAATGTAGGTTATTCTTATGGTGGTAACTACTTGAGAATGACAGGAAGCGATATGAACAACCTAGGTACTTCAAATGCCAACACCATGCATTCAGGTATGATTTGGCATAACGTTACTGATAACTTCAGATTAATCGCTGAAGGCGGATACGCAGAAAAATCTTGGTATCTTGCCGATGATGATCAAGAAGATTCATTCGGTGGTATTGGTGCTTTCTTCTTCTGGTAGAAACTTAAAATCAATATCATAATTTTAAAAAAGGAGAGCAACTAGCTCTCCTTTTTTTTTTCTTTTTTTTTATTAATTTTTCATTATGATAACAATATTCAAAATGAAAAAAACATTGTATCTTATAGTTTTATTCTTCTTAGTCAGTTGTTCAAGTATAGATTTATTTGATGATAACAAGTTTTATTATAAAAGTGGTTATCAAAGAGTTCAACTTGATTCAGAGGATGAACAAACAAAAAATATTCATCCTGTAAAAATAGATCCAAGTAGCATTGAAGGTGCACTGAAACTTGTACTGACCACATTTGGTGGTAAACCACAAGCACTTTTTCCTGATGATAGAGTATTTACGTATTCTAAAGCTATAAGCGAAGCTTTACTAGAGGCGGAACCCAATGAGGATGTTGTCTTCACTCTAGAAGGTTGGTATAAACAAAAAGGGCTTTCAGCCAATAAAGTAACCTCTGGTAGAGTGTTTTATAATCAATCTGGTCTTAATCTCATTTTTGGATCGATATTAAGAAAAGGTAATATTTCTGAAACAGACCCGATGCTAAGTAATGCGCTTAATCCAGATTTGGTTAAAAATCCTTATGCTCCTGGTTCGAGATTTCAAACAATAAACAATAAATATAGATTGAGTGCGCTTCCAAACTCTGGTGTTTTTCGACCAAGCATTGCAAAAAATAGAAAAGATTGGTTAGTTTTCTCATCAAATGCACTTCGACCGAGAGCATCATTGAGTAGGCAAGAACAAACAATAGCTCTTAGGTCCAATATTGGTGTTGAACAACTTAAAAAGGAAGTACAAGATTTAAGAAGAGAATTGCGGTCTGTGAGGATTCCATACCAACAACAAGGAGGATATTATCCACCTCAACCTCGACAGTATAATTCTCCATACATTCAAAGACAATATGATATGAACAATCAAAGACCTTATCAAAACAACTACATTAATTCTCAACCTGCAACAAATAACCAAGGGTACTACCAACAAAATCCTGTTAATCAACAAAGGAACAGAACTACAAATGCTAAACTCACCCTTAAATCTCTTGAAAGCATGAGAGAACGCGGTTTAATTAGCGAAGAAAGTTATTTAAAAAAATTACGCGAACTTGGATTTTAAACTTAAAATTCAAGCTCCATATTCCACAAAAACATATGATTGGTCGATGCGTCGGTTAACCCATGGAGGTAAGCAAGTGATATTTCGTATTCAAAAATTTCTAAATCAATTTCACTCTCTATCTGAACCCCATATAGATGTTTTTGAAGGCTAAATGTACTAAAGTTTGATAGCTCACCAAAGTAACTAAAGCCTAAAAAGCCAAAACCGAAATTTTTCTCTAAGAATTTCTTAAACATTAATTGATTACTTATATCAAAAGAAGTAGAACCAGATGCTCCTTTTCCGACTCCTTTCTCAAATATAAAATTTGAAATGAAACTTAAATTTTCATTGTTAAATTCATTTAGATATTTGTATTCAATTTCATCAGACTCATCACTCTCAGAAACAAAATTGTAAGAAAAATAAAGAGCACCGGCAAAGTTTTTATAGTCAAAAACTTGAACCTGATTTTGAAACTCTGTTTTTTCCCAGTCTAAGGGTGTTTCTGCTTTGTCAGAAACATGAAATTCCAACTCTGATTGCCAAAAATCAGTCCAAGAATATTCTGTTTCAAAAACATGATGATGAGATTTATTAAATTCTAATCTGTCGTCATAATTAACATGTCCCCTCCACTCTAAAGATTGTCTTCCCTCTTCAACACGCGGACTGTAAATTTTATGATGCGCTTCCAAATTTATAAATTTAAAAATTAAAACAATAAATACAAAAAACTTAAACATGTTTTACAGTTTTGTTAAATCTTCTTTTAATATGGTCATATGAAATTGATAATCTTCTTCACCTTCTTCGTTTTCCTTATAGATTAATCCGAGAAATTCTTCTTTGTGATAAACTTCACACGAGTCTTCTATCGATTTTCTTTTTTTTACAATAAAATCATGAGTATTAAAAATTTTGTTTAAGTAGTTTCTTATTTTTTCTAATTCTTGGTCTGTCATTGCGCAAAACTCCAAAAAGTATATGATAAACATTTAATCGAATCTAGCAAGTTTGATAAACATTAAATTAACGCCTACTTAATCTTTTTATGAATAAATCTCAAAAAAGAATTGTATTCGTAACTTACGCTGGTGTTTTACCATTTTACCTTTCCCCCATGGTTGGTTATTGCGACATCAATGAAATTTTGGTAAAATTTTCAGAAATCAATACGATTTCTTCACTGTATGCTGCACTAATTGTTTGCTTCCTATCGGGCATGCAATGGCAAAAAATAATTGAAGCAAATATTAAAGGTTTCTTCTTCTATAGCCCCATAATTCCTTTATTATTAGTTTCAACGTATGCTTTAAAAGTTAATGGAATTTACAGTTCATTTATTCTTGTTGTATCTCTTTTTTTGAGTCTTTCGATTGACCTAAAATTAGTTAATAAAAAATCAGATAAATGGTTTAGAAAATTAAGAATTAATGCAACAATTTTAGCTTCAATTTCCTTTTTTATATAATTTTTTTATAATAAAATCAATAATTTAAGAATTTTTTGCTTTTTTTTCTTGAATTAACTAATTTTTTAGTCATCCTAGTATTTACAATATGGGGAGGTTATTGGGCAAAAGCATATCTGCCCATTTAATCTGCTTGTAAAACTTTAACTTTTGAACTCTTGTTCAAATTTTAATAATAAATACGAAAGGATAAACATATGGAATATATGCTTAAAGCCGATGACCTCGTTGGGGTTTCTTTTTGGATAATTTCGGTAGCCATGGTTGCATCTACAGCTTTCTTCTTTTTAGAGGGTAACAGTGTTGCGAAACACTGGCAAACTTCTGTAAGAGTTGCTGGTCTTGTAACTTTGATCGCCGCTGTTCACTATTACTACATGAGAGCAGTGTGGATCCAGACTGGTGAAAACCCTAATGTCTATAGATATATTGACTGGTTATTAACAGTCCCACTTCAGATGGTCGAATTTTACCTTATTCTAGCTGCAGTTGGCGCAGCCACAGCTGGAATGTTCTGGAGACTTTTGATTGGTACATTAGTAATGTTAATTGCTGGTTTTCTCGGTGAAAACGGCTCAATCAACGCAACTGTTGGTTTCATAGTGGGCATGGCAGGTTGGATTTACATCCTGTATGAAGTATTTGCAGGTGAAGCAGCGCAAGCTAACGCTTCAAGCAACTCAAAAGCTCAGCAATCTGCTTATAATGCAATGAAATGGATTGTATCAATTGGTTGGTCTATTTACCCGATTGGTTACTTCCTAGGTTACCTAGCGGGTGGAACTGATGAAAACGCATTAAATGCGATTTACAACCTTGCGGACATTATTAACAAAATTGCTTTCGGTCTTGTAATTTGGGCTGCTGCTAAGTCTGAATCAGCAAAAGCTTAAGCAAGCTTAATGTTTTAAATTAATTAAAGGGAAACATCTGTCAGATGTTTCCCTTTTTTTGATACTTAACTTTTAAACCTTTAAGATGACAAAAAATATTACACAGAATTTAAACATCAATACAAATTGGATTCATCTCAATAATTTTCAAAAAAACATTGATTTAAGCTTCTTTAACCATGATAAATACAAAAACGATATACAATCTCTTGACAAAAAAATGTCTGATATCCTCTGTGACGATTCATGGATGGGAAATTGTGCAAAGTATCAGCTTAATTCAGGAGGAAAGAGGTTCAGAGCGATACTGGCGCTTCTTGCTTCAAAAATCTTTGGCCTAAGCAAGCAAGTTTCGCATGATATAGCGATTTGTTGTGAATTTATACATAATGCATCTCTTATACATGACGATCTCCAAGACAGAGATCTTTTGCGAAGAGGTTTACCTACAATTTGGAATAGATTTGGAGACCACACAGCCATTAATTTAGGCGACCTTTTTATTTCAGCCTCTTTCGAAATTATATCCAAGATTAAAACGAGACCTGATCTCAAATGTCTTGCAATAGAAGAACTAAGTAAAACGATTAAACAAACATTAAAAGGGCAATCAATTGAAATTTTAAGTAGGTCTGATTTTAATTTGAAAATGGAAGATTATGAATCTACTGCTAGAGCAAAAACAGGTGGTTTGATCTCTCTTCCCATAAAACTTGTTTTGATTCTTTCGGGAAATAAATATGACACAAAATATTTTAAGTCGTTGTACGAAACAGGTGTTGCATATCAAATTCAAGACGATCTTTCTGACTTTTTAGGACTTAAAGAAAGAGGACTTCCAGGCAGAGATCTGAAAGAAGGTAAAATGAATATTCTAATTATGCACTTTATACAAAATGCAACGCAAGGAGAAAAATTTATTTTACAAAAGTTTTTAAAAAAAAGATATGACTCAATATCAGAAGACGAAATTACATTTTGGTTGAAAATGATTGAAAAAAAAGGGGCATTAGATCTCTCCTTTGATCATTTAAAACAAGTATCTGAAAGAGCAATCGAAATTTCAGATAAAACAGACAAGAAGTTATTTAGAATTGTTAGTTTTGTTATTAGCTCAATAATTACAAGAATAACAAAAAATACGAAAAAAATCTAAATGAATAAAACTGCAATTGTTGTAGGTTCAGGCTTTGGAGGTATTTCTGCTGCACTTAGGTTAAAATCCTTAGGTTATGAAGTCTCAATTTATGAAAAATTAAATCAGTTAGGTGGAAGAGCAAGAGTATTTAAAAAATCTGGATTTACTTTTGACGCTGGTCCAACAGTTATTACTGCTCCATTTTTGTTTAATGAATTGTTTGAACTATTCAAAAAAAATAGAGAAAAATATGTTAAGTTTGTCGAGTTAGATCCTTGGTATCGATTTTATTTTTCATCAAATAAAAAAATATTTGACTATTCAAAAAGCTTAAAAAGAACTGAAGAAGAAATTTCAAAATTTGATACAAGAGATGTTAAGGGATATAGACGTCTACTAAATTTCTCAGAAAAAATTTTTAAAGTAGGATTTGAAAAACTTTCATTTGTTCCATTTCATGATTTTTTTTTCATGATACGACAAATCCCAACTTTAATTACATTAAAAAGTTATTTAAGTGTTTTTAGACTAGTATCTAAATTTATTAAAAATGAGCAGATTATTCAAGCTTTTAGCATCCAACCACTTTTATTAGGTGGAAATCCAATTGATACAACTTCAATATATAATTTAATCCATTATTTAGAGCGAAAATGGGGAGTTCATTATGCTATTGGCGGCACTGGAAAAATTGTAAAAGGCTTTGAAAAACTTATGAAAGAGGAAAATATTAAAATTTTTAAAAATGCAGAAATTAAAAGGATTTTAACAAAAGACGAACAGGCAATAGGAGTAAAATTTAAAAACAAAGTTGTTTATGCCAATAAAATAGTTATGAATACCGATCCTGCATATACTTATAAATATTTAATTAAATCAAAAAATAATAAAAAGTGGCATCAAAAAAGAGTCGATACAATGGATTATTCGATGGGTCTTTTTGTTATTTATTTTGGAACAAAAAAAATATATAAAAATATAGCACATCATACCATATGGATGGGAAAGAGGTATGAGGGCCTATTGAATGATATTTTTAAAAATAAAATTCTGGCTGACGACTTTAGTCTTTACCTTCATAGACCAACGGCAACTGACAAATCAATGGCTCCTAAAGGATGTGATAGTTTTTATGTTTTATCGCCAGTTCCTAATCTTAAAAAACAAATTGATTGGAAAAATTATGGTAAGACTTATGAAAAAAAAATCTTAAATGCTCTTGAACAAACAATTTTACCGGATCTGCATAAAAATTTAAAAGTTTGCTTTCACATGTCTCCTAATGATTTTAAAAACGATTATAACTCACTATATGGTGCCGGATTTTCTGTGTCTCCGATTTTTAGGCAATCTGCTTGGTTTAGATTTCATAATAAATCTGAAGATTTTAAAAATTTATATTTTGTAGGTGCAGGTTGTCATCCCGGGGCTGGTGTACCCGGAGTAATAAGCTCAGCTAAAGTACTCGAAAATATTCTGAAAAATGAATCTAAAGAAAGCTAAGTTTTCATTAAAAAATAGAGCCAAAACCTTTTATTTTGCATCATTATTTTTCTCAACTGATAAAAGAGACGATATCAAAGTACTTTATCTATTTTGTAGATTTGTTGACGACTTGGGTGATGACAAAAAACTGTCTAAAAAAGTTTCAAAAATAAAATTAACTAAAATTAAAAAGGAGCTATTAACAAGAAAGTCAAAAAATCAAATAATTCATAATTTTATTAATTTAATGTCTAAATACGAAATTGATCATAGAATACCAAATGCTCTAATTGATGGAATTTTGAGTGATTTAAGCAAGGTCAATATTAAAGATTATAATCAATTATTTTGTTATAGTTATAAAGTTGCTGGAACAGTTGGCTTAATGATGTGTGATATTATGGGAGTAAAAGAAAGTTCATTAAAATTTAATGCTATTTATCTTGGAATAGCAATGCAACTAACCAATATTTCCAGAGATGTCAAAGAAGATTTGCTAAGAGATAGAATTTATATTCCAAAAGAGATTAGAGACCATGTCAAAAATGATTTTTATGATATTCCCCGCAGTGACAAACTCCAAAAGGAATTCTCTAAAGACTTAAAAAAACTAATAGATACATCAAATATTATTTATGACTTAGCCTGGGAAGGAATTATAAAATTACCTTTAAAATATAGATTTCCTATTGCAATTGCATCTTATTTATACCAATCGATTGGTACAAAAATTAAAAACGACAAATACAATATATGGAAGCAAAGAATCTATCTAACTAAAATAGAAAAAGTGATTAAAACAATCAAAGTTTTGATAAAATTAATCTATAATAAGCAAATATGTAAAAATTCAAATATCAGAGAAAAACTAAATAAAAATATTAAAAAAATAGTTTTAATTAAATGTGATTAAAAAAAAAATCGATATAATTATTGTTGGAGCAGGAGTAGCTGGTCTTATACTAGCTGATGAAATAACAAAAAGAACAAATAAGAAAGTACTTTTATTAGAGAAAGAAAAAAAATTGAGATTTGAAAAAAACCTCTGTTTTTGGAATCATCCTTACAATATTTTAAATAAATCAGCTGATAATAAATGGAAAAAAGTATGTGTAATTATTAAAGGGAAAAAACATTCATTAAATTTTAGTGGAATTGAATATTTAAGAATTAAGTCAAAAAATCTATATAATTTTTTTTTAAGCAGACTTAAAAAAAGAAAGAATTTTAAGATAATTATGGGTGTAAAAATTAAATCATTAAAGTCAAACAATAATATCGTAGAAATTGATACCGAAAATAAGATTTATACTTCTCAATTATTATTCGATAGTAGAATAGACACCAACGTGGAAAAATCACATAGATTATTACAACATTTTTACGGTGTGGAAATTACATTCAAAGAAAACATTATAAATAAAGATGAAGTAATATTAATGGATATACAAAATAAAAAAAATAATTTTAATTTTATTTATGTCTTACCATTTAGCCAAAATAAAATATTAGTAGAAACTACTTATTTTTCAAAAAAGACTTTAAGTAGGTCAAAATATAAACAGGATATAGAAATGTATATGTCTAGAAATTATTTTGGAAAACAATATAAAATTCGATTTTGTGAATCAGGTATAATTCCGATGTTCAGGATTATTGAAAAACAGATGGAAAATTGTATTAAAATTGGTACAGCTGGAAATTGGGTAAAACAATCTACAGGATATTCTTTACAGAATTCATTTATTTATTCTAAGCAAATAGTAGATTGTATAATCAAAGAAAAGTATCCTAAAATAAGAAAAAATAATTTTTTAAATTTTCTAGATAATACTTTTTGTAAATTTATTGAAAATAACCCTGAAACAGCTTTGCAATTCTTTGAAAGATTTTTTAAAAGGAATAGCTTACCTATTATAGTAAAATTTTTAACAAATACCGCTAACCTTTTTGAAACCTTGAAAATAATAATCTCCCTTCCCAAAATTTCGTTAATAAAATCGGTTTTTGAAATAAGATGAAACAACTAGACACAAAGTTATTCCTATTTTCAATTTTTTTAATGATTCCAATTACATTATTTTTTGAGGAGCTTTTTTCGGGTAATTATTTAAATCAAGTTTTACTTTTTTCTTTACCCATTCTATGGCCAGGACTCGCGCACGGAAGTTTAGATCTAGACATAGCTAAACATAATGGAATCATTAATAATAATTTTGATATGCTATTATTTCTTCTAATCTATATATTAGTACCTATAATCTTTTTCTTTTCATGGATAAACTATCCTCATTTATTATTTATAATATTTTTGGCTCTTTCCATTTTACATTTTGGAATTAGTGATTGTATAGAAAAATCTAAATTTTCATTTATTGAAGTTTTAATTAGAGGAATATTTGTTATTTCTCTTCCATTTAAGTTTCACCTGGAAGAATCAATCGAAATTTTCTCTTTTTTTTTTGTAGACAGTTTTTTTTTAATCGAAGTAAGTAAATATTTTAACTATTTGTATTTTTTTTTAATATTGCTCATATTAGTCTGGTTGTTAAAAAGTTGGTTAATGTATCAAAATAAAAGTCAAGTTTATTTAGTTTTAAGTGAATTCATTTTATTATTCTTTTGTTTTTGGTTTTTTGAACCTCTTCTATCTTTTTTTATGTATTTTTGTTTTCTTCATTCTACTCGACATTTGTTAGATGAAAAAAATAATCTTGATTTAAAATTCGGAGAACTTTTCTTTAAGACTATTCCTATGACTGTCATTACTATTTTATTTTTTACTCTTATTTATTATTTTATGAAGAATGACATAAATTTACTTCAAATAAATTATATAGTGGTAGGACTGTCTTCCCTAACCGTTTCCCATATTTTATTGGTTAATTTCTTGAAGAATTAAATATAACTTTTTCCAGTTTTTAAGTTTCTAAACCACTTATTTTTTCTTACAGTTCCCATTGCATCTAAATTAACTGGAATTTTATAGTTTTCTTCATCATTATCACAAACAATTCTTGTTTCCAGATTAAGTCTATCACTTTCACCTACCAAACTTCCGTGAATGTGATGACCAGAAAAGCACAAAACTTCACCTTTTTTGACATTGAAACTGACAATTTGATTTCGTGGAAATTTTATATTTGAAACTGGTGTTGAAAGAAATTCTTTTGTTTTTTTATATCTATAAAAACTCCATTCATCGCTGTTATTGCTCACTCTTTTTTGAAAGTATTTAGGAACAAAAAAAATTGAATTACGATCTGAAACATTATGAGTTGGAAACCAAAAATTAATTTGGTTAAAAATATTTGAAGCCCACGTATCCCTGTGAGCTGGAGTTGGAATCAATGTTCCAATATTTTTCATACCACTTGCTGGACTATATCTAAATGTAATGTAATCCATAAAAGTACTCTGAATACCCAATTCAATTTGTAAAAGAAAATTTGCAAAGCATTTTCTTATCAATTTGCAAAACTTTATTCTATTTTGAATAATCTCAAAAAAAATAGAGTTTTCTTTATTGTAATTTATTTTTAGTTTCTCCGAACTAGTTATTCCTGTATTAAAAAGGTAATTAAAATATTGCTCTGTAAGTTCAATAATTTTTAAAATTTCTTTTGAATTTTTAATTAGTAAAATTTTGCCTTCAAAAATATTTTTTTTTAATGAATGAGCTGTTATATCTGTAGGTGAAAGTTGAATTAAATTGGTTTTATTTTTCAAATCAAATTACTCTCATCTGGATTCATTAAATTTATATTGTAGATCTAAGTAAGAACCTCCCTCACATTGAAGAACATTTTCTGGACCTTGATTGTCATTTAATCTTTTTTGAGAAATTAAAAAAAGATTTTGATAGTAGATTGCTTGTCTTTCTTGAAGTGTCCAAAGAGTTCTTTCGTCTAATTCAATTACTCTATCATCATTTTTTTGATAATGATGAACCATCTCATGCAAAATAATGGATTGGTCGCAAATATCTTTTTCGGGCTGCATTTTGTCGATGTAGAATATACCACTATCCTTTACATAATAAGCTTTTACTCTGCAATTTTCAGATGAAAAGCAAGCTTTATCTGACATCTCGTTTTCAGTAAGTTTAAAGAACTTCGGATCTTCGATTTTCTGACTAAATTCAGTATTTTCAATTATCCAGGAGCTAAGAAATATTAATAATTTTTTTGAAATCATTTAATTTTTATTTCTGTTGAAAGTTTTCCATCCCTAAGATTATAAGTTCTTATAAACTGGCTATTATTATCATTATTTTCAAGACGAAAGTGTATAAGATTTTTTTGAATTTGAAAATCTTTTATGGTTAAAAATTCCTCTATTTGCGGTTCTAATTTAAGAGAGTTAAAGTTTTTTAAATCATAATTATTGTATTTGTTATATATTGCAAATATTGTAATACAAAAAAGGGTAACTATCAAAATACCAAGAAAAATAACAGTAAATTTTAGGAACTTTCTCATTGAAACAAAATTATATATCGATTTTAATAACTAGCAAAGATCTAGATAAAAGAGTTGATGTTATTATTGCACAGAAATTAAAAGATTTGTCTAGGAACCGTCTTCAACAATTGATCACAAATGGAAATTTAAAGTTTAATAATACAATAATAATCCAACCTTCTATTAAACTTAAAAAGTTGGGTGAGCTAATTCTAGAAATACCCAAACCAAAAAAATATAGTTTAATCCCTCAAAATTTAGAACTAGATATAGTATATGAGGATGAGCATTTGATAGTTTTAAATAAAAAGGCTGGAACTGTTGTTCACCCTGGATCAGGAAATAATGAAAATACATTAGTTAATGGTTTGTTATCACATTGTAAAAACTTGTCAGGGATAGGTGGTGTATTAAGACCTGGGGTTGTTCATAGAATAGATAAAATGACAAGTGGTCTTTTAGTTTTTGCAAAAGACGACATTACCCATAATAGCTTATCTGAACAATTTAAGAAAAAATCTATAAAAAGAGAATATGATTTATTTACATGGAACTTCTTAAAAAATGAACGTGGTACAATTGAAACAAATATTGAAAGATCTAAATTAAATAGACAAAAAATGGCTGTTGCACAGCCGAATTCTGGAAAAATAGCAATTACACAGTTTTGGCTTATAAACTCGTTTGATATAAGCGAGAAGATAAAAATAAGTTATGTTAAATGTAAACTTTTCACAGGAAGAACTCATCAGATTAGACTTCATATGAGCTATATTGGCAATCCACTTTTAGGGGATAGAAAATACAGTAGAAATAATTATCATCTTCAACTTACAGATAATTTAGGGTTTTTCATAACAGAAAACTTCATAAAAACCGAAAGACACGCACTTCATGCAAGTAAATTAGGGTTTTATCATCCGTTGAAAAGAAAAAACTTAGAATTTGATTCTAAATTTCCCGAGGATCTATTAAAATTATTGAATAATTTGTCAAATTATTCAAAAATTTCCAAGATTATGAATAAAAATTAATAATTTGTTCATCTTATATTCATTTTATTGTTGAAATAACTTTTTAAATATGCGATAAGAATGTTATGACTATAAATTTTAAAAAAAATTTCAGTATTTCAGTTGATCAAAACGACATTTCTCGATATTTACGCGAAATCCAAAAATTTCCAATCTTGAGTCATGACAACGAAATTAAGTTAGCTAACCAATGGATTAAATCTAGATCAAGTTCCGCAGCGCACCAACTAATAAATTCTCATTTGAGATTGGTTGTCAAAATAGCTATGAAATATAGAGGGTACGGTCTTCAGTTAAGTGAACTCATATCAGAAGGTAATTTAGGGCTTATTCAGTCATTAGAAAGATTTGATCCATCTAAAGGATTCAGACTCTCCACCTACGCAATGTGGTGGATAAGAGCCTCCATTCAAGAGTATATTCTTCACTCTTGGTCACTTGTGAAGATTGGAACCACAGCTGCCCAGAAAAAACTATTTTTTAATTTAAGATCCTTAAAAGGAAAACTTAAGGCTCTAGACGATGGAGATTTACCTCCAGAACTTGTTACCGAAATTGCAGAAAGATTAGACGTGGCTGAAAATGAAGTCGTTGACATGAATAGAAGACTCGCAGGTCATGACCACTCTCTTAATAATCCTTATTCAGCTGATAATGAAGATGAGTGGATTAATGGTATTCAAGATGAAAGAGACAGTCATGAGAATGCCTTTATTCAAAGGGACGAATTATTAAAAAGGAAGGATATGTTAATGATTGCTCTTAAAAATCTTGATGAAAGAGAAAGAAGAATCCTTACTCAGAGAAGATTGGTAGATGATCCGCTTACTTTGGATGAACTTAGCAAATCCTTCGGAATCTCAAGGGAAAGAGTAAGACAAGTAGAAGTAAGAGCATTCGAAAAGCTGAGAAAAGTTGTAAAAAATATCAATTATAAGTCAAAAAACATTAACCAATAAATGGGTTTCTCACAAGAATAGTATCTTCTCTTCTTGGACTTGTTGAAAGGAGAGAAACCTGTGTTTGTAAAAGTTCTTCAATTCTCCTAACGTACTTAATTGCAAGTGCGGGAAGGTCCGTCCAACTTTTTGCCCCTTGTGTACTTTCCATCCAACCCTTATGTGTTTCATAAATAGGTTTTATAACTCTTTGATCAGATTCTGAAAGAGGAAAATAGTCAATCTTTTTATTATTAAGTTTATATCCAATACAGATTTTTATTTCTTTAAAGCTATCTAAAACATCTAACTTAGTTAAAGCTATACCGTCAATACCTGCGACTTCCATAGAATGTCGTGTTATTACAGAGTCAAACCAACCACATCTTCTCTGTCTTCCGGTTACGGTTCCAAACTCGTTGCCAATTTGACCAAGTTTTTGACCAATGGAATCAGACAACTCACTTGGGAAAGGACCACTTCCAACTCTCGTTGTGTAAGCCTTAACAATTCCTAAAATATAACCAATATCTTTTACAGACATACCACTACCTGATGAAGCGGCACTTGGAAGAGTGTTAGATGAGGTCACAAAAGGATATGTACCGTGGTCAATATCCAATAGAACACCTTGGGCACCCTCAAAAAGAATTTTTTTTCCGAGGCGTTTTGCTTCTCTGAGAGTTTTAGAGGTTCTGTCGACATACTTTAAAATTTGTTTTTTATATGAGTCGATTTCATCTTTTATTTCTTTTTCAGTTAATAATTTTGAATTTAAACCAGCTAATATTATGTTGTGGTAATCTAAAACGTTTTTTATTTTTTCTTTTAAAACTTTTTTATTGATTAAATCGGTAAAACGAATAGCTCGTCTTCCAACCCTATCTTCATATGCGGGCCCAATTCCTCTTCCAGTAGTTCCAATTTTATTAGGACCCTTTCTTGCTTCTCTTATTTCATCGATTTTTTTATGAAAATTAAAAATAATTGAAGAATTTTCAGAAATTCTAAAATTTTTTTTTGTAATTTTTATGCCAGCAACATCAAGCTTTCTTATTTCCTCAAGAAGTGCTCTAGGGTTTACTACAACCCCATTTCCTATGATTGAAATTTTGTTTTTTCTAATTATTCCAGAGGGAATTAAACTTAGTGCTATTTTTTTTTTGTTGATTACAATAGTATGTCCGGCATTATTACCACCCTGAAATCTCACAACTATGTCAGCTTCGTTTGATAGCCAATCAACAATCTTTCCTTTTCCCTCATCTCCCCATTGAGCTCCTATTACAGTAACGTTAGACATTATTTTACCTTAAAAATTTCGTTTTCGAAAAAGTAATATTGACATTGTTGACATTTTGCCTCCTTGGCAAATTGTAACTTGTTCAGTTTTTTAATTGATTTTACTACTATCATTTTTCTTTTTTTCTGAAGTAATTTAATCTTTTCGAATTCTAAATTATGCTGGACCAATATTCTACTTTTCGTTATTTTTTTTATTTGCGACTCCAAAATCAAGTTTTCTAAAAAGCCTGAAAAACCAGCGCACGCCTCATTTTCAACACTGTAACCACCTCCACTTATAAGTTCTTTAGAGTTTTCAGAGTAGATCTTAAAACAAAAGCCCCTATGATAACTAGACTCATCTATTTCCAAAGGATCAATAATTATTTCATATTTAATAAATTCGTCTTTAATTTTTTTAATCTGAGATATAAAATTATCGATTTCTGATTTAATATTTTTTGGAAATTTATATTTTTTTAATAAACTTAACTTTTCATCTATATTTCCAATACATTGCAACAAATATTCTGACATCTCAAATAAATCAATGGATATATCCTTTAATGCTGATAAATTTTTATTTTTGTAACAATTCATAAGTATTTCAAAATCTGATTTTTTAAGATTAAAATCTTTTGAGATAAGGTTAATTAAATCTGGCATAGAGAAATTAATAATAAATTTTTTTATTTTAAGTTTATTTAAAAACTCTATTATTAAATTTATTATTTCGCTGAGACAAAAAGTCTTATCGACTCCAATAATTTCTGCTCCAATTTGAGTAAATTGTCTTGATAAATTAATATTATTATTTTTAACTTTCAATACATCACCAGTATAACATAATCTCAAAGGTCTTTTATTTTCTACTAAAGATCCACATGCTATTCTTGCAACTTGCATTGTTATATCTGAGCGTATTCCCATTATTTTTTGTGTTAGAGGGTCCATAACTCTAAAAGAATCAATATTTTCTGAGTATTTGGTAAGAAAAAATAAGGAGTCTTCAAATTCTACAAGTGGAGGTTTAACCATCAAAAAACCATTTGAAATCATAAGATTTATGAAAAATGAGTTTATCTGGTATTCTAATTCTGCAAGATCCGGTAGACCATCTCTAAATCCTTCTGGTAAAAGTTGACTTTTCACTTGTTCATTTAAATTTATTAAAACACCAATCTAACCAATTTGTGAGTGCAATTAAATCGTTTTTTTTAATAGTAGGACCAGTCCATATTCTTATTCCTGGATTAGCTAGTCTGTAATTTTTAATATCATATGCAATTTCGTTATCACTTAAAAATCTAAATAGTTTTTCGTATTTAATTTTTTTTTTAAAAACTAAGTATACTGGCGAAATGGCCTGATATTTTTTATCTTTTATAAAATTGGTAACATATTCATTTTTTTCAGCCCATTTATCAATTACAAATTTATTATTTTTACAAATTTTGAGGCTGTTGATTAAACCTCCATTCTTCTCAAAAATATCTAAGCATTGTGCTAAATCAGAAATTGTAAGTAAAGAAGGTGTATTAATAATTAAATTATTTTTTAAAAAATCAAATATTTTAGGTATTGGTCTAGAAACAGCACTATCAATTGCCTTTGGGCTCATAACTATTACACCATGCTGAGATTCGGAGCCAAGAGCCTTTTGCCATGAAAAAACAGAAACATCAATTTTCTTCCATGGTATATCATAAATAAAAGCAGCAGAAGTAATATCACTGACTACAATACCTTTTCTTTTTTCACTCAAAAAATTTAAATTATTTATAGATATACCTGTCGTTGTTCCAGTCCAAACAAAGAAAAGATCATTTTTAGATGGTATATCCTCTAAAGATGGAAGTGTTCCATCAAGACTGGTTCTTTCGTCAACCTGTAAATTTAATTTTTTTAGATCTTTCAACCATTCTAATCCCCAATAGTCATAAACTATTGATGTTATTTCTCTTTTTCCAAATAAATTCCATATTACAGCTTCCATAGCTCCTGTACATGAACCTGGCATAAGAAAAATTTCATAGGATTCTGGAATCTTAAGAATTTTTTTAATTCTAATAAGTTGTTCCTCGATGAAAGTTTTTATATCGCTAGCTCTGTGATATCTTCCAAGATATTTTTTGTTGATTTTATTTAAGCTCCATTCATCTGGTTTTTTTGTAGGACCACAAGAAAATCTTGGATTTTTTGGTTTATCAAAACTTAGATTTTTCATATATTATAAAATATTGGGAAAGTGATATAAAAGATAAGCCAACATAAAATTGTTAACGGAAGTCCAAATTTTACATAATCAATAAATTTATAATGACCAGGACCCATAACTAATAAGTTTGTTTGATATGCCAGCGGAGTTAAAAAAGAAGTATTAACTGCAAAAATGAGAGCTATTGCTAAAATTTTTGGATCCACTAACAATTTATCCGCTATATCGATAGCAATTGGTGAAAAAAGAACAGCACAGGCATTATTCGAAATAAAATTAGTGGTTATTGACACAAAAACATAAAAACATAAAATTATTGTCATTGGTGAGGATCCCTCCAAAATCTGCAACAAAAATTCAGATAAAAAATTTGCAGTTCCTGTAACTTGAATTACCTGACCTAAAGCTAAAGATGTAACAATTAAGAGAAGAAGGTTGTTATCAATACTTCTTATTACTTGCCCTATAGTTAAAACTTTAAAAAAGAGTATTGCAACTACTCCCAAAAGAGAGGCAACAACAAGAGGTAATATTTCAAAAGCACCCAATGAAATCACAGATAAAAAAATAAGTAATGATTTATTTGCTATCTCCTTATTTGAAATTTCAGACGTTGCCCACTCCATTGGAAGAAGATCATTTTGATTTCGCAAATTTTTAATTACTTCTTTATTTCCTTGAATCAGCAAAGTGTCTCCAGGCTCAAGAGGAAGTTCTCCCATTTTTTTTGTAATAATTCTTGATTTTCTTTGGAGCCCTATAACTAAACAATTGTATCTATATCTGAAACTTACATTTTCAATAGTATTTCCAACTAAACTTGATGAGGGCGTGACCATAGCTTCAGTTATCAACTTGTTATCAATAGTATCTTCACTTTTTTCTTTATCCTCTATTGAAACTATGTCTTTACTTAATATTTCAGTAAGTTGTTCACGGCTGATTGAAACAACTAATATGTCTCCTTTTTCTAGGACAAAACTTTCAAATGGGCCATGCTCTGCATGTTCACCTCTTTGAATCATTAAAACTTTTATTTTTTCTAAGCCAGGAAATTTTCCATCTTGTGTATTTTTGCCTATAAGTGAAGAATTCTCATTAATCACAACTTGGGTTATAAAATTATTTTCTCTGTTATCCAAAAATTCATTTGATTGTGGAGATCTATCTTTGAGAAATATATCGAATTTTGAGAAAATAATTACGTACATAAAGCCTGAAAAGGCAATAATGGATCCTGCTAAAGTAAAATCAAAAAAACTAAGGCTAATGTCGGAATATGTTTTTAATGAGTCAGAAACTAAAAGGTTTGTGCTCGAACCGATTAAAGTAGTCATTCCACCCAATATTGCTACATAACTTAAAGGCATTAAAAATCTACCTAATGAAGTATTCGTGTTTTTGATTATACCTTGTAGAATTGGTATGAAGATTATTACAACGGGAGTATTGTTAATAAATGCACTTAAAATTAAAACTAGCATTAAACAAAAAATTATTACAATGTTTGGCCTATCTGGAAATAACCTCGTTAATGAAGACAATATATTGTCAAGAGCTCTTGTTTGGACTACACCTTGACCTAGAATTAATAAACACAATACTGTTATCAAAGATGTATTACTAAAACCTTTTAGAATAGTTTGAGGATTTAGTTGATTCTTACCATCTGGATCCAAATAAGGAAATATTGAAAAAAAAATAAGTAAAAAAGTCAGAATGACAATTGATTTCAGTACGATAGATAGGTTATCTAATGCATAAAAAAACATACTCATTAAAACTATAACGAGACTCAAGTATACAAAAACTTCATTAGATAAAAAAAACATAATATTAGGAAAATTATTTAAATTGTCTAATATACATTTTAGCATTATATTAAAATGATAGAACGTTAAAAATAATATTTTTAAGTTAACAATGCTAAAAAAATTAAATAAAGATAATAATAAAAATATATCAGATAGCTTATCAAAATTCAAAAAGCTTCCTAAATCTAAAAAGGTTTACTTCAAAAGCGATAGGTTTAAAGAAGTAAACGTCGGCATGAGGGAAATTACACTAGAGGATGAAGATATCAAAAATTTGATTGTTTATGATACATCTGGTTTTTATTCAGATCAAAACTATAATCATAGTTACGAAAAAGGACTTAAATCAATTAGATCTGGTTGGCTCAGTAATAGAAAAGGAATTATAGAAACATCTAAAACCGAGCTCAGATTTCTTGATCATTCTAAATGTAAGGTGAGAACTTTTCCTTCCATACCAAATAAAATTCTTAAAAGAGACCAAACGAGTGAAATCACTCAGCTATATTTTGCTAGAAATAATATTATAACTGAAGAAATGGAATATTGCGCAATCAGAGAAAATGAGGGTAGAGAAAAGTTAATAGGAAAGTTTATTAAAAAAGAGGACATTGTTACTCCGGAATTTGTAAGAAATGAGATTGCTTCAGGAAGAGCCATCATACCCTCCAACATAAATCATAAAGAGCTTGAACCAATGATTATAGGACAAAACTTCTTGGTTAAAATTAATGCAAATATTGGTAATTCAGCAGTAATTTCAGACGTTTATGACGAAGTTGAAAAATTAATCTGGTCTATTCGCTGGGGAAGCGACACAATTATGGACTTGTCTACAGGTGATAACATTCATTATATTAGAGAATGGATAATAAGGAATTCTCCTGTTCCCGTTGGAACTGTTCCTATATATCAGGCTTTGGAAAAAGTTAATGGTGTGGCTGAGGAGCTTAATTGGGAAATATTTAAAGAAACGTTAATTGAACAGGCAGAACAAGGAGTAGATTATTTTACAATTCATGCAGGAGTTAGGCTTCCATTTATTCCAATGACGGTTGATAGACTTACAGGTATTGTTTCCAGGGGTGGATCAATTATTGCAAAATGGTGTCTTGCACATCATAAAGAGAATTTTTTATATACCAATTTTGAAGAGATTTGTAGCATAATGAAGGATTATGATGTTTCATTCTCTTTAGGAGACGGATTAAGACCTGGCTCTATTCATGACGCAAATGATGAATCTCAATTCGCAGAATTAAAAACACTGGGCGATTTAACCGAAATAGCTTGGAAATCTAATGTTCAGGTTATGATTGAAGGACCAGGTCACGTACCAATCCAAAAAATTAAAGAAAATGTAGATTTACAAAAAAAATATTGCAAAGACGCACCATTTTACACTCTAGGGCCTTTAGCTACCGATATTGCTCCAGGTTATGATCACATTACAAGTGCAATTGGTGCAGCAATGATTGGTTGGTATGGCACTTCAATGTTATGTTATGTAACGCCCAAGGAACATTTAGGACTTCCAGACAAAGAAGACGTAAAGATAGGAGTTATTACCTATAAGATTGCTGCACACGCAGCAGATTTAGCTAGAGGTAACAAAGGTGCATATTATAGAGATTATCTTTTGTCGAAGGCAAGATTTGAATTTAGATGGAGAGATCAATTCAACCTCTCACTTGATCCTGAAACTGCTGAGAACTACCATGATCAAACTCTTCCGTCAGAGGGAGCAAAACTAGCACATTTCTGTTCTATGTGTGGGCCAAAATTTTGTTCAATGAAAATTTCTCAAGAAATAAAAGACCAAAGTGTTAAAGGAAAAGAAGAAATGTCAAAAAAATTTAAAGAACTTGGTAGTAATATATATCATCGGTCATAACCAATGTCCAACAGGACCATATTTAAGATTAAATCTTGGGGCGTTTAAAATACACTTTTTTGTAAAATCCTTCGAGAGTTGAACCGACTTTTTTAAAGTAAATCCTTTTGCTAAGTTAACTGCAAGTGCTGATGAGAAAGTACAACCTGATCCATGGGTATTTTTACTTGGTATTTTGTTTGAAATAATTTTTTCTACTATTCCTTTGTTTAAAAGAAAATCCTCGCAATAATCTAATCTATTTCCTCCGTCAGTAATAACAACTTTAACTTTAAATTGTTCTATAAATTCTTTTGTAATTTCTTCTGTAGTAATTTTAGAATTAGGTTTAAGCTTTAAAAGTATTTTAGCTTCATTTAGATTAGGTGTAAAAATAGAACTTATTTTTGAAATATTTTTGTATATTGATGCATAGTTTTTCAAATTATTAAATTTTTTATTAGTAGAAGACTTAAATATTGGATCAACTACAACAGGAACTTTGGGATTAAACTTATTTAATATTTGATATATGGTTTTTGCTTGAGAAACGCTGCTAATAAGTCCAATTTTAATGCAATCAATCTTGTAATCTTTTAGAATTGAATTAATTTGCGATTTTATGTGTATGCAAGGTAATTCATATATTTTAAAAACGTCTTTGGAATTTTGCGAAGTAATCGTAGTAACGCATGTCAAACAATATGCATTTAATGCTTGGCAAGTTTTTACATCAGCTTGAATTCCAGCACCGCAAGTATTGTCACTACCTGCTATTGATAGCATCTTATAGATTTTATTAGTTTTCATCTAATTTCTTTATTTCAATTAAAAACTCTTTAACTATTTTTTCTACTAAATTTTTAGATTCAGCTTGTACCATTAACCTTAATAAATTTTCTGTTCCGGATTTTCTCAATAAAACGTCACAATTATTTTTTTTGGAATACTTGTTGAGCAAGTTATTAATTGTTCTACCTTTTATAATTACGTCAGAATTATTAGAGAGTTTATAATTAACTAAATGTTGGGGTGACTTATTAAATAAATTTCTATGAAGTTTTGACAGGGATAAATTAGTTTCGTTTATTATTTCTAATATTGATAAAGCAGTGAAAAGACCATCACCACAAAAAGAGTTCTCAGAGAAAATAATATGACCAGACTGTTCTCCCCCTAAAATACAATTATTCTTTTTCATTAATTCCGCAACATATCTGTCACCAACATCTGAAAGATAAAATTTAATTTTTTCTTTAAAAAAAAAGTTTCTCATACCTAAATTCGACATTTTGGTGCTTACAATTGAATTATTAAGTAATTTTTTTTTATTTTTATAATGTATAGCAAGTATTCCTAATATGTAGTCACCGTCAACAATACTTCCTTTTTCATCACAAAAAATAACTCTATCAGCATCACCATCAAATGATATTCCAATATGAGCTCTTTCCTTAATAGTTCTGTTCGAAATCTCCTTAGTAAAGGTTGCACCACAATTTTTGTTTATATTTTTACCATTTGGTTTGATTCCATAGCACGAAAAGTTTAACTTTAGTTTTCTTAGAACATTTGGGGCAATTTCACTCAATGATCCATTGGCACAATCAACTAATATTTTTTTTTTAAACGTTTTTAATAGTGAAAATCTTTCATATAAGAAGTTTTCGTATTCGGGATAAGTTACTTTCTTTTTTTCAATTTTTAATAAATACTTTTGGTCTTTTTTAGTTAAATTTATATTCTTTTCAATTTTTAGTTCATCATTGTCGCATAGTTTTTCACCCTCTTTATCAAAAATTTTAATTCCATTATCCGTGTATGGGTTGTGAGATGCCGAAATCATAATCCCTAAATCATAATTAAAATTTTTTGTAGTAAACGACAAAATTGGAGTTGACACAACACCTAATGTATTACACTCTACTTTCATGTTACTAAATCCACAAATAATATCTGATTCAATCAAATTGGATGATTCTCTAGTATCTATTCCAATAATAACTCTATTTACATCTTTAAATGTTAATTTTATTGCTTTTGTTAAACTATAAAAGAAAGTTCTTGTTATTGGAAATTCATTAAAGGGACCTCTTATTCCGTCTGTACCAAAAAACTTTTTCTTCATCTATTAAATAATCTTTCAAAGACAATTAAGGCTTGATTTATCTCTTGTACGTCATGGACTCTATGAATTCTTATACCTTGAGTCATTGCCAATAAAGTTGCTGCCGTAGTTCCTCCTAGCCTTTGCTGAGGCTTAGAATTATTAGAAATTGATTCAATAAATCTTTTTCTAGAAACACCTAACATCAAAGGAACTCCGAGAGAATGAAAGACAGATAAATTTTTAATAAGTTTAATATTCTGAATATAATCTTTTCCAAAACCAATCCCTGGGTCAACTATTATATTCTTTTTTTTCAATCCAGATTGGGTAAGAAATTGAACTCTCTCGTTTAAAAAATCGTAAACATCTAAAATAACATCATTATATTTATTTTTTTTCATCATTGTCTGAGGAGTTCCGGGCATGTGCATTACAACAACAGGGGTGGAATATTTTTTAACTACATCTAAACTTTTTCTGTCATTTGTCAAACCACTAACGTCATTAATTATCTTTACGCCTGAAGCTATACCAAACTCCATTGTTGAAGAATTTCTGGTGTCTAAGGATAAATCTATTTTCTTGGAGTTTAACCTCTGCACCACTGGAATTACCCTTGAAATTTCTTCATGTGCACTTACTGGCTTTGCACCGGGTCTTGTTGATTCACCACCAACATCTATAAATGAAGCGCCATCATTTACCATTTTTTGAGCATTTAAAACAGCTGCTGACAAATTCAGATTTGTTCCTCCATCAGAAAAAC
>CACMWI010000007.1 GCA_902617375.1 uncultured Alphaproteobacteria bacterium | reverse complement strand
CGGCATGATTCTAGATCTTCATTCTCTTTATCCTGGAGCAGTAATAACGCAAGGTAAAAGTGTTGTCACATTGGTACCAACAGGTGTGGAGTTATTAACTGTTTTTGACGTTGATCCTTCTGATATTAGCAAACTAATTCCGGATACATCTGTTAAAATTCAACTTAATGCCCTTCCAGCACAAAAACATGGTGAATTAAAAGGAAAGCTTATTTATGTTTCTGCTGACACAATTGATAAAGATGTCGATGGAAAACCTGGAAATTTTTATAGGGCAAGGGCTCAAATAACAGAAAATGAGTTAAAAGATATTCCTCCAGGATTTAATTTAATGCCAGGAATGAAAGTTTCAGGAAAGTTTAGAGTTGGGCAAAGAAGATTAATTACGTATTTTATTTACCCACTTATAAGAACTCTTGGTAATAGTTTTGCAGAACCATGATAAAATTAAAGCTAAGTTTTAGACTTATTGTTACTATTGCTTCGTTAGTAATGGCTATTCTTTTTGGTTTGATTCGTATAGCTGATCCTGAAATAGTGGAAGTTCTAAGACTAAAATATTTTGATGTTCTTCAAAAAAAATTCCCAAGGTCTACAGATGGGCAAACTTATTCCGTAATAGTAGATATTGACGAAAAATCTCTCAGAGAAATCGGTCAATGGCCATGGTCAAGAACTGTACTTGCCGATCTTTTTAAAAAATCTAAAGAGTCAGGCATGCTTGTTTTAGGTCTAGATGTTCTATTTGCAGAAAAAGACAGAACTTCACCTGATTTAATTTCTCAAGATTTAGAAAAAAGAAACCCAAAAATTGCCAAGCTATTAAGTGAACTTCCTTCTAATGAGTTTTTAGCCACGGAAGCTATGAATGACTTTCCTGTAGTAATTGGGCACTCTGGCTTGGATGTTGAAGGTGATGCAAACAGAAATGATATAAACGATTCATCTGTAAAAGTTTTTGTTGGCAAAGGTAAAAATCCAAAAGAATGGTTGATATCTTATCCTGGGTTGCTTGCCAATGTGACAGAGTTTGAAAAAGCTGCTTCTGGGTCTGGTACAGTTTCAGTTGCACAGGAACCAGATGGAATTATTAGAAGAGTACCTTTAATATCAAATGTTGCAGGTGAAATCAGACCAACTCTTGGGCTTGATATGATAAGGGTTGCTTTTCAAGGAAATAGTATTGCCACTAGGACAGGTTTGACGGGAGTTAAAGAAATTATAATTCAAACTAAAGCTATTGGAAATGCTGCGATCCCCACTGATGAGAATGGTAGAGTGTGGATTTATTATGGTGACTCGGATGCTGGAAAAGTTAAAGAAGGTAAATCAAGGTATTATGTAAGTGCAGTGGACATAATTAAAGGAAGAGTTGGCAAAGATAGATTACAAGGAAAACTTGGTATATTAGGTACATCGGCCACTGGATTAAAGGATATTAGACCCACTCCAGTCGATGAAAGAATGCCGGGTGTTGAAATTCATGCAAATCTTATTGATACAGTCATTTCAGCAATCCTTTATTATACATCTACAAAAAATTCTGAAAAAGTTTACGAAGAAGCATTAAAAAAAGGTTTAAGTGAGGAAGAAGCAATAATTGAAAAAAACAAAGTTAAAATTTCAGGATCACCTTTTTTGAAATCTGGTGCAAATATGAAATTTTATGAAGCACTCTTTACAATTTTGCTTGCATTATTTATTACAGTATCTGCATTAAGGTTTGGTCCAATTGTAAATATTTCATTACTTGTAACCATAATAAGTTCTGCATTTTATATTAGTGTAAGGTTATTTACCGAACATAAAACTTTATTTGATCCAACCTTTGCAGGTGTAACAACTTTTGTAATTTATTTTAGTAACACCTTTGCAAACTACTTACGAGATGCCAATGAGAAAAAACAAATAAGAGGTGCGTTTTCTCAATATCTATCCCCTGCTCTAGTAGAACAATTAGCTGAAGATCCTGATAAATTAGTTTTGGGCGGAGAAACGAAAAAAATGACTTTTCTTTTTTGTGATGTAAGAGGATTTACAACTATTTCAGAGGCTTTTAAATCAGATCCGCAAGGTTTAACAAAACTTATAAATAGATTTTTAACTCCTCTTACTAATGAAATCATAAATAAAAACGGAACAATCGATAAATATATGGGAGATTGTATTATGGCTTTTTGGAATGCACCTATAGATGTTGATAAACATGAGCAAGTTTCTTGTGAAGCAGCATTAAGTATGCACAAGGCACTAAAAGAGCTTAACGATATCAGAGAGCAAGAAGCTAAGTCAGAAAATAAAGATTTTTTGGAATTAAAAATTGGAATTGGACTAAATACTGGAGGTTGTGTTGTTGGAAACATGGGATCAGACCAAAGATTTGACTATTCAGTACTTGGAGACGCAGTTAATTTAGCATCACGTCTTGAAGGTCAATCAAAAGGTTATGGAGTTAAAACCGTTATTGGGCAAGAGACTAACGACGCTGTTAAAGATACTTTTGCTACGCTTCAACTTGATATGCTTGCAGTTAAAGGCAAAAAAGAAGCTGTATCAATTTTTTGTTTGCTTGGTGACCCAAGTTTTAAAAATAGTGTTGATTTCAAAAATCTTGAAAAAAAACACACAAATGTATTGAATCACTATTTTAATCAAAATTGGAAAGATGCTATCGAGGAAATGACTCAGGCAAAAACACTTTGTAAAAATTTAATGAAAGATTACTATGAAATGATGACGGAACGAATTAATGAGTATAAAAAGTATCCTCCCCCAAAAGATTGGGATGGTGTTTTTGTGGCAACTTCTAAATAAAATATTAGGTTTAAATGGGTTTAAAAAAAATAAGAGTTCTTCCAGATCAATATATTGTTCGAGAGGGTGAAAAAGGTGAAACAGCCTTTTTAGTTATTTCAGGTGGACTAGTTGCAGAAATTGAAGGAAAAAAAATTGGAAAAATTGAAACAGGTGAAATCTTTGGAGAATTGTCTTTAATCCTAAATGAAAACAGAACTGCAAGTATAAAAGCCATTGTACCAAGTGAAATTGTGGAAATAAAAAGAAAGGCTTTGGAAGCTATTTTATTATCCTCTAACATAGATCTTCATAAAGTAATTAACGAAATGTCAAAGGAATTAGGGAAATCCGATAATCAAAAGCTTCCAATTACCAAAGCTGATCTTGTAAAGCTAACTAAGGACTCTCCCAACGTAATAAGAGCATTGGCGCTACAGATTCACTATAGATTATCTCAAAGGATATTTTCTTGAAAGAGATAAGTCACGGAAAAACAACCAAAGTTTTGATGTTAGAGGGCGAGACGCTTTTTAATCAAGGCGACAAAGGCGATAAAGCTTACATGATAGTTTCTGGAGCGCTTGATGTAGTAGTTGATGGAAAAAAAGTTGGATCTATGAGAGATGGAGAGGTTTTTGGTGAAATGGCTTTAATTTTACAACAAAACAGAAGCGCAACCATTACCTCAAGTCAATCAACAGAGTTGATATCCATAAGCAAAGAAAATCTTGATGAACTAATTAATTCTGGTTCAAAGGAAGCCCAAAAAGTAATTTTAAATTTATGTAAAGAGCTTGCTAAAAGAAATGAGTTTCAAAATGTACTTTATTCTCATGATGAAATAGATGCGGTTATTGAGTCAGAGAATCAAATAATTAAAAAAATTACAAAACAGATTCTTTACAGATTAGAGAAGTCAACAAGTCATGTTGAATAAAGATTTTATTAATTTCCACAATATGTTATGATGAATTATGAAATATTCAGATTATATTCACGAATCAGAGATTAATCATAAATCTTTAAGTTATAATCTTCTCACTCCGAAGGCAACTAAAGGAAAATCACTAAAGCCTCAAAAAATTAAAGTATCTCCTGCCAAGGCATTGACTCTCTTAGCCCCATACACAATTTCAAGAATTATGGAGCAAATCAAAGCAGTTGTTCCACTTGCAGCATATTTATTTCTATTTCAACTTTTAATTTTAAGACAACCAATCTCTTCAGCGACAACAATTTGTCTAGGATTGATTGCAGTAATAATAGGCTTAGCAATTTTTATGGAAGGTCTTAAAACCGGTTTAATGCCATTTGGCAATGTAATTGGTGATACGTTACCAAAAAAAGCACCAATGGTTCTTGTTTTAATTATTATTGGAATACTTGGGGTAGGTGTAACTTATGCGGAACCTGCTATTGGAGCACTCAAAGCATTTGGTTCTTCAATAAATCCTCAGGACGCACCATACCTCTATGAGATATTAAACAATAGAAGTGAAACCTTAGTTGTAATGGTTGGTGCTGGTGTTGGACTAGCAGCTATCATTGGAACAATAAGATTTGTCAAAGGTTGGTCACTAAAACCTATGATTTATGCAGCTCTTGCACCAACAATAATTCTTACTGCATATGTATGGAGTAATCCTGATTTAAGAACTATTCTTGGATTAGCTTGGGATTGCGGAGCTGTTACAACTGGACCAGTCACTGTACCTCTTGTGCTATCACTAGGTATTGGGATTGCAGCATCAGCTGGTAAAGGAGATTCATCTCTTTCTGGTTTCGGCGTTGTTACAATGGCTTCATTATTTCCAATTATCGCTGTTCTGATTCTTGCTATACACGTTTCTCAGACAATCTCAGTTGAGGAAATAATTGCTTCGACTAGTATGGCTTCAGATATGACCATAGGAGAGGTTTCTAAATGGTCACAAACCCCGTTCGTTGAAATTATTGGAGGAGTTCGAGCAATACTTCCACTTGTGATATTTTTAATGATTGTGCTTTTTGTAATCCTTAGATCTAAACTTCCTAACAATATGATAACAACTTATGGTTTAACTTTGTCCATTGTTGGGATGTGTGTCTTCAATATTGGACTCACATATGGTTTAGGAGCTATAGGTGGGCAAGCTGGAACCAATCTTCCTGCTGCCTTTATGGAAGTCCCAATAAGTGAAGTATCACCAATTTATAACGAATTATTGGGTTTAACTATAGTAATTCTTTTCGCTTGGCTCTTAGGATTTGGAGCAACACTTGCTGAGCCCGCACTTAATGCCCTTGGTTTGACAGTTCAAGAACTTACCAATGGTGCTTTCAAAAAGTCAATGTTAATGTATAGCGTTGCTGGGGGTGTTGCATTTGGGATAGCCTTAGGTGTTGGAAAAATTGTATTTGCTTTTGACTTAGCAACCGTTCTAATACCACTTTATCTTCTTGCAATTGTTTTAACTTACTTTTCAACTGAAGAATTTGTTAATGTCGCCTGGGACAGCGCTGGAGTCACAACTGGCCCGGTAACCGTACCACTTGTTCTGGCTATGGGTCTGGGTCTAGGAAATGCTGTATCCGCCACTGAAGGTTTTGGTATTCTATCTATGGCAAGTATTTGTCCAATTCTTGCTGTACTCCTCATGGGATTATATATACAATTTATACAAAAAAAATAACTAAAAGGAAAAAATTATGGCCAGAGATATCACTTATTTAACAGACGTTTTTTTAATCACTTGTGTTGTTGAAAGTGGTCTAGCCGATAAAATCATAGATGCTGCCACCAGTGTTGGAGCGCAAGGTGCAACAATTAATTATGCCAGGGGTACAGGCATTAGGGATAGAATGGGACTTCTTGGCGTAACTATAGATGAACAAAAAGAAATAATACGAATTATAGTTTCTAAAGAACAATCGAACAGAGTCTTTGAATCAATGTATTTAGCCGGAAATCTTGATACACCTGGTAAAGGTATAATGTGGATGGTTAAACTTGACAGAGTTGCGACATATATACCTAAAGATGTCATTAAACGAGCTGGAGGATAAATATGTCAAAGTTTATTGAAATTGGTGGCTTAATAAAAAAAGGTTTAGGACAAAAAGTTGTTAAAAAGTTTTCTGAAAACTCAGACGTTATTTCAGTGGGTTATGCTAATGGAAGAGCCACAGATATGTTTGACATACAGCAATTTGGTGATGCGAGTGAAGCAGATATTCTTACTCTCATCGTCAAAGAAAGAAAAGGAAATTTTATTTTTGATGAGCTTTACAAACATTTAAAACTCAATTCTCAAAAAAATGGCGTAATTTTTAAGTCTGAAACAATTGCCAAATCTTCTGTAAAATAATCTACCTTTCAGATAATGCGAAGCTAGCACCGGTTATAAAAGGCGTTAAGAAATAATCCATAAAACTTCTTTTACCAGTTATGATTCCAACCATAACTGGAACACCAGACAAAAGTTTATATTCCTCGTTTTTTCGTGCAAAAGAGTTTTCAGAGGTTTCTACCTTGACTAAATAAAAACCATCTTCATCTTTACTAGAAATTCTGTCAGCACCTACAAAAACAACTTTCCCTTTTATTGATCTAAACCTAGAGCCTTCAGGTGTATTCAGTCTAATTTTTGCTTCAAGGTTTTTTTTTACGTATCCAATTTCTGATAAAGGTAATTTTGCCTCAATTATTAATTTTTCATTTTCAGGTACAATTTCAACAACAGTTACACCAGGAGCGACTATAGCTCCCTTAGAATTTACTGACACAAGTTTTACTGTTCCAGATACAGGACTTTTTAAAACAGTTCTATTTAAGCTGTCTGAATATTTCTGAATTCTTTTATTAAGTTCTTCTTTTTCTTTTCGGTACTGTGACAACTCGATATTTAAATCTTCTATGTAATTGTTTTGCACTTTTTCTAAGTCATTCTTGCTCAAATCAATAATAGATTGTTGTTCGTCGATACTCCCTTCAACCTCTTGCCTTTCTCTTAAAATTTCTAAATGCTTTAACCTATTTGTTGCTTCAACTTCTAACAATTTTTGACTAATATCTTCTTGTTCTTTAACGATTTTTAATCTTTTTTTTAAATTTTTGAGATTTTTATTAGCTTTATCAATACTTGCTTTCTTAGACTTTATTTCAGAGTTGATTGCTTTTCTTCTACTTTGAAAAAGTTCATTTTCAGATTTTACTAATTCCTCATCAAATAAATTATTTATATTTTCAGGAATTTCTATCGAATTATTAGAATTTATTTCAGAATTAACTCTAAGTATTGACAGATCAATTGATTTAAGTCTTGAATTAATTTCCTCAAATTCAGAGCTTGCTTTTTCTTTTGATAAAACTACTAAAGGCTGATTTATTTCCACTTTTTCACCTTCCCTAATTAGTATTTCTTCAACTATTCCACCCTCTAAATGTTGCACATACTTTATTCTTCCTTGGGGTATTATTTTTCCGTCAGCTAAGCTTAATACCTCAATAATTTTTAAATTCACTAGTAGCAAAAAAATAAGTGAGAAAAGAATTAATGATACTTTAAGTCTTTTACTAATAACGTTTTTTGGTTTTTCATCGTTTTTAAATAGATTCCATTTTACCCATTTCTCTGTCATCTTTTCACCCTAAATTAGTTTGTTTATCACTTAATTTAATAATTTCAGAATCTTCTGAAAAACAAATTACGGTTTTTCCAGCTCTTTTTAATGAGGCTATCAATTTCAGCACCATATTTTTACCTAATTTATCTAAATATAATAACGGATCATCAAAAATATAAACTTGATAGGTTTTTGAAATCGACCGTGCAATATGTATTTTTTTTAAAATCCCTTTTGAATAATTTTTATTTATAGAATCAGTTATTGTTAAATCTGATTTTTTTAACTCTTTATCTAATCCAACATTTTGAAGCAGTCTACTTACCTCTTGTTCATTTAGATCAGGGTTGGATATTAAAATATTATTTAAAATTGATGAATTTAACACTTCAACATCTTCAGGTATATAAGCTACTTGATTCTTATACCATTGCAATGATAGTTTCTCCAAATTAGTTTCATCTAATAAAATATCCCCAGATTCTGGATTAATTAGTCCCATGAGCAATTTTGCAATTGTGGTCTTTCCAGAGCCATTCGCTCCGCTAATAACTGAAATTTCTGAAGAATTAAAATTAGCAGAGAAATTGTTAATTATATACTTATTATCATTATCAAAAGAGTAGTTTACATTTTTAAGTTTATAATTCCCTATAATTTTACTTAGTTGCATACCCTCAACTCTATTTTTAGAGTTTTTGAAAAAATCTTGGCAATCATTTAGATACATATTTGTTCTCTCAATGATAGAATATGAATTTTGTGCCGATGAAATTGTACCCAAAGCTCGAGTAGCAAATATGTTGAATCCTATCAGGCTACCAATAGAAAGATTTCCATTCACGACAAAGATACTCCCAAATCCAATTGTAATAATTGATGATAACAAAACAAAAAAACTGGTTATGGAAATTTGTTGAGCATCAAAATTTGCAGTTGAAGAGTCAATTTTTAATTTTTTATTTAAGTAATTTTCTAGATAATATCCAGAATATTTAAATGCTAAGGTAGATTTTAAAAGCTCTTGATTAGTTCCAATCTCTTTAATTATTAATTTATCATTCTTAGATAAATTTAATTTTTCCAGGTTTAGATTTTTATTTTTTGTTAATCTTTGTTGCAACAACAAGAAAATAATAACAAGAATTAAAAAAATTGTTGCTAATAATAGGTCCAGAAAAAAAAGAATAATAATAATTAAAGTTGCAAAAATTGAGTCGAGAAGATTTGACTGAACTTTGGGTGATAAGAATTGAAAAAAATTATTGTTGAAATCAATTATTTCAACAAAATTTCTTTTTGAGGTTTTATTTTCTCTCTCAAAAAATGTTTTGATTAGGTCTAATTTGAAAAATTTTATTGGATTTATGAGAAGTTCACATAAGATTTTACTCCTAATATTCCTAAATATATACTCGAATACTGCAACTAAAAGAGCACCTGATAATAGAAAAAACAATGTTCCCTGAAGGCCAAATGCGATATATCTATTAAAAATGTGAATAATAAAGATTGGGCTTAATAAACCCATTATAGTGATAAAAAAAGTCAATAAAAGAATAGTATTTAGAGATTTACTTTCTTTTAATATGTGAAACCAAAACTTCATAATATTATTTTATAATATCACTCTCTTACCTTCAAAATAAACATATAACAACTTAAACTCCAGAAATAGTTTGGAATACAAATTCGTTACCAGTTAAATTATCATTATCATAATTACTTAGTTTAGCTAATGGTTCAAGTTCGCTATCAGCTATCATCCCATGATGATTATTGGTGTCTGTCCAAAACCAAATATAAGTACTTGTTCCGTCACCTACGCTTATATACATTGATTCATTTTCAAAATCATTAGTTCCACTACCACTTACACTTATTGAAAAACCAGTGAAATGATTAGCAAGAGCAGAAGAACTCTCAGCAACGGCTGTTGTCACATCATTAGTAAAATTGAATACGTAGGGTAACTCATTGGAGTTACTAGTAATATCATAGTTACTACCGAACTGAGACGAGTCTGTGTGTATTAAACTTCGATTATAAGCTGACGAGGGAGCTTGAGAACCTACAATCAAATCATTACCGCTTGCTCTAAAGTCAATTATTTCATCTTTTGAAGTTCCGTCTATGTGACCTGGTTCATAATAAAATTTGTCATCACCATCATTTCCATAAAGGGTATCACTACCCAGGCCTCCAACAATTATATCATCTTGGTCACCACCGTTAAGTTCATCATCGCCCAAACCTCCAATCAATTTGTCATTCCCATCACCTCCAAAAATAAAATCATTACCATCATCACCTCTTAAAACATCATCACCTTGATTGCCAACTAGTTTGTCAATCCCATCACCTCCATTAATTGTGTCATTATTTATCCCTCCTTCAAGTGTATCCGCTCCATCTAATCCATTTATTATAACACTTGCGGTTTCAGAGGATTTATCAATAGTGTCGTTAGAATTTGTACCATCAAAAGTATTTGTTGTTTGTGAACTTGAGATTTCTGTTGATTGATCAAAATCTTGTTTCCTGTAATCATCATAAAGTGATGGATCGTCAAAAAAATAACTTTCAAAAGACCCTGTATCAGAGAGACTGTAAGGATTTTCATCCAGAACTCCAAAAATTTCGTCTCCAAAACCAGAAGCACCTTGAAGAAAGTTTTCAAATCTCCCAGTTAACTGACCTCCAAATACATCCATTGTTGCAAATCCAAAGGCTGGTCCCATTCCAAAAACAGGTATCATTACAGAATCTTGACTAGCATTGATTGGTACAGGTCCAAGTTGTGAACCTATTATTGGCCCCCCAACTCCAGGAGAAAATGTTTGTGCAAGAGGAGGGCCTCCTAATGGCCCACTATCTAGTGCTGATTCTCGAGCCCCAGATTCATCAAAACCACCTGCCGCCGCCGCTTCAGCCATCGCTTGTTCAGGTGATGCTCCAGCTGAAAGTGCCGTATCAAAGGCTTCTCGAGCAGCTTGTTCATCACCTCCAGTTTGAGCTTCTTCAGGTGGTAGGGCTACCTCTTCTTCTGCTACAACTTCCACTTCTGCAAGTGCTCGGTTCTCTTGGCCACCCTCCTCGAACAAATCTTCTTCAGCTCTTGCTATTTCCTCCTCTGTTGAGTCTTCCTCTTCAGCTAATTCCTCTTCTCCTTCTAAAGAACCTTCTTCTTCCGAAGTTTCTTCCGCCTCTTCATCAGATTCTTCTTCTGAAGCTTCTTCTTGAGATTCTTCTTGTTGTTGATCTTGTTGTGGTGGAATCTCTTGCGGTGTAGGTGCTACAGTTGGTGTAGGTGGCAAAACGTTCAAAGCTGTTCCATAATTAGCTTGAATCTGTGCAGCGCTTAAAATAATTGGTGGAGGTGGTGGCGCATTAAAACTTACTACACTTGTGGTTGCACCAACTTGTTCTAGTATTTGTGTGCCTCCAGCATTACTAATAGATATTTGTCCTACTCCCCCATCAGCATCCTGAAGTAAAGTAAATGAGTTTTCGTTTCCTTCTACCGCAGCTTTACCGGCAACTGTAGTTCCTCTAATTCCGATGGTTGCAACAGGCGTTTTTATGGTCATGGCATCTTCTCCAGTTTTTGCTATCTCTCCACTTATAAAACTGAATGCACCCTCAACCATGTCTATAGTCATATTCCCATCCCCAGTTTCAGGATTATAAACCAACTCATCTAAAAGCATCTTTCCACCTTCAGATAAAGATAACGTGGTTTTATCCAGAAATGTCAGGCCAATCGCACCAGAATTTGAAACTGTAATTGTATCTCCTTGAAATACAGGGTCACCATTTGACAAGTTAAATTCGTTGCCGTCAACTCGTTTTGCTTTGGCTACACCCGTTAAACTCGACACTTCTCCTATCGATAATTCACCATCGGGAGATGCCTGAACATACTGACCTTTTGCAAATAAACCAGCCAACCTATCTACTAAACCTCCATGAAAATTTAAACCATTTTCTGTTTGGATAGATGGGAGTCGATGATTTGTAAAATAATCAAAAAAAATGAATTCTTCGCCATCAACTGATGTTGCTATTAAATCAGTTTGCGTTTTTGATAAGTTAGCTTTCGGAAACCAAGAGGGAGCGTCTTTAATTGTTGGGGTTTTTAAATGATTATTGCTTTTATCTAATTCAACATTTGTATCAATGAATTCTTGAAGATCTTTTTTAAGATCATTGATAAAAAGCTTGCCCCTTAGACCTTCAATAGATGATCGTATTGAGTCTACTTTGTCATTTTTAGTGACATTTATTTGATTTTCATTGTGCACATTCCACGAACCACTGTTAATATTATGTTTACGACCTAAAAGGAAATTTATTTAGTTAAAAGCTCTATTATTCAGGGACTTTATATTGGACCAAAAGCGAAATTTGTTGCCCCAATGTTATCAGTATCAACACCAGTTAAGGTTGCTAAACCAAAAAGTTCTCCATTGTCAATTTCACCATTTCCAGTGTCTGACCATCCATAGACATAACCAGTATTAGGACTTGTACTTCCTGTTACAATAATAAAATCAGTTGGGTTTGAAATTGGAGTTGAACCATCAGTTGTAACCTTGAAACTTGTTAGCTGATTTTTAACACCTGCTGTCGTATTTGATGATGAAAATTGTGATGAAAAATTGAAAACTGATGGAAGAACATTTGAATTTAATCCCATGTTATAAGTTGAACCGTTAGCTGCAGTATCATTGACAACCGATGCATCTCTTGTATACGCACTTGTTTGAACTGAAACAGAAAATTTTAAAATATCACCACCGGCCCCAACTGTGAAGTCAGTTATTGTATCTGTTCCTTCGGTCAAATCCGCAAAATAAAAAATATCTTGCCCTGCGTTTCCAGTTAAAGTATCACCATCAATTGCCCCCCAAAAGACGTCGTTACCTGTTCCGCCTTTAAAAACATCTGCCCCACTGTAACCCTCAAACCGCCATGCTGTAGCTTCCGAAGATTTATCAGCGCTATCAGCACTATTTGTTCCTACGAATGTAGTTGCACTACTTCCGCCTCCACTACCACTTCCAGATCCAGCAGCCTCTGCCTCTCCAACATTCCCAAACATACTTGGATCTTCATATTCGACAGGTACTCCACCGTAGGGATCAGGACCATATGGATCAAAGCCGCCAGGACCAAAGACGCCAGGACCAAAGCCAGCAGGACCAAAGCCACTAGGACCAAAACCTCCAGGGCCAAAACCTCCAGGGCCAAAACCTCCAGGGCCAAAACCTCCAGGGCCAATGCCTGCAGTGCCAAAACCACCAGGACCAAATCCACCAGGACCAAACCCATCGGAACCAAATCCACCAGGGCCTCCTGGACCAAAGTCTCCTGGACCACCAGGACCAAAATCTCCTGGACCGCCAGGACCAAAATCTCCTGGACCTCCACCTGGATCAAAACCTACAGGTCCACCAGGACCTCCATGAAAACCACCTCCATCATTTGCTGAAAAACCCGAACCAATTACTGGAGCTGTTGTAACAGGTGCAATTGGAGCAAAACCTACTTGAGCTGGAATATAAGCACCTGGCTGTTGAACAGTACCCGGTGGTTGAAAAGAACCTGGTGGAAGAAAAGTTCCAAAGGACCCTTGATCACCGCCCGATCCAGAATCGAAATTTCCAGGTCCTCCACCTGGACCAAAGTCTCCTGGACCTCCAGGACCTGGACCACCAGGACCAAAATCTCCTGGACCACCAGGACCAAAATCTCCTGGGCCGCCAAATCCAACCGGACCACCCGGACCAAAGTCTCCTGGGCCTCCAGGACCAAAGTCTCCTGGGCCGCCAAATCCAAAATCATCAGGGCCACCCGGACCAAAGTCTCCTGGACCGCCCGGACCAAAATCTCCTGGACCGCCCGGACCAAAATCTCCTGGGCCTCCAGGACCAAGAGGACCTCCTGCAAACTCATCACCCCCAACTGTTGCTGACAAAGGATCTCCTCCGAACCCTCCTGGTGGTGGAGGAATTCCAGCAGCTGCAGCAGCTTCTGCCATTGCCTCTTCGGGAGATAAACCTGCGGCTAATGCAGTTTCAAAAGCCTCTCTCGCTGCTGCGTCTTGTTCAGGTGTAGGACCACCAGGACCAAAATCTCCAGGTGGTAAGGGTTCTCCATCAGGTCCAATGGGTGGACCGTCAGCTAGTGGTTCTCCATCAGGTCCAATCGGCGGGCCTCCAGGACCAAAATCTCCAGGCGGTAAGGGTTCTCCATCAGGTCCAATGGGTGGACCGTCAGCTAATGGTTCTCCATCTGGTCCAATAGGTGGGCCACCTTCTCCTTCTGCTAATGGCTCTCCATCTGGTCCAATCGGCGGGCCATCTCCTTCGGGAGGTCCTTCTTCTGTTAGTGGTTCTCCATCAGGTCCAATTGGCGGGCCCTCTTCTCCTTCTGGTGGACCTTCTCCTTCTTCACCCTCTGGAGGACCTTCTCCTTCTTCTCCTTCTGGGGGACCTTCTCCCTCCTCTTGCAATTCCTCTTCAACAGCCTCCTCTTCTACTTCTTCCTCCTCCTCTTGAGACTCCTCTTCTTGAACTTGCTCCTGCTGTTGTTCTTGAGGCGGTGGAGGTGGTTGTGGTGTTGGAGCAACCACAGGCGTTGGTGGTAAAACATTTAAAGCTGTACCATAATTGGCTTGAATTTGTGCTGCACTTAAAATAATTGGTGGTGGAGGTGGCGCTGTAAAACTCGTAATACTTGTTGTCGCACCAACCTGTGCTAGAACTTGAGTTCCCCCAGCATTACTCACAGAGATTTGTCCTACACCTCCATCAGCGTCTTGTAGAAGTGTAAAGGAGTTTTCATTGCCTTCAACCGCAGCTTTACCTGCAACAGTAGTTCCTCTTATCCCAATAGTTGCGACAGGTGTAGAAACTTTCATTGCATCTGGCCCAGTTTTAGCAATCTCGCCACTCACAAAACTGAAAGCTCCCTCAACCATGTCAACGGCCATACTTCCAGTTCCAGTTGCTGGATCATATACAAGTTCATCTAAAACCATTTTTCCTCCCTCTGATAATGAGAGAGTTGTTTTATCAAGAAATACTAATCCAATTGCTCCTGCCCCAGTAGTTTCTACAGTATCTCCCTGAAAAACTGGATCTCCAGTTGAGAGATTTACAGTTGTTCCGTCCAAACGAGTTGCTTTAGCTTCTCCTGTAACACTGGAAACTTCTCCAATAGAAAGTGCGTTTGCATTATTGGCTTGCACGTACTGTCCAGGTGTGAATGATCCAGATAAAGTATCAATTAAAGTGCCTTTAAGTAATAAACCATTTTCAGTTTTGAGTGAGGGCAGTTCAAAATTTGTAAAAAAATCTACTAATAATATTTCATCGCCAGCAGGTGAAGTTATTAGAAGGTCTGTTTGCGTTTTCGAAAAATTGGCCTTAGGTAACCAGCCTGGTAATCCATTAATGTCAATAGTGCTACCAGCGTAGATCTTAGTTAAGGAAACATTGTCGTTCAAATTTAATTGTTGACTATTTACTTTCATATCTAGTTTAACTATAGGCTAAATACTACTATTTTAAAAGTTAAAAAGACCTAATTTATTCAACAAATTCAATTGATTCAATTGAGAGTTCTCCCATTAAACTCAAGAGAGTGTAACTATTTATGAGAACCTCAATCTTAGCTGCAATCGCATCTGCTTGAGCATTAATTAGAGCAGTTTCACCCCCTAAAACGTCAAGTAGAGTACGGTTTCCTGCCTGTCTTTCTTGTCTTGCAAGCTCTAAAAATTCACCAGAGATTCTTGCCTGATTTGTAAGAAATTGAGCATTTTGTTGAGCTGTTTTTAATCCGTCCCATGTAGTTCTTAACATTTGTTTAATCATATCTTCTTGATCTCTTATTCTTGTAGATGTTGCTAGATAAGATTCGACCGCAGCATCTTTACCAGCGTATTCCGATAAACTTAGATTTAATGGATATGCAAAATCTAACTTTGCAGAGGTTTCTCTTTTGAATCCTACTACACCACCAAAATCTTGTTTTTCTGAATGACTCACTATCCCTTTAACAGTTGGAAAAAGAGATGATTTAGCTGTGTTTATTGCCTCTTTACCAATATCCTCTGTAATTCTTGCTGCAATCAGTGAGGGATTATTTTTCATTGTTATTTCTTCAGCTTCTTCTTGAGACTTAGGTAATTTATCAAATACAGATTTAAGGAGTACCAAAGAGTTTAAATTATCTGGAAATGAATTAAATACATATTCAAATTCGTGTCTGGAAGTGGCTAATACACCTTCAAACTGAATTAAACGTGCCTGAGCACCAGCTAATTGAGTTTTAGCTTGGAGAACATCTGAAGTCAGTCCACCTCCTGCAGTTACTGCTGCATCTTCGAGTTCAGTTTGTTTTTTTATGTTTGCAACAGATTGTCTTGCAAACCGAACACTTTCCCTTGATTGAATAATTCTCAAGTATGCTGAAATTGCTCTTAATAAAATGTCATTTTTAATTTGTGTCTCAGTTGCTCGTGTTTGCTTTAATGATAATCTTGAAGTTTCTACTGTTGATTTAGTCAAACCAAAATCTGTAATTGTTTGAGTTATTTTTGCTGTTGCGTCCCTTGCCATCAATTGCGTGTTGTTTCCCGGTCCGTATTTTATAATATTTTCATGTCCGTAGTTAGCTGTAACATCTAACGAAGGAAAATAACCACCCCTGGATTGTTTTAGTCTTAACTTAGCAGCCTCTATATCACTTTTTGTTGCCAATATAGTCCTATGATTATTCAAAACTGACTTAAGTGCGGCTTTTAGATTATAAGGTATAACCTCCTCTTTTTCTTCTTGCGCAGATACAAATGATCCAACACCAATCAAAAAAATTAAACACCCTATTACAAGTTTTCCCATATTACTACTTATCCACAATTTCATAACTGTGAATAACTTTTAACGACAACATTTCATAATAGTTTATTATTAACATGATTTTTTTGAATAATCTAGATATAAACATTTTCCCCCTAAAAGTTTAAGAAAATTTGAAAAAAGTAATTCTGAATCATCGTTATACCTAATTTCTTGTTTCAATCTGCTAGCGAGTTTTACTCCAACTTGAGGACCAAACATTAAAGATGATAAGATATCAGCATCTAAAATTATTTTTTCAAGATCATCTTCTACATTTTCTGGTTTAACAGGGAAAAATGTACTCTCAAATATTCTCTTAATCCTTTTCAATTCTTTAAAAATAAAGATTTTATTGAATAAAATTTTTTCTAATCCTTCATAACTCTTTAATTCCTGGTAGTAGGGTTTGCTCATAAGTATCCTCCTACCCTGATGATTCATATCGTGAGTAAGGGCTATTATGACCAATAAAAGCCTATCTTTATATTTTAAATTTATTTGTTTTCCTAGTATGCACGAAATTGTCAAAACTGACTTAAAGTGATGAGAATCATGATATGTATTGAAACAGGTATTTCTTAAACACAATTTTGATAATTTTCTAATAATCGATTTATAGTCTTTTAACTTAAAAACTTTTAACTCTTTTAAACAGATTATTGCTATCGAGTATAAATCTGGTTGTTTATGATTTGACAAAATATATTTTTTTAAAATACATTTTGTTCTAGGCCAATTTTTAACTATATAATCTAAACTCGGCAAACCTTTATCTAATGGAAAATTCCTCATTTGCTTTTCATTACCCAAACTCCATTCCAATCTGTCGGTTTTTCATCTATTAATAAATTGCATCTCTCAATGTATGTTTTTGATAGGTTGTCATGAGAATTTGCTTTTAGACATTCATTGAAAGATGAAATAGCTTGTTCAAAACTTCCACTTTTATAATGTTTCCTACCTTCATTAAAATGATTTACAACATCCATTAAATTCGGAAAAGTTTTATCATTGTGATAATCTAAAACTTCATGAACACCAATAGGTTCGTTTTTTCCTTTAACAACCACATCATCTATATACCTAATGCGATAAGTACCTTTTAGTTTTTTGAATGTATAGTCACTGATTAAAATTCTTGCACTATATTGTTTGCATGCACTTTCTAAACGCGCTGCTAAATTCACACCGTCACCGATCATCGTATAATCCATTCTTTTTTGCGATCCAATATTTCCTGCCACAATTTTATCCGTATTTAACCCCAATCCCATGTCAACAGGAGGTTTTCCGTCTTTTTCTCTTTGCTCGTTCCACTCCCATAATCTTTTGATCATATTGATACCAGCTTTAACACCCCTGTCTTCATCATCCTCATGTGATATAGGAAGACCAAATGCAGCCATTATTGCGTCTCCAATAAATTTGTCTAACATCCCCCCCTGCTCTGATATACATTCGACCATTATTTCAAAATATTCATTCAATAATTTTACAGTGCCCTGAGCACCTAGAGACTCTGTAATAGTTGTAAAACTTCTTAGATCGGAAAATAATAAAGTTGCAGTTGTTTCTAGCCCCCCCATGATGTCAGATCCATCTTCCAATAATTGATCTGCTATTCCAGGGTCCATGTATCTTGACATTGTTGATTTCATTCTTTTTTCTGAAGAAATATCCTCAAACATTAATAAAGTGCCAAGAAAATTATCCGATTGATCTGTTCTTCCATCACTATCTTCATTTATCAGTGGGAGTATTGTCAAATTTACTGATATTTTTTCTTCTTTTTCTGTTTCATTGTCGAAAACCTCTATTTCAGCGTCAACAATAATTTCTGGTTCTTTTGATTCACCAACACTCTTAATTTTCTCATATATCCATTTTTTATTTCCGGAAAAAAAATCTTTGGATTGTTTTTTTATTATGTCTGAATCTTTAGTTCGGAGTATTTTTAATCCAGATTTGTTACAAGTAACAATTTCTTCTTCACTGTTAATTGTTATAACTCCGTTAGACATACTAGAAAGCATACTTTCATTATACTTTCTAGATTTAGATACATCTTCAAATAGCTTGGCATTTTCAAGAGCAATTGCAACTTGTTGAGTAAATGCCTTTAACCTAGATTCATCTTCATCTGTAAATTTGCCACCACTCTTATTTAAAACTTGTGTGCAACCAATTACCTTACCTTCTTTATTCACAACAGGTACACATAAAATCGAACGAGTAAAATATCCTGTTTGTTTATCAAATGAAGGATTAAATCTTAAATCAGCATAGGCGTAAGGAATGTTCATTGATTTTCCAGAAGTAAAAACCGATCCTGCAATTCCTGCAGTGTTAGGAAGTCTTATCTCACCAATGCCTTCCCCCATTGCAACCCTTGAAAATAATTCATTGGTTTTTTCATCATTTAAAAATAATGTAGCCCTGTCAGCATTGAGCATTCGTGTTGCCTCCTCCATCACTCTTTGCAGCAAAGCTCCTAAATCGATTTCAGCTGTAACATCAGAAACAATACTAATAAACTCCATTTCTTTAGCTCTTTTTTTTTCAAAATGTTCCGTATTTTGTGCATTTTGAATTGATACAGCGGCTTGGGTAGCAATTGACTCTGCAAAGAAAAGATTATCTTTTGTAAATCTTCCCTTTCTTTTATTTAAAACTTGAATAACGCCTATGGTCAGTCCGTCAACAGTTTTAACCGGACAACAAATCATATTTTTTGTCTTATAACCTGTTTCCTGATCAACTTCTTTGTTAAAACGAGAATCGGAATAAACGTCATGAATCACTTCTCCAGATTTGTTCTGAAAAATTGCGCCAGCTATTCCAACATTATTTAAAATTCTTATTTCGCGAGTCAAATCACCTTGTGCAACTCGTGAATAAAGTTCATTTGTTTCGTCATCATTTAAAAACAATGTTCCTCTATCTGCATCTAACTCATTAGTAACGAATTCTATAAGTGTCCATAAAATCTCCTCCAAAGATTTTAGTCCAGCGATTTTTCGTGAAATCTGAAGTAAAAGTTCAGTTCTTCTTAGCTTCTCCAAGGTTTGGGCTATGTTTTCATTGCCATTTTTCATATTTTAACTTATTGTTATTTTTGGATTTTTTTTTCATAATTTTTTATTACTTTTTCTAATTCGTCTCTAAGTGACTGCGTTGAATTTTTAAGCTGTTTAATTTCATCACTGGAGTTTAAAACCGCTTTTTGAATTGCTTGTTTTTTTGAAAACTTTAATTCAACTAGTTCATCTCTTAAAGCAGATGTTGCATCTTTTAATTCATTAATTTCAAGTGAAGATTTATTTATCGCATTTTGAACAGCTTCTTGTTTTTCGAACTTTAAATTTTCAAGCTCTTCTCTTAATGCGGAGCAAGATAACTTAAGTTGTTTTATTTCATTAGCTGAAGCCTGAATTTGAATTTGAATTGCTTCTCTTTTTTCAAATCTTAGCTTCTCCATTTGATTTCTAAGTTCTTTAACAGATGATTTTAACTGATTTATTTCATCATTTTTTAATGAAATAGCTTTTTGTACTGCATTATTTTTTTCAAAAATAGATTGGTCTAATTTTTCTCTAAGTGAGTTAATTGTAGAAAACAAGTCTTCTGTTTCTTGATTATTCTCGGACTTAATTTTTTGAATAAGTTCATTTAATTCAAAGCTAAAGCTAGGATTTTCTAATTTATATTTTTCAATAAATTTTCCCAAAATAATTTCCCCATTTTATTCTATTTTTCTTTTAAATTTAAACAATGAAAATATCTAATATTTTTAATTTCAGCCGTTTTTTTTATTATCCAAGAAACAATTTGACCCTTCTTAACTTTTAATTTTTTTGCACAACCTCTGGGTATTTCTAATACAGCAGAAATTTTAATTTCAGATGAAATTAAATTTTTTTTCATTGGAACACCCTTTTTTATAGAGCTGATAATGTTTCTATCGTCAATAAATATTATATCTAATGGAATGTAAGTATTGTACATCCAGAACTTGACTATTTGCGGGGTATCGTAAATAAAAAGCATCCCATTATGAGTTTTTAACTGTTTCATATTCATAAGACCTTTTTGCTTTGTATTATCATCAACGGCTATTTTTACTAACAAATTAGAAAAATTTTTTGAATGAATGAGTGCGAATTCGTTTGATCTTAGCTCGGTAAATCCAAAAAAAACAAAAAAGAGAATTTTATAACTTAAAATTCTCACCTTTTTTAATTCTTTCTAGAGTCATCTGTGCACCCAAACTTAAATTTTGTTCCTTATCATTTTCTTTATTAATTTTTTCATTATTTAATGTTAATGATAAGTCATATTTCTCAGACAAGTTTCTAAATATTTTTACATTATAAGCTGTTAACACTTTTGAATCAGATTTCTCTTTATCAGAAATTTTTTTCTCTTTTTTTAATCTTTGAATAGATTTTGAAAGTCTATTTTTCATTTTATAATGTTTACTAAATATAATACTATATTATTATCAAAATATGACAAATACAGAAGAAAAATTGATAGCAATAAAAAATGAAATGGAAAATGTCAGAGAACTTTACGTAAAAGGATTTATTAATAAAGAAGTTTATCAAAAAGAAACAAGATTTTTATTCGAATTGGCAACTGAATATGGTGCATGACGACGAAGTAAGTAATTTGAAAGAGTCTATTAAAAATTTCAATAATTTATCCTCAATTGAAAAAAAAAATTTAATTGAATCAATTGAAATGTTGTGGCTCAACGCCAGCGTAAAAAAAAAAAAAAAGGATATAAATACAAAAACACAAGATAATGAAAATATTGTGAGAATCAGACAGTTATTAGCTGCTGCTTGGTCAGAAGATTTAAAAGAATAAATTCTCTGCTTACCGCACAGAATTTATTTATCTCTTTTAATTATATGAAAACCAAACTCAGTTTCAATTGGTTCACAAATCTCCCCAACTTTTAGAGAAAAGGCACTTTCTTCAAAAGGCTTAACCATCATTCCCTTACCAAACTCTCCTAAACTTCCTCCATATGCAGATGATGAGCATTCAGAGTGCTTACTAGCAAGATCTTTGAAAGAGGATTTATTATTAGTCAGTTCATTGTGTATATCATTGATAAGTTTCATAGCTTCATCTTTAGATAAACTTGATCTAGAATCTTTGGAATCTTTATGCATGATCAAAATGTGTGAAGCTGAGATTTTATCCATCTTTTTTAAAAACGTGTCTTGTATAATTTATAAAATAAACTATTGATAAAAATATGTAAATAACAGAATAATTTATTGAAAAATTAACTGAAAAAAAAACAAATGGTGAAGCAAATATAGCTGCAGTAAGAAAAGAAAGGTTTAAGCTTGAAATGCATGAATTCTCTTTTGTTCTATCTATTTGCTGTTGAAGGATAAAGCTACAAATTGTGAAACTTGACACCAAAGATAAAAAAAATTTTAGAAAATCAATACTATAACTTGATGAATGATTTACAAATGAGCAAACTGAGGAAATTATTAGAACTGATATATTGAAAAAAATCACAGATTTTCTTCTACCTACAATATTAGCAAGCGGTGTTATAAAAAACAAAATTAAGTTAGTTAAAAATAAATATAAAAATCCATAGCTCAAAAAATATAAATTTTCAGGATTACTGAATTTTGGTAGCCAATTAGAAAAAGAAAAAAATAAAAAACATAAAATAGGTACAAATAAAATAAAACTGTTTGTATAGTTAGCAACAAAAGAATTATCTTTTATATTATTTGAATCTAGCATTATAATTACATTTTTTTTTAAATGAAATTTGGAAAATACAAATATTACTAAAAGTAAGGTTATAACTATTACATAAAGTATTTTCCAACCACCATTATTCATAAAATCATTTGAATAAATTTCATTTATTAAATTATAAAATAGAGAACCACAGGCAATACCAAGAAAAATCAATATCCAATATTTTAATTGTAAAATATTAGTAACAAATTTTTGTTCGTTTATTAAAACATTTCTATAACTTAATGAAATTATAATACCTGTGAAAACACGAAAAATTACGAAAATTCCAATTGATAGAAAAATTGGAAATTCCTTTTGGATTATAACAGGTATAAAGTAGAGAAAGAATAAAATTAAAAATAGATTTATTTTATTGATTTTTAATTTTTCTAATAACTTTGAAATTTTTAGGTCAAATATTCTGGAAATTAAAGATAATGAAGTAACAAAACATAAGATAACAACAGTTATTCTTGTATCTAATGACTCTAAAAGAAAAGAAGATAAAAAAATAACTAAAGAAAAGTTTATAGCAATATCCAAACCGTCAATAAAAGGAAGAAAATCGTTCAAATTCAAATTAATCTGTTTCTTAGAAGTATTCATATTTGTTTAGAGAGTATTTGTAAAAAATTTTTTAAACTCATGACTTTCTCTTCATCTTTAATTTTAACATTCTTAAAAAATAACTTTGAACCTGGCATCAATTTTAAAATTTCAGCATTTTTTTCAACTAATTTTATAAGTTTTTCAACATTCATCATATTATCATCTTTAAATTCCAGTACAAAACCTTTATTGGTATTCTCAATTTTTTTTATATTCATCTTTTTTGCTTTTATTTTAATCTCAATTATATGAAATAAATTTTTGAGAGATTTAGGAATGGTTCCGAACCTATCATTCAAGTTGGATAACATATCTTTTAATTCGTCAATATTAACTATATTCGATATTTTTCTATAAAACCTTAATCTCATATCCAAATCTTTAATGTAATTTTTTGGAATACTAATTGCGAACCCAAGTTTAATGACTGGGGACCAATCTCTATCAGTTTTCTTAATATTTTTAAGTTCGTCAATAGTTTCTTTGAGCATTTTATAATATAGTTCAATACCTACTTCTTTAATATGACCTGACTGTTCCGATCCAACAATATTCCCTCCTCCTCTTAGATCAAGGTCACTAGAAGCAATAGACAAGCCTGCACCAAGGTTTTGAATTTTAGAGATTATTTTAAGTTTTTGAATTGAATTTTCGCTTATATTTTTAAAATCATCAAGAAGCAAATATGCATATGCTTGTCTACTTGACCTGCCTACTCGTCCTCTTAACTGATATAACTGAGATAGGCCAAATAATTGTGGCTTTTCAATTATTATTGTATTTACATTAGAAATATCTAATCCAGATTCGATCATAGCTGTTGAGACCAATATTTTTGACTTTTTTAAAAAGAATCTATTATAAGATTCTTCAATATTTTTATTGGATAATCTACCATGAATTACTTCTATTTTTTCATTAGGAATGAGATTATTTAGATTTTTTTGGATATTATTTAAATCAGAAATTCTCGGTGCAACATAAAAAATCTGTCCATCACGATTAATTTCTTTTTGAATAATTTTTTTTAATTGTTTTTTTTCCTTTAACATAAGATAGGTTTTTATATTCAATCTACTAAGAGGTGGGGTTTTAATTAATGAAATATTTTTTAATTGAAATATAGACGATTGCAATGTTCTTGGAATTGGTGTTGCAGTTAAAGTCAGGATATGACAATTTGGCTTAAATTTTTTTAGTATTTCTTTTTGTTCAACACCAAAACTCTGCTCCTCATCAATGATTATTAGACCTAACTTTTTAAAGACAAGTTCGCTGGATAATATTGCATGAGTTCCAATTAGAATATCAATATTTCCGTTTTCAATTTCTTCTTTAAGTTTTTTTTTTTCAGTATCTGATTCTATTCTTGAAATTTTTTTTATTACATAATCAAAATTTTTAAATCTTTTTTTAAAATTTTTTATGTGTTGATTCACTAAAAGTAATTTAGGGCATATCAATGCAACTTGGTACCCAGCTGAAACAGAAATAAATGAAGCTCTCATTGCTATTTCTGTTTTGCCAAAACCCACATCTCCACAGATTAAACGATCCATAGGTGTACCTGAGGCCAAATCATTTTCAATTTGCTGTATTGATTTTAACTGATCTGATGTTTCCGTAAATTCAAATTCCGATGAGAATTTCTCATACTCAAAAGATTTAGGAATGAGAACATCACCTTTTTCTAATTTTCTCTTAGCTGCAGTTTTTAATAAATTCTCTGCAATATCTTTTATTCGATTCTTTACAATAGCCCTTCTTTGCTGCCAACTCTGCATACCTAACTTATCCAAGCTCACCTTAATTTCACTTTGACCATATTTTGAAATCTGATCTAAGTTTTCTACTGGAATTAACAATTTGTCATTCCCTTGATATAGCAACTCCAAAAACTCTTGAACAATGTTATTAAACGTTCTTGATATAAGTCCATTATATTTTCCAATACCGTGGTCATTATGGACTATATAATCTCCAATTTTAAGATTTGAATAATCATCAATTAGATTTTCTTCTTTTATTGATTTAGAAATATATTTTTTTGAGGTTTTGCCATAAATTTCTTCATCGGCAATAAAATATAGTGAATGAGTATTATTAAAATTTAAAACAAAACTATTATCTATTGTGAATTTATAGACTAAAAAGTTAAAGTTTATTCTAGTTAAATCGAAAAGATCTTGTTTTAAATTGTCTATATAGTTTATATTTTGTGAATTTAAAAAACTTAGAATTTTTTTTTTATTTACATTTGATGAATAACAGAAAATTATAATTTCTCTTTTTTTTATTAAAGATATTAACTTTTTTTGATTTAGTATTTTGTTTTTATTAAAATCATATCTTGATGAAAAATAATTTATTCCTTCTTCTTTTGAATTTAACGGATTGAATGAAAGAGTATGGAATCTATTTTCAATTTTAGAATTTAGTTCTTTTAAATTATAAAAATAATTGCAGCCGATTTTATTTAAATCTTTATATTCATCAATATTCTCAAATGAATCCGATGTAACTTGTTTGAAATCTTTTTCAAAATTTGAGTCCAAAAGGATTTTATAACCATCTAAATATTCAAAAAAAGAATTAAAATTATTATTTAAGATTGGAAAAAACTGTTCTGAACCTGGTAAGACTATTTTCTGAGAAAGAGATTTATAATAATCGTCTTTATCCTTTAGTTTTAGTTGCCTAAATGAGCTTCTAAAGCATTCTATATTATCAGAATTGAATTGAAACTCAGAGGATAAGGATAAATAATAATCGTTAACAGTACTTGTTGAAAGTTGGTCTTGTGTAGAAAACAAATTAAGTTTGTCTATTTTTTCAAAGTCAAATAAAATTCTGAGGGGTTGTTTATGAATTGGAGAGAAAATATCCATAATTTCTCCTCTAATTGCAAATTCTCCTCTATTATGAACAAAATCCACCTTCTCATATCCACCTTCAACTAAAAAGTTAAGAATCTTGTCGTAAGTTAAAGAGCTCTTATTACTAATCACTAATTGAAATTTTTTTACGGTTTCAATGTTAATTGTATTAGTTACTATGGCTTTAAGAGAGCTTATAATTATATTATCTGATAAATCTGAGAAAACTAAATTATGAAGACAATTTATTCGATCAGACTTATTTTTATTTGTTGGTGAAAGATTTGAGAAAAATAAACAATCAAAACTTGGAAATTCTATTACATTCAATTTAGGGTTGATTTTAAGTAATTTATTTTTGATGTCATCAAAGTCATATTCAATACTCGAAAAATATGCAATTTTATTATATTTATTAGACTCAGCAGCTAAAAAGAACTCTAATGAAGATTTATCTAATGCAAATTTATTGGAGCTTTTATTCACTTGATTTGTCGTTACAAGTTTTAAAAATTTTTTTCATTACAGGATTGTCATAATTAGCAGGAACTTTTTCTTTCTTTAAAATAATATCTAAAAGAAGATTATCTGGTAGATTTAAAATTTCTTCAAGTTCTTTAAATTCTTGATCATTTAATTTATATTTATATGTGTTGACGAATTTTTCAAATATAATGTCTAATTCTTTAATGCCTCTGTACTTAGCTCTATGTAGAATTTTTTTTTTAGAAGATATATTCATAATAAAAACTTTTTGGAGCATTTTAAATGAACAATTTGAAAAATAAAAATATTTTTAATAATTTCGATTTCTTAAAAAATAACTTAACAATTAAAAACATCATCAGCAATTTCGGAAAAAGAATTATTGATCTTTTTACTCACATGCCACTAAGTATTAATGAGAATATTTTAGTTGAAGAAATCAAACCAATTCATTTCGAAAAAATTATCTCATGTGACTTGTTAATAAATAAATATGAAAAAAAGTACAGTAAAAACTCTCCATTTAGGATTCTATGCGAAAATAAAAAAAAACAAATAATTGAACTCCTTTTTTTTAATATGAATGAATTTCAAATCAAAAATTATATTAAACTAGAAAATATATACAGAATCACAGGTAAATTAGTTTATGTAAAGAATAAGCTTCAAATTATTCACCCAACAGGAATTTTAAATGAGAAAGATTTCTTTTATTTCGACAAATTTGAACCACAATACGATTTATCAAGAAAAAGGATTAATAAAAAAATTTTCAGAAAGTTTATTAAAAATCATATAGATATTATTGAATCTTATAATTTTCCAGAAGAATGGATCCTAAAAAAGTTTAGAAAAAAAAATTGGAACTCTTTTAGAGATTCTCTTTTACACCTTCACAATCCCAATGCTCTTTGTGAAATTAAATTACTCGAAATAAATCGTCAAAGACTTGCATATGACGAGCTTCTCGCAAGTTATATAATTTTTTATAAACTAAAAACAAAAATTAATTTAAAAAATAATATTTCACCAATTGTAAATTATGAATTGTCAAATAAAATTCAAAGTAAACTTTCATTTAAACTTACAAAAGATCAATTAACAACTTTGCAGGACATAAAATATGACTTATCATTAAAAAAACAAATGTATAGACTAATACAGGGTGATGTTGGTTCTGGGAAGACAATAGTTACACTCTTAATTGTTGCCGATGTAATTAAAAGCGGATATCAAGTAGTCTTAATGGCTCCAACAGAAATATTAGCCAATCAGCATTTTGATTATTTCAATAAACTACTTTCTCCATTAAATATTAAAACTGAAATACTCACTGGTAAAACCAAAAATAAAAAAGATATTTACGCTCGTTTAGCAAAGAAAAATATAGACATTTTAATAGGAACTCATAGCGTTTACAATCCCTCTATTGAGTTCTATAAATTAGGTCTTATCGTCATAGACGAACAACACAAGTTTGGTGTAAAACAAAGAATTAATCTTTTAGAAAAATCAGATGGATGTCATACTTTAATTATGTCCGCAACACCAATTCCAAGAAGTCTTTCTTTTGTGATGTATGGTGAAATATCTATCTCGAATATTAAGTCTAAACCCCAAGGAAGAAAAGAAGTAATTACATCTTTAATAAATAAAAATCAGATTGAAACACTAATAGAAGGTATTGAAAGAAAACTTATTAAGAATGAACAGGTATTTTGGATTTTACCCACAATAGGAACATTAGATTCTGAAGAGCAAACATTAATCACAAGATATGAATACCTAAGGAAACGATTTAAAAACAAAGTTGGTTTTATTCATGGTAAAGTAAATAAAGAAGATGCTGAGAGAGTAATGCAGAACTTTAAAAGTCAAAAAATTATGATTCTTGTATCTACAACCGTTATTGAAGTTGGAATAAATATTCCTAATGCAACATTAATGATAATCGAAAATGTTGAAAGATTTGGACTTGCACAACTTCATCAACTTAGAGGAAGAGTAACTAGAGGTAATCTTCAATCAAATTGCGTTTTAATTTATAATCAAAATTTATCAGAGTTATCAAAACAAAGACTTTTGATTCTAAAAAAAAGCAGTGATGGCTTTGAAATCGCTGAAAAGGATCTTTATTTGAGGGGAGCTGGTGATTTTTTTGGAACAAACCAAACTGGGCTTCCATCATGGAAATTTTTTAGACCTCATGAAGATCACACACTACTTAATTCTGTTAAAGAAAATTCAGAATATTTAATAAAAAATTATAGAGAAAACATAGATAAAATTGAGTTTCTACAGAAAATTTTTTATCAAGAGAAAAATTTTAAGAATTTTTATTCCGTTTAGATTCTAATTTAATTATACCTGCTGATACAATTGTTTTTATTGCGTCATCAACACTAACATTTAATTTTTTTAATTCGGAATTAGGAACCATTAAAAGAAAACCGGATGTTGGATTGGGTGTTGTTGGGATAAAAACATTGGTAAGTTTTTTTTTCAATTTGTTTTTAATCTCACCCTCAACATCGCCTGTTGTAAAACCTATAACCCACACTCCTTTCCTGGGATATTCAACTAGAACTGCTTCTCTGAAGGCATCAGAATTTGTTTTGAGAATCGTTTCCAAAATTTGTTTAATTGTTTTATAAAAAACTTTTATCAATGGAATTCTTTGTATTATCAAATCAGTTTTCTTAAGAAGCCATGAACCGAAGAAATTGGCTGTCAAAGAACCAATAACAACCATGAATAAAATAAGTACTATGAGACCTAATCCTGGAACATCTCTTGGTAGATAAAAATTAGGATTTAAATAATATGGTATGACAGGTGTGATAAGCCTATCAAATAAGTTAATAAGTGAGATTACAATCCAAAAAGTAATAACAACTGGTGCGGTTACTAGAATTCCAGTAAAAAAATAGTTTTTTAATCTAGCCCACATTTAGCACTCAAGTCTTTTGGTACGCCCGATGAGGCTCGAACTCATGACAACTCCCTTAAAAGGGGAGTGCTCTACCAACTGAGCTACGGGCGCTTTGTTATTTAGGATATAGTAAAATTATATGATTTTCACAACAAAAATTTATTTTATTTTAATCTCATTGTAATAATTTTGGTAGGGTTTCTAAGAACTTGTCCGTTTTGGCCTTTTCCCTCTGGAATTCTATCAATTAAGTTCATCCCTTCAATAACTTTACCCCAAACTGTATATTTGCCATCCAAAAATGGATGACTGTCGTAACAAATAAAAAATTGACTATCAGCTGAATCTGGGTCATTTGCCCTTGCCATCGATACAATCCCCCGTTCATGTTTAATATCATTAAATTCAGCTTTAATATTTTTACCGCTTCCACCAGTTCCGTCACCTTTTGGATCTCCTCCTTGAGCCATAAAACCAGATATGACTCTATGGAAAGTCAAACCGTCGTAAAATCCAGATTCCGACAACTCTATTATCCTTTTGACTGTATTTGGGGCTTTTTCAGAAAAAGTCTTAATTTTTACAATCCCTTTCTCTAAAACCATGTGAAGCACTGGACTCTCTGTTGCCATAGTATTAGTAAAAATAAAAAATAAGCAAGTTTGTATAAAATATCTTAAAAATTTAAACATTATTTTTCCTTTCTTTTAATTTCAAACATTTTAAGAACGTTGTCTGGAACAAAATTATTAATCTCACCATCATATAATGCAATTTCTTTCACAAATCTTGCAGAAGTTAACTGAAGGTTTTCGGATGCCATTAAAAAAATTGTCTCGATTTCAGGACCTAACTTTGAATTCATACCTGCCATCTGAAACTCATATTCAAAATCTGCTACAGCTCTTAAGCCTCTGATAATAACTTTTGCTTCACATTTTTTTGCATGTTCGACTAACAAATTATCAAAACCTACAACGTCTATATCACAACTTTTAGTATCAATACCTTTTAACGACTCTTTAATCATAGTAATTCTCTCGTCTATTTGAAAAAAAGGCTTTTTATGTTTATTTTCTGCAACACTTATGATCAATTTATTAACAATGTGAGAAGCTCGTTGAATTATGTCAAGGTGCCCGAAAGTCACAGGGTCAAATGTTCCAGGATAAATTCCTGTAATAAGATTATCAGTCATTTTCCTCTAATTTAGCAACGGAAACAACTTTTTCTTCATCAGATACATTAAAAAGGGTTACACCCTGAGTTTGTCTTCCTCCAATTCTTACGTCATTTACAGGACATCTAATTAACTTCCCCTTGTCTGTAACTAACACTAGCTGATCACTATTGTTAATTGGAAAAGACGCTACTACCTGACTTCCATTTCTATTGCTTAACTGCATATTTGCAATACCAAGCCCACCTCTTTTTGTTTTTCTGTATTCAAACGCAGAACTTCTTTTACCGAAACCCTTATCTGTAACACTTAAAATAAATTCCTCATTTTCTTGCAAATTTTTAAACTTTTCATCATTTAAATTATTATTTTCTATCTTTTCATTTTTTCTCATTAAATTGCTTATTCTCAGATATTCGTCTCTTTCAGTAACATCAAAGTCAATACCGTTAAGAATTGCTAATGAAATAACTGTATCACCTTTTGAAAGTTTTATGCCTCTGACGCCTATAGATGATCTACCTGAGAAAATTCTGAGATCACTGCATGAAAATCGAATACATTTTCCTAGTTTAGTCGATAAAAAGATATTTGAATCCTCTGAGCATGTTAATACATTCACCAGCTTGTCGTTATCATTTAATTTCATAGCAATTTTTCCATTTGCATTGATGTTGTGAAAATCAGTAAGCTTATTTCTCCTAATGTTACCTGAAGACGTGGCAAAAATTATATTATTTTCTGAAACATCATATGGCATTATTGCTGTTATTTTTTCTCCACTTCTTAAGGGAAGTAAATTTACCAAAGCTTTTCCTTTGGAGGTCGGACTTCCAATTGGTAATTTGTATGTTTTAAGTTTATAAACTATTCCTCTTGATGAAAAGAATAGTAGTGGAGCAAGAGTGTTTACTGCAAAAACCTCGCTGACAAAATCTTCTTGTTTAGTTGTCATTCCAGCTCTGCCTTTTCCACCTCGCTTTTGTGCTCTGTAAGAATTTAGTGGAACCCTTTTTATATATCCTGTATGCGTTAAGGTAACAACAACATCCTCGGACTTGATAAGTGATTCGTCATCAATGATTTCTTCACTCTCTGATATTTCAGTCTGTCTTAAAGATCCTATTTTTTCTTTTATTTGATGTAATTCTTCAACGATTACTTCGTTAAGTTTATCTTTTGAAGATAAAATTTTTAAAAAATTATTTATTAAATTCACGCATTCCTTTAAATCATTAACTAGTTTTGATCTCTCTAACCCTGTTAGTCTACTCAACTTAATCTCTAGAATTGCTTTAGCTTGGGTATCGGTAATCTTAAAGTTACCAGTTTCAATTAAGACTTCATTATCAGAGTTAATAAAATCTTTTATGAAATTATCAGACGGGATTTTCCAATTTTGAGAAGTCAATTTATTTTTTGCATCATTTGAATCTTTAGAGGATTTAATAAGTTCAATTATAAGGTCAATATTTTCTAAAGCTACAGAAAGTCCTAATAGAATGTGTGCCTTTTCTCTAGTTTTCTTTAAATGATATTTGGTTCTTTTGTAAACTACATCTTTCCTAAACTTTGTGAAAAGTTCTAAATATCTTCTTAAATTTAATAGTTCTGGAACGCCGTTGTTTAATGCCAACATATTTATACCAAAAGAGGTCTGCAATGACGTAAATTTGTATAATTGGTTCATTACCACATCAGCTTGCACATCTCTTTTTAAATCAATTACAACTCTCACCCCTTCTCTATTAGATTCATCTCTCAGTTCGGAAATTCCATCTATAATCTTTTCTTTTGCTACTTTTGCGATATTTTCAATTAATTGAGACTTCTTTATTGAATAAGGAATCTCTGAAACAATTATCGATTCTTTTCCTTTTTTCGAACTTTCTATAGATGTTTTAGCTCTTATTATTATTGATCCCTTTCCTTTTGAATAAGCATCTTTGATACCGGTTTTCCCAACAATTATTCCTCCAGTTGGGAAATCTGGTCCTTTCACTAAGTCAAGCAAATCTTCATCTGAAGCGTTAGGTTCTAAAATAATTTTACAACACGCATCAATAATTTCATTTGGACAATGTGGAGGAATTTTGGTTGCCATACCTACAGCAATTCCCTCTGAACCATTTATTAATAAGTTTGGGAACTCAGCAGGGAGTAGCTCTGGTTCAAAAGCTGTTCCATCATAATTTTCTTTAAAATTAACAGTCTCGTTGTCAATATCATTTACAAGAAATGAAGCAATTGGAGATAATTTAGCTTCTGTATATCTCATCGCAGCTGCAGAATCTCCATCCATTGAACCAAAGTTTCCTTGGCCATCAATAAGCGGAACCCTCATACTGAAATCTTGGGCCAATCGAACCATTGCATCATATATTGCTGAATCACCATGCGGATGGTATTTACCCATAACATCACCAACAATTCTCGCAGATTTCCTTGAGGGTTTGCCTGAAGTATAACCGGCTTCATTCATTGCATAAATAATTCTTCTGTGGACTGGTTTTAATCCATCGCATACATCTGGCAAGGCTCTAGAAACTATTACACTCATTGCATAGTCTAGGAAAGAGTTCTCCATTTCTCTTTCTATAAAAATGCTTTCGTTTTCAGTATTTTCTGGCTTGCTATCGTCAATCATAAATTTTTTGTATTAAAAAGGCACTTCATCCTCAATATCAAAATCTTGCGGAGATTCATCAATTTTTTTTTCAACCGAAGAGTTTTCAATGTTAGGGGAATTTAATTTTTGAAAATCATCGGATTTGTTGTCTAACATTGTCAACTGACAATTATAACCTTGAAGTATTATTTCAGTTGTTGTTTTCTCAACGCCGGCTTGGTCATTGAATTTTCTGGATCTAATTTGACCTTCTAAATATACTAAAGAACCTTTTTTAAGAAATTTTTCGACTATTTCAGATAGCCCAGCTGAGAAAATTACAATCTTATGCCAATCCGTTTTTTCCTTTTTCTCGTTTGTTGTCTTGTCTTTCCAAGATTCGCTTGTAGCAATTGAAAACCTAGCTATTTTTGTTCCTTCTTGAGAAACTCTGATTTCTGGGTCTCCACCTAATCTTCCGAGTAATATGACTTTATTAACTGATCCGGCCATTGTTATAATAAAAAAAATTATAATATCATAATTACTCTAAATAAAATATAAATCTTTAAAAAGTTTTTAAGAAAATGAAATCAAAGCACAATCAAAATTTTATAAAAATAGTTGGAGCAAGACAACACAATCTTAAAAACATTAATGTAAATATTCCTAAAAATAAGTTTGTTGTTATTAGTGGTTTATCAGGATCAGGCAAATCATCACTAGCTTTTGATACTATCTATGCAGAAGGTCAGAGACGATACGTGGAGAGTTTATCCTCTTATGCTAGACAATTTTTAAATATGATGGAGAAGCCTGATGTTGATTCCATAGAAGGGTTATCGCCGTCTATATCAATTGATCAGAAAACAACATCTAGAAATCCAAGATCAACCGTCGGTACAGTTACAGAAATATATGATTACTTTAGAGTTTTATTTGCAAGAATTGGAACGCCATACTCTCCAGAAACTGGAAAAGAAATTAAATCAATGAGTGTTCAAGAAATTGTTGATGAATTTTATAAATTCAAAAAAAAACAAAAATTTTATTTAATTTCTCCTGTGGTGAATAACAGAAAGGGTGAGTTTAAAAAAGAGATTGCCGATTTTATTAAAAAAGGATTTATGAGATTTAGGATTGATGGGAAAGTTTGTGACTCTTCAAATATCCCTCAACTTGATAAGAAGAAAAATCATTCAATTGATGTTATAGTTGATAGAATAGAGGTTGATAAAAAATACGAAAGTAGAATAGCACAATCAATCGAAGCTGCGATAAGTTTATCTGATGGAGTCATTTATTTTTATGATGTAGTTGAAAAAAAAAATTTTATTTTTTCATCAAAATTTGCATGTCCAATTTCAGGTTTCACTATTGAAGAAATAGAGCCAAGACTATTTTCTTTTAATAGTCCTAATGGAGCTTGTAAGTCTTGTGATGGTCTTGGCTACAAAGAAAAATTTGATCCAGAGCTTATTATTGGCAATCCCTCATTATCTCTAAACGAAGGTGTTATTCTTCCATGGAACAAAAATAACCAATTTTATCAAGAATTAACAAAAGAGGTAGCAAGGCATTGTTCTATTAATCCAAATCAAAAATGGGAAGAACTAACTGAAGAGAAGAAAACAAAAGTAATTTTTGGTGACAATAAAATGATTAATATTTTTAATAATTACACAGGTTGGAATTACAGCAAAGAATTTGATGGAGTAGTGGGATTTTTAGAAAATAAGTTAAAAAGATCAGATATGTGGCAAAGAGAGGAACTAAATAAATATTTAAGCAAATTCCATTGTGAAACATGCGGTGGAGCGAGGTTAAAAAAAGAGGCATTAGCAGTAAAAATAAATGATAAAAATATCAGTGAGATCACAAATCTATCAATTGAAAAAATTTTACAATGGTTCATGAATTTAGAAAAATCTTTATCTGATTATAAAAAAAAAATTTCAGATAAAATTATAAAGGAAATAATTGATAGATTATCTTTTCTTAACAACGTTGGTTTAGGCTATCTTCAGTTATCTAGAAGTTCTAACACATTATCAGGGGGTGAAAGTCAAAGGATAAGATTAGCTTCACAAATAGGGTCAGGCTTAACTGGTGTATTGTATGTGCTAGATGAACCATCAATTGGGCTTCATCAAAGAGACAACAAAAAACTAATTAGCACATTAAAAAGGCTCAGAGATCTTGGAAATTCATTAATTGTTGTTGAACACGATGAAGAGACAATTCTAGAGAGTGATTATGTAATTGATGTAGGAATTGGAGCTGGAATAAACGGTGGTAACATAATTGCTGAAGGCAAACCTAGCGAAATAATTAAAAATAGTAAAAGTTTAACAGGAGCATATTTATCGAAAAAATTTATGATTCCAATAAATAAGAATAATACATCAATGGATGATAAACATATCGAAATAAAAGGTGCAAATGGAAATAACCTAAAAAACCTAAACGTAAAGTTTCCACTCAAAAAGTTCATTAGCATTACTGGGGTATCGGGTGGTGGAAAATCAACTTTAGTAATAGAAACCCTTTTCAAATCTTTATCAAAAAAAATCTATAACTCCAGTGAACAACCTCTTTCTCATGAAGAAATTAAAGGACATGAAAATCTTGATAAAATAATTCAAATAGATCAAACACCAATCGGTAGAACTCCAAGATCCAATCCTGCAACATATACAGGATGTTTTAACTTCATAAGAGAATGGTACTCACATCTTCCCGAGTCAAGAGCCAGAGGATATAAACCAGGTCGATTTTCTTTTAATGTTAAAGGAGGTAGATGTGAAAATTGTCAGGGTGACGGACAATTGAGGATAGAAATGCATTTCCTCGCAGACGTATTTGTTACTTGTGACTTATGTAAAGGGAGAAGATTTAACAGAGAAACACTGGAAGTAAAATTTAAAAATAAAAATATCTCTGATGTATTAAATATGACAGTAGAAGAAGGCTTAGAGTTTTTCAAAGCCATTCCCTCAATTTCTAAAAAACTCGAAACACTAAAAAAAGTCGGTCTAGAATATATTAAAATAGGACAGTCAGCTACAACTTTATCTGGAGGGGAAGCCCAAAGAATTAAATTAGCAAAAGAACTTTCGAAAAGATCAACTGGCAGAACTATGTATATCCTTGATGAACCCACAACTGGTTTGCATACGCACGATGTACGAAAACTTTTAGAAATTCTTCATAAATTTGTTGATGAAGGAAATACCGTACTTGTTATTGAACATAATTTAGACGTGATTAAAACATCAGATTGGATAATAGACCTTGGTCCTGAAGGTGGGGATAAAGGAGGCCAGATCTTATTTGAAGGAACAGTTGAAAATTTGTTATCAAAAAATAATAACGATACAGGCAAATGCCTTAATGAATTCTTAAAAAAATAATTACTTTCCTAACCTTTTCCTAGCTGATCTTATTATAGGGTGATCTTCTGCAGTTTCTTGTGTATCCTTAAATTTGGAGAAATCCTTATTTGCTTTATTTGAATTTTGGGAATTAAGAATTTTTTTAAACGCAGAACTCAACAAAAGAAATAGAAAACTTATAAGAACATATGCAAATAATTGATGAGTGTTAATTGCTAAAAACAAAAGAACATTTATCAATATAATACAAATTGCGTTAAATATGTTATATGTCATTTTTTTATTATTAATCTAATTAAAAGTTTAGATAAATAAAAAACTTTAGAAATTTTGTAATTTTTTTTTTTAAGAAAAATTTCTAAAAAAATTGTTTCAAAAATATCTACTAACTTATCATCCAACACAACTTTATTTAAAAAATTTTCTTCTATTTTTAATTTCTTTGAATAAAATAAAAAAAAAATTTGAAAATAAATATCTGTTTTAAAATTTTTACTACTTTCTAAAGTAAGTAATTTATTGAATTCTTGGTTGAACTTTTTAAATGCATTTAAGAATTTTTTTGTTTCAGATAAGTTAGGGATTTGACTAAATGTGTTAATTAAAGAAAGAACTCTTTTCTTAATCCCTGCTTCAGAAAAAACTTTAAATTGGCTTGATATTGCATTCGAATAATCATCTTTACAAATACAATCATAAATCCATTTTTGTTTGATATGAGATATTGGTATATCTTGATTGAATTCAAAGTTTTCAAAAAGATATTTTTCTAAATTAAATAGTGCATTTACTACATCATTTTTTCTAAAATACATCTGTTTTTGAAGGTATCTAGTATAGAATAGATCCATTTTTCTTTTTGTTCATTTGAGATTGCACTTTTTTAAAAAAAAATAATATATTATATACACATATAACTTAAATAATAACAACTTGAATAAACACAACAAATTAGGGGCCAAAAAATGATATATAAAATAATTAATGTTATAGACAAAATTAGACCTTTTAAAAAAGTTTCAGCACATTGCGATATTCCTTGCAAGATTTATGACCCAATAACGTCTCAGATTGCAGTTTTAACAATGATACGACTTGTTGATTTGATCGAAGAAATAGAAAAAAAAGATGCTTTAACTTCCAAAGATCATGCTCAAATTTCTCGACTAATAGCTCAAAAAGAGGAACATGGTCATAAAGTCAAAGATGAAATAAGAGTTATATGGGGTGATTATATTAAAGAACCCCAGCTTGGAAAATATCCTGAACTCCATACTTTGTCTCACTCAATTATGTTAGCAGCATCAAAAGCTAAACAAAACGTTGATAAATTAGCAACGCTTGACCTACTGGAGAAGGTGAATAGATTTTCTGAAATCTTTTGGGATTCTAAAAACATCAAAACATTTAAAGCTGTTAGTCCTTATCCACCTGAACAAGAATTGGTTTATCCTGATTTAAAAAATTAATGTTTTTAAAATTCTCTATCTATAAAATAGAAGGAGACAGCATGTCTCCTTCTTTAAATAAAAATACGTTTGTATTAATGAAACCTTTTAAAAAAAAAGAAATTAATAAATTTTTCATATTTAAACATGAGACTTACGGCAAATTGGTAAAAAAACTGGTTAAAATAGATTCTTCGAATAATTTTTGGTTTGAAGGGGAGCATCAATCTAGTATTTCAAAAACACAAGTTGGACCTATAAAAGAATGCAATATACTAGGTCAAATAGTTTTTTCTATTTCTAAATCATCAATAAAATTTCATTTATGATTTTTCTTCAATTTTTTTAAACCCAAAAAATAATATTAATGGAGAGGCAATAAATATAGACGAGTATGTGCCAATCAAAACTCCCCACATCATTGCAGAAACAAAACCTTTTACTACTTCTCCTCCAAAAACGAATAATGCCAATAAAGCAAGAAGTGTAGTAATTGAGGTCATTAACGTTCTCGACAAAGTCTGATTAATAGATTGATTTAGCAATTCCTCTAACGCTCTGTCAGTTTTTACTAAATTTTCCCTTATTCTGTCAAATACAACGACTGTATCGTTAATTGAATAACCTGCAATAGTTAAGATAGCAGCAATCGAAGCCAAATTGAACTCTATTTGTGTTAAAGAAAAAAAACCCATAGTTGAAAGAACATCATGAAACAGAGCTACTAAAGCACCAAGACCGAATTGCCATCCAGAAAATCTAAACCAAATATAAATGAACATCGCGATTAAAGAGAAAAATACCGCTTTTATTGCAATTGATTTAAGCTCTTTACCAACTTTTGGTCCAACGAATTCAACCCTTCTGTAATCAGTATCATCATCTAATTCATTTTTTAATTTTTGAATAATTTGCTCTTGAGTCATGTTACTATCATCAATTTTTTCTAGTCTGAATAAAATTGTGTTAGAATCACCAAATTCCTGTATTTCAGAGTTTCCAATTTGTAATTTATCTATTTTGTCTCTTAATACAGCAAGGTTAGGGGCTTCAGAAAATTTAGCTTCAACCATGATTCCACCTTTAAAATCAATACCAAGATTCAAGTTTTTGGTTAGAAATAGGAAGGCTGACAGTCCCATCAATGATATGGAAAATAAAAAAGCAACAAATCTGTATTTGAAAAAATTAATGTTAAATTTCATGGTATTTAAATGTACAACCTTTTCGGTTTTAGCTTGAGGACCCAAAAAGTTACTATTAGTTTAGTTAAAATTAAAGCTGTGAACATTGATGTTAAGATACCGATACTCAACGTTACTGCGAAACCTTTTATAGGTCCTGATCCGTAATTATACAATAAAAGTGCTGCGATGAGAGTTGTAAAATTTGCATCTAAAATTGTTTTTATTGCAAATTTATAACCTAGATCAATAGAATTCAAAATTGACCTACCAGACCTTATTTCCTCTTTTATTCTTTCAAATACCAAAACATTTGCGTCGACTGCCATACCAACCGTTAGAACTATTCCAGCTATCCCTGGCATCGTTAAGGTAGCTTCTATTGCACTCAACATCGAAATCAACAAAATAATGTTGAAAATTATGGCAAAATCAGCAACAATTCCGAATGCTTTATATCTAATAATCATAAATACTATTACTAAAATAAAACCAATTACTAATGCTTTTTTTCCTGCTTGTATAGAATCAATTCCAAGACTAGGACCTACCGTTCTCTCCTCTAATACTTTAATAGGAGCTGGAAGAGATCCAGCTCTTAAAAGAACTGCTAAATCGTTGGCAGCTTCAGGTGAAAAATTACCGCTAATGTTTCCCTGACCTCCAGTAATTGGTTCTCTTATTTGAGGAGCACTTATTACTTTATTATCAAGAAGAATTGCTAATCTTTGATAAGTATTATCGGTAGTAACTTTGGCAAATTTCTTTGCGCCTTTCTTATCAAATTCAAAAGCAACTACATATCTTCCAGTTTGTGCGTCAACAGTCGCAGCAGCATTTTTCAGCCTTTCCCCAGTGAGTAGTACTCTTTTTTTAACAACAAACTGTTTCTCATAAGCTGTTGGGTCAGAATTTAAGGCTTTAAAAGTACCAGGTGGAAGTTTTCCTCTTTGTTCAGCAAGCTCAACTGTGGTTGGATCTAGCATATGAAAATTCAGTTTTGCAGTTCTACCAATTAAGGCTTTAACTCTCTCCGGGTTTTTAATTCCTGGAAGTTGAACTACAATTCTTTCTTCTCCTTGTCTTTGAATAGAGGGTTCTTTTGTTCCGGATTCATCAACTCTTTTTCTTACTACTTCAATAGATTGTTCCACGGTATTAGCTCTAGTATCAATGATATATTGATCAGAAAAAAATAAGTTTAATTTATTTTTGGATTCTTCAATTTGAATACCCTTTTCAATATTTTCTTTAATACTGTTTTTGGCAGTAGTTATTTTTTCTGGATCGGTAATCGTTACTACTGCTCCTGTTATTTTCGAACCAAGATTAGAGTATTTAATTTTTGATTTCCTCAAAGATTTTCTAATATCGTCAACTAAATCTTCAGATTTTTCTTTTAAAACTGATTTTGTGTCAACTTCAAGAAGGAGGTGTGATCCACCCTGAAGATCAAGTCCTAAATTAACTTGCTTCTGTGAAAGAAATTTGGGAAGTGCAGTAACTTCACTTTTTCCATAAATATTTGGAATAATGTAATATATTGCTGTTACACAAACTGCCAAAACAAAAAAAACGTTCCATTTATTAATTTTTAGCATTTTATTTTTATTTTTTAATTACATCAGCAACAGTTGATCGGATGATAGTAACATGAACACCTTTTGATATTTCAACTGTAAGTTTATCATTATCTACTTTTAAAACTTTTCCTAAAATTCCTCCACTTGATAAAATTTCATCCCCTCTTTGAATTGAGTCTAGGAGAATTTTATGCTCTTTTTGTTTTTTTTGTTGTGGTCTAATCAGAAGAAAATAAAAAATTAAGAAAATTAAAATTAATGGAATGAATGAGGCTAGCATCGACGGCTGTTGAGCAGTTGCTTGAGCATGAGCATAATTAATCATGATATTCCTTCAAATAATTGTTTACATTTAAATACAATGAAATCAATATAGAAAATCTTTATAAATACAAGTATAAAATAAGAATTTGATTAATATATGAAAAATTTATGAGTGTTTTTAAAAATGTCAAACAGCTAAAAGAAAATAATTTTTTTATTTTTATTCCGAGAAGTAACAAATTAGAACCTATAAAAACAAATTTTTATGTGAAGCTAGAAGACCTTTTAGAAATAAGTTACCAAAAAGATGTTGTTCTTAAAAACACAAAACATTTTTTGGAAAATAAATCTTCAAATAATATTTTACTTTGGGGAGCAAAGGGAATGGGTAAATCAACATTAGTAAAGTGCGTTGTAGATTATTGTAATAAAGAATTTAATGAAGACTTAAAAATGCTTGAAGTACTAAACAACAATATTGAGCATCTAATAGACATTGTGTACCAACTAAGTAAATATGAATATAAATTTATTATTTTTATAGATGATGTTTCATTTAAAGATAATGATGATAATTTCAATTTATTTAAAACACTCATTGAAGGAAGTCTTCTAAGTCATGTTGAAAATGTTCGCTACTATATAACATCAAATTTAAGACATCTATCGCATCAAAGCACAGATATTTCAAATAATGATATTGAAAATAAAGAAAATACTCAAAATCTAATATCCCTATCTGATCGATTCGGGTGTTGGGTCGGTTTTTATGACTCTAATCAAGAGCAATATATTAATATTGTAAAATATTATTTAAAAAAAAACACAATTAAATTTTCAAAGCATTTAGAAAGAAAAGCTTTAAATTGGTCAATTGAAAAAGGAAATTTTTCTGGAAGAACAGCTCAGCAATTTGTAAAAAATCTTAAATAATAGATTAGTCATTATTAAAGTAATTTTAACGGATTAACAGATTCCTTTCCTTTACGAATTTCAAAATGAAGTTGTGGTGACCTTACGTTACCGGTATTGCCAACTGAACCGATGATTTCACCTTTACTGACTTTTTTACCTTTTTCTGTAAAAACTTCATTTAAATGTGCATATGCAGTGATCCAATTTTTTGAATGTTTTATCAAAATTAAATTTCCATAACCTGGTATTTCATTTCCGCAGTAAATGACTTTTCCAGCTTGTGATGACATTACTTTCGTTCCTTTTTTTGAGTCAATGTTTATTCCATCATTATAAAATCCCTCTTTTGATTTTCCATATTTTGAAAGAAGCTTACCTTTTACTGGCCAGATAAATTTTGAGGTTTTTTTGTCACTAAGTACCACAATTTTACTATTTTTTTTTTTTTTTTTTTTAAAGTTGCTGTCCCATTTTTTGGTTTTAATTTTTTTTATTTTTTCATTTCTTTTAGGAATTATTAATTCTTTTCCAACTTTTATATTATTAACATTTTTTATATTATTGTATTTCGCGAGAGTAAATACCGTAGTTTCATAATACCTTGATATAGAATAAAGAGTTTCGCCTTTGACGACTACATGCATTTTATTTTTAGGAATGAAAATACTTTGATTTGGAAAAATTTTATATGGTTCTTGTATTTTATTTACTTTAATGAGCTCTTGAATTGAGACATTAAACCCACGCGATATTGAAAAAAGGTTATCACCTTTTTTTACTTTATATTGATTATTCTTGTGGGTGTAATTGCTTTTTCTTTTATAATCAATGATTTTATAATCATCATATAAGTAACTTTCACAACCCATTACAAAAAAAAAGAAAAATATGTACAAATTTTTCATTTATTCTCTTTTCCTTCTAATAATGGAACAAATCTCACTGAACCAATATCAGTGATTGAGAGCATTTCGTTATTTTTTGAAATGCACTTTAAAATTTGATCATTATGTTGATCTCCGATGGGAATAATCATTTTACCATTAATTGATAATTGCTCAACTAACTTTCCAGGAATCTCAGGAGCACTGGCAGTAACTATTATTCTATCAAATGGTGCTTGATCCTTCCACCCAAGACCACCGTCACCATGTTTGCAAAAAATATTTGTAACCATAAGTTTTTTGAAAAGATTATTTGCATTGATAGACAAGAATTTATGTCTTTCCACAGTGTAAACAAATCTTGCTAATTTAGCGAGAATAAAAGTTTGGTAGCCACTTCCAGTTCCAATCTCTAATACTCTCATGTTCTTTTTTATATCTAAAAATTGGGTCATTAACGCAACAACAAGCGGCTGAGATATAGTTTGTCCACAATCTATAGGAAGAGCTATGTTATCGTAAGCTTTTTGTCTTAGACTCTCTTCTACAAAAATTTGCCTATCAACTTCCTCCATAACCTTTAAAACGTCTGCTTTATCAATTCCATGATTTTGAAGTTCTAAAATTAAATTAATTTTTTTTTTAATTTCAGATTTTTTTATCATTAGAAATAATGCTCAAACCATTTGTATATTCTTTTAAGATTGATGGAATTTTGATTGTTCCATCCTCATTTTGGTAGTTTTCAAGAATAGATATTAAAAGTCTTCCAATAGCTAAAGATGAACCGTTTAGTGTATGTGGATAATAAATTTCTCCACTTTCAAAATCTTTAATACGCATTTTCATTCTTCTTGATTGAAAATCGGTACAATTTGAACAACTCGATACTTCTCTATATTTATTTTGGCCTGGCATCCATATTTCTATATCAAGAGTGTAAGCCGATGAAAAACCAATATCACCAGAACAAAGTTCCACAATTCTGTAAGGTATGGACAATTTCTTCAATATATTTTCAACGCAAATTGTCATATTATTTAACTCCTCATCTGATTGCTCCGGCTCCGAAATTGTTACTAACTCTACTTTGCCAAACTGATGCTCCCTCATTAAACCTTTAGTATCTGAACCTGATGCTCCTGCCTCAGCTCTAAAGCAATTTGTATATGTTGTATATTTTAAGGGTAAATCATTTTTATTAATAATTGAATCTCTATTCAAATTTGTTAAAGGAACTTCCGAGGTCGGAATAAGATAAAGATCGTTAAAATTTGTTTTAAATAGATCTTCTTCAAATTTTGGAAGTTGACCCGTTCCTTCGAGAGCTTCACTTTTTACAAGTTCTGGAACTACATATTCTTCGAAACCAAATTCTAATGAATTGTTATCAAGTAAGAAATTAATTAGCCCCCTATGAAGCTTTGCCAAATCACTTTTTAAAATTGAAAATCTACTTCCCGATATCTTTATTGCCTTTTTATAATCAATTAGGCCAAGATTTTCTGCTAATTCCAAATGATTTTTTGGTTTAAAATTAAAGTTTTTAATTTCACCATATTCTTTAATGATTCTGTTATCTTCTTCAGATTCTCCTTCAGGAACTCTTTTAGATAGAATATTCGGAAGAAAAAGCATTAATTGATTTAATTCTCGTAATTTTAAATCTGCAATATCACTTATCTTGTCAATTTTAATTTTTAACTCATGAACCAATTTTTTAATTTCTTCAACGTTTTTCTCTTTATTTAAAAAAGATTTAGATAATGAGTTTTTTTCTTCTAATAATTTTTGTTTTTGATTTAATTGTTCTAAATATTCGTTGTGAATTTTTACTATTTTTGAACTACAAGGTGGTAGATTTCTTTTTTTTAAAGAATCATCTAAAAGTAAAGGGTTCTTTTTTATAAACTTTATATCGTGCAAAATTTTACTTTCTCATAAAAAAAAAAATAAACGCTATTGAAACTTCATAAAAGATTATAAGTGGAATAGCAATGCCTAACTGTGAAATAATATCAGGAGGAGTAAACAACGCTGAAAAAACTAAAATTCCTAAAAAAAAGTATTTTCTATTGTTTCTTAAAAACTTTACATCGACAATTCCAAATTTTGTTAAAATTATCAAAAGAATCGGAAATTCAAATGACATTCCGGATGCAAACAACAGGAACATTGTTAACTTCATATATTCTGAATATCTAGACTCAAGTTCTAAATTAAGACCTGAAGAAAACAAGTTTTCAAAAGAAATAAAAAAAGACCAAATAAGAGGAATTAAAACAAAATAGGCAAAAGCAATTCCAAAAAAAAATAAGATTGGAACTAAAAAAAATATTGGCATAAAAATCTTCTTTTCTTTCTTATACATTGCCGGTGATAAAAAAAGTACCATTTGAACAATTAAAAAGGGCATTGAGATAATAAAAGAAGCAAATAATGATATTTTTAGATTAGATATGAAAACTTCGGGTAATCCAGTAAAAATCATCCTTTTGTTATCTGAGTCAACAAATAATTTGAATAAAGGTTTAGAGAGAAGTTCTCCCAAGTGAGAAGCATTATAAAAAAAAAAAATAAAACTTATAATTAGAAATAAAAAACTTAAAAGCAGTCTATTTCTTAGCTCTTTTAGATGATCTAGATACTTCATTCTTAATTTTCTTTTTGTTTATCTTTACTTCTGAGAATTCTTTATTGATTTCATCAATTTCATATTTAATGTTGTAAAAATATCTACTTATTTTTCTGTAAAATAATCCAAGGTTTTTAAATATAATGGGGATATCTTCAGGCTTAACGAGTAAAATAAAAAAAAAAAATATTATTAAAAATTCAATTAAACCTATATTGAGCATGGAATCATTTTACTTTTCTTTCTTGTCATCTTTTAAACCTTGCCTGAATGACTTAATTCCTTTAGCTATTTCTCCTGCTACTTTTGGCAACTTCCCTGCACCAAAGAATATTAAAACTATGACCAGAATTAAAATAATTTCCCAATGACCTAAACCAAACATAATTTCTCCCTTATTAAAAATATCCTACAAGATAACTGATTCTAATTCATCAACTTTTGGTAAATCTTTAATAGATTTTAACCCGAAGTGTCTTAAAAATTCAAAATCTGTTACCCATGTTACTGGTCGACCAGGTGTTTCCCTCCTACCAGAGGGTTTTATCCATTTTAACTCCAATAAAGTATCTAATGTACCTCTAAAAACTGGTTTTCCTCTAACTTTTTCTATTTCAGCTCTTGTAACCGGTTGGTGATAAGAAATTATAGCTAAAGTTTCCATTGCTGCTGGAGACAAATTTCTAGTTTTCTTTGTCTCAATTCTCATGTAATCATTTAGTGTATCAGCTGTTTTAAAATAAAATCTTTTTTCTAGTTCAATCAATTCAACACCCCTATTCCTATAATCGTTTTTTAACTCACTTAGAATGAGATCTAAATTAAAGTCACCGTAATAGGACAGCATCTTTTTCATACTTTCTTTCGTCAAGGGTTCCTCCGCAGAAAAGATAAGCGATTCAATGAAATTTTTTGCAATCTTATAATCCATTATTTTAATTTTACCATAATTTCATCAAAATGATCTTTTTGATTTATTAATATTTTTCCTTGATTAACATTGTCAAGTGAAGCTAGTAACAGAGATAATATTGCAGATTTCTTCATTTTTAAACTTTTTGTATCCTCTGGAAGAAACTTAAAAAGATTTAACCAATTTTTTTCTTTTAATTTAAAAATACTTTTAAGCCACGTTTCTCCATCTTCAAGACTGTAAAAGTCATTTTCCTCTGTCAGAAGTTTAATTGATTTTTTTTTTTTAAAAATTTCAGAATACTTTAAAATTAAGTCTTGTAGAGATATTTTTGGAACAATTTTATTACTTATAATAAATTCATTCTTAATTGAAATATTTAAGAAATCGTAACCTTCTATTGGGAGTTGAAATATTTTATTTGACAGTTTTTTTATAGCATTATAATGAAGGATTCTTTGTGTCAAATCCTCTTGAATTTCCTGAACCTCTTCTTTTTCTTCGGGAATAAGTAACTTAGATTTCAAATAAGCCAACAAGGATGCCATTACTAGATAGTCGGCCGTTAATTTTAAATTTTCAAGGTTTTCTTCTACAAAATTTAGGTATTGATTAGCCAATTCTAGTATTGAAATCTTTTTTATATCTACTTTTTGTTTTTTTGACAAATCAAGTAATAAATCTAAAGGTCCTTCATAACCGCTTATGTTAAGATTCAGATGCATTACTTATCAAATTGTATTCTATCAGGTCAGACTTAAATTTGTTATTATTTTTTCTTTTAAGTATTATTTTTTCTCTCTCATTATAAAAGAAATTCATCATTTTATTTTCCAAAACTTGGACAAATGGATAAATTAATTTCATATCATTTAAATCTCCTTTGCAATACATTACTATATCACATCCACCTTCATAACAATTGGTTACTTTAGTCTGAAGATCTTCCTGAATTGCTTTCATTGAAATGTCATCGGAAATAACAAGACCTTTAAATTTAAACTTTTTCCTTAAAATATTCCTTATAATTTCGTTTGAGTAAGTAGCAACTTTTGAATCAATTAATGGATATTTTATATGCGCCAGCATAACCATTAACGATTTATCAAGAATCTTAAATGGTACTAAGTCGGTTTTTATTAAATCATTATAACTTTCATTTATAATTGATGATCGTAAATGTGTATCGAACTTTGATCTACCATGACCAGGAAAATGCTTTGGCACTGGAATAATTCCAGAGTCTTTAAGCGCTTTACAAAAAGCATTTGACAAATTTAGTACTAATTCAGGATCTGATCCAAACGATCTATCACCTATTACTTTGTGTGCATTATCAAAGAAAAGGTCACACACTGGTGAAAAATTTACATCTATACAAATTTCTTTAAGTTGTTCACCCATTAGAAATGCAGATTTATAAGCTAAATCTAGAGCTTTCTGCTTATCTTTTTGGTAGATATTACCAAATATCATTTGAGGAGAAAATTTAGTAAACTCGTGGTTATCCAGTCTTTGCACCCTACCACCCTCTTGATCAATAAAAATTAATAAATCATGGTTTAAAGTTGCTTTTTTAAGGTTTTGAATTAGTTGTTTAATTTGTTTTTTGTTTTTAAAATTTCTTTTAAAAAGAACGAATCCAAAAGGATTAATGTTTTTGAAAAAATTTTTTTCATTAGACGTAAGTTCATAACCAAAACAAGATAAAATTATGGCATCTACTTGTTTCATTTTAACTCTTAATAATTATACATTGGATCTTATTTTTTTTAAATTTTGCGCATTCACTCTTTGCTTTTCCAAATGGATATTTACTTTCAGATATTACTCTATAAAAAGTTTGATTTTCCTTTATTTTAACTTCTTTTACAATTAGGTTAATTCCTATAGGTATCTTTGACATTTTTTCTCTCAATTTAGTTGAGATTTCTAAGCTTTTTTGTTTTTCTTTAAATGAAGCGAATTGAATTCTGAAATTATCTTTTTTAATACCTTTTTTTATTATTTTTGTATTTGATTCATCTTCCTCAGACTCCGTAATTTTTTCAGGCTCATGATTCTTTTTTTCTAATATTTCGTAAACAGAGTTTTTATCTCTTAAAAAATTGTTATCAACTTTTTTAACTAAAATTTCTTTCGGTTTTAATACTTTAAGATCTTTTTCTGGTACGACTGCGTTTATTGAAATAATAATTACAAAAATAAAAAAAACATAAGATAATATTATACTCAACAACTTAAATCTATTCTTATTCATTCTACATATTCTCCGGACATTCAATTTTTAATATATTCATTCCCTTTTTAATAATTTTACTAATTGAAAGTATAAGTATAATTCTAGAAAGAGAAATATTAGCATTTTGATCAATAATTACCTTTTTTGACGAATCCACTTTACCGAGACCCCAATATGCATGAAAATCTTTTGCAATATCAAACAGGTAGTTAGCTATTCTATGAGGTTCGTAAAACTTAGCAGCTTTGATTATTACATTAAAAAAATTACAAATTTTTATTATCATAATTGTCTCTTCATTTAAATTAAGATTAGACAAATTTACTTTCTTAATATCAATATTTCTCAAAGAAATATTAAATGTTTTTTCATAAATTTTAATAAGTGACATACACCTTGCATAAGCATATTGAATATAAAAAACAGGGTTGTCTTTTGATTTAGATTTAACAATTTCAAAATCAAAGTCTATTTTTTTATCAACACTTCTTGAAATCATCATGTACCTCAAAACATCTGGACCCACCTTCTCTACAACCTCTCTTAAGGTAACATAGTTACCCTCTCTTTTAGACATTTTTACAACTTGTTTGTCATTTAATAAATTAACTAATGAAGTCAATTTGATCTCAAAGATATAATTTGCTTTCTTATTCAATTGTTCTAGGGCACTTTGTAATCTTTTTACATAACCTGAATGATCTGAACCCCAAATATTTAACAAAATATCAAATTTCTTATCAACTTTCTTTTGGTGATAAATTATATCCGTCATAAAATAAGTTAGTTCACCATTTGATTTAATTAGAGCTCTATCGGCTTCATCACCGTGTTCTTGTGATTTAAATAATAAAAGCTTTTTTCTTTCCCAACTTTCATTATTTAACGACTTTGGTTTTTCCTGATAACCATAATAAGTTAATTTTTTTTGATTGAGTTTTTTAAGTATCTCATCAATATTCTTTTTTGAAGAGCATTTTTTCTCTGAAACAAAAGAATCATGCTTAATTTTTATTTTTAATAGATCCTCCTTTATATCATTCATAATAAATTTAATTATCTTATTTTCTAACATAAGTTCAGATAACTCTTGTTTATAAATCTTTTTTGAAATTTCCTTTAAGTACTCTCCTGGGTACAGTTCATCATCAGTCTTTATTTTTTTATTATTTTTATTGTTAATGTGAAATTTTATTGTTTTTTTTAGTTTCTTAATTTGTTCACCTGCATCATTTATATAGTATTCTTTGGTAACTTTGTGACCAACTTCTTCTAAAACGGATGCGATAGTATCACCCAAAACCGCACCTCTAGCATGTCCAATATGCATAAGTCCAGTTGGGTTAGCAGAAACAAATTCTAAACAGATATTTTTCTTTACAATTTTATAATTGAAAGAGTTAACATTTTTAAAAAAGACTTTTAATTGATCTTGCCAAAACGACTTTTTGAAAAATATATTTAAAAATCCTGGTCCAACAACCTCTAGCTTTTCAATAAAGTTATCTTTATTCATGTGCTTGGATAGTTTTAAAGCCAAATCTCTTGGTGGAAGTCCAATTTTCTTAGCGAATACCATTGCGATATTAGTAGATAAATCACCAAATTTTTTATTTGTTGGAATTTCAATATTAAAAGATGATTTGTTTGGAACCTCTTTAATATTTTTTTTAGAATATTCTGAATTAATATAATCAAATAATTCTTTTTTTAATAAATCATGATAAAACATTAATGACTATATAGATCAAAATATTTTTTGTGAATATTGACAGCATAATTGTCTGTCATTCCTGATATGTAGTCAGAAACATTAACGTATTTTTCATTTTCATCTTTAAAGTTTCTCCAACCAGTTGGTAACAGATATGGCTCATCAATGTAAAGATCAAATAGGTCAGACACTATTTTTTTTGCTTTAAAGTTCATTGTTTTAACTTTAGGGTGATTATACATTTTATTTTTTAAAAAAACTTTTAATTTTTTTTCTTTATTTTTCATTTCATCTCCAAAAATTACCAAAGGTTTATCAAGCTCTAAAATTTCATTGCAGTTTTTAATTTTGAAATTAAGGATATTTTGCTTAGTGTTTCTAATTAAATCATCAACCATTATATTTATTAGTTTTCTTATCAACTCATATTTAATTCTTCTAAACTCTTTACTTTTTTTTAAATTAATTTTTTTCAAAGCGTCTTTGATTATTTCTAATTCATTTAACTCCTCTATTTCAAATAATCCTGCATACAAGCCATCATCAATATCATTATTATTATATGCAATATCATCACATATAGCAGCAATTTGAGCTTCAAAAGATCCTTGAGAATTTTTTTCCCCACCAAAAAAATTAATAAAATTTTGAATATAACTAGGTAATACAGAAGTAATCGGACCGTTATGTTTTAATATGCCGTCTAAAGTTTCAAAAGTTAGATTTAACCCATCAAAATCTAGATATTTTTTTTCTAAAACGGTTAAAATTTTTAAAGCTTGATAATTATGATTAAAACCACCTTTTCCTTTCATTTTTTTATTTAAAACTTCTTCGCCAGCATGACCAAAAGGTGTATGCCCTAGATCATGACTAAGTGATATTGATTCAGTTAGATCGTCATTTATATTAAAAACTTTTGAGATAGATCTTGATAATTGTGAAACTTCTAAACTATGAGATAATCTGGTTCTGAAGTAATCCTCTTCGTGGTGAACAAACACTTGTGTTTTATATTTCAACCTTCTAAATGCTGAGGAATGAATAATCCTATCTCTATCTCTCATAAAACAAGTTCTATTAGGATCATCTTTTTCACCAAAAATCCTGCCTTTGGATGATTTATAATTTGTTGAAAAAATTGAATATTGCACCATAATCTATATATCTATATTATAATCATAAAAAAAAAAAAACTATAATGTTTGATGTATCTAAAAATGCCATTGAAAGAATAAAGGAGATTGCTCTTAAAGAAAGACATGAATATTTTAGAATTTCTGTTGACGGCGGAGGCTGCCAGGGCTTTTCATATAAATTTAATTTTGATAAAAAGGTTAATGATGAAGATAAAATTTTTAAGTTTAGTGATGTTAAGATTTTAATAGATCAAACATCATTAAATTTTCTTAAAGGGTCTAAATTAGATTTTGTAAATGACTTAATAGGTTCATATTTTAAAATTACAAATCCTAATGCCAATTCAACGTGTGGTTGCGGAACCTCTTTTTCAATATAAATGGCTATTATTGCCTCTTGGAATATAAATTCAGTCAGAATAAGAGTTGACATTCTAAAAAAATTTATTGAAGAAATAAACCCAGACATAATTTTGTTACAAGAAATCAAGTGTACAAATGAAGAGTTTCCAGATTTCTACACTTCATTTGGTTATGAATTAATTGTTAATGGACAAAAAGGAAAGTATGGTGTTGCGACATTACTAAAAAAAGGATTAAATTTCAAATCTATAGAATTAGACAACGAAATTTTATTATGCGAATCAAGAACAAACTTTATATACGTAAATGAATACAATCTTTACATCTTAAATGTTTACACACCAAACGGAAATCCGATCGAAGATAAGAAAAAATTCAATTTTAAAATTTCATGGTTATCAGAAATTAAAAAAATTTCGACACATTTTATCAACGATGTAGATAATCTTCTCATTGCTGGAGACTTTAATGTGTTAGAAAATAAAAATGATGTATTAAATTTTGATGATTGGACAAATGATGCTCTTGGTTGTATTGAGTCTCGAACAATCTTTAGGGAAATTCTTTCATCTGGTCTGACTAATATTGTAAGAATCTTCAAAAAACCAGGTTCATCATTTTCTTATTGGGACTATCAAAGAGCTTGTTGGGAGAGAAATGATGGTTTATTGATTGATCATTTTCTTATTTCTCCAAGGTACTTAAAACTGGTAAAAAATATTAATTTTGGTTCAAAATTCAGGGGAATTCCCAAACCTTCAGATCATATTCCAATCTGGATCAATTTAGATGTCTGAATAATTTTTTATTTCTTTTTTTGCACCGGGATGTGTTACTGCGCCAAATCTTGCAGACCCCACTGTTTGAGAAAACTTCCATAATGCACCTGATCCAAAGTTATTTTTTCTTTTTTGAATTGATTTTTGCCTGGCTTTTAATATTTTTTCATCAACATTTAATGTTATTATACCCTCTTTAGCATCAATTAATATTTGGTCCCCATTCTTGATAAGAGCAATTGGGCCAAGTGCCATAGCTTCTGGGCTTATATGACCGACACATAAACCTCGTGTTGCCCCGGAAAATCTTCCATCTGTAATTAAAGCAACTTTTTCTCCCATCCCTTGTCCGTATATTGCGGCGGTTGTAGCAAGCATTTCTCTCATACCTGGCCCTCCTTTTGGTCCTTCATATCGAATAACTATTACATCCCCAGCTTCATATTGTTTGTTACTAACAGCATCAAAAGCACTCTCTTCGCAATCAAAACATCTAGCTTTTCCAACAAATTTTTGGGATTTTAACCCTGCAACCTTCACAATTGCACCATCGGGCGCTAAATTTCCTTGCAAACCTACAACTCCACCGGTTTTAGAAATAGGATTCTTAGGAGAAAAAATGATCTTTTGGGAATCGAAGTCAACATTTACAGAACTTAAATTTTCTTTTAAAGTTTTACCAGTTACAGTTAGACAAGAACCATCAAGAAAGCCTCCATCCAATAAAGCTTTCATTATAATTGGAACTCCTCCAATATCATGAAGATCTTTTGCAAGATATTTTCCTCCAGGTTTCAAGTCAGCTATATATGGAGTCTCTTTAAAAATTTTTGCAACATCCATTATATCAAAGTCAATTCCTATTTCATTAGCTAATGCAGGAAGATGTAAAGCTGCATTTGTGGAACCACCTGAACACGCAACGATTCTTGCAGCATTAATAAGAGATTTTTTATTGACAATATCCCTAGGTTTGAGTTGCATATTAATTAAATCCATAACCTTAATTCCAGAGTCATATGCAAATTTATCTCTGGATTCGTACGGAGCTGGCGTTGAAGAAGAACCAGGCAATGCTAATCCAATTGCTTCAGCAACGCAGGCCATTGTGTTTGCAGTAAATTGTCCTCCACAAGAACCTGCAGATGGGCATGCAACTTTTTCTAAATCACAAAGCTCATCCTCAGTAATCTTATTTGAATCAAATTCACCAACTGCTTCAAATACATCCTGGACTGTAACTTCTTTATTTTTGTGTTTACCCGGAAGGATTGAACCACCATATAAAAAAACAGCAGGAACATTTAACCTCAACATCGCCATCATTATGCCAGGTAATGATTTATCACAGCCTGCAATTCCAACCAATCCATCATAACAATGTCCTCTCATAGAAACCTCGATTGAATCTGCGATAATTTCTCTCGATACCAACGATGATTTCATTCCCTCATGGCCCATGGCTATCCCATCAGTAACTGTAATTGTGGTAAATTCTCGGGGAGTTCCGGTATTATCTTTGACACCTTTCTTTGCTGATTGAGCTTGACGAGAAAGAGAAATATTGCATGGTGCAGACTCATTCCAACATGTCGCAATTCCAACAAAAGGTTGGTATATTTCTTTCTCAGTCATTCCCATTGCATAATAATAAGACCTATGAGGAGAGCTTTTTGGGCCCAAAGAAACGTGTCGACTGGGAAGATTTTGTTTTTTAATTTTATTCATTTATATTTTTTTAATAGTAATTTTCTAAATATTCTACAAAAATCTAACTTACTTTCAAAAAAAGCGAAATGACCAGAATTTTTAATTTTGTATCGTACTGAACCAAAAATATATTTTGGAACCTTTAATTGAGTCTTCTCTCCAAAAATATAAACTTTTTCTTTAAAGAACGTTTTAAAATAATTTAATAGTTGATTCGAGTCACTTAATTTAACGCATTGTTCTGATAAATCATAAAAGATAGATGGTGAAGTTTTTCTTAATGATTGAGACCAAAAAATTAAACATCTATTTTGAGACAATTCAGTTTTTTTTAATAAGTTATTAAATTTATTTCTTATAAAATCATTTTTCTTATAAGAAATAGTTTTTTTTGTTAAATTCTCTGTATCATGTTTAGTCAAGTTTCCCTCATAGTTTATAAAATTACTAATTAGTATTTTTTTTTTTATAAAGTTTTTTACTAAAATTATTGGAATTATTCCACCTAAAGAGTGCGCAAAAAAAGTAATTTCCTTTATGTTTTTTTTTTTCAAAAAAAGATAAATCTTTTTTGAGAATGAATACAAATCACTATCAGAGTATTTAATACTATTATGGCCTGGAAGTTCTACAATATAGAGATTAAATTTTGGACCTAGTGAGTTGAATAAAAATTTAAAATCGTCTGAACAACAACCAATTCCGTAAAATAGAAAGATAATATTATTGTTTATGATTTTATTTTTATTAGACTTAAAAATTAGATTTTTAAATTTTATTTCGAACATTACTTCTGAGTTAAAAGCTTAAGATTCTTTTTAGCTTCCTCAAGTTTAAATTTATATTGCTCAATTATTTTTGATGGAGCCTTAGCAAGAAATTTCCTATTTTTTAACTTTTCATCAAAAAAATAAATTTCATTCTCATAAAATAAAATCTTTTTGCTCACTGATTTTTGATCATTGAATTTAGAGTCTTCAGAAGGAACAATAATGAATTTTAATCCAAAAATTACTAAAATTTTACTGTTTTTATCTTCATTTATAATCTTTTTCTTATACTCTACAGTTTCAAATTTAAATATTGAGGTTAACAAAAAAATATTTTCATCTATCCACATAACTTTTTCTTCAGAAAGAATATAGAGGCTAAATCTAGATTTATTATTTCCAATTTCAAATCTAATTTTTTTTATTAACTCGATAAATTTTTTAAAATCTTCAATCTCTTTAGATTTAAATTTTATCTTTAAATCAATATGCAAATTTTTCTTGTAAAAAGAATCTTTGATAAACTCTAACTCTTTACCCAATTTTTCTGTAATAAATGGTATTACTGGGTTAATCAAATTTAATGATCTCGAAAAAACAAAATTGAAAACATTAGATATTTCTTTTTTATTTTTATCCTCTTTTAAGTAATTCTTTGAAAGTTCAATGTAAAAATCACAAAAATCACTCCATATGAACTGATATAATTCAGAAATCATTAAATTAAATTTAAAATTCTCTAAATTTCTAATTACGTTATTCTGGGTTTCAAAAAATCTAGATAAAATCCAATTATTTACCGGTAGTTCACAATATTGTGGATAAAACTCTCTATCATACTTAAAGTTATTAAACTGACTAAACCTAGCTACATTCCAAATTTTTGTTATAAAATTTCTACTATTTTCGACAAGTTTGTCAGAAAGTTTTATATCTCTACCTTGAGTTGATAAATTAGTTAATGTAAATCTTAATGCATCAGAACCATATTTTTCAATTAAATCAAGAGGATCAATAACATTGCCTTTTGATTTTGACATTTTTTGTCCCTTCTCATCTTTTACCAAAGGATGAATATAAATATTCTTAAAAGGAACTTCATTCATGAATTCAAGGCCCATCATCACCATCCTTGCAACCCAAAAAAAAATAATATCAAACCCAGTAACTAAAACATTTGATGGATAAAAATTCTTTAACAGTTTATCATTTTCTGGCCATCCTAAAGTTGAAAAAGGCCATAGTGCAGAGGAAAACCAAGTATCTAATACGTCTTCATCTTGATATAAAAGTTTATCAGTTTTATCTTTTAACTTTAAGATATCAATTGCTTCTTCTTCTGATTTTGCTGCTATCTTTAGTCCATTCTTAGAGTACCAGATTGGTATTCTATGTCCCCACCAAATCTGTCGAGAAATACACCATGGCTCAATATTTTCTATCCAATACTTGAATGTATTTATCCATGAGTTTGGATGAAATACAATTTTTTTGTCTTTAATCGCTTTTTTAACTTTGATACTTATTTTCTTAGTATCTAAAAACCATTGAAAGGTTAATAGCGGCTCTAAAATTTCATCACTTCGATCTCCAACAGGAATAAACATTTTATTATTCACGATTTTTAGAATTTTATTATTTTTTTTAAGTTCACTTATCAGTTTTTTTCTGGCAACAAACCTATTTAAACCCTGGTATTCTTTTGGAGTATTTTTATTTAAACTTGCTGTTTTATCTAAAATATTTACAAATTCTAAATCATGTTTTTTTCCTATTTCAAAATCATTAAAATCATGTGCTGGAGTAATTTTTACTGCACCAGAACCTTTTTCTGGATCTGCATATTCATCTGCAAAAATTGGTATTCTTTTATTTAGAATAGGAATAAGTGCTTTTTTTCCAATTAAATGATTAAGTTTTGTATTTTTTGGATGAATCGCTATACCAGTGTCACCAAAGATTGTTTCTGGTCTGGTTGTTCCAACAACTATATTTTCTTTGCTGTTTTCCAATTGGTACTTTATAAACCACATTTTTCCAACTTTTTCAATTTGGTTCACTTCCAGGTCTGAAAGAGCAGTTCCAAGTTTTGGGTCCCAATTAACCAATCTTTTATCTTTATAAATTAAACCTCGGTTATAAAGATCTATGAAAACCTCTTTAACTGAATCGCTAAGTCCTTCATCCATTGTAAATCGCGAAACATTCCAATCAACAGATGTACCTAATCTTTTCATTTGATTAATTATCTTATCTCCAGATTTTTCTTTCCAATTCCAAATTTTTTCAATAAATTTTGATCTTCCTAATTCAGCTTTTGATAATTTACTTTCTTTTTGAATCATTTTTTCAACTACTATTTCAGTTGCAATTCCAGCGTGATCAGTTCCAGGTTGCCATAAAACATTTTTATTAAGTTTTTTATGAAATCTAATTAAGATGTCTTGAAGAGTGAAAGTTAAAGCATGTCCCATATGCAAACTACCAGTAACATTTGGTGGAGGCATCATAATACAAAATGGTTTTTTATTTTTGTCGTTATTAAAAGAAAATGTTTGATTTTCAGACCAATAATCTAAACATTTTGCTTCAATTTCTGAAAAATTAAATCTTTTTTCTAACATTATTATTCAATTATATCCAACCACTTAAATTTGACATCGTCAAAATTTTTCGTTTCATCATAATAATTTACATTTAATCCTAAATCTCTTGGATTTAGACCGCCCATGAGGAAAATCGTTTCATAATAAGAATTAAATAGATCTCGGTAAGATTTAACAAGATCAAGCTGTGATTTTAATAATTCTTGTTCTCCATCAAGTAAATCAAGCATTGTTCGTTCGCCAAGTTGCATTTCTTGCCTCAACCCCTCTAAATAGATCTTGTTTGATTCAATTTGTTTTTTATATGCTTTAATTTTTGAAGAAGAATGATCGTAGGATGATATAGATGATGTAATATTAAATTCAATTTCCTCTTTAACTTGTCGCAATAATTGATTCAATGCAAATAGCTGACTTTTAACTTCTCTAATTTTGGAAGAAGCTGCACCAGACTGGTATAGGGGTATATCAATAATGGCAAAAGCAGAGAGAACCTCTCTTTTACTGTCAGTTCTGAAGTAGCCCTCATTTATGTATGCGTCTGCTTCTAGTTTAACACTTGGAAGTTTTTTTCTTTTTAGAGTCTTAATTTGGTATTCAAGTGATTTAATTTGGTAAACTAAGTCATTAACTTTAGGATTTTTTTTTAGTCCTAGAGACTTAATATCGTCGACATTTTTTTTGAATTCAAGAACTGCTAGATCAATTTTTGGAGAAATTGGTTTAACACCAAATAAATAAAAATAATTAGCAGTTAAAGATTCTAAATTTTTTTCTGATTCTATTAAATCTGATTTTGCCAATGATAATCTTGCGTCAGCTATTGAAACATCTGTGAGAGTAACCTCTCCAATTTCAAATTGTTCTTTTGTTAATTCAAATCTATTTTTAAGGACTTCTACATTCTTTTTTTTTAACTGAAAATTAGACTTTTCAGTCGCAAATTCTGAATAAATTTTTATTGCATCGAAGAAAATTTCTTGTTCTTTATCTTGTAGAATATATCTTTCTGAAAAAATAGTATTTTTAGCAACCTGAATATTGCTTAAACTACTTCCTCCATCAAAAATATCCTGTATTATGGTGATACCTTTGTTAGTTTCGGATCTTATTCCATCGGAAGTAATATTGAATCCGTGAGAGTTTGTGTGCACCTTTCCTTTTTGATAATAACCTTTTATTTCTGGTCTAAACTCAGAGTATGCTTGAGGCATTAATTCGTCTTTTGATTTCAAAATATTTCTATAATACTTAATTTTTGGGTTTAACTCATAAAGTTTTTCAAGTGATTGTTTAAGATCGTCATTGACTATCTGATTAGATGAAGAGCATTGAGGAAAAATAATCAAGAAAATTAAACAAAACTTTTTAAAGACTTTTTTCATATCCATTTTCCTGGATTATGAAATCTTTCAATTCGTATAAATTTGTATTGAAAAGTTTGGTAAATGAGATGTAAGAACCAGTTTTCTGACCTTTAACAAATTCACCAATATAATCTTCTTCTTTTAGAACTGTGAAGATTTCACCATTATCTTTCAATTGTTTAATTAAAACTTTTGGAACTGAATTTACAGCACCCTCAATAAAAATCTTATCATAAGGAGAGTTTTTATTATTACCTAAAACTAGATTCGATTTATAGAAAACTGAAGTATTTAAACATCCCATATGTGATAAAACGGAATTAGCCCTTTCAACTAATTTTTTACAATTTTCAACGCCAAATACATAACTTACTAAATTTGAAATTATTGCAACGGAGTAGCCTGTTAAGCAACCAATAACTAATACTGAATCATCTTTAGAAAAACTACAGTACTCAAACATTTTTGCTAATACAAATGTTCTTACTAAATATCTATCTGGAGAAATCAAAATATCTGAGTCACTATATACCACCTCTTTTTCAGAGTCTGGAACAAATAATTCTTTCTTTGTATTATCAAATGATTCGATTAGGTCTAAATCTTTAACACCATTTGGAAGAAGCTGATTATTTACCATATTAGCTCGTGCTTTATCAAAAAAATTACTATTCATTATATTGGGCTATTAATGTGTAAGACTTTAATATATAAGTATTAATATTTATTACAATATTTAAGAATTAAATGAGGTGCGGTGGCGGAGAGGCTACGCACCGGCCTGCAAAGCCGTGTACACCGGTTCGAATCCGGTCCGCACCTCCAAGATTTTATAATTGTTTTACAATTAAAAAAATTTAACTATTATATCCATAATTCCGGCGTAGCTCAGTTGGTAGAGCAAGCGACTGTTAATCGCTGGGTCACAGGTTCGAGTCCTGTCGCCGGAGCCATTTTTTATGAAAATATTTATTAGTGGAATTGCTGGTTTTCTTGGAAGTCACTTGGCGGACGCGTTCATCAGTGATGGTCATCATGTTGTTGGCTGCGATAGTTTAATTGGCGGTGAATTGGATAATGTTCCACCAGATGCTGAGTTTTATCAATACGATTGTTGTTTTCGGAATTCAATGCTCAAAATTACCAAAGGATGTGACTTAGTATATCATACAGCAGCAACAGCATATGAGGGTTTATCTGTTTTCTCACCTCATCTAATTACACAAAATATTGTTACTGGATCAGTGTCATTATTTAGTGCAGCAATTGAAAATAAAGTTAAAAGAATCATATTTTGCTCATCAATGGCTCGATATGGAACCAATGAAATCCCGTTTAGAGAAGAATTCATCCCTACTCCCCAAGATCCATATGGTATAGCAAAAGTAGCTGCAGAAAATATCCTAAAAAATTTATGTGAAGTTCACGGAGTTGAATATGTCATTGCGGTACCACACAATATAATTGGACCAAGACAAAAATACGACGACCCATACCGTAATGTAGCTTCAATTATGATTAATTTAATGTTACAAAATAGACAACCTTTTATATATGGAGACGGAGAACAAAAAAGATGTTTCTCATATATTGATGATGACCTATTTTGTCTTAAAGAAATGGCCACTAATAAGTCTGTAAAAAGTCAGATAATTAATATAGGGCCGGATGAAGAATTTATAACAATTAATACTTTGGCCAACAAAATTGCCAATCAACTCAAATTTAATCTGAACCCAAAATATATAAAAGGCAGACCTCAAGAGGTTTTGGAGGCAACCTGCAGTGCTGATAAGGCTCGCAAACTTCTTAATTACAAAACAAAAACAACATTGGATCATGGCTTAAAAAAGATGATTGATTTTATAAAAGAAAAAGGTGTCAAGAAGTTTAGATACCATCTTGATCTTGAAATTATAAATTCAAAAACACCGAAAACGTGGAAAGAAAAACTATTCTAAAATGACAAAAATAAGTTTTGTATGCCCAATATTTAACAAAAAAAAATATTTAAAAATTGTACTCTCCTCTATTAAAAAACAAGTAGGAAGTTTTGAAAAAGAATATATTTTTATTGATGATGGATCTACAGATGGGTCGCTAGAATATTTAAAAAAAAAAACTCAAAAGTGGAAAAATACAACAATTTTGAGTCAGAAAAATAGAGGACCAGCCATTGCAACTCAATACGGAATTAGTATGGCTACGGGTGATTATATAAAATTAGTTGGTGGCGACGATGTTATGGCTCCATATTGTTGTGAAATTTTATTAAAAACAATTTTAAAAAAAAAATCTGTAGCAGCTTTTAGCTCCTACAAATTGTTGCAAAATTACAATGATATTTCGTTTGAAAAAAATGCAATCGAAAACTTTAGATTTTTAGAAAATCCACTTACAGCGGCAATTACTTCAAGTTTTTCAGGTACAACTCCTAATCTGTATTGTAACAAAACAATTCAAAAATCCGGTGGGTGCAATAAAAAAATTTTTATAGAGGATTTTTCTTTAGTTTTAAATTTAGCTCGTTTTGGGAATTTTTGTTTTATTGACAATATAACATCATATGGACCAAAAAATGACGAAAACAGGATTATGATAGGGAAAAAAACTCAACTGATACACGATTATAATGCCGCATTGTATTACTTTATAAAAGAAAATGCGTTAAAAGACTCAATATTAAAAATCGCTTCCAAGAAGTCACTAGGAAGATCTGAAAAATGGTATAGAAGAGAGAAAAAAAAAACTAAATTTAATAGAATGAACTTTCTGAGAATTTGTTTATTTTTAGGGAGTAAGAATTACTTAAATTTAATTAGGGAATCTTGTATTTTTATTTATCAACATTCAACTAAAGATGCAATAAGATATAAAATCGAAGATTATTCTCCCTGATTAAAAAGAAGCCCTCTTTTTCTTGCAATACAAATCATTTTTAAAAAAAATAAGATACTTAAAATTAAATAAAATAGATTGAGAAAAATAATTATAAAAACATTATGTAAAATAATTTCATTTTCGATCAAAATCAATCTCATAGTCTCAAAAATATGTACTGTTGGTAAAAAAAGAGCAATATTTTGTACTATGTTAGGCAAGGAATCTAATGGATAATATACACATGAAAACGGAAGAATGATAAAGATAATTGCCCACGCTAATTCTTCAAAAGCTTGCCCATACCTCAACACTAAGCCGGAGACGATAAAACCTATGGACCATCCGAAGATTATTAGATTTAAAAATAGAAATATTAAATATAAACCTAATTCAAACAGATGAAAATAGAAAAAATAGTTTGCGAAAAATACAGCTGGAGTAATTCCAATTAAAGTTCTTACGAGACTTATAAGTATCAATCCGTAAACCATCTCAATATCCTTTAATGGTGTTATAAATAAATTTGGTAAATTTCTTGACCACAACTCCTCAAAAAAAGACATGGTCAAACCAAGTTGTCCTCTAAATAAAACGTCCCATAAAACAACTGCGGAAAGAATAATGTTTAAGGCACTCCAAATTCCAAAACTTCCATTAGACATAAAAAAATTGGTAAAGTATCCCCAAAAAAGAATCTGAACTGTTGGCCAATAAAAAATACTCAATAACCTGGGAAAAGATCCAAAAGATATGTTCTTATATCTAATTAATAAAGCTAAAATTCTATTTATCATCTTTTAAAAAAATATCTTTAAGTGAAGAAGATTTATTTTGTTTAAAAAGCTCATTTTTTTTTCCATCAAATTTTATTTTCCCTTTATCTAAAAAAATAATGTGTGAACACATTTTTTCAATTTCTTCTAAATTATGAGAAGTTATAAGGATTGTTGAATTATTTTTTTTCTGAAAACTTTTTATGTATTTTCTAATAAATTCTGATGTTGATACATCTAATGACGCTGTTGGTTCGTCTAGCAGAAGTAATTTTGGGTCATTTAATAAAGCTTTACATAAATTTACTCTTGTTTTTTGACCGGAAGATAATGTTCCATAAATATTGTCAAGTAAATCTGTAATAAATAAATCTTCTGATAATTTTAAAATTTTTTTTTTTCTATCTATTACATCATAAAGTCTCGCATAAAAAATTAAGTTTTGCATGACTGTAATCTTTTTAGGAAGATCAATATATGGACTCTGAAAATTTATATTTTTTAATATTTCATATTTGTGGAACTTAAGGGATTTATCAAAAATGAAAATCTCTCCTTCTGAAGGAGTTATAAGTCCCATTAACATTGCTAGAAAAGTTGTTTTCCCTGCTCCATTTTTTCCTAAAACTCCAAAGATTCCGCCATATGGTAGATTTATTGAAACATTACTAACCACAGTTTGATTATCATATGTCTTTGATAAGTTTTTTGTTCTAATTGATGTTTTTGGCACTTAATCGTATTGAAATGCTGTGAGATTGTTATTTTTCATCATTGGAATTAAAATTAGATTTTTGTGCATTAATATCTCAAGGTCGGCAGCCCCTTTATTAACTTTAAAGGAGTTCGTAACTATGCCTTTTTTATTGATTGAAAAAAGTTTTCCATTAATCCAATCAGTTGATAAATAACCATTATCTTTATTAAAGACGATACCGTCCAAATTTCCAATTGGACGAGTGCTGAAAAATTTTTGAATCTCTCTTGTTTTTAAATTAACTTTTATTAATTTTCCTTTAATTTCTGTGTCAAAACCACTCTTAATTTTGCCCCAACAAGCAATTATTAAATAATTTCCCTCAATTAACAATCCATTAGGTGAATCTAAGAGCTTGCTTTGTTTCCAAATCGTAATATTTTCATTTTTTAATTGATATATTCGATTTTTAAACATGTCAGAGGCATAAATACGACCTTTTTTGTCTACTGCTAAATCATTTAAAAAACCTGCACCATTAACTAAGAAGAATTGTTTTTTTTTATTTAAAGTATTGATCTTCCAAATTTTATTTATATCTGCAACAAACAAGTGGTCATTAAAGATTGTCATACCTTTTGGTGCATCTAAACCTTTTATCCATTTCTTTTCTAAAATCTGACCATCCACACTGATTTTACTGATATAGCCATTTTTATCTAATTTTAGTGGATCACCGTTAATGTTTGAAATATATATAGCGCTACTTTTTTTATCAAAAACAGCTGATTCTGGCTCATTTAATCCGTCGACAACCCACTTTATCTCGAAAGAATATATTGGAGAAGAGATAAAAAAAATAAAAATGAAAGTTTTAATAAAAATATTTAGCATTTTTTGGTGAAATTCTTAAACTAAACCATTGTTAACTTTTTGTATATGATTTAACAAAAAAAGTTTAAGATCATTTAAAAAATGAAATTTAATTTTAAAAGAAATTTTACAGAATGTATTGGAAATACTCCAATAATAAAACTAAAAGTCGCATCAGAAATCTCTGGTTGCGAAATATATGGTAAATGTGAATTTCTTAATCCAGGTGGATCAGTTAAAGACAGACCTGCATTGCAAATAATAAAAGACGCAATTAAAAAAAAACAAATCGAAAAAGGAGGTACAATTGTCGAAGGAACTGCAGGAAACACTGGAATAGGTCTATGTTTAGTTGGAAATTCAATTGGGTTGAATTCAATTATAGTGATGCCTAGAACCCAAAGTAATGAAAAAAAAAAAATGTTAAAATTGTGTGGAGCAGAATTAATACTTGTTGATGCACTCCCGTATAAAAATCCTGGAAATTACATTCGTTACTCAGAAACCTTAGCAAAATCCATTGTAAATGAGCATGGTGTTCTATGGGCTAATCAATTTGATAATTTATCTAATAAAAAATCACATTATTTAACAACCGGGCCTGAAATATATAAACAACTTTCCAAAAAGGTTGACGCTTTTATATGTTCAATAGGCACAGGAGGAACTATTTCTGGTGTTTCTGATTTTTTAAAAGAAAAAAATAAAAATATTGTTATTGGTTTAGCAGATCCTATGGGTTCAGCTATGCACAATTTTTATAAAAATGGGCAACTCAAATCGACTGGTTCTTCTATAACTGAAGGAATTGGACAAGGAAGAATAACTAGAAATTTAGAAAATACTGTTATTGACGAATCATTTCAAATAACAGATACAGAAGCTTTAAATATCGTATATGAGATGGTGAGAAAAGAAGGACTAATTTTAGGAGGATCATCAGGAGTAAATATTATGGGAGCTGTGAAGTTAGGAAAATTAATTGGTCCCAACAAAAAAATTGTAACCATCTTGTGTGATTATGGGACAAAATACGAAAGTAAAATTTTTAATAAAAAATTTCTTAAAGACAAAGAACTTCCAATTCCAGAATGGCTTTGATAAATTTAATTTCAAAATTTGTGATTAACTGTGAGGAGCTTTTTACTTTAAAAAACTCGTCTAATATAAGAATTATTGATTGTAGATGGTATTTAAATAAACCTAATAAAGGAAGGTTAGAGTATAAAAACTCTCATATTGAGAATGCAATCTATTTCGATATCGAGAAGTTGTCGGATAGTTCAATTGATTTACCTCATATGTTTCCATCAATTGAACAAATCCAAAATTTTATTATAACAAATGGAATTAATATTAATCACGAAATAATAATATATGATCAAATAGGGTTTTTTTGTTCAGGGAGAGTTTGGTTTATTTTTAAAGTTTTTGGATTTAAAAAGATAAGAATACTTAACGGTGGTTTTTCGGAGTGGACTAAAAATAATCTTCCAGTAACAAATAAAATAAACAAAGCAGATAAATCTAATTTTAAATGTAATTCATTTGAATCAAAGAGAATAGTGAATAAAAAAGAATTAGAAAAGATAATCATTAAAAATGATTGCAATACAAAAGTAATTGACGCAAGGCCTCAGAACAGGTTTTTGGGAATTGAAAAAGAACCCAGACCAAATTTAAAAAAAGGTAGAATTAAGAATAGTATTAATATTCCGTTTGAGGTAATAACAGAAAATATGCTAATTAAAAATTTTGATGAATTAAAGCATTTAATCTTCAATCAAAAGAAAATAAAAAAAAAAAATATAATAGTATGTTATTGCGGATCTGGAGTTACGGCTTGCAATATTATATTTGTTCTTACATTATTAGGTATTAAAAAAGTCAAACTGTATGATGGATCGTGGGCAGAATGGGGAAAAATAAAATAAATTCTGAGTTGATTAAACTAGGGAGTGATCCTAATTTACATCATGGATCTTTAAGTGATCCCATATATAAAACCTCGACAATAATTTTTAACGACTATAGAAGCTTTATAGACGCTAAAAAAAATAAATTCAAGAAACCTTACTATGGAAGATTTGGAAACTATTCAGTAAAGAGATTTGAAGAATTAATTTGCCAATTATACAAAAGTCAGGATGCAATTGTTACAAGCTCTGGATTGTCAGCAATAACGATAAGTTTGTTATCATTTTTATCAAAAGGAGATGAAGTATTAATTACTGAAAATTGTTATGAACCAGTTTATAATTTCTGTATAAATGAGTTAAAACGATTTGGTATAAAAACTTATTTCTACAAAAATAATAACTCTTCTTTTTTAAATAAACTAATTAGCAAAAAAACAAAATTAATTTATATCGAATCGCCTGGGTCGCTCAATTATGAAGTGGAAGATATCGAGGAAATTGTAAAGATTGCAAAAAAAAATAAAATTATAACAGTTATGGATAATACTTGGGCTACTTTCATAGGTCTCAATCCCTTAAAATGGGGTATAGATGTGGTTATTGAATCTTGTACAAAATATTTTTCAGGTCATTCTGATAATTTTTGTGGAGTCATAGCATGCAGCAATGAGCATTTCAAAAAAATTAAGCAAACAGCTGTTAGAGTGGGAGATTTTGTTTCTGCAGAGGCATGTTTCAACGCAATAAAAGGCATGAGAACTTTGAGCACAAGACTAGAAAAACATCAAGAAAATTCCTTAAAAGTTTTTGAATATTTAGAGAAAAAAAAGCTTGTAGAAGAAATTTATTTCTTACCCGATAAAAAAAATATTCACCACAAACTTTGGAAAAAATACTTCAACCTTAGCAATGGACTTATTACTTTTTCAGTTTCAAAAACGAATCAAATTGAATCGTTCATTGATCGTTTAAATTTTTTTAAAATTGGATTTAGCTGGGGAGGATATGAAAGTTTGATTTTGCCATTAAATGAAATAAAGCCCTCTTTAAAAAACTATAAAAAATCTGTATATTGGTTTAGAATTCATATTGGTTTAGAATCAGCAGATGATTTGATAGAAGATCTTGAGCGAGGATTTAAAAACTATGAAAAAAAATAAATTTTTGATATTTAAACCCACAAAGTCCGCCATGCAGTCGGGATATAATAATTCACGCAAATGGTGTCTCACAAACAATGATATTAATGAATCGTTTATAAGTAGCAAGTTTTGCTGGAACGGATCTTCGAATCCTGAAAAACAAATAAAGTTATTTTTTGATGATTTAGAATCAGCTATCAATTTTGCAAAAAAAAATAAATATGATTATGAAGTACAAATGCCAAATAAAAGGTCATTGATAAAAAAATCCTATGCTGAGAATTTTTTGAAGAAAGGCTAAAAATGGGTAAAGAAAGATTTTGTCCAGATTGGTTATTTAAAATTATTATTTCTCAAACTGTTTATGATTATATAGTAAGAGATGTAGCTTTATTTATTAGTGCAAGAAAATTTATATCTTTTTTTTCAAAATATTACGATGAACTTACTCCAGACGATATAGAGGCAACATCGGTAGCATTCATTGAATTTTTAGGCGAAGTAAAGTCGAAAGATCCTTTTCTTCTTTTAAATCATTATACTTACAGTATAATAATGAATGTTAAGCCTAATGAAAAAGGTATTTTTAAAAAAGATCCATACGATAATGATTCTGAAAAAAAGTACTCTCCGCATGATGCAGTTAAAGATTTTAAAGTTTTTTCATATTCATGTAGATCTGGGCTCACAAAAAAAGCTCCTTGTGGTTGGGATATTAAAAATGAAAAAGATTTAGGTTTAATTACTGATGCAATACATAAACAATTTTCTATAGACGATATGATAGATAGTGTAACGTAAATTATGAAGACTTTACTATATTCTTTAATTGTAACAACATTGTTATTTTTTAACAAAATTGACGCAAACACTGACTTAATTAGAGAGGCAGTTGAGAATCCTCACAGAAAAGAAGAAAACAAAAAAAGAGACGTACATAGAAATCCTTATGAAACTCTAAATTTCTTTGAATTGGATAGATCAAAAAAAGTTTTAGAAATAATTCCAGGTAGAGGTTGGTATACAGAGATAATTAGCACCTATATGAATGATACAAATAACTTCTATGTTGCAGTTTATAAAGAACCAAATTACGCGATTGACATAATAACAAAAATCCAGAATGAATTCTTTGAATATTTTCAAAAAAATAAAAATAAATTTGGAGAAATTAAAACAATTTTTATCGATAAAGATTTCAAAATCAAAAATAATGAAAATTATTTTGATTTAATTTTGACATTTAGAAATACACATAACTTTTTAGATCAAAAAAAATCAGAAAATATGTATCAATCATTGCATAGATCTCTAAAAAAAAATGGAATACTTGGAGTTGTTCAACATAGAGCTGATGAATCTGCAATATATAATTTTAAAAAGGGTTATGTGAAAGAATCATTTTTGATAAGTCATATTGAAGAACAAGGTTTTAAGTTATTAGAAAAAACTGAAATTAATTCTAACCCTAAAGATCTCAAAAATTACAATAAAGGTGTGTGGACCTTGCCTCCAAGGTATGCAGAAGGTGATAAAAATAAATCTATTTACGAAGCCATAGGAGAAAGTGATCGCATGACTCTAAGATTCATAAAAAAATAAATGATTCATTTTGTAGTTGCGACAAACTCAGAAGCAAGACCACTAATTGATCTATTCAAGCTAAAAAAAATCAAAGATTTAAAACAA
>CACMWI010000006.1:0-80000 GCA_902617375.1 uncultured Alphaproteobacteria bacterium | reverse complement strand
CAGTAGGAGCCTCTTTAGAGGTGACTGCGTACCTTTTGTATAATGGGTCAGAGACTTAATCTTATGTGCAAGCTTAAACCGTTAGGTGTAGGCGAAGCGAAAGCGAGTTTTAAAAGAGCGATTTAGTTCATAGGATTAGACCCGAAACCGAGTGATCTAGCTATGGGCAGGTTGAAGGCACGGTAATACGTGCTGGAGGACCGAACCCACGTATGTTGAAAAATGCGGGGATGACCTGTGGCTAGGGGTGAAAGGCCAAGCAAACTCGGAAATAGCTGGTTCTCCGCGAAAACTATTTAGGTAGTGCGTTGTGATTAGGTTGCTGGGGGTAGAGCACTGGATAGAGAATGGGGGAGCGATCCTTACTGACTCTAACCAAACTCCGAATACCAGTTAACTTTGCACAGCAGACAGACTATGGGTGCTAAGGTCCATAGTCGAAAGGGAAACAGCCCAGACCACCAGTTAAGGTCCCCAAGTTATGGCTAAGTGGGAAAGGGAGTAGAAAGTCCAATACAACCAGGAGGTTGGCTTAGAAGCAGCCATTCCTTTAAAGAAAGCGTAACAGCTCACTGGTCTAATTAAGTCTTTCCGCACCGAAGATGTAACGGGGCTAAAGCCATACACCGAAACTGTGGACACTTTTTAAGTGTGGTAGCGGAGCGTTCCGTAAGCCGTTGAAGTCGTGTTGTAAAATATGATGGAGGTATCGGAAGCGAGAATTCTGACATGAGTAGCGATTAATAGTGCGAGAAACACTATCGCCGAATATCCAAGGGTTCCTGCGCAAGGTTATTCCGCGCAGGGTAAGCCGGCCCCTAAGGCGAGGGCGAAAGCCGTAGCCGATGGGAACCAGATTAATATTTCTGGGCCTGCTAGTAGTGACGAATATCAAAATTTGTATTTTCTTATTGGATTGAAAATGCAATGGAGATATTCCAGGAAATAGCTCTAGCATATAGACCGTACCCCAAACCGACACAGGTGGATAAGTAGAGCATACTAAGGCGTTTGAGAGAACGATGTTGAAGGAACTCGGCAAATTACTCTCGTAACTTCGGGATAAGAGAGCCTTAAAAGTGGGCAACCATTTTTAAGGGGCACAAACCAGGGGGTAGCGACTGTTTACTAAAAACACAGGGCTCTGCAAAGTCTTTAAGACGAAGTATAGGGTCTGACGCCTGCCCGGTGCCGGAAGGTTAAAGTGATGTGTGCAAGCATTGATCTGAAGCCCCGGTAAACGGCGGCCGTAACTATAACGGTCCTAAGGTAGCGAAATTCCTTGTCGGGTAAGTTCCGACCCGCATGAATGGCGTAACGACTTCCCCACTGTCTCCAACATTGACTCAGCGAAATTGAACTCTCCGTGAAGATGCGGAGTACCCGTGGTTAGACGGAAAGACCCCGTGCACCTTTACTATAGCTTCGTAGTGGTATTAGTGAATTGTTGTGTAGGATAGGTGGGAGACTTTGAAGCATTGGCGTCAGCTAATGTGGAGTCGTCCTTGAAATACCACCCTACAATTCATTGATATCTAACCAAGCTCCGTGAAGCCGGAGCTGGGACCCTGCGTGGTGGGTAGTTTGACTGGGGCGGTCGCCTCCTAAAGAGTAACGGAGGCGCGCGATGGTAGGCTCAAACCGGTTGGAAATCGGTTGTAGAGTGTAATGGCATAAGCCTGCCTGACTGCGAGACTGACAAGTCGAGCAGAGACGAAAGTCGGTCATAGTGATCCGGTGGTTCTGAGTGGAAGGGCCATCGCTCAACGGATAAAAGGTACGCCGGGGATAACAGGCTGATACTGCCCAAGAGTCCATATCGACGGCAGTGTTTGGCACCTCGATGTCGGCTCATCACATCCTGGGGCTGGAGCAGGTCCCAAGGGTATGGCTGTTCGCCATTTAAAGTGGTACGTGAGCTGGGTTTAGAACGTCGTGAGACAGTTCGGTCCCTATCTGCCATGGGTGTTGGATACTTGAGAGGAGCTGTCCCTAGTACGAGAGGACCGGGATGGACGTACCTCTGGTGTACCGGTTGTGACGCCAGTCGCATCGCCGGGTAGCTAAGTACGGACGGGATAACCGCTGAAAGCATCTAAGCGGGAAGCCTCCCTCAAAACTAGGTATCCCTTGAGAGTCGTGGAAGATCACCACGTTGATAGGCTAGGTGTGGAAGTATGGTAACATATGAAGCTAACTAGTACTAATAACTCGATTGAACTTTATTGAATACCTCAAACTTTTTTTGTACATAATTTTTTTTTCAACTGCTGTGTTTTTATGGTCCGGTGGTTATGGCGAGGGGAGAACACCCGATTCCATTCCGAACTCGGTCGTGAAAACCCTCAGCGCCGATGGTACTTTGTCTTAAGGCACGGGAGAGTAGGTCGTTGCCGGGCCTTAAAAACACAGTTGCTATTATCGCGGGGTGGAGCAGTCTGGTAGCTCGTCAGGCTCATAACCTGAAGGTCGCAGGTTCAAATCCTGCCCCCGCAACCAAAAATTTAGATATTTAATTTTTTTAAATCTCAAAAAATGAAGCGATAACTCAAATTAATTTATTGATTAGAATAGTTAGCTAATAATCCTAAATATTCTTTCAACTTCATTAGTGGTTAGAAAATTTATCAATACCCCCATTTCTTTTTTCTGAAATACAAACATACTTCCTACGGCAGCAGCCGATGCATTTGAGTAATCAAAAACTTTTTTTATATCATCTATAGAGCCGCACCCACCGTGAGCAATAATTGGGACACTTAAAATATCCGAAATTTGTTTTATAAGTTCAAAATCGAATCCACTCCAGGTTCCTTCTTTATCAATATTTGTAATAAATACTTCTCCTACACCAATATTTTCAATTTCTTTTATCCAGTCAAATAATGGGATATTAATTTTTTTTTGACCACCATGAATATAAATTTTGTATTTTCCAAAAATTGTCTTTTTTACATCAATAGAAATAATAATTGCTTGACTTCCAAATTTCTTCACAAGTTCATTTATTAAATTTTTATTAAGTAGGCCATGACTATTAATTATTATTTTTTCAAATCCCAACCTAAATATTCTTTCTGCGTCGACTATATTTGATATACCCCCGCCATATGATAGTGGCATGAAGCATTCTGATGCTATTAACCTTAAATAGTCATAATTGATTTCAATTTTTTTTTTATAATCAATAGAAATATCTAAAATAATTAATTCATCAACTTCTAAATCATTAAATATTTTAATTGTATTCAACGGGTCGCCAATATAAATATCATTTTTAAAATTTATAGTTTTTACTAACAAATCTTTTTTTAATAGAAGTGTGGGTATAATTCTTTTTCTAATCATTTAATTGTGCAAAATTAGTTAATAATTTAATACCGTATTTATGACTTTTTTCCGGATGAAACTGTACACCAGAAATGTTTTTCTTTTGAAAACAAGATGTAAATTCACATCCATAAAAAGTTTTCATAACTTCATAATTATTTTGTTTTAATTTTGGAAAGTAAGAATGAACAAAATAAAACTTAAAACCATTTTTCATTTTATTGGTAAGAGTTACTTTTTCTTTAATCTTTACAGTATTCCAACCCATGTGAGGAACTCTAAAGGTCTTATCTTTTTTAAATTTTATAACTTCACCTTTTATCCATCCTAGACCAGGTTCAATTCCTTCTTCACTTCTTTCAAGCATCATTTGCATTCCAAGGCAAATTCCAAGTATTGGTTTTTTTTTCCTAATTACTTGGTTTTCTAAAATATTTATAAGATTATATTTTTTTAAATTTTTCATACCAGTATCAAAAGCTCCAATTCCTGGTAAAATTAATTTAGATGCGTTATTTATATCTTCTAACTTATTGCTAATTATTGACCCAAAGCCAATTTTTTTAAGCATATTTTGAATTGAGTATAAGTTTCCTAAATCAAGATCAATAATTACAATCATCAATTTTTTTTACAGTATTTTAAGTAAAACGATTTTGGCACCAAATTAGCTTTTTGCATTAGAAAAAAAATTGGAGAGAAGTATTCAAATCTTTTTTTATAAGTTGGAAACTCAGTCCAATACCTGGGCTTTTTTTTCATAATTCTCTGATATTCTTTTTTTGATAATTTTAATCTTTTTAAAAAATAATCAATTAATGCCTTTTCTACATTCTTTTTTTTTGTATAAATTCTCCAAGCTTCATCTCTTGACATAATTTTGTTTCTTACTAAAGCTGACAAATTATTATTACTGTAGTCAGTATTAAATTTTGAAGGAAAATATACTAGATGTACAAATTTTGTCATTTGATTTTCTAGATGATGCCCTCCATAATATTGCCACCCAAACTTTTTTTCCAAGATTTTTCTAGCTTTTTCTTTGGAATAATCAATGTACCATAAAGGTCTGATTTTTTTTATCCTTTTAAATAGTGTCCAATATAAAAACTTTGTGAAAGTCATAAGTGGATATGAATTCATCTTTATTTTTCCATATTTTTTATGAATTCCTTGAATATATTTTCCATCAAAGTAATTAGTTCCAAGAGGAGTGATTCCTTCTGTTACAAAAGAATGCCCTTCTAGAACATATTTGACATTAAATTTTGTAGCAACTTTATATAAAACTGTTGCATAACCGAGATCAGTAGATGAATCTAATTCTGCAACGCCTGCTAAAAAAAATGATCTAAAAATGTCGTCCATTTCATCACTATTAATAACCTTTGTATAAAGATCAATTTTAAGACTTTTAAGCATTTTTTTTATATTCATTGTTGCTATTTCAGAGTTCCATGTATTATCAAAATGAACTGCCAATGGTCTTAGTCCTTCTCTATGAATAAGATCAATTAAGTATGATGAATCTGTTCCTCCGCTTACACCCACAATGCAATCATATTTTTTTCCTCTTCCATCTTTTTTAATTTTTCTAAAAATTTCTTTTAAAAGTAATTTACCTTTTTTTCCTCCGGTTCCATATTCTTTAATAAGCGATTCGATTTGTGCACAATAATTACACTTTCCTTGAATATCAAATTTTATTCCATCAACATTCTCGTCATAAATACAATTAGTACAAACCTGAACTAACTTAGAGTTTTTAGTTAAAAATTTTTTCATTTTTCTAGATGATTATTAAAATTCCTTTAATTAGGATTATTATTTTATAATAATTAATTTATTATTCAGAATTTTATATTTTGTTTTATCTCGTGGACAAATTAAATCCTTACCTAAAACTTCGCCTGCGTGGCTAACCCATCCTTTAAATTTTGCAGGTGATCCGAAGATTAGTGAGTGTGGTTTGACATCTTTTGTTATAGTTGATCCAGCTCCAATCATTGAATATTCTCCAATTTCAATACCACAAATAATTGTGGCGTTAGCACCAATTGTAGTTCCTTTTTTTACTAGAGTTTTCAAAAATTCGTCTTTTCTTTCAACAAATGCTCTCGGATTCTTGACATTAGTAAATACACAACTTGGACCGCAAAATACATCATCTTCAATTTCAACCTTGTCATAAATTGAAACATTGTTTTGAATTTTAACATTATTTCCAATTATACTTTTTGGTGAAACAAAAACATTTTGTCCTAGTACACAATTATCACCTATTTTGGCACCTGAAGATATGTGAGTAAAATGCCAAATCTTTGTATTTATTCCTATATATGAACCATCGTCAACTATTGAGCTACTGTGTGAGAAATAGTGTTTCATCTTTTTTTTAGGAGTTCTTTCATAATTTTATGAATATTTTCTTGTACCAAATTAGGTTTAGTTTCTTTCAATTCATTTACTAATTTTATTGATTTAATTGATTCTCTTATTCCGTGACCTTTATTATTTAAAATATTTTGATAACTAATAGTGTGTAACTTTTCAAAATCATAATCAAGCCCCAAATCTTTTTTATCAACTCTTATAGATCTGAAGGTTCTTAGATTCTTGTTTTGTGATTTTTGTGGAAGTGATTTGTAATCGATTGATAAGAACCATTTTACTCTTGCTTTTTTCAGTATTAAGTAACCGCTAGCTGTATGTTTAGATATAAAATGTAGTTCATATTTAATTACGTCACCAAAAATCCATATAAGAAGGTCAAAAAAATGAATGCCTATATTCATCAAAATTCCACCTGATTTATCTTCCTCCCCTTTCCAACTAACATGGTACCATTGACCTCTACTTGTAATATACGTTAATTCAATTTCATGAATTGATTTTGATTTTTTAGTGTCATTATATAATCTTATAACATTTGGATGATGTCTAAGTTGAAGAATTGTATTAACTTTTTTTTTAGAGCTTTGCTCTAATGTCTTTAAGCTTAATAAATTATGTAAATTTATTACCAATGGTTTTTCACAAATAACATTTATTTTATTCTTTAGTGAGTATCTAATATAATAGTCATGAAGAAAATTAGGAGTGCAAACAACGATAAAATCAATTTTATTTCCTTGAGATAAAAATTTAGAAATAAACCTATCTAATCTACTAAAATCTAAAAAGAAATTAGCTTCTGGAAAATATTTGTCTAAAACACCTACATTATCAGACGGATCCATTGCAGCAATAATTTTATTTCGCGTTTCTTTGATTGCCTTCATGTGTCGTGGCGCAATAAAACCAGCTGCTCCAATTAAAATAAAATTCAGCATTTCAATATATAAATTTTTGAAAGTTAATTTTTAGTAAAAACATATTCATTACAACCATGCCCTCCAGCATTTGTTCTAAGATTATCAAGAATAAAGCCTTTTTTTTTTAAAAAAATAAAAATCTTTTCGGGTTTCGAATATTCAAAGGGGTATCCCCCAATCCAGTCAATTAAATCATGAACAACTGACATACCTCTATTTTTTTTTTTATTCTTCCAGTCACTGAATGGAAAAGGATTTTGAAATCTTAAAAGTTTGATCAGAAAAGCCCTTGTTTCAAAAAAAATAAAAAAAAATACTATTAAAAACAACCTTATTATTTTTGGTGAAGATACGTAAATTTTTTTAATTAAATACCAACGTCTGCTTGCTCCACCTTGATCATTATATATTGCCAGAACTAATTTACCTTTTTTTTTTACTTTTAAAGAACAATTTTCTAAAGCTTTCCACATCTCTCCAGTATGATGAAGAACACCCCAAGAATAAACAACGTCAAACTTTTTGACATTTTTAAGAAAATCTTCATCTAAAATTGATTGTTGTTTAATTTCATAGTTTTTATTTTGAGAAAATTTTTTTAATAGATTTGTTGTTGAAATTATTGAATAACCATCATTGTCAATTGCCAAAACTTTTGCTCCCAATCTTAATGCTACTAAAGAAGATAGTCCACTGCCACAACCCACATCAAAGAAGGATTTATTTTTAAAGTCAATATCAATCAAATTAGTTAAAGAATTTGTGGCCATTTCTATCCTTGTTTCATCAATATTTTTTGAAAAATTAATCCAATTTTTTCCGAAATCAAAAATTTTAGTCATAATTTTTAATATTAATATTATATTTTTTTAATAAATTTTTAGAAATACCTATCCTTTTTGCAATTTTTGTTAATCTACCTTCCGTTTGCATAATTTTAAGATAAGAAATTAAATTATCCAATAATCTATCTTTTAAAACTTGTTCATATCTTTGAATGGGTAGTAAATCTTCTTTTGACCACCATACTGGATGTGTCAGAACGTGGATATTTTTATAGTTTTTTTCTAAAAAATCAATCAATGAAATATCATTCCAGAAACCATTTGAATCAGAAATATAGTCAAAGTTTCTTTTTATATGATTACTCGCTAGATTTCTTAAACCTAGTATCCTTTTTGAATAAACTATATTTTCCTTATTAAGAGTAAAATTATGAAATGATATAGATTCAACTTTTATATTTAGCATTGTTTGAAGTATTTTTTTCTCGAATTTTATTTTTTCTAATATGTCGAGTTTGTTGATATTGCTGTCAAAATCGAAATGGATTCCCATCTCATGCCCCATTGAAGATATTTGTGAAAAAATTTTAGATGTTTCAGGTTCTAAAATATTGTAGTGAATACTCGAAAGAAGTATATGATAAACACATTTTAAATCGTATTCCTTTTCTATTTGAGCCATTTTAAGCGCTCTAATTGGACTTACATCAACGTCATGTCTCCAAATTGCATTTTTTTTTCCTACAGTTTGACTTCCATTAAAAATATATTGATTTTTGGCAACTTTTAGAATTTTTCTATAACTAGATTCTGTAAATTTACTCATTTAAATTTATCAATTAATTTTCTATATAAATCAAATTCTTTCTTAATAGCAATATTACTTGAGTAATTTTTTTTATATTTTTTTTCTAGAGCAAAACCCATCTTAGATGCAAGTGTCTTTTTTTTTAAAAATAATTTAATTGAGTCGATCCATTCTTTTTCATTATGAGGATCAACAAGTAATCCAGTTTTTTTATGCTCAATTATTTCACTATGCCATTCTAATTTCGAAGAAATTACTGGTTTTCCAAAATTTGCAGCTTCAAATATTACATTTCCACTCATTGGTATAAGAAGCATACTACAGCTGTTTATTAGTTGAAGCGTTTCAGTTCTTGGACGCCAACCTAAAAATTTTACATTAGATTTAAACCTTTTTTTCCCTTTATTAATAAGCGGACCATCACCGCAGAATTTAAATAATATTTTTTTTTTATAATTTTTATCATTTATTAAAGTATCAATTACATTGAATAAAACATGAGTAAATTTATATTTATTTAGAAAACCTATAATCAGGATTACATCTATTTTTGATTTTTTTTCTATTTTTTTTTTTTCTGGTAAAAAATTTATCCACGGTATTATCTTACATTTTTGTGATTTTTTTTCTCCAATTATACTCTTAACATAATTTTTTGTATAATAATTTGGTGTGATTATGACGTCGCAAAAGTTTAAAACTATCTTTTCAATATTGTATGATAAAAACTTCGAATTATATAAATATGTTTTATTTAGTTCTTGAGATAGCCTGTTATTTCCACCTAAAGAAACTACACTTGGAATATTAAGAATTTTTGCAACTATGCATGCTAATAAGCTTCCAATATATGGAAGTCTGCATCTAACCAGTTGAACCTTATTTTTTTTTATCTCTTTAAAAATCATATATAATGAAATAATAAATTTGATTGGTTGAATAGCTTTACAATGATAATGCTTTATATAAATGTTATTCTTTTCAAAAACTTTTTTAAAATTTAGATCATTTATATGAGGAGAAAAATGATGAACGATGTATTTGGTTTTTGGATTGTAAATCTTTTTTGCTAATTCCAATACACCTTTTTTTTTAAGGCTATGAAAAGAAGATTCCTGAAAGTTTGCTATAATCATTTTAAAGTTTAAATAACGAAAAATTTCCTTTTTTAAAAACCATTTGTTCTTTGTTCAGATCAATTTCTTTAGGATTTAAATACTGTTCATCTATAAGAACAAAATTTACTCCATCGTTTTTATAAAAATTCAGTTTTTTTTTTAAAACAGGAAAAAAATTATTTAGTCTTTCATTAAATACTTCTGCATGAGTACCCCAGTAAACTTTTTTTCTCGTAAGGTATCCAATTTTATCTGCATAATAGGTTGGTAAGATCATGATATTATTTATTTTATTAGTTTTTATATATCTTATAAGTTTATCTTCGATAAATGAGCCGGTTTGGCTATAACCAGTAACTTTTAAAAACAAAAAAAAACTTCTAAAATGAAAAATTATACATACAGCTATTAAAAAAATTAAAATAAAATTATGTATTGGAAGGTCAACTATAAAAAAAATTAAAGGTAAAAAAGAAAACTTTACATATTGAAAACCTAACCCTAAAAATCTTAATATTTTTATCCAATGTGTAATAATAACTAAAAAATAAATAGCCACAATAAAAAGAATAAGTTTATTAGAAGTTAAATCATTATAAGTAAATAAAATATAAATAAATGGAATTATAAAAAAATTATACCCTAAAATTTTTTTTGTATAGCTAAAAACATTCTTATTTTCTTTTTGATCATAAAACCCATTCCTTGTTTTTTTATCATTATAAAAAATAGATTCTCTGATGATATGAGATCCTAATTTATTCCAGTTTTTTTTCCAAAATAATAAAATATTAAAATGTGCTTTACTTAACCTAATAAAGCCTTCAGGCCAAATTAAAAAACTTAAAGAAATAATAATTAAAAGACATAAAAAATATTTTATATCTACAAAAATTGAGAAAATTAAATATACATATATTAAAGCCTGGAAAGATAATTTATGGGTATAAAAAAGGATAACACCAGGAATCCAGATCCAGTAAATAATTTCATTTAACTCAAAAAATAATAAACCAAATATAGAAAAATTAAAAATCACTAAACCAATTGGTCTAACATTAAGAGAATGAAATTCATTAATAATTCCTATTGAGGAGGCATAAATGCATGTTAAAATTATTTTCTGTTCAAAACTAAAACTATTATCATTGCATATAAATAAAAATAAAATCAAATTAATAGAATCAAATAAATGATTGATGATATGATGGTTTTTTTTAATGAAATTAATCGAGAAAATACTGATAAAGGCTACGTAAAGTGGTGGATACCATTGTTTGCTATTTTCAAGCATAAATATATTTCCAATATTAACTGGAAATCTTTTTTTTTTTTTAAATGCTTCAACATTTAACAGCATGTTAAAAGAATCACATCCCACCCCCTTAAATTTATTAATATTCCAGAATCTAATTAAAAAAAATAAAAGTAAATTTAGAGAAATTTCAGTAATAAAAAAAAATGTACCCATTTAATAGATTTATTTTATAATTTTTTTTTCTTAGCTGGGACTCCAAAAACTATATCATTTTTTTCAACATTATTTATAACAACGCTACCAACACCAATTAAGGCATTATCACCAATATATACATGATCTTTTATTACGGTGCCTGTTCCAATCCAGACATTTTTACCAACTTTTACACTGCCCGAAAATATTACACCGGCAGTAATTAATGTTCTCTTATCAATTATACAATTATGTGCTATGTGAACATTATTATCAATCTTTACATCATCACAAATTATAGTATTTTCAAGTGTTCCTCTATCAATGGAATTATTTGATCCAACTCTTACATTTTTTCCAATTTTCACTCCTCCTACATGAGGAAACTTTATAATTTCAAGATCATGTTTTCGTAGAAACCCAAATCCTTCTGAACCTATTACTGAACCAGATCCAATTTCTGAATTATCTCCAATTTCAACGTTATCATGGATGGTCACATTTGATCCTATTATAACATTTTTTCCTATCTTCGCTTTTCCTACATAAGAAAATGAACCTATATGAATATTCTTTGATAATATTGCTTCTCTATCTATGAAACATGAACTTTGGATTATATTTTTTTTTTTTTCCGCAAAAAATAATTCTAGAATTTTACAAAACTCTATTTTGGGATTTTCCAATTTAATTAAAATTTTTTTACTATTCTTAATTCTTATTTTTTTAGAAATTAAGATTATCAAACTTCTAGTTGTTTCTATTTTTTTTTCTATTTCATTATCTTCTTTATCAATAAAAGAAAGGGAATTTTTTTTTCCAGGTAAAATCGAAGATGGTTTTTCAATTTTTTGATTGATATAACCAGATTTTTTCAATTTAAAATATTCAAGTATTTCATAGAGTTGGGTCATAAATTAAATTCTTATAATTTTATCGCAAAAGTTTAAAGCATTTTTGTCGTGGGATATTAAAATAATAGTTTTCTTACCTTTAAAATTTTTAATAATTGAAAGAATCTTTTTTTCATTTATAGAGTCTAATGAACTAGTTGGCTCATCAAAAATCAAGAGATTTTTTTCACCAATAAGTGCTCTAGCAATTCCTAGCCTTTGTCTTTCACCACCTGAAAGTTTAATTGACCTGTTGTTAATTAGTGATTTAATACCTTTTTTTTTACTTTTAATAAATTCACTAGCTCCAACAGCAATTAGAATTTCTAAGAATTTTTTTTTTTCAATCTTTTGATTAGAAAAGTTTATGTTTTCTTCGATAGTTCCATCAACAAGATATGTATATTGAGTTACATAACCAATATGCTTTCTCCATAAGTTTAAATTAATTTTTTTTAATTCTTTGTTATTAATAAGAATAGAACCGTTTTGTGGTCTAATTAATCCAAGAATTAAATCAACTAAAGTGGATTTACCAGAACCTGATTTTCCAAAAATTCCAACGCATTGATTTTTTTTTATTTTTAAGCAAAAGTTTTTATGAACATTATTATCGCCATAACTTAAATCAATATTTTTAAATTCGATTGAAGGGGAAATGTTTCTGATATTATTTCTTGTATTATACAAATTTCTTTCTTTATTCTTTATAGTTTGCTTATATTCGTTTATGTAATTTGAGAAACCATCAAAACTCATTAAAAACGAATTATAATTTTGATATATATTACTTAGCTGATTATAAATTCTCAAATAAAGGTAAAGAGTTACTATTAAAACAATAGAGTTTTCATAGAAGTGTTCGTGAGCCACCCATAATATGATACATAACGAAAGCACTCCCCAGAATGAGAGAAAAAATTGAATAAACTCCTGAAGAAAATCTGCATGTATATAAATCGTTTTATTAGTTTTAAAAGTATCTTGGACTTTACCTACAATAGTATTTTCATTAGAAAAAATTTTAATTAACTTAAAGTTCATAAAAGAATCTTGAATCTTTGATAACATTGATTCGTTTGATAAGGTTAAATCTTGACCGATTTTTTTTGACTTTCCTGATAACGGAGTGGTGATTAAAAAAAGAAATGTGGCAACAAAAATAATCAAGACAATTAGTTTAGGAGAGTTTATAACAGCTACCGATGTATAGAAAAAAACAAGAAAACTCGACTTAAAAATCTGTAATAAAATTCGCAAACAAGCAGCTGTTCTATTTGCATCATTTAGAATTTGATTTGAGTGTTCATGCACACTTTTATCAAGAATATAGTCCCATTTGGTATAAATAATTGATCTATACAATGAATTCTTTAATTCATAAGAAAAGTTATTAATTATCACCGATTGCGCGAATGAAGAAACCAAAGTAAATAATAGTTGAGATACAATTATTAAAAAATAGATAATTAACAAATTATTTAAAGTTGGATCTTTATTAAAAAAATTTAATACAAAATTAGAAATTTGATTAAACAGATTACTTGTTTCGTTTTTATTTTCTATTACCGTTGAAAGAAGAGGGATAATCATTCCAATGCTAAATGACTCTAAAAAAGTAGAAACTAATAAAAGTATGGAAACTAAAAAAAGATACCAACCATTTACATGATGTGTAATAAGTCTTAAAAAATCCTTTAATTCTTGTTTAATAAAAATAATATTTTCCTTTTAACAAATAACTTCCTTTAAAGTTTGCAGATAGAATTTTTCTAAATGATATACTTATATACCTCAATCTTTCTTCAAATGTATGATTTTGGAATGCTAGTTTTATTACTAGATTTGACATTTTTTCATTATTCTTTAACCATTTGTCAACTTTAAGTATATCGTCGGGAGCTGATAGAATAATATTTTTTCCTTCTCAAAAATCCAAAGAATCTTATTCCTGAACTTTATCAGAAACTATTAAAGTTTCTCTAATTGGAACCTCAAAAAATTAACTTATTCAGTACTAAATTATCAATAGTTATAGCTCCATCAATAAAGTCTATATCTTCAGAAAAAAAAATATTGGAATTGAATATTTTTTCTAATTCATTAATTTTTAATTTAAAGCCAGTGTTAATTTATTTCTAGAAAGCATATCCACCCCAATATTCACCTTCATAAAAATGTTTGTCGTAGTAAGTATCTGAGTGAATAAGAAGGTAAATTAAATTGTGCATATCATCAAGGTGCTCTCCAAATGATCTTTGATCACCTTTGACTAATTTTCCTTTGTTGTAACATTTCCATTGGTACCATTCAGAATCACTTATGTAAAAACTTTTCCCCCAGAGGTTGAATTCGTTAGACTCCTCGTATGCTTCATATAAACCATATTTGGATGCTTTTTTTCCCTTCCAAAAATCGAGATTATTTAAAAGGGTTAAACCACTTCTATGACTTGCAACACCAGAAACTTTTATATTAAACATTCTATTTATTACATCAATGTCTCTTAACAGACAAAATTGGGGGTCTTCATTCCAGAGTTTTCCTTGAACAATTATCTCACTGTGATATCCAATTTCGTGACCATCTTTTATCAATGATTTTATTATTCTATAATTTTCAAAAGAAAATGGATTATATTTTGGCTCGTGTAGTCTAATAAAAAAAGTACCTTTAATCCCTAATCGATTAAATATATTACCTAACCTTGCAGCTTTTTTAACTGATAAATCAATATCAATTCTATTAACAATTGTATGTTTTTTTAGTTTGTTTTGATTATCAGCAAATTTTTTACAAGTAATAAAGTTATAACCAAGGTCCAATGCTTTTTTATATTGTTTTTCTATCTTTGTAAAAGTGAAATCAAAGTGTCCTTTATTTTTTTTCATAAAAATCATTTAAGGTTTTCACTATCTTTTTTTGTTCATTTAAATTTAGGTGGGGATGGATAGGCAGATTGAGAATAGATTTACTTGATCTAATAGTATTATTCATCGAATCCGGTATGAATGATTCATTTTTATATAGTCTTTGTGTATGGTTTGAATTTCTGTAGTATATGACTTTAGGTATTCCATTAATTCTGCTAGCAATTCTATTCTTTTGTTTCTGAAGATCTAAAAATTTAATCAATTTTCAATTAATTTGTTGATCAATAATTTTATCTAAATCTTTATCTATAGATTTATTGATTGTATCAAAATTTGTGACAAATTTTTTAGGTTTAATTTTCTGAAGATCCGGCAGACCATATGAAGAGCAAAGATTGCATATTCCAACAGACTTTTGTCGACTCAATATTTTTTTTCTAAAATCAACTGATTTTTTACTATTAAATACATTGTTTAATCCCATTTCGAAAACATTCCCAAGAGTATGCATACCATTTGGATCTCTGCAACATGGTACAGCTTCACCGTCCCAATTTATTTGCATAGAGTTCCAAATCCAATCACAGTTATTATGAGGTATTAATTTTGGTTTTAATATTCCTTTTTCAAAAGCTTCTTCATCATAGAACCAGTATTTTTTATCTTTTGGGAGATAAGCGTAACCTTCTACCATGTTTCGAACACAAGGATCTATTATATTTGCTGTATCAACACCAATTTCTTTAGACCATTTGATAAACTCATCGACTTCATTTTCATTATGGCGCATAACAATAAATCCTAGATCAATTTGTACATTTGTATTATTGACTTTTTTCTTTTCTTCTATTAACTCATAGAGGTTTTTTTTAACTTTATTAAGTGAGGAATTGACCCTATAAATCTGATGTGATTTTTCAGTCATCCCACCAATTTGAAAACTAATTTTATTTATATCTGAATATAGAACTCCCTTTGCATCAACAAGGTCGCCATTTGTGCAAGTTTCAACATAAATGCTCTTACTCCTTGCATGTTTAATCATGTCATACGAATTTTTGTTTAGGAAGGGCTCGCCCATGAAATAATACATTAGTGTGTTAATAGATCGAAAATTTTTATCTATAAGTAACTCGAATTTTTTTCTGTCTAACAACCCCTTTGTTCTTAACATCTCATCTTTTCCAGTTTCACAAACCGGACATTTAGCGTTACAAGCATTTGTTGGTTCAATAGCTATATGAGCTGGGGTCATTAAAGGTCCAGCTTTGTTCAACCTTGCCATTGATGTGTTCCAAACCAATGATTTCCACCCCCTTTGATTGGAAGCAATAATTTTTGACAGAGTTGTTATTTTAGAAATAAATGACATAAGTTTAGCTTAATAAAACATCTCTAAGAGATTTTGAAATAATTTCGTATATTTTTTCTTTAGTTTTAACCTTTTCTATCTTAATAGTATAGGTCTTAAAATTATCTTTTCCATAAAACTTTAGAATATTTATTTTCCCATTAAGTTCATTATCATGTTTAGTTACACCCTTAATATCAATTTCGTATCTTTTAAGACTTGGAGACAAATCATTCTCAATCTTTTTTTTAATATCTTCTAGTTCTTTTAAGGCACAATTATTCATATTACGATCTAATTCAAAAAAACATCTATCCATTCATCAAAGCATAATAAAGACCAAATAAGCAATCTTCTATTCTCTTTACCATCTAAATGGTGATTTACTAGTTTAAATATTTCTTCTCTGTCTAAAAATTCAAATATTTGTGAATTTTTCTTTAATAATTTTTTTTTTACATATTCAATACTTTCCCCTTTAAACCATTTTGCGTCAGGAGCTGCAAACCCTGTTTTTATTCCTTGAGTAATTTCTGCAGGAATATAGTTTTTCATGATTTTTCTCAATATTAATTTTCCATCATTTGTTTTTTGGAAATATTTTTCAGTTTTAATTCCAGGATCATTTTCATTTAATTCAATTATAGTCTGTAAATTTCCAAGTTTAAGGCTAACTGGAATTTGAGTGGATAATTCAACAAGATCGTTATCAAGAAATGGAACACGGGATTCTAATCCATGAGACATTGCTAATTTATCCTCAATTTCTAAAAGACCGACAAGAAATGTTTTTGCTTCAAGATAAAGCGAAAGATTTACATAATCTTTAGGATGTAATTTTTTACTCTTATACTTTTTAAGTACTCCTTCAAAAAGTTCATATGAGTTATTTTGGTAGTTATTGATTGGAGAAAAAAATTTTTTATAAGACTCGTCTGGTATCATTCTCTTCCAAAATTTGAAATATTTCTTGCAATAATTGTTAAAATTCTCATTAACAACTGCCCGATAATACCTCCATGGATATCCAGCAAAAAGTTCGTCTCCACCGGTGCCAGTTAGTACCACTTTACAAAATTTACTCGCTAACTTACTTGCATAATAATTAGGATAAGATTGACCAACTCTAGGAACCTCAAGGTGCCATATTAAGTTTTTCATACATTGTTCCATATCACCAGCTTTAAGAACCATCTCATAATGTTCTGTTTTGAAAACATAAGACATAAGCTCAGCTAAGTCTCTTTCATCGGGTACAGTTTCAAGTCCGGAATTGGAATATTTATCATAACCTATAGTAAAAGTTTTTAGTTTTTTGAAATAGTTTGAACTTATTGATGTAATTGTACCTGAATCCATTCCCCCAGAAAGATAGCATCCAATCTCAACATCACTTACATGTTGTCTTCTGACTGCATTTTTTAGAGTTGTATTTAGTATTGAATCATAGTCTTTTTGTTTTTTAACAGGCTCATCAAAAGAAAAATCCCAATATTCTTTTTTGATAATTTTTTTATTACTAATGTAAAAATAATGACCAGGTAGAATTGAAAATACATTTTTAAAAAGTGTATTATCTGAAAAAAAATTTTGGAATGTAAAATATTCAAAGAGAGATTGCTTTTCCAGTTCTTTTTTAAATTCAGGATGTTTAAAAAATGATTTTATTTCAGAGGCAAAGATAAAACAATTATTTGCCATTGTGTAGTAAAGAGGTTTAATACCATATCTATCTCTTGCTAAAAAAATATTATTTTTATTTTTATCTAAAATTGCAAAAGCAAACATTCCATTTAATTTGTCTAAAAGTTTATGTTTCCATTTTATAAAACCATTTAAGATAACTTCAGTGTCAGAGTTTGATTTAAAGGTAATTCCTTCTTTAATAAGCTCTTTTCTCAATTCTAAATAATTATAAATTTCTCCATTATACGAAATTATATATTTTTTACATTTTGAAACCATTGGCTGGCTTGCTTTTTCAGACAAATCTATTATTGATAGTCGAGTATGACCGAATGCTATTGAACCATCTAAATATACTCCAGAGCCGTCAGGTCCTCTATGATTAAGCATTTTTGTCATTTCTTTAATAGTTGTTTGTTTGGCAAGTCTGCCATCAAAATTAAAATATCCTGTAATTCCACACATTTTTTTACGTTAAACCCATTGAACTCAATGGAATCAATTTTTTAATTTTCTAAAAAATCCAGAAAAAGTTAGAAAGAAGTCCCTCATATTTTATTTTTTTTTGAGTCTAAATTTTTGATACATTTAACCACATACTTAAGATCCTTTAGACTGAGATTGTTATGCAGTGGAATAGCCATTGAATTTTGATAACAGAACTTACTTTTTGGCAAATCATTACTTTTAATGTTGTATTTTTTTTTATAATATCCAAGCATATGAACTGCTTGAGTTCCTGGCCTTGTTGAAATACCTTTCTTTTCAAGAGTTTCCATTATTGTATTTCTTTTGGCTGGTGCTTTCTTGGGGTCTACTATTGTAACATATGCTTGCCACGCATGAGAAAAGTTCTTTGGCGTTTTAGGTAATATTAACCATTCAAGATCAGATAAACTTTCTGAATAAAAAGCAGCCATTTCCTTTCTTCTACTAATTATTCGTTTCAACTTTTTCATCTGAGATATCCCAATTGCAGCTTGGATATCAGTCATTCTATAATTATATCCCAAAATTTTAAATTCTGGTAAAATATAAGGTGTTGGCCCAAAGTGCCTTTGGCTATCCGATATTGATGCACCCATATTCCTTAATTTACAAATTTCATCATAAATTATTTTTGATTTTGTTGATAACATTCCACCCTCACCAGTTGTAATGATTTTTCTAGGATGAAAACTAAAAGTTGCTGCATCACCAATATTTCCAGCAAAATTATTAAAAAATTTTGAGCCTGATGCACATGCTGCATCCTCAAGAATTTTTACATTTTTAGGGATAATTCTTTTTAATTTAAGGATATCACAACACAATCCAAAAAGATGAACAGGTATGATGACTTTAGTCTTTTTAGTTAATTTTCTTTTTACATCATCAAAATCTAGATTAAAAGTAGAGGGATCTACATCAGCAAAAATTGGTTTTGCCCCGCAGTATTCTACTACGTTAGCAGTAGATATCCAAGTAAAGGATGGAACAATGACTTCATCTCCAGGTTTTACACCTAATGCAATTAAACCTAAATGAAGAGCAGTAGTGCATGAGGTGGTTGCTAGAGCGAAAGGGGTTTTATGAAAATTGGAAAAACTGGACTCAAAATCAGTGACTAATTTTCCTTGAGTAACCCAACCATTTTGAATTGGCTTTTTGATTGCTTTCCATTCATCAACAGAAAGAAATGGTTTTGCTATATCAATTTTTTGTAATTTTTCCAAATCTCACAACTTTCATTATTATAAAAAACTTATTATGACTTTTTATCGATATCTCTCCATTTTATAAGAGATTTAAGGCCATCTTCAAGTAATATTTCTGATTTGAAGTCTAGCTCCTTTTTAGCCTTAGTTATTGAGCCAATTCTATTTTTAACAAAGGTGTTACTAATTTTTTTTTTATATTCTATTTTTAAATTACTTTTTTTAATCTTAAGTAATTTTTCAGCAATTTGTTTTAACGATGTTTGAATACCTGTACCAATGTTATAATACTCCCCATTATATTTAGACTGCATTGCAAATATATTTGCTCGAGCACAATCAATTACATGAATAAAATCAAAAGATTCACTTCCATCACCAAAAATCTCAAGATTTTTATTTTTATCAATAGCATCAAGCATTTTCATTATTACAGCAATGTAGACACCCTTATAGTCTTGTCTGGGTCCATAAACATTCATATACCTTAATCCAAGAAAAGGTAATTCATATCTATGATGATACGCTGTGATTATAGCTTCTGATGAAATCTTTGTTGCTCCGTAAAAGTTTTTATTTAAGAAGGGGTGGAGTTCATCCATTGGATTTTTTATTGCATCTCCATAGACTGAAGCTGAAGAGGAATATACAAGTTTTTTAACTTTATTTTTAATGCATGCTCTTACAATATTAAAAGTTCCTTCAACGTTAACTTTAAATGCTGTTTCTGGAAACATGTGACATTGCATCAACCATAAAGCTGCAAAATGAAATACTCCGTCAACATTTCTCATAGAATCTTCTAATATGTCATATTGCGTAATATCATTTCCAACATCATTAATTTTTACTCTAGAGTCTTTGATAGCTGATTCTAAATTAGAAATTTTTCCCCTCACAAAATTATCAAAAATTATTACTTTTTTAACGTCATATTTTAAGAGGTTTTCAACTAAATATGATCCAATAAATCCTGCACCTCCAGTTACTAAAAATGTTTTTCCTTCAATTTTCATAAACTTATATTTCCCATAGCTACCGCAGTCTCACTAAAAATAGAGAGACTACAAATATAAATAGAATTTTTAATTTGGAAGAATATCTGTCTTTTCCAAAATTATTTTTTTATAATCGTTCACACAATCGAGAAGAATCTTTATTCTTTTATCTCCAACGAGTGAAATAACCTCTCCTAAAATTTTTCTAAATGGCCCCTTAGTGATGATCACTTTTTGATTTGGTTTAAATGAAAAAAGGCTCTCATTTAAAAGACCATTATCATTAGAAATCAGTTTAAGATTTTCCACAAAGTTTTTTTCAATCTCTGAAGGAAAATTTCCTAAGGATAGAATTTTTTTTACACCAAATGTATTTTTAATTGTTAGCCAATTTAAACTCTTAATATTTAATTTTACAAAAATATATGAGGGAAATAAGTAACCCTTTATGATTTTTGTTAAATTTCCAGAATCATACTCTTTTTCAAAATACGGACAGAAAACGTCAAAATTTTGATTTTGCAAATTTTTTATTGCTCGTGACTCTTGATTCGGTTTACTCATAACAACATACCAAGAAAAATTATTTTTTTTCATAATTATTTTCCGGTTTAAAGTTTGGTTTTTTCTTACTAATAAAAAGGGAATCAATTGCTATAATTCTATCCTCACTAAATTCTTCAATTAGTTCAAAGTAAATTTCTTGAGCATTTTTGGTACAACAAATAATAATTTTCTTATTTTTTAAATCTTTTGGTAATTTATTAATAATTGGAAAATTTAAATGATTTTTTTTTTTGGAGTTAATGTCCAAAATTCCATCAATTTTTACATTTGCTTCATTGGCTGATAAAATTGCAATTTCAGTTATTTCGCTGATACCATATAAAAGAAAACTAATATTTTTATTTTTAAAAAAAACTAGATTTAACTCACTTCTAAGTGCTCTAAATAAAGATAGAGAATCAGTAAGATATTCCAAAACTAATTTAGATTTTTGAGAAAATCCGTCTGGTGTTACATAATATATGAATCTTTTATATGGAGCTTGTTGAACTTTGATAATACCCTTTTTTAAAAATTTTTTAATTAAAGCATTTACAAAACCGATAGAAACCGAAATTTTTTTTGAAATCAATTGTTGTGTTACTTCTTTTCCATCTTCCAAAGAAGAAAGGAAATCTAATTCTGATGATTTTTTTTTCATTAAGAATATTATAAAGAATATGTAATGAGATTCAACCCCTGAATTTCAAATATTGAAATTCAAGCATTGAATGAACAACCATCCTATTATTTCTTAATTACTTTATTGTCTAGAAAAAAAATTATCATGCCAACATTGAAACATCAATATATTCCAGATAACATATTTATTCTTGTTGATATTCAAATCATCTTTTATTATTTTGTGTAATGAATCATAGCAGAAATATCCTTGTTCGGTTATTTTTTTTTTTTCTAGTGTCGAAAGCATCCAATCCTTTAAACATCCAGTTAGCCAGGTTCCCAAAGGAATTCCAAAACCCATCTTTGGGCGTTCAAAAAGTTTTCGTGGAATATGTTTCTCTAAAATATTTTTCAAAATTAATTTATTTTTCTTTACGTCTTTTGGTAAGGACCATGCAGCTTTTACTACATTAATATTTAAGTAAGGAACTCTAACTTCTTGCGAGCAATACATACTAGCTCTATCTACTTTTGTTAAAATATCATTATGTAAATAATCGTTTAAATCTTGAAATTGCATTGTTTCAAAAAAACACAATTCCGATTGTTTAAAATTTAACTCTTTTATCTGAGGTTTAAAATGTCTTATTAAATCATCACACTTTGATGATGAAGAAATTAGATTTTCATATATAAAATCTTTATCACCTAAAATTATTTGAGCTAATTTCTTCAGCTTATCATTGAATTGTGGTATTTTTTTTCTTAAGAAAAGATCTTGAATATTTTTTTTATTTTTTTCTGAGATGTACTTAAGAGTTTGCGAAAGAAAAACTTTAACAGGATTTGGTATCCATCTCTTTGAATATTCTATTTTTTCAGCGAAGTAATAACGATTGTATCCACCAAATAGTTCATCTGCTCCGTCACCAGATAAAATAACCTTAGTTTTCTTCGACGAAAGTTTTGAAACTAAGTATGTTGGTATTTGTGAGGAATCTGCAAATGGCTCCGAATATATTTTTGGTAATAGTGGGATTACATCAAGCAAATCTTTTTCACTAACATATGCTTCATTATGATTTGTTTGTAAGTATTCAGCAATCTTTTTAGCATAATTAGCTTCATTGAATTCTTTATTTTCGAATCCAATAGAATAGGACTGCACCTTAGTTGTGCTAAATTTTGTCATAAGTGCTGTTATTAAAGATGAATCAATTCCCCCTGATAAAAAAGATCCTATAGGAACATCGGAAACCATTGTAGAATTTACTGTTTTTTCAAGCTCCGATTCAATAAGGTCTGAGCATTTATTTAAGTCATTTGAAACTATATTTCTATTTTCAATTAAAGAGTTAGAATTCCAGAATTCATCCTTAATTAATTTTAAGTTTTTATCGTAAACTACAAATTTACCTGGCTCTACTTTAAAAATATTTTCAAAGATTGTTTCTGGAGCTGGGATGCAGGAATATCTTAAAAGAGAAAAAATTGATGATTTTTTAACTCTTGGTTCTAAATTTGGGATAATTCTAAATGTTTTCAATTCAGATGAAAAGAAGAACGATTTGTTATGTATTGCCCAGTATAATGGTTTTATTCCAAACCTATCTCTTGCGATTATAAGTTCAGACTTTTTTTTGTCCCATATACCAATGGCAAACATTCCATCAAGAAGATCAAGAGTTTTTTTGACCCCAAAACTAGAAATAAGTTCAACTATAACTTCTGTGTCACTTTCAGTTTTAAGATCTATTTTTGTGAGTTTTCTTTTAAGATTTTTAAAATTATATATTTCACCATTATAGACTATCATAAATCTTCCACATTGAGACTCCATTGGTTGATTGGCTCTTTCTGACAAATCAAGAATAGATAACCTAGTGTGTCCAAATGCAATATTCTTATATAATTTAAAGTCCTGATTATTAGGACCTCTGTGACTCAGAAGTTCAATCTGATTTGTAATTAAATCTTTGGAGTCAAAAAAATAGTTACTTGTTTTTAAAAATCCAACAATACCACACATACTAAATTTTTTTACTGTCCCTTTTATTTAATAATTAAGCTTACAGTTTCGGATTAATCTTTTATTTACTAGCCAATTTTTCAGAATCAGTAAAAAAGCGTTTTCTGAAAAAAACCTATGCAAAAAAAAATCGATGTTATCAGAGGGATCTAAGGCTGCCAATAAATTATTTTGAGTTTCCTTAATCGCCTTAAGATGTCTAGTTGCAATGTAACCAGCAACACCAATGATAGCAAAAGTTTTCAATTCTTTTTCCCAATAACTGTCATTCCAGACTTTTCAATATTAAGTTTAATAATATTTATTTTTGCCTTTTCGCACCAACACTTTATATCTTCCGGTGTTTGTCGCAAAGCATTTGTTGGTGTGAACCAGTCAAAATTTATATGAAGACATTCTTCAAATGTGAAATCCTCTCTATAAAATAGTTTCAAAAAATTCCAATATATCAATCTCTGCACTGTTGTTTCACCTGCCGGTATGCCTAAGTACTTAATTGGTTTTTTAATAACAATTTTCTGATTTATTTTACCAAGTTCAACACCTAATTCAGTCAAAGATTTAAGTAAATTCCAAGACTCCTTAGCAGAATATTTCTGAAGATAATTACGGACGTAATCATCAGAAAACTCTCTTATTGGTGCTTTTTTTTTGTATACATAAAACATGAAAATACCTTTGGGTTTTAATTTTTTCGATAATTTATAGATTGCTGTTTTTGTTGACGCGGTATGGTGTAAAACACCCTCAGAAAAAATAAAATCAAATGTATTATTTTTAAAAGGTAATTGATTAAGATCAGCTTGCATTAAACCAATATCATTAATCTTCTTTTTTTTTAGATTTTTTTTAAATATATCTATTGCATCAGATACATCCACACCAACCAAATTAATTTTATCAAATACATTTTTGAAGTAACATAATGTATTCACTCCAGCACCACAACCCGCATCTAAAATTAAAGGTTTTGAATTCGAAGTATGCAGTTTTAAGTTTTCTTCAATTTTACCATACTTTTTATTAAGCCAATCAGTCGTAAAATTAGAATATGATTCTTTATAACTAGATTCTTTTCTCCATTTAAAGCTAAATGTGGATTTAGTTTGTTTCTGGTTTTTAGGAAGTTTAGATTTCTGTCTTAATATTTTATCATAAACATAAAAATTTTCTAACATAGTTGGAGAACATTTAAGAATCAATTCATTAAACCACTGAGGTTCAATCTTATTAAGATTTTTTACTGATTTCATAGATGAAATTATTATGTTTAAAATTATTAAAAATTCAATATTTATTATTTATTGTTTTGAATAAATTCATTATAAGTTTTTTCATAATGACTTACCATTTTTTTAAGATTAAATGTTTTGGATACTTCCTTTGCATTTTTCTGAAATTTATACAAATTTTTTTCTGATAAAAAATACAACATTGCATTAAATAGTTCTTTTACACTATTATTTTTTATTAAAATACCACAATTTGAATTAATAGCCTCAGCATTTCCTCCGACATTTGTAGCTATTACAGGCACTCCATAAAATAAAAATTCTATGACACTATTTGAAAAACCTTCTTCAGTTGAAGAGGAAATACCAACATCACTAATTTGAAAAAATTTATAAATATTTTCAGATTGTTGAGGAATAAAAAGAATATTTTTGCTAAGGTTTCTTTTTACAATTTCTTTTTTAAGAATTTCAATATACTTAAAATTATCGCCACCTCCTATAAAAAGGACTTTAAAATTATTATTATATTTTAGTAAAATTTCAGATGCTCTGATTATAAGTAAATGATTTTTATAAGGAATAAAATTTGCTACACATGAAAATATAAAATGTTTGTTATTTATATTTAAATCATCTTTTACGTTTGAGATTTGAGTTTTATTTAATTTTTTATTATCTGCAGTGATACCATTGTAAATAACCTTTATTTTATTTTTATCTGCACCCTCCTGAATAACTTGTTTTTTAACAACCATAGAGTTGGTAAGAATAAGACTTGTAAATTTATGCAAATACGACTCGATTTTTCTTACCGGAATCCTAAATTTCTGTTGATAATTATTTAGAGATCTTCTACTCATTATTAATTTTTTTTCAAAACCAAGAATTTTTACTGCCGTACCTCCTAGTATGTAGGAAGTTGGTAAAAAACAATGGAAAACATCAGGATTTGATTTTTTCAGGTAATATATCAACTTAAAAAGAATTGATATCAATTGTAATTTATTTTTGGTCTCATTTTTCGGCTCATATATAATAACTTCTTTATTTATAAGATGCTTAAGTGTACCTGCCTTGCTCAAAAAGAATATTTCAATTTTGTATAAGTTTTTATTTAAATTGTTAACAAGAGAAAGTAAATGTTTTTCTGTTCCTCCAATATTTAGTGAACCTATAACATAAAAAATTTTTTTCTTTATTAAATTTGATATTTTATTAGGTTTGTAGTAGTTAAAAATTGTTTCTTTATTTATTTCTATAAATGAAAAATCATTTTTTCTGAAAATAACCTTATAGTTTACAAGTTTAAAATTAAAATAATTATCTTTTATTACTAAATATTTCACATCATATTTCTTGGTTATTTTTTCTAAGGGATACTTGAGAATTGGTAAAATATTCTCTATTAAATTAAAGCCAAGTCCATGTGATCCCCATAAAACTTTCATTCGTGTGTAAAATACAAATTGATCGACTAAGGAGTATGGGAAGCATAAAACTTTTTTTGTAAAGTCTATTTTTTTATTTTTCTTTAATTCCAAAATAAATTCAAAAAAATTATTTGAGGTATTTTGTTTTGGTCTATTATTTCTCTCAATAATAAAATAAAAAGTTAATAACATTAAACTAAACACACAAATAAATTGCTGTAAAAAATCAATATTCTCAAAATTAATCAATTGGAATGCTGTTAATATAACACTTGGCACTAGTGTAAATTTCATATATTTATGACCTTCCCCTAAACATTTTAAAGGTTTGAAAATATATGTTGATACTGCAAAAATAGTTGCAGAAAAAATAAGCAAGAGTAGAAATTGTTCAAAAATGCTTAATGTATCAGTATTATTAAAGTAAAAGCATATATTTATTAATAAGGGATTATGACGAATGAAGCTATTAAATACTGATAACAAATTTCTGAAATTATAACTCTTATAATAATTATCTTTTGTTTCTTTAGAGTAAAAATTTTCTAAAGGATTGCCTCCTAGATTGCCGTGATTTTTGTTCCAAAATGAAACAATTTCGATATGATGCCTAATTATCCCATAAGTTAGTCTCCTATTTATCAAAAAACATGCAAGATATGATAGTGGTATCAAAATTAAGATTTCAAAATTTTGTGATATTATAAAAAAGGTTATGATCTGAAAAATTAATAATTGAATTGATAATTTATGAGTGAAAATTAAAACACATATAAAAAAAATTGATAAAATATAAAAAATAATTAAATCTTCCTTTACAAAAACAAAAATTGAAAAGATTATTAAATTATAAATAAGTAGTCCCAATGACCTACTTGTTAGTGAATAAAAGGCATTGATTAAGGAACCTTGAAAAGAGTAAAGAAATAAAATCAGACTTAATTGAAATAAGTTAAAGTTTGTCAAATATTTGATAAATACTAATACTATTAAAATATTTATTAAGTCTATTATTTGGTTGAAAAATTTATGGTTTTTTTCTAGAAAACTTTCAGAAAAAAAAGATAAAAAAACAGAGAATAAAGGAGGGTAATATTGATTACGATATTCCATCGTATAATAATTAGGTAATTTAATTGGAAGACTTTTATTCTTTTTGAAATTCTCTGCACTTAACAAAAAGTAGTAAATGTCAGATCCAAAATAAGAATTTTCTTTTATTGAATTAAATCTTATATATAGGAATAATATGATAGAAAGAAAAAAAGAAAAAAAATCTAATAAGTTTGTAGATATCATTTGGTGTTAATTAAAAAATTTCGGAATATATAGCCCTAAATTTATTTTAAGAGTTTTTAATAGATTTGTATTCTTTTATTTTTATTCAGTGAATAATTGTGCTTACGAAATGTTTTTTTCAACTCTATTATAGAATTCAGATGAAAATGTAATTGTATTACGGGTTTCAGCAAAACGATCACTTTATTAATTACTTCTAAGTTAAATAAGCCTGCTTCTTAAACTTTTGAATAACATGCTAATCGATTTAATATTATTGATTTTTTTATTATTTAAAATTAAGTTGATTTTTGTTACTAATAATACTGATTTATTTCCACATGCAACTTTCACAGAATCCTTTGTCTTTTCTAATATTTGACCAGGTATTGCATAGAAATCATAATCCATTTTGATCATACTACTTTCCCAAATAATAATTTTCTTCCTGTTTTCTGAAAAACAATAAGAACCTTCTAAAGGCTCAGAGGAAGCTCTAATAAGCTTATGAATTGTTTCAGCGTCATCGTTCCAGTTAATCCTACTATCTTCTGGTTTTCTTGGAAAGCATCTTAATATTTTACTTATAGATTGTTGTTTAGGTTTAATTCCTTTTTTAATTTTTTCAATGGTATCCAAAAACATTAATGGAATTTCATTTGCCCCCCAATCAAAAATATTTTTAATATAAGTTTGACTGTTTATTTTAATTTTTTTTTTTAAATATATAGGTCCACTATCAAGACCTTCATCCATTTTATAAATAGTTAAAAAAACTTGCTTTTCATTATTCAAAATTGCCCAGTTAGGACAGGCATTCCCTCTATATTTCGGGAGATCTCCAAAATGAGCATTTAATACTCCAAATTCGAAATGATTTAAAAAAAAATTTGGTATCAAATTTAAAAAATTAATTGATAACACAACTTGGACATTTAAATTTTTAATTAAATCGAAATTTTTTCTTATTGAACTTGAATTGATAAAAACACTCCCAAATTTTTGTGCTATTTTTTTAAATTCATATTCATCACATTTATAATATTTTTCTGACTTGCATGTCCAAATGAATGGAATTTCATAACCATTTTTATAAAGCAAATTTGCTGTGCTAATAAGATCCCTTGTTCTTCCTAATATACCTATTCTCATTTAATATCTCTTAGCTTGATTGATTTATTATTTGATGAAATCATCGTATATAAAAAATCTTTAGTTCCTTTTTTTTTTGAATTTATATGTTTGTTTAATATTTTTCTTTTTGCTAAATAAAGTTTTTTATTATTTAATTCTTTTAATAAATTTTTATAATTCATTGCATTTTGCGAATTTAAATAAATATGAATTGGATGAAAATTAAGAATGTTAAATTTTCCGAAAAGATTTGACTTATTCCAATTAAAACTTTTATTCTCAAACTCTGTATCATCCTCCCAATTATAATTTAATCTTTTGATTATTAAACCTTCTAATTTTAATTGAAAAAAGCTTATTGTAGGAAAATGATAAGTGAATGTAGAAATATCAATTTTTAATTGTGGGAATTCTTTAAAAATTTTTATTATTAATTTTGTTGAGTGAATTAGTCCATGTGTTCTAATTAATTTAGCATTAGGAACAATTTTTAAACAATTTTCTATTACTTTTTCTGTACTATTGCCATGAGAACTATTTTTTGCAAAGTTAGGATGTATTCCAATTTCATGTCCATCTTTTTGAATTTCTTTAAGTAAATCAGTTTTATGAGTTGCAAAAAAAGTAGCTTTAATTTTTTTTTCTTTTAATATTTCCAAACAATGACATATAGCTAAATCAGGAGCCCAATCAATATCTAATGTTATATGATAGTTCATTTCTTCTTATGAAATAATTTTTTTTTCATATTCTTAAACATTTATAAGGTTAATTTGTACATTGGTTATGATTTTGTAAGGGTCTCGATAATTCTAATGAAAGCAAATCATGAGTTTCTTCTAAATTGTTAAGGTTAGAAAAATTAGAACTTATTAGTAATTCATCCTTATATTCTTTTTTATTAGTCCGTAAATAACTAGTTTTCCTAAAATTTAAAAAATCATTTTTTAAAGATAAATCATAATTTAATTTTACTATTTTTGACAACGATTTATTAAAAGATTCCATAAAAATCTTATTTAAGTAATTTTTTGGTTTTATCTGTTCCATAAAATTTTATTTCAGATTAATTTTTCCATCAATAATTTTAAAAATTTTATCACAAAATTTTATTGTATTTGGTTTGTGCGTAACAATAATTATTGTAGCATTATATGTTTTTTTCTTAAGAAAACCTAAAATTTTACTTTCTGTTTGCAAATCTAGTGCTGATGTAGCTTCATCAAAAATTAAAATTTTTCGGTTCAAATATAATGCTCTGGCAATCGCAATTCTCTGTATTTGCCCTCCTGAAAGTTCTTTTCCATGCTCACCAATAAATGTATCAATACCTTGATCTAATTTTTCAATGGTATCTTCCAGTTGTGAGTTTTTTATGGCAAATAATAATTTTGTCATATTTATTTTATTCTCACCGAAAGCTATATTTTTTTTGATAGAATTGTCTAACAAAAAAATATTCTGACTTACAAATGCAATATTGTTTTTCCAGGGATTTGGATTAACTAATTTTTTTCCATCAATTAAAATTTCTCCTGATTTAGGTTTTTGAATACCACTTATTATATTAATTAAAGATGATTTACCTGAACCTGTTGGACCAATAATGCCAATGATTTCACCTTTTTTAATTTTGATATTTATATTTTTTAGGACTGGTTTGTTATTTTTGTAATGAAAATTTATATTGCTTAGCTTTATATCATCAGTAAATTTCATCTTTTTTTCTGAAGCATAATTTAATGACTGGATTTCATTATTCCGAAGAGATTTTAGTTCTTCACTAACTGTTTCAATAGAAGGAATTGAAGATTTAAATATATTTACATGATTTATTATTCTATTTAGCCCAGGCATTATTCTAAAACCTGCATATAAAAAAGCCCCAAGTAAACCAATAAGTTCATTAAAATTATAATTGTTTTTTGTTAAAAAAAATATTGTAAAAATAAAGATAGAGACAAATAAAATTTCTAAAAAAAATCTAGGAATTGAATTTGTAGCAGTTATAAATGCCTTAGATCTAGCGAGTTTTTTTACAAAAATACTAAAGTTATTTAAAAAATAAATTTGTTTCTTAAAAATATTTATTTCTTTAGTACAATTGAAAACCTCTGTTAGGAACTTTTGCATGTGATTATCAATATTTAATAGGTCTTTTCCCCAATAGTAATATCTTGGTAAAATGAATTTTTGTATTAAAAATGCTGCGAATAGGCATAAAAATATTATTGATAATGAAACACTTGGATTAAGATAAATAAGAACTATGAGCAGAAAAATTAGAACTATAAATTCGATTAAAATGTTTGCAAGTGCTATAAGCCCTGACGCTATTGTGGTTTCTATATGAACGCGCAATAGCTCAATACTTTTGGCAGAGTTTCTATTTAAATAAAAAGTATAATCAGAGTATAAATACAAAGAAAAAATTTTTTCTTTAAAATTATAACATATTTTTTGAATTGAAAAGTTGTGATAAAAAACTTCCACTATTGCTAATACATTCTTTATAAGAAAAATTATCCCTAAAATAATCGAGCAGACTAAAATTATATTTTCTTCATCAACTCTTATATCAATAAACCTCAACTGCTCAAGGTATTTGACACCTTCTTGAGGTTCATATAAAGTTTTAGAAAAGTTTGCAATAAATATTGCAGCGATCACTTCAACAATTGCCACAGAAATTGCTAATAAAACTATGTAAATAAACTTTCCTTTATGACTTGGATCTAAAATTTCAAAAAGAGTTTTTATTCCACTTGATATTTGAGGTATTTTTTTATTTTTCATCAAAAGTAGTTAAGTTTAATAATTATTATTTTAAATTTATTATTTATTGTTAGTATAATTTCTTGTTAATGATTCTTGAATGTATGTCCTTATCTAAAATAGTAACCTCCTTTTTGCCAAAAACTCCCTTTAAACTCTGATTTAAATATTCTTTTGAACGTACTTTTGATGTATTTAATTCTGCTCTCATAGATATGTTTGTTTAAAATTAATTTTTGTCCGTTCATAGCAATTTTTTCTGTCTTTTTTGGATTATTAACTAACCATTTTTCAACTTTTGCCAATTGTTCGGGCTCTGAAACTATAATATTATTTCCGTTTTTAAAACCTAAAGGATCTAAACCTTTAATATTTGGCGAAATTAAAAGTGAGTTTTTAACTGGTATTTCAAAAAATTTTGTAATAGGATATTGAGTAATTGCACCACATGTGTAGCAAAATTTGGATGTTTCAATACTTTTCCCCCATAAATAGTTAAGAAGTTTTAAAGTCCAGAATTTATTATATATGTTAAAATTTATTTTTTCTGACACTTTAAAAAGAATGCGAAACCATATATCGGGTCTGAAATTGTTTCTACCTATGTATTGGCGTGCCACAACTCTGGCATCATAATTTGCACCTATGCATAACCATTTTCTTCTTTTCTTTCTAAAAGGAGTATTTCCAGCATCTTTTTTAGAAACTAGCTCTGGAAAAGAAATAATTTTTTTTTTTTGATTTTTTACAAATTTATAAAAGTTATCATTCCAACCTTCATAAATACTTTTATTAAGGCCTCTAACATCAAACTTTGGTTTAATTACCTCTTTTTTTGAAATTATAAATTCCTCACCATAACAAATAAAAAATGATCCAGTTTTTTTAAGTACTTCTATATGTTTATTTGAAAAATTCCAATAATCTGATTGAACTAAGACAATTATTTTTAATCCTTTATAATCTGCTAAAAAATCTCTCCATTCAATTGCTCTCTTAAGTTCTGTAACAGGAAAATTACATGCGTGGTTTCGAAATTTTGGTGAATTTTCATTTGAGAAATCTTGAATAATATATTCATCACATAAAATTATGTCATACGGTCCATTATCTTTTACAAAAGAAGCAACACCAAGTTCGATAGTTTTTTTTGGAGTGTGCCCTGGGCCATAAAACTCCCCATTTAAACTTTCAATAATCTTTTCAAAATAAAACCTAGTTTTATTTATATATCTCATTTTAAAATTTAGATAGAGAATTCTCATCTTAATCGCTTAAGTATATGAACAATTTTTTCCGCTGCATTTCCCTTACCATAAGTGCATTTATTTTTTTTGGGGAGTTTGTATTGTTGTATTATTTTTTTTAAATTTTTTGGATTATTGCTTACTAATACATTCCATCCCTCTTCAATTGTTTCTATCCATTCAGTAGAATTTCGAAGAGTAAAACAAGGTTTTTTTAAAAAATATGCCTCCTTCTGCATTCCTCCTGAATCTGTAATTATGAGTTCTGATGATAGCAAATATCTGATATTGTTAATGTAAGATAACGGCTTAATTATCCTGATTTTACTACTCTCTAAAAGTTTTATTAAATTTAATTCCATAATTCTTTTTCTTGTTTTCGGATGAATCGGAAAAGTAATGTTATAATTTTCTGATAATGTTAGTAACTCTTTAATTATTGATTTAAGTTTGTTTTTATTTTCTATACTTTCATCACGATGAATTGTAAGCAAAATATTATTTTTTTCTTTTTTAATTGAATGAACCTTATCTTTTATCAACTTAATTGAATCAAGCATTAAATCTCCAACGTTAAACAACCTCGAGGCATAATTACTGTTTACAATTTTTTCATCCTTTAAATTTTTTATAGCTTTTTTACATGAGCAAAAAAATATTTGTGATAATTGGTCAACAATTTTTCTATTCTTTTCTTCTTGCATTTTCAAATCATTAGACCTCATTCCTGCTTCGATATGTATAACAGGAATATTAAGTTTAGATGCAGTAAGTGCTCCATTAAGTGTACTATCTGTATCACCAAAAACTGCTACAAAATCTGGACATTCTGATATAAGTACTTTGTTTAATAACAATATTTGATTAGATAAATTTTCTATCGAATTAAGACTTTTTCTTTTTAAAGAATAGTCAAAGTTAGGCATCTCTAGTTCTTTTGTAAAAATTTTTGACAGTTCGTAGTCATAATGTTGTCCAGTATCAATTGTAAAGAAATTAATCTTATTTTTTTTTAATTGTCTAAAGAGTGGGAAAAATTTAATAAATTGAGGCCTTGTCCCAATAATGAAACAAAATTTTTTTTTTTTCATTTTTTTATATTTTTTCTTTTTCTAGGAAGTTTAATTTTGGTTCTTTTTTTTCAAAAGTTACAAAACCAATTTTTTTTGCAGGTGTTCCAGCAAAAATTGAATAGTCTTCAACTTTACTTTTGACGACACTATTAGCAGCAATAATACAACAATTACCTATTATAGTCCCGGGAAGTATAACTGATAAGCTACCTATATAGTTTCTGCTACCAATTAAAACTTTGTCATTTTCATAGGAGCATCTTCCTCCAGATAGCGCCCAATTGACAGAATTGTGTGTATAAATTTGAACTCCAGAGGAAATCGAACAAAAATCACCGATTTTTAGTTTTTCAGCTAAACCGTCCAATATTACATTTGGTCCTATCCATGTATTCTCACCCACTTCAACATTTCCAAAGACATGACAGCTATTGTAAATGCTAGCTTTTTTACCAAATCCTAGTAACTTTGCTCTTTCCCAACGATCATCTATTGTATCTTGAAAAGGAAGACTTCTATTCCACTTTTTAATTTGAATTTTATTTAATTCTTCATATAATTTTTTAACATCCATGTTAATTCAAGTTAATTGTAATATTACATTGAATGAAAATTAAAATCAATCCTACTTCTTTAGAACAAATTATAGTTTTTTAATTTTTAGTTTGATTTTGTTTATTTAAAAATTTCTGAAAATTATTTAAAAGATTTGGATTATCATTTAGACAAAGACCAGAAATACCTGCAAAATCAACAACAGATTGAATTTGACTTATAATTATTTTTTTATCCGCTCCTGCTCCTAAAAAATAATTTATATTCTCAGAAAGAACTAATAGATTATTAAAATCACCATTTATAGCTTTAATAAAGTTTCTTGCTACATTTTTATTATTCGACTTTTCTTTATAAAATCTTTGCATTTTTAAGGCTGACTGCTCTCTATATTTTGGATTAGTTATCAGTTTTATTAACATCTTACTCAAATTTGCTGGTTCTACAAAATTTGTTGGCATTCTAAATTCTTGTGGTATCAATCTATTCATTTCTTTAAGACCATAACCACATACAACTGCCGGTTTTCCCATCATTGCAGCTTCAGTCGATGCCACTGCTCCGTATGTATCACTCCATAATTCATCAATAAAAATATCACACTTTCCGAGTTCCTCTATAACCTTTGAGTTTGGACAATTAGATATTTCAATATAATCAAATTTAAAGCCTTTATTCATTAAAGCTTTTATCTCTTTTCTAATAATTTTACTTCCTTTAAGTACTGGATTTGAGGGTGCATGAAGTATTCTAATTTTTTTTTTGTTATTATTAACAATCTTTCTGTGTTGTATTTTAGATTTATCAACAGGATTTCCTAAAACATTATAAATTAAAACTGGCTTTTTATGTAAATGACCGCTTAAAGGATTCCCTATAACTAGGTCTGCATAATTAGTCTTAGCATTAATATTTTGTTTTAATTCCAATGTTTTTTTAATTATTTTTTTTAAATTGATTTTTTTGTGTGTGAGAGTTTGTAAATAAAAATAAGGTGCCCTTTCATCTGCTCCATGAAACCAGAAAATAATTTTCTTTTTAAAAAATTTAAAAATTTTGAGATCCGTAAGCTTTGACGAGAATCCCTCTCCAGACTTAAGAAGAATAATATCTATTTTAACTAATATCCAGATCACTAAAAAAATTAAAGATAATAAGTTTAAATAGATACATAGTTTATTTTTGATCCAAAATATTTTTTTATTTTGATTTTTTTTTACTAACTTAGTAGATAAAAGATAAAATTTGTGAGTCCAAGGTATATCTCCGCTTTCTATATAACCAGATTTCTCTTCACCTAAATTTAAAATGTAAGATTTATGTCCAATATCATTTAAACCTCTATTGAGACTTCCGTATATTCCGCATATATCTAATAAACCAATAAAAAATGAATATCTTTTTTTTTTGGAGGTCATTACTTGTTTGTTTTTTGAAATTATAGAAAAATTTATAACAAATTTGAAGTATAAGAAATTAATTTCTTTAGCAGGTTTTATAAAACTCTATTGTTTCTTTCAATCCAGTGCTTAAGCTTGTTAATTTATAATTAGGTAAAACCTTTTTTATTTTTTTTATTGAAGAGCAGTGCCTAATAACATCAGCAGTTCGAGGACTAGTAAATTTAGTTTTTTTAGAAAAATTCATTATTTTACAAATTTGTTTTACCAAATCTAAAATAGATTGCTCTTTACCACTACCCAAATTATAAATTTCACCTTTTAATCCATTCTTACCCAGTTCGATAAGAAATTTTGCAGTGTCTTTAACATAAATAAAATCTCTAGTTTGTAATCCACTGCCTGAAACTATAGGTGCTTGATTATTAAAAATTCTTGAAATAGTTATTGGAACAACTGCTGCGTACTTTTTATTATTTTGTCTTGGACCATAATTATTAAATGGTCTAGCAATTACAATATCAAGATCATATTGATTGTAATATGTTTTGAGCAAAAGGTCTGCTGAAGCTTTTCCCGAAGCATACGTAGTTTCTGGGTCTAAAAAATGTTCCTCACTCATTGGTAATTTTTTAGCACTTCCATAAACTTCAGATGTTGAAATATGAATTAATTTTTTATATAAACCCCTTCTCAATATTTCTGATAAATTCAAAGCTATATCTACATTTACTTTGCAACTATCAAAAGGATCCTCGAAAGAATACATAAGTGCTTTAGTTGCAAGATTGAAAACAATATCAGGTTTTTCTTCTGATATTATATTCAGTAAACTTTGAAATTTTGAGGCATCAGACTTATAAAAAATAATGTCGGGAAGGTTTTTTAAATTTTCCTCTGTTCCAAGAAAGAGATTATCTACTACTATTATTTTTTTTGTTTTTAAATTAGATAACATATCACAAAGATGACTTCCTATAAAACCTGCACCACCTGTTACTAGAATAACTTTATTTTTATAAAAAGTTTTGATCATTTTAATTGCATTGATATTTCATTAACTATTTCTACTGCTCTTAAGGCTTCTTCTGGAGATATTAAAAGTTTTTCTTTCCCTTGTATACATTTGATAAAGTGAAATAGTTCTAAAAAAAGTGGTTCTTCTCTTCTAATAAATGGTTTTTCGATAGCAAATTCTAGGTTATAATTTCCAAATTCATCCACTATATTTTCTTTGACATCATATAGACTTTTAGTTTTATGAAAAATATTTATGGATTGATCACTATAATCTAACTCTATAAAAGCATTTTTTGAAGTGATATGAATTGTTCTTATTGGTTTTTTTGTAATTTTACTGGCTGAAAGTATGCACAGTGTTTTATCTTTAAATTTAAAAATTACAATTACGTGGTCAAAAAACTTTGTTTTACCAGTTTTATAAGCTTTAATTTCCAGTATTTTTTTGTTGACTATGAAGTTCATTATATCAATGTCATGAATCATTAAATCACTAATAACATCAACGTCATTTATCCGGTCGCTAACAGAGTTTAATCTTTTAAATTCAATTACGTTTGGCTTGAAATGTTTAATTAACTTTTTTAACTGTATTACTGCAGGATTGAATCGTTCGATATGACCAACCATTAATATTTTTTTTTTTTTTTTGGCAATTTTTATAATCTCTTTACATTTTTTTATATTGGTTCCAAATGGTTTTTCAACAAAACAATGAATATTGTTTTTTAAGAAAATCTCACAAATTTTCTCGTGTGAGCTAGCTGGTGTACATATATTCACAGCATCAGGTTTTTTTTTAATTACATCCTGTATTGATTTAAAAAAAAATAAATCTTTATCTATGTTGGAGCGGTTTATTTTCTTATCATAACAACCTATAACATCCACATTAGGTAATTTTTTTAAAACTCTCAAATGGTTCTTACCCATAGAACCAGAACCAATTACTGCAACTCTCATTTTTTTAATCATTTTTTTACGGTTGCATATGATCCATATACCAAAGATTTATTTGGAATATTTTTTGTTACTACGGAACCTGCTCCAATCATTGCATTCTCACCAATTGTACAACCACATATAATTGTTGAATTAGCTCCAATACTTGCCCCTCTTTTTATTATTGTAGGAGAGATAACCCAGTCCTTATTATTTGCTCTTGGGTATTTATCGTTGGTAAAGGTAACATTTGGACCAATAAAAACATCAGACTCAATTATTACACCATCATAAACAGAAACACCATTCTGAATTTTTACATTTGCACCAATTTTAACATTTTTGTCAATATATACACACTGACCAATTGTTACGTTATTTCCAATAATTACATTTTCTCTTACTTTAGTCCAATTCCATATTTTAACATGATTTCCTATTTGAGCTTTAGGATTAATCTCAGCTGTTTTATCGATATAGTTATTTTGATTCATAAAATTGGTTGATGGTTTTAATTATTAAATCTTGTTGCTTTTGATTAAGGTATGGATGCATTGGAAGACTTATTACAGAGTTTTTGAGCGAATTTGTATTTTTCAGTGAATCTTTAATTATTATCTCATTTTTATATGGTTTTTGCATATGATTAGGGTTGGGATAGTAAATAGCGTAAGGAATTTTTTTTTTTTCAAAAGTCTTTTTTAACTTGTCTCTCTTTTTTACTAATAATGTATACTGTGCCCAAACAGAATTATTTTGATTCTGTACAGATGGGGTTTTTATTTTTTTTGTTAGATGTTTGTTATAATAATCTGCAACTTTATTCCTTAAATGAATCTCTTTCTTAAATATCTTTAGCTTTTCAATTAAGATTGCTGCTTGCATTGAGTCTAATCTACTATTCATTCCAACATTAACATTGTGATATTTATCCTTTCCTTGACCATGGTTTCGCATCGATTTTATTTTATTTGCGATTTTAAAATTATTAGTAAAAATTGCTCCTCCGTCACCATAACACCCTAATGGTTTTGCTGGAAAAAAACTTGTGGTTGTTATCTCAGCTAAATTCCCAACCTTTTTGTCACCTTGTGAAGCACCAAAACTTTGAGCACCGTCTGCTATGACTTTCAATCCATACTGTCTAGAGATGGAATTAATCGTTTTATAATCAGCAGGCTGTCCAAAAAGATCAACTGCAATTATTAATTTTGGTTTAAGTTTTAGTTTATTCTTAACATACATAATTGATGACTCTAAATTTTTCGGACAAATATTAAAGTTTTCTTTATCTACATCAATGAAACATACTCTACCTTTCAAAAATTTTATTACTTCAATTGTTGATACGTAAGTAAATGAAGGAGCAAATACAACATCATCTTGATTTAAGTCAAGTGCCATTAATGCTAAAATAAGGGCATCTGTTCCATTTGCGCATGAAATACAATATTTAGCACCTGAAAAACTTTCTAGCTTCCTTTCGAGTAAATTTACTTCCTTACCAAATATATATTGTCCATGATCTAATACGTTTTTAATCGCTAACGAAATTTCATTTCTAATTTTATTCTTCTGAGTTTCTAAATCTATAAACTTTATCATGTTATATTAATTTAACAGAGAGATAGTTTTCGAAACATATCTATTTTAAAAAAAAATCATTTGCGAATATATATGAAATTTTGAGGAAACTATATATTAATTTTTTTACAATATTTAAAATAAAAACTATCATTCACTATATTTAATTTCATTAAAATATAAAAGATTGGAGAAAGTATTTCAAAAGTTTTTTTGTAATTAGGATAGTCTTGCCATTTTTTTGGAGGTTTTTTCATCAGTTTTAAATATTCTTCATTTGAAAATTTCATCCTTTTTATAAAATATTCTTCTATTTCTTTATCGTGTTTTACTTTTTTATTGTAAATTTTCCAAGCATCTTCTCTTTTTAATTTTTTTTCTCTAACCGCTGCACCTAAAACTAAATTTCTATGATCAATTTCAAATTTCTTTAGATATATGTTGTGTTGATATCTTGTCATTTTATTTTCGAGGTGATGACCTCCATAATATTTCCAACCAAACTTTTTTTTTAAATAAGATCTTGCAAAAGTTTTAGAGTATTTGATGTACCAAAATGGTCTTACTTTCTTTATTCTGTAGAATATTGTCCACTTTAAAAAATTTGTTAATGTCATAAGAGGATAAGTTTTCATTTTTTTCTTCCCAAATTTTTTATGAATCTCTTTGATATACCTTCCATCAAAATAGTTTATACCTATTGGTGAAATACCCTCTGTAGTAAAGGAATGTCCCTCAAATATATATTTAATTTTAAATTTTTTGGCAGCTCGATAAAGAGTCTCTGCAAGTCCTAAATCTGTTGGTGAATCAATATCGGGTGTTCCTGCTAATAAAAAAGATTTATGGATATCATCGATTTCTTCGTTGTTGACTACATGAGTATAGAGATCAACATTAAGTTTTTTTAAAACCTTATAAATATTTTGTGTGGCAATATCTGTATTCCAAGTGTTATCATAATGAACTGCTAATGGCCTCAAGCCTTGTTTAATAACATAGTCCACCATGAAAGAAGAATCTGTACCACCACTAACTCCAACCAAACAATCATATTTACTATTCTTTTGTTTTTTTTTTATTTCACTTATAATTAAGTTTAATTTTTTTTTTCCTTCTATTTTTTCTGTGTGAAACCTTTCTTTTATTTTTTTAATTTCATCACAATAATTACAAACACCCTTTTTATTAAAAAAAATGTTTTTAATTGTCGAGTCATAAATACAGTTCACACAAACTTGTACTTTCTTTCCAAATTTATTTTCAAGAAACTTATTCATTTTGTATGTCTAAGATTAGTTTATTTTGATAGAAAATTATATTGTTTAGTTTTACTTAGTGACTATAAAATTATTTATAACTAAGAAATCAATATTTTTTTTTGTTAAACAATTGATAGCATCTGACGGACTACAAACTATTGGTTCTTCATGGTTATTAAAACTTGTGTTAATGATACATGGAATTCCAGAGGTTTTGTAAAATTTTTCAATAAGTTTATAAATTAAAAGTTTTTTATTCTTAACGATTTGAGGCCTTGCCGTATTATCAATATGAACTACAGCTGGACATTTTTCTCTCATTAATTCTTTACATTCATATAATATAGTCATGAACTCGGATGTTTTAGAATTAATTTCACTGTTTTTAAAACATTTTTTTGCGAGTTTTTCTATGGTTACTGGAGCAAATGGCATAAATTCTGACCTTTTAAGACGCTTATTTAATTTTAAATTAATATTTTCATGTTCTGGTGAGGCAAGAATAGATCTTGCACCAAGTGCTCGTGGACCATATTCCATTCTTCCCTGAAACCAACCAATAATCTTACCTTTGTAAATTAATTCTGACGTCTTTCTAATTAACTCATTTTCTTTTAATTTAATGAATTTACATTTTTTTTTTTTAATAGTGTTAGTTATATCACTGTCATTGAAGCTTGGTCCCAAATAAACATCATTTAATTTAACTGATTTTTTTTTAAACTTTTTTTCTAATACGTTAAATGCTCCTCCGGCAGCTACTCCCCCGTCACCCATAGAGGGAAAAACAAATACATCTTTGACAAATTTTAACTTTGATAATTCATAATTTAACTTAACGTTTGCCATCACTCCTCCTGATAAGCAGAGATTAATTTTTTTATTTAATTTTCCAATATGGTTACTTAGAAACTCACTCAAATTTTCTTCAGTAATCTTTTGAACAGCATATGAAATGTTTTCTTTAGAGAATTTTTTAAGTTTTTTTTCTAGAATTTTTGAATTATCTCTGAGAAAAGGAGCGAACCCTCTGTCAAACCTTGAAACTAATTTCTTTTTTTTATTATCAAAATAATAACAATCTTTTAAGATTTTATAAGCAGATGAATGTTTTCCTGAAGCGGAAAGTCCTGTTATTTTTCCTTCGTGTTTATCTGGAGTAAATCCTAATATATTTGTAATAGATCCAAAAAAAAATCCTGGGCTTAGTAATTCACTACAAAAATCAACTAATTTTAATCCATTTTTTCTATCTGCTTTCCAAAGGGAAATAGATTTACCATCACCTCTACCATCCGCACATAGAACATAACCATTTTTATAGGGAGATGGAAACCAAGCAGTTATTGCATGAGCATAGTGGTGATCGCAAAGTATTACTTTTGATTTTTCAAATCCATATTTTTTTACGCCATCAAAGAATTGTTTTTTAAAAAAACTATCTCTTTCAATGCTTATATTAATCCTAGTAAAAATTTTATTATAACAACTTTTAGTTCTAATATCTGAAAATGACAGAGTTTCATCTAATATTTTAGATAATGTAAAATCTATATCTTGCCCTAACCATGCACCGCATCCTATAAAATCAATATTTTTGGGCTTTAAATTATAATTTTTCATTATCCAATCTAATGACTTAATTGGAAATCCTTGATAACCTTTTTCTCTATTAAACCTTTCTTCATTTACTGATGCTGCAATTCTTCCATCTATTACCAATGTAACTCCGCAATCTTTAGTATTTGTTATTCCAAGTATGATTTTTTTTTTCATGGTTTTATTTTATCATCTATGACAGAACTAAGATTTGATAGATTTCCTCTTAAGAAGTTATCATAAATAATTACTTCTTTACGTCACGTTGAAGTATTTCTTTAACATAGTATGAGCCGATAAATACGGCTCCTTTAGTTACTAAAAAATTTTTACCCTTTATTTTAATTTAATCATAGCTACCGCAGTGTTATACAAATATATATCACGAAAAAAAACAAAAAAAAAAAATTAAATTGGTTCAAACTGAGTTTTTTTAAAATTATTTTTTTCTATTATTTAAAAAGTTAAGTAGCAATTTAACTCTTTATTTTCCTACTAAATCAATTACCTCTCCTAAACGTCTAATAAATGACCCTGACCACACTTTTATCTTTTGTTTTGGAGTGAAATTAAAGTCACAAGATTGTAGAGAAAAATCTTTTTCATAAATATAACTTATCATAAAGTAATTTGAATTCAAAGTATGAAATTCACTATATGAATTTCAAATTCTGAATCACATTTTGCCTATTATCTTTACCTTTTATTCCTATTCATATTTATTTTTTTTTTGCTAGGATTTGCATTTAATTTTGAATTAAAGTATTACAACTTCATTAATTTAATTGTCAAAGGAAGGTAAAATAAAAATTTTTAATTCAAATAGATTTGGAATCATTCATACTATTTTATTTTTACTATCCTATACAATCATTGAATTAACTCCAGAATTATTGAACGAGATCCAGCCTGACAGTTCAGGTTATATGTATCCTAGTCAAAATAGACAGACTTTATATTATCTTCTTACAACTTCACTAAATAAAATCGGGATTAGTATAATTTTTTTTCAAAAGGTATTACTAAGTTTTAGTATTGTTTTACTAGTTTTCTTTATAGTAAGGAGGACTTCAGTATTATTTGGGCTATTAAGCTATTTCTGTATAATATTAAATACTTATTATGTATCTTATTCTAAAACGATACTTCCCGAGTCGATTCTTTTTAGTCTTTTAAATTTAGCTGTTGTTTATTTGTTTGAAGAGAAGAGGGGCGGTCTGATTATTTTTGCTTTAATTTGTGGAATTATGGCATCACTAAAGCCTGTAGGAATTCTTTTGTCTTTGATACTTTTTATAATTTTTTTTATTAAAAATAAATTAAACTATAAAGTTTTTATTTTTATAATTTTTTTTGCTGTTCCAAATCTTATTGAAAACTTTTTTTTTTACAGCCAGTATAAAGAAAGGACAACGATCTTTAAACAAATAGTTGTAGGTAAATTAGTTATTTTATCAGGTAAGGACAGTTTTATAATTAATAATTATTCAGAGGAATTACGACCTTTGTTGGAAAAAACAAAGAAAGAATTTAAAGTAGTTCACAAGTTTTTAAATAGTTTAGATAATGTGCTCTTGAAAGCAGAATTGTTATCTGACTATGAGGTTATTGCTCAATATCAAACATTCGACCTTGAATCCGTCCAAAAATTAGAATTTGATAAAAATATTATATTTGAGAATACAAATAACATTTTTATTGAAATTATAAGAAATAATTTTTATGACTATTTAAAACTATCCTTATTTCACTATTTAGGAAATTGGGCTATTGGGTCAAAACAAAGGTATTTGAATGATAATGATGAGAAAGTTCCTTTGTATCAAGAACTAATTAAAGCATCTGGACCAATGAATTTACCTAATCGAATTACTTTAGGGTTTGCGCAAATTATTTTTGTCTTATTTCTTTTTATTTTAACTGCTCATACTTTTTACATTTTCCACAAGTTTTTTAAGGTAAATGTCAATAAATCATTATTTATTAACACTTCTATAATATTCTTAATTCAGTCATATTTACTTTTTATAGGCTTTACAAATGTATCAACTCCGAGATATTTAATGGTAGTATATCCACTCATCATTTTGTCAAATATGAATTTTATAAATTATTTTTATAATAAAAAAATAAATAAAACAGGTTATTAATATATAATTTTCAAATATAAAGAATATGGAAACTATTTTAGTTAAAGCCTTTTAAATGTTTTAACAAAAATATTTTGATGAAGTTGTAGAATGAATATAAAATTCAAATAGTAAGGCATTTTAAAAATGGAAATATTACAGGGTATTGACTTATTAGAGGTAGAAAGGATTAAAAAGATTTATTTAAATTATGAAAATAAATTTTTAAAGAAAATCCTTACAGATTCCGAAATCAAACAAATAAAGAAAAATCAAAAGATATATTATAAAATTGCTGGAAAATTTTCTGCCAAGGAAGCAGTGGTAAAGGCGATGGGTACTGGTTTTTCAGATGGAATAAAAATAAAAGATATAGAAATAATTAACCTTAAAAATGGAAAACCAACTATAAATTTACACGGCAAAGCTAAGAAAAAAATAGGAAATGTTGAGTCCTCCAGTATATCGATAAGCAATGATGGTGGATTTGTCGTATCAATTGCAACATTTCTTAAAAAAAAAGTAAAAGATTAATTGATATTTAAAAGTAAAATTTATAAAAAATAAACTTTTTTCAATAAACTATTATTATTTAATAAAAATTTAATTATACTTATAGCTTTATTATATGGAAGATTTTTTAAAAAAAGAAAAAATTCATGATTTATTACTTAATATAAAAGTATCACGTAATCAAACTAATAAATTAGTTGAGAAATTAGAAATAGATGATCAGGTTATTCAAACAGCTAATTATGTTAGTCCAATTAAGTGGCATCTCGGTCACACCAGCTGGTTTTTCGAAAAATTTGCTTTAGCTAAGTATTGTAAAAATTATAAACTATTCAGCAAAGGTTACGATTTTATCTTCAATTCATATTACGAAACTGTAAGTCATTTTAACTTAAGAGAAAAAAGAGGTACCTTGAGTAGACCAAGCCTTTCCGAAGTTAATAGGTATAGGTCATATGTTGATAAAAATCTAGATCTGCTTTTTGATGTTCATGACGTAAATTTGGAAAACTTACTAAATATTGCTCTCAATCACGAACAACAGCATCAAGAACTTATCTTAATGGATATAAAACACATTCTATTTTCAAACAGAGATAAACCTATATTTGTAAAAAAAAAAAAAATTCCAGATTGTTACTTAAAAAAAAATAAAAAGAATGAATTTACAGTAGATACCTCAGTCGAAACAAAATACGGTTATGATGGAAGTCAATTTTCTTTTGATAATGAAAGACCAACGTCAAATATAAAACTAACTCCATTTATTCTAACGGACTTTGTCACAAATGAAGATTGGATGGAGTTTATCGAAGATGAAGCTTACAGTCGTCCTGAGCTTTGGCTTTCAGATGGTTGGAAATTTATCAATAAAAATAAAATTAATAAGCCAATGTATTGGATTGATAATAATTTTTTGTTCAGTCTGAATGGAGTTGAAAGAATAAATATGAATTCACCTGTCTCACACATAAGTTTTTATGAGGCAATGGCATTTGCAAGGTATAAAAGAAAAAGATTACCTTCAGAGTTTGAACTGGAATATGTATTAAAAATGTCAAAAAAATCTGGCAATTTTTTAGAAAATAATTTTTTTAAGGAGCATTCATATAATTCCGAAAAATTTTTTGATAATTTTTATGGTAATCTTTGGGTTTGGTCATCAAGTCCTTATTTACCATATAAAAATTATGATTCTTACAAAGATTCACTGTCAGAATATAATGGCAAATTTATGTGTAATCAATTAGTGCTTAAAGGTGGTTCGTTTGCATCTCCCAAAAGCCACATAAGAGCTTCTTATCGGAACTTTTATTATCCTGAAGATAGATGGCAGTTTTCTGGTTTACGATTAGCTGAGGATATTTAATGAATAATTTAGACTTTATTAATTTTTTTGATTCTGTGGAGGATGATTCTTTGAAAGTTTTAGAGGGCTTAGATTCAAAAACTCAGAAAAAAATTAATTCTAAATATTTTTATGATGAAAAAGGATCGATTTTGTTTGATCGAATAACAAAACTTGATGATTACTATCCCACTAAAATTGAATGTGAAATTTTAGAAAAAAGTAAGGATCACCTAAAAAAAACATTACCCTCAAATTCTGTTGTTATTGAATTTGGAAGTGGTTCGAACTATAAAATTAAAAAATTAATTGACGCAATAGATAAACCAGTCGAATATATTCCAATTGATATAAGTAAGGAGTTTTTATTTAAAAATGCAAAAGACTCTGCAAAAGATTTCCCAGATTTAAAGATCAAAGCAATCTGTGCAGATTTCGATCAAATAGATGTACTTCAAAAAACTATAGGTAAAAAGAAATCAAAAATTGGTTTTTTCCCCGGCTCTACAGTAGGAAATTACAGTCCAGAGAGTGCAAAAAAATTACTGATAAATTTTTCAAGAATTTTAGGAAATGAAGGTTTTCTAGTAATTGGTGTAGATTTAAAAAAAGATATTGAAGTTTTAGAAAAAGCATATAACGACTCTGAGGGATTAACAGCCGAATTTAATAAAAATATTCTTAATGGTGTAAATAAAATTTGTGGGACTATTTTTGATTCAACACTTTTTTCTCATAAGGCTTTCTTCAATGAGAAGAAAAGTAGAATAGAGATGCATTTAGTGAGTAAAAAAAAGCAAGTAGTTGAAATATTAAATACAAAAATTTACTTCAAAGAAGGGGAGACTATTCATACTGAAAATTCTTACAAATATACTGTGAGTAGTTTTCAAAATTTGGCTGAGTTGTCAAACTTTAAAATTATAGATGTCCTCAAAGATAAGAAATCATTCTTTGGTGTATTTGTTATGAAAGTAAAAAGTATTTGAAATACATTAATTTTAATAACGCAGGATCTAGTAAACCATCAAATGCAGTTAATAAAGAGATAAATAGTTTTTTAGAAATTGAAAAGAATTATGGAGGATATTACGCAGTTCTAAAATACAAAAAAAAAATTAATTGTTTTTATAAGAATCTTTCCAAATTAATAAATTGTAAACACAAAGAAATATCATTTTTAACAAGTACAACTCTGGCCTGGAATTTATTTTTTAATTCACTGAATATAAATAAAAATCAAAATATTCTTATTTTTGAAAATGAATACGGAAGCAATCATATTTATTACAAAAATAAAAGATGCAATCTTAAAATAGTAAATATAAAAAAAAATGGAAAAGTTTGTTTTGAAGATTTAAAAAAGAAAATTAATAAAAATACCAAAGTCGTTTCTTTGTGCCATGTGGCCTCCCAATGTGGAAACAGAATTGAGGTAGAAAAGATTTGTAATTTCGTTAAACAGCTTTTTCCTGAAGTTATTTGTGTCCTTGATGCATGCCAATCCATTGGACAGCTTGAAGTTGATGTCAAAAAAATTAATTGTGATGTTCTTGTCGGTTCTGGAAGAAAGTATCTTAGAGGTCCTAGAGGGACAGGTTTTATTTATATCAATGATAAAATAAGAGAAAAAATTAATCCAATGATTTTGGATATGAAAAATGCTGAAATAATCGGAGATAAAATAAAAATTAATAAATCTAATATTTTTGAAAATTTTGAATTCTCACCATCTCTTCAATTAGGTTTTAGTAAAGCGATCGAAAAAGTTAATAAATATGGAATAAATAAAATTGAACAAAATATTATTTGTAAAAGTAAATATTTCAGAAAGAAACTAGAAAAATTTCATCAAATTATATTCTTTGAGAATATAGATACATTGACTGGCATTAATACATTAAAAATCAAAGGTATAAATTCACTTCAAATTTATACATACTTACTGTCAAAAAGAATTCTTTGTTCTGTAACAAAATCTTCATCAAGCTTATTATATTTTAAAAAGCTTAAAGTTAAGGATTTACTTAGAATATCTTTTCATCAATATAACTCTTACGATGATATAAACTATTTGGTTAAATGTTTAATTGACTTAATTAAAAAAAAAGCAATTATATAAAGATGAATGTAGAGAAATTTATAAGACTGATTCAAGTTGCTTCTGTACTGATAATTCTTACTGGTGCCGTTATAGGTTTTATTAGCGAAATAAACCTTATGATAGAAAAAATGAAAGTCGAACTTGCAGATCTTTTACTTCTTTTCATATATGTTGAGGTTATGGGGATGATAAGAGTTTACCTTCTTAACGAAGAAATAAGAATTACATACCCTCTTATTATTGCAATAACAGCTATTTCAAGATTAATAATACTACAAAAAAAGGATCTCGATCCATCTATTCTTATTTATGAATCTGTAGCAATACTCATAATAGCTATAGCAATTATAGTATTGAGATTGAGATATTTGACTTTTCTTAAGCCAAAAAGGAATTATAAGTAATTATTAAATCTTAATGAATTCAAAATTTATAAAAAAAATTTTCTTGTACAACACTTCTATCTTTATTTTTTTTGGACTGCTTTTCTTATTTTTTCCGAGTTTGGACATTTATTTTTCAAAATTTTTTTTTATTGAAAATCAGTTTATTTCAGAAAAATATACAATAATTAAGGTTTTTAGGGTCTATTTAAAAAATCTTATGATTTTTATTCCAGTTCTGTCTTTAATTATATTGTTCATAAACTTTATTAATAAAAGACAGAATATAAGAAAATTAATAAATCAAAGAACCAAGTTTGCATTAGTAGGATTAGTTGTTGGGCCAATTTTAGGTTGTGGAATAATTGCCAACTTGTATTTTAAGGATACTTGGGGTAGAGCAAGGCCTGTTCATATTGAGGAGTTTGGTGGGGAAAAAATTTTCACACCAGCTTTTCTTAAGTCTGATCAGTGTGAAAAGAATTGCTCTTGGATAAGTGGTGAAACCTCTGCAGCTTTTTCTTTAACTGTGGGTACAATATTACTTAAAAATCCTATCTTTTTTTTATCGAACGTATTTCTGGGTTTTTTTGTTTTTTTTTGTAGACTTTCTATGGGAGGACATTTTTTTAGTGATAATATCTTTGCTATGATTTTAATGATTTATTTAGCAATGTTATACAAATACATAATTTACTTATATTTAAAGAAGAAACTATTTTATGAAAAAAGTTCTAATAATAACTGATGAAAAAAAAAGTAGTTATAATCAATGTGATTCACTTTTATATTATTTAAAAAAAAAAGTTAAACTAAAAACAGAGTATTTGACGATTGAGAGGGGATTAATACATAATCTTCCAAATTTTGCAATCTATATATACTTACATGTTAGGTCATTTTTTAAAAAGAATCAGAATAAAAAAGCAGATCTTATTATTTCTTGTGGAAGAATCAGTGCTCCTTACAGTTTAATACTCAAAAAATTAAACAAGAAATGTAAAATCTTTCATATATTAGATCCTTATTGTCTGCGAAATCGTTTCGATAAAATACTTATTCCATCTCATGATTTTTCTAAGTTCTCAAATTGCAAAAATGTTATAGAATTTTTGGGAACATTTGTTAGTAAAAGAAAATTAGTAAATGGAGACCTCAAAAATTATAAGGAACTTGAATCAAAAAAAAATATTATAGCATGCCTAATAGGCGGTGATGGAAGAAGTTCTAAATTAGAAGTTTCTGAAATAAATAGTCTTGTTGACAAAATAAATCTAATTAGTGCGGAATATACTGTTGTGTATTGTTTCTCAAGAAGAACAAGTGCAATCACAAAAAGTATTATAAAACAAAGAAAGAAATTGAAGCATTATTGTTATAATTATAAAGACAAAGATCCTTATTGGTATTTAATAAATAAATCGTCACATTTCATAGTAACAGAAGATTCAGTCAGTATGACATCTGATGCGGTCTTTACAGGAAAACCGGTTTATATGGCTAAGATTAAAAATAAGAAAAATAAAATTAAAAGCTTTGTTCAAAATTTAGAAAAAAGAGAAGTAGTAAGATATTTTGATGGCGAAATTGAAAGTTGGAAATATGAAAAAATAAATGAATCAGAGAGAGTAGCAAACGTAATAAAAAAAATTATTTAATTATTCCATCTATTATGAAACCAAATCCACTGCTCTGGTTTCTTTTTGATCCATATTTCAACATAGTTGTTTAAATAATTCATAATTTCTTTTTCATTACCAATTCTTTTTAATTCGTAAGGAGTGATTGGTTTTGCATAAGAAATTCTGAAATTTGTAGAATTTTCTCTAAAACATACTGCTGGAATAATGGGGCAATTGAATTTTAAAGCAAATTTTGCAATTGCAGATGGTGACTTAACCGTTTCGCCAAAAAATTTGGTAGAAATTCCGTCATTCATTTTCTGATCGATAAGCATCCCAATATGCCCACCTTTGCTATTTAAAATTTTGAGACATTGTTTTGCTCCTTCATTACCTTTTCTAATTAAATCAACACCGTAGCTAAAGCGAATCTTTCTAAGAACATTATCAACTAAATGATTATTTGGAGCTCTATATATAAAATTTATTTTAAAACCTTTTTGGATAAGAAGATGAGAAGTTAATTCCCAGTTACCAATATGTGCAGAAAAGAATAAACAATTTGAATATTTTTTTAGTGGATTTATCAAGTTTTTTTCATTTTCAATTATAATATTATTTTTTCTACCTAGTTTAATCTTATTTAGATTTGGATACTCACCAACAACTCTCCCAAAATGAAACCACATCTTACTTATAATATTATTCAGTTCTCGTTTACTGATTTTTGGGAAGACTTTCAGAATGTTTTTTTTTGCAATAGAATTTCTTTTTGAAAAAAGACCATACAAATAAAAAACTACCCCTCCGAAGAATGACGATAGTTTAAGCCCAAGGAGTTTAAATAATAAAAAAAAGAAAGTTACAGCTATGTATTCTAAAATATTTTTCAAAAAATTCTCATTGAACGCTAATAAATGACTATAATAGACGGTGGAAGGATATTGTTTTGATTAATTGTTTTTTCAACTTCATATAATGTTGATTCAAAAACTCTTTCTGAGGGCATTGAAGCATTTGAAACTATGAAAACTTTAGTTTTGCAGTCTATTCCTAAATCAATTAAGTCAGATGAAATCTTTTTTATTTGGCTGATTCCCATATATATTATTATTCTACCCTTGTTTCCTACAATTTTCTTTAGATCAAGCGAAATAGAGTTATTTTTTATTCTTCTATGTCCTGTAATAAAGTTACAAACATCATTTTGATTAAAAAAAGAAATATTAGTTTTTTTTATGGCTGGTTGCGATGATGTTATTCCTGAAAAAATTTTATATTTTATCTTATTTTTTTTAAGACATTCTATTTCTTGACTCCCTCTACTAAAAAAACTGGGGTCACCACCTTTAAGTCTTAATACTTTTTTATTTTTCTTTGCATGATACACCATCCATTCATTTATTTCACTTTGAGAACACGCTCTTTTATTTTTAGTTTTACCTCCAAATATTTTTACTACAGATTTATTTGAGTTCTTTAGAATATTTTCATTCACCAAAGAGTCGTAAATTATTACATCTGCTTTTGATATCGCTTCATAGACCTTTAATGTTACCTGCTCTAAACTCCCAGGACCTGCACCAGCTAAAATTACCGACCCTTTTTCAAAAATAACATTACTTAGTTTATAATTAATCTTCATATGATATCGTAGCATTAAAAGTCATGAAAAATACAATCGTTTTTAAAAAAGTATCTCTGCAAATAGATGGGAAAATTATTCTTAGAAATTTATCATTTTCTGTCACTCCAGAAAAATCGTTATGTATAATAGGGACAGGTTCATCAGGAAAGAGTTTATTGCTTAAAAGTATGCTAGGGCTCGTTAAAATAAGTTCTGGTACAATATGCATAAATGGCAAATCGATTTCAGATAAGAAAATAAAAGATATATTCAATACTTTTGGAGTTGTATTCCAAAAAGACGCCTTATTTGACAGTTTAACAGTCTGGGAAAATATTATGTTTAGAAGTTTAAATAACTTTTCACAAGAACAATTAATCAAAAAGTCCTTTTCAATTCTAAAAAAAGTTGGTTTGGAGAGAAATGATGCTTTTTTATTTCCTGCAGAGCTTTCCGGTGGGATGAGAAAGAGAGTTGCAATTGCAAGAGCTATTTCTCACAACCCAAGGTTTTTAGTGCTTGACGAACCTACTGCAGGTTTAGATCCAATTAAAACAAACGTTATTTTTAATATAATAAAGAAACTATCTAAAATAAATAATACAACGTTGATAGTTGTAACATCTGATATGCGAGGCGTTTTGAAGTACTTTGAAGAGGTATTGGTTCTTGAAAATTCAAGTTTACATTGGTGGGGTTCGGTCTCTCAACTAAAAAAGAAACCAACGAAACATTTAAAGATGTTATTTGAAAAAGTTGTATAGACTATTTTCTTGTTAAATCTGCGCATCCTGCTGTGGCGTCTATACCAGACTCGACATAGCAAGCGCTTAATCTATTTTTAGTCAGTAACTTACCAATATTGTAGCCTCTACTATTTGATGCAACCCAAGTAATTGTTAAATTGTCAGGGTGAATAACACCAAAAAAATTTTTCGTTCCATCAGTGTAAGAGAAAGTGCCTTTAAACCTACGTCCTTTTTGCTCTATTATTTCAACTTTTTTTTCCCAAGTTCTAAAACCTCTTTGTTCTGATATAGTCTTATTTTCTCCAATCCATGTACCAACGATATTTGGTATATCCTCAGACGATTTAGCATTGTTGAAATTCATAAGGATGAACGCAAAAAAAGAATAGATTATTATTTTAATGTACATAGTATTATTATTGGTATAAATACAAAAATTTCAACAACATAATGAATTTTGGATTCCTAAATATATATTATTCAAAAAAAATATTTTTGGTATTTGTAATGGGTATTGCAAGTGGGATACCTCTTTACATGATTTTATCAACTTTATTGATTTGGCTAACTAGAGAAAATATTGATATATCTACAGTTGGTCTATTTGCACTCACACAAATACCTTGGAGTTTAAAATTCACTTGGGCACCTTTTATAGATAATTATAAAATACCTATTCTAAGTGATTATTTAGGCCAAAGAAAATCCTGGTTAATGATAACGCAAATTTTGTTAATTTTTTCTTTGATCTTTTTGGGTTTTAGTAATCCAACTGAAAATCTTTTTTTAACTGCATTTTTAGCATTGTTAACTGCTTTTTTTTCAGCTAATCAGGATATAATCATAGATGCTTTTAGAATTGAAATTCTTGAGGACGAACTTCAAGGTGCAGGAGCTGCTGCGACTCAGTTTGGATATAGAGTCGGAGGAATTATAGCGGGAGCAGGTTCTCTATATCTTAAGAGCATTTTAAGCTGGTCACAGGTTTTTACGTCAATTGCTGTAGTTATTTTATTTTTAATGATTTTAAGTATCTTTGTGCTAAAGATTAATTCTCAAAGAAAACAAAAGAAACAAAGTAGTCTTTTAGCTCCATTCAAAGAGTTTATTTCAAGAAACTCAATTAAAAATTTAATTGTAATTCTTTTCTTCATTTTTTTCTTCAAATTTGGAGACGTAGTTGCAGGAATAATGGCAAATCCGTTTTATGTAAAAATTGGTTTCTCAAATATAGATATCGCGAATGCAAGTAAAATATTTGGCGTTTTCATGACTTTACTTGGTGTTTTCTCTGGGGGATACTTAGTAAAAAAAATTGGTTTAATTAATTCTTTAATAATTTCAGGTTTCTTTCAAATAGTATCAAATTTACTATATGTTTTATTAAATGCAGTTGGACCTGAATTTAATTTTCTTTTAATTACTATTGCTGGTGAGAATTATTCAGGTGGTTTAGGTTCAGCTGCTTTTGTAGCCTATTTATCAGTTCTTTGTAAAAAAGAATTTTCCGGAACACAGTATGCACTTTTATCTTCGGTTATGGGTGTGGCAAGAACTTTTTTATCTTCTCCATCTGGTTTTATTGTAGAGTCTTTAGGATGGAGTTATTTTTTTGTATTATCAACTATATTTGGTCTTCCAGGTTTAATTATATTGTTCTGGATGAAACGAAGATTTCCAATTAAAATGCAGATTCCTTAAATATTACTTTATAATAGATTTAAATTCCTCAAGTTTATTTAATGGTTTATAGTTACAAATTTCATTGTAATAATTCTTCAGTATGGGAGTTTGATTTAAAAATGAAGGATCTATTAAATCAAGTTTACCTGAACAAAACCAAAAAATCACTCTCCAAGCCGTTATATCTGCAATACTAAACTTGTCTGTAAAAAACTTTCTATTAAATGAAGAATTTTTTAATAAATTTTCTAAGTAGGAAAACCATAAAAGCAGATCATTTTCAATAAACTCTTGACGAAGTTTCTTTGACTTAGCAAGATTTTTTTCTCTCATTGCAGCTCTTATTGAGGGAGCAATGTGTGCTGTTATTTCGTTTGCCCAATCTAATACTTGATCGATAATTAATATTTTTAATTCATTTGTATCGTACAGAGAGGCTCGCGTTGCACAAAATTTTGCTAGACTATGTGTTTGAGAAAACTTTTTATCATTAATAATCATTACTGGAAGTTGACCAAATGGAAATTCTTTTTTTTTCTTTGGCCACTGTTGTCTATTAATTCTAACATACTCATAAGGTATTTTTGAGTGAGAAAGACACAACCTCAATATGTCTATTCTCCAAAAATTAAAATCGAAGTAAAAAAGCTTTATCATTATTTTTCTGCAAATGCTTTTTCAATAACAAATCCGCCTTGAACTTTTGTGGAACCTTCTTTAGAACCAAGTTTTTCAAATATTTTTTTTAAATCAAACGTCATCTCTTCTGAGCCACAAATCATTACTCTATCAATTTCAGGTTTGAAACTTTCTACACCAACTTTCTTCCATAATGTATTTTCCTTTATCCAGTCTGTGATTCTTCCCTCATTATCCCATTTTTCTCTTGTAACAGTGTTAAAATAGACGAAATTATTTTTGGTCACCTCAGAATAAATTTCATCATTATTAAGATTTGTCAGCAAATCTTTATATGCAAGTTCTTTAGATGTTCTAACGGTATGGGTTAAAATAATCTTTTCAAATTTTTCGTATGTTTCAGGATCTCTTACAATACTCATGAAGGGAGCTAACCCCGTCCCAGTTGAAAATAAAAAAAGATTTCTTCCTGGAAGAAGGTAGTCACACACAAGTGTTCCGGTGGGTTTTGAATTAATAATTATTTCATCATCAACTTTAATATGTTGAAGCTTACTAGTTAATGGCCCGTTAGGAACTTTAATACTTAAAAACTCTAAATGATCTTCATGATTAGGACTGACAACTGAATAGGCCCGCAACAAAGGCTTTCCATCAATCTCGAGACCTATCATCGCGAATTCACCATTTTTAAATCTGAAGCTCATGTCTCTGGTTGTTTTGAAACTAAATGTTTTATCAGTCCAGTGATGAATTTCGGTAACTTTTTCTTTTAGAAGAGCCATTAAAATTTTTCAAAAAAACATCATATTAATGAATCATAATTATGATATAAACCTTAATTATATAATTTTTTGAGAAATGACAAGTATTAATATAAGAAAATTATCTCACTCAGAGATGGATTTATATAGGAAACCTCTTTTGCCTGAAAAATGGAGTTGCTTTCCTGTTGATAGAGATATTGATACGCAACAGCTAAGGAAAATTTTGCAAAAAGATTTAGATAAAATTAGATCGGGTGCAGAAAAAGATCCATTTTCTAATTCAATTACAATGTTAGCTCTCGATATATCTAGAAGATTAGAAAAGAATAAACTTAACTATTCTGCTCTTGAAGCTCTAATTCAAAGGCTAGCAGTTGGGTCATTTGGTCTTCGTGCTGATCGCTTGAAGTCTTATATTGGTAAAATAGACAAAAAACAAAATATCGAAATCATTAAGAAAATAATTAAAGACTTAGCATTCGAGAAAAAGAAAAAGATAACTTTTCAAGAATTTAACCGCAAGATTTCCAAAGAAATATTTGGAATTGTTTTAACAGCACATCCAACTTTTGGGATGACTTATAACATGATGTTAGAATTGGCAAAATTGGCTACATCAAAAAATAATAATAAAAATCTTTCTGATAAAGAATTAAAAGGGATTGTTAAAGAAGTCTTCAAGACAGAGCAAAGACCAGAAAAGAAAATAACACTTGATTTTGAACACAGTCTATCGATGTCTGCTCTAAAATTTCTTCAAGCTTCGCTCAGAACATTTTATGAGGTAATCATAGATGTATCAAAAAAATTATTCCCTGATAATTATCATAGAGTAACACCACAAATTTTTAGATTACATACTTGGGTTGGATATGATGTTGATGGGAGAGGGGATATATTTTGGAGTGATAGTTTTTCAAAAAGACTTAAGGTTAAGGTTGAGCAACTAGATATTTACCAACAAAGGGTAAATAAAATTATTAAATTAAATAAAGACAAAGGTTGTGAAATTGAGTTATCTCAAATAAGGAAAATTATCACTAATGCACTTAAAACTAATTCTGAGGCGCTTACAAAATTTACACAAAAAGATTTCGTTAATGATTTAAATTCAATTAAGCAAGTATCAAATTTTCTTCACAAAAATAAAGACAAGTTGCTTACAAACTCTTTGCTAATTTTAGAAAAAATTTCATCTGTTTTAAATTACTTAGTCGAAAAGGATTCGAGTAAAAATAACAAAACTATTTATGAGATATTAATCTTTAAAATTGAATTATCAAATTTTGGACTTGGTTTAGGAAGAACACAATTAAGACTTAATGCAAACCAACTAAATAATGCTATATCCAAAGAAATAGATTTGATGGGAGATCCAAATGATCCCTCAAATAAACTTACCTATCTGAATATAATTTCAAGAATGATTGATAATGTTAAACCTGTAAAAATCAATTTTGGAAGTATTTATGAAGAAAATATGAATGCAAGAAGATATTTTATGTTAACAAAACAAATATTGAAATATATAGACGAGAATCAGTCAATAAGGTTTCTGATCGCAGAATGTGATTACCCACTTACTGTTATGACAGCATTATATTTCTCAAAATTATTTGGAGTGGAAAGTAAAATAGATATATCACCTCTATTTGAAACCGAGAAAGGTCTTGAGATTGGTGACGATGTAATTAGGACACTTTTAAGAAATTCAAATTTTAAAAAATATATCTTGGCAAGAAAGAAACTTACAGTTCAAACAGGATTTTCAGATGCTGGAAGATACTTAGGTCAATCTGCTGCAGTTTTATCAATTGAAAATTTGCAAAGAAAAATTGCCAAAGCAATGCATGATTTGAATATTACAAACGTAAAACTTTTAATTTTTAACACTCACGGAGAATCGATTGGAAGAGGGGGACATCCTGTATCTTTAATTGATAGACTGAAATATGTAAATTGTAATTATACTCGAAAAAAACTTATGGATTGGAAAATTGATTTAATTCAAGAAATGAGTTTTCAGGGTGGTGACGGTTATCAATACTTTATGAATCATGATCTAGCCTTTGCTGCTATTTCAAGAATTGCAGAATTTTGCTATAATGATAGTTCTGTAAAATCAGATGCTTTGTATGATTCAGTAGATTTTGGCATAGAGTTTGTTAATACAATTAAAAATTTCAATACAGAAATTATGGACGATCCTAATTACGCAGCACTTTTAAATGTATTTGGATCTAATTTAACTCACTCAACTGGATCAAGATCAGTGAAGCGTCATATTGACTCTTCTATAAAGACACTTGTTTATCATCCCAGTCAGACAAGAGCAATACCTCAGAATTCGATCCTTCAACAACTTGGAATGCTAGCAAACTCTCTGGGGGGAGTTGGAAGATTTATAGGGAAAGACCAAAAAAAATTCGTTAAAATATACAACAATTCTGAGAGATTTAAAAGAATTATGGATATAGTGCAACATGCATTCGCCTTTAGTGATATAGAAGTATTAAAGGCTTACATAGATTGTTTTGATCCAGGGATGTGGTTGTCATGGTCAACAAGAACTGCAGATTCTGAAAGAAGTAAAAATATGAAAGAAGTCGCAAATTTACTTGAAAAATTTGATGTTCATTGGAGGCTTAATAAAGTTTACAGAGGACTGCACCAAGAATACATGGAAATAAGAAACTGGATTTTAGGTCGAAAACTCAGGGGAAGAATAGCTGTAGGAAGAGGAAGGGTTATTGAAAAAGAGATCAGAGACGAATTATTATTAATGCATGGAATACGAGTTGCAATTTTTCACGAAATTTTTTTACTCTCCGTCAGAATTCCAAAGTTTAGTGATCAGGCAGGTACGTCGAGAGATGAAGTCATTGCAAAATTAATTAGATTTGACGTTTTTAACGCAGTTGAGACACTTAGGAAAATTTTTCCAGTTGGTCAAGTAAAAACCTCGAATATTGGTTTTTCTGACAAATCAAACTATGTAAGTGAGGGTAATATTAATTATACAAAAGAAGAAAAAAGTATTTTCCAAAAATTGGAAGCTTTATATGAATGTGCAAGGCGAGTTAGCAATGGAATTAATCACTTTATAGGATCTGTAGGTTAGTTAGAGTTATTTCTTTTCTGCTTTATAGTCATCTTCAATTGCACCTATATCTTTATCCGATAAATTCAGTTTTTCTGATAATAACCTTAGTTCCTCTCTTTCATCTTTATCAATAACATCGTCTTTCAACATGAATTTTAATTTGTCTTCATATTTTTTTTGATTCCTTCTTGTAAATTCTGTAAAAGCTGATGCCATGATACCAGCAGGCAATGCAACCGTTCCGATTCCCAAAATAATACTTATAGACCCAAAAAATTTTCCTAAATTTGTAATCGGGTAAACATCTCCGTATCCAACTGTTGTGAGAGTAACTAATGCCCACCACATAGATTGAGGTATGCTCCCAAATTTTTCTGGTTGTACGTCTTTTTCAACCAAGTACATTCCACTTGATACAATTATTAAAGCTATAAACAATAAAAAAAATGCTGCCCCAAAGGACCTTCTTTGATCCCATAATACTGAAATCAAACTATTAATTGAACCTGAATACCTTGAAAATTTTAACAATCTAACTATCCTCAACGCTCTCACAAATCTTAGATCAATAGATGGGTAAAACAACGCGATAAGACTTGGAAGAATCGCAACTGCGTCAATTAAAGCTCCAAAGCTAAAAATATATCTGACTCTTTTTTTATAATCACTTCCTTCCTCATCTTCTTTAGAAACACAAGACCACAACCTAAGTAGATATTCTATAGTAAAAATTAATACTGAAAAATACTCGAAATAGTTAAAATAAGTTTCAAATTTTTCATAAATTGAGTCAACAGTTTCTAAAATTACTGAAAAGACATTTAATGTTATCAAAGTTAGAAGAAAAAGATCTGTTACCTTACTTGCTATGTCTTTATCTTGTCCTGGTTCAAGTAATTGCCAACATCTATATTGTATTTGTTTAATATTAATTTGGTTGCTCCCTAACAATTATTTTTTAGGACAAATTATTTCTTTTTGGCATGTATTCCCTGGTGAACCAAGGTATATCTCTTTATCTTTAGCTCCTCTTTTCTGAGATTGATAAGTGCAAACAACGTCACCAGGTACCTTTCTTTCACTAATCAGCCTACATTTTGGTTGAATAACAATTCTCTTCCTTCTATCAAATGTTCCCTCTTCAGGTGCATAAGTTCTGCCCTTTGTTTTTGGCAAAGAATCAACCATAAGGGGAATTAGAAAACAAAATAATATACAAAGACTAAGAATTTTCCTCATTAGGCTTTTCTTTATTCTCAATATTAGTTTTTGTGGATGTTTCATCATCTGACCCAGGCATATATGCAGATCCTTGAATTGACTTTGCAACAAATCTATTCATTAAAGTATCAGAATTTTTTACATAATCTTCAAGGTCTTCTTGCAAGATCTTTTCTGCCTCTTCTTTGTTTTTAGCTTCTATTTCAGCTAATCCGTCAACAATCCAGTGAACTTTAAAAATCATTCTACATCCTTTTTTGTATTAAAATATTTATTTTTTGTGAGGATTTCGTTAGCTTGAAATTGAATTTCAGTTATTTTTTTTTTTTCAATTAACTTACCAACTCTATCTCTCATTTTCATAGCTTTATATATTCCTGAACTTACTGATACAGAATACCATAAATATGATTTTTCAAAATCAATTTCTGGAGAAATTTTTTCGTACCAATAACCCAACTGAAAAGCTAGTATTGGGTTGTTATCGTCAACAAAACCTTTTTCAAGAATTTCAGGGATAGTTTGGGAAATTTTTAAAAACTCTTCTTCCTCTAGTTTTTCTTCTAATGATTTTATTTTATTTAAGCATTTTTTATTTCCGTTTAATGAACAAAGCCAAGTATATTTAAGTGACTTACTATAGTCTTGAGTGGTTCCGATACCCTCAAAATACATGTTTGATAAATTAAATATCGCGTCTTTATTGCCTTTTTCAGAAAGATTAAAAAAGACAATGAACGATTTTTTAAACTCTCCATTTTCATAGAAATCGACTCCACTATTATAGTAGTCCATATCATTTAAATATTTATTTTCAGATGTTGATGTTGCTGCTAAAGAAAATTCTTTAATAAGAATACAAGCCAGTGAAATTAAAATAAGTTGTTTCACCTTCCCGCCATCATTATCAACTGTAGATATAAGACCCTAAGTCTAAACTTGGAGTTTGGTCTTTGTTCATACACCACAATTCTTGGTCTATCAGAATTAGGTTTTTGAAATTCTATTGACATGTCCTCTGGAAGATATACACCATTAAATTCTAAAGTTTTCTGAGGATCTTGTTCAAACTCTTCCTTAAATTTCGAATCTATCCAAATTCTTGCCAGAACCCTTCCAAGTATATCCGGAAGAAATTTTCTGACCTCAGATCTATTTTTTAAATGATGAAGTTTATTAGTGATATCAAGTGTTTTCGTTTTTTCTTGATTAACAGTTATCACTTCGTTTTGTTTCGTTTTGGCAGGTAAATTCTGTTGCTTCTTTTTCATAGTTAAATTTACTATATATCTAAATCATAACTTAAAATAAATCATTAAATTATTAAAATTTTTCAGATATTGTCGTTAATTTATTCATGCATAATACGAAAAACATAATTAAATTTCCAAACTTATTAAATAAAAAGAAAAAAAAAATGGTTGAAATTAGAGACGAAATTGAAAGAATTTTGACTAATTATGCAATCAATGAACGTGATTTGTGGGCTGTTTCACTTGCTGCTGGTAGATTTGCTTCAATTAACCTTGAAAAGTTAGAAGGAGAAAAGGAGACGCTTAATTTTTTTAAAAATTGTATTGATACTCAAAAAAAATTTGAACTAACCAGAAATTCTACCAACATTACCTGAAATTTGAGCTCCAGTGTCCACGGAAAGTGAATTTGTTTTTAATTTTCCGTCAATAACCCCGCTGTTTCCCACCTCCAAAAGGTCAGCAGTAATATCTCCGTCAACTTTACCCTCTACTTTAAGGTGTTCCGCATTTATGTTTCCATTAAATAGAGCAGTAGGTTCAATGATTACAGATCTAGCAACGATATTACCTTTAAAATTTCCCGCTATAACAACCTGACCGTCTTTCGATTCTAATTGTCCTTCCATTAGAAGATTCTTGTTGATGTAAGTAATATCACTCATGTTTAATCCTCGATCTGTTTATTATTTTTAAGCTTATTTTCATCCCAATTGTGGATGATCTTGCAGTTAAGCGCCGCTCCTCTATCCATTTGTAGTGATTTGTAATTAATTTCTCCAGTAATAACAGAAGAATCTGTTAGCCAAACAGAATCAGCTTTAATTTTACCTTGATAATTTCCAGAAATTACAACTAATTCAGAAATTATTGAACCCTCCAGTGATGCATGTTTTCCAAGTGTTACTTTGTCAGATTTAATATCTGCTTCGACTCTTCCGTTAATTTCTATGGTTGATGCATTAGATATTTTGCCTTTAAATATTGCCCCTCTTCCAATAATTGATTGATTATCTGCCATTATTAAATCCCCTTAGATTTTTTTGATTGTTTCTTTTTTTTGTCTTTCTCTGAACTTTTGTCTTCAATTCTTTTATCTAATCCACGGAAAAGCTGAATGTCTAAATTAGCCCCAGGTCTTGCACTTAAGCTGTTGTAATACATATTTCCTTTTATGTTAGCAGCAGATTCAATTGCAAGTGATTCAGCAGTAACATCTCCTTCAAACTTCCCTCCTATAATACATTCGAAAGCTTTTATATTACCTTTTTGATTTCCTTCAGCAGAAATATGAACATGTTCACATTCAATATTACCTTTAACAATTCCTTTTAGTACTAATTTCCCACTACACTTTATGTTTCCATTTATCTGCATTTCGGTACCAATGACACTTGAGGACGTTGATGTTTTTTTTGTTGTTTTATCTGGATTTCTAGAAAACATATTTCTATTTTTGCAATAATTTTGCCAATTTATATTAATTTTTTTGAATTTTATGCTTATCATAAAAAAAATTAAAAAAAAAGTTTTATTATTTTAATTTTGGCTTACTAAATGCATAAATTTACTTTTAACAAATTTTATTGTAAGTTAACTGAATATGACCGAACCAGTAATTGATATAAGAGATAGAATAGAAAAAATGAGAAATCAGATGACTGTTCCTTCTTCTAGAGTTTCTTCTGCAGAAATAAAAGTTGAAAATAAGAGCCAGGAATCTGTATCAAGCGATAAGGCTGCAAACATTAATGTAGAAAATTTAGAACAAAAAATAGATAAAAACAAACCCGAAGTAGCCATTAAAGAAAATATTAGATTTTCTAAAAAAGAAAAATTAGCAGTAGACTCCGAAGCGCAAAACCTTAAACAAAAAAAAGTTGAAGAACCCGATATTAATGAAAAAATAGAATTTGAAAAACGAAAGACCTTCGAAACCAAGCAAAATTATAAAACCTATGATAGTTACCAAAATGATAGAGTTGTTGATGAAAAAAAACAATCAGTAAAGTTTGACAAAAAACAACCATTTCCTCAGTTTAGCTTAAATGTTAGTAATCCAATTTCTTGGAAACTTATGTTGCTAATTATGTTAATGCAACTATTAACCAACATGATGTTGGTTGTTGTTTTATACCTAAAATAATTAAATGGAAAATTTATCTAAAAAATTTTCTATAAATGTGCTCAAATCTGATATTTTTAAAAATTTAAAATCAAGTACAAGATTTGGAGAAACAAGTATTTTTTCCAAAAATTTAAGTGTTTTTTCAAAAAACCTTAGACTTATTTTAAAAGAAAGAAGATTTCTTTATTTTACAAAGAAAGGCCCTATAGAAGTTGTATTCAATATTAAACACTATCTGTCGGCTGTTGCCATTTTTCTTGTTTTAATCTTTAAGGTGCTTCAACTTTTATTTTTTGGTGTTTCGTCTTTTTTTTCTTACATGGTTTACAAAAATACAGTTATTAATGAACAAAGTTTTACAGAGTCAGAAATTAAAGCATTAAAAAGTATTGCAAAAGGTAACAATATATCCGAGCAAGAAATTAATTCTGAAAAAGCAAGAATAGTAATAAAACAACAAGACGAATTTACCAACGCTAATAATATTCAAAATGAACTACAAGATCAATTAAGAGAAAAATTATTAAACTTAAAAAGTATGATGGGAAATATAAAGCTAAGTTTCCCTAATGACGTTAATTATTCAGATGAAATCAAATTTGAACAATTTTCCAAACTTGCGAGTCCAGAAATGGTTGCTATTGAACATGCCTTCAAGAACAAGTCTGATTTATCAAAACCATCCAAAGATAATAGAGAATCATTTGCATATAGGAAGTTGCCAGTCATACCATTTGTTGCTCCAAGAACGAAAAAACTGAAAATAATTAATTTTACTAAAAAAATTGATACTGAAATTTTTCAACTTTTAAGTGTTTTTGAACAATTGAAACTTCATCCAGATAAACTTGATATTCATAGGATAAACAATTTGCTCGCTGAAAATATAAACGTAAGCGAAGATAACGAGGATTTGTTGGATCATACTTCACTAAGATTTCAAATATTGCAAGATCTTAAAGATGCTATTATTTACGTACCTTTAAAACCACCTATGCAATATTACTATGTGTCTAGTCCTTATGGTTTTAGAATTCATCCTAAAAGCAAAAGAAAACAGATGCATCATGGAATTGACATGGCTGGCACTTGGCAAGAAGAGGTAAGGGCGCCAGCTGACGGATATGTTTCTTTTTCAGGAAGAAATGGATCTTTTGGTAAAACAATTAAAATAGTCCATAAACATGGGGTGTCTACATTGTATGGACATCTTCATAGACTGAACGTGAAAAAGGGAATGAATGTCACAGAGGGTGAAGTAATTGGAAAAATGGGATCTACAGGGAGAGCTGTAGGTGCACATCTTCACTATGAAATAAAAGTAAATGGTAAATCGGTAAACCCGTACGATTTTATTTCAGTAGGACGTGACCTACTGAGCAGCTCAATAATTAAAAAATAAACTAAAGTTTGGCACTCAAATTGCTGAATAACAGTTATGAAATTATTTTTAGCTGTTTTATTATGCTTTTTAACATTTACATTTCTTGAATCAAAAGAATTAGATAATTGTAATTACTTAACTGAAAAGTATGGAAAAATATATAATCTTCCTAATAAATTGTTAACTTCTATTGCACTTGTTGAGTCTGGTATTAAAAAAAGTGAATTTAAGTCATGGCCTTGGACACTTAATGTTTCAGGAAAATCAATGTACTTTGATAATAAATCGGAGACTATAGAATATTTAAAAAGTAATATAAATTTAAAAAAAAGTATTGATGTTGGTTGCATGCAAATTAACACAAAATATCATTTAAAAAATTTCAAAGATTTATCTCATTTAGTCGAGCCTGAAGAAAATGTTAAATACGCGGCAATCTATCTACTTAAACTTTATAAAAAACATAAATCATGGAACGAAGCAGTTTCAAGATATCATTCATCGATTCCAAAAAGAAAAAAGAACTATCTTAAAAAAGTCTATACTTATTGGAATGATTTAAGACAAAGAAAAATAGTTATTAAAAATAGCTACAACAACCGAGATGAAAAAGCCAAAATTAAATTTTTTAGAGAAATTTTAAAAAAAGAAAATATTTAACTTAAGACTTTGGCAAAGTATTTGCACAATTATTGCAACAAGGAGAAAAAAATGAACAAATATATTAGATCAAACGAAATCAAAGATAGCATTCCTAATTCTAACCCAGTAATAGAAATTACTCATTTTGACAATGACAAATGTGTAAAAACTGATGTTTATCCAATTTCGCATTTCTTGGATAGATCTTCAAAAGCAATTAAAAGTATTGTATATTCCTAAAAAATAAAATTGGTTCAGCTTACAACGTATCTTATTTTTATTTATTGGGAAAATTATTTAATTACTTGTAAAACTATATAATCTATAAAATTAAGTTAAATCAAACTAAATATTTATATTTTGAATTTTCATAATTTTTCTTCTAACCGAAGAAGATGGTATATTTAGCAACTCTCTGTATTTTGCTACTGTTCTTCTAGCCAAATCGATACCTTCATCTTGAAGTTTTTCTACTAACATTTCATCACTTAATGGATTATTTACGGGTTCACTACTAATTAACTTTTTAAGTGATTCTCTCACTGATTCTGCTGAGTGAGTCTCACCTTTCTTAGTACTACTTATAGAAGCACTGAAAAAAAGTTTCATTTCAAAAACACCTCTTGGTGTAAGCATTAATTTGTCCGTTGTGACTCTACTAACTGTACTCTCATGCATATTGATTTTTTTGGCAACATCTTTAAGAACCATTGGTTTAAGATATTTTTTTCCCTTTTCAAAAAATTCCTTTTGTTGATTAACAATTTCAGAACTAATTTTTAGTGTTGTTACGTTTCGTTGTTGAATTGCTTTAAGCAACCATCTTGCAGAATTTAAAGATTCATTTATAAACTTTTTATCCGATTCTCCACATTGTAGTCTTTCTATTTCTTTGACATAATCCTCATTAATATTAATTTTCGGAAGTGTGCCATGATTTAATTCCACTGCCCAATCAGAATTATTTTTTGTTACAATTACATCTGGATGGAAAATATTGTCATTATCTGTGGAATACTTGCTTCCTGGTTTTGGGTTTAGAGCTCTTATAAGCCTTATTTCTTCTTTTAGCTTTTCTTCTTTTAGTTCTGTAAGTTTTTGGAGCTCTTTAATATTTCCACTTCCAAGTAAATCAATATTTTCGATAATAATCTCTTTCTTTGAATCCAAGTTGTTTTCATTAATAAGTTGAATTTTGAGACATTCTTTCAAATTTCTAGCAAACACCCCATTGGGCTCAAAACATTGCATTCTTTCTAAAACTTTTTCAATCTGATCTAATTTAAATCCGCTAAATTCCTCAATGTCTTCTAAATTCTCAGTGATCCAACCATTCTCGTCAACGTAGTCAATTAATATTTCTGCAATTTTCTTATCTTCATCGTCATTGAACTCTAAATCTGCTTGATTACTTAGTATAGATTTTAAAGAAACTTTGTTGCTAAGTGTTTGTTCTATTACACTTCCAACATCAACACTGTCAGTGGATGAATGTTTACTATTAAATTCAAAAGTTGCATCATTATCCCATCTATTTTCAAAATCATCATTACAAGGTTCATCTGCAATTGATTCACCATTTTCAAAAGATTCATCTAATTCATCAGTTTTTTCGGTGTCTTGATCGTTTTGATTATCCAATTCAACGCTTTCATTCTCTAAAAAAGGATTTTCTTCAAGCTCTTTATTAACTAAATTTGTTAATTCTAAATTATTTAACTGTAGTAATTTTATTGCTTGTTGTAACTGAGGAGTCATAACTAAAGATTGACTCTGCTTTAATTTGAGATTCTGTGAAATTTGCATAATTTTTTCCTTTCGATATTATTTCACAATTTTTTGTTAAGAAATGCAAAACTTTAATTTGACACTTTTATCAAGTCAGATAGTTGACACTCACAACTATAAAAAATGAAATTAACAAAACTCTTATTTATCTATATATATACTGGCTTATTTGAGGATATATTCTATTATATTCTTAATGAATAAAGTATTACCATTATTGATAGTTCCACCGCTTTTTTTAATATTTTTTTTAAATGTTGAAAATCTGACAGTTAAATTAGACAATAAATTAAAAAATTACCCAGTATTAGAAAGTAGTGAAAAAAAGGTGTTGCCAAATAAAAAGGATGAAGAATTAACAATTTCAAATAAAAATTTAAGTAATAAAAACGCTGAAAGAAAATTGGATGATCCCCAACCTGTTTTATCTAAAAGCGAGCAATCTATATCTGAAAATGATTTAAAGGATACTCAAGATATTAAAATAAATAATAAAATTCCAGAAATTAAATCTAAACCTACTCAAATGCTTAAAGATAATGCTTTAAAAATTCAATTTGGTGCATTTTCAAAATTGAAAAATGCTGAAATACAAAAAAAAAAAATACTGAGTTTGTTGTCAACAAAGTTTCCAAATTTTGAGAGAAAATTTGGAATTTTAGAAGAAAACAATCTTTTTAAACTTATTTATACAGCAGATAATCTCTCAAGTAGTGAAGTAATATGTGATTATTCTAAATCTGTAAAACTAAATTGTTTAATTTTAAAAAGATGAAAAATTGTAGAATATGTACTTACATAAGATTTTTTTTAGCTTTTGTTCTGCTGTTGATTATTATTTCACTTACTTTTAAGGATAATTTAGGTTATCTTTCGTTTGTAACTCCTTGGAATGCCGCAATATTAATTTTTGTAGCTGGTATCTGTCTATTTTTATTTAAATTAATTGAGCACTTTAAGCAGAAAGATTAACGATCTTTCACGAATCTTATAAAAAGTTCTTTTTCGGGGACAAACCTTCCGTAAGAATGTCCAGTAAAGAAATTTACTGACCAAAAAAATTTAGGCGACCACCAATTTCTTTGAGAAGTCCAAAAAGGTTCGGCTGGTGTGTTTGGAAAAAAAGTTTTGTCAATCTTTGCTCCCTCGCAACTTTTACAAATTAAGCTTTCAAGCTCCTTTCGCGATGGTAATCTCCACTCACCTTCAATTTGCTCATTGAGAAGATTATTAGCCTCTTCAACAGATTTCAGATCCAATTTAACAGCAGTTCCTAGACATGCTTGTTTTTCGTCACTCCACTGTTGACCAGTAGTACATTTTAGCCATTCAAGCTTATTTTTTAAATCTATAACATAATACCCTTTGTCTATGTAATTAGAAGCGAAGGCACTATCAAAAAATAGCAGTGAAAAACATATTATGAGTTGCTTTTTAATCATATCTGTATATTACAATAAATATGTAAATTAATAAAAATATTTTCTATTTTGGTATTAAAGTTGCAGAATCTATACCAAAATATTAATTATATATTAATTGCAAATGGAAAAATAAATGGATTTAGCTACAATAATAGGATTTCTTGGTACTATAGGAATGATCGCAGGTGCTATGATCTCTGCCGGAGGTTTGGGATCTTACATTGATGTTCCCTCAATTTTAATTGTTTTTGGTGGTTCTTTTTTTGCTGTAATGTATACAGCGCCTTTACCCGTTTACCTTGGTTCTTTCGGAGCTTTTGGTAAGGCTTTTAAACCACCAGTGAAAAAAATGGATGAACTTATTGAACGGATAGTTGAGTTAGCAGGTATTGCAAGAAAAGATGGAATGATGGCACTAGAAGGTCAAGAGACTCCTGATCCATTTTTTGATAATGGTTTACAAATGCTTGTAGATGGCGCAGATGAATCAAAACTAACTGTGCAATTAAAAAAAGAACTAAAAGCTATGCAAGGTCGTCACGAGAAAAACATTGGTTGTGCTCAATCTTGGGTAGATATAGCACCCGCCATGGGAATGATTGGAACTTTGGTAGGATTAGTCGCGATGTTGGGAAATATGGCTGATCCAAAAGCAATAGGTCCCGCGATGGCTGTTGCTCTTTTAACTACGCTGTATGGGGCAATGATCGCAAATACGATTTTCATGCCGATTGTGATAAAATTAAAAGGATACTCAGCTTACGAAACCACCTACAGAGAAATGATTATTACAGGTTTACAATTCATTTCTAGGGGTGAAAGTCCAAGAAATATCCAAGACCAACTTGTTGCAAACCTACCTCCAAAAGAAAAACAAAAGCTCTTGGAAGCTGCAGCTGGAGGCTAAAGTTTTAAATCATGGCTGAGGAAAAAACAGAAAATCAACAGACTTCTAACGAAGAAGAGGAGCATGAATGCCCAGAGTGTCCTCCGAAGGGAGCACCAGCCTGGATGGCAACTTTTGCTGATATGGCAACACTATTAATGGCTTTTTTTGTTTTAATCCTCTCTTTTGCAGAATTTAATGTACCAAAATTTAAACAAATAAGTGGCAGTATGAAGAATGCTTTTGGGATACAAAGGGTTGTACCAGTTGTCGAACCACCAAAAGGAACGACAATATTGTCTCTTAATTTTAGTCCAAACCCAACGCCAGCAGTTCAAGACAATTTAAAACAACAGACAACAGAGACTGATCAACCTAAAGTGGAACTTCAAACAAAGAAAGAAGATAATACAAAGGATGACGGTGAAACTGAGGATGCAAAAGAACTTGCCAAAAATATCCAAGAAGCCATCGCAAGAGGTGATATAACTGTCGAAGCATTGGGAAGTAAAGTTGTTGTTAACTTTACACCAACAGAAGCTGACGAGAAAGAACTACCGCAACTTCTTCAAGAGACTTTAAATGCTGTGGAATCTGTTAAGGCTGCATCAGGAAAATCAGAATCTGAAATTTTAATTGGTGGTTTAGAAAAACAGCTCGCTGACCTTGCAACTGCATCCTCTCAAAAAGGTAAAAATGAGGCTGAAGGGGAAGATGGTGAAAGTGTGGGGCAATCTGAACAAAGCCAATCAGCTAAAGAAGAGGCTAAAAAAGCAGAGTTGGCTGAGGACAAATTAAAAATTGCACTGAAACAAGAAATTGGGGAAGGTCTTGTAAACGTCGATAGAGAAGACGATAAAGTGATAATAACTGTTGGGTCTGCCGGTGCGTTTAAGTCAGGATCTGCTGAACTTACCAACAAGGCAAGAGAGATAATGTCCAAAATAGCAGAACAAAACAAAAAAGGTAGAAGTGAGATATTGGTTATGGGTCATACGGACAACGTGCCACTTACATTTGGATCAAATTATAGAGACAATTGGGATCTTGCAGCAGCAAGATCTGCCTCAGTGGTTCAACAACTATCAAGAAACGATACTCTCGACCCAAAAAGAATGAAGGCGATTAGTTACGGAGAGACAAGACCAGTAGAGTCAAATGATACCTCTCAGGGAAGAGCTAAAAATAGAAGAATCGAAATCGAGATAAATTATTAAAAATGATAATAGAAAATAGTCCATTTCATATTTCTAAAAACAAAGTTTCCCATGTAAAAGAAAATACAGGGCCTATAAACCAACAACTGTTAAGTGATAAAAAGGTAAGTGAACCTGGAAAAGACGATTTCTCTTTTTGGGATTGGTTTAGAGGGTTGGTAAACCCTTTCCAAAACCTTCCAATTATAAGTGGAATTTATTCAAGCATGAATTCTGAAGATAGTGAATCCGATAGAGACTTAGTTCAAAATAGTCTTGGTGGTTTTATGTATGGTGGTCCCATAGGCGCGATTGCTGGTTTTGGAAACTGGGTTTTTAATAAAATATTTGATAAAACACCGTCAGAGCTAGCGCTTGATGCCACTGGAATAAGCAATCTTTGGAAAGACGATAAGAAAAACGAGAGTCAGATTGCAGAAAATAATAAAATAGAGGATAACAAAAACTCTTCTGTGGTTATTTCTAATAAAAATAATTACGGAGAATGGTGGAAAGATAACCAAAAATCTGGCATTACAAATTATGTTGCATCTAGTAAAAATAATTTTGAAAAAACTAACTATTCCAACTTCAAAAATATAGGTATTGAAAATAAAAATAGGGTTATTGAAAGAAATATAAATAAATATTCTACCAAACCAGCTGTTTTGGAAAATAAACAAAATATCACTTTAGCTTTTGATGATAAGTCTGAGTTAGTAAAAATAAATAATCAAATTTCTGGGTCGATAAACGACAAAAACGAAAATAAAAAGTTCAAAAAAGAGAAATTTGGAGAAATTAATTTTAATTATCCTAACTGGAGTCCTAACTCCATTAAAGTTGACAATAATAAAGGCGATTTGAAAAGCAAAGACTTAATTAATAAGAAATATATGAATCTTGAAAAAGGAAATATAGGATCAAACTTAAACTTGAAGCTTTAATCATTCGTATTCAAGTTCTTCGTTTTTATATTTTTCAAAATATTCGTTACCAAGAATCTCTTTTATCTTTTCAATTGTAAGTTCGTTGACTTTAGACGAGTATGTCTCGTGCATTTCTGAACATTTCCTGGAAACTGCATTAGCAACACCCTGAGAGATGAAATCATTTTCGAGTGCTGTTCGTGCCCTTGTTGTTGCTTCGGATTTAGCCTTAGTCAACCTTGCTAAACCAGAATTTTTTTTTCTATTTAGATCATCTACAACTTCCATTAATTGTTTGTAATTTGGTTCTGGCAAGTCAATGTTAATGAATTGCCCATCAACTTCGTAATTAAATTCAACTTCATCGATTTTTTCAGTTAATAAAGGTATATGATCAGTATTGAAAACTAAAATTTGAACTACATTCTCATTTTCAGTCTTTTTTATATCGCCGACATCTACCAATCTTCTTGGTTTGCCTTGAATATTAATTCGGATACCTTTAAGCGTTGTTAAATTAGCATCAGCTGACTTAACTTCATTAATTACCTCGGTATAATCCTCGATAGCTGACTTCATCAAAGTTTCAGCTTGGATTGTATATTTATCAGCTACCATATATATAGTTTATACTATTACTGTCTGATTTTCATCAACAATGTTTTCTTTATTACTATCTTTTTTGTTTACATTGTCGTCTTTTTTATCTTTTTCAACTTCTTCCACAAGTGGTTTAGGTAGTTTTGAAAATTTAAATTTCGATTTGGGGTCAAGCTTTCTAATGGTTTTTTGAGCCTCATCAATTGATGTAGACAACAACTTTATACAAAAAACTTTTCCCTCTAGCATGGAAAAGCTGAAGAGAAGGTTTAATTGGGCTTTATAACAGTAAATTGAAGTTAGTAACCACCCTAAGAAAAAAACATAAATATTAACTGTTAAGGAGACTGCCATAATTGCTGTAAATAGAAATAAAAGCCACCATTTTTGTGAATAAGCTAGCCAAAGTGGCGGGAAAATACCTGCTGATAAAGAATTAGCATTTTCAATAACTTCGTAGTTCCTGTAAACGTCTCTCATTCCAATAAATTCTTTTAATTCGTCAAGATCATTTACTTCTTGTGATAAATAATCTGATTTAATTTTATTAGTTTCCTCAGCTGTAGTTGTGGTAAATTTACAACCCAAACTATTTTCTATTAATAAATTAAAAAATATGTCATCTCTTAAAACTGTGAGCACAGACTTTTGATTACTTTTTTTTAATTCTTTTAAATCAGAAGTTAGTTGTTTTTCACCGAAAGTATAAATCTGATTATCAAGTGCAACGACTATATCGTCTGGCTTTAAGAAATTATTTGCTGCATGACTTCCACCATTTATTTTATTAATTTTTAAGAGAAAGTTTCCTTCTTTTGTTTCAGACATAATATTATTATGGGAAAGTTATGCTTTCTTTTTGATCTGTTATTTCCTTAACTAACTGCTTGTTTTGGCTAGAAATTGCTTCGAGTGCTGCATTTAATGAAGAGGTGCTATTAGAAAGTTCTTTTAAAAGTTTTACATTTTGATTCTTCTTATTATCTTTCAACAGTTTACCAATTTCTTTATTAACACTTGCGGAGGTAACTACACCTGACTCTTGAATTGACTTATTAAGTTTGTCTGCTTCATTTTTAATTGATTTAGAAAGCCCGGATGATAAGTTTGTTATTTCTTTTGATAAATTTAGCATAAGTTTTTTATCATTTGAATTAATTGCGCTGGAAAGTTCTTCAAGCTTAACTTTCATTTCATCGCTTGCATTTAATAGATCAGAATGTCTAGCCAAGCTTTGATTCATATTATCTACCGCTTTGTTAACATTTTCAACATTTTCAGCAAATACAACTAAAGCTTCTCGACTAGTACTTGTCATGTCTTCAAGTTCTGAAAGTGATTTAAAATATAACAATCCTGTTAAAATAATTGCTATTACAGCTGTGGCAATTGAACTTGAAAAAATGATTGTTGTATATTTGTGAATTTCTTTCATTTTTTGCTCCGTCTTTAAATATTCGTTTTTAATTCTTTTATATTCTGAGGTCACATCAGTGGCTGCGTCGGCCGCATCCAAAGCTATTTTTATGCTTTCCTGCATTGCATTAAGCTGTTGAGTCATGCAATTCTTCCTTTATTAAATGTTTTAACACTTTTTTGTTTCTTTTGAAATAGTGCACAATCTGTGCCAGAAACTTTCTTTATTTCTAAATATGGGTTATTTTTAGAAATTACACCAAATGCTTTACAACCATACGGAAAGTTTTTCTTGTAGGTCACATAAAAATGCATGCAATTATTACAGTTAGTTTGGTTCATTTTTCGTTAACTCTCTTATTTTATAATATAGTTTTGCAATTTGGAATCTCAACGCACCACAAAAAGAAGTAAAAGCACAAAACCATAGAAATATAGCAAGCAGAAGATTCTTCTCTTCGAACACTTCGATTGCCTTAAAGTGGCATATCAATGAGCTGTAAAAAAAAGCAAGAGTAACAATTAGTTGTGAAATATTTCTATTGATCATTTTTTCTTCCAAACTCATCAAAAATCATATCTTCAGGTATCTCTATCTCTGGTTTCTCAATCTCTTCTCCATTATCTATTTTATAAATATATGCTAAGGCAATTGCAACAGCATTGTAAAGCTTACTCATAATTTCATCACCAATTTCAGATGTATAGTATATTGCTCTTGCCAGTTTAGGACTTTGCATTGTACCAATCTTAAGTTCTTTTCCTTTCTTAATTATCGACTCAGCAATTTTACCTCTTCCTTTGGATATAATTATAGGAGCTTTTGCGTCCCCAACCTCATATTTTAGAGCTACAGCAAAGTGTGTTGGATTAGTAATTATTGCAGTAGCTTCTTCAAGGTTATCAACAGAAGATGCTTCTTTTCTACTCTTTGTTGCGGCTTCGGCTTGAAGTTTTCTTATTTTTTGTTTGACTTCAGGTTGTCCGTCAGTCTCTTTGTATTCGTCTTTCAGATCTTGATGAGACATTCTAAGTTGCTTAATATAATCATACTTTTGGTAAACCACATCTATAAAAGCTATTAATGCGAGAACGACTAGGAGATAGGCAACTATTTCTGGAAAAAAAGAAAAAAGTCTATTTACAGCGGAAAAAATATTAGCAGTTGTTAAGTTGACTAAATCAGATAAGTTATGTTCAATCAGAAAAAAAGCTACTAGACCAAGAAGACTGACTTTTAATATAGCTTTTACTAGTTCTACTAATCCCTTAAGTGAAAATATTCTTTTTAATCCTTTAATTGGATTCATTTTTTCAAACTTCCAGTAAATTGATTTTAAGGAGAAGTTTATTCCACCGATTAAAAACTGCGTTAGAACACTTACTACCAATAGTGGTATTGAAAAAATTAAAAATACTTGAATGAAAAATTTCACAACTACAGCAACAGATTCCAGAGGTGACTTTCCAGAGGCTAGCTCTGGGCCAAACGAAAATAGAGATTTACAAATTTTTAAAAAATCGTCTAAAAGCATTGGTGCTAGATAAAATAGTAATACTCCCATGAACATTGAACTAAAAACAAAAGCTTCTTTTGAAGACAGAACTTTCCCATCCTCTTTTGCTTTTTCAAGTCTTCGGGCTGTGGGTTCTTGGGTTTTTTCTTGACTTTCGTCTTTGTCTTCTGCCATTCAACTGTATCCTTTTTAATTAATAAGTATATTTTCTATGGATTCTAAAGAACTATTTGTTAGCTCTGCAAACGCATTTCCTATAGATTGAGAAGCTAAATACATTATGAAGAAAGCTAGAATCATAGTTACAGGGAATGCAAACGAAAACATATTTAATTGAGGAGCCGCTCTTGTTATAATTCCTATTGCAATGTTTGTTAGTAAAAGTGCTCCAACAACTGGAAGCATTATCAATCCTCCTGTATAAAACATTGCACCAGCAGCTTCTATGCCCAAACCTACAAGACCAAAGGGTGGTATTCCGTTATTAATATTAAAAATTTCAAAGCTTTTAAATAAAAATTCAATAGCAATTAAATGTCCATTTAACGATAAAAAAATTGTAATTAAGAATAAGTCTAATATTAGACTAATTACTGGTGTTTGCCCGCCTGTATCTGGATCAACCATCTGGGAAAAACCTAACCCAGTAGAAGCCGCAATTTTCTCTCCAGCCAAACTTGCTGCAGCAAACCATATTGTTAGTGTTAAACCCAATGATAATCCAATCAAAGCTTCTGCAATTACGACAATAACTAGGTTATCAAGAATTTGTTCCGATATTTGAATATCAGAGAGATACCCAAAATAAAAAAATGAAATCACTAGAGAAAAAATTATTTTTACATTTAAAGGAATAACTCTTGAACCAAAAAAAGGACTTGATATGAAAAATGCTGATAATCTTATCGAACATAAAAAGAATTTAAATAAGTACTCAATAAGAGAGTTTAATTCGAGTCCTGGTAAGGCATCCATAGGACTGTAAAAAGGTAATGGAATAAACATTAATTTATTCCTGAAATTGTATCAAAAATAAATTGAAAATAATCAGTTAAACTTACTAAAAGAAAATTAGCCAAAAAGCCTATTGCAAATATAACTATGACAATTTTGGGAACAAAACTAAGTGTCATTTCTTGGATTGAAGTGGCTGCTTGAATAATTCCAATAACCAAGCCAATAGCAAGAGCTGCACCTAGAAATGGGCCACTGGAAATCAAAACTTGGTAAAAAGCTAATCTTATCATTTCTACATTTTGATCAAATCCCATTTCTGATTACTCCTAAAACACTAAATTCACGAGAACGTTCCAACTAGAGACCCCACAGTCATTGACCAACCATCAACCAAAACAAAAAGGAGTAGTTTAAAGGGTAGGGCAATTAACATCGGAGACAACATCATCATACCAAGTGACATCAAAACAGAAGCTACGACCATATCAATTACCAAAAAAGGTAAAAAAAGTAAAAAGCCAATCTGAAATGCAGTTTTTAATTCACTCGTAATATATGCTGGCAAAACAATGTAAAAAGGAATTTGAGAACTATTTTCAAACTTTCCCTCATTTGCCATTTCTGCAAACATTAACAAATCATTCTTTCGTGTATTTTTAACCATGAATTTTTTTAACTCACCGCCGCCACTTTCAACTGCCTCAGATAAATTCATTTCTCCATTATTATAAGGTTCGGAAACATCAGAGTAAATTTTATTAAAGGTGGGAGCCATTACAAAAAAAGTAAGAAATAAGGATATAGCAACTAAAATTTGGTTAGGCGGCGTTTGCTGGGTGCCAAGAGCTTGTCTTAAAATAGACATAACAATAATAATTCTTGTAAAAGCAGTCATTCCTAAAACGAGTGAAGGCAGAATTGTTAAAGCTGTCATCAACGCTAAAATTTTTAGCGAAACAGAATATGTTTTTGTGCCATTTTCAGACTCAGTAATAGTTAATGCTTCTAATCCTTCAGGGGTCATTTGAGAAAACCCAAAAAATGGAAAAAGAATAATAATTAAAAACAAAAAATTAATTTTTCTCATTTCTTAGCCTATTTTCAAATACTTTCTCAAGATGGTTACCTTTAGGACTGTTGTTTTTTATTTCTGTCAATAAAGAACCAGAATTTTTCCCAGAAATAAAAAGATAATCTTTATTATCTAAATTTAAGATCAAAGCTCTATCACCCTGTCCCAGTAGGGTAACTTCAGATACTTTCATTCTTTTCTTTGAATTAATGGTTTTTGAGATTATGTGTTTGTTCTTCTTTATATAATACAAGCCTACAAAAAGCAGAGCTAAAAATCCTAACACTAGTAAATAGTTTGATAAACTTGGACCTACATATTCTGGCATTTTTCCCCTCTTGATTAGTTAATACAAGAAGGATGCAAAAACCTTGCCGAAACAGTATTAGTTATTTTAAGTAGTTGATTTTATTGATAAATTAATCACTAAAGAAAAAAGATGTCAATTTGCTGACAATTATAAGTTTTCAATTAGTTCCTCTGGGGTTGCAACTTCAGTAAACCTTATGCCAAATTTTTCACCAACCATCACAACTTCGCCTTTAGCAATTTTTGTCCCATTTGCTAAAATATCTAAAGCGTCTCCAGCTAATCTGTCTAATTCAACAACAGATCCTTCATTTAATCTTAGTAAATCTTTGATTTTAATTTCTGTATTTCCAACTTCAACAGTAAGTTTTACTTCGATGTTTTCCAGAAGTCTTAAATTACTAACCGCTGCAGTGTTTTTATCTGAAGTCTTAGAGGATTCTGTCTCAGATTTATTTGTTTGATTTTCAGCTGATGCTTCAGGTGCCTTAGTTTCTTCCTGAGCTTGTTCTGTCTGATTTTTGTCTTTTTCTGCTGTTTCTGCATTCATAATTTTTCTCCTTAGTTATTTCGAGTAGCAAGCTTCACTGAAGCATTACCGTTAAGTTCTCCCATTTCAGCTTTAAAGTATTTTTGATTTTCAACATAAAAATCGACCGTATCTTCTAAAGTTACATTTAATGTATCTCCTGCCTTCATTCTCAGCAATTTAGACATTGAGACAACCGGTTCGCTAAGATTACTTTTGACTAATAAGGGAATTTCTAATATTGCTTTTTCTAACTTATCTCTCCATGTCATGTTAGATTCGACTACATCAGATTGAACTCTAGATCTCAGTAAAGATGAAACTGGTTTAAGAGTTTGAAGTGGGTAAACCACATCAAAAGACATTGAGTCAATGTTAGGTAACTGCATTACAAATGAACATACTATTACTAAATCTGTAGATTCTACAAAAGCAGCAAACTGTGGATTTTGTTCTCTACTTTGAAATTTGATTGAAATAGGCGTTAAATCTTTCCAACATTGTTCAAGTACCTGTGAGATTCCATTATTTATGACTTCAATTATTTTTTCTTCGGTTGCAGTAAATTCAGTTCTCGAAGCATCATTAACCTCTAATTTTCCTCCATATCTACTACTAGTACAAAGACTAACAAAAGATGGTGGCAGAACGGTTAGCATGGAACCTCTTAACTCGTCAATTCTACTGTTTGTTAAACTCATAAATGCATCTAAACCAGAACTGTATTCTTCGAAAGATTTTACTTCTGGGGGAAACGAACTTATTCTAGGTTGAACTCTTAACAAAGGGAGAAAGACTCCTCTTACCGTTCTTGCGAATCTCTCATTTATAAGTCTTAAAGCGTAATAATCTCCTAAAAGTGAAAGATCATCTGAGCCGAAATTAAATTTTTTGTATTCAACAGCAGTCCCATCTTTAACTGAAGTTGATGCACTTAAATCGCCTGATTTAAGTCCATCCATTAAAGCGTTGACTTCTTCGGTTGATAATTTCCTTGATGGTTCAGACATAATCTTAATTTCCTATTGTACTACAAATGAGGTAAAATGTACATTCTCGATTCCACCAAAGCCTTCAACTTTTACAAGAACCTCATTAATTCCATCTCTCAATGATTCAGCCAAATTATTTTTACCCTCTTTACCAGCAATATCTTCAGAAGAAAATTCTGACATGATGGTTAATATTTCAGATCTCAGAGCAAGTTGATGACTTTCTACATTTACCATTACTTGTTCGTCATATTGAGTTGAAACGCCAACTGAGAGTTGGAGAAACTTTTTTGAGCCCTTTAAATTCGCTGTGAAATTTCCAGGAAATTCATAATACGTTGTTGTAAAGATTTCTTCTTCAGGTGTGATTTTTGGAATCTTCTTTGGACCTGTAGGACAATTACCTTCTTCATCCTTTTCTTCTTCGGCGCATTCAGCAGTAGCCTCATCAATATTTTCTTCATCTTCATTTTTTGATTGTTCAGGTTTTTCTTTTTTTTCAATTATCTGAGATATCTCAGCTGATGGATCTGTATCTCCTCCACCACCCATAAAAATTCCAACTCCAATACCTGTTCCTAGAAGAACTATGCCACCTACAATCATCAAAATTAACTTTAAGGGTGACTTCTTTTCATTTTCTTGATTATTCTCTTCTGCCATTATTCTCTCCTTAATATTTTAAATTAATTAGGCATTCACATCAATATTATGATTACTAAATTTTTGATTTTTATTTTCAACATCTTTTTTATTCTTTTTAGAAATCTCATTGCTCGACATAAAATTTTCTCTTTCATTTCTTTGGTTAAAATAATTACTGTTGTTGTTTTCATTATTCATATTACTTGAGAAACTTTTGCTTTCTTTATCAATTGATTCTAAGAGTTTTGGAAGGTTGTCATTAAGAAGACTTACAACATCTTGATTCTCTGACCCAATATTAATGGCTGTGACACTATTTTTTACAGAAACCTCGAGGTTTAATTTACCTAAATTTTTGGGTTTAACCTGAATTTCTAATTTGTTTACACCATTATTAACGGCATTT
>CACMWI010000005.1 GCA_902617375.1 uncultured Alphaproteobacteria bacterium | reverse complement strand
GTCTTGTATCAATGTTTTTTTTTCAAAATCTCTAAGAATATCCCTATGAATGTAGAGCAATTATTTGAAATACTAACTGAAGCTCAGTTTGTTAGAGCGCTAGTTTGTAGTACTGGATGTCAGGAGTTCAAATCCCCTCAGCCATTCCGTTTTATTTTGCTGAGAGTGTGTAAAATGTTTCTGTATTTCCAGCGGAGTAGCCTGTTTCGGGGTTAAATTCTACTTGTCCTTTACCATAACCAATTACTCCTTTGTAGATCCCAGTTCCTCCCGTTATTGTAATTGTAGTATTAACAAGGCCATTTTTACTAACGTCTTCTGGAGTTTGAGCAACACCATCAACTCGAGAGAAAATTTTGCTACCATCGTCGTAAATTCCAATTGAATAGCCAGTTACCCTTCCATTTTTGTTAATGTAATCACTAATACCATAAAAATCTGTTTTGACTATTCTAAGACCTTCACAATTTTTTTTTGATTTTTTATGATTGGTTTCGGTTTTGAAAATTCTAATCACATGACCTTCAATGTCATCAACATTTATAGATTTCTGAATAGTATATTTAACTTCATCATTTGAAGTTGAATTTTTAAACTTGCATGATGCATTTAAATTAAAAGAAAACAACAGAATAACAATTACAAAGATCGGATTCATAATATTAGTATTACATTGAAAAAATATTTTACAAGAAGTTTAAAGATATTATGAGATAAAAAATTTTAAATTTAAATTGTTTTGTGGTACTGCATAGCAGTAGTTCAAATACCCTCAGTTTGTCCCTACTTTAATTTATTCAAAACTTTCGAACCAACTATCAACTACGAATACACCAAAAATAATTTTTAAGGGTTTATAAAGTTTATGTTTCATGTATTAGTTTTTTTATATTAGAGAATTTGACATTTTTCTAGGATGAATTCTCGGAAAGTAAAAAAAAACTTTAAATTGTTTATGTTATTTTAATCAATCTCCAACACCGCTAGTGCGAAATTGATTGAGATGCAGTCTATATATTCTACCTGGATGGACACAAACTCTGTTATAAATAATTGAATAATAATTAGAATGATTTATTTACATACCAAATAAGTGATTGATCAAATGACTCTGAATTCAGACCCTTTAAATATGCAATTGTTAAATCAATTTCACGTGGAGTATTTTTTTGAAAAGTTTTTTTAATCCCAAGTCCGTATTGATGTTTTTGATTAGTGTATGTACTAAACTTTGAAATTTTCCCGAAATCACTACTTCCTGCGATTGCCAAATGAACATCGGATATAATAGGTTTTTTAAAGTAAATTAATGGAAAATATTTTAGAACCGTGTTTTTTGAATCTTTCCCATTGATATTTTTATAAAAACCAAAACCATTATTAAAAACAAAATACTTAAATTTATTTTGAAATAGAAATTTATATTCTATTTGATCTGAACTATTTTTCTCAGTGGCTAAATTAAATGAAAAAAAAGTTGAGAATAGAAAATTTTTGTTATTAATAAAATTATATTTGTTTTGAAATTTTACTTTTGGAATTGCTAATGAGCTATTTTTTAAATCAGCAATATGTAATTCAAAGTCTGTCTCATAGCGTTTGTTCCATCCTTTAACGAATTCTAATACTTGATGATACGTTTCATGATTTTCTTTTTTTCTATCAAGATTTATATGCCCCCTCCATTCAAAAAAAAAATTTCTTATTTCTGAGGATTCGGAAAATTTTATTGTTGGGTTATCTATCTTGTGATGAGCTTTAATAGGAAATGAAAAGGCAAGATATATTATAGTAAATACTGAAAATAATTTTAAAGAAAAATTAAAAAACCAACAAAATTTATTTATAGTCATATATATACAAATTAAATACTCAGATGAAATTTTCAAAGGTAAATTTTAATATTATTATTGCTGGTATTTTTTCGACCTTAATAGCTATCGGTTTTGGAAGATTTATATACACACCTATATTACCCAATATGCAAAATGAATTATATCTAAATTCAACAAATATGGGGATGATATCCTCATTTAACTATTTTGGTTATCTCATTGGATCAATAATCCCAATTATTTGGAAATATAATAATTTCAGAAAAATGATTATTTTTTCTTCAATTATTTCTGTGGTTACAATTTTTTTAATGGGATGTACCACAGATTTAAGGATATTTTGTACGTTAAGATTTTTATGTGGGATTTCAAGTGCGCTAAGTTTTGTTTACACAATATCATTGATGTTTAATTTCTTTAAAGAATCTTTAAACAAAACCTTACAACTTTATCACTTTTCTGGGATTGGTTTGGGCATAGTTATTGGAACTGCAGTTGTATGGATAATTTCAACCGTAGATCTTCTATGGACTCACCAATGGATTTTTGTAGGTTTGATTGGAGCATTACTATGTACCGGAATTATTATTTTTATCCCTCAGAAATTAGATTATAAAAACGAAGATAGAAATTCAGTTAAAAGTAAACTGCAAATAAATTTTATTGTAATTTCATTGGGATATTTTTTCTTTGGCATTGGTTATATAATTTTCGGAACGTTTATAAGTGCAATAGCTATAAATTCATTTGAAATTTCTTTTTATCAGTATATGTCATGGATAATAGTAGGATTATTTGCAATTCCTTCGGTTTTACTTTGGAATTGGTTATCTAGAAAAATTAGCACAGATTTGTTATTATTTTTTTCTTGTTCGACAGTTACTCTTGGTGTTGCATTTTTACTTTTTAACAATGTTAGTTACTTTTTTCTTGCTTGTTTACTATATGGTTTAGGCGTTCCTGGATCCGTTGCATTAATTTTAGTTGAAGGGAAAAAAAGATTCATTGGGAATGTTAATATTTCCGTCGCTATTATGACCACTGCGTTTAGTGTTGGTCAAATAATTGGACCATATGTTTCCGGTATGCTCATTGATTTAGAAAATAACTACAAGAGCTCAATTTTTTTGGCCATTTCTTGCATGATTTCGTCAAGTATTTTGATGCTAAATCCGAAAAGGCTCAGAAACTTTTAAATAATGGTATCCCTAGTCCGACTCGAACGGACATGAACCGAAGTTCAACGGATTTTGAATCAGTTGCGTTGAGTCTAAAACCTCTTATTTCATTGACTTTCAGTGTTTGTATCAATGTCTTGTATAATGTTTTTTTTCAAAATCTCTGAGAATTTCCCTCTAATTGGGAAAGCAATAACCTTTGAAATAAATGTGTAATGATATTTTAGGAGTTAAGTGTGGCGGAAAAAAACAACATATTAATTTTAAGATTAAACAATAATTTAAAAAATGCGATATTTGAAGCGACATCATCAAGTGGAAATTCAACTTCAAACTATGTTAGAAACATAATAGAAGACAACTTAATGAAAAATCATCCTCAAGTATATTCTAAATATTATTAAAGACATTTTCTTCATTTGTTATCTTTCAAAATGCGATAGAGTTCTCCATTCTATCGCATTTTTTTTTGTGTCCTCGTAAAATCTACGGAAAGAATCACGGAAGGTTGTCTGGGATCCCATTTGGCGGAGAGACAGGGAAAAGAACAACAACAAATGTTTTAATAATAGATCTTTAGTTAGGACCTATTTAACTCTATTTGTTGAATCTAAAAAACTTTTTTTACTTTTTACAACAAATTTTTCCAATATTGGTATAAAAAAAAGAGGAATTACACCACCAATAACTACTCCAAAAATCATTTTTCTAAGGTCTGGGTCTAAATAGCAAGCAATTATATCTGCAATGATATGGGACAAAACAACACCAAAGATACCAGCAACATAGCCATTGGAAAGAATTTTTAAAAATTTGTTTATGCTAAAACCAGTGTAATAACCTATGATCATAATCGCAACGTGGACAAAACCAAATATAAGTCCTTTGAAATTTCCGCCAGCTTGGCCTAAAAGATTTTCAATAATTAAGTCCATATTTAGATAAAGTTTTAAATAAGTAATGGTTATTTGATTAAATACTACTATACTATAAACTGTTATATTATAACATTGCAATAATTAAAAAATAAGTTTAGAACTTTATATGAAACGTACTAAAAGTCCCTGTATTGACATATGTAAATTTATTGGGAAGAATTCATGGTGTATTGGTTGTGGCAGAACACGTGAGGAATGCAAAAAATGGAAAAATATGAAACCATATGCGATTACAAAACTTCGTAGAGATCTAGAAAAAAGAATGGCAATTTTAAATGGAGAAGAATATGGATAGTTCATCTAATAAGGTCCCTGTAACCATTCTTACTGGCTTTCTTGGTTCAGGTAAGACAACTTTATTAAATCGTATCTTAAGCGAACAACACGGAAAACGAATAGCTGTGATTGAAAATGAATTTGGAGAGGTTGGTATTGACCAAGCTCTTGTAATAAATGCAGAGGAAGAAATCTTTGAGATGGCAAATGGTTGTATTTGTTGTACAGTTCGTGGGGATTTAATTAGAGTACTTGGAAACCTCATGAAAAGGCGTGATAAATTTGATTACGTGGTAGTAGAGACTACTGGTCTTGCAGATCCAGGTCCAGTCGCTCAAACTTTTTTTATGGATGATGAGATAAGTTCAGAGTTTTCTCTTGATGGAATTATAACTCTTGTTGATACATTTCATATAAATCAACAACTTGGAAGAAGTAACGAAAGTACGGAACAAATTGCATTTGCAGACGTTATTGTTCTTAACAAAACAGATCTTGTCAAAGACTCAGAACTTGATAATTTAGAAGCTCGTCTTCGGGAAATGAATAAAATGGCAAAATTCATTAGGAGTGAAATGGCCAATGTTCCAATTAACTCTGTTCTTGATAAAAGTGCATTTAATTTAGACCAGGCTCTCATACGTCGTCCTACATTTTTAGAACCAGAATATCCATTTGAATGGACGGGAATTTATTCAACTAAACCTGGAAAATATAAAATCATCATGTCTGAGGGGCCTGATCCTTCTATGTCTCTGGTTATAGAGCTTGATCAAAATACAGATGATGTAAGTTTAAGAAATGGGGCTGAGCATTGTGTTCGCCTTTACGCTGAAGATGCCGAGATAATTAAACCAAGCGAAATAATTCCTAAAGGCAAACATGTCAACCTAAACCTTGAATCTTTAGGTCAAAAAGAATTTTATGTAGAAATTGAGAAAGATACAAAAATTGGTCTTTTTGCTCAACATACTGCAGAAGAGTTTAATATGAAGTTAATTGAAGTAAATAATAATGATGAGGTTCCAGTTGAAGTAGAAAGGACATGGGTAGCACAACATGAACATGATGATGAAGTTGGTTCTTTTTCAATTGAAAAAGATGGAGATTTGGATGAACAAAAACTGCAGGCTTGGATTTCCAAACTTCTCAGGGAAAAAGGAGTAGATATTTTTCGTATGAAAGGTTTTCTTAGTATTGCTGGAGAGTCAAATAGATTTGTTTTTCAGGGCGTACACATGATTTTTAGTGGAAAACCAGATCGCCCTTGGGGAAGTTTACCAAGGCGAAATCAGCTCGTATTTATTGGTCGTAATCTTGATGAGAAGGAAATGCGAAAGGGTTTCGAGGACTGTCTTGTATGAGTATAATGGAAACACAACCTCAGAAAATTCTCAGAAGTGGTTGGAACACCTATGTAAATGACTACGCTATTTCTGGAGGTTGGAATTACAATGGTGAAGCTCTCATCATTTGTGATGCAGCAGGAGGCATATATGTCTTTGATGGTAAATCTGGTGAAGTGATATGGACCCAAAGACAGGTTCATGAAGATGGTATTCTTTCAGCTGCAATCCACCCATTAACTAATAGGTTCGCAACAGGAGGTCAGGATGGAAAGATTATTATTTGGAATACTCATCAAAAAAATAAAGAAAAAGTCATTGATTTAGGTGGTGGCTGGATAGAAAACTTATCATGGTCACAAGATGGTGAAATGTTGGCAATTTCATGCTCTAAAACAGTTTATGTTTACACTAAAGAGGGTGATGAAATATGGCAATCTAATAATCATAATAGTACCGTCAGCAATTTAGGGTGGTCTATTAATAAAGAACTAGCTACAACTTGCTACGGTCGTGTTTGCTTTTTCGATGGTATGTCAGGAAAAGTAAAACAGAAATTAGAGTGGAAAGGGTCTCTGGTTTCAATGGTCTTAAGCCCAAATAGTGACATAGTCGTTTGTGGAAGCCAAGATAATACAATTCATTTTTGGCGCAGATCCACAGAACAAGATTCAATGATGTCTGGGTATCCACTAAAACCCTCAGCTTTATCTTTTGATGAAACTGGAAGTTACTTGGCTACAGGGGGAAGTGAGGAGGTAACAGTTTGGAGTTTCAAAGGTAATGGGCCTGAAGGGACATCTCCGTTATCGTTAAAACTTCACAAAAAACCAATTACCACCCTTGCTTTTGCACATCGTGGAATGAACCTAGCCTCAGGTTCTAGGGATGGTGCTGTTGTACTTTGGGATCTAAAATCTGAAAATGAAGAAAGTGGATTAAGTGAAACTAGTGTGAGTGATTCAGTTTCAAAGTTGTATTGGCGACCTGATGATAAAGCACTTGCTGGATTGGATAGACAAGGCGGTGTTACAGTTTGGCATGTGTAAAAATAAAATAAACTGAGTATTTATCCCTCGGGTAGATAATTTTTTAGGGGTAAAAGTTAGGGATAAAATTACAATTTAAGATATAAGGAGTAGGGAATCCCGTGCTTTCAGTAATTGACGGAGAGACAGGAGTAAGATATTGTTTTTGAAAATTAATCATTCATAAAATAAATATATTTTGTTCACATAATAAATTTGAAAAATATATGAAATGAATTATATTTTTTACAATGACCTATACCAAGTTAAAAAAATTAAATCAAAAGTTTCCTGAATTTAAAGGAGCAAACTGGTTAATTAGAATTCCATTGGCTATTATTTTTATTCAGCAAGGCTTAGACAAATTACCATTTGATCCTTCTACAGCTGAGACTTATGAATTACCTTTAATTGTTTGGTTTATGGTTATAAGTAGTGAATTATTAGCTGGTTTTGGTTTATTGCTTGGTGGAATCTTACAATCATTAAAAATTTTAAATTTAATTGGTGATTTCCTAACAAGGTTTTCTGGAACAATTATGGTATGTATAATAACTGGTGTAATAATCTTAAGCGATCCAGAAAGTTTTATTGAAATTCTATTATATGACCATATTCATGTTATGTTATATTGTGGTGGATTGTTCTTCACCTTAAGGGGTAATAGAGCCAAGTGAATTTATCCCTAAGAAGCTATTCAAAGATTCACTATAATATTCAAATAGTACATGAGTAAAATTTTAATTCTTGGTGGTGGTTTTGGAGGATTATATTGTGCTAAAAGACTACAAAAGATTAAATTAAATTCATTTGATATCGAGCTAATTAGCGATAATAATTATTTTGTCTTTCAGCCATTATTACCTGAAGTCGCTTCAGGGACTATATCAGCTTCCGACGCAGTAACTCCAATAAGACAAATGTTAGATGCGGTTAAATTTAGGAATGCTGAGGTTAATATAATTGATTTAAAAAAAAAAAGAGTTGGTCTAACTCAAGGTTTTAGAAAACGTCAACATTATGTGTCATATGATCATCTCATAATCGCTCTTGGCCAAGAAAGTAATGTAAAAATTATTCCGGGTCTAGAGAATAATTCCATGACAATGAAAAACTTAAAAGATGCATATAACATTAGAAATCATATCATTCAATGTTTAGAACTAGCTGATGTAACAAAAGATTTTGAACTTAAAAAAAGATTATTAAGTTTTGTTATAATTGGTGGTGGATTTTCAGGGGTTGAAACTTCTGGTGAATTAAAAGAAATGACTGATAGACTACTTAAATATTATAAGAATATTGATAAGTCAGAAATACGTTTTTATATAATCGAGCTTTCAAATCAACTTCTCCCAGAATTTGACAAAAAAATGGGTTCTTACATATTAAATACCTTTAAAAAACAAAAAATTAACGTGCGTTTAAATACCGGCTTAAAAGAAGTTACATCTTTAAAAGTTTATTTATCAAATAAAGAATCTATAGCAACAAATACCGTTATTTCAACAATCGGGTCAACAGTTTCAGATTTAATCAGAAAAAGTGATCTTCCACTTAAAAATCAAAAAATAGTTACCAATGAATTTTTAGAAGTAATAAATAACAGTAATGTCTGGGCATTAGGTGATTGTGCGCTTGTACCATATAATCCAAATGATAAATCTAAAAATTCTCCTCCAACAGCACAGTTTGCTGTTAAGCAAGCAAAAATAGTAGCAAAAAATATTGTATTAAAAACTTTAAATAGAAATCTTAGAAAATTTAATTATAGGTCAAAAGGATCACTGGCTTCACTAGGCTCAAAAATCGGTATTGGAAAAATCTATTCTATTAGAGTTAAAGGGTTATTTGCATGGATTATTTGGAGAACTTTTTATCTTTCATTTTTACCTTCAATACCAACTAAAATAAGAGTTCTAGTTGGGTGGATATTAGAATTTTTTATTCCAAGAAATGCAGTCTTAACAGATACTGTAAAGAAAAATTCTTTTGAATATAAGAATTATAAGAAAAACGACGTTGTTTTTACTGAAGGTATGATTGCAGACGGATTCTATATAGTTCAGAGTGGAAAATTTATTAATTCCTATAAAAAAACAGAAGATGGAAAAGTTTTTAATAAAATCTACAATAAAGGTGATCATTTTGGTTCAAGAGTGATCCTTCAAGGTGGCAGAAGAACTGGAACCATAACTGCATTAGAAGACTCAGAGGTACTAAAAATTGATTTAGAAAGTTTTAAGCTAATGGCTTCTAACCTTCCAGCGTTAAAAAGATATTTCAGTGATTATCTGCCAAAAAACTTTAATAATCTTAAATTAAAAAATTGAAAAACTCAGCTCAACTCAATTTGAACTCATTACTAAATTCATAAAATATAAATATTTAGATAATCTTAATTTCTGGTTTGAAACCAATATTTTTTATGACCAATCAGATAGATTTTACGGACGATTTGATAATAGAAATAATGTTTGTTTTAAGAACAATATGAATATTCTAAAACCCTTACTCACATTGAATTTAGATGGTACCCCTAGTCCGACTTGAACGGACACTCTCCGAAGAGAAACGGATTTTGAATCAGTTACGTTTGGTTGTAAGTCATTGATTTAAATACATAAAGTTTTTTCTATCACACTTTACTATCACACTTTTTTAAGAAAAGTATTTCATTATATTTAATCATTTATTATCTTGCGAAAAAATACCATACTAATGCTGTAGAGGCTCCATGAGACGAGGCTCCAATCTTTTTAGCAGCATCAGAAATTTTTATTAATTGCTTTCCACCTGAAGATTGTCCGTCTCTAATATTTTTTCCATCTTTTACGTTGCATAATGTTTTACCACCTGATGAATCTTTTTCTCTTATAATATCTCCAGACTTTATATTACCTAAAGCTTTACCTCCAGAGGACTGTCCTTCTCTCAAGATTTTTCCATCTTTTAAATTTGCTATAGTTTTAAACCCGTCTTTTACATATGTACCGTCAAATTTAATTCCCATATTTTACCTTTCATTAACATTTAAAATTAACTATTATTAATTATGCAAAAATTTTTAAAAACTTTCATTAACTTATCTAAAAAGGTTTATAAACAATTAGGTGGTTATGAAGAAAGATTTATTCAAATGGCGGTAGCTGTTGAATTACGCGAACATAAAATTGATTTTTTAAGAGAAACAAATATCGAACTTTTTTATAAAAACCATGCTCTCGGTCTAGGTGAATTAGATTTTTTAATTTATCCTTGCATGGATCTTAAAGAGACAATAATGATTGAAACAAAAGTTTCTTCAAAACTTTCAGATTCTCACAGGCAACAATTAAAAAACTATCTAGTCTCTGCACCAAGCAATGTTAATAAAAGTTTAGGGTCAGTGACTAAAGGAATATTAATAAATTATAAAGGTGTTGAAGATTATGATGAGGGTATGTATTCCCTACCACCAGATGGAGTGACTTTTGAGGTTTGGGAATTAAAAAATAGTAAATTTATTGATATCACTAAAAAATATAAAATTTAAGAAAATCATATTAATTGACTAAAGTTAAAAAATTTGCCTTTTGTTATGACTTTGATGGAACCTTATGTCCAGAATATATGATGAATCATCATTTATTACCTGATTGTAAGGTTAATCCAAAAATTTTTTGGAAAAAAGTTGTTGATTATTCCAATCGAAATAAATGCGATCCAACTTTAGCTTACTTAAAACTCTTAATGACTAAAATGAAAGAATCAAATATTGATTTTTCTAGCTCAATATTCAAAAAGTATGGAAGAAAAATTATTCTTTTTAAAGGTGTTGAAAGTTGGTTTCAAAGTATTGAAAAGAAAATAAAGAAAAAATTTAATGTGAACATTGAACATTATATTATTTCATCTGGCTTAGAAGAAATGATAAAGGGATGTAAAATATCAAAAAATATAAAAAAAATTTTTGCTTCATCGTATATTTTTAATAGAGACTTTATTTGGCCAAGGCTATCTGTTAATTACTCTAATAAAGTTCAATTTTTGTATAGAATACATAAAGGCAAATTTGATGTTTATGATAACGCAGGGGTCAATAATAAAATTGAAGATAAAAAAATATATATTCCATTCGAGAATATTTTTTTTTTTGGTGATGGTGAAACAGACATTCCCACGTTTGTGGTAAATAAAAAAAATGGCGGAACATCAATATGCGTTTACGAAAATGATGAGACTTCTGAAAAAAATGCAAAAAAAATATTACGAGAAAAAAGAGTTAACTTTATCGTGGAAAATGATTATTCAGAAAATGGACCAATTGAAAAATTAATAAATACAATAATGGAATTAAATATAAACTTTTCCGTCTCGTCGTGAATAATAATAATTGAGATTATTTTTGTTGATATTCTTTTCCATTAATTTATTGATGCGTGGATCATTGGGTATAATAAACTCTTTTGGAAAATCTTTACAATAGAGCTGTAAACTAAAAATTATTCCATCTAACTGACTTTTTGGAATGCTCATTAATTCCTTATAAAATCTATCAATACCTAGGGGTATAAAATTAGCTGGAGTTTCTCTAGATGTATGCCACCCTGGACCTAAAATTTCTGATTCATTTTTAACGTCACATGTTTTATCAAGCATTTCCTGATACTTATCTTCGGAATAAAAATCACCAAAAATATAACGAGCCATATCTTTAGTCAATGCACAATAGTATGGAAATATGACAACTTTATATCCTAAATCCTTTAGAAATTTATATCTTTGTTTATCTCTATATATCTTCCAGATATTATTGTAATGATTTGGACCATCATATTCGATAATTGTTTTACGCTTTTCAACAAGACAGTCAACTTGATACCTTTTTCTTTTAGTTGATGGGTCGTAATAGAAATTTTTTTGAGTTTCTACATTTGATTTATTGAAAAAAATTATAGCTGCCTCTACCAGTTTTTTTTCGTCATGAAATGGAAAATGTTTAAGTTTTTTTCTAGCCATTTTTTTAATTAACAATTAATATAAAAGGTAGGTCCACTTACTCTATGATTTGGTTGATTAAGCATTGAATCCCCAATATGTTTTTGCATATCTATTGCTTTTTCTCCATGAAACCTTATGCGAGTCGGACGATTATATTTTCCACCATCCTCCCAACTATTTATTTTATAAATTGATCGTATAATTCCAAAGGCAATACCAATTCCATACATAGCCTTCTGTGATCTTGTTTTTGATAATCTCCACCATGACCTTGTCTTATCATATAGTTCATTAATTTTTATATTTTTATTCCAGGCCTTATTTATTTTAAAACATACGCATGGAGCAGATGTTTTAAAATCCTTTCCTTTATAGATTTGCTTAATTACATTTACCGGCATGAGACCGAATCTATCATGATCAATTCCCTTAACTTTATTTGCCATTTGATTTACTCCTAAAGTATCTATAAGACAACTTTCAATTAGAAGTGCTTGCCTTTCATCCAGACCATGTCTAATAATATCAATTTTGACCTTTCCTCCCTGCGAACGTATTTCTTGGATTTTGTCATATTTTGGATCATCAATTCCTCTTTTAATTTTTTGATTTACATGGGAAAAGACTCTATTTGCTTTACCTTTCCCAATGTAAAAATATTTATTAGTAAAGGGATCTTTTAGTCCGTAAACATAAAACTTTAGATTATCAATTGTATTTCTATTGAAGAAAAATTGAGTCATGGAAAGTAAACTTTTGCCATAGGTCCACCACCAGCAACAGTAAACCCTCGCGTCCCAGTATCAATTTGTGCAGTATACTTTGAGCCCTTATATTTGTATCTAACTAACCATTTTCTGCCAGTAATTCCACTATTTTCAAGTGCGTATAATGTGTATTCAGTAGATGGAAATTCAATAATTGGTCTATTGAGTTTGTTATAAACTTTGGCAGCAGCTGCTCCACCTAATAACCATTTAAATAATCCCATTATTCCCTCAATTATTTAGATTAATTTTCTCTATAGTTTGGAACTAAATATTTATGACATAATTTCATTGATTCATCTAAATCTTCTATTATTTTTCCATGAACTCTTGAAACTCTTCCTTTTTTAATTTCTAGTCCTAAAATTTTATCTTTAAATTTATCGATCATTATGAAGGATTTTTTGAATAAATCTTTTAAATCATTTTTACATGCTTGATAATCCTTTAAATTATCCAATCGAATACTGTACATGTGTGAATTATGAACACTTGAGAGAGCATCTGGATTAAAGGGCCTACTGTGCTTTACAACAAGATTCTTTACTTTCGGTAGTTTGTAATCATTTTCAAAATCCTTTACTAATCTTAAGTCTAGAAATTTAGCGCTAGGATTGACTTTCATAAAATTTCTTTTTGACGTGTACATTGTCATACCTCCTGCAAATTTAAACTCAATATTTTCGAACATACTTTGTAAATCAGCGTAGATTTCTTTAATTATTTTTTCAACCTCTTCTTCCATTTTTTTATTTTGCCTATGATCAATAATAAAAGAATCAAAATTATCTAAAAATCTTCTATGATATGCTGCTTTTCTTTCAGGAAGAATATATTCCTGCCCGTTATCAGTTGAAGTTACACTGGTAACAGATGTTTTACTTAAAATCTGAGCAATAATTTGTCCAATCTCCTCTTCGTGTTCTTTTAAAAATTCATCTTTAATAAACGTTAAAATTTTTGAAACTTCTGAAACTTTTGGTTTAAGTCTGGGGTTAATATAACATATTCTAAACAGACATTGTTCCCACTCTTCGTCAAAATCTTCAGACTTTAAAGCATTCTCAAATTCATTTTTAAAAGATTTAGATTCTTCCTCTTTTTTTCTTGTCATTTCGAAAGCTAAGTCATTGTCCCAATTTAAAAAATCGGGTTTTACAGACAATAATTCATAAACTTTTGGGTACGCAATCTGAATACATAATAATGAAAATAATAATAATTTCTGATCATCTTCAGACAATGTTTTTTCTTCATCTGTTTCAACTAATTTAGTATCACCTGTGAATAATTTAATTAAAGAAACCGAATTTATTAATCTTTTGAGTGACCTTGGATTGCCTCCAATTGTGTTCATAATAACAGTTTTTATATGATCCTCATCGAAATCACCTTCTTCAATAAATTTAATTTTTATTAAAAGATTCTTGATATAATTACTGATATTATATTGGCCCATGGGCATCATAAATGGTAACTGAATAATCTTGTCAAAAAATGCTCGGAACTCCCACTCGTTTTCTTCAGTCTGTTCACCAAATTTATCTCTAAGACCTTTTACAACAACTTGATAATCAATAGCCAACAGAAACACACAATGTTTTAAGTTAAATATATTTTTCAATAACTCTAAAATTTTTACGGCATCTCTTGGCTCAACTCTATCTAAATCATCCACATAAATTACAATTTTTTTATAAGCATTTGATGACGCATCAGTAATATCCTGGATTAAATTATCAAGAGTGCTTCTAAGCTTTTTAATATTATTTTCATTCTCTCCATCCATAACTCTGTCTAATTCTTCTCCTGCTTTTACGCCCATTGTCGCCGCTGCACCAACTTTCAATGCACCTTTGAAAACAGAACTTGCTATCTTGGCAATTTTATCTTTGTTTGAATGCTTTGCGTCGGACCCAAGAATTTCGTCAATAATTTCATTAATAATTTTGATAAGACATTGTTCTGGGGTCACCATTAGGGAGTTTTCCCAAGAATTTATCCAAATTTGTCTGATGTCTTTGCTTGAGGATAATTCCTCTTTAATCTGGTTAAGAAGAGACGTTTTTCCACTTCCCCACTCACCTTGAACACCTATTGTCATTGGTGTGTCTGTTTCTTTTATAAACTGAACAAGGGCATCAGCGTGCTTCTTTATTTCTAACCAATCTTGACTTTGACCTAAGATTGGTTCATCAACTATTCCAATAGACATATCTCAATTTCCTAGGGTACTATCTTCCAATTAATTAAAAACTTTTTCAATAATATTTTTAATTTTTTTGGTTTTAATACTTTAATATTCTTACCCCATCTAAAAAAATACCAAGCCATCTCAATCATTCCCCCAGAATGAAATTTTAATGTTAAAGTTTTGTCAGGATTATCAGTAAAGGTTTGTGAACTGTGAAATAAAAATTGCCTAGCTTCTTTAGCCACATTCTTATTAAAAACTATTTCTACATCAAATGGTTTTTCGTCAAAAACACCAAAGCTTTTATCTACCAATTTTTTTATTGATAAAGAATCATTTCTTGAAAAATATCCATTAGAGATTTTAAATAATTCAATTTCAGGAAGAGAGTAATACTTTAATTTTATTATCTTATCTTGAGAATTTCGAGCAACAAGATAGTGTCTATGCCCAAATAAAATACCATAAGGTTCAACGATAAATTTTTTTTTATTATATTTAATCTCACATTTAAGACATGCTTTGACAGCATAACGGATATCTTTAAGTAATTGTTTTTCATAAATTGGTTTTGGACCTGCTTTAAAAGCAATTAATTCGTTTTCTACTAAAACCTCGAGGTCCGTCTCGATTTTATTTAATAAGTTAGAGGATAAAACCATAGAAATCTTATTTTTTAAAACCTCAATTTTTTTAGCTTCGTGAGTTAAATTATTCTTTTTTAATAATTTGCGAGCTATTTCAAGTGAAGCAAATTCCTCAGTATCAACGCTTACGATTTTTTCAAGTGTTGAGCTAGGAATAGTCCACCTTTTTATTCTAGAGTCAGTTTTAACTTCTCTAATTAATGGAAACACATTGGAAATTATATTTTTCATTCGTATAGCTGTTCGTCTGCTAACACTAAACTTTTCTATAATATCTTGAATAGATATTCCTTGACGGTTAGCCTGCATTGCTGATGCTAACTCCAGTAAGTTTTCTAATTTTTCAAGTCGCATAATCTAAACTAATAGAAAAAGTTGTTTTTAAAACACAACATTTTTTAAAGTGCCCAATTCTGGCACACATATAGGTTATATTATTTATATTACTTTTGAAAGGAAAGAAAAAGATGAGAAATACAATTATAATATTATTTGCAACGATTTTAATATCCTCGTGTTCACAAAATGGCAAAAAAAATTGGATTACCTATGGAACTGGTGCTGGAGTTGGTATGGGAACATATACCCTTGTTAAGAGTTGGTTAGGTAAGTCGGGAACTGGAGGGAATCTTAATCAAGTAATTGCAATAACAACATTAGGAACGCTCGCAGGAGTTTTTATGGGTTCTGAAATTGCCGAAAATATGACGGACGACCAGCAAGAGGTTTTAAATGTTTCAATGGAAAGAGAAAAAAAAACCACATGGTCAATGATTGACGAAAATAGTGAAGAAGTAATCACTAAAATCGAACCTAAAGAAACAGTGAAAAGAAACTTTGGCAAAGAACAATGTAAAAAATTTGATTTTTCAATTGAGGAAAAGGGGATGATTAAAAGAGGACAAGGTTTTGCTTGTAATAATCCGAAGTCTGGAAATTGGGAAATGCTTGGGGTAGAAATGCTATGAAGGAAATTCGAAATATAAATGAATTTTGGTAACATATAATGATTAAATTTTTAGTCGGTGTTATTGCCGGAATGTATGTTTGCGAAATGTACGGGTACTCTTTTTCAGGTTTATTAGAAAACATAGAAATATTTATTGAAAAAGAAAGCAAGATAAATTAAAAAAAATTTTTGTAAATCCCAATATTGGACTATAATTTAAGATATGCCAAAAAGATTAAAAGTTACACTAACAGTTATTTTAATTTCATTCTGCCTTTCGATTTATTTCGTTAATCGTAGCGAGTCTTTTTTCCTTTATGTCTTGATTTTTTTGATCTCTCTTTGTTATGCAATAATTATAATTTTTAAAATGGTAATTTTTAAAGGTTATTATTCTGAGGAATCTATCAAAAAAAGAAAAGAATTAAAGTTACTAAAAAAGCAAGAGAATTTAAAGAGAAAGCAAGAAGGTGCAAAGCAAAAGCAAGAATTTAAAAAATTAAAAGAAGAAAAGAAAAAAGAAGAGAAAAGACGAAAAGAAGAAAACAAGCAAAAGTGGTTAGAACAAAAGGCAAAAGAGAAGGCTGAAAGAGAAAGAATAAAGATGGAGAAAGAGGCGGAGAAACAAAGAATAGAGAGGGAAAGAAAAGCTCAGGAACAAAAAAAAATTAACGAAGTGTGGTCAGATATTTCTGAAATTCCACAATTTCCAGAAAAAACACTTAACTTCTTAAAAAAAAATTATTCATTAAAAGAAATTCAAGGAATGTTGGGTAGAGGAGAAAAAATACAAGGGATCGGTCCAGGCATGTCTGATGCAATTTTAAGAGTTATGCGAAACAAGAGTTTTTAAACAAATTATCAAATAAGTATTCATATCAGCAAAGCAAATGTTAAATTTAAAATATTTACAATTTGTTATGCGTCTGAACTTTCTGATGCTCCGTCGTCTGATTCCCCATCATCACTTTCATCACTATCAATTTTAGATTCATCATTAATACTATTACCAAGAATTATTCCGGCGGCAAGAGATGGCAGAACATAGACCATATTTTGTGTAAAATATGCAATTAAATATATAGGCAAAAATACTAACAATATTTTTAAAAAAAGAGATTTAGGATTTTTTATTTTAAGTCCAAACATTAAACACCCCCTTCACCATCACTAAGCCCATCCGAATCTGAATCAATTTCAGCAAGATTGTCTTCCTCAATTCTATTTCTATTTGATGTATTTCCAGTTTCTATAGAATTTGCAATCATCATCATCATTGCAATTGTGGGAACAACAAATAGAATTTTCTGAGAAAAAAAAGCAACTAAGTATGAAGGCAAGGCAATAAGAATAATCCTGACAAATGTAAGTTTTTTATTTTTCACATTTAATAATTTTTTCATAATCCAATTAGCTGTAAGTAAATAATAATAAACATTGATTAAAAAAGTCAAAGAAAAAAAGGGGGGAGGTTTTTCATTAATTTTTTAGATAACTTTAAATTCAAAAATATTTTAAATTCCTATTTTATAAATGTTTAATAATATCAAAGTGTATTAAATTTTTTTGACTATAATGTATTTATTAGGAATTACAAAATATAAGGAAAATTAAGAAGTGAATTATAATGAATTATGTAAGAAAATTAATTTTGAATTTAGAAAAATTAAAGATCCTAAACTCAAAGATTTACAAAAATTAAGTAAGAAATTAGATGTTGATATTTCAATTGTTAGAGATTGTATTGGATTAAAAGATGAATATGATTTTTTAATTGATAATGATTAAAATTATTTAGAATGTTAAAGAGGTAGTCCAAAATATTTGCTGTAATTCTATCCTCTACTTTTTTCATAAAATTCCTAAAAATGGTTCCCCTAGTCCGACTCGAACGGACATGAACCGAAGTTCAACGTATTTTGAATCAGTTGCGTTTGATTGTAAGTCATTGATTTAAATACAAATAAATTTTACTATCAGACTTTAGTATGAAACTTTTTAATAAAATCTTTAGAATATTCTTCATTTAATAATTGGGAGATTCATTGCTCTTTCTCTTGCATTTTTTCTCAAATCGATCAGTATGGATTTAAAAGGATTATCTAAATTACCTTGAATGTTCAATGGTAAGTAGAGTTGATTAATCAAATTCTTTTCAATTTTCCAAGGTCGGGGATTCTCAAACCACGAAACCAATGAATTTTTTTCTAACCAATTATCAATCCAGTCTTCACCCTCATCCGTAAATCTAATTATTTTTTTATTTTTTATTCTTCTTAATATGAATTTACTTTTGATTGATAATAATACTCCTAGTGATAATCTGAGTGTCGACCCATAAGCTGTACCTCGGAAATGATTAAAAATTCTTTTTCTAATATTACTTTTGCTGGTTAATCCTGATGGTGCAATTCCTATGTATAATATTGAGTAGTTCTTGTGAGTAGAAATACTTTTTTGGTTAGGAAATTTAAACAAATCATTTTTGAAATACCATGCATAAATGCCACTAGATCTTGGGCAAGAAGAGTTCTTAGACAACACATATTTTCGTTGATACATTCTTGGTCTGTTTAGAAAATAATCAAGAATATTTGTTGTAATTTTATCCTCTGCTTTTTTCATGAAATTTCAAAAAATGGTACCCCTAGTCCGACTCGAACGGACATGAACCGAAGTTCAACGGATTTTGAATCCGTCGCGTCTACCAATTCCGCCATAGGGGCTTAAGTTAACTAATTATATTTTTAAATATACAGAATAATTTAGATAAAAATGAATAAATATTTAAGAATTTTTAGATTAAATTATTTAATTGAGATGAATCCAGCAAATGGAACATATTTAAATATGGTTGCTATATCAATAAATCCAGCTCTTTTAAGCATATCCAAATTTCCTTTCATCGAAAAGGGTTCTAAAATTCCTTTTAAACTTCTACTTTTATTCATTATCTCTTCAGGAGAATAGCCTTGCTCCAACTTGAAATCAGAATAAATTGCTGTCCATATATCTTGAAACCTTGCATCATTACCTCTAGTTTTTTCAAACATTATAAATGCTCCTCCCCAGTTAAGTGCATTATAAATTTTGTCAATTAACTCCTGTCTTTTTCTTGGTGATACAAACTGTATAGTATAATAAGAAATTATTAAGTCAGCTTTGTCAAATTTGTAATTAGTTATATCTTTACAATAGAAGCTTACATTATTAATTTTTTTAAGTTTTTTTTTTGCAATTTCTACCATGTCATTTTCGCTATCCAACCCAATAAATTTTACTTTTTTTTTTTGATGTCTTTTGGCTAATTTCTGTATAAGGTTTCCATTAGACATACCAAGTTCGTAACAAACAGAATCATCTGGAACAAAAAAATCACTTATTCTGCAGATTAGATTATGCCCTTCCTCATATAAAGGAACTGATTTTTTTATATGTCTAGAAAAATTTTTTGCTACTTTTCCTTTAAAAGTCCAGTTTGAGTTTCCTGCGATAATTTTTTCACCAACATCCGACATACTTTTTCTTCTATGTAAAATTATTTTTTTTAAGAGATAAATGCTAATTTATAATAATAGTTTTTTTATCTTTTGGAAAATATTTTTTAGTATATATAATTTAAGTTGCTACTAAAAAATGCAGATTTTAAAAAAAATTTTTTTTCAATTAAGTTTTGTTATCTTATTAGTAAATATTTATGGGACTTTTTTACCATTAAGCCCATATTTTACGGAAAACTCAAATATGATTCATAAAAATAATATTCCCTTATTAGAGTCACAACAAACAAAAAAGAATCTTAGAGATCTTGATTTAGAAGATATTTCTAAACAAGATTTAAAGAGAATTAACTATCTCTTTGCAGCGAGTATCAAAAATTTTTGGCCAGATAGTAACTTTATTGAATTTTCTGAAAACTGGATTATTTTCTTAATTCAAAGAATTTCGCTTCTAGCAGAAAAAGAAAAAATTTTAAAAATAGAGAGATTTAAATGGAACAAAATAATTGAACGAGGCTATGGTCTATGTTCTCAAAGCTCCTTAGCTTTATATGATTTTTTAAAAAGAAATAATTTTAATCCACTTTTGGTATCGTTAGGTGGTCATGTTGTTGTGAATTTAAATAGCGGGGGAAAAAATTATATTCTGGATCCAGATTATAATGTAATTTTTGAAACTGAACTTTCAAATTTATATTTTAACTCAGATATCATAGATAAGGCTTATAAATCTGCTGGTTACCCAAAAAACGTAGTCAATATATTAGAAAAAATTTATTTGTCCAAAGAAGATAATTGGATTGGTACGAGGTCTGAATTTTATCCTGATTTGACTAAATTTTACTATTTAGTTTATTTCTTCAAATGGTTCATTCCAATTTTAATAATCACATTTTTGAAATTTAATGAAGTATCAAGATATAAAGTATAAAAATTTATCTAGTTATTTTCTCATAACAATTATTGGATTTTGTTTATTTTTTTTTTGGACCAGGTCTGACGAAAATTTGAAATTACCTTCTGATGGATACTTTGAAATTTCATTTAATTTAATAAATAAAAGTGTTTTTTCACTATCTCCACCAAATTTAGATAAAGCAGCAACTCCAACTATGAGGCGCGCACCTGGTTATCCCTATTTTCTTAGTGCTATTATTAAAACTTTTAATTTAGAAGAATTACAGAAAAAATGCTTAGTAGAACAAAAAGACTGTAATGTATTTTTAAAAAAAAAATCATTTATTTTTAGCCTGATATGTATTTTATCCATAATTTTTTTGTTTCAAACATGCCAAAAGCTTGGTGCATCATATATTGCAAGTTTAGTGGTCTCAATGGTATCTATGATCATAGTCTCCAAAGAGATGATAATAAACTATAATAGTGAGACTTTGGGACTTTTTTTATTTTCACTTTCAAGTTATTTTTTAGCGAGATTTATAAAGACCCAAAAGAGAAGTGAGATGATTTTTTTTTCAATATTTTTAAGTTTATTGATTTTAACAAGAAATGTTTTTTTATATTTTATTCCATTCTTTATTATAATTCTCTTACTCTTTGGCTTTAAAAAAAAGAGTTTTTTAAAACAAAAATTTACTAACTTTGTAATATTTTTTTTATCATTAACCTTTTTTATTTTACCATGGGTTCTAAGAAATAATTTTTATTTTAATTCATATTCAATTGCTGAAAGTGGTTCAGTTAAAGTATTATCAAATAGATTAGAACATAATAATATGAGTAATAAAGAGTTCTGCATAGGAATTTTATATTGGGCGCCTATACCTGGTATTAAGGCATTAGTAGAAAAAAACATTTCAAGTATTTATTGGCGAAGATTTGATACAAAATCAGAGGAAAGTTTTAGGGTTGCAGGTAGAATAAATGCTGCAAATTTGATTCGTGAGAAAAATTATAGTCAGGCTAAGGTTTATTTGCTAAAAAGAATATTAAGTGATCCATTACAAAATTTTAAAATATCGATTTTAATGGGCTGGAGAGGTTTAAAATATTGTTTTGTTTTTTTTCCATTTTTCATTTTATTTTTAATAAAAAATATCAAAAAAAAATACTACATAAGTATTTTTAGTTTAACTATCTTTAATTTTTTATTTCATTCTTTATTTACTCATTTTAATGTAAGATATGGTTATCCAATGGTTTTTGGTTTTGCTGTTTCAACAGCTTTATATTTTAGTATGAAATCAATAAAATGGACAAAATTCTAATTCTAATTCCGTGTTATAACGAAGAAAAAAATATCTCCAGATGCCTTAAAAATATCACGAAGCTTAATAATAAAAAAATAAAAAAAATATTATTAATTGATGACGGATCAACTGATAATACTGTCAAAATTGCATCTACTTTTAAAAATGTACTAATTCATCAACATTCATCAAATAAAGGCTTAGGTGCGGCAGTGAGAGAAGGCTTAAAGTTGACAAATAACATTGATGTAAATTTAGTAGTAAAAATTGATGCAGATTGTCAACACGATTCAAAAGATATTCTCGAAATAATTAAACCAATAACTGAAGACAAATATGATTTAGTTTATGGGAATAGAAAAAACAAAATTAAATATAAAATGCCAATTCTAAGACGTTTGGGAAATATATGTTTTTCAAAATTAATGAAATTTCTTACTGGTTGGGATATTGAAGATAGTCAACCAGGAATTTTTGCAATAAGAAAAGAAAATATTAAAGACTTAAAAATTTTTGGAGATTATAATTACACTCAACAAGTATTATTAAGTAGTTATTATGCAGGATTAAAATTCAAACAAATAGATGTAACTTTTTATAAACGATTTGAGGGAAGTTCTTTTATTAGTTTAAAATACATATACGTGGCACTTACGCAAATCCTATCAATGTTAATTTATTTTCGTCCATTAAGAACTTTTGGAAAAATCGGTGTTTTTTTATTATCCTTAGCTTTTTTAATCTCAAGTGTTCAATTTTCCTTCTGGGTATTCGGATATTCGGAAAAGATTATTCAAAATGTAAATCTAATAATAGGTCTAACAATTGTTGGTGGACAATCACTTCTAGCAGGTTTATTGGGGGAATTAATAGTCAATTTGAATAAAGATAAAAATGAAAAATAATATAGTTTAATAAATGAAAAAAGTCGATAAAGAACTAGCTGAAAAATTACATTATAATAAGTTCGCGGATCATAAAACTCTTAGAGATGCTTATCTGCCCTCTAAATTATGTAGAAGAGATATTATAAGAAGTGTATTTAATAAATTTTCTTTGAAAAAGAAAATTGTTATTTTAGATGTGGGTTGTGGTATAGGAGCAAATGCTCATTATTTAAAAGATAAATATTCTAAATATATTGGTGTTGATATCTCCTCAGAGATGATCAGAGTTGCAAGAAAATTTTGTAAGGATCTAAATAATGTAAGTTTTCATATTTCTAATATTAAAAATTTTAAAATTCCTAATAACGTAAAAGTTGATTTAGTTTTAATGGATGGGGCTCTTCATCATATGACTGAAATAAATAAAATATTAAATTTGTTAAAAAGTAAAATTAAAAAAGGAACAATATTCATTGCTAGAGAACCACAAAATGCAAATAAATTATTTCAGCTTGCCAGAAAAATAAGAATGAAAATAGACAAGAGTTATTCATCAAACCAGATTTTTTTCTCAGAATTACAACTCTTTAATATTCTCAAGTGCTCAGGAATGAAAGATATAAAGTTTAAATATAATGGTTTTATTACACCAATATTAGCTCAAGTTGTTTTAAAACCTTTCTTTATTTTTATTCCAATATCTCTCATAAGTTTATTAATTGAAAGAGCATTAGAAAAAGTTTTAGTTGGTCCTTTCAAAAAATTAAGCTGGAATATAGTTGTATATGCTAAGTTTTGAAAAAAAAATTTTTGAACAATTTAAAAATAAAGAATTTTTATATGTATGCGGTGGAAGCTTCTTGTTTTTTAATTTTAAAATTGTATTTATTTATTTGAATGATTTATTAAATTTAATGTCAATTTCAAATGCTTATTTAATTTGTCACATATTTCTTTTTGTTTTTTCATGGTTTTATCATAGTTTTATTAGTTTTAGTAAGAAACACAAAAAGAGTTTTTTAAAATTTTTAAAAACATCATGGGCTTTAAAAATTTTTGACTATTTTCTGGTAGTTTTTTTATCAATCTTTTTTTTCACAAATTCAATCCTATCTATAATCACATCATCAATAATAATATTTTTGTTAAGATTTTTAATTTTTAGAAATTATGTTTTTAAATAATTTTCAAGAGGCTAGGTTGAATAATCTAAAATTATAATCAACTTTTTTTTGCTAATCTCACAATTTTTCAATGTTTTTCCCCAATTTAACCTGTTAATAAGGGTCTAATTTAGAATCTTTTGTAATTTTATTTAATGAATTACAAAACCAAATCTCGATTCGAGAATTGATTCCAAAATAAAACGAAGTTCAACCAATTTTTAATCCGTCGCGTCTACCAATTATGTGTAAGAGTTTGAAAGTAAAGTATTAAAGATTTATTTCACATGAATAGTAAATTAATTTACAAATTTTTTATTATTTTCCAAAAAATTTATAACCAATTTTCTTGTTTATAAAATATAAGAATATTAATAAAAGAATTATTAATAAAATTGGTAAATACATTTGCTCAACTAGTTGAATATAGTTTTGATTTAAAAAAAAATTGTTAGACGAGTCTATCAACCTTACACAAAAAAAAGTATAAATTAACACTTGAGGCGTGTCGGATAAAATAACTGCAAGAAAAAATTTTTTTAAATTGAGTTTAAATAAGACTACCGAGAAGTTCTTTATTAAAAATGGTACTCCTGGTAGGAAACGAAAAATTATATAAACTATGAGAGGATTATTTGAAATTAATGGTTTTTTATATCTAAATTTCGAAATTAACCTTTTTGTCTTTCTGGCTATAAAAAAATTTATTAAAGAACTAATTACAAGAGCGAATAAAGAAATAAATGCTCCAGAATATCCAAAAGCCAAAGCTGAGATTAATAATACTGGAGTAACAATACCAATTAAAGAAATCCAAATAATAGAAATTAAGATGTAAAAAATTGAGAATTTATAGAAGTGAGTATCTAAAAGATATTCAAATGATAGGTATAGGTTTAATATTTTATCAATTATTTCCATTCTAATATTTTAAGAAATCAGAAAAATTTTAATAATTTTTTTTTATAAGATTTTATACAATAATCTCGACAATTACTTTGCTTCTATAGTATCTGAAAATTCTATAATCTACTTTCATATAATTAAAAATTTACAACTCAAATTATTTTTTTTTTGCAATTATTAATAAATTTTTTCCAATAAAGTGTTTGAAACCAAGTTTGTCAAGAATCTTAGAAATCGGAAAAATATATTTATCATAAAATACAATAGACTTTTTGGAGCCCAAACCATTGTTTGTATTATATCCAAAAATTTTTATTGCTAAAGATCCGAAAAAACCGATGCTGTCTACATAATGAATTTTCTTTATATTAAAACCTGCTTTTTCGCATTTCATTTTAATTTCTCTAAATTCATAACGTCTATAATGACCAACAGCTTCGTCCATAGCACTCCAAAGTAACATTTTAGCTGGAAGAAAAAGGAATAAAATTCCATTTTTTTTTAATTTTTTTTTTATTAAATTTAAAGTATTTTGATCATCTTTGATATGTTCTAATACATTGGAAGAAAATATTAAATCATTATCGGTTGGTGCGCTTTTAAGATTTCTGAAAAATTTAAACTTTCTCTTTTTCAAGTAATCAATATTATCTTCGTCTATCTCAATACAGACTGGACTAATGTTAAATTTTTCCCTTAATATAAGGGCTAAAGTTCCAATTCCCGCTCCAAAATCTATGCATTTTTTTACATTTTTAAAATAACTTGAAGCAACTTCGAAGATATGATCGTTATAATTTGTCATTACTTCCATATTAAATTGCTCTATGACACCAGAATATTTTGTGTTTTTTGAATTTTGCATTTGAAACTTAAATTTTATTTATTGAATGTTTATTTTATACTCTAATCAGTAAATTTAAAAAACTAAAAAAACGTTTAAGAATTTCTTTTTTGATGATATTTATAATTTTTTGATACAGAGATTACTTTAATGTTTGAACAAAAAAATTATTTTTAAATCAAAAAAAGGAATTCAATCTAGACTAATTTAAATAAACTTATAATTTAAGTATAATTTTGATTCATTCAAAAACACTTCTACTTAACTAGAAGGAAACACATTAAGTAAAAAAAAATGAGAAATTTATATGAGAAAATATTTGATAGAAGCATAAATTTTTTTTCACAAAAAAAATCAAAAATTTATATTTACTTAATATCGTTTATAGAATCTATTTTTTTTCCAATTCCAACAGATATTTTTTTAATACCATATGTTTTGGCTAAAAGAAAAGAATACTTAAAAATTTCCATTTATGTAACTGCTTTTTCCGTTCTTGGGGGGGTTTTTGCTTATTACATCGGATTTTTTATATGGAACCAAATTTCTCCACTTTTAACAGAAATTTATCCAACTTTTATTTTTAAATTAAATCACTTTAATGAAAAATTTTACGAATTAGGGATAATTTTAATAATTATAGGAGGCTTTTCTCCATTTCCATACAAAATTACTTGTTTAGGATCTGGTATAATAGGAATAAATATATTTCAGTTTATAATTTTCTCATTATTATCGAGATTCTTGAGATTTTTCTTGGTTTCATATTTTGTATTTAAATATGGTAATGCTACTAAAAATATTATCGGAAAATATATCAATTTTATAAGTATAATTTTAATAATAATTTTGATTTTATATATTTTTAATTAATCTAAATCATTGTAGTTATTTAATTTAAAAAAAGATGTTTGATAATATTGTGAGATTAGCTCATAATTTTTTTTTTCCAAATACTTATAAATAAGTGATTTGAATATATCTTTAGTTTTTTTTGTATGTATTTCGATCGTTATAATCTTTGGTTTGTAAGTCTTAAAGTCTAATCCTTTTAAAACCTCTAATTCGTGATTCTCAACATCTATATTTAAAAGATCAAAATTTTTAGGGCAATTATATTTATTTAAAAGATTTGTAAGTTTTTCTTTTTTTATTTTGACAGTTTTGAAATTTTTATTAATTACTTTAGACCATTTTTCAGCCCAACTTCTCTCTAACGTATTAAGACCGGATCCACTATCAAATATGTAAGAATTAATTAAACCAGATTTTGATGAAATAGCTACACTTAATGAAATGTCCTTTGGACGAAAAATTTTGAATAGCTTTATGTTATCTTCCATTAGATCAAAGTTTATTCCTTTCCACCCTTTTTTATAAAGATGATAAGTATTTGATCCGTTAATTGGATGGAGTGCTCCGACGTCAACATAAAAGCCAATTTTATTTTTAAATATTTTACTCAATAAAACATCTTCTCCGGTTGCACCATATGAAGGAAAAAAATTAATTTTATATTTAAAATATCTGTAAAATTTATAAATTATGGTTTTTTTAATGAATTTTTCTTTGAAATGTTTAATCATTAATTTTAAATAGCATATTATATAAAAAAAATATTCACTTTGTTTTAAATACTTTTTTTAAAATTCATATGGTTGAAAATATAAAAAAATATTATTTCCGTGTGGCTTTTTCCATATCGTTGATAATAATAACAGGGGCATACATACTAGAATTCTTTTATAATTTTCCTCCGTGTGAATTGTGTATTTACCAGCGAATCCCGTATTTTTTTATAATTTGTATCTGCATCATTTCCTTTTTTATGGAATATAAAAATATTCATTTCTATTCAATTTTTTTTCTCTTTTTTATAAGTTTTTTAATTGCTTTTTTTCACAGTTTAGTAGAAAGAGGATTTGTCGAATATAGTTCTGGTTGTACATCTTCAGTGGGAAATTTTGAAAGCATTGAAGATTTAAGAATGCATCTGGATTCTGTGCCACTAACAAAGTGTGATGAAATACTTTTTAGTGTGATGGGATTTTCTTTAGCGAATATTAATACAATAATTTCTTTATCACTGGTATTATTCAATATATATTTTGTTTGGAGATTATATGGATCTAGAAAGTAAAACTTTTTCCTGAGTCTTAAATATTTAATCTCTCGGAGGAATGATACAAAATTTAATATGTTCAAATTTTTTAATAATCAAAAAAAAAAATCACTAGATTCCTTTACATTGCACTATCAATTTCAAGCAAACGAACTTAATAAACTGTGTAAGAAATTTGGTTGTGACAAAGGTTCTTTTGAGGGTTATAAGAAATTTTTTTCTTGGAAGCCTCATAGTTATACAGATTTTTACTATTTTTTATTTTCCAATCAACGCTTTCAAATAAAAAAAGTGTTTGAACTTGGTATAGGAACCAATAAAGTATTTAATGATGAATTAAAAAGAAAATCATTGCCTGGAGCTTCTCTCAGGGTATGGAAGAATTTTTTTTCTAAAGCAAAAATATTTGGAGCAGATATTGATCCTAATACCTTATTTGAAGAAGATAGAATTAAAACTTTTAAAGTAGATCAGTTTGATTCAAAAAGCATAAAAGAAATGTGGAAGAAAGTAAAAATTAGTGATTTTGATTTGATTATTGATGACGGATGTCATCAATTTGATGGAACAATAAATTTTTTCTTAAATTCAATAAATTTTCTTGGATCAAATGGATTCTATATAATAGAAGATATTTTTTATAAGGATAAAGAAAGATTTATAAAATTCTTTGAAAAGAAAAAATTTAATTATTTTTTTGTTGAATTATCTTCACGTGCCCATTTAAAGGATAATAACTTACTTGTAATTAAGAAGTAGCTTTTTTTTGGTCAATCTCTACTCAATAAAACTGACATATATTTGTGTCAGAATTTATTTGGATTGTAATTCTTTATCGGATTAGTATTTGGTTTTTTTGTAAATTTCAACTTTCTAAATTCAACTTTACTAATTAAGTTAACGAACTATATTTAAAAAAATGAAAACTAAACTTCAAAAAAGAATTGATGAGATTATAAGAGTCAACCACGCAGGTGAGTATGGAGCTCAACGAATTTATTCTGGGCAAATAAAGTTTTGCAAAAAAAAAGAGTTGAAGAAAAAGCTTGAAATAATGATTGCCGAAGAATTTGAACATTTCGATTATTTTGACAAGACAATGTTAAAGAATAGAACTAGACCAACGGCTCTTAGTCCAATTTGGCATTACGGTGGATATTTTTTAGGTGCAGTTACATCGGTGCTAGGAGAAAAATATGTACACGCCTGCACAGAAGCAGTAGAAGAAGTGATTGTTGATCATTACAATGCACAAATAAAATATTTGGAAAGTCTGGGATCAGAAAAAGAGATGCTCAAAAAAATAAAAAAATTTTGTGCAGATGAAGATGAGCACAGGTCGTTTGCAGAACAATCTAACCTCAACGATCAAAGTGTAGATATTTTTAAGAATTTAACAAAGAATTTAACTAGACTAGCGATTAGGCTTTCAAAAAAAATTTAAGGTTCAAGCTCTGAATCCCAATATAAAAAATCATTCCAGCTTTGGTGAAGAAAATTAGGAGGAAACATTCTTCCAATTTCTTTGAGTTCAAAGTTATTTGGTGTATATGGGTTAGATTTAAGTTTAACTCCAATTTTTTTCAAAGATTTATTTCCCTTCAAAGTATTACAAACTCTGCAAGATGTGACAACATTGTCCCAAGTAGTTTTTCCTCCTTTAGATTTTGGTATAACATGATCAAAAGTTAGTTCTTCAACTTTAAAACTTTTTGAGCAATATTGACATAAAAATTTATCTCTTAAAAAAACGTTAAATCTTGTAAATGCTGCTTTTTCTGGTAATGGAATGTAGTCTTTAAGAGAAACAACACTTGGGAGTTTGAATGTTGTAGAGGGAGACCTAACGACTTGATTGTATTCTGAAACTACATTCACTCTATCTAAAAAAACTGCCTTGAGTGCGCTTTTCCAAGACCATGTGGATAAAGGAAAATAGCTCAATGGCTGATAATCAGCGTTCAGCACAAGTGCGGGACATTTATTAGGTACTAAATTCATAAGTTTACTTTATTATTATATTGTGAATAAACAACGAATTTTAAACTTTAAAAATTTTTTTCAAGAAATCATTTCCGAATTCTAAGCCAAATTTGTCAATACCATGGCCAAGGTTGTCTTGAATATGATGATCAACAGAGAAGCCCATTTTTTTTAGTTTATTATAAGAGTTTAATGAATTCTCATAATGTATTACTTCATCGTCTTTGCCGTGAAAAATTCTTATTGGGAATTTAGATGAAACTTCATTTTCAAACTCTTTATCCTCAAAAAGAAGTCCTGAGTAAGCTAATAATCCTGCACAACTCTGCTTTCTTTTACACAAATGATATAAGCCCATCATTGCTCCTTGAGAAAATCCGAAAAAAGCAATTTGAGATTCAACCAAAGAAAATTTTTTTTTAACATCCTCTATCAAATTTATGAGATGCGGGCCTGCCTTTTTTAAACCTTCACCAATTTTTTCAGGGGAAATAGATGTGAGGTCAAACCATTGATAAGCATTGTCTCCCCATTCACATTTAAATGGAGCATTTGGAGAAATAAAAGCTGTGAATGGCAGATTTTTTTTCCATTCTAAACCAATATTAATCAGATCTTCAGAATTTGCACCATAACCATGCAGAAATACAATTGCATTTTTGACTATATTTTCTTCCGGCAGCAAGATTTGTCCATTAAAGTTTTCATTCATCATTATCAAATAATCTTTTAATTTCAACGATAACGTTTTTTGGAACTAAATCACTCTCTTTTAATATAAAAAAATCAATTAATGGAATTACACAATTTGGTTTTAACAAATTTTTTTCTAAAATTTTGTAAAGTTTATTAATTTCAATCGATAAAAAACTTTCTACCTCTCCGTCTTGATTTGAAAATTTCATATCGTCAGATTTTTCTAAGTGATAGTTAAATATAATTGCTGAATTAAAATTTGTGTTTTCATTATGTCGATAATGGACAGTATTACTTTTTTTGGCATGGGAAGATTGTTTTTGACTTAAACCAGCCTCCTCAAATGCTTCTTTAAAGAAATTATTTTTTATTGATAAATCTATTGGTTGACCACCAGCAATTAAATTATCATAAAGACCTGGGAAATTATTAAGTTTGTGCGATCTCTTGGCTAGATGAATAATTGTTGAGTTTTTGAATTTACTCCAAACATTGCAGTGCACTCCATATGCTGGGAATCCAAATTTTGAGAGAAATTTTCTTTCTATGATGAATTTTCTTCCATTGCAAAATTTTTTTTTGTGATCGAACTTAAGTTTTGGTTTTAACGATTCAAAATCAAAAATTGGGCAATATTCAAGTTCTCTCTTTCTTGAGGCGGACTGATTGGTAAAATCAATAATTTTGTTAATGTCCACGTGTTTGCATGGAATTTTAATATTTGGAACGTTACATAAAGTTGAGATGTGCGCCCATCCAATGTTTTTGTCATTAAGCTTTATAGGAATATACTCTGAAAGATCATAATCATTGATTTGTCTTAATATATGAATAGCTAAATCTAAAGTTTTTTTTTACTCATTAATATGCTTCTTTAATAATTTGGGTTATTTGTTTCATTATTTCTTCAATTTTAAAATCCTTTGGCGTAAAGACTTCTTTTACTCCAAAAGACTTTAATTTTCTCTCATCAGATGGAGGAATGATTCCTCCAACAATTACAGGTATTCTTGAAAAGTCATTCTTTTTTAAAAGATTCATTATAACTTTTACAAGATGAACGTGTGATCCAGAGAGTATTGATAAGCCAATTATGTGAACACCTTCTTCTATTGCAGCAACTACAAGTTGCTCTGGTGTTGATCTTATCCCGTCATAAACTACTTCCAAGCCGATATCTCTTGCTCTAACTGCTATTTGTTCAGCACCATTAGAGTGCCCGTCTAAACCAGGTTTGCCGACCAGCATTTTAGGACGTCTTTTAAGTTTGGAAGTTATTTTGTTAATTTCTTTTTGAATTTGATGTATATCTGAGTCGTTTGATCTAGTTTTCGAGATATGAGATGAAACTATTCCTGTTGGAGCTCTGTATTCTCCAAACACTTCTCTCATAACATTTGACCATTCTCCAGTTGTTACACCTTGATGAGCACAATCGATGGAAACTTCCATAATATTTCCGCCCTGCGTTGCGATCTCCTTTAATTTTTTTAGACACAAGACGACTTTTTTATCATTTCTTTTTTCTTTCCAATTTTTTACATTGTTAATTTGAGTTTTCTCAGCTTCATCATTAACCTTCATAAATCCGCCATCTTTCTCATCTACTAAAGGTGAATTCTCTCCCTCTAAAAAACAGTTCACACCGACAACTTTTTGTTCGCCCTGCTCTATATTCCTTTGCCTATTTGTTTGAGATTCAACAAGTTGGCTTTTCAAATAACCATTTTCAATTGCTGGAATCAATCCTCCAATTTTATCTATTTTTGACAACTGATCGTAAGCAGATTTTTTCAAAAGGTTTGTTTTTTCTTTTAATACTTTTGAACCCTCAAATATATCTGAAAATTCTAATAAGTCTGTTTCATATGCCATTATTTGTTGCAGTCGAAGACTCCATTGTTGGTCCCATGGTCTAGGAAGACCAAGAGCTTCATTCCATGCTGGCAATTGAACTGCTCTTGCTCTAGAATTTTTAGCAATAACAACCGGAAGCATTTGAATTAAAATTCTGTAAACATTATTTTCGGGTTGTAATTCAGTTAAGCCAAGCGAGTTAACTTGCATACCATACCTAAATCTTCTATATTTTGGATCTGAAATTTTAAACCTTTTGGAACATATTTCATCCCAAAGTTCAGTGAAAGAAACCATTTTTGCAGTTTCGGTAACGAATCGCATTCCTGAGTTAACAAAAAAACTTATTCTTCCCACAATCTTTTCAAAAAGAGAGTTCTTAATTTTTTCAGAATCATGTAAATATTCTAAAACACCGATTGCAGTAGCCAAAGCAATAGAGAGTTCTTGCTCTGGCGTTGCTCCTGCTTCCTGAAGGTGATACGAACAAATATTTATGGGGTTCCATTTGGGTATTTCACTGGTTGTGTATTTAATAATATCAGTTGTTAATTTTAAACTAGGTTCAGGAGGAAAAATGTAAGTACCTCTTGATAAATATTCTTTTGTAATATCATTTTGTGTGGTACCTGCAAGAAGCCTTTTGTCAACCCCTTGTTTCTCTGCTGTTGCAATATATAAAGCTAATAACCAAGGCGCAGGAGCGTTAATTGTCATCGAAGTGTTCATTTTTTCCAAGGGAATTTTATTAAAAAGAGTTTGCATATTTCCAATATGGCTAATTGGAACTCCAACTTTACCAACCTCACCTTTTGAAAGAATATGATCTGAATCATATCCAGTTTGAGTGGGTAAATCGAAAGCAACCGATAAACCTGTTTGACCTTTTTTTAAATTTTCTCTGTAAAGTCTGTTGGAGGCTTCAGCTGATGAGTGACCAGCATAAGTTCTTATCATCCATGGCTTATCTTTAACTTTATTCATTTTTCCTTAAATAATATTAATTTTAACAGCTAACAAGAAATTTCATTTATTTTTTAATTTTTAGTGGTATAAATCAATTTAGATTATCATAGGAACCGTTATGACTGCAAAGAAAATTTATGAGATTGGAGAAATTCCAAGTCTGGGAGAAGTGCCTGAACAAATGTATGCATGGGTTATAAGAGAGGATAGATTAGGTTTTCCTGAGGACGCCATGAAAATTGAGAAGATGCCAGTTCAGAAACCTGGTAAAGACGAAGTTCTTGTAATGGTAATGGCAGTTGGAATTAATTACAACAACGTTTGGGCATCTCAAGGTATCCCAATATCAGTCATTGGAAAAGATACAGGATACCATATAGGGGGTTCAGATGCATCTGGCATTGTTTGGGCAGTTGGTGATAATGTAAAAAGATGGAAAGTTGGTGATGAAGTCATTATTCATTGTAATAGAGATGACGGGGACGATGAAGAATGTAATGGTGGTGAGCCGATGTATTCAAAATCTCAGAGGATATGGGGATACGAAACAAATGACGGTTCATTTGCACAATTTACGACAGTTCAGTCAAGACAACTATTAAAAAAACCTGAGCATCTGTCGTGGGAAGAAAGCGGTTGTTATACTCTAACATTAGCAACTTCTTTCAGAATGCTTTTTGGCCACCCACCTCACGCTTTAAAGCCTGGGATGAATGTTTTGATTTGGGGCGCCTCTGGAGGTATTGGAAGCATGGCGGTACAGATATGTAAGGCAGTCGGTGCAAACGCAATAGGTATAATTTCAGATGATGAAAAAATTCCATTTGTTAAAGAACTTGGTGCAGTTGGAGTGCTGAACAGGAAAAATTATAATTGTTTTGGACAACTTCCAGATGTCAAAGATCAATCTGAATATTCTAATTTTATAAAAAGTTGCAGAGTTTTAGGTAAAGACATTTGGGAAATCACTGGAAAAAAAGATGTAGATATAGTTTTTGAACATCCAGGAGAATCAACCTTTCCAGTTTCCTGTTATTTGGTAAAGACTGGAGGAATGGTTGTGATTTGTGCTGGAACATCAGGGTATAATTTAACAATGGATGCGCGTTATGTTTGGATGAGACAAAAAAGAATTCAAGGAAGTCATTTTGCAAACTTATTTCAAGCTAAACAAGCAAATGACATGATGATTAATAAATTAATAAAACCCTTGATGTCTGAGTGTTTCAAATGGAGCGAAATTCCGGTGGCTCATACGAAGATGATGAACAATAAACATCTTCCTGGAAATATGGCGGCTTTAGTTCAAGCAAAAAAGACTGGAATGAAAAGCTTTAATGAATTATAAATATACTTGAATAAGCAATAATAATAATTAAATATTAAGATCATGGATAGTTCATTTAACATAAATTCAGAAACAATTAGTTTAAAAAAATATCTTCTGTCTAACACTGCAACATTAAAAGATATTCTCAATAAACTTGAAACGATTTCCAACAAATCTAAAGAAGCATTCAAATCTGCTCTAACTAAAGACAATAGAATTGATAACCAGTTATTAGAATTAAATCAATCTAAAACACATGGTTTTGCATGGTTTGACACATATAGAATAGGACTAAGAGAAACACTTAATTGGTTTATCCGTCTTAATGACGAAGATAAATCCTCAGAGATAGATGCTGCTGTAACATTGTTCGCCTTCGCTGAATATTTAACTCAAATGAGAAACGGTATAATGATGAGTCAATCTGAAATGGTGAGACCGTCCGATCTTCATCTAGACGAAACCGATTTTGAATTTATGAATGACGAATCGGTGAAAGACATAATAGACATAGGCCTCTCTGATAAAATCAAAACGATAATAGTTGATTCACTTGATAAAGAAATATTTCCTAGTCTGGGACTTAACGATGAAACTCTTGATATGATCCAAGATCAGTTTAAAAAATTTACAGAGGAAGAAATTTTACCTCATGCCAATGAATGGCACTTAAAGGATGCTCTGATTCCAGACGATGTTCTAAAAAAAATGGCCGAGCTAGGTGTATTTAGTATCGCAATACCCGAAAGTTACGGCGGATTAGGTATGGGTAAAGTTGCAATGTGCGTTGTAACAGAAGAACTTTCGAGAGGTTTTTTAGCCGCGGGATCTTTAGGTACTCGCGCAGAGATCGCAGGTGAACTAATAAGATTGGGTGGTACCGAAGAACAGAAAAAAAAATATCTACCTGAAATTGCCTCAGGTAATATTTTGACAACCGCAGTCTTTACTGAACCAAACACTGGATCAGATTTAGGTAGTCTTTCAACCAGAGCGCAGCCTCAAGGAGATGATTACATCATAAATGGAAACAAAACTTGGATAACCCACGGTGCAAGATCAGATTTGATGACAGTCCTTGCTAGAACAGATATGAACCAAAAAGGCTACAAAGGTCTCAGCATGTTTTTGGTGGAGAAACCGAGAGGGAATTGTGAAAAACCTTTTCCTATGGAAGGAATGTCAGGAAGTGAAATCGAAGTCCTAGGCTATAGAGGAATGAAGGAATACGAGATAGCTCTTGAAGATATAAAAGTAAGCAAGAAAAATCTTTTAGGTGAACAAGAAGGTAATGGATTTAAACAACTCATGGAAACCTTTGAATCTGCTAGAATTCAGACAGCCGCAAGAGCTGTGGGTGTTGCACAAAACGCTCTCGAGTTGGGTTTGCAATACGCGAAAGATAGAAGTCAATTCGGCAAACAAATACTTAAATTCCCTAGAATATTCAATAAGCTAGCCTGGATGGCGATGGAGACAACTGTTGCTCGACAGATAACTTTATTTTCAGCCAGAGAAAAAGATAATGATGTTAGATGTGACATTGAGGCAGGTATGGCCAAACTTCTTGCTGCCAGAGTTGCTTGGAGCAATGCAGACAGTGCTCTTCAAATTCATGGTGGAAACGGTTATGCACTAGAGTACCCCATCAGTAGGGTCTTATGCGATTCAAGAATCCTTAATATTTTTGAAGGGGCTGCTGAAATTCAGGCTCAAATTGTTGTAAAAGGTCTTTTAGCCAGATAATGGAATCTTTCCTAAACTTCATAATCGTAATATGTCTAATCACAACATTTCTTGTACTTTTGATTGGACTGTTTCATACAGCTAGATCTAATGAAGAAAATAACAAGATCAACTTATTCATGAGGTACAGAGTAGCGATACAATTTGTGACACTTACTATTTTAACGGTCGCACTTTTCTTGAAATCTTAGGAGAAAAATTGGTTAAGCTTGATAAAATTTATACTCGAGGAGGGGATAAAGGTTTAACAAGTCTAGGTGATGGTTCAAGGGTTCAGAAGAGTGATATAAGAATAAAAGCATACGGTGACATAGATGAGGCAAACTCATCATTAGGAATATGTGTGTTCTTATCCAACAAAAATTTAAAAAAAACACTGCTTGAGATTCAAAATCATCTTTTTGATATAGGGGCCGACTTGTGTTTTCCTGAAAATTCAAAAAGACATGTCACAATATCAAGCGATAAAATTAATTTTCTTGAAAATGAAATTGACCAAATGAATAAGGAATTAGATAGGTTACAGTCTTTTATTCTCCCTGGTGGAAGTCAACTTTCGTCATTTCTTCATTTATCAAGATCAAATGTCAGAAGAGCAGAAAGATCAATTATAGAACTAAATGACAAAGAAAAAGTAAGCACCGATATAATTAAATATGTAAATAGGCTTTCCGATTTTCTTTTTGTAGCTGCTAGGTTTGAGAATAAAAAAGATGGTGATATACTTTGGATTCCAAATAAAAATTAATTAAGGAAAAAGTTATGAAAGCATTAGTTTGTGTAAAAAGAGTTATCGATTACAATGTCAGAATAAGAGTAAAATCTGATAAATCAGGAGTAGAAACGGATAATGTCAAGATGTCTATGAATCCATTCGATGAGATCGCAGTAGAGGAAGCAGTAAGAATGAAAGAGAAAAGTCAAATACAAGAAATAGTTATACTATCAATAGGAACTGACAAATCTCAAGAAACAATTAGATCCGGACTTGCAATGGGTGGTGACAGAGGTATTTTAGTAAAAACAGATAAAGAACAGCTAGAACCTCTTACTGTTGGAAAAATAATTAAAGCCGTTTCTGACAAAGAGAAGCCAGATCTCATAATATTAGGTAAACAAGCCATAGACGATGATTGCAATCAAACAGGTCAAATCGTAGCCACTTTATTAGATATTCCCCAAGCAACCTTTGCCTCAGAATTAAAAAAGAATGATGACAACACTCTCGAAGTTACAAGAGAGGTTGATGGTGGGTTAGAAACTGTAAAAGTCAATATTCCTTGTGTTGTAACAACAGATTTACGTTTAAATGAACCTAGATATGCATCTTTACCTAATATTATGAAAGCTAAACAAAAAAAAATCGATCTTCTTGAAATTGGAAGCTTTGGTATAGATATTAAAGATAGATTACAAGTTTTGGAGGTAAATGAACCTCCGGAGAGAAAACCAGGTATCAAGGTTGATGACGTGGAAGCACTTGTTAATAAACTTAAAAACGAGGCAAAAGTATTATGAAAGTTTTAGTAATAATTGAACATGATAACGAAACTGTAAAACAATCCAGTTTCTCAACTATAACTGCTGCTAAAGAAATAAGTGACTCAGTTGAAGCATTAGTTCTTGGACAAGGTCTAGATTCAGTAATTAACGAATTAAAAAAATCTGACCATCTTAAAAAAATTTACATGATAGATAATGAGTTATTTAAAAATCCATTGGCTGAAAATTTATCCAATGCAATTCAAAAATTTGCTGAAGGTTCTGATTACACACACATACTTTCGCCATCGAGTACATTTGGAAAAAATATGTCTCCAAGGCTGTCAGCTCTTATGGATGTTCAACAGATATCTGATATTACTAAAATTATTAGCGACGATACTTTTGAGAGACCAATTTATGCAGGTAATGCTATTGCAAAAGTAAAGTCTAGTGATCAGATAAAAATCATCACTGTTCGATCTACATGTTTTGAACCATGTGCTTTAAACTCAAGTGTTGACGTCGAAAGCTTATCAGTAAATCTCGATACAAATAGCTCAGTTAGTTTTGTAAGTTATGATAAATCTAAATCAGATCGCCCAGAATTAACAAGTGCTAAAATAGTGATTTCAGGCGGAAGAGGTATGCAAAATGGAGAAAACTTTAGACTATTAGAGGGTATAGCAGACAAACTAGGTGCTGCTATGGGCGCAAGTAGAGCGGCTGTTGATGCTGGTTTTGTTCCGAATGATTGGCAAGTTGGTCAAACAGGGAAAATAGTGGCGCCAGATTTGTACATAGCTGTTGGAATTTCTGGAGCAATCCAACATATTGCTGGGATAAAAGATTCAAAATTTATAGCTTGTATTAACAAGGATGAGGAAGCTCCAATTTTTAATTTTTCTGATTATGGTCTAGTTGGTGATCTTTTTGAACTTCTACCAAAGTTAGAGGAGAAATTATAATAATTTTTCAAGTTCAGTGAGAAGCTCTTTGTTTAACCAATCAATGTAACCTTCTACCCTTGACAGTTCATATGGCCCCTTAGTGATAATTAAAGTGGTTGGCATTACTTTAACTTCTAGTTCTTTAGTTAAGTTAAGTTTTTTATCAATGTATGTTTGAAAATTTTCTAACTCATTGTTTTTTAAGAATTTAGGCACAACTTTTGTGGGATTTGCATCAACTGAAACAAAAATAATTTCAATGTCCTTTTCAAATCTTTTTTTTAAATTTAATAGATCCGGAATCTCCTTGATACATGGTGGACACCAGGTAGCCCAAAAGTTGACTAAAATTATTTTTTTTTTTATTAATTTATCAGCAACTTCAACTTTTTTACCATCTAAGGTTTCTAAATCAAAAAAATTAATTTTTTTAGCTGGATTGTGTAATAATAGTTGATTGTTCTCATATGAATAAGATAAATTTGAGATAACTAAAGATATAATAAAAATAAAGTACTTCATGTGCACATTATAACATAGATGAAAAAAACGACAAATTTAGTTTGGGGAGGAAGATTCGAGTACGATTCTTCGGATATTTTAAAAAGAATTAATAATTCAATAAGTTTTGATTATAACTTGGCTCATCAGGATATAAAATTAAATAAACAATACGCTAAATCATTATTTAAAGCAAAGATACTGAGTGCGAATGAGTTGAAAAACATTAATGTTGCATTGGATGACATAAACTTAGAAGTAAAAAAAAAAAAATTTAAGTTTTCCGATGATTATGAAGATATTCATATGAATATTGAAATGGCACTTAGAAAAAAAGTAGGAAGATTGGCCGGAAAACTTCATACTGGAAAATCGAGAAACGATCAAGTTGCCACTGATGTAAAGTTATGGACAAAAGAAAAAATAAAAAATGTAATAGATAAGATAAAAAAAATTCAAAAAACAATTATTAAAAAATCTGAGTCTAATCTCAATGTCATAATGCCAGGTTTTACACATTCTCAAAATGCTCAACCCGTCCTATACGCACATTATCTATTATCTTTTTTTGAAATGTTTGAGAGAGACAAAAAAAGAGCAAAACAGCTATTGGAAAACATTGATGAGTGTCCTCTTGGATCCGGAGCATTGGCGGGTACAAACTTTTATGAAATTGATAGGAAAGCCCTCGCAAAAAACTTAGGCTTTAAAAAACCGACTGAAAATTCTTTAGATAGTGTTTCCGATAGAGATTTTGTGATAGAGTTCTTATGTTTGTTATCAATCTTAAGTATGCATTTTTCAAGGATATCAGAGGACTTCATAATATGGTCAGGAAGTGCCTACGAGTTTTTAAAATTTCCAGATAGCTTGTGTACAGGATCCTCAATTATGCCACAAAAAAAAAATCCAGATGCAGCTGAACTTGTTAGATCAAAATGTGCGAGAATATATTCATCATTATTAAATCTGCTTATTATACAAAAAGGGCTTCCGAGTGGGTACAGTAAGGATCTTCAAGAAGATAAGGAACCATTATTTGACGCCGTCAGAACTATTGACTTATTACTAGACATAGTTAATGAAATGATAGATTCAGTAAAAATAAATAAGATTAAAATGTATGATCTATCAAAAAAGGGTTATATGACTGCCACAGATCTTGCTGATTGGATTGTAAAAAAAACAAACTACACTTTTAGAGAAGCTCATAATATAACAGGTAAGATTGTGTTGATGGCGGAAAAGAAAAAAAAACAATTAAGTGAGTTATCGTTGGAAGAATTTAAACTTGTAGAACCTAAAATAAGCAAAGACATATTTAACTATGTATCTCTAGAAAACTCCGTTTCGAGTAAAAATTCTTATGGTGGAACGAATATTAACCAAGTTTTAAAAGCAATTAAAAGAGCCAAAAAAAAAATCTAATGCAGAATAAAGCTTTTATTATATTAACAATTTTTTTCTGTTTAACATCTTTTATATCTTGTGGTAAAAAATCTAGTCTAGAAAGATATCCTGGAAGTGATTACCCAAATAACTATCCAAATAATGATTAAAGTTTCAGAATATAACAAATTTCTTTACTACAATAAAAATAAACTTTTTTTGGAAGATATTCCTTTAGAAAAATTGGGGGGAAAATTTGACACACCATTATTTTGTTATTCAGTTTCACAAATTGAACACAATTTTGAAGAATTAAAAAAAGCTTTTAAAAAAGTTAAGCCTCTAATTTGTTATGCTCTAAAGGCAAATTTCAATAGTAACATTATTAAAATTTTGTCTAACCTTGGATGTGGAATAGATGTTGTTTCTAATGGTGAATTACAAAAATCTTTAAAAAATGGAGTTGATAGTCAAAAAATTGTTTTTTCCGGAGTAGGAAAAACCAATAAAGAAATTGAAATAGCTATAAAAAAAAATATTAAACAAATCAATGTTGAGAGTATTGAAGAATTAGATGAAATTGCAATCATATGCCAAAGACTTAATAGAACTATAAATATATGCTTAAGAGTAAATCCTGATGTGGATGCAAAGACACATGAAAAAATATCAACTGGTCGTTCTGAAGATAAATTTGGTATTTCAGATACAAAAGTCTTCAAGATTTTTAAAAAGTATAAAAGTAATAAATTTATTAAAATCAATGGTTTGTCCATGCACATTGGTTCTCAAATCGTACTTCTAGAACCTTTTTATAAAGCATTTAAAAAAATTAAACTCCAAATATTAAAGCTTAAGAGAGAGGGTTTTAAGGTATCTTCGTTAGATTTAGGAGGAGGTATCGGAATAAAATACAACGACAATAATAAAATTTTAGATATTAAATCTTATGCAAAAGTAATAGATGAATTATTTGCAGATTTAGATTTAGAAATAATTATTGAGCCAGGAAGATATTTAGTGGGATCTTCTGGAATAATCTTGTCTAGAGTAATAAGAACAAAATCAGGAGAAAATAAAGATTTTGTCATTATAGATGCTGGTATGGATAATCTTATCAGACCAGCTTTGTATGGAGCTGAACATAAAATTATTCCAGTAAAAAAAAAAAAGCAAACTAATCTGAAAAGTTACGATGTTGTGGGCCCCATATGCGAGACAAGTGACATTTTTATTAAAAAAATGAAAATTCATAGATTAAATTCAGACGATTTAGTTGTAATATGCTCGACTGGAGCATATAGTTCTTGTATGGCATCAAAATATAATTTGAGAGAGCCAGCTAAAGAAATATTTATTAAAAAAAAGAAATTTATTCTTTCAAACAATTAATGATGAACGAAATTTTTTTCTTGGATAATATCTCAATTTTTTCTAAAAAAAAAAAAATAGAAAATATAAACCTCAAAATCTGCCGTGGAGACTTTTTTGTAATAAAGGGGTCGAATTCAACAGGTAAATCTCTATTACTCAAATTATTTTATTTAAAGTTACTTCCTTCAAAAGGTTCTCTTTTTTTAAATGGTAAGAAAATCACAGAGGAGTCCAAAAAAAAGATTATTGAAAATAGAAAAAAAATGGGTGTGATTCTTCAAAACGATTATTTAATACCCTTTTTTTCAGTTTATCAGAACATTGAACTAGCAAGTCAAATTCAAAACCTAAAAACAAGTTTTGCTCAGCGAATGAATGAGATTTCAGAGTGGTTGGACTTAGATGACATTAAAAACGAAAAAATTATAAATTTATCTAATAGTCAGAAACAAAAAGTAGTAATTGCGAGAGCTTTGATTAACAATCCAAATATTATTATTGCTGACCAACCTGAAACTTTCTTAGATGAGGTGTCTAAGAGAAAAATTTTCTACTTATTGGAGACTTTAAGCAAATTAGGATCAACTATTATAATTACTACAAGTAAAGATCTGCATATTAAGAGTTCTCATAAAATCTTGGAATTGAATTGAAAACTTATGATATATTTTCAAGAAATTATAAAAAAGACTCTTCTTAAACAAGAAGAAAAATTTTTTCACGGTATATCATTTATTATTATAAGTTTAATAACAATACATATAGCTGTTTATTTTAATTTTTATAAGTTTTCCAGTAATTGGCTAGAGTTAGAATCGAAAAAAACTACATTCATAATCAGTAATTCGATTGATGAAAAAAAAATACCACTTGATGTTACAGAAAGAATTACAAACTATCTCTCAGCAAAGTCAGAGAAGATTGAATTTTATGTAATTGACAGCAACCTTATTAAAGAGAGTTTGGGCTTGACAAATCTTTCCGATATGTCCGGATTAAGCTTACCATTCATTTTTCAAATTGTTACAGATGATAAATTTATTTTGGATGAGGTATACGCTTCTGTGATAGGTATTTCAGAAAATAGATTAATAGAAAAGTACTCTCATCAAGATCAGCTTTTTGAAATTTCATCTTTTGTGAATAGAATTAAACTTATAATATTTATGATGTTTCTTGTAATAATTACTCTGTTTGCTTTTTTAGTAATGAATATTGTCAAAGCTGCTCTAATTAGCAATTACAAGTTTTTAGAGATGTTGCAGATAATGGGAGCCAGTAGCTTTGATTTATCCAAAAATATTTCACAGAGCATTATTAAAAAAATAGTTCCAGGTGCAATTCTTAGTACAATATTTGTTTATTTATTAAGTACCCTCTTAATGAAATTATTCGGTGCAAATTTTGATTTTTTTGACTCTTCATTTTTTATAGAAATAAATGTAACGACGTTCATTATACTGATATTATTTATTGTGACATTTTTAATTGTTTTATTATTTTTTTTAATGTCTTACTTGTTTTATTTTTTTGAGAAAAGATTTTTTGATAAATTTTAGAAAAATTTTAATTTTCGTAGTTTCAATTAATGTTATTACTTTGATTTGGTGGTTGATATTAATCTTTAATACGTTCCCTAAGAAATATTATTTTACCGATTCAGTATCAAGTAAATACAACTCAGCAATAATTGTTTTAACAGGTGGAAAAGGAAGAATTCAAAAAGGAATTGATCTGTACAAAAATAATCATGGAAGTTTTTTATTTATTTCGGGAGTATTTCACGAGTCCGAGTTGGAAATAAAACAACAGATTGAAAGACAAGTATTAAATCATAACTGTTGTGTGGTTTATGATAAAAATGCTACAAGCACATTTGAGAACGCTTTTGAAGCAAAAAATTGGTTGGTTGAGAATCCAGAAATTGACAATCTTATTTTGGTGAGCTCGTATTACCACCTTCCAAGAGGTTATATAATATTCGACAATATTGTTAAAAAAAAAAAAATTTTTCTTTCACCAGCAGAAGATAAAATTAAAATGGATAGTAACCTTTTTTTCCATATTAAGTTGATATTCCTAGAATACTTTAAGGTCATTTACACCATAATTTCTTTAATATGAGATTTTTAAGAAGCTTTAGCTTTTACATTTTTTTTTATACAGGAACAGTATTTTTTTTCTTAATTTTCTCACCAGTCAGCTTCTTTACTAGAAACTTTGTTGTAGTACTTTCAACTTTTTGGACAAAATCGGTAATAAAGCTCTCAAAATTAATTCTCGGAATCAAATATGAAATAAGAGGTTACGAAAATATCCCTAAATCCGGTTCTTTTGTTGTGGCAAGTAACCATCAATCAGCATGGGAAACTTTCTTTCTTGGTTCTCTTTTTCCAGGTTCAATTTTTGTACTTAAATATGAATTAAGGAAAATTCCAATATTTTCTCAGTATTTCAAAAAGCTTGGATTTATATTTGTGAAAAGAGATAAAGCATTTGATTCACTAAAGATTCTTCTGAAATCTGTTAAAAAATTAATCTCAAAAAATAATTGTATTTTTGTCATTTTTCCAGAGGGAACAAGAATAAAGCCTGGAGAGAGAATAAAATTAAATTCAGGTGTTTTTGCTATTCATAAATTTGCTAATTTACCAATACTTCCAATCAAACTTGATTCTGGTAAGTATTGGATTAATAAAAAGTTTAATAAAAGGGAAGGTAAAATTATTGTAAAGATCCTCCCTATTATAAATAAAGAAGATGATAAAAAAAAAGTAATGACAAAACTTGAAAACTATTATTATAACTAATTAAGTTCATATTCTTTTTTTTATAATACTATTTCTTATTTTTTTTGTTCTTTTAAGCAATCTAAATATTTGGGAATATTTTTCAGCTTCTATAAGTTTCTTTATTTTTTCTATATCTTTTAAAAAAAGTGAAAGAGTATCTTTTATAAATTCTTTATTCTTCAGAAAAATATCAGTCCACATTTTCGGATCGGACGAACCTATTCTTGTGAAATCTTTAAACCCTCCCGCAGCAAAATTTATTAATTCATTCTTTTTCTTTATGTTAAGATTAAAAGCTGTTCCCACAATTGTAAATGCAATTAAATGAGGTAAATGAGAAGTAATGGACATAATTTTATCATGTTCATTAACTTTCATTGTTGCAACTTTCATTCCTATTCTTTTCCAAATTTCACTAATAATTCGTATTGATTTTTTATTATCACTTATTGGAGTTAAAATACACCACTTGTCCTTAAAGAGATTGTTAAAAGCATATTTGGCACCAGAATGTTCCGTTCCAGCTATTGGATGACCAGGAACTAAAGAAAATTTTTTATCATTAAGTTTCAGAGTTTTTTTTTCAAAAATATTTTTCACAGATCCGACATCTGATATAATTTGATTCTTTTCTGTATAGTCTGATAAATTGTAGATAATTTTGTCTATTAAACTGACAGGAGTGCAAATAAAAATCACAGAACTCCCTTTAATTCTTTTATCTATTTTCTCTCTTTTTTCATCAATAGCTTTGATTAAGTAAGCATCACGCAAATTTCGTTTAGATGTGTCAATTCCGATAATTTTTTTGCATATTTTTTTTCTTTTTAAAGCGAGTCCAAGTGAAGCTCCGATTAGTCCAGGGCCTATAATTGTGATTTCGTTATGCATTTTTTGTATTGATTGAATTTCTTAACTCTTTTAAGAATTTTTTTAGATCACTAGTTGAGCCAATGGAAACTCTAAAAAATTGTTTCATGCCATAATTACTTAAATCTCTGACCAGAATTTTTTTCTTTCTTAAAAAACTTAAAATCTTTGCTTTCGAGTATTTTTTTTCATCAACTTTTATAAGAACAAAATTTGCAAAACTTTCATATGATTCAAGACCGATCTTATTTATTTCAGTCGGAAGAATTTTTCTCCATTTATCATTATGAATTATTGATTTTCTCAAAAACTCCTTTTCCTTCAATATTAAAGTTCCTATGTTTTGAGATAGTGTGTTGACATTAAATGGTCCTCTTACCTTCTCCAAAAGCTCAATTATTTTTTCATTTGAATATGCCCAACCTAACCTAAGCCCGGCCAAAGCAAAAATTTTTGAGAAAGTTCTTGTAACAATAATATTCGGAAATTTATTTACTAACTCAAGACCATCCGTATATCTTCTGTCTGTAATAAATTCGGAGTATGCACCATCTAAAACCACTATTATATTTTTAGGCACATTTTGTAAAAAGTTTAAGAGCTCTTCTTTAAAAATTATTGTTCCTGTTGGATTATTTGGGTTTGCAATAAAAATTATTCTTGTTCGTTTAGTAATATTTTTTAAAATATTGTCACAGGAAATTTTTAGATTATCTGATTTTGCTATAACAACTTTGCACCCAGAAGCTCTTGCAATTATTGGATAGTAAGTAAACCCAAATTCACTGCAAATTACTTCGCCTCCCTCTTTTGAGAAAGTTTGCGCTATTACAGACAAGACGTCGTCTGATCCGTTTCCGCAAATTATATTTTTAAATTTTAATTTGAAAGTTTTTACCAATTGATTCTTTAATTGATTACAATCACCATCAGGATAGAGGTTTGAAGAAAGAACTAAACTATTTACTTTGTTTACTACTTTTCTTGGAATTTTAAAAGGTGACTCATTTGAAGAAAGTTTAGATATTTTTTCTTTACTGTACGTACTTAATGATTCACCGGGGATATATTTTTCTATTTCATTTATAGAAGGTTTTACTATGTCTTTGAGATTGAAACTAACCATAAACTTTTACTTTCAAAATAAAATTATTTTGACTACTTAATCAACATAGTTATGATGCGTTTTAAGTCAAATAAATTAATATAAAAGTAAATGAAATCTTTAATTCCAATTGATAAATTACAAATTAAAAATTCTATTAAACTTGACTCTGGTGAATATATAGATTCATGTGAAGTCGCTTTCAAAACTTATGGAACTTTGAATAAAAAAAAAACTAATGCAATTTTAGTATGCCATGCCTTATCTGGTGACCAGTTCTGTTCAGATATTAATCCAATTACAAAAAAACAGGGCTGGTGGAATATTTTAATTGGGCCAGGTAAAGTTATTGACACAAATATTTTTTTTGTAATATGCAGTAATGTTTTAGGTGGGTGCATGGGAAGTACAGGACCTTCATCAATTAATCCTCAAACCAAAACAAATTACGGATTAAAGTTTCCAGTCATTACGATTTCAGATATGGTCAAAGTTCAAGAAAAACTTGTGTCAGCCCTCGGCATAAAAAAGTTATTTGCTGTAATTGGAGGGTCTATGGGTGGTATGCAAACCTTAGAATGGGCAACTAAGTTCAGCAACAAAGTTAATGTTGCAATACCTATAGCCACTTCTTACAGACACTCTGCTCAAAACATTGCATTTCACGAAATTGGAAGGCAAGCAATTATGGCTGATCCAGTCTGGAAAAAAGGAAACTATTATAAGACAAGAAAGGGACCTATAGGTGGGCTGTCAGTTGCAAGAATGATAGCTCACATAACTTATTTGTCAGAGCTTGCGCTTCAGAGAAAATTTGGAAGAAATCTTCAAAATAGTGATTTCTTTTCTTTCAATTTTGATACAGATTTTCAAATTGAAAGTTATTTAAAACATCAAGGAAGTTCATTTGTAGAGAGGTTTGATGCTAACAGTTATCTTTATATAACAAAAGCAATGGACTACTTTGATCTGTCGGTAAAAAAGGGCGGTCTTTCAAAAGTTTTTAAAAATTCAAATGTAAATTTTTGTTTTTTTTCATTCACATCAGATTGGTTGTTTCCAACTTCAGAAACAAAAACAATAATCAAATCTCTTAATAGTTCTAATGCAATGGTTAGTTTTGTTGAAGTAAAAACAGACAAGGGTCACGATGCATTTCTTTTGGAAGAACCTGAGTTTCACGCAACACTAAAAGGTTTTATACAGGGACAGATTGGAAAGCATGAAATATGAGAAAAAATTTAAGAAAAGATCTTTTCGTAATTTCTAAGCTGATAAATGATAAAGAAAAAATTTTAGACGTGGGTTGTGGAAGTGGTAATCTTTTAGATTTTCTTCTAAAAACAAAACAAGCTATCTGCAGAGGAATTGAGATAAGTCAATCAGGAGTAAATGATTGTGTAAAGAAGGGACTTTCAGTTATTCAAGGAGACGCTAACTATGATTTAGATGACTATCCTGATAATGCATTTAGTACTGTAATTTTAAGTCAAACAATACAAGCTATGATTTTTCCTGATAAAGTTATTAAAAATTTAATTAGGATAGGAAGGCGAGCAATTATTTCATTCCCAAATTTTGGATACTGGAAAGTTAGAAAGGATTTTCTGATTAAAGGAAAAATGCCGAAAAACGACATCCTTCCATATGAATGGTTTGATACGCCAAATATACATTTATGTTCTTGTAAAGATTTCCAAACATTTTGTAAGAACAATAATATAGCAATAGAAAAATTTATGTGTCTAAGCGAAAAAGGATTTGAAATGAAGACCAATCATTTTTCAAATTTATTAGCATATCAAGTAATTTTTTGTGTATCAAAAAAAAAGAAAAATTGATAGAGATTAGATGTGATTGAAATAATTCAAATTCCATTATTATCAGATAACTACTCATACATTATTATAGATAAAAACACAAAGATTACAGCTTGTATCGACCCTTCAGTTGCAAAGGATATAGTTAATGTATTACAAAAAAGAGGAATTGATCTCAACTTCATTTTAAATACTCATCATCATCAAGATCATGTTGGAGGAAATCAAGAACTAAAAGAAATATATAACTGTAAAATTATTGGAAGCTATGATGATCAAAATAGAATTCCTGGAATAGACATCAAACTTAAAGATAGTGAAGAATTTAATATTGGTGAAAGTGTGTTTAAAGTTATTGATACGCCAGGTCATACAATTGGGCATATTTGCTTTTATTTTAAGGATCAAAATTTTTTATTTTGTGGAGATACAATTTTTTCTCTAGGTTGTGGAAGACTATTTGAAGGTTCATACGAACAAATGACAGAATCAATTTTGAAAATACGTTCCCTACCTGATTGTACAAAAATATTTTGTGGACATGAATATACAGAATCTAACGCAAAATTTGCAGAGTTTCTTGACTCTCGAGATGATTTATTAAAAAAGAAAATGTTAGATATTAAGAAAGATAGGTTGAGATCAAAACCAACAATTCCGACAATACTGGAAGAAGAAAAAAAACTAAATCCATTTATGAAATTTGACAACCAGGAGTATTTAGATTCGATAAAAATTGAAAATATTTCAAATGCAGAAAATTTCAAAAGGATTAGGATTATGAAAGATAATTTTTAATCCATCCATAAGCCACCATTTATAGAAAAAGTAGAGCCATTTATATAACTTGCTTTATCTGAAACAAGATAATCTACCATTTCTGCAACTTCATCTGCTTCACCTAATCTTTTATTCGGTATTGTTTCGATAATGGATTTTAAGATGTCTTCCCTAATAGCCGCAACCATTTCCGTATTAATATAACCAGGACAAATTACATTAGTAGTAATACCCTTACTAGCACTTTCAAGTGCTAAAGATTTTGAGAAACCGATAAGTGCTGATTTTGTTGCTGCATAGTTGGTTTGACCAAACTGCCCCTTTTGCCCGTTTACTGAAGAAATGTGAACTATTCTTCCAGAGTTATTCTCTCTCATTTTATTAATTACTAAAGATGTCATATTAAAGATTGAATTTAAGTTAACATCAATAACTTTTTGCCAGTTATCTTTACTCATTTTGTGAAGGGGTGCGTCTCTAGTAATTCCGGCATTATTTACAAGAATATCAATATTTTTATTATCCTCATAGATTTTATTAATGGATTTTTGACATTCGTCATAATTACTAACATCCCACTTAATTACTTCAATATTATTTTCTTTTGAAAAAGATTCCGCAGCATCATCATTGCTTGTATAATTAGCAATGACTTTATAGTTTGATGACTTTAATTTTTTGGAAATTGAGGCACCTATCCCTCTAGTCCCTCCTGTAACAATTGCTATTTTTGTCATTCTTTTCTTTCAACACACATCGCAACTCCTTGGCCCCCTCCGATACATAAAGTCGCAATTCCCTTTTTTTTATTTTGTCTTTCTAGTTCATGAATTAAAGTAACCAATATCCTAGTTCCTGATGCTCCTATTGGGTGACCTAATGCAATGGCCCCTCCACTTACATTAACTTTGTTCATATCCCAATTAAGTTCTTTAGAAACTGCTAAAGATTGGGCTGCAAAAGCTTCATTTGCCTCAATCAAGTCAAGTTCTTCGATTGACCATTTGGCTTCCTCTAAAGCTTTTTTTACAGCAGGAACAGGGCCAATACCCATAATTGAAGGATCAACACCAATTGTTGAAGATGATACTACACTTACAAGTGGTTTAAGTCCTAACTCGTTGGCTTTCTCTTTTTTCATAACCAACACTGCTGCTGCTCCATCATTTAATCCAGATGCATTACCCGCTGTTACAGTTCCATCTTTGTCGAAGACAGGTTTTAAAGAACTTAATTTATCAAAAGTTGTTCCATGTCTTGGAAATTCATCCGTTTCAAATAATATTTCTTCTTTTTTTGATTGAATTGATATCGGAGTTATTTCATTTTTAAAAAAATTATTCTTTTGAGCACTTTCAGCCTTATTTTGAGAGTTTGTTGCAAATTTGTCCTGTTCCTCTTTTGATATATTAAATTTCTCTGCAATATTTTCTGCTGTAGTTCCCATATGATAGTTATTCATAGCACACCAGAGTCCGTCAACAATCATACTATCTTTAATTTTACCATCACCCATTTTTAGTCCATTTCTTAAATTTATTGTATGATGTGCATTAGACATGCTTTCCTGACCTCCAGCAATCACAATTTCACTTTGACCGGATAATATTGATTGACATGCTATCATAACAGATCTCAGACCAGATCCGCAAACTTGGTTTATCGTAAGAGCACTTACTTTTTCAGGTAAGTCTGACAACATGGATGCTTGTCTTGCAGGGTTCTGGCCAGACCCACCAGTCAAAACTTGTCCCATTATAATTTCATCTATTAGATCCTTTGAAACTCCAGACTCCGAGATTACTGAATCAATAATTGAACTTCCCAACTGAGGTGCTGAAAAGTTTGATAAACTCCCCATAAATTTTCCAATGGGAAGTCTTTTAGCAGTAGTTATGACTATTTCGTTCATCTGAATCACCAATATTTAAATTTAATAACATAATAAATAAATTTAACAACAAAAATTACTTAAAGTAATGAATTGACAAAACTTTCTTAACAAATATAAATTAAATGTAAAAAAGAACGGAAAATCAGTTAAAGTTATGATAGCTATATTTGAAAATAGGGGTAAGCAGTACAAAGCTAAAATTGGAGATTTTTTAAAACTTCCAAAGCTAAGTGAACTTAAAAAAAATGATTCCGTTACTTTTGATAAAGTGATTTTTATGAAAGATGATAAAGGTCAAACTGTAATTGGATCACCATTAATCAGCGGAATTCAAATTATTTGCCAAGTAATCGAGCAGATTAAAGACAAAAAAATTATTGTCTTCAAAAAAAAAAGAAGACATAACTATAGAAGGAAGATTGGTCATCGGCAAGATCTTACACTATTAAAAATTAAAGAAATAAAAATAGCAAACCAATCTACTTCACCTGAGAAAAAATTAAGCTCATCTCAAAATAAAGTTACACCAACCAAAGGAGAATCAAATGGCTCATAAAAAAGCAGGCGGTAGCACAAGAAACGGAAGAGACAGCGCAGGAAGGAGGCTAGGTGTAAAAAAGTTTGGAGGGGAGGTTGTAGTTCCCGGTAACATTATAATTAGGCAAAGAGGAACAAAATACCATCCTGGAAAAAATGTTTCTATTGGAAAAGATCACACCATTTTTGCTATTAAAGAAGGGGTGGTTTCTTTCATAAAAAAATCTGGCAATAAATCTTTTGTAAACGTAGATCAAAAAAAATAAACTTAAACCTATTCGATGAAGTTTCTAGATGAAGCCAAAATCCACTTAAAGGCAGGTGATGGTGGCTCTGGCTGCGTAAGCTTTAGGAGAGAAAAGTATATTGAATTCGGAGGCCCGGATGGAGGTGATGGTGGGCGCGGAGGAAATATTGTGTTTAAAGCCGTTTCAAATCTCAACACACTAATTGATTTTAGGTATAAACAACATTTTAAGGCCCAAAGAGGCAAAGACGGTTCAGGTAAAAATAGAACTGGAGCGAGTGGGGAAGATCTAATAATAGAAGTTCCAGTAGGCACAGTTATTTTATCAGAGGACAAAAAGTTGGTTATCAAAGACTTTACAAAGGAGTTGGATTCGTTCATTTTAATACATGGTGGAATGGGAGGAAGAGGAAATGCAAGATTTAAATCTTCAACTAATCAAGCTCCGAGAAAGTTCGATGCAGGCATTGAAGGTGGAGATAAATGGATTTGGTTAAGGTTAAAATTAATAGCTGATATAGGTTTAGTAGGACTTCCAAATGCAGGCAAATCAACTCTTCTGAAAAAACTATCAAATGCAAATCCGAAAATAGCAAATTATCCCTTTACTACTTTAAAACCCCAATTGGGTGTTTATAGAAGCGATCAAAAAGATGTCATAATTGCTGACCTGCCAGGATTGATAAAAGGAGCGGCAAATGGTGTAGGACTAGGGCTTAATTTTCTTGCGCATATTGAAAGATGTAGAATGTTCTTGCATGTCTGTGACGTATCAACTAATAATTTTAATGAAATAGCTAGTAACTACAAAATAATTAGAGATGAGATTAAAGCTTATAATTCTTTGACCTTGAAAAAAAAAGAAATCGTTCTTTTGAGTAAATGTGATTTGATTGAAGGAAAAGATATTAAAGAAATAATAACATTGCTGAAGAAATTAACACCTTCTAGTATTATTGCAATTTCAAGTCATACAAACCTAGGAATGCAAGAATTAAAAAAATCTTGTGTGAATTCAATCTAATGAGTAATTTTTCAATTTTAAATGCAAAAAGAATTGTTATAAAAATAGGATCGTCTTTGCTATTTGCAAATAATAAATTTAATTCAAAATGGTTGGACACGTTTGTAGAAGATGTAATATTACTCAGAAAAAAAAATATCGATATTTTGATCGTTGCGTCTGGCTCAGTTTCATTGGGTAAGGTTTATTTAAATATAGAAAAAAAAAAGCTTCGAATCCATGAAAAGCAAGCCTGTGCAGCTTGCGGGCAAGCAATTCTTATGAATAACTTTAAAAAAACATTTGAAAAGAAAAAGTTGGCTGTAGCACAAATCCTTCTTACTTATTCTGACACTGAGGACAGAAAAAAAAGTTTGAATTCAAGAGAAACTATTTTTGAATTGTTAAGATGTAAAGTTATTCCTATAGTCAATGAAAATGATTCTGTAGCAGTAGATGAATTAAAATTTGGTGACAATGATAGACTTGCTGCGAGAGTTTCACAGATAATAGATGCAAATGTTCTCATACTTCTCAGTGACGTTGACGGATTATTCAGTGCAAATCCAAAAAAAAATAAGAATGCAAAACTTATTAGAGAAGTAGCGAAAATTAATGAGAAAATATTTAGAATGGCAAGTGCGGAAACAAACTACCACGGTACTGGTGGAATGTTTACGAAGATAGAAGCTGCTGAAATTGCTTCTGAATCTAATTGCGATACAATAATTTTTAGAGGAACAAAAAAAAACCCAATCAGTGAATATTTAAAAAAAGAGACTGGAACAATATTTAAAGGAAAGGTTAATAATGATAAAGGTTTTAAAAAATGGCTTGCTGGAACTATAAAAATGAAAGGGGATATTTTTCTTGATAATGGAGCTGTTGAAGCAATTTCAAAAGGTGCAAGTATTTTACCTAGTGGTATTCAAAAAATATCTGGAAAATTTTTCAAAGGTGATATAATAAATATTAAAAATCAAAGTGGAAAAAAAATTGGAAAAGGCGTCTCTTACTATGATTCTTCTGAGCTTTCCAAAATATTAGGTAAAAAAACATCTGAAATAAAAAAATCGTTGGGTTATGACGGAAGAAATGAAATAGTTCACAGAGATTATTTAACTTTAAATGAATAAACAAAAACAAATCGAAGAACAAGTTTTAAAAATTGGTATTAAAGCCAAGGAAGCTTCCTTAAGGATTTCTTTACTTTCCTCTAAAAAAAAGAATGATGTTTTATTAGATGCAGCCGACAATTTAAAAAAAAATAAAAATCTAATCATTGATCATAATTCAATAGATATCGAAGAAAATAAAAAAAAATTAAATTCGTCACTTCTTGACAGATTGATGTTAGATTCCAACAGAATTGATAGTATTTGCAAAGGTTTAGTCGAAATTTCAGAATTGGATGATCCAATTGGAAAAATTTTGGGAGAGTGGAAAAGACCTAACGGCCTAAAAATACAAAAAGTATCAATTCCATTGGGTGTAATAGGTGTGATTTATGAATCTCGGCCCAACGTTGCTGCAGACGCAGCAGGCTTGTGCTTGAAGTCTGGGAATCCACTTATTTTAAGAGGAGGAAGTGAAAGTTATCATTCTTCATCAAAGATAGTAGAGATAATTAATCAATCGCTTAGAAAATTTCAACTTCCCGAAGGAACTTTACAGAATATTCCCACAAAAGATAGATTGGCAGTGGGAGCTTTAATTAAAATGGATAAATATGTTGATGTTATTATCCCTAGAGGAGGAAGGTCCCTAATTGAAAGAGTATCAGATGAAAGTAGAGTCCACGTATTTAAACATCTGGACGGAATCTGTCATACTTATATTCACAAATCTGCTGACAAAGAAATAAGTAAAAATGTAACATTAAATGCAAAAATGAGAAGACCCGGAATCTGTGGAGCAACTGAAACTATTCTTTGTGATAAAGAGGCGGTGAAAACTCATTTACCTGGATTGATTAAATCTTTGAGGAACTCTGGTTGTGAGGTAAGGGGAGATAATTTTGTAAAAGAACTCAACTCATTAGTAATTAAAGCAGAAAAAGAAGATTGGAAAACAGAATATTTGGATAAAATTGTGTCCATAAAAACAGTTAACGAAGGAGTAGAAGAAGCAGTTGATCACATAAATCATTATGGATCTGGGCACACAGACGCAATTATTTCTAATGATAAGGAAGCCACGGAATTTTTTTTAAATAATGTGGACAGTGGAATTGTAATGCACAATACTTCAACACAATTTGCAGATGGTGGCGAATTTGGAATGGGAGCGGAAATAGGAATTTCAACTTCAAAAGTACATGCAAGGGGGCCAGTAGGAGTTGCTCAACTTACGAGTTTTAAATATAAAGTGAGAGGGAAAGGACAAGTTAGACCATAATTTGAACAAATCTTATAGGAAAATGATTGGAATTCTAGGTGGATCCTTTGATCCTCCTCATAATGGACATAAGTTTATAAGCCAATACGCACTGATGAGGTTAAATTTGCAAGAAGTCTGGTGGATAGTTACATATAAAAATCCTTTAAAAAAAAAAAGTACTAATTACAATTACAGATTTAAGCAGGTAAAAAAATTTATAAAATTTAGAAGAGTTAAAATACTAAAGATTAGAGAAGATAAAAATATATATGCTATTGATACAATTTTATATATAAAAAATAAGTTTAAGAATAAAAAGTTTATTTGGCTGATGGGAACTGATAATCTTCAAAATCTTCACGAATGGAAGGAATGGAAAAAAATATTTTATAATATTCCCATTGCAATTTTTGATAGACCATCTTACTCTTTTAATATAACAAAAAGTAAAGCATTATTTTTTTTCAGGAAGGCAAGAATTAAAAATATTCTTTTGGCAAAATCACAATCAATCTTAACTCCAAGTTGGACCTTTATAAGTGGTTTGAAAAATCATTTATCCTCCTCATTTATCAGAAAGTCAAAATGAAAGTAAATGCAGAAGTTGACACTCTCCTTAATAAAATCGTCCAAGATCTTGAGGATGTTAAGGCAAAAGACATACAAATTATAAATATAAAAAATAGAAGTGCCTTGGGAGATTATATGATCATTGTGAGTGGAACATCTTCAAGACATATAAATTCCATTGTTTCTAATATTGTAAAATTGAATAAAACTCGCATTCTCTCAACCGAAGGTATTAACTCTACAGATTGGTTAATAGTGGATTTTGGAGATATTATTTTGAATGTTTTTAAACCAGAAACAAGGGAACATTATTCACTTGAAAAAATTTGGAAACATAATGATTTAGAAGATGAAAAATTTGGATTTGGATAGATATGATAATTAATATCCTATCTTTAGGTAAATTTAAAGTGAATCAAAAATTCAAGAGTGTTTTTGAATATTACCAAAAAAGAATAAAGTTCAAGACAGTTTTAATAGAATTAAAAACCTATAAAAAGAACAAAAAGATGGAGTTAGAAAAACTAGAAATTCTTAAGTTCTTAAAAAATCAAGATCACAATAATGTTTTTGTTTTGGATAAAAGTGGTGAAAATTTTTCGAGTTTAGAGTTTGCAGATTTTTTAAAAGATAAAATAAATTCAGGTTGTAAGAAGTTAAATTTTATAATTGGGAGCGAAGAGGGGCTTGACAGCTTTTTTAAAAATTCATTTTTGACAATCTCATTTGGTAATCAAACATGGCCCCATCTTCTTGTTAGAGTCATGTTGATTGAACAAATATACAGAGGTTTAGAAATTATAAAAAATTCTCGATATCATAAATAGTTATAAAATGAGAAAAAAAGTACTAGTTTGTATCTTAGACGGTTGGGGGTTAGGAAAGAATAATTCCCATAATGCTATTTTTCTTGCAAAAAAACAAAATTTTGATTATTTGACTAAAAAATACGGATACTTAAAATTAAAAGCGTCGGAAAATGATGTAGGGTTACCAGCCGGTCAATTTGGAAATTCTGAGGTTGGACATACAAATATTGGAGCTGGAAGAATTATTCTCCAAGATGTAATGAGGATTTCAAAATCATTCAGCAATGGTGAAATAAAAAATAAATTTTTAATAACAAATATTTTAGACAAGTGCAAAAGGATTCACATTTTAGGTCTGATATCAAAAGGAGGGGTTCATGGGCATCAAGATCATCTTTTTGATCTAATAGAAATTCTTAATAAAAATAAACCAAATATTTACATTCATTGTATTTTAGATGGCAGGGATAGTTCCCCAATTGGGGGGAAAGAAAATTTACGCGTATTAACTAAAAAAATAGGTAATAGAAAAAATATAAAAATTGCGAGTATCTCTGGTCGTTTTTTTGCTATGGACAGGGATAACAGATGGGAAAGAATTGAGAAAGCTTATAAAGCTATTATAGAAGGTTCAGGTCCAAAAAAGAGGAAGTATTTATCTGCAATAAGTGAAAGTTACAAAAAGCACATCACTGACGAGTTTTTTGAACCAACTAATTTCAATGGTTATAACGGAGCTAAAGATGGAGATGGGTTTTTCATTACAAATTATAGAGCCGATAGAGTAAGAGAAATTCTATCATCAATATTTGATGACGATTTTAGTTATTTTAAGAGAGATAAAAGACCAAAATTTTTCAATCCAATAAGTATGATTGAATATTCAAAAAGATTGAAAAAAAAAATTAAACCAATTTTTGAATCAATTAAAATCAAAAAAACGCTAGGCGAAGTTGTTTCTTGTTTTGGACTAAAACAGTTAAGAGTAGCTGAGACAGAAAAATATGCTCATGTAACATATTTTCTTAATGGTGGTGTCGAGGAAAAATTTACTGGCGAGGACAGAATTTTAATACCCTCCCCTAGAGTAAAAACTTACGATATGAAACCAGAAATGTCTGCTTTTGAGGTAAGAGATCATGTTATAGAAAATATAAAAAAAAAAAAATACGAATTAATTATAACAAATTTTGCTAATCCCGATATGGTTGGACATACAGGTAATATTGAAGCAACTGTGAAAGCAATCGAGGCCGTGGATGAATGTATTGGAAAGATTTTTAAACAATGTAAAAAAAATGGATATTCACTTATTCTTACCTCAGATCACGGTAATGCTGAAAATATGTTCGATGAGAAAAAAAATCTAGCATGTACAACTCATTCGCTAAACTTGGTTCCCTTTACTATATGTGAGAAAATTAATTATTCAATTAAAACTGGTAAGCTTGCAGATATTGCCCCAACAGTACTAAAGCTTCTCGGTCTTGAAATTCCAAATGTTATGAAAGGAAAACCACTTATTAAATGATACAGATCTTTATAATAATTTTAGTATTTTTGAACTTTTCGAATTCAATGGCTAAAAACGTAGATTTGAAAGTTAAATTAAACAGTTTAAAAAAACAAACTGTAAATATTCACAATGAAATTTTGACAAACAATAAAGAATTAAAAAAAATAAAAATTGATGTAGATAGAAATACTCAAAAAAAAATTATTATTAATAGATACATAAAAAATAAGGATTTGTTGGGTAGGAGAATAATTTTTTTACTACAAGACAAGTTTTACACCAATCAATTTACAAGAATTGTTAGGAATATTAATAATTCGTCGCAGGAATTAATTACAAAACAGATAATAAGAGAATTTTTTTTAAAGGAAGTAAAAACTGGAATTAATGATTATTTTTTAAATTTAGAAAATTTAAAGTCAATCGATAATAATTTGGCTTTAGAATTAGAAAATTATAAAACTAAAAAGAAAAATCTAAAAAAAAAACTGTTAATGCTTGAAAAAAAAATTGAAGAAGTAGCTAAAGTTCAAAAGAAAATGAAAACTAATAAAAAACTAAAGGAAAAGGCCAAAGATCTTAGAAAAAAATCAAAAAATTTAAATGACTTAGTAAGAGCAGCAGAAACCAAGAGAAAAATTATATCAAAAATAAAATCAAGAATTAAAATGCCAGTTTCAGGTGAAATAATCTCAGATTATGGAGAAGGAAAAGACCAACATAAACTTAAAAATGGATTGGTTTTTAAGGTTAAAGAAGATTCATTTGTTACATCACCAATGGATGGTACTGTAGTGTATGCTAATAAGTTTAAGAGTTTTGGGAATTTAGTAATGATAAAAGATAACAAAGGATTCACCTCAGTGTTGATTGGTATGAGAAATTTATTAATTTCTACTGGAAACGAAGTTCTGGCAGGAGAGCCGATTGCGAAAATTTCCCCAACGCTTCAAAGTCAACTCTATTTTGAGTTAAGAGAAAATGGTAAAATTGTTGATCCTAAATCAAAAGTTGAGATTTTATAAAAAAACTGCATAATCAACACTATATTATTATTATGAAGAATTTACTTATACTTTTATTACTTTTAATTCTCCCTTTTTCATTGAAAACCGAGGAAGATAGAGATGTTTACAAATATCTCAATCTATTTGGCGAGGCCTTCGAGAAAATAAAAAATAACTATGTAGAAGATGTAACATCAAAAGATCTGATTGAATCGGCGATAGAGGGCATGTTAAGCTCGCTTGACCCTCATTCAACATATCTTAATTATGACGAACTTAATGAGTTGAAGGTGCAGACGAAAGGAGAATTTGGAGGATTGGGTATTGAAGTTACACTTGAAAATGGTTTTGTAAAGGTAATAGCTCCAATTGATGACACTCCTGCCGATAAAGCTGGAATAAAGTCTGGTGATCTAATAACGCATCTAGACGATGAACCTGTTTTAGGTATGACCTTGTCTGAAGCAGTATCAATTATGAGGGGAAAAGTTGGATCTAAAATAAAACTCACGATTAATAGAAACGAAAACGAAAATCTTCAGATTTTTATAACTAGAGCTATCATACAGCTGAAAGCAGTTAAAGCTAGGGTGGAAAATAATATTGGATATATCAGAGTATCTTCATTCAACCAAAAGGTTGATAGACAAATAATAGATTCAATTAAAAGTTTTAAGAAAGAGAAACTGATAGGTTATGTTTTAGACCTTCGGAATAATCCAGGTGGCTTATTGGATCAAGCGGTTAATGTTACAGATATATTCTTGGATAAAGGTGAAATTGTTTCAACAAGAGGAAAAAATGGAAAGCAAGGAAGTAGATATAATGCTGTGAAGAATGATCTTACCGGAGGACTTCCTTTAATAGTTTTAATAAATCAGGGAAGTGCCTCTGCATCTGAAATCGTTGCAGGAGCTCTTCAAGACCATAAAAGAGCAATTATTATGGGAACAAAATCTTTTGGTAAAGGATCTGTACAGACGATAATTCCCTCGGGAGAAGATGTAGCATTAAAGTTGACTACTGCGAAATATTATACTCCATCAGGAAGATCGATTCAGAAAACAGGAATTGACCCTGATATTTTAGTTGAACAAGCTGAACTTAAAAAGGTTGATGAACCAAGTAGCAGAAAAGAATCAGATCTAAGGGGTGCAATAGATAACGATCAAGAAAATTCCAATACAAATGAGAATAAGTCTTCTTCAAAAAAAGATGAAGAAAAGACTGACGATTATCAACTCACAAGAGCTTTTGATTTGATACTTGCTATAAATTTAGTAAATAAAAAGTCTTCAAACTAATTGTTTAAACTTTATGAAACAAAAATATCGCAAAGGTGTTGGTATTTTTCTTATAAATAAAAGAAATCAACTTTGGGTAGGAAAGAGATTTGACTATAAAAATGAATACTGGCAAATGCCACAAGGTGGAATAGATGGACCAGAATCACCTGAAAATGCCATGAAAAGGGAACTAATGGAGGAAACTGGATTAAATAATAGTTATAAGATAATAAGCAAAACAAGTGCATGGTTAGAGTATAAACTTCCTCAAGAATTGGTTAATGAAGTCTGGAACGGAAAGTATATTGGACAAAAACAGATTTGGTTTGCCTGCCGATTTTTTGGTAATGATGATCAAATAGATTTAAATAAGTTTAAAAACCCTGAGTTTTGTGATTGGAGATGGATAAATCCAACTGATTGTTTGGATTTGGTTGTTCCGTTTAAAAGAACATTATATAAAAAAGTACTTAAAAATTTTAGAAATCATTATCAAGAGTAATAGAGTTTTTCTAATGCCTTTTCTTTTAATCTGTTCAAGTTTATCTCATCCTTATTTGATGATTCTTCAATCTTATTTGTTGAACTAACAGAGTTGGTATTAATTACTTCTTCAGTTAAAAGTGAACATCTGTTTTGTGAAACTTCAACAATGCCTCCCGTTACTAAAAAAGTTTCAATTATTTTTTTTTCTAGATAAATATAAACTATTCCAACTCTCAAAGATGTTAAAAATGGCATATGACCTTTAAGAATACCAAAGTCACCTTCGCTTCCAGGTAAAACAACAAGATCAATCTCTTTTTCAAATACGATCTCATTGGGTGAGATTATTTCAAGTTTAAATTGTTTCATTATATTAATTGGATAATTTTTTTGATTTTTCTAATGCCTCTTCTATAGTCCCAACCATATAAAAAGCTGCCTCAGGAATATTATCGTATTCTCCTTCAACTAATCCTTTAAAGCCTTTTATGGTTTCTTCAAGACTAACAAAAACCCCAGGAGATCCAGTAAAAACTTCAGCAACATGAAAAGGTTGGGACAAAAATTTTTGGATTTTTCGTGCCCTATCAACTACTAGCTTGTCATCTTCTGAAAGTTCATCCATTCCAAGAATAGCTATTATGTCTTGTAGAGATTTGTATTTCTGGAGTGTTTCTTGAACTCTTCTCGCTACTCCGTAGTGTTCCTCGCCGATAATTCTTGGATCAAGTATCCTTGATGTTGAGTCTAGAGGATCAACTGCAGGATAGATTCCTAATTCTGCGATTTGCCTTGAAAGCACGGTTGTTGCATCTAAATGTGCGAAAGAGGTAGCAGGTGCTGGATCTGTAAGATCGTCAGCAGGAACATAAATAGCCTGTACGGACGTTATAGAACCTTTATTAGTTGAAGTAATTCTTTCTTGAAGAGCACCCATATCAGTCGAAAGTGTAGGTTGGTAACCTACAGCTGAGGGTATTCGTCCTAATAGTGCTGAGACTTCAGAACCTGCTTGTGTAAACCTAAAAATGTTATCAACGAATAATAGAACATCTTGTCCCTCTTCGTCTCTAAAATATTCTGCAAGAGTTAAACCAGTTAGTGCAACTCTAGCTCTTGCTCCAGGTGGCTCATTCATTTGACCATAAACAAGTGCTGCTTTTGAATCATCACTATCAAGTTTAATAACACCAGATTCTATCATCTCATAATATAAATCATTACCTTCTCTGGTTCTTTCTCCAACACCAGCAAAAACTGAGTAACCTCCATGTCCCTTAGCTATATTGTTTATCAATTCCATAATTAAAACTGTCTTTCCGACACCTGCTCCACCAAACAAACCAATTTTTCCACCTTTTGAGTAAGGGGCTAAAAGATCTACAACCTTTATTCCAGTAACTAAAACCTCAGTTTCAGTTGATTGATCTGTAAATTCAGGAGCATTTTTATGGATTGGAAATTTTAATTTTGTTTTCAATGGACCTCTTTCATCAACAGGTTCTCCTACCACATTCAGAATTCTTCCAAGCGTTTCAGGACCTACTGGAACGGAGATAGGGTTTCCAGTATCGACAACCTTCTGACCTCTTACAAGACCATCAGTAGAATCCATTGCAATTGTTCTGACAGTATTTTCACCTAAATGTTGTGCAACTTCTAAAACTAAGTTTTTATTTTCATGTTCAACAACAAGTGCATCTAATATCTGCGGTAGTTGATCTGTGAAACTCACATCAACAACTGCTCCTAATACTTGTTTAATTTTTCCCTCATTTATGCTCATATTTATTTCTCCTTCATTTTATTAAACAGCTTCTGCACCAGAAATTATTTCAATTAACTCTTTTGTAATAAGAGCTTGTCTTGACCTATTATAAAATAGCGTTAAATTGTCTATCATGTCATTTGCATTTCTTGTTGCATTATCCATAGCAGTCATTCTCGACCCTTGCTCACTTGCTAGGTTTTCAAGTAGAGCAGTATGAATTTGTATTGCAATATTTTTAGGGATTATTTCATTCAAAATTTCCTCCTCACTTGGTTCAAAATCGTAAGATTTATTTGAACTACTATTATTGTTCGTATCTACTGCGTTTAACGGGAGAAGCTTAAGGGATTGTACAGTTTGAGAAATTGCACTCTTAAATTCGGTATATATTAAATGACATTCATTCATTGAATCATTAAGAAAAAGTTCCAATATTCTATCTCTTATAGAACTGGCTAATTCAAATTTAATAGATGGATTAGCAATATCGGAAAAAAAGTCCAGGATAGATTCACCGCAAAATCTTTGAAGAGATTGGTGAGCTTTTTTACCAACAAATATATAACTGACTTGCCCCCCATCATTAATTATTTTCTCTGATAGTTTTTTTGAAAATTTTATTATTGAACCGTTGAATCCTCCACATAGCCCTCTGTCTGCAGAACACACTATAAGAAGTATATTTCTGGTTGTTTTAGATTTTTTTTCTGAAAACTTAAATTCTTTTGATTTATTATTTACAACTAAAGAATTTACAATTTCACTCATTTTTCTTGCATATGGTCTGGTCTTCTCTGCATTATCTTGTGCTCTTTTTAATTTTGCTGCTGCAACCATCTTCATTGCAGAGGTAATTTTTTTGGTTGACTTAACACTGGATATTCTGTTTCTTAAATCTTTAAGACTTGGCATTATTTTTCTCCAAAAACTCTTTTACTAAATTTTCAATGAAACCGCCCAACTTCTTGTCAAGTTCGTCACTAATACTCTGTTCTTTTTTAATCGATTCTAAAATTTGTTTTCCTTCATTTCGAATTTTTTCTAGAAGATACTTTTCAAACTTTGTAATATCATTAATAGAAATTTTATCAAGATGGCCTCTTACTCCTGAAAATATTACTACAACTTGTTCTTCAACTTTTAAAGGAGCATATTGCGGTTGTTTAAGAATTTCAGTTAATCTTCTTCCTCTTTCAAGAAGATTCCTTGTAGATTGGTCTAAATCAGATGCGAATTGCGAAAACGCCTCCATTTCCCTAAATTGTGCCAGATCAAGTTTGATTGAACCTGAAACTTGTTTCATTGCTTTAATTTGAGCTGCAGATCCAACACGGCTCACAGATAAACCTACATTCACGGCAGGCCTGATGCCTTTAAAAAAGAGTTCGGTTTCTAAAAAAATTTGTCCGTCAGTTATTGAAATAACGTTCGTTGGAATATAAGCAGAAACGTCACCCGCTTGTGTTTCAATGACGGGCAACGAAGTTAATGATCCTAAACCATTTTTTTCTCCCATTTTTGCAGCTCGTTCTAGCAATCTTGAATGAATGTAAAATACATCACCAGGGAACGCTTCTCTTCCAGGAGGTCTTCTAAGTAAAAGAGACATTTGTCTGTAAGCCACAGCTTGTTTAGATAAATCATCGTAAAAAATTACAGCATGCATTCCATTGTCTCTGAAATATTCCCCCATGGCACAACCTGTGTAAGGTGCTAGAAACTGTAGTGGAGCAGGATCAGATGCAGTTGCAGCAACCACAATAGAGTATTTCATTGCATCATTATCTTCGAGCGTCTTCACTATCTGTGCAACTGTGGATCTCTTTTGTCCTATAGAAACATAAATACAATATAGTTTTTTTGACTCATTATCCGAATTGTTAATTTCTCTTTGATTTATTATTGTATCCACTATTACTGATGTTTTCCCGGTTTGACGGTCACCAATAATTAATTCTCGTTGACCTCGCCCAATTGGTATTAAGCTGTCTATTGCTTTTATTCCAGTTTGCATTGGTTCATGAACTGATTTTCTCGGAATAATGCCTGGAGCTTTTAGTTCTGCACGTCTGTATACGATGTCTTTAAGAGGACCTTTTCCATCAATAGGGTTTCCAAGTCCATCAACAACCCTTCCTAATAAATCTTTTCCAGTTGGCACTTCAACAATTGAATTTGTTCTCTTAACAACGTCCCCCTCTTTGATGGATTTATCACTACCGAAAATAACAACTCCAACGTTATCGTCCTCTAAATTGAGTGCCATTCCTTTTACTTTTCCAGGAAATTCAACCATTTCTCCAGCTTGCACGTTGTCCAAGCCATAAACTCTTGCAATACCGTCGCCTACTGTTAATACTGTACCAACTTCAGAAATTGTTGGATCGTTGTCAAGATTTTTGATTTCAGATTTTAATATTGCTGAGATTTCAGATGCATCAATTGTCATTAATTTTACCTTTCCTTAAATTTCAAATTCCGTTAGTTTTGACTTAATAGAATTATCAATCATTATAGACTTAATTTTAATTTTTATTCCCCCTATAATCTCTTTATCTATTATTTTTGTGAGCTTAATTTTCGATTTTAGAGAATCAGACAGTTTTGCTTTTAATTTTATTTCTACTTCTTTTTCTAATGGCTCAGAGGTTGTGACAACTATTTCTGTTAAACCATCTTTCAAATCAATTATCCTTTTGTACTCACTTAAAATTTTTTCTTGCAGATTTATTTTACCATGCTTAGTTAAAACACCAATAAAACCTGAGAAAAACTGATTGTATGAAAAAGATTTACAAATTTTTTTCAAAATAAGTGACTTTTTTTGTGAGTTTATTAGAGGGTTTTTTATATAACCCGATAAATCGTTGGAAGCCCTTAAAATTTTATTAAAATGCTCGAAATTCTCAGTAATTATTTTTAATTCGTTTTTGTCTTCAGACGACAAAATAAGAGCATTAGCATATCTTTTACAAATCTCATTTATGTTTTCAGCGTTTTTAGTCAAGTCTTTCTCTTAAATTAAAATTTGTTCTTAGCATAAGAAAAGTTTCTGATCAATGTTTGAAATTATTATACAAAGTTTATTGGATCAACATCAATATATAATTTTAGACTACTTGGACATTTAATGTTAACAAAAAAGTTCTTAACTCTTTTTTGTAAAATTGTATTTTTATTCATTTTTATTAAGATCTTATATCTGAAGAAAGAGTTTTTTTTATAAAGAATTGCTGGCGCAGGACCAAACGTTTCTATATTTTTAAAGTTTTCGTTAATTTGTTTGTAAATCTTTTTTGAAAATTCAATAACAAGTTTTTCTTTTTTAGAAGAAAAAATTAATGACGTATAATTAGAATAGGGAGGTTGATTGTTCTTTTTTCTAGATGCAAGTTCCCAATTTATAAAGAAATTATTACTTTTTTCTGTACTCAGTTTGATTACGGGATGATCTGGTTGCAAGGTTTGAATTAATACTTCGCCATGTAGATTCCTTCTTCCGGCTCTACCTCCAACTTGAACGATTTGTTGAAAAGTTTTTTCATATGACCTAAAGTCAAAATCATTCATCAAATTGTCTATATTAATGATTCCAACGGTTTTTAAGGATGGGAAGTTATGACCTTTTGATATAAGCTGAGTTCCTATTATAATATTCACCTTGTTAGAAACAATGTCTGAAACAACGTTTTGAAATTTGGATGAACTGCTTATGATGTCGCTAGATAAAATACATTTCTTTGCAACTGGAAATTTGTTTGATACTACTTCTGCGACTTTCTCAATACCCAAACCTGGAAAAATAAAAGTATTTTTTTGTTCACAAGATTGACAAGAATTTTCAAATACCTCTTTGTGATTGCAATGATGACAAAGTAGATAACTTTTATTTTTAGAGTAATTATGAAGTGCTAAGGATGTATTACAACTTTTGCAAACCCTCGAGTACCCACAATTTTTACATATTATAAATGGAGAATATCCTCTTTTATTAATAAAGATTAAAGTTTGATGATTACTATCAATATTATTTTGTATTGAATTTGAAAGTTCATTAGAAATGATGCAATTTTCTTTTTTCATATCAATTATTTTAAAAATTGGAAGTTGAACGTTATTTACTCTTCTATAAAGTTTAAAATATTCATATTTTTTTAACTTTGAATTATGCGATGACTCCAATGAAGGAGTAGCTGAACTTAAGATAACCATACAATTGGCGTTTTTTGCTCTGACTATCGAAAAGTCTCTGGCGTTGATTATCAATTGCTCCTCTTGCTTATATGAACTATCATGTTCTTCATCAATTACAATTAAACCGAGTTTATTGAAGGGTAAGAAGAGAGCAGACCTTGTTCCTATTATGAGTTTTTCTTGGTTCAAATTTACTTTTCCCCAAATTTCTTCTCTTGTTTTTTTTTTTATAGATGAATGATAAACAGTGGGATTAATATCAAAATCATTTTTGATATCTTCTACCCATTGAGTTGTAAGTATTATCTCTGGTACCAAAATTAAACACTGATATCCTTTGTTAATTACTTCTCTGACTTTGTGAAAATAAACTCTGGTTTTACCTGAACCTGTAACTCCTTCTAAAAGAATTACTTTAAATGTTTTGAATGTTATATCATCTATTTTGCGTACAACTTCTTCTTGATTTGAATTAAGTTTTAGTTTTTTTTCTTTAAATTTTTTAATGACTTTATTTTGCTCTAAATGTGTTTTAGATTCCCCCATTGGAAAATTTGATAAGAACATTTTTAAAATCATTGATGATTGATTGCAGCTGTATTGTGAAATGAAATCTATGCTTTTCATAATTTCATTATTAAAAGATAAAGGATGAAGTACTTTATTAATTTCTTTAAGTGGTTTTTTTAAGGATGTTGATTTTATCAAATTGATTACAACACCAACAAGCACTCTGTTTTTAAAGTTAACCTCAACGAGAGAGCCTTTAAGGACAGCATTGTACGCTTTATTACCCTTTAATCCCGTATAATAAAAAGTTTTTTTAATTGGAAGAGGTAATAAAACTTCAAAAATCATATAAAAATTATAACAAAATTTTTAATCAATATATTGTTTAATATGTTTAATGAAATATTATTGTGTCTAATGATTAGAAAAAAAATTAAAAATGAACAAGTCCTTGACTTTCTTGAAAAAAATCCAGATTTTTTTATTAACAATCCAAATGCATTAGAAAAAATTAATTTTCCTTTAAAAAATAATGCTGAATATAATGATAAATCAAAAGTTGTTCTTTTTAAAGATTGGATTATTGAAAATTTAAAAGATGTTCAAAAAAATATTATAGAAAATGCGCACCACAACTTTTTAACTCAGCAAAAGATACATGAGTCTGTAATAGAAATTATCAGAATTGATAACGTCAAAGAGGTATTTGTTTTTTTGAAAGAAGGATTGCCAAGTAAATTTGATCTAGAGATAATTAATATCGTCACAAGCAATAAAATTATTTCAAAAAAATATAATCTAATTTATAAAAATGAAGAAACAATAAAAAAAATCTATGGGAAAAAAAATCAGCTAATAATGGATGCTGTTGATAATCAATTAAAAATATTTGAAGATTTTAATCAAGATATTTACTCAAATGCAATTTATTCTCTTGGTAATGAACTCTTTGGCAGTTCTTCTCTGTTAGTTTTTGGAAGTAAAGGCAAACATTTTTTGAATAATAAAGCCTACGATTTTATTTTATTTTTTTCGAATATTGTCCAAGAAAAGCTTAAACAATTTTCTAATGAATAAACAAATAAAATTATTTTTTGATAATTGGAAATCATGGATAGAAAATGAGAAAAGACTTGCTTTTAATACGTCTCAGTCTTACTGCATTGATTTAAAATCTTTTTTAAATTTTCTGAGTAATCACAATAATTTTAATGTCGACCTAAAAACAATTATTAATGTGGACGAGGATGACCTTTCTGGTTGGTTCTATGAAAGGTTAAAAAAAGGATTTAGTCATAGATCTAATGCGAGAGCTTTGTCTTCATTAAAAAGTTTTTTTACATTTCTAATTACAAAAAAACTAATTAATAGTTCAAAAATATTAAGAATTAGAGGACCAAAATTTTTAGAGTCTTTGCCAAGACCTTTGACTGAAAGTCAAACTTTAAAACTTCTGGGTGATATAAAAACTGAGAAAGAGAAGTGGATTATGATGAGAAACCTCTCAGTGCTAGTTCTCATGTGGGGATATGGTTTGAGAATCAGTGAGGTCCTTAATTTAAAATTAAATGATACCTATATGGAGGATATAAGAATTATAGGAAAAGGAGGGAAAATTAGAGTAATACCAATTGCAACAGAAATTCAAACTTTTATAAAAAAAATGATAAAAGAGTGTCCTTATGAATTTAAATCAGATGACTTTATTTTTTTGGGAAAAAAAGGAGGAAAATTAAAGCCAGAGATAATTCAAAGATTAGTTAGAAAAATTCGATATAGGTTAGTATTGCCTGAGAATACAACCCCTCATTCGTTGCGACATACTTTTGCTACAGAACTTTTACAAAATTTTGTAGATTTACGTTCAATTCAAGAACTTCTTGGTCATTCTTCATTATCTACTACTCAAAAGTACACTTCTGTAAACAAGGATTACTTGAGAAAAATCCTTGAAAAAAATCATCCAAGTACAGACTAGCTTATGAAGTTTCGTATCTAAAGGTAAGTTTCATCTCACCGGCAACTTTTACCATTTGTGATAAACATTGAGGAGCGTTTTCATCTCTTATAGATATAGCGAATCTACAAATATATTGGGTTTTTTCACTGAAAGCGATTTTTTCAGTATTCATTCTTATTATCAAAGCATTATTTTCATTAAGCGTTTTTATTATTTTATTGAGAAGACCCTTTTGGTCCTCGCCTGATAATACCACTCGATGAGTGATTTTTGTTGTTGGCCCACCGTCAGAAAAAGCTTCTAAAGGTTTTACTTGGAAATCACCATTCTTAGCTGATTGAAGTTTCTCAAGCTCGGATCTAATTTCGTTGATTTCTATTTTTTCTGATTTGTGATAAACCATAGTAAGTTCACATACCCTTCCAAGTGTAGCAAATGTAACACCAGAAAACTCTCCACCTTTCTCAGTGAGGTAAGAAGTTATTTCTGAGATAAGGTTTGGTTTATTTTCACCAAGAAAAGAAATTATAGCACTTGAACTCATTTTTAAATTTTCATAGCCTTTCTCATGGCATCTCCGATAGTAGTAATGGTATCAGCGACAGTAACGCCCGCAGATTTTAAAGCTTCTTTTTTTGCATCTGCGGTTTCTGCGCCACTATTAACAATTGCTCCAGCATGACCTAACTTTCTTCCCTTTGGAGCAGCAGCACCAGCAACAAATGCTGCAACTGGTTTTTTTGTTTTTCCACTCCACGATTTTATGAATTCTGCTCCATCTATTTCAGCTGTTCCACCTATTTCTCCTATTAAAACAATTCCGTCTGTCTCGTCGTCATCTAAAAACAACTCTAAGGCATCAACAAAATTTGTACCATTAACAGGGTCTCCACCTATTCCAATTATTGTTGATTGTCCTAATTCTGCTGTTTGAACAGCTGATTCATATGATAATGTTCCAGATCTAGAAACAACTCCGATTCTTCCAGGTTTACAAATATGCCCTGGAATAATTCCAATTTTTCCAATTCCAGGAGTTAGAACACCTGGACAATTAGGACCGACTAACCTTGTCTTACATCCTTTCATCTCTCTTTTTACTCTTTGCATATCGCTTGTAGGAATTCCGTCTGTAATACAAACAACCAAATCAAGTTCTGCTTCTACTGCTTCAAGTATAGCGTCAGCTGCAAAAGGAGGAGGTACAAAAACACCACTTGCATTACATCCAGTTTTTTTTTTGGCTTCTGCGACTGTATTGAATACAGGAACATTAAGGTGTTTGGTACCACCTTTTTCAGGTGTAACGCCACCAACAATGTTCGTGTTGTAATCTATTGCTCTTTCTGAATGAAATGTTCCCTGAGCTCCTGTAAATCCCTGACAGATTACTTTAGATTCTTTTGTGAGTAAAACAGCCATTATCTATTTTCTTCAACCATTTTTACAACATCCTTTGCAGCTTGTTCCATAGTATCAACAGGTTTAATTGGAAATCCAGAATTTATTAGTATTTCTTTACCCATATCGACGTTTGTTCCCTCAAGCCTAACTACTAGCGGTTTATTAAGTCCAACTTCTTTGGAAGCGTTTACAAGCCCTGTTGCTATGTCGTTGCACCTCATCATACCACCAAAAATATTGATTAGAATACCCTGAACATCTGGGTCTTTATAAATAAGTTTAAAGGCAGCTGCAACTCTTTCAGGTGTTGCAGCACCTGCAACATCCATAAAGTTTGCAGCTTCTCCTCCATAATATTTAATAATATCCATGGTAGCCATTGACAACCCTGCTCCATTTACCATTAATCCTATATTTCCATCCAATTTTACATAATTTAAATCATGACGTGCTGCTTCTAACTCTAACGGATCATACTCATTTTCATCTTTCATTTCTGCTACAATTCTTTGTCTATAAAGTGCATTATCATCAAAAGAAGCTTTACAATCCAGAATTACTACATCTTCATTTTTGGTTACAGCAAATGGATTTATTTCAATCATAGCAGCATCCAGTGATACGAATGCTTCATAAACTGAGAGTATATTTTTTTGAGCTTTTTTAGCGATTGCTCCTTTAAGACCAAGGTTATAAACTATCGTTCTTGCATGATGGGTAAGCAAATTAGAACCTGGAGCAATTTTCATATTATGAATTTCATTAGGAGTTTTTTCTGATACCTCTTCAATATTTACACCGCCTTTTTTGGAATAAATAATAGTGTTTCCTCCTGTTTCTCTATCTATAGTGATGCATAGATAAAGTTCTTTTTGAATATCATACCCTTTTTCTAAATAAACCCTTCTAACTGTTTTTCCTGATTCTGACGTTTGGGGAGTAATAATCTTCATTCCAATCATTTTATCAACTGTTTTAATTACTTCTTCGTCTCCAGAACATACTTTAATTCCACCAGCCTTTCCCCTGCCTCCAGCGTGAACCTGTGCTTTTACAACAATTTTATCCTCGTTCAACCAAGATACTATATTCTCCGCTTCGTGCGTTTGATACACTACTTCGCCTGGAGGTATGTTTACACCAAATTTAGAGAGCAACTGTTTTGCTTGGTATTCGTGAATGTCCATTCTTTAATTTCCAAAAAGTTAATAAATCTAAAGCATTTCAATTTTTTACATAATTATTACATAAGCGGGTAGCATATTTGAATTTAACGGATTACACCAGTAATTTTTTACATTTCTTAACTAATTGCTCAACTGCCTCAACTGATTTTTGAAATTCTATTTTGGATTGATTTGATAAATCCAGTTCAACGATTTTTTCAATACCTTTTTGACCTATTATAACAGGTACACCAACAAATAGTCCTTTAACTCCATATTCCCCATTTAAAAAAGCAGAACAAGGTAATATTTTTTTTTGATCGTAAAGATAAGATTCAAGCATTTCAATAGCACTACATGCAGGTGAATAGAAAGCTGAACTGTTTTTCATTAATGACACAACTTCCCCCCCTCCATTTCGTGTTCTATCAACAATTTGTTCTAATTTTTCTTTTTTAATATTACTTTTTTCAATAAATTTTTTAATTGGAATACCTCCAACAGAAGTAAAATCTATAAGAGGAACCATTGTGTCTCCGTGTCCTCCAAGAACCATTGTTTGAATACTTTCTACAGAAATATTTAACTCTTGTGATAAGAAAAACCTAAATCTGGCTGAGTCTAAAATTCCGGCCATCCCTGTTATCATATTTGATTTTATTCCTGAAATCTCCCTTAAACTCCATACCATCGCATCTAGAGGATTTGTTACACAAATAACAAATGACGATGGAGAAAATTTCTTAATAGCTTTTCCTATTTCATTCATGATAGAAAAATTTGTTTCTATTAAATCATCTCGGCTCATACCTGGTTTTCTTGCAATCCCAGCTGTAATAATGATCACTTCACTATCTTTAATTGCTGAAATGTTAGTTGTTCCCTCGATTTTTATATTTAGATTCTCAATTGGAAGACTCTGGGAGAGGTCAAGACACTTTCCTTTAGCGAGCCCCTCCACCACATCAACCATTGTTATAGGACCAATTTGTTTACGACTTAAGTTGTAGGCTAATATTGTCCCAATATTTCCAGCGCCTATTAGACTGATTTTGCTCACAATTCCACCTTAGATAAGATTTTATATTATGTCCAAACCAATATCCACTGAATTAGCAGAATTGGTTATTTTCCCTGTAGAAATATAATCTGCACCTAAATTTGAAAATTTTGAAATATTATTAATAGAAATACCACCAGTAATTTCAAATTCAATATTCTTGTTATTTCTTAGTTTTATACAGTTTTGTATTTCTTTGGGTCTCATATTATCGAGAAGAATATATTTGGCTCCCATGCTAATTGATTTTTTAACTTCATCAATATTTTCGCACTCAATTTGAAATTTTTGTTTTTTTTCATTTAATTTTGATAGTGCAGTTTCAATTTTTCCTAATGCCTTTATATGATTATCTTTTACAAGAATCTGATCAAACAACCCCATCCTATGATCAATGGCACCTCCAATAACTGTTGCATATTTTTCGAAGACTCTTAATCCAGGAGTTGTTTTCCTCGTATTTTTTAACTTGGTGTAAGTTGAATTCATTGCCAAAATAAATTTATGTGTAAGTGTTGAAATGCTAGAGAGGTGTTGTAAAAAATTTAAAACTGTTCGTTCAGTTGCTAGAATCACTTTGGAGTTACCGGATATACTGAAGATTGTAGAATTTTTTTTTAATTTTGCTCCATCTTTATAAAAAGAATGAATTTTAATTTTGGGAAATTTCTTTTTAAAGAAGTATCTAACGAACTCTGCTCCACATAAAATAATATTTTCTCTGTTCGATATTTCACATTTAAATTCAGAACTATCATCTAGAAGATAATTGGAAGTAATATCATTTTTTATACTTTTTCCATTTAGATCATTTTTTAGTTCATTGCAAAGTTTTTCAAAAGATTCTTTGAGAAGTTTCTTATTAGGCACAATATTTTTAGCTTAATTTTAACATTGTGTTTAAAGGTTTTTTTGCCTTCAAAATTAATTCGTTATCAATTTTAATCTCTGGTGACAAGTTTAGTAAACAATTTCTAAGTTTTTCTAAAGTATTAAGTTCCATATAAGGACAATTGGAACAAGAGCATTTTCCATCATTGCCTGGAGCTATTAAGAATTCTTTGTTAGGCTCATTTTTTTTCATCTGATGGATAATATGAGGTTCTGTTGCAACTATAAATCTTTTACTTTCGTTCGTTGAAATAAATCTGAGTAGGGAAGAGGTTGAACCAATAAAGTCAGCATGATTAAGAATATTTTCAGGACATTCTGGATGGGCTATAATTTTTGCATCATCTTTTCTAACTTTCATTTTGATTAATTCTCTTTCAGAAAATGTTTCGTGAACTATACAAGTCCCGTTCCAGAGAATCATATCTCGTCCTGTAATCTTGTTGAGGTATGCTCCAAGATGTTTATCTGGAGCAAATATAATCTTTTGTTTGGCAGGAATGCTCTCTATAATTTTTCCAGCATTAGATGATGTTACAATTATATCTGATTCAGCTTTTATTTCTGCAGAACAATTTATATATGATAATACAATGTGATTTGGATATTTTTTTTTGAATTCTCGGAATTCATTTACTTGACAGGATTCTTCTAAAGAACAACCTGCATTGATATCTGGAAGAATAACTTTCTTATGAGGACTTAATATCTTAGCCACTTCAGCCATAAATCTAACTCCACAAAAGACGATTACATCAGCATCATTTTTTTGAGCTTTTTTTGAAAGATCAAGAGAGTCGCCAATAAAATCAGCTATATCTTGTATATCTTCATCTTGATAAAAATGAGAGAGAATAATGGCATTATTTTTCTTTTTTAAGAAATTTATTTCATCTTCAATATCTTTAAAATTTTGTTGTAAAGATTTCATTAATTTACCAATTCGTCGTTAAATTTTTATTAATATATTTATTGGTTCCCATTTCTTTAAGCCTAGATATAGTTCTTTTAAATTCAGAGGAATTTGTATTTCCTATATATAATTCATCTAATCCTACATTGGAAGAGATGGAAAGTATATTTTTATTCTCATACAAAACGTCAATAAAAGAAATGAACCTTGCTAAAATATTTTTTTTACTTTCATCTATTTGTTTGATATTTCTAAGTACAAAGATTTTAATCTTTTTTGCTATTAAATTATAATCTTGAAACTCTAGATTTTTTTCAAAAAAATCATCAAATTCTAAATCTATCAGATTTCCATAAACTTTTGTTAATTTAAAAGAATTTCCTTTTCTGTTAAATTCAATCTGTTTTGATGATCTTTCACTCGACAATTCACTAACAATATAATTTTGTTTTATAATTTTTTTTTTTTTTTTTATTAGAAAAAAATCGTGATCTATAGCTTTTCCATCTCTGTAGTCATTTCTTGATTTTACTTTGAAAATTAAAAAAAAAGCTTTTAATTCATTTTTTATTTTTTCACATAATTTAGGATTAACAAGGTCATTGTAGACTGTTTCAAGGCTTTTATTTCCATTCATGATAATTTTAGTATTATTAAATTTAATTTCTTCTATAAATTTTCTGAATAAAATAAAACTAGTTAGATTATTTATGAAGAACTCGTCGATTAATATTAGCTTTTTTCTTTTAATATCTTTTAGGTAACTTAAGTTTTTCTCGCTTCTCGACTGAAGTTTAAAAATTAGATCATTGAAGTGTAATATCTCTGATTGAGGATAGACTTTTTTTAAAGCCTTAATAATTACGGATTTTCCTACCCCTACTGAGCCATGAATATATAAACCGTTTTTTGAGTTTTTTTTTAATGTTAGAAGTCTAGGTTTTGAAAAACCAGAGATAAACTCTTGAATTTTTGAGACGACAGCAAGCTGACAAGAATTCGGATGTATTTGAATTACGTTTGTTAAATGTGATAAAAGTTTAGTGCTTAAGTTTTTCAAAATTATGATGAAACTTGAAGCTTTTTTATTTCTGAGATAGCCTTTGCAGGGTTTAGATTTTTGGGACAGGTTTTTGTGCAATTCATGATTGTATGACATCTATAAAGTTTAAATTTATCTTTAAGTTCATTCAGTCTTTGTTTTTTATTTTTGTCTCTACTATCTACGATAAATCTGTAAGCTTGAAGCAATATAGCTGGACCTAGAAATTTGTCTCCGTTCCACCAGTAGCTTGGGCAAGATGTTGAGCAACAAGCACAGAGCACACATTCATATAGTCCGTCAAGTTTTTTTCGGTCTTCGGGAGATTGCAAATTTTCTTTTTTTGAAGTTGTTTTATTTTTAAGCCATGGTTGGATAGACTCATATTGTTTATAAAAGTCGCTCATGTCTGGGATTAAGTCTTTTAGTACTCTCATATGCGGGAGAGGGTAAATATTAATTTCTTTACCAACAATTGGTTTCAAGCAAGCTAGAGTGTTTGTACCATTTACGTTCATTGAGCATGATCCGCATATACCCTCCCTGCATGATCTCCTAAATGTAAGTGACGGATCTATCTTACTTTTTATAAACATAAGAGCATCTAGAACCATTGGTCCTAATTTCGATTTATCTATAAAAAATTTATCTATTTTTGGATTTTCGCCAGATTCTCTATTCCATCGATAGACGTTGAATACGATTTTATTTTTTCCGTCTTTTCCGAAAGTTTTCCCTTCTGAAACCCTGGAGTGTTGAGGTAATGATAATTGTACCATAATAATAAATTAGTAAACTCTTGCTTTTGGTTCAATAGTTTTTATTTCTTTAGAGTTAGTCTGAAGATTAACTTTTCTAAATCTAGTCTCTGTTTTTCCATGTTTATTAACCCAAATTAAAGAATGTTTAAGCCAATTTTTGTCGTCTCTTTTAGAATAATCTACTCTAGAGTGGGCCCCTCTACTTTCTTTTCTATTTAAAGCACTGTCAACGCTTACAATTGCTTGAGATAACAAGTTTTTTAATTCAAGGGCCTCTATTACCTCAGTATTCCATATTAAGCTTTGATCATTTATTTTTATATTTTTAAAATCGTTTAGAAGCGATAATAGTTTATTTTTGCCTTCTTGCATTTTTTCTTCAGACCTGTATACAGGACAAAAGTTTTGCATAGTATGTTGCATTTCAAGTCTTATAGAAGCAACACTCTTTCTTCCATTAGAATTCCTAATATTTTCGAAGTCTTCTATTAATTTATTAACTGTATGTTCTTTAATTTCAGGATTTTTCTTTTTCCTATCAATTATACTATTGCATCTATTGGCTGCTGACTTTCCGAAAACAACTAGATCCAGTAGAGAGTTAGATCCTAATCTATTAGCTCCATGGACTGATACACATGCGGCTTCTCCAATCGACATCAACCCAGGCACTACCACTTCGTTATCTTTAGAATCCAAATTTAGTACTTCTCCATGAATATTGGTTGGAATTCCTCCCATATTATAATGTACTGTGGGTTGAACAGGAATTGGTTTCTTAAGCACATCGACGCCGGCAAAAATTTTTGCTGATTCTGTAATTCCGGGGAGCTTTTCTTGAAGGACCTTAGGGTCGAGATGATGTAAGTTTAGATGAATATGGTCTTTTCTAGAACCACAACCTCTTCCTTCCATTATTTCTGTTGTCATAGATCGAGATACAACATCTCTACTGGCTAGATCTTTAGCATTTGGAGCATATCTTTCCATAAACCTCTCCCCAGCACTGTTTGTCAAATATCCCCCTTCTCCTCTAGCGCCCTCCGTTATCAAAACACCAACACCATATATTCCTGTTGGATGAAATTGTGTAAATTCCATGTCTTGAAGCGGCAAGCCTGCTCTTAGAACCATCCCACCTCCGTCTCCAGTGCAGGTGTGAGCTGAGGTACAAGAAAAATAAGCTCTTCCATAGCCACCAGTTGCCAAAATTACCATTTTAGCTGAAAAAATATAAAACTCTCCATCATGCAAATTAAAAGTGAGCACCCCACAGCATTCATTTTTGTCGTTCATAATTAGATCTATTGCAAAATATTCAACAAAAAAATCAGCATTATTTGAAAGGGATTGTTGATATAAAGTATGAAGCATTGCATGACCCGTTCTATCTGCAGCTGCGCATGTTCTCTGAGCAATACCCTCTCCAAAATGAGTTGTCATACCACCAAATGGCCTTTGGTAGATTTTCCCTTTTTCTGTTCTGGAAAATGGGACACCAAAGTGTTCAAGTTCAATCACAGCCTCTGGTGCTTCTTTACACATAAAAGCAATTGCATCTTGATCACCAAGCCAGTCCGAACCTTTGACAGTATCATACATATGCCATTTCCAGTCATCCTCACCCATATTGCCAAGTGCAGCACTTATTCCTCCCTGAGCGGCAACTGTATGACTTCTTGTTGGAAAAACTTTTGATACACAAGCAGTTTTCAATCCGTGAGACGCACATCCCATAACCGCTCTTAGTCCAGAGCCGCCTGCGCCGACTACAACAACATCAAAATTATGTATTTTAATATTATTCATAAATTCAACTTTACTAAACTAAATATTGTTATAAAAAAAAGAACTACAAAGAAAAAGTTTTTAATTAAAATTATTTTTTGTTTTAAGGATTCCTCATGAATATAATCATCTATTATTGAAGAGAGCCCAATATTTGAATGCAGTATAATTGCAGAAAGCATTACTAAAACCGAAAATGAATTTAAATAGTTTTTGAACCATCCCGTAATCACGTCATAGTTTTGAAGTTCTAGGCCATATAAAGAATAGACTGTATAAAAGGATGCAATTAAAAACAAAATTGCAAAAATTTTTTGAAATAACCATTTTGATGTGTAAGTAAAATTCATCAAAACAGCCCCAGTAACCTAGAAATAAAAATGCTGGAAAAAAAGGAAGTCGCGATAATAATGTATCCAAAAATTGCTGAAGATCTATTTCCAAGAAGAAAACCAAAGTCCCAAATTATATGACGAATACCATTTAAAAAATGGTATGAAAAACCTAGAATAGCTAAAAATATTATAATTTTTATTGGAAAGGAAGTAATTAAAGAAATTAATAACTCAAAGTAACTCTCTCCCAAAGTAATACAGAGGAGACCAAGTACTAAAATTACCAACACAAAGTTTAATGCTACGCCAGAAATTCTGTGAGAAATTGAGAGTAAAGACGTAATTTGGGGTTTGTAAATTTGCAGATGAGGTGAAAGAGGGAGGTCTTGTTTTTTCATTTTATAGGTATTAAAACAGAATATTCTAAGTCAAGGACGATATTATCAGTAAGATTTTTTTTGTCTGGAAAATTCATTTTTGAATCGTTTTTCGATGCTAAAGTTCGGATCATCATCGCACCAACATTTTTATGGATTATTTCTTTCTCCAAAATCTTTGACCAAGCGTATATGGTATCACCAGCAAAGGTTGGAGCTGAATGCTTTCCTGAATGAATTGCTGCCAGCTTAAAAGTATTTGCAAGACCATTACAACTGATCGCTCTTGCAAGAGATATTATATAACCACCATATATTATTCTTTTTCCAAATCGTCCAGATTTTTCAATATGCTGATTGAAATGAACTCTGGCATTATTTTGATAAAGACGTGTAGCTATCTGATGTTCTGCTTCCTCAATTGTTTGACCATCCAAATGATGTATTTCTTCTTCCTCTGCATAGTCATTAAAATAAAAACTACTTCCAGACACTAAAGATGACCATTTATCAATATCAAAACTTTCAATGAGATTAAAATCTTTAGTTTTAACTTTATCTGGTAGATCAGGAATAGTATTTTGGAATGATTTTATCATACCTTCATTTCTTTTCCTCATCATAAGCCATCTGTAATAAGTTAAAACAATTTCATCATTTTGATTTTTACCTACTGATTCAACATAAACAGTTCCAGTTTTTCCATTTGAGTTTTCTTTTAATCCAATAATTTTGGAGCTTGCATTTAAAGTGTCCCCTACAAAAGCAGGTTTATGAAATTTAACGCCAGCGTAACCTAAATTTGCTATTGCATTCAGGGATAAATCAGGGACTGTTCTTCCAAAAACCATATGAAACAATAAAATATCATCTATTGGAATTTTTTTAAGTCCTAAAGTTTTTGAAAATTCAGCTGAATAATTTAAAGGAAATCTGCTACCCGTTGTACTAAGATATATTGCAACATCACCATCAGTAATCGTTCGTGGAACACTATGATTAATTTCTTCATTCAATTTATAATCTTCGAAATATCTACTTTTAAAGTTTTTATTCATTTCTATTTAATTTTATTTTTAATAATTAATTCCGCAATTTGAACTGTATTTAAAGCAGCACCTTTCCTTAAATTATCTGCAACAACCCATAAGCCAATTGTTTTTTTATTTGCTCCTAACCTTAATCTACTAATAAACACGTCATCCTCTCCAGCTGATTCATCAGGAGTTACATATCCTCCATCTATTTTTTTATCAACTAGAGATAAACCAGGAAACTTTTTAATATTAGATATAAGTTTTTTAAGATCAATTGTTTTTTCTGTTTCTAAATAAATAGCTTCGCCATGACCAACGAAAACTGGAACTCTGACACAAGTTGAGAAAATCTCAAATTTATCTTTAAAAATTTTTTGAGTTTCCTCTATCATTTTTTTTTCTTCCTTTGTTGAACCGTCATCTAAAAATTCGTCGATATGTGGAATTAAATTAAATGCGATTTTTTTTGTAAACTTTTTGGCAACAAGTGGTTTGTTTTTATACACATCTAGAGTTTGGTGAAAAAGTTCATCCATTGCAGATTTTCCTGCTCCAGAGGTTGACTGGTAAGTCGCAACTATAATTTTTTTTATTTTAAAAAGATCATGTATTGGCTTGAGTGCCATAACCATCTGAATTGTCGAGCAATTTGGATTGGAAACAATTTTTTTTTTTAAGTCATGTATATCCTTAGGATTTACTTCTGGAACAATTAAGGGTATCCCTTTTTTCATTCTAAAATGAGACGTATTGTCGATAACAATAGCACCATCTTTGGTTGCTTTAGGTACAAACTTTGCTGAAATTTTGGAACCAGGTGACGACAAAACTAATTCTGTTTCTTTAAATTTAAATTTATCAAGTGACTGTACCTCTAACTCTTTTCCATTTCCATAAGGTATTTTTAATCCTTCAGATCTTGAAGACGCAACTGCATAGATTTTATTAATTGGGAAATTTCTATCGTCTAGAATATTGAGTATTTCTCTCCCAACATTTCCAGTTGCACCTACAACTGCAACATTATATTTTTTCATTCTTTCATTTCCTCCAAGACTTTATCTCCCATTTCGTTGGTTGATAAAAGAATCTTATTTTCACTGTAGATATCTTTTGTTCGAAATCCTTTTTCTAAAACTGATCTAACTGCATCATTAATCTTTTCTGCAATGACTTTTTTATCCAATGAGTATTCAAACATCATCCCAACACTTAAAATCATTGCCAAAGGATTAGATACGCCTTGTCCTGAAATGTCAGGTGCCGAGCCGTGAACTGGCTCATACATTGCTTTTTTTTGGCCCTTTGAATTGATGCCAATCGAAGCTGAGGGCAACATGCCAAGAGATCCTGTAAGCATGGATGCGCAATCTGAGAGTATGTCCCCAAACATGTTAGTTGTAACAATTACGTCAAATTGTTTTGGATTTCTTACTAACTGCATTGAGGCATTGTCTACGTACATATGCGAAAGTTCAACTTTTGGATATTTTTTGGAAGTTTCTATCATCACTTCCCTCCATAATTCAGTTGATTCCAGAACATTTGCTTTATCGACAGAACATAATTTTTTTGATCTAGACATGGCTGTTTCAAAAGCTACCTCCGCTATTCTCTCAATTTCTTTATTCGTGTATACAAGCGTATTATATCCCTTATAGTTTTTATCATCAATTTTTTCAATTCCTCTTGGTTCTCCAAAATATATGCCGCTTGTCAATTCTCTTATAATCAAAATGTCTAAATCTTTAATTACTTCTGGTTTTAAACTCGATGAATCAATGAGAGGGTCAAATACAATTGCAGGCCTATAATTTGCAAATAAATCTAATTCTTTTCTGATTTTGAGAAGACCTCTTTCGGGTCTTTTTTCAAAATCCATTTTTTCCCATTTTGGTCCTCCAACTGCTCCCAATAAAATAGCATCAGACTGTCTAATTCTTTTTAATGTTTCATCTGACAAGGGAGTTCCGTATTTATCAATTGATGCACCACCCACATATTCTTCAACTAAATTTATATTAAAAGTTGCATTGCCAGAAATCCAATCAATAAGTTTTCTTGCTTCTTTTGCAATTTCCTTTCCGATTCCATCGCCTGGAAGAATAGAAATATTATAAGATTCCGCTTGCATTTTATTTAAAAATTATTTTTTTAAGATCAAATCATTAACCATGATCTGGATTTGTTGAGTTTCAGTTCATAGTCATCAATTTTTTCAGATTTTTTTAAAGTAAGAGCAATGTCATCTAAACCCTCTAAAAGACATTTTTTTCTAAAAGGATCTATATCAAAATTGATGTTGATTTCGCTCCCACACGAAATTACTTGTTTTGGCAAATCAACGGTTATTAAATTTTTATCCTCTGCTCGTTTAATTAAAATATCATTTTCAGAATTATTCACTTTTATAGGCAAGATTCCATTTTTAAAGCAATTATTAAAGAAAATATCTGCGAAACTAGGGGCTATTATGCATCTAAAACCAAAATCTAATAATGACCAAGGTGCGTGTTCTCTGCTACTCCCACAACCAAAATTATCTCCAGTAATTAGTATTTTAGCATTTTTATAAAACTCCCAATTAAGTACAAAATCATTTTTTAAATTGCCATTAATGTCATACCTGAGTTCATGAAATAGATTTTTACCTAAACCTGATCTTTTAATAGTTTTAAGAAACTGTTTTGGAATAATCATATCTGTATCAACATTAATCATTGGAAGTGGGGCTGCAATTGCCTTTATCTTATCAAATTTTTTCATTTATATATCTTCTACCAAGCTCAACCTTCCCTTGAGTGCAGTGGCAGCTGCTACCGCCGGACTAACAAGATGAGTTCTGCCCTCTCTACCTTGCCTTCCTTCAAAATTTCTATTTGATGTTGAAGCACACCTTTCTTTTGGTTTAAGCTGATCGGGATTCATAGCAAGACACATTGAGCACCCTGGTTCTCTCCAGTCAAAGCCAGCATCTATAAGGATCTTATCAATACCCTCTTGTTCTGCTTGTTGTTTAACAAGTCCAGAGCCAGGAACAATCATGGAGTTGACAATTACTTTTTTGCCTTCAACGACTTTCGCAACTTCTCTTAGATCCTCTATTCTTCCATTGGTACATGACCCTATAAAAACTCTGTCAATTTCAATGTCTTTAATCTTTTGATTAGGCGTTAACCCCATGTAATCTAGCGATCTTTGAACAGCGCCTCTTCTTTTAGAATCTGAAATTTTTTTTGGGTCAGGAGTTTTGCCATTTATCGAAACAACGTCTTGTGGACTGGTTCCCCAAGTAACTTGAGGTTCTATAGAACTTGCTTTAATTTTTACCTCTTTGTCATAAATTGCATCCGGTTCTGATGCGAGACTTTTCCAATATTTGATTGCTCTAGTCCAGTTCTCCGCTTTAGGAGCGTAGGGTCTACCTTGTATATATTGAAATGTTTTCTCATCCGGAGCAATTAGACCAGCTCTCGCACCAGCCTCAATGCTCATATTACAAATGGTCATTCTACCTTCCATTGTGAGTTTTGAAATGGCTTCACCAGAATATTCAATTACAAAACCAGTCCCGCCAGCAGTCCCAATTTCACCAATTATTTTCAAAATGATGTCCTTGGAAGTAATGCTAGGGCTCACACTTCCTATAACGCTGATTCGCATATTTTTTGCTGGTTTTTGGATCAATGTTTGAGTTGCTAAAACATGCTCAACTTCACTTGTTCCAATACCGAATGCCAGAGCCCCAAATGCCCCATGCGTTGCAGTATGACTATCACCACAAACAATAGTCATGCCAGGTTGTGTTATTCCTTGTTCGGGACCAACTATATGAACAATTCCTTGTCTCTTATCCATTAAAGGAAAAAAGTTAACCTTGAATTCTTTGCAGTTTTTCTCTAACGTTTCGACTTGAATTCTACTTTCTTTGTTCTTTATACCGTTGGATCTATCACTTGTAGGTACATTATGATCAGCAACAGCAAAAGTATGACTTGGTTTTCTCACAACTCTGCCAGTATTTCTTAGTCCCTCAAAAGCTTGCGGGCTAGTCACTTCATGAACAAGATGTCTATCAATGTAAATAAGGCAAGTACCGTCATCTTGTTTTTCAACTAAATGACTGTCCCAAATTTTATCAAATAAAGTTTTAGGTTTCATATAATAAATATATAACCGATAAAAAGTCTAAAAAGTATTATTTTTTTTCATCAACTTTTTCTTTTTCTTCTACAGAAATATTAGCTTCATTAACAATATCCTTAGTTGCCTTATTATCAACTGGTACTTTATTTAAGTTGGATTGTTGTTTATCAGAAATATTATTTTTTTTTTCTAATTCTTCATTAATTGGAGTTGCTATGTTTTTTTCAGCTATCCTGGCAGATTTACCACTTCTTTTTCTAAGATAGTACAGTTTTGATCTTCTTACACTACCAACCTTCACAACTTCAATTTTATTTATTTGGGGGGAAAATAGAGGAAGTATTCTCTCAATACCTTCACCATAAGATATTTTCCTTACCGTGAATGAAGAATTTAGACCCGCATTTTTCTTGGAAATACAAACGCCCTCGAAAACTTGAATTCTTTCCTTTTCGCCCTCTTTAACCTTCAAATGAACTTTAATTGTATCACCGGAGCTAAATTTGGGTAATTTATTGTCTGATTGTAATTCTTTTAAGTGTCCTTTTTCAAATTTTTCAAGTGTGTTCATTTTTCCCCCTTATTCATCTTACAGTATAGCTTGTACAAATCTGGTCTCACATTTTTAGTTTTTTCGATTGATTTTATCAACCTCCAATCTGAAATTTTTTTATGGTTTCCACTAAGAAGAACATCTGGAACACTAAGACCTTTCCAATTGCTTGGTTTGGTATACTGTGGATATTCCAATAAATGGTTTTGAAAACTTTCAAATTTCAAACTATTTTTATTACCTAATACTTCAGGAATTAATCTTACGCAAGTATCAATTAAAATAATTGAGGGAATTTCTCCGCCAGATAGAATGAAATCACCGATTGAATATTCTTCTATGGCATTATATTTTAAAAATCTCTCATCAATTCCCTCATATCTTCCACATATAATTACTAATTCATCAAATGTAACTAATTTATTGACTACGTCAGTGTTAACTGTTTGACCTCCTGGAGATAAAAATATAATTTTTTTATTTTTAATATTATCTTTTGTTGCATAATCCAAAGCATTTTGCATAACATCAGGTTTGATTATCATTCCTGCTCCTCCGCCGAAGGGTTTTTCGTCTACAGAATTTGATTTATTATCTGAAAAATCTCTGATATTTATTACTTCTATCTCAAATAACTTTTTTGATAATGCTTTTCCTGAAATCGAGTGAGCCAAGGGCCCAGGAAACATTTCAGGAAATAAAGTAAGAATCTTAAATTTCATAATAAGACGGGTTTAGAAAAAGTACTTTTTTTTTAATATTAATTTCTTCAATATGATCATCGTTGAAAGGTACTAATATTTCTTTTTTTTTATCTAATATTTCTAAATAATCACCAGCTCCATGATTTTTAACGTTCGTGACAACACCTACCTGTTTTTTTTTTATATATGCTTTCATATGAATAAGGTCATTGTAATAAAATTTTTTTTTATCAAGTTTTGGCAATTCAATTCTATCTATAAAAATCATTCTTCCAGAGTATTTTTTAGCTTCTTCTGGATTACTGACAGAATTAATTTTACATAAAATCTTATTTGATTTAACTACAAAACTAGCAATAATTTTTTCTTTTCCATCAACATAAAAATTTTTATAATTAACAATATCCTTTTTTACTGTTAAGAAGCTATGAATGATTATTTCCCCGTTAATGCCATAAGTTCTCCCAAATTTTGCAACAATTATTTTTGACTTTAAGGTGATGACTTGTGTTCCTAGACTCTATTTTTATTAATAACTAAAATTAAACTTACATTAAATAGCTATTTTGTTTCATTCGGTTTGTCTCCTGCATTTTCCGTTTTTTTTTCTTCAGAAGCATTTGGTTGTGGATCAGCGGGTTGTGCTGCTGCTTCTGGTTTTTTTTCTTCAGGATCACTTGGTTGTGGGTCAGCGGGTTGTGCTGCTGCTTCTGGTTTTTTTTCTTTAGTATCATTTGGTTTTGGATCACCTGGTTGTGCTGCTGCTTCTGATTTTTTTTCTTCAGGAGCACTTGG
>CACMWI010000004.1 GCA_902617375.1 uncultured Alphaproteobacteria bacterium | reverse complement strand
TTCAAGGTTTTTAGTAACAAGGTCATTTTGTTCGGTTTTATCCTTTGCTGAAACTTTAAATTGTTTGTTCTTTTTATTTATTTTCTTGTTAATAATCGCAGTTTCAAAGTTTGAATTCTTGGCTTTGTAATTAAATTCATTTTGCTGCTTTAGTACTTTACTGTCAATTTGACTTTTATTCTCTGAAAAATGTTTTGGATCGTGTTCATTTTTCTTAATTTTTATTGAAGATGAAGGATCTTTAATTATATTTATAACTACTTTTTTTGAATTATCATTTTTAAACGCTAAATCAGATTCCCGAGAACCCAATGTATTCTCTAAAACTATTTTTGTTTCTCCCGTTGTAAAATTTTTATTTAATAATGATTTTGGATTTTGATTTAAACTGTTCTGATTAGCATTTTTTGTTTGATTCAAAGGTTCGACAATACCAATTTCTTTGTAAAATACCTCTATAAGTGATTTTGCAGTCTCGTATTCAGAATCTGTGACCTCTAATTTATTTTTCTGCTCGGAAGTCACTTTTAACAAACTATTTTCAGAGATATTTTTATTTACATCCAAAGATTCTTCAGTATCAGTTTTTTGTAAGACTAAATCTTTCAGCAAATTTTTATTTTCAGGATCTAAACTATTTGTATTTATTAGTGCAAAGAGTTCAGCAAATAGCTCATTAGTTTTTTCAGAATGTAAAGTTGTGTTTACGAAATTTATGTTTTTGCTAGTATCATTTTTTATTGCAACCATAACTGCCCCTTGTTAAAAGCAAATGTGCAATTATAATGCCACTATTAAAGAGAAACTGAATTTTTAGGTTTTAAATAATTTTCTTTTTTTAATTCTTTTACTTTCTCTTCTTGAATTTTAATAAATTTCTTTTTTTCACTTATTTTTTCTTTTTGTTTTTCAATTTTTACTATTTCTTTAAGATTATGACTAATTTCATCTAACACATGATTTTCCCTATTTTTTGAAACCTCAAGTTTATTTATTAAATTGCTAGTAAAAGAAGCTCTAAATTTTAAATCTGAACCTGAAAGTTCACCGGATTCCTCTACGGTGCTTTGATTTAACATTTCATTCAACGTTTCTTTTACAAAATCTAACCTTTTTTTTTCATCATTTAGTGTAGATAAATTGTTAAGTAGCTTATTTTTCTTCAATTTTTTGAGAGTTAAAAAAATATCATATTTATTTTTTTTCATGTCATCAGTTAATCTTTTTCAAGCCTGTTATGCTGTCTTCAAAACTTGATTTTTTTTTAAAGTGTTGTTTTATATGGTTGCAAATTTTATTCCAATTATTTAATGCACTATCAATTTCAGGGTTTTGTCCTTGGGAGTATCCCCCCATAAGAATGAGATCTTTGTTTTCCTGGTATATGGAGTATAATTTTTTTACTAATTCAGACTGATTTTGATGTTCTTCGGTAACAATAGAATTCATTACTCTACTCAATGATTGATTTAAATCAATTGCAGGGAAAATTCCAAGTTGTGCAAGTTCTCTAGATAATACAATATGTCCATCTAATATTGCCCTGGCAGTGTCTACTACAGGATCGTTCGTATCATCAGAATCTGCCAGTATTGTGTAGAAACTTGTTATAGTTCCTTCATTTGTTGAACCGGCTCCTGTTCTTTCGATTAGATTCGGAATCATTGAAATTACAGATGGTGGGTATCCTTTTGAAGTAGGTTGTTCACCCAATGCCAACCCCACCTCTCTTTTAGCATGAGCTATTCTGGTAAGAGAGTCCATGATAAGCAAAACGTTTTTTCCTTTAGACCTAAAATATTCTGCAATTGAAGTTGCTCTTTCTGCCCCTTTAATTCTTAATAATGGCGATTTATCTGCTGGTACAGCTACGGTGACAGTCCTTTTTCTTGATTCGTCATTCAATATTTCTGATACAAAATTACCTAACTCTCTTCCTCTTTCTCCGATTAGTGCTACAACAACAACATCTGCGTCAGTAAACTTAGTCATCATTCCAAGTAAAATAGATTTTCCAACTCCAGAACCTGCAATAATACCTAGCCTTTGACCTCTTCCTACAGTAAAAAGTGAATTGATTGCTCTAATACCAACATCTAGCACTTCATTTATCGGTTTTTTTGACATTGGATTATTGGGTTTTCCATTAATCGGCCACGTTTCTGCAGAGTTATTTATTTTTGCGCCTCCATCTATGGGATTCCCAAAAGCATCTAAAACCCTTCCCAGTAAATGAGAACCCACAATTACATCATTTGATGAATTTAAGACTCTTATTTCAGATCCTAAAATGATGTTTGCATTATTTTCATGAACGGCAATAATATTTTTATTTTCTTTGAAACCAATGATTTCTCCCGTGACTATAGATTTGTCATTACATTCTATTTCACATGTTGTGCCGATTGGTGAGGGAAATGCTTCACATTCGACAACTTTACCATCATATTTTGACGTTTTACTCTTATAGATCCTGTTTTGAGATATAGTATGTGAACCTATAGTCTGAAGTATTTTTTTTGCTATAACCATTTATGTTTAATTCTAAATAAAAGTTTATTTTTGAGAATTAAATTTGGCATCTTCAAGATCTTTCTCAATTTCATCAGGTATTGAAAATTTAATTTTTTTAGAAACAATGTCACTCATCTCTATTGATCCTGATTTTATTCTCATATCACCTCGTTCAAGATTTGCATCTTGGTTGATTTCAAATGACAAACTTAAATTATTTTTACTGTTGTAAACTTTTATAGCTTCAAAATCTTTTGGATTTAAAAAAACTACAATATTTTCAATTGAGTTTTCAACTGAATTAACAACTTGCTTAATTTTTTCTTGAAATAATTTATTGTTACTATCTATCTCGTAACCTAAAACTTCTTTTGATAAATTTGAAAGTAAATTAGTTATTGATTTGTTTAATTCAGTAACAAATTCTGGCGTCATTTTAAAAATATTATCAGTTGTATTTTTAAGTGTCACAGCAAGAGATTTTTCTCCCTTTTGAAGCTCTTCTGTAGTTTTTTTTACTCCAAGTTTATAACCATTATTGTAATATTGTTTTGCTAAGTCATTGGCTAATTTTTGTGCTTCTGCTTCTGTATATATTTTTTCATTTTCTGGTTTTTTTTCATCTATAACATCACTTGTTTGTTGCTTATCGTTACTTTCAGAAACCTCATTTAAATCTTTTGTTACATCTTCTTTTTTTTCAGATGTTATTTCTTGATTTTTTTGTGCAAGGGATAACGGAGTAACTTTTTTAAACAAATTAGTAATGTTAGAGGTGATATCTGACTCTTTTACGAAGTCTTTATTACTTTTATTCAATAAACTAACAATTTCTTCGGTGCTTAGTGCTCCGGAAATTTTTTCATCACTTTTTTCCTGAGCTACAGTTTTATCTGTGAGTGGCATCATACGAAGTCATCTCCACCTCTTCCAGCAAGGACAATTGTGCCTTCGTCTGACATAGTTCTTGCTACATTAATGATAGCCTTCTGAGCCTCTTGGACCTCTGTAAGTCTAAGTGGGCCGAGTACTTCCATTTCATCTCTGATATTTGCCGAAGCTCTTTGAGACATGCAAGAGAAAATCTTATCTTTTAATTCGTCTTCTGTTCCTTTAAGAGCTATTATAAGAATTTCTTGATCAACATTTCTTAGTAAAGTTTGCATGCTTCTATCATCCATTAGAATCAATGTATCAAAGGTAAACATACTTTCCTGAATTTCTTTAGCTAAATTTCTATCCTTTTCACCTAACGTTTTCATGATTCTTTGTTCCATATTCTGCTTTGTAAAATTCATTATTGATGCAGCATCTTTTATTCCACCGACGGAGGAGGCTCGCAATGAAGTGTTAGTTTTAAATTTTAGTTGCATAACTCTTTCCAATTCAGCCAAAGCGTCTGGTTGAACTGTTTCTAATGTTGCAATACGATGAATAATATCAGATTGAGTTTCTTCGGGTAGCAAAGTTAAAACATCTGCCGCAACACCAGGTTCTAAATACGAAATTATCAATGCCATTATTTGTGGATGTTCATCAGAAATTAATTCTGCAACTGATCTGGCATCCATCCAATCTAAAATTTCTATTGGTTTGTCACTTTCAGTAGGAGTAATTCTTCCAAGAACAGACTGAGCTTTATTTTCACCTAAGGCTTTTGTCATTACATTTCTAATGTAGTTTGTAGAACCCATTCCCAAGTCAGTTTGTGTTTTTATGATGGCTAAAAATTCGTCTAAAACTCTATTCACAGTTTCCTGATCTAAACCTTGAACATTGTACATCTCTTTACCGAGTTGCTGCACTTCTTTTGGACCCAAATTTTTTAAAATTTCTGAGGCCTCTTCCTCGCCTAAAAGCATCATCAAAATAGCACATTTTTGAGTGCTTGTTAATTGTTCGTATTGCGACTTTTCTTCTTCTTCTTTATTTTCTTCCTTAGCTTTTTCAGCCATTTGAGTACTCCTTATTAATTTTTATTATACATCTTTTTTCATAAGTTGTCTGAATACATTTGAAACTTTTCCAGCTTCATCTCCTACTATCATTCTTATAACCGCAACTTTATCGTCGTAAGTATTGGCTGTATCGAGCATATCAGCTGAAATAGTTGATTTTTTTGGTTTAAGTTTAGCTTTTATGTCTTCAAGAGATTCTCCTTCTTGAACTTGAACTTCATCTTCTGCTTCTTCTGCTTCAAGATCAGCTTCAGAAGTACCACCCGGACCTGCAGCTGTTCCAGCAGAAGGAACTAAAATTCTATTTAACAATGGCTTTAATGCACCGAATGTTACGATTGCAAGAATTAGAACAGTCGATAACTGGCCAACCATATTTTGAAACCATGATTGCTCGTACCATTTAGTTGTTATAACATCCATTTCTTGAATAAAATCTCCACTGGTTACAACAATAGTGTCTTCTCTGTCCTCATTGAAACCAACCGCTTCTTTAACAAGAGAAGTAATTTTTTCTCTATCTTCTTCACTTATAGGCTCCGAGACAACTGTACCTTCTGGAGTTTCAATCATTTTGTTTTTAACTAAAACAGCCGTCTTAACTTTCTTAATTTTTCCAATTTGACCAACTGTTGTACTAAGTTTTTTACTAACTTCATAGTTTTTAACATTACTGGATGATCTTTGCTTGAATTCTGCAGGCTCCCCAGTTTCAGGGGCTGCAACCTGTAAATCCGCAGCTAAAGGCGCTTGGTTAGCTACAGCACCAGGAATACCTCTTGCTGGTCTGTCAGTGGATTCGTCTTGACTGTTTTGTTCACTTCTAGTCGAAATGCTCTCTGGATCAAAAATTTCTTCTGTTGTTTGATTGCTTGTAAAATCCATTTCAACATTTACTTGTGCCGTTAAATTACCAGCACCAACAATCGGCGAAACTAATGATAAAATTCTTTCTCTGTATATAGATTCAATTTTAACTCTATGAGCTAATTGTTTTTCTGTCATTGCTAAATTTGGGTCATCTTCTGGTTTCGATAATAATGAACCATATTGATCTACAACTGTTACGTTATCGGAAGTCATATTGGGAATTGATGATGATACTATATGAACAATTGATCTAATTTGCTCTAATCCTAAAGCTCTTCCATCAGCTAGTTTCACAAATACAGATGCAGTGGGGGGAGAGGAGTCTCTGACAAAAACAGATTTTTCAGGAATTGCTAGATGTACTCTTGCTCCAATAATGTTAGCTATTTCATTTATCGATCTGGCAAGCTCTATTTCTTGCGTTTGTTTCATTTTCATGAATTCAACTGACCTGCTTGTTCCCATTGGGATTTTTTCAAGAATATCATAACCTTGAGGAACTGAACTCGGCAAACCTTCTGCGGCAAGTTTCATCTTTGCTTCATAATATTCTGGTGACGGAACTAAAATTTCACCAGTAGTTCTGTCAATTGAAACATCAATTCCATTAGACCTTAAAACATCAATTACTCTAGATTTCTCATGTTCTGGCAATGATGCAAATAAAGTTGTCCTAGGAGGTTCTTTGAAAGATATAAAAAAAACTAAACCAAGAAAAATAACAAATAAAGTTATCATAACTGGGATAGATCTTTGGACAGCAGGTTCATTAGAAAATTTTTTAATTTTTTCTAAAGAGTTGCTTATATTTGAAAGCATTCCTTGATTTGATACTATATTTTTTGCTACTTCAGTAGTTTGAATTTCTTCAGCCATAATTTTTTCCTTTTAATTTAAACAGGCATATTCATAATGTCTTTATATGCGCTCAAGACTTTATTTCTTACGTTTAAAGTCATTTGAAAACCTAAACTAGACAATTGTTGTTGAATCATAACCTTGGTCAGATCGTTCTCTAAACCAAGCTCAAAGTTTTTCGTTAATTCAGCGCTTTGTTTCTGGGTATCAGAAACCTCTTGAATCGCTGACTTAATACTATCCAAAAAACCACCATCTTGTGGTTCCATTATTTTTGGAGACAGATTTGCAACCTCTTCTTGAACTTTCTTTATTTCATTTTGATTGTTCGGTGTAGTAACTGTTGGTTTTAAATTAGTAAGATTTGGTTTCATGATTTCTCCTTCAAATTTAAGCTTGCATTAATTTTTTTTCTGATAAATTTTCTTGAATATTATTATAAAAATTACTTTGTTTTGATACATCTATCATTATGTCTTTATCTTCAATAATATTTTTTTCACAAAGAACTATGGCTCTTTGTAGAACATTTTCTAACTCTCTAACATTTCCAGGCCAACTATACTCTCTTAATATTTTTTGAGCATCTTTATCGATGTAAGGTAAGGAGCTATTTTCTGTGTGTCTATTCAATAGAGCAATACTTATTGGTAAAATATCATCAGGTCTTTCAGATAAATTATGTGTTTCTATTGGGAATACATTTAGTCTGTAATATAAATCCTCTCTGAACTTTTTTTCTCTGACTTCGTTTAACATATCTCTGTTCGTTGTTGCAATTACTCTTACATTTACGTCAATATCCCTTTGTCCGCCAATTGGAGTAACTTTTTTTTCTTGGAGAACTCTTAGAAGTTTGGCTTGGAGGGACAACGGCATTTCAGATACTTCATCAAGCAGTAATGTGCCATTATCCGCAGCTCGAAAAATTCCTTTATTGGCAGAAGAAGCACCTGTAAAAGCCCCTTTTTCATGTCCAAATAACATTGCCTCAAGCATATTTTCTGGTATGGCAGCACAATTTATCGCAATAAAAGGTTTTTCACGTCTATCCGACTTTTTATGAATTAGATTGGAAATAACTTCCTTTCCAGTTCCGGTCGGCCCATGAATGAATACTGTAACATCAGTTTTCGAAACTTTTTCAACCATGTTGATTAAAGAAAGTGTTTTCTTATCAGAGAAACTGTACTTTTCCTTAGATATAATCTGGAAAATGATTTCTTTTATAACTTCATCAATAATTTTGAAAGAAATTTGAATATAAGCTCCGCCCATTTCTTTTTTCAGATCATAAATACCCTCATTAGTTGAATCTAAAACTATTAATTTTGTAGAACCTATATTTCTAGCTATTTTAAGAATATTTGATTGACCACCTTGTTTGATTTCGAATTTTTTATCAATAATCAGTGTAGATTGAGAACTTTTAATTTCACTGATTTTATCAGAATCAACTAACTTGATTTCCTTTCCTTTTCTACTAAAAAAATCACACATATCATTGTGTAATTCAAAACAATCTTTAATAATAAATATTTCCTTCATATTCAAATCCTTTATTTTCGTTTTCAATCTAAAAGCAAAAATATTGCCAAATAAAAAAATTAATTCTAACTAAATTAATTTTAAATAGTAATATCAGTTACTTAGAAACTTTTTTTTTTTTTTATTTTTTTTAAAATTTGATTATTGTCAGTTTTCTGACATTATTTTATTTATAAATAAGTTAATTTAATATGTCAGAGATCATCAAAGGAAAATGTGAGGCAACTTTACAATTAAAAAAACTTGTTGAGATGGTTGCAAAATCACACTCAACAGTTTTACTCAGAGGTGAGACTGGATGTGGTAAAGATGTAGTTGCCAGAGCTATTCATGAATCATCAAAAAGAAGTGGTGAATTAATTAACGTTAATTGTGCAGCAATTCCGTCTGAACTTTTAGAATCTGAGTTATTTGGTCACGAAAAAGGTGCATTTACTGGTGCAGATTCAAAAAGAGAAGGAAGGTTTGAAGCCTCTGATAATGGCACCTTATTTTTAGATGAAATAGGTGACATGCCTATGGCACTACAGGCTAAACTGCTAAGAGCGATTGAAACCAGAAAAATTCAACGTGTTGGAGGGAGACAAGAAATTGATCTTAATTTAAGGCTGATTTGTGCTACACACCAAGATATTGAAAAAAAAATTGATGAGGGTCATTTTAGGGCAGATTTATTTTTTAGGATAAACGTATTTCCAATTGAAATTCCCTCTCTTGCAGAGAGAAAGGAGGATATTCCAATTCTTGTAAATCATATTTTAGAGGATCTAAAATACAACGGATCTATTATTCCTCAAATTGATAATTCAGGAATAAAGGCACTTCAAGAATATGTATGGCCAGGTAATGTAAGAGAGTTAAAAAATGTTATTGAGAGAGCAGCAATAATTTTTCCAGATAAAAAAATCAATGGAAAAAATATTAAAGAAAATCTGTTAAAAATTAATTTACCTGACATCTCACAGGAGAAAGAGGAGTTATGGGCAATGACCTCTGATTTTTCTCCAATTAAAAGTGAAACAAGTTCTAACTCTGATGCAATGCCACACCCAAATCATTATAAAAAATGGTTTGACTTTTTAGATAAAATAGATCTGCGAAGACACTTAAGCGATGTTGAATTTAATTTAATAGAGGGAGCACTTAAGAAAAGTAACGGATCTGTGACTGAGGCCTCAAAATGCTTGAAAATAAATAGAACAACTTTAATTGAAAAAATGAAAAAATACTCAATTCCAAAACTTGGGAATGACTAACTACCTATATGTTTAATTCCTTTTTTTTTTGCAATTTGCATTTGTCTTTGTCGTTCCTTATATCTAGCTCTTTGTTTTTTTGATTTTTCTTTAAAACATTTAGGGCATGATACACCTAATTTAAAATACTTTGATTTAGTGTCCATGTAAGTTATAGCAGATCTACAAGCAAAACATTGGGAATACAATCCTTTTTCAAGTTTATCATTTAATGAAACTCTTTCATCAAAAACGAAACATTCACCTTCCCACATCTTGCTCTTATTTTTAGTTTTATTTAAATATTCAATAATTCCACCATTGAGTTGAAAGATATTTTTATATCCCTTATTGATTAAAAAATTACTTGCTTTTTCACATCTGATCCCGCCAGTACAAAACATTCCAATTTTTTTTGTTAAAAGTTTTTTTTTATGTTTTTCAAACCAAATTGGAAATTCTCTAAAATTATTAGTTTGAGTTTTTACAGACTTTTTAAAAGAACCTATATCAGATTCATATTCATTTCTTGTATCAATGATTATAGAATCTGGATCTGAAATAAACTTGTCCCACGAATCAGGGTCAACAAAAAAACCAGTTTTTTCTTCTGGAGAAACATTTTTTTGTCCGAGAGATACAATTTCTTTTTTTTCTTTGATTTTCAGTCTTAAAAAAGAATGAGTATTATTAAATTGATTTTTAAATTTAATTTCAGTTGAAATTAAATTTTGTATTGAACTTTTAACTTTCTCAAATTGCTGTGCTGATATAGAAAATGAAGCATTGACACCCTCTTTTCCAAGGATGAAGGTTCCTTTAATATTGAATTTTTTCAAATTAATAAATAGTTTTTTTTTAATAACATCAGGGTTTCTTAGATAGACAAATTTATAAAAGCTGGATACTATAAATTTTTTTTTATGCATGATTTGTTTCTTCAGAATTTTTTAAAAGCATTCGTTGCTATCGATCCTATTTCTTTAATCCCTATTTTAACAATAATCACTAGAGGTTTAAATACAAAAAGAACAATTAAACTCTCTGGGTTTGTATTTTTAATTACATGTAGTGTATTAATCTTTTTTTCATTATATGGTAATTCTTTTTTAGTCTTTATGGGCATATCTATTTCATCTTTTCAGATTATTGGCGGTTTTTTCCTTTTAATTATTTCTTATGAAATGGTATTTGAAAAAAGGGTAAAAAGAAAGACAACAATTGCCAACGAATTAATTGATGAAAATGAATTGAATAATTTGGCTGTATTTCCTATTTCAATTCCATTGGTTGCTGGTCCTTCAGCTATCACACTATCAGTTTTAATTTCAAAGGATATTAGCTTCACAATAGTTAGTTTTTATACACAAATATTTCCACTTGTATTGACATTATTTTTGACTTCTATAATTATCATCTTTTCTAACTTTTTTATGAAGTTGCTTAACAAAACGATTATGAATGTCCTACAAAAGTTATTTGGATTAATTTTAGGTGCTTTAGCAGTTGAATATGTAATAACAGGATGGAATTTAACAACATGATTGCAAAATCGCCATGTATAAACGTATGTAAATTAGATCCAAATAGCAATTTATGTGAGGGTTGCTTGAGGACTTCTGAAGAAATTAGTAATTGGTCCAAATATTCAGATAATAAGAAAAGAACTATACTTTCTATTTTAAAAAATAGAAAGTTAACAACTTTAATAGTTTTATTTTTAATTTTTTTTAACGAATGCTTTTCAAATGAATTGTGGGTAGGTAAATGGAAAGCATTGGATAAATGGCAATCAGAATTCCTGATTGAAATAAATGATGATGGTACAGCCTTAACTAATTATGGAAATGGCGAAAAAGGAAAGTGGACAATTGTTGATGGAAACTTACAAATTATTTGGGAATCCGGAACTAAGGATTATATCTTTAGTGGAGTTATGGGTTATCAAAGGCTTTCAAAAAGTAGAAATGACAGTTATACCTCTGGAATGAAAAAATTATTTGACTAACTTTAAATATGGTCTCTTTAGGTAGTTAATCACTTTTCTTAAACTTTTAGAACTTGTCAAAATATTATTTTGAGATGAAAGTGTAAAAAAACTGTCATTTCTATAATTCTTTTTTATCTCTAGGCTAGGACCGTGCTTAAATGATCTATGAATCGCAAAAACAGCGTAACTTTTTTGAAAAGTTATTGAATAATCTTTCCATTCACCTATCGAAATTTTTTTTGAATATAATTCCATAATTTCATGTATTTCTTCTTTTTTAAACCTAATGATTTTCGATTTTTTTAAATTATTCATAATATAAAATTGAAATTATAATTTGATAGAATATAAATACATTACATATATGATATTAAACAAATTTAGAAAATAAATAAAAAAATGAGCGAAGAATTTATAAGAGAAGTTGATGAGGACCTAAAAGAAGAAAAAAGGCTTAAACTATGGAAAAGACTACTTCCTTATGTTGTCAGTATCTCTTTAGGTGTAATTTTAAGTACGAGTGGATTTGTGTTTTGGGAAAATCACACAAATAAAACTAAACAACAACTTGGTGATGATTTCACTGCAGCAGTTGAACTCTCAAATGAAGAAGATATAGACGCGGCATTGCTTGCATTAGATAGAATAGTAGATAAAGGTTCAGATGGATATGTAACTATGGCAAAATTAAAAAAAGCATCAATATTAATTGCTAAAGGCGAAAGAAATGAAGGACTTGACATTTATCTAGATCTTGAAAAAAATGCAGTTGACCAATCATTCAGAGACATCGCTACAATCCTTTTTGTAATGAATTCTATAGATTTTGAGTCGCCAGAAGAACTTTTAGACAAATTAGATCCATTAAAAAATAGTTTGATATGGAAATCATCAGCACTTGAATTGACTGCTTTCATTTATTTAAAAAATGATAAAAAGAAAGAAGCCTTAGAAACTTTTGAAGAAATTAAAATGCTTCCAAATAAACCAGCTTCATTAGGTTTAAGAGCCCAAAATATGATTGATTTTTTGAAGAAAGAATAAATTGAAAAAAAAATATTTAATTATAATTTTTTTTTTTTTTTTTAATTCATGTGCTTACTTTGATGAAGCAGAAGAGATTCTTCCAGGAAAAAGAGAAAATGTTTTTAAGTTTGAAGATGACATAATTCTTAAGTCAAACAAAAGAATCAAAATAGATAAAAGTATTTCCGTTGATTCGTGGTCACAGCAATATCACAACGAAAGAAATCATTTATTCCATTTCAAGAGTAAATCAAAACTTTCTCTAAAAAAAAAAATAAAACTTAATGATATCGCCTTCGATAAAATAGATCACGTTACGATCCCAGTTTTTGATTTAAATAATGTATATTATGCAGATAACGACTTTAACGTTTATTCTACAAATCTAGATAGTGGAAAAATTAATTGGATTGTTAAATTAGAAAACGAAAAAGAAGAGAATTTGCCGTTCATAGGTGGTTTTTCTCTGCATAAGAATGAATTATTTATTACTTCCGGTTTGGGAAATATTTATTCTATAAATGCAGAAAATGGAAAAATATTGTGGAAAAAAAAATTATTAGTTCAATTTTCAAGACCTCCTCTTGTATTTAATAACAAAATAATTGTTGTATCAGATGACAATCAAACATTCGCTCTAAATACAAAAGATGGAAATTTAATGTGGTCCCACGTTGGAAATCTTGAGGAAGTTTCGATTATTGGTGGTTCAAAACCCGTAGTTACAGAGAATATTGTAATTATTTCCTATTCTTCTGGTGAAATTTATGCACTTGATCATAACGATGGTACTTTAATATGGTTCGATAATGTAACCTCTGGAAATTTTTTTAATAAATCATCCTTAAATGATATTCAATCACCTGTCTCAATTGTAGGGGACAAAGTATTCGTTCCGTCATTTTCAGACAAATTTATAGCTTATGAAATTAGCAATGGAAATAAAATATGGAACCTAAAATTATCTTCAATAAATCCCTTTGTTGTTTCTGGAGGATCAATTTATTTAATTGATACTTTAGGAAGATTATTGTGTATCGATAAAATGAATGGAAAATTGTTGTGGGCTGTCCAGCTAAAAGTTTCTAACGATGGAGAAGAAGTCAGTTGGTATGGGCCGCTACTAAGTTCTAATAAATTGATTTTAAATAATTCTGATGGACAAGTAATTTCAATTTCACCATTTACTGGTAAATTATTAAGTAAAATAAATTTCTTTGAAGAACTTGTATCAAATCCAATTAATGTAGGAGAGCAAATTATTTTAATTTCAAAAAAAGGTACATTATTTATTTTGGGTTAAAAATGCCAATTAAAATAATTATTCTCGGTAAGCCAAATGTAGGAAAATCATCGTTGTTTAATATGATTTTAAAAAAAAATATCGCAATTGTTGATAATCTTCCAGGTTTAACAAGAGACTTGAGAAAAAAAAAAATAATTCTGTGGGATTTGGAATTCGAGTTTGTTGATTCACCTGGTCTCATAAATCCATCAAACGAAATTGAAGATAAAATAAAAAATAATACTATCGAGTATTCAAAACTTTCTGATTTGATTGTTATTGTTTTTGATGGAAAATCGGATCTATCATTTGAAGATTTGGATACAATAGCTTTAGCAAGAAAATTTAATAAACCCATTTTATTAGTAGTGAACAAAACTGAAGGGAATTATTCACAAAATGTTTTGAATGAATTAAATAAATCTGGTTTAGGAAGACCAGTTCTTGTCTCTGCAGCCCATAATCAGTCAATTGACCAATTGAAATGGCAAATATATGAATCTGTAAAGGACTTGAAAACAATTAGTGAAAAGAAAAAACAACTTAATGACTTTTCAATTGCAATTATAGGTAAGACTAATTCAGGAAAATCAACGATATTTAATTTGATAAAAAAAAAAAAGATTGCAATTACAGGACCTCAGCCAAATCTTACAAGAGATTCAGTAGAGACAAATGTAAGTTTAAAAAATTCTAATTTTAAAATGTTTGATACAGCTGGTTTTTCAAAAAATAATAAAGAACATGTTCATGAATTAGCAATTAATCAGACACTAAAAAAAATACGACTATGCAATGTTTTGTTAATTGTATTTGATATTAATAATTATTACGAAAAAATAAACTCTAAGATTTTAAGTTTAGTTAACTCTGAGAATAGATGCCAAATATTATTAATGAATAAAATCGATACCGTCAATGATCTGCAACAAAAAAAAATTAAAAAACATCTTCAAGATTTAAACCCACAAATCAGAGAAACACCTGTATTATTTGTTTCAGCAAAAGAGAATATTGGATTTGAGAATTTGCATTCTATTATTCAGAAACAATTAAAATCATGGAAAAAGAGAATTAAAACCAGTGATTTAAATGAATGGTTAGGAAAAATAATGACAGAAAACCCTCCTCCTTTAAAAAACGGTAGGCCCGTGAAACTGAAATTTGCATCTCAGGTTAGTGTTTCTCCTCCGAAGTTTAATATTTTTTCCAATTATCCTCGTGAAATTAATAACCAGTATAAAAAGTATTTATCTAACAAGCTCAAGAAAAGTTTTCAATTAGAGGACATACCAATAAAAGTTAGATTCAAAAAAACAATTAATCCATATGAATAAAATTTCATTTTATTTTATTCTCTTTTTTTCTATTTCTTTGTTTGCTAGTGAGGATCAAACTATAAACTTAATCGTTGAAAATTGTAAATCCTGTCATAACCTAAATAAAGAAACTACAAAAAAAATACCATCTATAAATAATTTGGACAAAGATGAATTTGTTAGACTAATGAAAAAATATAAGAATGATAAAGATAATAGTGTAATGAATAGAATTTCTAGAGTATTGACAGATAGGGATATTTTAAAAATGGCGGACAAAATTTATGGCAAAAAATAAACTTAGTAGAAGAAAATTTCTTTCTAATATTGCATTGAATCTAGGGTTTTTTTTTCTTGCCAACACCTTTTTATTAAAAAGATTAAATGCTAAAACAAGACCAAAAATTGTTATTGTTGGTCTAGGTATAGGAGGGGCAACGTGCCTTCAATATTTGAATAAAATCTCTAATCTTGTTGACATAATTGTTGTGGAAAAACAAAATGAATACCAAACCGGCCCTCTTTCTAATCTTGTTATAGGAAATATCTTAAAACGAAAAGAGATTTGCTTTAAAATAAATGAAAAAAAATATGAAAAAGTTAAATTTATTTATGAAAATGTTAGTGCAATTGATGTTAAAAGTAAAAGTGTAAGATTCTCTAAAGATTTAGAAATAAAATATGATTTTTTAATTTTATCTCCTGGAATTAGCTACAAAAACGATATCTTACAAGGGTATAGTGTTACAGACAAAAAAAATGTTCCCCATTGTTGGGACGGAGAAAGTAACATCATTCAGTTTAAAAGGCGATTAATAGATTTAGAAAATAATTCAAAAATAATAATATCGTCACCCGATTATCCATATAGATGTCCTCCAGCACCATATGAAAGGGCTACTTTAATTGCTAACTACCTTAGAAAACTAAATAAAAAAGTGAAAATTTTAATTCTTGATTCAAAGAATTCATTCACCAAGCAAGAAAATTATTTTCGTGAATGGAAAATAAATTATAGCGACGTAATAGATTGGATACCTCGGCGTAAGGGAGGAAAAGTAACTTTTTATGACCAAAAAAACAATCTAGTAAAAAATTCAGATGGTCAAATTTTTAAAGGTGATTTTATTCATATTATACCTGAACAAAAAGCAGCTAATATTTTTTATGATTCAGGTCTGCTTGATGAAGGTAAAGATTGGTGTCAAATCAATCCAATATCATTTGAATTACATCATTTCAAAGATATATATGCAGTTGGAGACTCAATAGATGCTTGGGCAATGCCTAAATCTGCATTTTCAGCAAACAGTCAAGCTAAAGTTTTGGCTATAAATTTGATAAATAAAATTTTAGAAAAGGAATATGTTGATCCAGTGTTTTTGAACACTTGTTATAGTTTTTCTAAAGAAGACAGAGCATTTTCAATATCTGCTTGGTATAGGTTAAATGTTAAAAAAGATAAAATTATCTCATTAGGAAGCAGTGAAAGTAATGTAAACGCAAATAATAATGATAGAAAATTAGAGGCTGAACATGCATTTGGATGGTATGAAACAATGGTCTACGACCTTTTCATATAGAAATTAAAGACATTTTTTTGTAACCATCTCCGATACCTCTTTCAATTTTCTTTCATCATACACATTTTTTCCAGCAAGAGATAAGGACATTCCCGCATTGACTTTTTCGATTTCAACAAAGTGTACTTTAATTTGGAATTTTGAGTTTTCCTTGTTAAAAATTTCTAACATTGTTTTTTTGGCTTTTTGGCAAATACTGAATGTATTATGATATGCTTTCCCAATTGAAATATCTTTATTTTCAAGAAAAATAATTTTCGCGTTTGCCGACTTTCTGATTAATGGTTCCAACTCTTTGATGATTCTCCAACTAGAAGAGAGGTTTATTTCAATGAGATTATCCCATTCTTTATGTGAAAAATTCGTCAAAGGTCTTAATCCGAAAAAAATTCCAATTAAATTTATCATAAAATCAATTCTTGAGAATCTTGAGGAAACTTTACTTAAAAGATTTGCCGCAAAATCCTTGTGTGTTATGTCAGCTTGAAGAAGTGTAACATTCTTATTAATTTTTTTTATTTCATTATCTAATTTGATAAGTTTTTCAAAAGATTTCCCATGCAAAATAAGATTTGTATTCATCTGTGCTAGATCTAATGATATTCTTGAACCTAAAGTTCCTGTTGAACCAAAGATGATCCCATTTTTAAGTGTATTTTGTTTCATTTTATTATTTTGTAGGTTCGATTAGTAATGAGAGTTGAGCAGGATAAATACCCGCGTCTTGATCAATTAGTTTAACTGGATAATCACCACTGAAATAATGATCAGTAAACATTGGCTTTTCTTTTTCTCTTCCATTTTGAAATCCCAATGCTTTGTAAACGCCGTCCAATGTAACAAATTTTAGACTATCTGCACCAATATATTCTTTTATTTGGTCTATAGTAAATTTTGATGCTAGTAGTTCTTCTTTAGTAGGAGTATCTATTCCATAGAAACACGGATGTTTGACTGGAGGACTTGCAATTCTCATGTGAACATTTTTGACACCACAATTTCTTAACATTTCCACAATCTTGACAGAAGTCGTGCCCCTTACAATTGAATCGTCAACTAAAGCAATACTTTTGTCTTTAAATGAAAAAATATTTGGATTATGCTTTAACTTGACTGATAGATTTCTTACTGAAATGGAATCTTCAATAAAAGTTCTTCCAGTATAGTGATTTCTTATTATTCCGAATTCAAAAGGTTTTTTTATTTTTTCAGAATAACCTAATGCAGACGCGTTGCCAGAGTCAGGGATAGGAATTACAACATCAATTATTTTGTTGTCGTTTGGATTTTCAACTGCTAACTGATGCCCTATACTTTTTCGAACATCGTAAACATTTCTTCCTTCAAGAATACTATCTGGTCTTGAAAAATAAATATATTCAAAAAGACATGGCCTAAGATATGTTTTTTTAAAAGGTTTAATTGATTCAATTTTATGATTTTTAATAATTAAAATTTCACCAGGTTCAACATCTCTTATTAAATCTGCGCCAATAATATCTAGTCCACAACTTTCAGAACTTAATATATATGTATCATTAAGTTTTCCCAAAACCAGTGGTCTAATTCCAAAAGGATCTCTCACTCCAATAAGAGAATCATTTGTTAGCAAAACTAAGGAGAATGCCCCAGTGATAGACTGAAGGGCATAAACAATTCTATCTATTAAGGTGCCTTTAGCAGTTGAAATCAAATGAAGAATTACCTCTGTATCAGATGTTGATTGAAAAATAGCTCCATTCTTAATTAGTTTTTCTTTTATTTGATTCGTATTTGTTAAATTCCCGTTGTGTGCGATTGCAATACCCCCAAAGTCTAATTCAGAGAAAAGCGGTTGAACATTTTTAAGTGCTGATTCACCCGTAGTTCCATAACGGTTATGTCCAATTGATAATCGTCCGATTAGTTTTGGGATTATTTCTTTATTTGAAAAAACATCAGAAACTTGGCCCATTCCTCTATGAGCAAAGAATTTATGATTATTTGAAGTAACTATTCCTGCGGAGTCTTGTCCTCTATGTTGAAGAGCATGTAGTCCCAGCGCAGTAAGATTTGCTGCTTTATTATGATTGTAAACTCCATAGACACCACATTCGTCTCTTGGTTTTGATTTTGAAAAGAGATATTTCACTTTATTCCAAATTATTTTCTATAATATTTTCAATATTTTTTCTTCCACTCTCGTTATAAATGTTTTCTTGATTTTTACTATTTTTTTTTATACGAAGTTTTGAGTCAATACTTTTTTCAAAAAGAAGATCAGACTTTTTTTTAATTTCAGTACTCAAATTTTCAGAATACTTATTGTCAATTTTTAGAAATCGAAATATTTCATTATTCGTTATTTTTATAACCGGAATAATTTTTGAATTATCAATAAATTCCAATCTTTTTCCATTATAGAAATAGTCAAATAAAAAAAAACACAGACCAACTATTACATATCCTCTCAAAATTCCAAATATAAAACCAAGACTTTTGTCAATAAGTCCAACATAACTGTCCTTTATAAAAACCGAAAACTTTCTTGTTAAAAAAGAAAAAATAACAAAAATTATCAAAAATGTAACGACGTAAGATATCGTAGTTGAGATCAAAATATTATTTATTATTTTATTAAAAAAATTAATCAAATTGTTGCCATAAGTGTAAGATACAAAAAAAGATATTATCCAAACACTTATTGATAATAACTCTAGAGAAAGGCCTCTAAAAAATGCAAATAAAGCAGAAATAAAAATTAAAACTAAAATTATTACATCAAACATCTTAATTGATTCCTTTTATAAAATTAATAACTGAACTATTTCTTGATTTATTTATTTTTCTTGCCTTTCCATACCATTCGATAATTCCCTTTTTTAAAAAAGCAACATAATCGGCGAACTCATACACACTCTCCATGTCATGTGTAACCGTTATTGTGGTAATCTTACTTTTTTTAACTAAATTTTTAATAAGCGAGTTTATTTGTCTAGCGATGATTGGATCTAAACCTGTTGTTGGCTCGTCTAATATGAGAACTTCTGGTTTTTTAAGAATTGCTCTTGCAAGGCCCACTCTTTTTTGCATTCCAACTGAGAGTTCAGAGGGATATTTCTTCAAGATTGAATTAGGAAGACCTACTTCGTCCAAAATTTTATTAAAGGAGTCTTGTTTACTTGCAAATTTAAGGTTTTCTTTTATGTTCAAACTGTCAAGAAGGGCTGAATTCTGAAATAATATTCCAAATTTTGACATATAATCCATTTTTTCTTTGTCATTCAGATTGTTAATATTATTAAGATTGCCAAAACTAATTGACCCATTATCATATTTTAGCAAACCAACTATACATCTTGTAAGAATTGACTTTCCTGATCCTGACTCTCCGATAATTGAAAGAGACTCAGATTCATAAACGTCAAGATTAAGTTTATTTAATACAACCTTTTCTTTAAAACTTTTATAAATATCCTTAACGATTATTTTTTTTTTTCTCATAGTCTAAAGAAGAAGGAAGTGATTATATAATTCATTAATAAAATCAGAATAGAAGATGAAACAACAGAATATGTAGTCGATTGACCAACTCCTTGTGCGCCTCCTTTTGCATTGAATCCGTGGTAGCAACCCATAAAGGTTATTAAAAAACCAAAAACAGAAGCCTTAACTAAGCCGCTAAAAACGTCAATAAATTCAACAAAATTATATGTATTTTGAAGGTATACAGTTGGATTAAAGTTTAATAGATTTACGCAAATTAAATAACCACCCATAACTCCAATAATATCCCCAACTATAACTAGAAGTGGGAGTGAAATAATACCTGCTAAAATTCTTGGGATGATAAGATAATTAAATGGATTAGTTGACAGTGTTTTGAGTGCGTCAATTTGTTCAGTAACCTTCATTGTTCCTATCTCAGCAGCAATAGCTGCACCTGATCTTCCTGCAACCATAAGACCAGCTAGTACTGGTGCTAGTTCTCTTGTAATGGATAATACAACAACGTTTGGAATTGCACTTTCTGCAGAAAATCTTGAAAATCCAGTATAAGATTGAAGTGCTAAAACCATACCAGTGAATATAGAAGTTAAACCTACCACTGGTAAAGAGTTAAAACCAATCTTCAAGAATTGTTTGAGAAAAATATTTACATAGAATTTTTCAGTAATGAAATATTTTACACATTTTAAAAAAAATTCAACTATCTCACCAATGGAATAAAAAAAAGAAAATATAATTTTAAATAATCTTTTTGTTAAAGTTAAGGCGCTGGAAAGCAATCTTGTCATTAATGCCAATATATTGTTTTTTTTACTATAAATAAATAATAATAAAATTTCCTATTTTGATAGTTCCAGGAAAAAAAATTTACGTAAAATTACTTTCAGCCAAATCAGAAAATTTTGTCCAACTTGGATTAAAATGAAGTTTTACTTTAGAAATTGGTCCATGTCTATGTTTTGCAATTATGGCTTCTGCAATATTATGAACTTTTTCCATTTTATTTGTCCACATTTCATGTTTTTCTGTTCCTTCAGTAGGCTCTGTTCGAGCAAGGTAATATTCCTCTCTGTATAGAAAGACAACTAGATCAGCGTCTTGCTCTATAGCTCCTGATTCACGAAGATCTGCAAGTTGTGGTCTTTTCTCTTCTCTATCTTCAACTTTTCTGGATAATTGAGATAGAGCAATAACAGGTAAATCCAGTTCTTTGGCAATAGCTTTTAGTCCTCTTGTTATTTCAGAAATTTCCTGAACGCGATTATCATTCATTTTTTTTGATTCACCATTTACTAGTTGAAGATAATCTAAAATAATTAGATCCAGACCAAATTTTCTCTTTAGTCTTCTTGCTCTCGTTCTAATGGAAGCAATATTTAATGCTGGTGTGTCATCTATAAATAAATTGAGTTTTTTTAAATCATCGCTTGATGATAAAATCTTACTAAAATCTTTTTTTGAGAGATTACCAGTCCTAATATTTTCTGATGAAATTTCTGAAAGCTCACCTAATAATCTTGTTGCTAGTTGTTCAGATGACATCTCAAGTGAAAAGAAAAGAACATTTTTTTTGTTATTTTCTAGCTCTTTAGAGATATTTGAGGCTATATTTGTTGCAAATGCTGTTTTCCCCATTGATGGTCTGCCAGCAATAATAATTAAGTCGGATTTGTGAAGCCCTCCTATCTTCTTATCAAAATCTCTTAAACCTGTTTTTAGGCCTATCACATCCTCACTCTTCTTAAATGCTTTTTCAGCATAATCAATGGTTCTTTGCATTATTTCTTCAAAATCTCTTGGACCACTATCAAATTCATTATTTTGAATGAGATTAAAAAGATTCTGCTCAGTTTTTTCGATTAAAGCTCTTGAGTTGCTGGCTTCTTCGATATCATAAGAATTGTTTATCAAATTTGTTCCAAGGTCTATTAGTCTCCTTCTCAGATAAAGGTCATAAATTAATTCTCCGTATTGTTTTGAATTTATTATACTTACTGTGTTTTCACAAAGCTTTAAGAGATAAGACAATCCACCGTTTTCTGCAAACTCTTCATTTCCATCAAGTTGCACCTTTACAGTATTTAAATCAGCGATTTGATCGTTACCAATCAATTTTTTAATTGATTTAAAAATTATGTTATTTATCTTGCTTGAAAAATACTCAGGTTCTAAAAATTCCTCTACTTTTTCAAAAGCAAGGTTGTTAGAGAGAATTGCCCCTAATAGAGCTTGTTCTGCACCAGTATTAACCGGGACTTCTCTTGTAAGATTTAGATTTTTGGATGAAACTATATTGGTTAATTTGTTACTTTCTGAAGTAGCCATTTCTGCATAATAACAAACTCTTATCATTAAGCATTTATTTTTTGCCTGTTAATTAAGTGGATAATGAGTATAACTTTTTAAAAATTAGTTAAATAGAGATTTCCTAAGTACATTAAATAAATTAAAAAGCATGTGATAGAGACTTTTCTGCCAATGCCAATTCCATTTGAAATAAATAAAGTAAAAATAACGGCCGCAAAACTTAAAAAATAAACATCATCTAACAGAATGTCTTTATTGTATGAGAAAGAATTAAATAGTGATGTAAAACCAAGAATAAGTAATAAATTGTATATATTCGATCCGATAATATTCCCAATAATAATGTTAGATTTACCTTTTCTTGCGGCTGTGATTGAGGTAGCAATTTCGGGTAAAGATGTTCCTAGAGCAATTATAGTCAAGCCGATAAATGAGTCTGAAATATTTAGGATGGTTGAGATAGATATAGCAGAATCAACAGTTATATCTGCACCAAAAAGCGTAATACCAATGGAACCCCCAGCCACAGGTAATCCGTAAAGTAAGGGATGCTTAAATGAAATTTTTGAAAAAAAATCTTTTTCTAACACGATTTCATCTTTGCTTTTTGAATCAGAATTTTTAAAACTCCTAAATAGATAAAAAGTAAATAAAAAAATGAAAAATAATCCATATTTTGCACTTAAAAAAGCTAATATAAATATTAATGTAAAAATAAAGTGTGCACCAAGATGAAAAAAAAGGTCAAATTTTGATACTTTTATAGACTTTAACTCAGATGTCAGGCCTGCTGCAAATGTCACTAAAAAAATATTCGCAATATTTGAACCAATGACATTTCCTACTGAAATATCGGGAGATCCTTTAATAACTGCATCTATTGAGACAACTAGTTCGCATAGTGAAGTTCCAAAACCTACGACTATTAATCCAATAAAGAATTCTGAAACTCTAAGTTTTTTGCCAATTGCGATTGCACACGATATAAGTATCTCAGCTCCCTTTACCAAAAGTAAAAGTCCTATTAAAAGTGTAGATATGCTTAACAGCATTTTATTATCAAAGATTAATTAAGTTAAGGTTTAGGGTTAATTGTATATTATTTTAAGTAGTTATAACAATTATATCCAAATTTTATACGCAAAGAGATAACAACTTATTGATATATCATTCGGTTGCTTTAATTTCAGGATTTTTGATTTTTTCCGCTTTGATTTCCTCATTTGTCTTTTCAGTATTTGTATTAGAATCAATATTGCTGGAATCTTTGCTAGTTTTTTTATTTTTACCGATTTCTTCAGGTATCTCATCCTCATTTTTTGTGGTTACCAATTCGTTATCTTGATCAGTTTTATTTTTATCATTTATCTTTGCTGATTCATTTGGACTTTTATCTATGGTTTCTGACTCAAGTTTTTGTTTTTTTGCATTTTCTTCTGATGTTGCCACGTTAATTTTCAGATTACACCCAACATCTGCATGTAATTTAACATTAAGATCATATATTCCTATTTTTTTTATAGAAGTATGTAAGTTAATGTTTGAAGGTTTGATGCTAATTTTTTTTTCATTAAAATAATTTGCGATATCTTTTGGTGAAACCGATCCATAAAGTTGCCCGTTGTCACTTGCGTTTCTGATGAACACTATATCCTTATTCTCGATTTTTTTTAAAATTACTTTAGATTCTTCGACTATTTTTTTATTTTTTTCAAATAAATCGTTTTTTATCTTTAAAAATTTTTCTTTGTTTTCTTTATTTGCCCTTAATGCTTTTTTTTGTGGAATCAAAAAGTTACGTGCAAATCCGTTTTTAACATTTACAATGTCCCCGATTTGACCCAACCTATCAAAAGATTCTAATAATATAACTTCCATAATTACTTTTTTTTATTCACCTTTTTACTTATGTTTTCAAACAGTCCTAAAAATAGCAATATTAAAAAAAGAACATACCCTAAAAATACAAAAAGTAAAAATATAATTAAAAATTTAATAAAATTATTAATTTTAATTTTTTTAAAATGATTATTAAATGCAATGTAACCTTCCAAGAGAAAACTAAATGACATACAAATTAATGTATTAATACTTAAAACAAACATTTGCGAATTTTGATTTTGAGTTAGAACAATAAGAAGCATCAATAAGTAAATAAATGAAAACCATAATGGAGTTGTAAAATCAATAAAGTTAATATTTTCAACTGGTTTAATCATTAATTTTTTTAAGACAAATTTTGAAAAAATAAAATTTAAACTAAATGTCATGAAAAAAATTAAAGAATTAATTGATGGTAATATTATCATTACAATCTGAATAACCTTATCTAACTCATTGTTTTTTTGTAGCCCATAATTTGAAATAATCTGATTAATTGATTTTTGTACGAAAGCATTTAACTTTTCATACTCAAAATCATTGAAAAATAATAAATAGAAGAAAGTTAAAATGAATATAAAAAAAATTATTATTCCTGAGAGCAAATTTGAAGAATCAAGGTTGATCTTTTTTGATAAGTGGTAGGATCCAAAAAAGAATATAGTTACAAATGAAGTTACAAAATGAAAAATAATAAGTTGCTTGGGAGAAAAATCTTCACTTAAAAAATTCATAAAAACTAAAATTAGCAAAGCCAAAGCACATGATTTTAAAAAATCTGAATATTTAATAGCCAGACCAATAATTAAAAAAGGTAGAGGGTTTAAAATTGAAAACAAATGTGGAGAAATTTTTAAAAATAACAGTTGGAAAACTGAAATGACTGTTGTCGAATAAAGAATTATTAGAAATTTTTGTTGATTAGATCGAGATGACTCCATCAACCAGATACATATGGGAGCAAAGCTAAATACCTCGCTCTTTTAATTGCAGCAGATAGCTCTTTTTGTTTTTTTGTTGATACTTGTGTAACTCTACTTGGTAAAATTTTTCCTTTTTCTGTTACATATTTTCTTAAAAGATTTAAGTTTTTATAATCAACAGCCGGAGCATCTTTACCTGATAAAGGACAAGACTTTGAAAAAACTATTCTAGATGACGTGTTATCGAAAACTTTATTTCTCATTTATAACTCTATCATTCTACGTTCTCTAGAAGAAGTGAAGGTTCTTTGTCGATTACTTTTATTTTTAATGTCATGAAACGTAAAAAACCCGGATCTTGTTTTACTTTTATATAAAAAGATTCAAATACTTTGGGATCACATTTACAATTAATCATGAAATAATATCCTTTTGAATTTTTCTTTATTTTATATGCTAAGTCTCTTAAACCCCAGGACTCTTTTTTCAAGATTTCCCCTCCTGCTTTCTTAATTTCCTCTAGAGACTCTTGAAATTTGTCTTGAGCAGATTTTTGGGATAATTGTCCGCTGAATATAAAAACATTCTCATACAACATTATTATAATTTCCTTCTGGATAAACTTTCTAGTTTAGTTATTTAATAATTAATTAAATAGCAAGGTTCAATCTTTGTGTATATAACAATATAATAAATTTTTAATCAACAAAAAAATGTTTAATAAAATTATTGTAGTTTTTCCTGGTCAAGGTTCTCAATTTGTTGGTATGGGAAGAGATCTATTTGAAAACCACCCTGTAGCCAGAGAAGTTTTCAAAGAGGTTGACGATACATTAAATCAAAACCTTTCAAAGATTACTTTCAATGGGCCTGAAAATGAACTCACCCTTACCGAAAATACACAACCAGCAATAATGTCAGTTAGTATGGCTTTAGTAAGAGTAATTGAATACGAATCCAAAAAAAAAATTCATGAATTTTCAGATACAGTATTAGGTCATTCATTAGGAGAATATTCGGCACTTTGTGGTCTTAATGCTTTAAATTTAAAAGATGCAACTTCTCTTTTAAGAAAAAGAGGGAAAGCTATGCAAGATTCAGTTATAAATTTGAAAACAAAGATGGTTGCAGTCATTGGCTTAGATATAAAAAAAGTTGAAAAAATTATTGAAGAAAACGGTGTTGGTCCAAAAGAATTATGTGAAATAGCGAATGATAACTGTCCAGGTCAAGTAATTTTATCTGGAACAGAAAATGGAGTAATTTTCATTTCTGATATCTTGAAAGATAATGGTGCAAGAAGTATTGTAGACCTCAAAGTTAGTGCACCATTTCATTGTAGTTTGATGAACAAAGCATCGGAAAAGATGAAAGGTTATTTGAAGGATATTGTTTTAAAAGATTTAAAATCTAATTTTATAAGCAATGTAACTGCTGAATTTGAAAAAAATTCTGAAAAAATCAAAGAATTGTTAATTAAACAAGTTTCAAGCAGAGTTAGATGGAGAGAAAGCATTATTAAATCAACAAGTAAAATAAATTCTATTGTCGAAATTGGACCTGGAAAGATACTTACTGGAATGAACAAGAGAATTAATAAAGATTACAATCTTTTAACTGTGTCAAATTTGGATGACATTGATAGATTTCTTGAAAATTTTAAGGATATTTTATGAGAAAAATTCTTTTAACAGGAGCCAACGGAGGAATTGGGGAAGAAATTTGTAACTCGTTGGGAGTGAAATACGAAATATTCGTTTTAGGAAGAAATGAGTCCAAAATAAAAGACCTTTGCAAAAAAAACAAATACATTAAAGGAAGCTTTATATGCGATTTAAGTGACGAGGATCAAATCAAAAAAATAATCAAAGAAATAAATAACAATTCTATTGATTTTGATATTTTAATAAATAATGCTGGTGTCACAAATGATGCCTTATTCTTAAGAATGGATTTAGAAAAATGGAAACATGTTGTTGATACTAATTTAAAATCAAACTTTTTACTTTCGAGTGCACTATCAAAAAATATGATTAAAAAAAAATGGGGACGTATAATAAATATTACTTCAGTCGTTGGTCATACTGGTAACTTTGGCCAGTCAAATTACAGTGCTTCGAAAGCTGGAATACTCGGCATGTCAAAGTCTATAGCACTTGAATTAGCAAAAAGAAACATCACCGTAAACTGTATAGCACCTGGTTTTATTGAAACATCAATGACAGCTGTTTTATCTGAATCGCAGCGTGAATCTTTAATTGAAAAGATTCCAATGGGAAAAATCGGCTCTCCCAAAGATGTAGCAAATTGTGTTGAATTTTTAGTATCAGACAAATCAGAATATGTTACCGGGCAAACCATTCATGTTAATGGGGGACTTGCAATGTTATAATATATTTGATTTAAAAAAAACATTTATTAATATATGAATGAAACTTTAATTAAAAGGAACGTTTATGAGTGATATACCAGAAAGAGTTAAAAAAATCGTAGTGGAGCATTTGGGAGTTGAAAAGGAAAAAGTAGTAGAGAGCGCCAGTTTTGTAGATGATCTTGGCGCAGATAGTTTGGATACGGTAGAACTTGTTATGGCATTTGAAGAAGAATTTAATATCGAAATTCCAGATGATATAGCCGAGAAAATAACTACAATAAAAGAAGCAATCGAGCACATAGAAAACTCTCAAAACTAGAATGAGAAGGGTGGTAGTAACAGGTATTGGAATGTGTACACCACTTGGTTTTGGTCATAGCCACTGTTGGGAACAGCTTATTTCTTCCAAATCTGGAATTAGGAAGCTTACTGGATTTGAAATTGAGGACTTAAAATCGAAAGTTGGCGGTCAATTAATTTTGGAGGGAGACAGCTCTCTCTTTCCGGAAAAAGTAATTGAACAAAAAGACAGAAAAAAAATTGAACCCTTCATCGAATACGCACTAATAGCGGCAAAAGAGGCAATTCAGGATTCTGGATGGAAACCTTCAAATGATTTGGAATCAGTGAGAACTGGGGTAATGGTTGGTTCAGGAATCGGAGGTCTTGATGGTATTAGAAAAAGTGCTGACAATTTAAAAAATAGTCCTAGAAAGATTTCCCCTTTTTTTATTCCCTCATGCCTAATCAACCTAGCGAGTGGACACATTTCAATTAAATACAATTTTAGAGGCCCAAATCATTCGGTGGTAACTGCCTGTGCTTCTGGAGCACATGCAATAGGTGACTCATTCAGAATGATATCCCAAGGCGATGCAGATGTAATGATTTCTGGAGGAACTGAATCAGCATGTACAAGATTTGGCATTGCAGGATTTTGTGCAATGAGAGCTCTTTCAACAGGTTTTAATGAAGATCCTGAAAAGGCATCAAGACCGTGGGATAAGAATAGAGATGGATTTGTGCTTTCTGAGGGATCTGGAATGATTGTTTTGGAAGAACTTGAACATGCAAAAAAAAGATCTGCAAATATATATGCTGAAATAATTGGATATGGTTTATCTGGTGATGCTTATCACCCAACAGCGCCAGCGTCAGACGGTGATGGGGGATTCAGAGCAATGAAAATGGCTTTAAAAAATGCTCACCTTGAGTCTGAAAATATAGATTATATAAACGCACATGGAACTTCCACACCACTAGGCGACGAAATTGAATTTAACTCCGTGAAAAAACTATTTTTAAATAATACGGATAATTTATTAATGTCATCTACAAAATCATCTACAGGACATCTTCTTGGTGCATCAGGGGCAGTTGAAGCAATATTTTCTATATTATCAATAAAAAATGGAATAGCCCCCCCGACTTTGAATCTTGAAGAATTATCAGAAGGTTGTGATGGAATAAATTTAGTGCCAAAAGAGAGTGTTGATAAAGAAATAAATCATGTTTTATCAAATTCGTTTGGATTTGGAGGTACAAACGTATCTTTAATTTTTAAAAAAAATTAATAAGTGATTAAAAATCTTATTTTTCTTTTTATAATTATTCTAAATTCTCTTTTTTATCTCTTTTTTAAAGAGGAAAATATCAATGAAGTTAAAATAATTATCAAACCTGGAATGCAACTAAATCAAATAGCAAATGTATTAAAACAAGATGGATTGATCAAAAATGAATTTATTTTTAAAACCTGGGTAATAATCAACAACTCTCAAAAGAAATTAAAATTTGGTGAATATTATTTTAACAAAAAAATATCTTTAAATATAATTTTAGAAAAATTAATAAAAGGAAAGTCATTATATAGAAAATTAACAATAATTGAAGGTTCTTCTAAGAGTGATTTACTCAGGATTTTAAATGAATTTGATTCTAAAACACTTATAACATTTGATGATATTCCAAATTCATTAGTAGCTGAAACTTATTTTTATAAAGTTTCAGATAATGCTGAGATCATCTTGAATAATATAATAAAAAAAAGTAATGAGATTTCTAAAAAAATCTGGAATGAGAGAAATAAGAAAATTCCTCTTAATGATGTTAATGAGTTATTTATACTTGCTTCTATCGTAGAGAAAGAAACCTTTATCAAAGATGAAAAATCGATCATTTCAGGTGTTTTTTATAATAGATTTAAAAAAAACATGAAACTTCAATCTGATCCAACTGTTGTTTATGCAATAACTTTAGGAAAAAAAAAAATGGAGAGAAAATTACTAAGGAAAGATCTTAAAATCAAGTCAAAATTTAACACTTATATAAATAAAGGGCTTCCGCCTGAACCCATTTGTATACCAGGAATAGATTCCTTAATTGCAGCATCAAGACCTTCAAAAAGTAATTATTTATATTTCGTTTCAAAAAATAAAAAAAACGAAGGACATCTTTTCTCTGAAAAATATAAAGATCATTTGGAAAATATAAAGTCTGTGAAAAAAAAGTTAAAGAATGAATAAAAGTAAAGAATTAAGGAAAGGACTTATGTTAGTTTTATCGTCTCCTTCAGGGGCAGGTAAAACATCAATATGTAAAAAAGTAATTAGTTTGGATAGAAAAATTTCGCTATCTGTGTCATATACTACAAGACCAAAAAGAAAAAGTGAAAAAGAGGGCAAGGATTATTTTTTTGTTTCAAAAGAAAAGTTTGAGGACCTAAAGAAAAAAAGTTTTTTTATTGAATTTGCAAACGTTTTTGATCATTGGTATGGAACTCCAAAAGATTTTATTGAAAATAACCTTAACAATGGTGAGGACGTTATTTTTGATATTGATTGGCAAGGAGCACAAAAACTATCCGATTTTTCTAAAAATGATGTTGTATCAATTTTTATTTTGCCACCTAGTAATAAAGAACTTCATGAGAGACTTAAAAAAAGAGCAGAAGACAGTTCCGAAACTGTCAGTAAAAGAATGAGTAAGGCAAGATCAGAAATAAGTCATTGGATTGAATATGATTATGTTTTAATAAATAATAATCTAGAAAATTGTTCATCCGATGTTTTAAACATTCTCAATGCCGAAAGAAAGAAAAGAAATAGACAAAAATTTATATTTGATTTTATTGCAAGACTATTAGATTAGTACTTTTGAAAGTTTTACAAAATCATTTGGTTCCAAATCTTGTGGTCTAGAATTAGGATCAATGCCACATTCCAAAATTTTTTTTTCAGCATCAAAATAGAATGTCTTTAAATTATTTTTAATTGTTTTTCTTCTCTGTCTAAATGAAATTTTTAAAATAGAATCTAGTTTATCATAAATTTTCTTTTTTTTTCTATATGGGGTGATTTTAATTACCGTTGATTTAACTTTTGGTTTGGGGTTAAAGTTATGTGGTTCTACTTCAAACACCTTTTCAACAAATGCGTGCAACTGAATTAATACGGATATTCTACTATAATATGGAGTTGATACTTTTGCACTTAATCTTTCAGCGACTTCTTTTTGAACCATTAGAACCATTGACTCAACAATATCAAAGTCAATTATTAATCTTATTATCAAAGTACTAGCGATGTTATAGGGGAGATTTGAGATTACTTGAATTTTATTGTAATTAAAATCCTTTAAGTTTACATTTAAAATATCATCACAAATATAAGAAATTGTTTCTTTAAATTTTTCCTGAAGTTTTAATAAGTTAGAACTTAGATTCTTATCTTTTTCTATAAGAATTAATTTTTTAGGTTTGTTTTGGAGTATTTCTTTTGTTAACGCACCTTGACCTGGACCTATTTCAAAAATAATTTTATCCCTTATATCTTTTATAGAGGCTATTTTTTTTAAAATGGATTTGTTTACTAAGAAATGTTGACCTAGGCTTTTCTTAAAAAAATGTTGCATTTAAGATCTTTTTTTTAAGAAATCAAAAGACGCTACCAAACTTTCAAGACTTGCAATATTTTTTTTTGCAATATCAAAAGCTGGACCGTGATCAGGAGAAGCCCTCAGAAAAGGTAGCCCACCAGTAACATTTATTGAATGGTTAAAATCTAATGTTTTGATGGGTATTAGTCCCTGATCATGATACAAGCAAAGAATTCCGTCATATTGTTCTCTTTTTGATTTATGAAAGCAAGAATCACCGCTTAATGGACCAATAACTTTAATTTTTTTATTCTTACATTTTTCTATGATGGGCTTTATGGTTTCTATTTCTTCATTTCCAATAAGACCCGCCTCACCTGCGTGGGGGTTAAGACTAGTTATCGCAATTTTTGGAGATCTAATTTGCCAAATCTTTGATAAAGAATTCTTAAAAGCTACAATTTTTTCAAAAATAATTTTCTGGTCTATAAACTTGTAAATTTTTTTGAGTGGAATATGAGTAGTTACTAAACCCACAATAAGATTTTTTCCTTTATCAACAGGTTTGCTGGTAGATAAAATCATTATTTCGGAATATTTTTTCTTATTTTTTTTTGACGTAAGGTACGATAAATATTCAGTCTGACCGTTAAAATTAAATTTAGCCTTTTTTAAAGTGGTCTTACAAACTGGAAGTGTAAGCATTCGAGATGATTTTTTCATATATACATATTCAAACGCTTCATTAATAGATTTGAGCACATATTTACTATTTTTAGGATTTGGGTTTCCTGGGGTGAAATCGATATTTGCTTTTAGATCAATTATTGGAATAGATCTTGAAAAAATTTTATTGATATCATTTTCTTTAGTTACAACTTGGAAATTCGCCTTTAAATTAAAAAAGCTTCTAACTTGATTTAATTTTTTTAAATCGTCAATTAAAATGAAAGGTGGAATTTTATACAAATCTCGTTTTAACCAAGCTTTTATTATTATTTCGGATGAAATGCCGGAAGGTTCACCCATGCTTACAATTATAGGTTTGTCTGATTTCATTCGTTAAAAAACTTTATATTTGTACTCTTTCTGATATTTGATAAATAGGTATTAGTCAATTGGTTAAATTTTTTAGAAAAAGCTGTTCTTTCAATTGCTTCTCTAGAAATACCGTTTGATTTAGAGACTTTTTTCTCGCACACATATAATAAATTGTATTCGCCATCTAATTCAAAAACTTCAGTAAAACTTTTCTCATCGGAAAGATCCAATTGTCTACGAAATAAATTTGATAGATCTTTTAAAGCCATATCTTTGAATTTCAAAAATTTAATTTCTCCTTCAATTTCTGACTCCTTTATATTTTTACAGCTTATGTTTTTATTATATATATTTTGAATCTCCTTCTTATCAAATGAAGAAAATTTTAAAAAAGAAAATTTAATTTCTTCATTTCCAAACTTTCTTTTCCTATTTAGTTTTAAAATTTTATATCCATTATTTATTCTTATGTCAGTTTTTATATCTCCTGGGTTCATACTATTAAGAATTTCTTTTGTATTAGAATCAAGACTGTCTTCAAATATCCACCCAGTTTTAAGTTTATTTCCTTGTGGATTAAGATCACTAAATTTATTAGCTAATAGTTCAAATGAGGTTCCTGAATCGAGAAGAGATATTACTGTTTTCATTTTTTTTTCAGAAGACTTCCAATTATTAGGTTCTTCGTTAAGAAAAATTATTTCGGAAAAATCAAATTCAATTTTACCAACTTTATTTTTATAATTGTTAAGAATCGCATCTATATCTGCTGAATTTATAGTGATCTTTGTTGCAAACATTTGCTGAGAAAGTTTTTTCCATAATAACTCATTTTTCAATTGTTCAACCACTACTTCAGAGTCTATATTTTCATTTTCTAAGAATAATTCAAATTCTTCAAATTCCTCCACTGGAAAATTATATATTGCTGATGCGAGTTCAATTACTTCGTCTTTATCAGCCGAAATTTCAGCTTTTTTTGCTTCAATTTTTTTGAGTTTTTCTATTATTAACAATTCAAGTACACGGTCTCTAACTGAATCTCTATTTTTAATGTTATCTTCAAGTTTCAGCGATTTAAGAACAAGTTTTATTCTTTCTGACAAGTCATATGTTGTAATTGCTTCAGAATCTACAGATGCTATTATTCCTTCAAACTTTTGATCTGCTAGAGTTATTTTAAAAGAGAAAAATACTAGCAGACAAATTAAAAGGTTAAATATCATTTTCCATAATTTCTTTAAGTGAAAAAAGAAACTGGAAACTGTTGGAGGTAGGATTTTCTGGCATATGAGTGTATTGTCTTGACCAATTGAAAGAAAATCCAAGGCATTCATCTTCATATTTGACTTTTGCATTAATATCATGAAATTTAATTTTATTCTTCTTATCAAATGTTGAAGATGTAGTAAAGCTCCAGAATTCTGAAAATTTTTGCTCTATAGCGAAATTGAACTGATTTTTTGCTTCAATAAGACTTTGTCCATTATTATCTAATACTGCTGGGGCGTTAATGTTTCTGGCTCTTAAGTAAGTGTTTTTGATATTAAACAAAAGTGTTGAATAGGAGTTTTTAATTGAGAAGTTATCTTTGTCTAAAGATAAATAAAGACTTAGATTCAAAGAGTCAGTTGGTGATAATTCGAGATTTGCCAGAAAATCGGAAAATTTATCATTAATACCTGAATTTTTTGGTAAAAATTTATGATTATCAAAGTGATAGCTTTGAGCCAATCCAATTTTACTAAATTTTTTTGTTAGATTGGATCGTTTTAAAAAGGACAATCCATAATCAAATCTATCTATACTATCTGCTCTGTAAAATCCTGATAATCTATTTCTATTAAATAAATCAAAATAATCCAAATAAAAGTTGTTAACATTCGCTTCGTCTGGAATTTCTCTATTGAATGCATTTGGTGAAGTTTTAAGATACATAAATTGTGGTTTTATAATTGTTGAATATTTTTCTGTAGATTTTATGTATGGCTTTGTCAATTCAATAGAAAACTGAGGATAAAGGTTCGATTTGAATTCACTATGTTTAAATAACCCAGTTTTTGGATTATGATATTTCTTAATATGAAATATCCCTCCATTCAGATGTGCTCCAAAATTAACCATAGTGCCATCATTCAATATTGTCGGGAAAAAGATATTTTGGTTAACAAAAAACTTTTTTGTTTCATTACCTTCATTTCTTTTTAAATTTATTATTTCAAGGTTAGTCTCAAAATTTAAAAGGTTCATTTTTTTTTCTGAATTTAGATTTAAGGTAAATCTTGGAAGAATTTTTGGTATTATTCTTCGATTTACGTCCTGTCTTAGATCCTGAAATAAATAAGATTCTAAACTATAAAAATTCGAATTTCTGTGTGTATTTAATTTTAGAAAGGATGTTAGGGTATCTTTGTATCCATACTTATAAGTATTCAAATAGTGTCGATCAGTTGTTCTATGAACTTGAAAATCAATATACGAATTTTTATTTAAATCAAAATTTCCAGATGTTTTGATATGACCTCTTTTTTTATCTTCTTTTATACCATTTTCTTTTTTATTATTTTCTATTGTTCCGCTAAATTCTGAAACTATTTCACCATTAAAGAAATTTTTTCTGTGTTCGAGAAATAAAGCTGGATTTTTTTTTTGTGAAAGTCGTGGTTTTACTGTTATATCCTGATATTCATTAATTGGGATATAATATGGAAGATCAGTGGCGAATCCAAAATAATGATTTTGAATAAAGCTTGGTGATATAAATCCTGCTTTTCTTTTTACAAGAGGTGAGGCATGAGAAAAATAAGGAAGGTAAAATACACTTTTCCCTTTAAAATCAACAAATGTGTCATAGTATTTTACGTCAAGAGATTTTTTATCATGTATTATTTTTTTTGCTCTTAATTGTACTAAGGGAGCATCATAACGGCCTGTTTTTTTGTTAAAACAGATTTCGCATGCAGTAAAAACTCCATTCTGAAGTTGTTCCCAACTTTCATCTCTTCTTTCAACTCTTTCAGCCGCTAACCTTAAATAATTTTTTTTATTGTTAAATGGTTTTGATGGTAAATAAAGAAAGTTTTTTTCAATTATTGCATTTCTTAGTTCTTGATCAGCAACAATTTTGTGGGCTTTAAGTATTGAACCATCTGAATTGAAAATTGTAACGTTATCTCTTGCTGACAAAACATTTGACGAATTATTCAAGAAAACTTTATCTGCATTTAATTTAAATTTTTCATCAACTATCTTTACACCGCCTGTTGCATAGATTCTAGTGTTATCCTTATCATAGGTAAATTGTTCTGCGGTTATTTCGAGTTCGTCATCTGAATATGCAAGATTATTTAAAAATAAAAAAAATAAAATTAAGTATCTAACCATCTTCAATGTGTATGAGGGTGCTTACTAAAAATAAATTTAAAATTAATGGTGGTGACCATACTGCAAAAAAAACATTTATATTACCAGTTTGACCAAGAGTTTTTACTAGATCTGAAAAAAAATGAAACAAAACTCCAATAATTATCCCAAGTATTATTTTAGCAATATTTTTTTTTATTCTTTCTTTTTTAATTGACAACACGCAACCTAACAAGACCATTGCCATTAAAATTAAAGGAAACGAGTAAAGATAATTTTTATAAATTACATGCTTTCTTACTGAAAATCCTGAATTCTTTAAATTTTTAATATATTTTTTTAATTCCCAAAAACTGATTGTTTCTGGTGGCCTAAAGTTTTTTTCGATTTTGTTTGCATCTAAGTTAATTTCGATTTCCATTTGATCAAATTTCTGTGGTGGTTTGTTTAATTCTAGCCTATACCCTCTATTCAATACCCACAATTGATCATTAATCATTTTTACATTTTCAGTATCAATTCTTTCAAGAAATTTATTACTAAGATCAAATTTAAATATTTTTACTTCTTTTAATTCTTTTTCCTGAGAGGAATAATGTTTTGCGTTAATTACGTATTCAAAAGTCTTATTTCTTTCTCTTAACCATAATCCAGTTTGTGAAATAGAATATAAACCTGAACTTCCTTTAAAATAAATGCTTTCATAATTTTTAAATTTAATATTCATAAATGCAAAAATTGGATTAAATAATAAAATGAAAACAGCACTAATTAACATCACGTTTATTAATGCTGGAAATATTAAAGACCATATTGAAAAACCTGAAGCTCTTAGAACACTTAATTCATTGTTCTTATTAAGCTTCATGTAAGTATTCATTGATGATAATAAGAATACAGTAGGCAGAATTATTGGAAAAAGTGATGGAATATGTAAAACGGACATTTTCAATAAAATGCCAAATTCAATATTTTTACTGGAGCCCCTTCTTATAAGTTCTATTAAATCAATTGAAATAAAAAGAAGACACGAAAAGATAAAGATTATTAGAAATGAAATTAAATTTTCTTTAATTAAATATCGTAAAATTATTTTATTTTTTAACATTATACTTTTCGCGCCCTATTGCTAAAAAAATAACCAAAAATAAACAAAATATTACAGGAAAAAAATTTAAAGCTTGCAAATTGGAATATTTAATTGAAATGTTAGAAGAAACGATAGAGATAATTTGAAGTAAGATTATTGTTCCAAAAACAATAATAGGTTTTAATACACTTTCTTTTCTTTGATATCCAAAAGACATTATTACAAATGCAATCACCATTCCGAAGCCAATGATGTTTAATGGTATTGAATGTCTCAGAGTAAGCTCTGCTTTAAATGCTTGCAGGTTGTTTAAATCATCTTGGGATTCTAAGTTTGGATTTTTTAATTCATACAAAGATCTCTCTGAGGGAGATTTCCATCTATTAAGAAGATTTGTTTGATCATTTTGATTAATATCTAAAAGATACTCTTCAAAATATAAAACTGAAAGTTTTTTATCCTTTCCCTGAAAATGTTGTGAACCGTTTTGTAATAGAATTTTTGTTGAATCTGAATTCGTAACTAACCTACCTTTTTTAGCTATCAATGTTGATGTTCTTTCATCATCTCTCGTATCGTGGATAAAGACATTATGAAGACCGTCTTTTTTTCTTTCTTTAACAAATATTGTAAAGTCTTTACCAAAGTTGTTAAATGTTCCTTCTTGAAGAAGTGATGAAGAGTAATCGTTTTTCAAGGTATACAAAAGAATTTTAAAATTTTCATTGGATTTCGCCGATTGATGGAGAGTAAAGAAAAAGCTGATACAGCTTAAAAGAATTGAAAAAATCAAAGTGGGCTTAATAATACTATATATTGAAAAGCTAGATGATTGAAGAATTATCAACTCCTTATCAGATTGCATTCTTGCTAAAACAAAGAAAATAGAGAGACTTACAATAATCGGGAGAAGAATAGGAATTATTTGGGGTAATGATAGAAAAATAAGTTTTGCGAAAATATAAAAAGGAAGCCCTCTACCTACCATTAATTCAATCAATTGAACACTTTTAGCGAGGCAAAACAGAGAAATTATTAAAATCAGTATTAAAATGAAATTATTAAATAGTTGTCGTAGAATATATTTATCAACTAAATTCATTGAATAATGGAAAAAAAAACAATATACATTATTTATTACAAATTTTATCAACAAATAATACAATAAATGAAAATAACTTTTGAAAAAAAAAAAAATGAAAAGGACCACTTAGTAATTATTTACAAAAATAAACTAAGTTTTAACCAACTAGCCCTAAATACTGAGCAAACAAACCTACTAAAAAATTCAAATGCTTTCTTTAAAGGGAGAAAAGAATTTACTGAAACTATACACTACAGTTCAAAAGCAGAAATCAACTCAATAACCATAGCTAAAATACACTCTCAAACTTCTGATAAGGAGAGTTTTAGACTCGAAAGTTTTGGTGGAAGACTTTTATCTTATCTAGAAAAAAATAAAATTTCAAATGCTGCAATAATTTTTGAAGATAAAGAATTTAGTATATCTGAAAAAAAATTAATTATCACTGGATTGAACCTAAAATCATACAAGTTTGATAAATATAAAACCAAAAGCAAAGAAAGGCATCTTGTAGAGTCTTTAAAGATAATAGATCTTCAGAACAAATTTAATAATAGCGACAAAATAGAGATAACGTCAGGTAGAAGAGTCAAAGGTGTGTTTCTGACAAGAGATTTAGTATCAGAGCCAGCAAATGTTTTGTATCCATCTAAGTTTGTAGACTTTTGCAAAATTTTAAAGAAAACAGGAGTATCAATAGAAGTTTTAGATGAAAGAAAAATGAAATCTCTAGGTATGAATGCCTTATTAGGAGTTTCCCAAGGGTCAGTCAGACCAGCAAGGACTATGATTATGAAGTGGATTGGTAACCCAAGCAATAAAAAACAGCCAATTGCATTTATTGGTAAAGGTGTCACTTTTGATACTGGTGGTATTTCAATAAAACCATCAGGTGGGATGGAAGATATGAAATGGGATATGGGAGGGGCAGGCGTAGTTGCTGGTCTGATGTATACCTTAGCTCTTAGAAAAGCAAAGGCCAATGTAGTTGGTGCCGTTGGTCTTGTCGAAAACATGCCTGATGGAAATGCTCAAAGACCAGGAGATATTGTAAAATCGATGTCAGGACAAACTATTGAAGTTTTAAACACAGATGCTGAAGGTAGATTAGTTCTTGCTGACGTTTTGTGGTACGTGAAAGAAAAGTTTAAACCAAAACTAATGGTTGATCTAGCAACGCTAACTGGAGCGATAATTGTTGCCCTTGGAGACAGATATGCAGGAATGTTTACAAATAGTAATGATCTAGCAGATAAGCTTTATAGTTCATCGAAAGAAACTCAAGAACTAATCTGGAGACTTCCTCTTGATAGTGACTTTGATAAACTTCTTAATTGTCAGGTCGCAGATATGAAAAATATTACTGGTGCCCGTGGAGCAGGAAGTATAACTGCAGCTCAATTTCTCAAGAGATTCGTTGGAGAAGTAGACTGGGCGCATCTTGATATAGCTGGAGTTACATGGTCAAAAAAAGGCACAAGTCTATCCAGACCCGGTGGAACAGGCTTTGGTGTAAGGCTTTTAGATAATTTTGTAAAGAAAAATTATGGTTAGTAAAATTAAAATTACTTTAAACTTTTATTCAATTTCTTCAAATTTCAATGATGTTTTGTTAAAACTTTGTAATAAAATTGTATGTTCCGACGAAAATTTGTACGTGAACTTTGATAAATCAGATACCAAAAAGGATGTTGATAAGTTTCTTTGGATAAGTCAAAGAAATAACTTTCTTCCTCATAAAACCTATGGAGAGAAAATTTTCAAAAAAGATAAGATTATTTTATTTGATGGTTGTTATAAAAAGTTACAAAAAATTCAGAGATTTGATACACTTATAGTTTCACCTTGTGTAAAAATAAAAAAGTTTGAAATATTCAAAAAATTTTTAATTTTTTCCTACACGAAGCAAAATTTATTTAACTCAAAGATTAAAAATGACATAAGCAAAAATAATTTTATAGTAAATTGGTATGAAGAGCTTAGCCCATTTAAATGGAAAAAAATTTAAAATTGGAGAAAATTAATGCAAAGAACTTTATCAATAATTAAACCCGATGCAGTAAAAAGAAGTCTTACTGGAGAAATCAACTCTATGATACAAAAAAGTAATATAAAGATTGTAGCTCAAAAAATGTTAAAGCTTTCGATAGAAGATGCTCAAAATTTCTATAATGTTCATAAGGAAAGAGCTTTTTTTGATGATTTGTGTAACTACATGATATCTGGACCAATAATCGTACAAGTTCTTGAAGGAAAAGATGTTATTTCAAAGTACAGGGAATTAATGGGTGCAACTAATCCTGAAAATGCTGATGAAAATACAATTAGAAAGCTTTACGGGGTTTCAGTTGAAGAAAATTCGGTTCACGGGTCAGATAGTGAAGATAATTCAAAAATTGAGATAGAATTTTTTTTCCCAAAGAGAGAAATTTTTAATATTTAGTAGATTAGAAAAAACCAAAGTAAAGCTAAAAGGATTATTACAAGTATTGTTGTGATTATGGAGACTTTCATGAATTTCGCAAAAAATTCTTGATGCTCTTTGCCATCAAATTTATTCATTTTTCTTCTCCAAACACTTTAGTACTCTTATATACAATTTATGTTCCTTCATCAATATTTTTTTTTGGAGAGAGCCTGCATCGTCCGATTTAAGCACTCTAACTATTTCCTGATCGATTATTTCTCCTGAATCAATGTTTTTGTCTACAAAGTGAACTGTACATCCGGAAAATTTAACTTTTTTTTTTATCGCCCTTTCATGTGTATTCAGCCCTTTGAAAGCTGGAAGAAGTGAAGGATGAATATTGATAATTTTATTGTTCCATTGTTTAACAAAATCCTTGCTTAAAACTTTCATAAATCCTGCTAAACATATCAAGTCTACTTTTTTCTTTAAGAGATATTTTGATAAAGATTTTTCAAAATCAGAAATATTAGAATAATTATTTTGATTTATGATTTTTACATCAATACCTTTTTTTGATGCTTTTTTTATACCTAATGCTTTAGGATTGTTAGAGACCACAGTAGCGACTTTAGATTTTATTAATTTTTTTTTTGTCGCCTCAATGATATTGAGCATATTGCTTCCATTTCCAGAAATTAAAATGCCTAAGTTATATCCCATTCTCCAAATTTCCTAATTACAACATTAGATTTTTTTTTATTATTTTTTTCAATTTCACCAAGTAAACAGAACTTAACTTTATTTTTCGTTAAGTGATCTAAAACTTTTTTAAAATTATCCTTTTTAATTATTATTATGACCCCTATACCACAATTGAAAGTAGAAAGCATTTCCTGAGGTGAAATATTTGCTAAGTTTTGTAACCAATGAAAAATTTTTGGAATTCTAAAATTTTTAGTATTAATAACTCCTTTCAAATTTTTAGGAACAGCTCTTGATAAATTTTCAAAAATTCCGCCACCTGTAATGTGTGCGATTGAATTTATTAACTGTTTTTTAATTAAAGGTAATAGGTCATTCACATATATTTTTGTTGGAATCAACAATTCTTCACCCACCGTTTTACTAGAATCAAATGGTAATTTGGAAGTAACCGTGATTCGATTTTTTTTTAGTGCTTTGCGAATTAATGAAAAACCATTTGAATGGACACCACTTGATTTGATTCCAATTAAAATATCACCATTTTTAACATTATTTATATTTAGTAGATGTTTTCTTTCAACGATTCCAACAGCAAATCCTGCTAGATCAAAGTCGTTACCCCTATATATTCCAGGCATTTCAGCAGTTTCTCCACCAATTAAGGAACAACCTGACTGCTTACATCCATTGTGAATACTTTTAATAATTTTAAGAAACTTAACACCAGAAATTTTAGAAGTCGAAAAATAATCAAGGAAAAATAAAGGTTCACCTCCATTTGCGAGAATATCATTAACGCACATTGCAACTAGATCGATACCCAGATAATCTAGTATTTTGGATTCAATTGCTATCTTTAGTTTTGTTCCCACACCATCAGTGCTACTAAGAAGAATTGGATCTTTATATTTTAATTTTTTAAGGTCTAATAAAGAACAAAAGCCTCCAGAATTTTTTATTATCTCTTTCCTGAAGTTCTTTTGAGTAATTTTTTCTAATTTTTTTACTAATTTGGATGCTTTCTCTGTATCTACACCTGACGACTTATAAGTAATATTAATAATTTACTCCTAAAAAAACATTAATTATTTCTAAAAAAAAATTAATGTTATAAAATTCTTTAATAAAGGTAAATTAAATTAAAATATATAATTTTGAAAAATATAATCTTAAAAGTTTTACTAATTAATTTCTGCTTTTTTTTTAATGCATACGCAGATGTTTCCATATACACAGTAAAAGATAATCAAGTTTTTCTTCAAAATGATCAGAATGTCTTAAAGTTAAGAGAAAAAGCTAAGAAACTTGCTTTTGATAATGCTTTTAATATTTTAAAAAAAAAAATCTTAGAACCTTCTGAGATTAGAAAACTTGAAAGATTTGAAAAAATAGACATTTCCAGCTTTATAAAAGATTTCAAAATTGTTGAAGAAAAAATAACTGATATCAACTACAGTGCTAACATATTGGTAAATTTTAATCCTGACTTAGTATTAAACTTTTTCGATAGTTCAAAAATTAAAAGTAAGGTGCTAGTCTCTGAGGAATACCTAGTTTTACCAATTTTTAAAAAGTTTAGCACTTTTTACTTATGGGAAAATGATAATATTTGGTATGACTATCTTTTAGACGAATATGACGAATTAGGACTTCTTAAATTGTATTTTCCAAAGAAAAATCATATCAATAAAATTCAAATTTCACCAAAACAAATCTTGAAAAAAGATGCCGAATCAATAAAGAATTTTCTGATAAAAAAAAAAAAAAAGAAAGCTATAATAATTTTTTTAGAAGAAAATTATAATCTAAAGACAAATAAAATTAATTCAACTATCTCTGCTACGCTATTTTCTGACAAGGGGTTTGAGACAATAAAATTGTTCCCAAATGATGTTTACAAAGAAGATAGTAACTTATCTAATACTAAACTTTTATCTAAAAAAATAATTAAAGAACTTGATGAGTGGTGGAAGAAAAAAATTGATTCTCCGGACTTTGAATCCACAAGTGAATATGTTTTTTTTATAGAACTTCCAACAAAGAACTTAAAAGACAATATATTGATTGAAAAAAGAATTAATGAGATTCTTGGGAAAAAGGGTTTTATCCTACACGAGTTTAATAATAGAGAAATTATTTATAAAGTAATTACTAAATATGATTTAGAGCAACTGAATTTAGCTCTAGAAATAGATAATCTTAGATTGGAAAAATCAATAAAAAAAGAAAATTTGTTTAGATTAAAAAGGTATTAATGAAACAAAATATTTTAAAGTTTAATTTTAAGTTTAAAAGTAGTGAGTTTTTTGTTACTGAAAAAAATATGTTTGCTTACAATTTTATTAAAAAGTGGCCAGATTGGCAGCAAACACTCGTTTATTTATATGGACCTGAGAAGTGCGGCAAGACAACAATTTCACAAATGTGGCTAGAAGCTTCTAAAGGGATCTATTTATCGAGTGAAAATTTTGAAGAATTTTTTAGTGATGATTTAAATATTAACTATATTAAAAGTAATAATTGGCTTATTGACAATGTAGATGATCTCATAACAAAAGACAAAGAATTAAACTCGAATAAAATCCTTAATCTTATAAATATTATTAAAGACAATAAAAATTCATTTTTATTAATGACAGGGAAAAAATCTCCAAAATATATTGATTGTAATCTAGATGATTTAATATCAAGGTTGCTTTCATCAATTGTTTTAGAGGTCAGAAACCCAGATGAGGAATTATTACTTAAAATAATAAATAAGTATTTGAATGATAGAAATATTAATCTATCTCAAAAGAAATTAAATTTTATTGCTAACAGAATTGAAAGATCCTATGAATCAGCTCTAGAAATTGCAAAGAAGATTGACTTAATGTCTTTAGAAACTAAATCAAATATATCAATTCATTTTCTTAAATCGAATTTAAAAATCTAATAAATTTTCTTAATATTTAAGTTTAAGCATTATTTTCTTTTTTATTTCTTTATCAATATTGTGTTTACATATCAGTTTAATTTCTTTATCAGATATAACTCGCCTTACTGGAATATCTTTTTGTATTGCTATCTTCTCTCTCAATCTACAGTACTTTTTAAGTTTATCTAGTTCATATCGATTACAGGGTTTGAATTTAATTTTTTTCCAAGCATTATTTATCTTTTCTGCATAAATTTTAACGTTTATTATTTTTTTATGTTGAGATCTAATTTGTGTTAAATTTTTTACTTTTTTTTTAATCATATTAAAGATTGGAATCAGATGTTTCACATCATTTAAAGCGTATTGAATTTTATTTGGATTAAGTGGTCTTACTCTCCAGTCAATAAACTGATTACTTTTATTGATCTGAACGTTCAGTAAATCTTTGCATGCTTTGGCGTAACTTACAGAGTCTTTGTAACCTAATTGTTCTAGGTAAATTTGAATATCATAAATCGGCGTTGGTATTTTTTTATAAATATTAAAAAATATTTCAATATCTTGTCTAGCTGCATGAAAAATTTTTTTTATTTTGGTATTAAAAAGTAACTTTTTTAAAAGTGTGTAATCTAAGTCTTGAGTAATTGGATCAAGAAAAATTGATTCATTTTTATTAGCTAGTTGTATAAGACATAGCTTGGGATAATAGGTATCAACTCTATAAAACTCTGTATCAATACCAATTAATTTATCTTTTTGACATTTTTTGTAGAACTGTTTTAATTGATCTTTATTTATTTGTAACACTCATCGAATTTTATCATTAAAAGAACTTGCCTTCAAATTGTATGAATAAATTTAGATCACATAATTGCGGTGAATTATCATTGAAAAATGATGGTAATGTCGTTCATCTTTCTGGTTGGGTAAATAAAAAAAGAGATCACGGTGGTCTATTATTTATTGATTTGAGGGATCATTATGGATTAACTCAATGTGTTTTTGATTCAAATATTAAAAATTTCAAAATAATTGAATCCTTGAAACTCGAGAGCGTTCTTAAAATAATAGGTAAAGTTGTGAAGAGGAATGTAGAAACAATTAATGAGAATCTTCCCACTGGTGAAATTGAAATATTAGTGGAAGAATTCATAGTTTTAAATCAGTCAGATCAGATACCATTTCAAATTTCTATTGATGATGATGCTTCAGAAGAACAAAGATTAAAATTCAGATATCTTGACTTAAGACGCGACAAAATTCACAAGAACATTATTCTAAGATCAAATGTAATTAATAGAATTAGAGAAAAAATGCTATCAAGAAATTTCTTGGAGATTCAGACACCCATATTGACTGCATCCTCGCCCGAGGGAGCAAGAGACTTTTTAGTTCCAAGCAGACTAAATCAAGGGAAATTTTATGCATTACCCCAAGCACCGCAAATCTTTAAACAACTTTTAATGGTCTCAAATTTTGATAAATACTTTCAAATTGCACCATGTTTTAGAGATGAAGATGCAAGAGCTGATAGATCTCCTGGTGAATTCTATCAATTAGATTTCGAGATGGCCTTTGCTGAACAGGAGGATATTTTAAGTGAAATTGAACCTGTAATTTCTGAAATATTTAAGGAATTTACTGACAAAAAAGTATCAAACTTACCCTTTAAAAGAATAACTTACAAAGATTCAATAAATAACTATGGTACGGATAAACCCGATCTTAGGAATCCTCTTTTGATAAATGATTTAACAGATTGTTTTGTAAACTCTGGATTCAAAATTTTCGAAGAAAACGTAAAAAAAGGAATGGTTGTTAAAGGAATTAAAGCTCCGAAGTCGGCAGATATGCCCAGAGCCTGGTTTGACAAATTAAATACATGGGCAAGAAATTATGGACAGAAGGGACTAGGTTATATAATTTGCCTTAATCAAGAATTTAAAGGTCCAATAGCAAGTAATATTAAAAAAGAAAATTTGGACAAATTAATTAAAAGAGTTGGACTTGAAAGTGGTGATTCTGTCTTTTTTATATCTGATAAAAAAGAGGAAGCAAATAAGTTTGCATCGGTGGTTAGAACAGAATTATGTAATCAACTAAAACTACTAGAAAAAAATTCATTCCAATTTTGTTGGATAGTCGATTATCCGATGTTTGAAATTAATAAAACAACCAATAAAATTGATTTTAGTCACAACCCGTTTTCTATGCCACAAGGCGGAATGGATGCTTTATTAAATAAAAACCCGCTGGATATTTTAGCTTGGCAATTTGATATTGTATGCAATGGTGTTGAACTTTCATCTGGTGCGATCAGAAATCACAAGACAGACATAATGATTAAAGCCTTCGAAATTGCTGGATATAGTCATGACGATTTAATGAAAAAGTTTGGATTCCTTTTTAATGCATTTAAATTTGGAGCCCCTCCTCATGGTGGTTCAGCACCTGGAATTGACAGAATTGTGATGCTTCTATCAGGAGAAGAAAATCTTAGAGAAGTTGTTGCTTTCCCAATGAACCAGCAGGCTGAAGATTTAATGCTAGGTTCACCTTCAAAGATTTCCGAAAACCATTTAAAGGAATTGGGTTTAAATTTGAAAAAAATTGAAAAGACTACTTGATTTTTTGTTCTTTAAAAATTACGTGTTTTCTGACTTTTGGGTCGTATTTTTTCATTTCAAGCTTTTCAGTCATTGATTTTGGATTTTTGAATTTAACGTAAAAATAGCCGGTATCAGCTGTACTTACCATTTTTACTTGTATCGTATTAGATTTAGCCATGTTGAATTTATATAAATTTTATTAAAACTGTCAAGTCTTACGTGATTTATCATCTAAGAAAATTTGTACTCCAATAAAAGCTCCTTTAACCCTTGGTAACAACCATAAGCTAGATAAAATTGTTATCAGTGGCCAAATAAACATTTGAAGGTATAAAGAAGGACTAAAGTATTTTTCAGTTAATAAAATTAAGGGTATTAATATATGACCAATTATAAAAATTGTTATATAAGCTGGACCATCATCTGATTTGTAGTCAGATAATTTTATTCCACAACATTTACATTTATTATAAGTTTTTACATAACTTTTAAATATTGGAGTTAAACCACAACAAGGACACCTTTTGTTAAATCCACGTTTCATATGTTCTAATTTATTCATAAACTTAATTTATTATTTTAACATTCTCCCCTAAAATTTTTCCTGAAAATATATCATTTCGTTTAATTTTAAATGAAACTTTTTGACCAACTCTAAAGCTATTTTCTTGCGACTTTAATTTAGAGTTTCTAGAGTATCTATTTTTATTTCTTACTAAACATGAGAATGGTAGATCAATTGCCCTTATAAAAATACCAAAATTTTCAATAGCATCGATGGTACCATAAAAATATTTGATTTTTTTGAATTTAATATAAAGGCTACAAGCTCGTTCTAAAATTTTTCTTTCAATACTATCTGATTTTTTTTCTTGAGATGTTAAATGGTCATCAAGTGATTTTTCAACTGAGTTTTTTTTTCCCTCAAAAACAAAATCTAAAACATCTCGATGCACCCTTAAATCTGAATACCTCCTTATAGGTGAGGTAAAGTGTGTATAATAGTCTAGTCCAAGTCCAAAATGTCCAAAATTCTCGCAACTATAAAATGCTTTTGATTGAGTCTTAAGTAATGCATCATTTAAAATAAAGTTATCTTTATTTATATATTTTAGAATATTAATAAAATCTTTTTGATTATTAAAATTTGAATTCGTGATTATACTATTGTCTCGTAACATTTTTTTTAGTTCATTGATTTTATCTAATTTTGGTTTTTCATGATTTCTGAAGATGGAGTTTAAATTATTATTTTTTATAAACTTTGCTATATTCTCATTAGCTATGACCATTAATTCTTCAATAAGTTTATAGGACTCTAAAGATTTTTTCTTTTTAAAAATAAAGTTTTTATTTTTATTTTCAATGATTTCAAATTCATCTGAGACGAAATTTATTTTATTTTTTTTTTCTGATATTTTTTTCAAAACTCTGTAACACTCAAATAAATTTTTTACAAGACTATAAAATCTGTTTTTCTTTTCATTAGAAAAAAATATTCTATCAACTTCATTGTAGGTTAATCGTGCAACTGAAATTATTTTTGCTCTGTGAATTTTGAAACTAATAACTTTGAAATTTTTGATTTTGATTTCGGTGATTACTGATGCTCTCTCTTTATTTGGAATAAGCGAGCATATGTCATTTGAAATTTCATTGGGAAACATTGGAATAACTCTATCAGGAAAATAGAATGAATTTCCTCTTTTTTTTGCTTCCAAATCCAACGGATCATTTTTTTCAATAAAAAAACTCACATCGGAAATTGCAATCATAATATTGGTTATTCCTTTTTTTGTTTCCGACCAAACAGCATCGTCGAAATCCTTACTATCTTGTCCGTCAATTGTAACAAACGGAATATCTGTAAAATCCTTATGATTGATTATTTTTTTTGTTTTAAGTTGTTTAATGTGAGAATCGAAAGATTTTGGAAAACCATTTCTCAAACTATTATCTTTTATTTCATTGTCAATGATATCGCATAGTTGGATTTTTTTTTCTTTTTTTTTTTTCATTGTTGAAGATATTTTGGTCACTAAAAGTAAATTATTTTTTTTTAGTTTTTTTACTTTGTTCTATGATCTCTATGGCTTTTTCTAATGTAATAGCACTTTTATCAAGACCGTCTGATAGGGAGTAATTCTTTTTATTATATGATAAATAGTCAGGTCGTCCTTTTATCCCTTTTTTTTGGACAATATTCTTTTTTGTTTCAGGGTGAAGCCCAATGATGATCTCCTTTTTTTCATCAAGATTCTTTTGTATTAATTCAATTGCTCGATTTATGCCAACTTCTGCGACGTCGTCTTCTTTTAAAGAAATAAATTTTTTTCCATGCTTGAGATAAGGTCCGTATGGTCCTATTGAAGCAGTTATATCCTCTTTTGTTTCTGGAAATATCCCAATGAATCTTGGTAATTTTAAGTATTTGAGAGATTTTTCGAGATTAATTTCTTCATTACTTATATTTTTAGGAATACTCACTCTTTTAGGTTTATCGTCATCTCTTTGCATTTCTAGGTATCTGCCATATCGTCCAATTTTTAAAAAAATTTGATTACCAGTTGACGGTTCAACCCCAATTTTTTTTCCATCTCCAGTCAGGTCTTTGTTATCTTCATCATCACCAATTGCTGAGCTATATTTGCACGCATTTTTGTCGTCTTTGTTGTAATTGGTACAACCTAAAAAAGGTCCTGAAGACGCAAATTTAATGGTTAGTTCCCCATCATTACATTTTGGACAATTTTTCTTTTTTAGAATTTCTGGGCTCAATTCGTTTATTTTATTTATAACTTCAGTAATACTTTTTTCTTTAACGTCATCGACAGCAGAGTTTAAAAGTTTTAGAAAAGCTTGAAGTATATTTTTCCAATCTTTTTTTGATTGAGTAATTTCATCAAGCTGTTCTTCGAGATCAGCTGTAAATTGATAATCCACAAATTTAAAAAAAAACCCATCTAGGAATTTTGATAAAATTTTACCTCTCGAACTTGGAATTAAAGATTTATTCTTTATTGAAATATAGTTATTGCTTTCAAGCTTAGTAAAAATTGAAACATATGTTGAAGGCCTTCCTATTCCGAGTTCTTCTAACTTTTTGATTAAACCCGCCTCGGAATATCTATTGGGAGGTTTTGTGTGGTTTTGCTTAATTTCAATTTTAGAGATGTTTACGATATCTCCTACTTTTAAATTTGGAAGCTTTTGGAGATCATCATTTTTCTCTGAATAATTATAAATTTTTTTAAATCCTTCAAAAATTTGGATACTTCCTGATGATTTTAAAAGAAATTCTTCTCCTTTAATAAAATATGACGTTTCAAGATTCTTGCTTTGAGACATTTGAGAGGCTACTGTTCTTTTCCATATTAAATCGTAGAGTTTAAATTGATCGTCGTTTAATTCTTTTTTTACGTCTTCAGGTTTTTTTTGAAGTTGGGTTGGGGTAACTGCTTCATGACCTTGCTGAACAAATTTAGACTTTTCTTTATATATAATCTCTTCTTTTGATAGAAAATTTTCCCCAATGTCGTTACTTATAATTTGTCTTAAACTATCAACTTCACTCTTCTTCATCTTATTTGAGTCTGATCTATGATACGTAATTAGTGCGCCTAGACTACCTATTCCATCTTTAAGTTGTTGTGCCAAAGAATTTGTATATTTTGGACTAAATCCTAGCTTTGATGATGCATCTTGGAGTAAAAGCGAATTTGAAAAAGGGCTATAAGGACTTCTTTTTTTTTCTTTTTTTGCTACATCTTCAATTAAAAATTTTTTTTTTAGCAATCTATCCTTAATAGATGTGGCTTGGATTTCACTTTCGATAGATAGTTTTTCGATTTTTTTACCATTGTCAGAATAAATACTACTAGTCATCTTATTTCCATTCTCATCTTCAATTTCTATGATTACTTCCCAAAATTCTTTTGGAATAAATAGATCTATCTCTCGTTCTCTTTCACAAAGTATTTTTAATGTGGGAGACTGGACACGACCAGCAGACTTACCAAAAATTGTTCTTCTAGTAGTTATTGGTGAAATTTTATATCCAAAGAATTTATCTAAAAATCTTCTTGTAATCGCTGCATCAACAAGATGTTGATTAATATTTCTTGGTTTTTTTATAGCATCTAAAATATCTAGTTTTCTTATTGCTGAAAATTCAATTCTTTTAAAAGTTTTATTTTGATGCAATTTTTTTTCTTTACATAATTCAACAACGTGCCAGGCAATGAGTTCACCTTCTCTGTCAGGATCTAAGGCTAAAAAAATTTCTTTTGCTTGTTTTATACCCTTTAATATTGGATCAGCTTTTTTCTTATCTACAACCCATTCATCTACCGTGAAATTTTCGTCCTCTGAAATTCCTATTCCCTTTTCAGGTAAATCACGGAAATGACCAATACTTGAAATTACTTCAAAGTCATCCTCAAGATAACCTTTGATAGTTTTAGCTTTAGCAGGTGATTCAACAATGAGAAGTTTCATAATAATGAAGTTATCTATAATTATAAGTGAGAAATGTCAAAAATAATTTTTATTTTTTTAAATTAATTTTTAATTCATCTCCTCTCACTAGCCTTTTTATATTAGAGATATGTTTAAAAAAAATCATAATTACCATTAATAGTATTATTAAGAAAATATTATCATTATCTAAGTAAATTATAATTAAGATGCTTAGTGAAGCAACTAAAGCTGAAAGTGAAGAATATTTACTCACAATAGCAGTAATTAGCCACACAAGACTAAAAATTAAACCATAAAAAAAATTATATCCAAATAAGCACCCTATGATCACAGCAATGCCTTTTCCTCCTTTAAATCTTATCCATATTGGAAAAAGATGACCAAGAAAAATAAATAAAATTATAAAACTCTGTTCAACTAAATGATTTTTAAAAATAACCACGGGAATTAAACCTTTTAGCATGTCAAAAATTAATGTTAATAATCCAAGTTTCCATCCACTCGTTCTAACTATATTTGTTGCTCCAATATTTTTTGATCCAATTAGCCTGGGATCACTTTTATTGAAAAATTTAGATAACAGTAATCCGAAAGGGATTGATCCAACAAAATAACAACTCAATGAAATTAAAATTGCTTCAAGATTTATATACAAGTCTACCTCTCACAAACGTCATTAAATTTTTTCCTTGAACTAAAATGCCATCAAATGGAGAGTTTTTTGATTTGCTATGAAAACTTTCTGAATTAATTTTCCATGGTTTTTCTAAATCAAAAACTATCAAGTCAGCTTCTGAATCTGGAGATATTTTTCCAGTTTTTAAGCCTAAAATTTCAGAGGGGTTTTTCGTAATCAAAGATATAGCTTTAATTAAACCTAGTTTGGTATTATTTACAAGATTTAGTGTCATCGGTAAGAGTGTTTCTAATCCTACACCACCAAACTCAGCCTGATTAAAAGGGAGTCTTTTAGCGTCTTGGTCGTGTGGTGTGTGATCTGATACAATTACATCTATTGTTCCGTCTAAAATACCATTAATTATATTATTTCTATCTTCTTCTGTTCTCAACGGTGGAGAGAGTTTTGCGAAAGTTCTATAATTTTCAAGAGATAATTCATTTAACATAAAGTAGGGGGGGGCAGTGTCGCAAGTAATAGGAAGACCTTCTTTTTTTGCTTTTCTAATGATTTCTACTGATTCTGTTGTTGAAATGTGACTCACGTGATATCTGCATTTTGTATCTCGTACTAACCACAGGTCTCTTTCAATAATCATTGCTTCAGAATAATTTGGTATCCCAGTAAGTCCCATTCTTGTAGCAAACTCTCCTTCATTTACCATACCTCCTTGACTTAATTCCGGCTCTTCAGCATGTTGAATGATAAGACCATCAAATGATTTTGCATAGTTAAGTGCTCTTTTCATGACTCTCGCATTAGATACACTTTTATTTCCATCAGTAAAACCTAAAGCTCCAAATTCTCTCATAAGTTGTAACTCACAAATTTCATTTCCCTCTGCGCCCCTTGTTATGCATCCAGTGCAAAAAACCTTGCTCAGTGATATTTCTCTTGCTTTTCTTTGAATACTTTGAATGATAGCAGGTTGATCAATTGCCGGGTAAGTGTTCGGCATACAGACCATTGATGTTACACCACCACTTGCTGCAGCTTTACATGCACTTTTTATTGTTTCTTTATGCTCAAAACCTGGTTCTCCAATATTGACTCTCATGTCAACAATTCCAGGTGAAATGAAAAAATTATTGCAATCAATTATTTTAAATTTTTTCTCATCAACTGAAATATTTTTTTTCAAAGCTTTGATTAATTTACCTTCGATAAGGACGTCTTTTTTTTCTATTGTATTTTTATCTGGATCAATTACTGAACCATTTTTTAACAAATAGTTAATCGGTAGTTTTGAATTATTAAAAGGAATTTTTAAGTTCATTTTTATCTATCCTTAATCAGGGCTTTCAAACAAGCCATTCTGACTGCAACGCCCATTTGAACTTGTTCAAATATTGCAGATCTGTCTAAGTCGTCAGCTAGTTCAGAATCTATTTCAACTCCTCTGTTCATAGGTCCAGGATGAAGGACCAATGCATCAGGTTGTGCGTAGGTCAATTTTCCATTATTTAAACCATAATACCTAAAGTATTCTCTAATTGAAGGAACAAAAGAGCCTGACATTCTTTCAAGTTGAAGTCTTAGCATTATAATTACATCAACATTTTTTAACCCCTCTTTCATTTTATAAAAAACTTTTACACCCATTGATTCAATTTCTTTAGGAATAAGAGTTGCTGGACCTATTACCCTTACTTCAGCTCCTAATGTATTAAGAAGATGAATGTTAGACCTTGCAACTCTACTGTGTAAAATGTCACCGCAAATTGCTACTTTAAGTCCAGAAATTGTTTTTTTTCTTCTTAGAATTGTTAAAGAATCAAGAAGTGCTTGTGTTGGGTGCTCGTGCGGACCGTCTCCAGCATTTATGACACCACAATTTACTTTTTCAGAAAGAAGTTTCACAGCTCCAGCATCGTTATGCCTTACAACTATGAGATCTGGTTGCATCGCATTTAATGTCATTGCTGTGTCGATTAATGTCTCACCTTTTTTAATAGAGCTTGTGCCAACTGAAATATTTAACATGTCTGCACCAAGCTTTTTTCCAGCAAGTTCAAAAGAAGTTCTAGTTCTTGTTGAGTTCTCGAAAAATAAATTTATGCATGTCTTATTTTTTAGATCATCAAGCTTTTGATTATTGTCCTCAAGATAATTTGCATATTTTTTGGATAAATTAATTAAATAATTTATTGAGTCTGGAAGAAGACCCTCGATACCTAGTAGATGTTTATGAGGATAATTTTTGAAAACTTTTTCCTCTGTCATTAAAATTGAATATTATAGCTAAAATTTAATTGTTCAATACTCTTCTTAAATTATCTTTTTTTTCTTTAGATTAAAAAGATCTTTACTGTCTAACTTTAAGAACTTTTTTAGCACTGCTATTGTATCTTGTCCCAATTCTGGAGGGGGTTTTTTGTACTGAATTTTAGACTCTGAAAAGTTTATTGGATTTGCGATTAATTTTATTTTTTTGTTTTTTGATTTTGAATGTTTCATTGAAATAACCATTTTTCTTGATTTAACTTGTTTATCTTCAAAAACTTGTTTGATGTTATTTATTGGTCCACACGGAACATTAACTTTTACCAATCCTTCAACCCATTGTTTTATGGTCTTTTTTTTAATAATTTTATTGATTATTTTATTAAGATCGCATCTGTTATTAACTCTTGAAGAATTAGTTTTGAATTTAGGATCGTTCATTAAGTTTGATATTTTTGCATACTTGCAAAATTCTTTAAATTGCCTGTCATTTGCAATTGCTAAAACCATAAGTCCATCTTTTGCTTTAACTGTTTGGTATGGAACAATTGAGGGATGATCATTCCCAATACGTTCCGGTATTTCTCCTGATATTAGATAATTTTGGGCTACATAACTTAACCAAGAAACCTGAGAGTCCATCAAAGAAATATCAAGATGTTGTCCTTTTCCTGTTAATTCTTTAAATCTTAATGCTGATAAAATTCCTATAGTAGAATAAAGCCCTGTTATGATATCAGAAACACCAACACCAATTTTCGTAGGATTCCCTTTTTTTTCACCAGTAATACTCATTATGCCCCCCATTGCTTGGACCAAATAGTCGTAACCTCCTCTTTTTGAATATGGTCCATTTTGACCAAACCCGGTAATTGAACAATATATTATTTCAGGATTAATTTTTTTTATGCTTTTATAATCAAGCCCATATTGCTTCAAATTTCCAGCTCTAAAGTTTTCTACGAGTACGTCACATTTTTTTATTAATTTTTTTGCTAATTCCTGCCCCTCTTTTTTTGTAAAGTCGAGCTCAACTGAATTTTTATTCCGATTGACACTGAGAAAATATGAACTTTCCATCGGTTTTTTTAAATTTTTATCAAGGTATGGAGGGCCTAAATTTCGAGAATCGTCTCCGCTTAAAGGCCGTTCGATTTTTATAATGTTCGCTCCCAGGTCTCCTAGAATTTGTGTTGATGTTGGTCCAGCTAATACGCGGGTTAGATCAAGAATGTTGATGTCTTCAAGCGGTTGTTTTATTTTTTTATTCATTAGTCTCTTGGTTTGAATTAAAGAAATCTTCTAAAATAATCCTAGCTGCAAATTTATCTAAAAATTTTTTTTGTTTTTTCCTATTTTTAAAAAATTCATATGTTGAATCTTCAGCCTCTATACTTGTATAATTTTCGTCCCAAAAGAAGAACGGAATATTCAGTTTGGATCTGTTCAAGTGATTATCTAAATTTTTAGTAGTATCAATAATAGATTGACTCATTTTGTTTATTTTTTTCTCTTCATCTAAAGGTAAACCAACTAGAATGCCGCCGATATTGTATTCATTAATGATTTTAATTATATTTTTGTAAAATTCTAGATTTCTAACTAATGTTTCCATTGGCATACTTATTTTGTGATTTTCATCAGATATGGCTATTCCCACTTTTTTCTTACCACAATCCAAACAAATAATTTTTTTTTTATTAGTTTTTTTTTTAAACTCTTTTATATTGCGAACAAACATACCTGATGTTATTTATAAATTAATCTAGTTTGTTATTTATGTCTATTGATAATTCAACAGTAAAAAAAGTCGCTAAATTAGCCAGAATTGAAATTAATGAAGAAGAAGAGACTACATTGATTACTGAGCTAAATAATATTCTAGGCTGGGTTGACGAATTGCAGCAAGTGAATACAGATAGTGTTGAACCAATGCTTTCAGTTTTTAATGAGTCAATGCAGATGAGAGAGGATCAAGCGGAATCAAATTTCGATAATAGTCAAATTCTTGATAACTCTCCTGAGAGTAATGCAGGCTTTTTTGTAGTTCCAAAGGTTGTAGAATGAATGACTTTGAAAATCTGTCAATTTCCTCCGCTATAGAAGGTCTGGCAAATAAAAATTTTACATCTCTCGAGTTGACCGAGTTTTTTATAAAAAAGATCGAAAAACACAATGATCTTAATTGTTTTATTACATCCACATTTGATAAAGCAATTGAAATGGCAAAAATTTCAGACCAAAAAATCAAAGAAAACGAAACAAGACCATTAGAAGGAATACCCATAGGAATGAAGGATCTTTTTTGTACTAATGGGGTCAGAACAACAGCTGGTTCAAAAATTTTAGAAAACTTTGTTCCTTTTTATGAATCGACAGTTTCTAATAATCTTTGGAATTCAGGAGCAATAATGTTAGGGAAAACTAACATGGATGAATTTGCAATGGGATCTGCAAATACAACAAGCTTTTTCGGAAATGTTAAGAATCCACTTGGTTCAAAAGTTAATAAAGAACTTGTTCCTGGAGGTTCATCTGGAGGATCTGCATCTGCGGTTTCCTCTGGGCTATGCCTAGGATCAACGGGTTCAGACACCGGCGGTTCAATTAGGCAGCCAGCTTCATTTTGTGGGCTTGTAGGACTAAAACCGACCTACGGCAGATGTTCGAGATTTGGGATGATAGCATTTGCATCTTCTTTAGATCAGGCAGGGCCAATTACAAAAACAGTCGAAGATTCTGCATTAATGCTTCAAGCCATGGTAAGTTTTGATAAAAGAGATTCAACAAGTTCGAGACAAAGCATTCCAGATTTTTCTGACTATAAAAAACTTTCAATTAAAGGTAAAAGAATTGGTATACCTAAAGAATACATGATTGATGGTTTAAATTCGGATATTAAAAAAATTTGGGATTCTGGAATTTCATGGTTCAAGAGCGAAGGTGCTGAAATTCTAGAAATATCTCTACCTCATACCAAATCTGCACTGCCAACTTATTACATAATAGCTCCAGCTGAAGCTTCAGCAAATTTGGCACGATATGATGGAATAAGATATGGATTTAGACACAATGCAGATGATCTAAATGATTTATATGAAAAAACTAGAGGGTTAGGATTTGGAAAAGAAGTTAAAAGAAGATTAATGATTGGAACTTACGTTTTATCTGCAGGATATTATGACGCTTATTATTTAAAAGCACTTAAAGTTAGAAAACTTATTTCGCAAGACTTTGAAGATTCTTTTAAAAAATGTGATTTAATTCTCACGCCTACGACTCCAAATGTCGCTTTCCCGATTGGAGAAAAACAAACCAATCCTATTGAGATGTATTTAAATGATGTATTAACAGTTCCTGCAAGTCTGGCTGGTTTACCAGCAATTTCAGTACCCTCAGGTTTTAACAGTGAAAAATTACCAATTGGTCTTCAATTAATTGGAAAACCATTTGACGAAATTTCAGTTCTAGGAGCTGGAGCAGTAATTGAGGAATTAAGAGGTTTTTAAATGACTTATGTTATAGAAGGTAAAAAAGACAGTTGGCAAGTTGTTTTAGGACTTGAAGTTCATGCTCAAATCAGTTCAAAGTCAAAGCTATTTTCAGTTGCTTCGACTAACTGGGGATCAGATCCTAATACTCAAGTAGAACTTGTTGATTGTGGAATGCCTGGAGCACTTCCAGTTATTAATGAGTACTGTGTTGATCAAGCAGTTCTTACTGGCTTAAGTTTAAATGCTGAAATTAAAAAAATGTCAATCTTTGACAGGAAAAACTATTTTTATCCGGATCTTCCTCAGGGTTATCAAATTTCTCAGTTTGAGCACCCTATAGTTGGAAAAGGTCACATTAATATTGAAATCGAAGGAAAAGTAAAAAAAATAGGTATTACTAGATTACATCTGGAACAAGATGCAGGAAAAAGTCTTCACGACCAAGACATTAAAAATTCATACATAGACCTTAACAGATCAGGTTGTGCATTGATGGAAATTGTATCTGAACCAGATTTAAGTAGTCCCATTGAAGCAGCAGAGTATGTTAAAAAATTAAGAAGTATATTGAGATACATCGGAAGTTGTGACGGAAATATGGAGAAGGGCAATTTAAGAGCAGATGTAAATGTTTCAGTTAAACGTGAAGGAGAAAAACTTGGAACAAGATGTGAAATTAAAAACGTAAATTCGATCAAATTTATACAGCAGGCAATTGAATTTGAAGCAAAACGTCAAGTTAATATTATAGAAAATGGAGAAAAAATAATTCAAGAAACAAGATTATTTGATCCGAATAAATGTGAAACCAGATCGATGAGAAGTAAAGAGGAATCTCATGATTATCGATATTTTCCAGACCCAGACTTACCCCCACTAATTATATCAGATGAAAAAGTAAACTTATTAAAAGAAAAATTACCAGAACTTCCTGATGAAAAAAAGAATAGGTTTATGAGAGAATTTAACTTAAGTAGTTACGATGCTGAAGTAATTGTTAATGACCAGGGTACAGCTCATTTTTTTGAAAAACTCGTTAAGGGTAGAGATCCAAAAGTTGTTACCAATTGGATTACAGGTGAAGTTTTTTCACATTTAAAAAAAATAAATAAAGATATAAAAAATTCAGGAATTACTCCAGAGAAAATAGGATCGTTAATAGATTTAATAGTTGATGAAAAGATTTCAAATAGACAGGCTAAAGAAGTTTTTGAGGAGTATATGAAATCTATGGATGATGCAACTACTTTCATTGAGAAAAAAGGGCTTGTTCAGTTGTCTGATCAAAGCGAAATTTATAAGATAATTGACAAGGTTTTATCAGATAACCCTAAAATGGTTGATGATTATAAGAACGGAAAGGACAAATTATTTGGTTTTTTTATTGGGCAAGTAATGAAGATATCAAAAGGGAAAGCTAATCCAAAGCTTGTGAACGAATTGCTAGTAAAGAGGTTAAAAGAATAAAAAAATGGAGAGGTGGCCGAGTGGCTGAAGGCGACGGTTTGCTAAACCGTTATAGGTGGCAACATCTATCGTGGGTTCGAATCCCATCCTCTCCGCCACTATTTGTCTTTAAAGAGCGAATATGAAAAAAAAAATACTAGTATTCTCTATGTAATATACAAAACTTGTGGTAGAAATGTGGTATTAATATGCGCTTGAAACGAATAATAAATTAATTTCATAATATAAAAAATAATTCCAATTATTGCTGTAAATAAAGCATATATTGTGAATTTCATACCTTTTCTTCTGTCATTAATATCCTCATTTATATCTGAGACTGCAAAAGAATGTATTGTTCTACCTATAGCTAAAAAAAGAAGTGATAGAACTGCAAAAAATAAAAGATTGTTAAAATAAAGAATAAAATTGAGCATAATAATTAAAGGAGATGTTTCGCAAAAATTGCCATGAGCTCTCACTGCTCTTTCTAACTTTTTGTTATTATGACCAATAGAAATTTTTGTTTCTCTTCGAATTTTCACTACATTTTTAAATAACTTATAATAATGAAAAGCTAAGTATAGTATCTCGATCAAAAAAATAATTTCGAAAATAGTTCTTGTCATTGAAAATTAAAAAAATATTGTACATATTATCCATAACACAATTCTTACAATTTAAAAAAAAAAATGACAAATGAATTTTCATTACATTGGTTTAGACAAGATTTACGACTAAATGATAATCCGTCACTTAACTATTTGTCGCAAAAACATAAAAGGATAGTTTGTGTGTTTATTTATGATGAAGTAAATTGTAATAGAAAACTTGGATCAGCTAGTAAAACTTGGCTTCATTACTCACTGTTGTATTTAAATAATAAATTAGATAACAACTTGTTAATTTTTAAAGGTAATCCTGAGTCTATATTTTTAGATCTTATAAAACAAAATAAAATAACCGAAATATCATGGAATAGATGTTACGAGCCATGGAGAGTTGAACGAGATAAATTATTAAAAAAAACACTAAGGAAACATCTTGAAGTTAAAACATTCAATGGTTCACTTTTATGGGAACCATGGGAAGTCCTTAAGGCTGATTCTACCCCTTATAAAATTTTCACACCATTTTATCAAAGAGGATGTCTAACTAAACAACCTCCTAGAAAACCCATCTCAAACAATTTTAGTTTTTTTGACCACAAAATTAAATCATTGAGCGTAAATGACCTAAAACTACTGGATAATTTGGGATGGGAGAATAAAGTTATAAATCACTGGGAGATAGGAGAATCGTTTGCAGAAAAACAAATGAATAATTTCCTTAAAGAAGGTCTTGGAGATTATTCTCACGGAAGAAATTTCCCAAACAAACCTAATGTATCAAGAATATCACCATATCTTCATTGGGGACAAATTTCTCCAAATACACTTTGGTATAATGCTGAAAAACTTCAGCAGGATGTTGAAACAATAAATATTGATATATTTAAAAGTGAATTAGGTTGGCGAGAGTTTTTTTATAACTTAATGTTTCATTTTCCTAATATACAGAGTAAAAACTTACAAATTAAATTTGATAAGTTTCCATGGGATTCTAATGATGAATTTTTAAAATCATGGCAAAAAGGTTTGACTGGCTATCCTATTATCGACGCTGGAATGAGAGAACTATGGAAGACTGGTTACATGCATAATAGATTAAGAATGATAACAGGATCTTTCTTAGTTAAAAATCTTTTATTGCATTGGCACCATGGTGAGAAATGGTTTTGGGATTGTCTTTTTGATGCTGATTACGCAAGTAATTCAGCAAGTTGGCAATGGGTTGCTGGTACAGGAACTGATGCAGCGCCTTACTTTAGGATATTTAATCCGATAACTCAGGGAAAAAAATTCGATCCAGAGGGAGAATATATAAAAAAATATGTTCCTGAACTTAAAAATATACCACATAAATATCTTTACACTCCTTGGGAATGCCCATCAGAAATTCTAAGTGAGATTAATTTAAAACTAGGAGTGGATTATCCATTTCCAGTAGTCGACATCAAACTTTCGAGGGCAAAAGCACTTAAAGCCTTTTCAATCTTAAAAAAATAAAATCTTATGAAAAAAATCTTTATTGTGTTGGGCAATCAACTTTTTAATCCAAGTTACTTTGAAAAATTCAGAAATGACCATCTTTTCTTTATTTGTGAGGATTTTCAACTTTGCACTTATCAGAAACATCATAAACACAAAATTTTATTATTTCTTTCCGCAATGCGATCCTTTGCTGAAGAATTAAAAAAAAAAAAATTTGAAGTAATTTATAAATCCATTGAAGAGAAGGATTTTAAAAAAAGCTATGTTGACAAGCTATTTAAAGAAATAGAAAAAGAGAATGTAAAAGAGATATCTATGTTCGAAGTTGAAGATAAATTTTTTGAGAAACAGCTTTTGGACAACTTGAAAGAATTAAAATTAAACTATTTAAAAACTCCTATGTTTTTGAGCTCAAGAGATGATTTTAAAACATATCTAAATCAAGTCAAAAAACCATTTATGGCAAACTTTTATAAAAAACAAAGAGTTGATCACAACATCTTAGTCGATTCAAATAGTAAACCGGTTGGCGGTAAGTGGAGTTTTGATGATGAAAACAGAAAGAAACTTCCTAAAGAAATAGATTTACCAGAAAAATTTACATTTAAAGAAACTAAACATACTAAAGATTTGAAAGAAATTGTAGAAAAAATATTTTCTCATCATCCAGGAAAGACAAAAAGCTTTTGGACTTGTACAGACAGAAAGGATACTGAAAGTTACTTAGATTATTTTTTAGACAAAAAGATTGAGAATTTTGGGGATTATGAAGATGCTGTTGATCAAAGAGACAATATTTTGTTTCATTCTGCCCTTAGTCCTCAAATAAATTTAGGTTTATTAACACCTGAAGAAATCATTTCTAAAATTAAGAGCAAAACTATTTCAAAGATAAATTCTCATGAAGGTTACATCAGACAACTAATTGGATGGAGGGAATTCATTAGAGGAATTTATCAAAATTTTGACGAAAAGTTAGAAAAAAGCAATTTTTTTGATCATAAAAAAGTAATGAAAGAATCTTGGTATACTGCTACTACTGGACTTGTCCCTTTAGACTACTCTATAAATAACGCATTAGAATACGGATGGACTCATCATATTGAAAGATTAATGATTTTATGTAATATCATGAATTTATCAGAAATAAATCCTAAAGAGGTTTACAAATGGTTTATGGAGATGTTTATTGATTCGTCAGACTGGGTAATGTCACCAAATGTATACGGGATGGGATTGTTTAGTGACGGAGGAATTTTTGCCACAAAGCCTTATATTTGTGGGTCATCGTATTTCTTAAAAATGATGCATTTTAAAAAAGGAAGTTGGTGTGATATTATGGATGGACTTTATTGGAGATTTATCGAAAAACATAAAAATTTTTTTCTAAGTAACCCAAGATTATCAATGATGGTAAGAATTTTAGAAAAGATGAATGAAGAAAGAAAAAATAAAATCATTAATGCAGCAAACGAATTTATAAAAAATAACACATATGAAAATTAAAGTTTTTTATAACAAGTCCTGTAATATTTGTAAGACTGAAATAGATCATTACAAAAGTCTTATTAACAACAAAATTTCTTTTATTAATGTCATAGATAACAAGGAAGCCCAAAAAACTACTTCAAAGTCTTATAAAAATTTGATACGAAGAATTCATGTTTTTAAAGAAGGTAAAGTTATTGTAGGAGCCAAAGCATTTTTGGAGATATGGAAGATAATTCCAAAGTATAGAATTTTATACCATTTATTTAAGTTTAAAATATTTTATATTATTTTATTTATTTTTTATGAGATTGCAGCTTTTTTTCTTTATTTAAAAAATAAACACCTCCTTAAAAATGAAAAAAAGCCAACTTCCAACTAAAATATGTGCAAATTGCAAAAAACAGTTTGTATGGAGAAAGAAATGGCGAAGAGATTGGGAGAATGTTAAATTTTGTTCAAAAAAATGCTCTAAACTTTAGTATATCGAAGATAAGGCTTTATTTTCTTAAAATCCCCAAATAATTCTTTTGCCTCCTCGTCAGATACTGCTGGAACTATAATAACATCATCATTTTGTTTCCACTGAGCTGGTGTGGCAACCTTGTTTTTAGTTGTGAGCTGAACTGAATCAAGAACCCTAATTATTTCATCGAAGTTTCTACCTGTAGTCATGGGGTATGTAAGTGTCATTCTGATTTTTTTATCTGGATCTATTAAAAAAATTGATCTAACTGTTGCATTAGTCATAGCCGTTCTTTTGCCATCATTCATTTCATCAGATGGTAACATATTGTAAAGTTTTGCGATTTGAAGATTTTCATCAGCGATAAGTGGATAACTGACTTTCACACCCTGAGTTTCTTCGATATCCTTTTTCCATTTATGGTGATCTTCAACTGAATCAACACTGAGTCCAATTAACTTACAATTTCTTGATTTGAATTCTTTTTCGATTTTTGCCATGTAACCAAGCTCAGTTGTACAAACAGGAGTAAAATCTTTTGGATGAGAAAATAATATTCCCCACGAATCGGATAGATATTGGTGAAGATTTATCGGCCCTTCAGTTGAAACTGCATCAAAATTAGGGGCGATATCGTTGATTCTTAACATTTGAATATTTTATAAAAAAAAAAAAAAAAAGAAATAGAAATTGATATATTTTATCTAACTACAATAATTTAGATCTCATTGAATCAATTAAAATTAATGTTTAGAAAATTTAATAATCTATTTTTAGAAAATCAGCAAGATGCTTTTTTTATTTTTTATCCAGAAAGAATAAAAAGAACACTGGAATATTTTTCAAAAGAATTTATTGGGACAGTAATTTACGCTGTTAAAGCCAACCCAGCCGATTGTGTGCTTGAACAAGTAATTAAAAATGGAATCAGATCGTTTGATGTAGCATCATTGAAAGAAGTAAAGTTAATAAGGAAAAAACTATCGGATTCTGAAATTTATTTTATGAACACTGTTAAGTCTAGATCTTCAATTAGGGAATCTTATTTCAGATACAATGTAAAAAATTTTTCGATTGACTCTATTGACGAATTAAAAAAAATTATTGAAGAAACAAACTCTGCGAATGACCTAGTTATCTATTTAAGAGTTTCAGTGCCAAACGATTTTTCTACTGTAAATCTTTCCTCTAAATTTGGAATTAACCATAAAGACGCGCCAAAATTGTTAAATGAAATAAAAAAATACACAAAAGAAATTGGACTTACTTTTCATGTTGGCTCACAATGTGTAAATCCACATGCTTTCAAAGTAGGGATTAAAATTATGAAAAGAGTAATGCAAAACAGTAAGGTTAAAATTAAATTTTTAAATGTTGGTGGAGGGTTTCCATCATCGTATCCTGGTTTTGAAAAATTTTTACTATCTGATTACTTCAATCAAATAAAAGATGAATTTTCTAAATTATCTAAATTTAATCTTTGTCGTCAAAACTTATTTTCTGAACCAGGAAGATCAATTGTTGGAGATTGTATGTCTTTGGTAACTCAAGTAAATTTGAGAAAAAAAAATAAACTTTTTCTAAATGATGGTATTCACGGACCGCTCAATAACGCAGGTTATTTAAATTTCAGATATCCTGTTAGACTTTTTAACAGAGTTGATAAAAGTTCTAGATTAAAGCCCTTTAGTTTTTATGGACCAACTTGTGATTCACGAGATTACATTAAGGGTCCGTTTTATTTACCAAGTTCAATTGATGAAGGAGATTGGATTGAAATTTTGAGTATGGGTGCTTATAGTCTGACTATGCAAAATGATTTTAATGGCTTTTTTAAGAAGCCAAAAATATTCAATATTGATGATTTGTAGAAGTTTAAAGTTTTTATTAGTCAAAATAATTATAAAAATTAAATAATTATAAAAACTCCGCTTGAAATAAAAATAATCCCAATTATTTTTTGCAATGAAAACTTCTCATCAAAGAACAAACTTCCAAATAAAACTGCACTAAATTGACCAATTGCTCTTTTGATCGACTCCATTATAGGAACAAAATTAAATAAAATAGCGTAAAACTGAGATATTGTTGCAAATGTGCCAATCATAACTGTAAAAAAAATTAGATTTAAATATTTACTTTTTAGTTCTCGTAAAATTAAAAGTTGCTTCCATGCAATTAAAAATAAAATAAAAAAAGTTGCGAAAGCTTGAATAAAACCATGAACATTAATTGAACTGTGTTTCAAACACATTTTATCTAAAACCGGAGTAACACTCCAACATAGTGCCACTAATAACATTAATTTAGCACTTTGGTTTCTTGTAATGTGAATAACGCTTTTAAATATTTGAGTTATATTAAAGTCATTAGAATACAATGATAATGTTCCAAAGATTATAGAAAAAACACCGAAATATTGGGTTTTAGATAATTCTTCACCTAAAAAAATAAATGAGAATATGGAACTGAATAAAGGAGAAAAAGAGAGAAGGGGTATTGTAAGGCTAAGATCTGATTCTTTAATCGATTTAAGAAATAATAATGCTGAAAATATTCCTAAAATTATTAAAACTGTACCTGGAATCAAATATGATGAAATATTTACGTAAAAATTATCTTTTAAACACCAAATAAAAAAGATTATTATTTGAACAAATGTGAATGACAATAGTAAAACTTTTGAATCAACATATTTTAGCGAAAGTTTCCTTGTTAAATCAAATACAGCCCAAAAAAAACCTGAAAGTAAGCAAATTAAGATAGAAGACGACAAAATAAATCTCTAGTATTATTTATATTTGGTTTGATTTTTTTAATACCAATGAAAGTAAAGTAGCCTAAATATACCAAAATAAAAGATTATGAAAACAATTTAGATAAAGATATGATGTCAAAGGACTAAAACTTTTATAAACTAGTAAATTTGATTTCTAAGAGAGTAAAAAAAGGCTTTGAAAGGAAGGCGAATTTTAGAGTTTTAGATCTTTTCTGATACTTCTTTAAGATTTACATTCCTGGCATTCTCATCAAACTGGCACCCACAGAATCTAATTCTTCAGCCATTTGAATAAACTTCACATGCATTTCAAATTTTCTTTGTTGGTCAATTGTATTCACCATTTCTTCAACTGCATTAACGTTACTTTTTTCTAAATAACCTACAACTATTTTTGCTTGTTGATTTGGTTGAATGTCAATTAACTCAGTTACACCATTTTCGTTGGGTTCAGACTCTATCCTAATGTGACCGTCTAGTGTTTTTTTTAAATTATCATTTTCTCCTGGGGTAAATGTCGCAATTAATCCAACATTTTGAGGCAATGCGTCAGGTTCAGCACCAATTGGTATTATAAAAATTTCTCCTTGGGGGGAAATTGTAATTTCCCTAAATGCTGGTAAAACTAATGGTTGTAAACCTCCATCGAGCATTTTATTACCCGCTCCGTCTAAAAGCTCTCCATTTTCGCTTGTCTGAAAATCTCCGCGTCTTGATAATGACGGAGCTCCTCCGTTTTTTGGTTGAATAACAAAATATCCATCGCCATCAATAGCAGCATCTAAAGGATTTTTCGTAAAATCCATTGTACCTTGTTGAATTGAAAATCCTCCAACATTTCTTGATGAAACGATTCTTGGTTCAACTCCATTTTGTCTGTTTAGATAAATAGAACCAAAATCTGTAACAATATCCTGCCTAAAACCGGGCGTGCTTAGGTTGGAGAGATTATGTGATGTTGCAGTCTGATTCTCCATTAGCATTTTCAAGCTATTAAGTGCTGTTTGTGCCATTCTATCCATTTAAAAAGTTCCTAATAATCTTGATTACATTCTGATGTTCACAATTGCTTGTGTTGTTGCAGCTGTGGTTTCAATTGATTTAGCATTTGCTTGGAAGTTTCTTTGTGCAGTAATTAAGTTCACAAGCTCTTCAGTAATATCAACGTTTGATCTCTCTAAAGAACCTGAAAGTACTGTTCCAAAACCTTCAGCACCAGCTTCACCAACTGTTGCTGTTCCCGATACTGCAGTTTCAACATATGTTGAGTTACCAATTTGTTTTAGACCGTTTTGGTTGTTAAAGTTTGCTAAAACAATTTTACCAAGCGGATTGTTTTGACCATTGGTATAGTTTGCTCTCACTGTACCTGATGAATCGATTTCAAGACCATCCAATCTTCCTGATGTAAAACCATCCTGGTTAACTGTATTCACAGAGAACGGCTGAGCAAGCTGAGTTGACTTTGTAAAGTCAATATCAAGATCAATACTGAATCCAGCTTCTTGCTTTTCATAATGAACACCTTGTTTTGGACTAACAATTCTACCTGATTTATCGAAAGTAAGTTCTCCTTCATCAATGAAAAGAGGAAAGTATCCATCAACAACGTTTGCAGGAGGAGTGGTTACTTTATTTCCATTCGCATCAACAAATAAAGCTAAACCTTCTGAGTTGGTTGCTTGTGTTAAGTTAAAAATCTGTGGGACAGTACCAACACCAAGATCAACATTGTCGAGGCCAAATTTACCTGCCCCTCGAACTTTGATTGTAGAGTCTCTTCCCGTAGTTCCGTTTGTAAAAGTAAAATTATTAGTGTCTGAATTATATGATACTGTAATTCCACCACCAACTATACCAGTTGTTCCTTCAATTTGGTTCATTCTTTCTTGAAGTGCTTCTGCTAAAGTTGTGCCGACATAAAAACCTTGAGGTATTTCAATAATACCTGGAACACCATTAACTGAGACGTTAAATATGTTTTCGTTATTCTGATTACTCAATCTAAATACTTGAGTTAAATCTTCTGTTGCAGAGGCTCCAACCGCCACTGCAGGAAGAGCTGCCAATCCTTTTGCTTCAGTTTTAATCGCATTAGTCTTGGTTATACCCACACCTAGCAGACCATTATCTCCGCCAAAGAAATCTGTCGCATCAGTAATAGAACCATCTGTTGTTGAAAGAAGATATCGCCCAACTGCAATATCCGATGCTGTTTGAGCGGTTGTTACGCCAATTGCTCCATTTGCAGCAATTGTTTCTCCAGTTGTTCCGCTACTAAATTCAAATGCTTTTAATTCACTGTTATATCCTACTTTAATTCCAAAACGTTTATCGTTTAGCTGAATTTCTGCACCATCTGCAACAAAAGTTGCAGCAGAAAACTTCTCGCCACCTCTGATTAATGTTTCAGTTGTATCATCAGATGTTGGGATACCAAGATTATTTGTAGAAGTTGCAGTAGAGGCTCCAAAAATTTTAAAACTGTTAAAGTTACTATTGGTACCTGTTCCTAAAATATTTCTATCAATTTCGAATTGCAGTCTTTGATTTAAAACGTCATACGAAACTTCAATAGGAGGATCTTGAACATCAACCCAGTTAGTTGCCATATTTGAGGCTCCTGTAATTGTTGAGTCAAGAGAAGCAGCATCACTGCCAAGTCCCAAAACCTGACTGGTATTTATAGCTGCGGAAGAACCATTAATATCAAATTCAGCACTATGAATTCCAAATATTGGATCACCAACTGAAACACTTCCATGTGCTCTGGCCACTGTTGAATCATCAACCATCTTGTTGGTATATGAATGTTTGTTAGTCGTTCCTATTTCTCTCAAAACAACTTTTTTATTACTAAAGTTTACATCTGCACCCTTGAATACATTGTTTGCACCTTGAAAGAAAGCTTCGACACTCGTTGAGAGTTCACTATATATCTTGCCATCATTATTCGTAGCAGCAATGTTAAAGTCTGCATCAGGGAAATTCATACCAGAAGTACTACACTCAACGAAGTATTTATTACCTGAATCCTGCGCTGCTCTGATAACTGTAAATTCTCTTCCATTGAAAAAATTAGAATTTGTTGTGTCAGTCGCGGATGCGTCAAACAAACCTAATGCTCTTATTTTTTCATTCACGGTAAGACCTGGGTCAGATGCACCAAAATAAAATTTTACTGTATTTTCTGATTGATCATACTCAACTATATTTCCATCATTTCCAGCTCCCATGGTGTCAGCTTCATCATAAACATGAAGTTGAGGACTTTTTCCGAAATATGAATGGGTTAAAAATTTTTCTTCATCCGTAATTGCAGTTATAGTACCAGCATCATTTGTGGTTGCATTGGCTCTGGTAATTTTAAAAGCCTGATTGTGCTCTAAAATACCTGTCATTGTTCCACCGGTATATTCTGCAAATAAGCTATTTTGAACACCTATTGACGCAGCATTACTTACAACGTCAGTTGATGCAGTTACTGCATAATTATTTAATGCGTCATTCAATCTAGCCTGTGTATGGGCTAAAAACTGATCTCTAGTAAAGTCGGGTGATGCACCTGTAAGTGTTATACCCTCAAGAGTTGAAACATAGGAATCTGTAAGAAGATCAACACTTATAGGTGTGGTTAAACCTGTCGATGTTCCATCTGCATTAAGCTTGAGCAAATCAATTGTGAGTGTATCATCAACGTTCTGTACGACCTGTATTTTTTTGTCATCTCCATAAGCTGCATTAATTGCTCTCTGGATTTCTGTAGAAAGCTGTGCTGCGTTGTAAGAACCTGGACGAATATCAATATTTACTGGTTGATCTCCATTATCAACGTTAACAGTCATAAAGTTGGTTCCCCAAAAAATACCTGAACCTGTATTACCACTTTCAACAGTTGATTTAAATTGAACTGGGTCAGTAACAATTGTAACAGTTTTGTCTCCTTCCTCACCAAAATCAAATCCACTAGATTCACCCGTAACCTTTGCTGGTGTTGAGTCAACTAAAGTCTGAAGATCATCTTGCTTAAATAAAGGCGAACCTTTTCCCTCTAAGAAATAGTTATCGTCTGGAACTTTAGTTGTTTGTTGACCAAATCGATCAATAAAAATTGGTTGTTTTGTATCATTAACAGCCTTAACAAGATCTGGTTCAATTACAGTATCATTAATAACTAATCGCGTTTCAAACTTATTTGTGGGATCAGCTGCTGAAGCTGCCTGAGTTCTTATAAAAAAGATTGTAGCAATTGTTGGATTACCTAAATCATCAAAGATTGTTATTGAAGTTGAATTATTGTAAGTAGTTGGATCATTCGGGTTAAATACATAACCACTTGCAAATTGCTCATTATCTGTAATCACATCACTTGTCGCGGAGACGTTAACACCCAAATCAATTTGGGTTGTAGCCTTTGGTGTTCCTGATGTTACTGGGAGTTGTAAAGGAACCGCACTTGTCAAATCTTTTGCCGTTACAGACCCATCAGCGTTTACTGGAAACGTAAGGAGGAACTGACCAGATGAGTCAGTCACGTATCTGTCATTATTAACATTAAATGAACCGTTACGAGTATAAACTGTTTGCCCTGATGTAAGCGATGGTTTAAGGGAGAAGAAACCTTGACCAGAAATTGCTATATCAAGAACATTCAAAGAGGAGGTAATGTTACCCTGAGTAAACTGCTGCTTAACACTTTTAAGAATTGTACCAGAACCAATTGATGATGAAGCGTTTTGTAACGGTGAAGTTGCAAAAATATCACCAAATTCTGCTCTGGATCTTTTAAAACCAGTTGTATTAACGTTAGCAATGTTATTCGACGTTGCTGAAATGTCTGACTGTGCTCCGTTAAGTCCGGTAAGTGCTGTATAAAATGACATATTATTTCTCCTCTATTGTTATTTTATTGGTTTGATTTAAATTTTATTGCTTCAGCTGCTGAAATTTCACCGTAATCTTTGGTTTCTAAAATTACGTCCTCGCTATTTTTTGGAGCAGATGCTGCAATAACTTTATTGTAAACTGCAGTATTTAATCCATCTGAGCCCTCAGCATTTCCTGAATACGCTTGAATTGTTAATTGAGTTTTATTCTTTTTTATTTCCTCTGGAATATCAGTCCAACTAAATCCCACAAGTCCTTTATCATGTGAACCTAAACTCATCGAATGAACAATTTCACCATTAGAATTTGCAAATGTGAGTCCAACGTCATTAGAGAACAATGGTAGATCTACGACACCATGAATTTCTCCATTATCGTCAGGACTTGCAACTTGTCCTGGTATTAACACTGAATGACCAAGAAATTGTGCTGCCGTTGCAACTCTGTTAGGTTCTAATTTTGAACCAAGACTTGTCAAATTATTATTAATCTCCGTAATACCTGTAACTGTAGAAAATTGAGCCATTTGCGCAATAAAATCACCGTTATCCATTGGAGCGAATGGATCTTGATTTTGCAATTGAGTAGTCATTAGCTTTAAGAAATCTTCTTGTCCAAGAGCAGTTTTTTTATTGCCCTTTGCAGCTTCTTCTTGAGTTTTTACACCAAGTTTGTTTAAGATATTATTTAAAGATTGTTCTGATGTTTTCGATATATCTGGCATTTTATCCCCTATCTATTTACCCATACTTGCAGTTTTAAGCATTAATGCTCTAACGGTTGATATTACCTCAACATTATTCTGATATTGTCTTGATGCCTCAAGCATGTCGACGTATTCCTCTTCGATGTTAACAGGTGCTCTGTAGATAAAACCATCTTGGTCTGCCATTGGATGACCAGGTTTAAATTCTTTTATTGGATCAATATCCATTTTTTGAACAGTTACTGCATCAACAGTTGAAATTCCTCTCTTTCTTATAAGATCAAAATACTTTGTTTCAAAGATTGGCTTAACTGGTTTATAAGCATCCTGAGGACTCGATGCAATATTATCAGCATTAGCTAAGTTACTTGCAGTAGCATTTAATCTTACTAATTGAGCTCCCATTGCTCTTTGTGCTATGTGGTAAATATTTTTAATATCCATTATTCTCCCCTTATTGCCCCCATTAAACCTCTAACTTTAGAATTTATAAAATCCAAAGTTGTTTGATATCTTACTGCATTCTCAGCAAATTCCATTTGCTCAACAGCAAGTTCAACTGTATTTCCGTCAACAGATGGATTAACCGATTGTCTGAATTGAACTTTTCCTGGAAGATTTTTTGAAGTAACGGCTATATGACTTTTGTTAGATGTTTTTAAAGGACCAACATTAAGTGATCTAGCTAATTCTACTTCAAATTCGACATCTCGAGCTTTGTAGTTTGGAGTTGCTGCATTTGCAATGTTTGAAGCAAGAATTTCTTGTTTTTGATTTCTTACTCTTAATGCATTGCTCAATACATTTAATTGTTGTTTAATATTATCTACCATTTAATAATTTTTCTATTTTGGTTTGGAATTTGCAAATTAAATGCCAAAAGAAAGGTTTTAAAATTATGGATGAAAAAAACGCTTTTAACACAGACTTAGACCCTGAGGTTATTAAAATAAGAGATAAAATAATTAGTAAAATCGGAGATAAACCTCTTGAAGAGGTAAACTCTATAATTAAGAAATTATTAAATGAAAGTATGGACGAAGTTACCAGATTAGGGGCTTTGGCTGCGAGATTAAAGATTATACGATCAAAAATCGATCTTTTGTATGAAAGAAAAGTTGAAATAAAGCCTGAGAAGCCAGTAAAGAGAACCGAGGAAGAAAAAAAAGAGGAAAAACCCAAAAAGTCAGAAGAAAAATGGATTAGATTGAAAATGCTAGAAGCAGGGGAGGTGAATGGCAAACAAATTGACAAAGGTGTAATACTGGATGTTAAAGAAGAGGATGGAAAAAAACTTGTAGAATCAAAAAAAGCTGAAGTTGTGGAGGAAGTTTCTGAAGGCGCTTCACCGATACAGAAGTCTGAAGATAAGAAAAAGGAACAAGAAATAAAAAATGATAAAAAAGAGGGTTCAGAAACAAACGAAAAAAGCGATTCACCGTTAAAACAAGATCCGAAAACTGAGGAAGACTCAAATTTGAATAGAGAAACCGCACAAGTACAAGAAGATTCAGAGGAAAACTCTAAAGCAAAAAATCTTCTGGAAAAACATGAAGATGCAGTTCAAGACGATGATAAAAATCAAGAAACTGATCAAAAAAAGTCAGATAAGCAAGGTGAAGTTAACGACGAAAATATAGAGCCAGAATCTAAAACAGATGATCAAGCAAATGTCGCGTCTACAAATGAAAATGATAAAGAATCAGTTTCAGATGAAGACAAAAAACAGCAAAAAGCTTCAAAAATAGACGAAAATAAAGAAAATACCGAAGAGCAGGATATTAAAGCAAAATCTCAAGATGAACAAAATGAAAATAAAATCGAAGATAAGAAAGATTCCTCTACTGAAGTGAATAATGATGATAAAGATGTTGAAAAAGAAATAAAATAGTTTCCTTACTTCAAAAATTATTAGTAAAAAAAAATTAAATTTGTCAGAACACTTAATGCATAAAAAAATTATAAATTATATAGTTGGATTTTTGTTAGTAATTCTGACGATTTTTCTAAGTTCATGTAAAGATGTTTTTTTAAGATTCAAGTACCAAACAATAGAATGCCAGGAAAATAGTTTTGATTTAAGAAAAATTTCAATTAAAAATGACAAAGTAGGGTCTTTTGCAGATGTTCAATTTGGAGACTTTTACCATAAAATTGAAATTCTAAAGAATGATGTGGATTGGATTTTTTTAGGTAATAAGAAATTGGACTTGGAGGTTGGGATTCAAAAGGATTCAGAAATAATTGAGGTTAGACTAAAGAATATTATTAAAAATTTAAAGTGTAAAAAAAATATTTTTAGAATGTAGCAATTTGTTATTTACTTGCCATGATATTTTAAAATTGGCTCAATTTCATCCTCATTTAAACCTGTAGCAGAGGATATTTCCTCTAAACTTCTTCCTTGATTAGCCATTTGAATGGCCGTCGTAATATTGGAGTCTCCTTTGTTGGAATCTGCAAGCCTTGAAATTTCAAGATCTAACTTTTCTAATGTATATTTGTAATCGTTAAGAATTTTTTTTTGTTCTGATAGATTGATTTCTAATGATCTGAATTCTTCAATTAAGTCTTTAATGGCCCTTTCGAGCATATTCGTTTTTTTTGAATTTTGATCATTTTTGAAATAATCAAATAAAAATGCTGAAACTACGAATATTAAAAGAAGGATTGTTAAGACTACAATAATTGTGGAAATATTGCCAGCTGGATCTTTTTCTATATAGTCTCTAAGGAAATCCATCTGTACATATTATTATTAAATTTCCTCAACAACAACTTATTTAAATTTTCTATTTTCAATAAATTTTTGAAACTCTAGGAAAAGTTCATTATTTAAATTCTTACTTGAATCTAACTTGTTAATTAGATTTTTAAGTTTCTCCATACGATCAGATATCTCTATATTTTTTGAAGATAAGTCCTTGAAATCAGATTTATTAATTATTTTTATATAATGTTGTAGTTGTTGTTCTATTTGATTTAGTTCTTTGTAGTCTTCTATTGTGGAGGCCCTCTCCAGAATTTGCAGTATAGAATCTAGTTCTTTTTCCATTCACTAATGGTAGATTACTTCATTTCTTTATAAGCATCGAATAGCGCATCGGCAACCTTTGCTAAATCAACTGGGTAGTTACCATTTTTAATTGCTTCTTTGATTCTGGTTGTCGCAACTTTATCAATTGGAGGTTCCTTAGACATATTCTTAATCTTTTCCTTAGTAATAAACTGCGAAACCTTTCCATCATAATTACTTGAATCTGCTTTGGTAGTATTATCTACCTTTTTAACGACAGTCTTGGCTTTATTTGTATTCTGCGTCTCTTTTTTTAAATTTTCTACGCTAGAACTTAAAGTTTTATTTTTAATTTGATCTATCATTTTTAATCCTTAATAGTATATACGACTAACTTTTAATATTGTTTAGTGTTAAGTATAACTTTTTTTTCATTTTTTGCATATCCAACAATAACTTTTCCACTTTTTATATTTTTTACTTTTATCATATCCATATAATTAGCATCATTCATAGCCAAACCGTCTTCTTTAATTGTGACAAAGCTTTTATTGTTTATAATTGTAACTTGAGAATTTTTTTTAATTAACCAGTCTTTTTCAAGGTTTGAGCGTTTTAATAATTGATTTGAATTCACACTTTTTTTTAGTTTTTTTCCTACAACATCAGATTTATTTGAAATAAAGAGGTTTCTTCGACTATTCTTTGTTTTTACTATTATTAAATCTTTTTCATTTATGATCGAGCCTTTCTCTTTAAAGTTTTTAAGTGCATAAAAATTCGATAATTGTTTATTCTTAGTCTTTGATTTCAGTTTATTAACTTTATTTCTAACTATAAATTGCCAAGGATTATTTCCAATACAATTAACCTTTATGAGCTTTGAGTTACCAGATATGTCATTTATTATTATATTATCTGGTTCACAAGCTGGATATTTCAAACTTTCTAAGATATTAATGTTTGCTTCTTCACCGTGTTTTTCTAACCATTTTTCAATTAAAGACTTGATTTCGTAACCTGAGATTGTTGAAGCTAAAGAATCTTTCACAATCAAAAAGGTAATAATTAGAACTTTAAAAATAATTTTTAAATTTAAATTAATTGCCATAAAAATATATATGATTGGTTTTAGATGAACTATTGTAATTAGTTACATTTTTTTCATTTTTGACTAAATTCATTATCTCATTTAAGGAAGGAATTTTTATTTTTTTTCCTGCATATAAAAAGTGAGGATTGTTTCTGACGAATGCATGTTTATTCATTTCAATGATTGAAATTTCAATAACCTTCATATTTAGTCCGCTCTTTCCGTAGTATTTATTTAAAATACTACTTAGAGATTCTCCACTTTGGACTTTATGGACAACAGAATGATTTTGGTTTTTTATAAAGATATTTTCTTTATTTAAACCTGATCCAGCACCTGACATCCCTTTATATTCGAGAACTACAAAGGGTTCGTTTGAACTAGCTTGTTCAAATAAAAGGATAATACTAATAGCTATGATAATAAATTTCATTTTTTACACCTAATTCATAAATTTGATAATTTTACCTTTAATTTGGTCTTTTTTATTAAGAGGATTTAATGGCTCTACTACAGCAGTGTTTCTTCTAGAATCACTTACTGTTAGAACAATCCATTCACTCATTGTAATATCCTCAGAATCAGAAATAAAGCCTACGGTACCTTTTTTTAAACCTTGATTCAAACCAATTGGGATTATTAATTCATTATTTACAAGTTCAATTTCGGCTCTAAGAGGTTGACATTTTAAATTATCTAAGATTCTGTATTGAATTTTAGAAACACTTTTATTGACAAATTCAACTAACTTATCCTCAGAAACTCTAAGAAATACATCTATATGAGGGTAGCCTGTTTTGTTTCCAATCCATAAAGAAAATTTGTAATTTAAAGAATCTAGCACACTGTAATCTGGACCTTCATAAATGTTTAAAGCGATATCCACCATTAGTTCCTTTGATACCGAAGTAAGTCTTCCTTTAGCATAACTAAGTTTTATGATTGGGTGTAAAGCAAACTCTCCTTCATTTAAAGCATTTCTTTTACCCTCAACCAGATTATTATAGTCAAGTGCTATTGATTTTTTTACGACTTTACTTGGATTAAATGCAATTCTTGAAGAATCTTTTAAATTAATAAAACCAAGATTATTTAAATTATCAAAGATTTCTGAGGAAATTTTCATTGGAAGTTTATTAGTCCACGCAGGCAGTTTGCTAGAAACCGAATAATGTGGTGCCAAGTATGATAAATTTACAAAATCTCTATTCGCACAATTAAGCATACTATTTACATTTACAAGATAAGCTTTGATTGTAACATTGTAATGTGTCTGATCTTGACTTTCTTCAATAATTACAAAATCCTTTATAGTTGAAGATGGTCTTATCAAAACATTTTCGTTAAGGTTTGTGTTCATATCCACACTTGAATATCCATCAACCTTTGCACCTCCCTGAAGACTAGCGAGATAAAGCGCATCTTCTAAGGCTCTTTTTTTTGCAAGACTAACATTATTTTCTACGATTACAGCTCTGCCTTTAGAAAAAACTTCTTTATAACTAATTTCATTAGCCAATAAATAAGTGGATCCTAAAAGAATTATAAAAAGTGATGTAAAAAAATAAGCTAATTGTTTTAGTAATACATCAAAAGAATTATATTGAATTTTTCTCAATTTATGTCCTTTTCTCTACATTGATTGTGCTGATCTAAACAGATATGCAACCATATCTTGATCTATTTCTAAAACTGTTTCGTAAGTATCACTTCCAGTTGGATTGATTCTAACTGTTCTGGCACCTCTGATAACGCCCGATACAATACCTCTAAAAGTATCATTTTGCACCATTAAATCTATTACAGTTGTATTACTATCTACTTTCAACCCATGTATTTGTTCTGCAAGTTCTCTCATCGCAGCCATTCTAGCAGATCTGATAGCCATTAATCTTTTTTGTTCAACATTTTGTCCGGGTTGAGTTGAAACTACAGCATATCCAGTGGCAGTAAGAGTAGGAAAATTAATCGACGCTCCGTCTAGTAATTCTCTAGTTTTATTAAGTTGACTAGTTGGCTTTGAATATTCTTCGTAATTCTCTTGGCTTTCGTTAGACAAATTTGAATTTGTAAATCCACTCATCATGTTCCCGTTACATGATTGCAAAAAAATCGCTAAAACAGGTAATAAAAATTTCTTCATAGTTAAATCCTTCTAAAGTTAATTTCTTAACTTCGTGCATAAATTATGCCATTTTGTTTTGTTGGATTGAAATCCTTATTAGGTCTGCATGGCATATCTCTTGCATCTCTTTACACATGATTTTTAAATATAAAAAAACCAGCTTTTCTCGACTTTTTTTGGTCAGAATTTTGACACAAAGGGTTTATTGATGGATTTAGTGCTAAAAACATTCCAAAAAGAGAACTTTTTGAGTTTTGCTAGAACTTTTAGTATTCCAATTGGAATAATGATTCTAATTGCAATGATGGTTATACCATTGCAACCATGGATGTTAGACATTTTATTTACTTCAAATCTATTGGTTTCTTTATTAGTTTTGATGGTTGCTTTACAAACTTTTAGACCACTCGACTTTTCAAGTTTTCCCACAGTTTTACTTTTTGCAACGGTTTTAAGGTTAGGACTTAACGTTGCCTCAACACGTGTAATTTTGAAATCAGGTCACAACGGTACAGACTCAGCAGGCTCAATAATCGAAGCTTTTGGGGAGTTTGTGATGTCTGGAAGTTACGCAGTCGGGTTATTTGTTTTTTCTATTTTAGTAATTATCAATCTGATTGTTATAACAAAAGGAGCTGGACGAGTTTCTGAAGTGGCAGCTAGATTTACACTTGATGCAATGCCTGGAAAACAAATGGCAATTGATGCTGATTTAAATGCAGGTATTATTACAAGTGAAGAGGCAAAGGGTCGAAGAAATGAAATAGCAAAAGAAGGAGAATTTTATGGTGCGATGGATGGGGCTGCAAAATTTGTAAAAGGAGATGCTATAGCGGGAATTTTAATTTTAGTCATAAATATAATTGGTGGACTTATAATAGGTTCGGTTATGCACGATCTAACAATTAGTGAGTCAGCAGAAACATATATACTTCTGACAGTAGGAGATGGTCTTGTTGCCCAAATTCCGTCATTGCTGCTTGCGATGGCCACAGCTACTATTGTAACTAGAATATCGTCTGATAATAATGATTTAGCAGGACAAATATCAAAACAAATGGGCTTATCGAGGGCATGGGTACCAGTTTCAGCAGTTCTGCTTCTTTTTGGTTTGGTCCCGGGTATGCCAAATACGTTATTTTTAAGTGGTGCATTTTTATCAGGACTTATCGCGTGGTTTACTTCCAAACGTGATGGATTAAATCAAATTGAAGAACAACCGGAATCAAAAAATGAAGAGGAAAATATCGGAAATATAGAAATAGATGAAGTGTCTGACAATGCCTCAATATCTCTTGATTTGGGGTATGGTTTAATATCATTGGTTGATTCTACTGATAAAAAATCAGCTGGCCCATTAATCTCAAAAATTACTAGTATAAGAAAACAAGTCTCAAAAGATTTAGGTTTTATAATTCCAAATGTCAGAGTAAAAGATGATTTATCTCTAGACGCAAATTCATATAAAATAAGGATTGGACATACAATTGTTGCTGAGGACAAAATTTATGTTGACAGAAAACTCGCTATGCCTGGAGACGAAACTCAAATAAAAATTCAGGGAATACAGGTTAAAGATCCATCTTTTGGATTAGATGCTGTTTGGATCGAACAACATTTAGTTGCTAAAGCTGAGTCTAATCATTACATGGTTATTGAGCCAGAGGCGGTAGTTGGCACTCATCTAAATCAAATTTTATTAAAGTATGCAGGGGAATTAATAAGTCAGGATGATGTTCAGTCATTACTTGACAATTTGTCAAAAACTCATCCACAGCTTGTTCAGTCAGTCATTCCAAAACTTGTTCCATTACATTACCTCACAATTATTTTAAGAAATTTATTAGTTGAGAGAGTGCCGATAAACGACTTAAAAAAAATTCTTGAAGCTTTATCGAATCTTTCTGAAAAAAAACTCAGTCCTGACGAATTATCTGAGGCAGTCAGACCAGCAATTTCTTCACTGCTAATACAGAAGATATCAAGTGTAAATGAACCACTTGACGTGATTACATTCAATCCTGAATTTGAACAAATGCTGATATCTATGACCAAAAAAAGTGGTTCCGATGGACTTTTGATTGACCCTTCATTAGCAAAACAAATGATAAAATCCATTATCGATGTAGGAGAAAAATCCTCAGTAGCTGGAAACTCTCTAGTTGTTGTTACGTCCCCAATTATTAGAAAAGACTTATCAATTTTACTACGACAACATGTAGATGATATTGTTGTGCTTTCATTTACTGAGTTACCCGAAAATAAAAGAGTTAAAGTCATCGCAACAATAGGTGAACAAATATCAACAGAAAATAAAAAGGAGCAAAAAAATGAAAACTCAACTATTTAAAGCTAGAGACATGAAAACAGCCATGAATTTAGTAAATGACGAATACGGAGATAAAGCTATTATCCTATCTACAAAAAGAAATAATGGTGTTGTTGAAGTTGAAGCATCAGACAATGATAAAATCATTGAAACTCATAAAAAGAAAGTAGAAGAAAAGAAAAATTTTTCGAAAGTTTTCAATAAAGAAATAAACATAACTTCCAAAGATAGAGAGACGAATAAAGACAATGTTTCTTACATTGGCAAAAAAGAGTCCAATCAAAACACTAATGCCAAAATCGATACGCAAATGCTTGAAAAAATTCAAATTCAACTAGAGACACTTAAAGATGAAATGAACAAGATGATTATAACAGATCAATCAGGTATTTCTGATAAATTGTCGTACTATACGCCAATTAAATTAAGGCAAGAAAAGTTTTTACCTGAAATTATAAATAAATTAAGTTATTCTTTTATAGGAAAAAATCTGGAGGAGGGAAGAGTGTCTTTTTTTAGAGAATTATCTAAAAAATTGGCATCGGATGATTTCCCAAGATTATTGAATTCAAAAAATATCTTTATTTTCGGAAATTCTGGGTCAGGAAAATCTACTCTGTCTGCCAAAATTGCTTCTTACTTGTCAGATAAAAAAAATACAAAAGATATTTATTTTTATGATGTAACAAATTCTAGTACTGGAAATTCAGACACATTAAGATCTTACAGTAGAGTTCTGGGCTTTCCTGTAAAAGATTACAATTTTTTTAATTTTAACAAACAAAGTGAGGATGATGCGGTAAACATTTTTGATATTTCCGGGGATATTAATTTTGGTGTGCAAAAAATAAAAGAGATAAAAAATTCATTTCCGTCTTTCAATTTTTGTTCTATATTGACATTACCAAGTGGATCAAATTCTGAAATGATTGATGGATTAAGCGATAAAGTCTCTGATATAAGACCTATGATAGCAGTTACAAAACTTGACGAGTGTTGGGTAGGTGCCGAAGAATTTTCTTCTTTAGCCAAAAATAATTCTAGGATAGGAATTGTAACTGGCACAAAAGTGTTGATTGATTCAATTATAGAAGCTAATGAAAACTCACTTACAAAATACATGAAAGAGAATTTTAAAGGTGTCTGATTCGATTGCAATAACCAGCGGAAAAGGCGGAGTTGGTAAAACGACTTTTGCTGTGAACTTATCGATTGCACAAAGAAAGTTCACGGATCAAGTTTTTCTACTCGACACTGATATGGGTATGGCTAATTCTCACGTTCTTCTGGGAGTAAACCCCGAATACTCTATTTCGGATGTAATTTCAGGTGAAAAAAAAATATCTGAAATTATTGAAAATTTTAGGAAAGGGATCGATTTAATCTCTGGGGGAACTGCCTCTAATAATCTTCTTAATCTCGAAAATGTAAAAAGGTATTCCATTCTAAATGAAATAGATAATCATCTCAAAACCTTTAAAAATGTTAAACTAATGGTTGATATTGCTGCTGGTGCTGAAGACAATGCTCTTGTTTTCTCATTGGCTTGCGATCGTATCTTAATTGTAATTGTTGGAGAACCAACTAGCTTTATAGACTCGTATGCTTTGATAAAAGCATTATATTCTAAATCATCCTTTAAAAATTACTGTATTGCAGTCAACCAAGTAGATAACGATAGTCATGGAAAAGATTTATTCAAAAAATTCCAATCAATTACAGCAAAATTCTTAGATGTAAATTTGCATTATGTTGGGTGTGTTAAAAGTTCTCAGAACATTAGGAAGTCAATTGTTGATAGAAAACCTGTAAGTATTAGTGAACCAAAGTCTGAAATTTCTCAGTCTTTTTTGAAAATTGCTAAGAATATAAATGAAACGCCATCAAACGAGTGGGGGGGATTAACTTTTCTTTCAAAAGTCCAGAAAAGAGCGTAAGCTATAAATTATGAACAATTATTATTTGGACAAATCTCAAACCTCAATAAATGATTTAATTCAAGATAATCTTGATCTTGTAAAGAGAATTGCCTGGCAATTGCATGGAAGAGTTCAGAATATTGTTGAAGTAGAGGATCTTATTCAGCAGGGAATGGAGGGTTTAGTTCATGCAGCACAAAAGTATTCACCAAAAGAGGGTGTAAATTTTTCGCAATATGCTCAGTTAAGAATTAGAGGGTCTATAATTGATTTTCTAAGAAAAAATTCTAATTTATGCAGAACAACAATAAAAAAAAAACAAGAGTTTGAAAGAACTAAGCTTGATCTTGAAAAAAAATTGAATAGACATGCCACAGAACAAGAATTGATAGATTCTCTTGGCATTTCAGACGATGAGTTTAATTATTGGAAGAAAGCTTTTGAAGCCAATGTGGTTCAAAGTTTGGATACAGCCTATAACGAATATTCAATTCTTTTTGCCAGCAAGGATGATAATCCAGAATCAAGTTTACAAAACAAAGAATTAAAAAATCAAATTAAAGAAGCATTGAGTGTTTTGAATCAAAGAGAGGCATTGGTTGCACAATTGTATTATGTAGAGGAATTGAATATTTATGAAATTGCTGAAGTGTTAGAAATAAGTACTGGTAGAATTTCTCAAATTAAAAAATCAATAATTGGAAAATTAAGAAATGAAATCAATCCAGACTGAAAAAAATAAATGGGAAAAAATTAACAGAATCCTTTTGAGGGTTGATAATGTAGATCTAATTTATAAACAAAATTTGACAGTTTGTTTTGTTTGCGGTTTTGAAAACATATCTAGAGGTAGATGCGTGCTTTTAGTTAAAGAAAACAATAAAAAACAAATTGATAATTTATTTATTCATAATGACAAAGCTTTAATGGAAGTAAATATATTTTTAGATAAAAAAAAATTAGATAATCTTTTGTATCACATTTCATTAAAAAGAAATTCATCCAAAAAAATGAAAGTAACCATTTCTACCTTAGACAGTCTGATGATTAATCAAAAAGGAGATCTTTATGTTGATAGTGAAACCAAGATAAAGATAAATGAAATTAATTGGAATATTCCATTATTATAGTACTAACGCGCAGATAATTTTTTTGTTACATCAATTTCTGATTGAAGCATCTTGCCACATCCATTAAATGCTTGCTGAGTTCTAAGCATTAATATTATTTCATCAGTAATATCTGTATTCGATTTTTCAAGAAATCCTGCTTGTATCTTTCCAATTGTTCTTTCCTTTGGAGCACCAAATGTAGGAACACCACTTTCAGGTGTTTCATTGAACCTTGCATTCCCAATATTTTTTAAACCATGCTCATTTACAAAATCAGCTAATTCAATTTGACCTACTTTTTTAATTGTGTCTAAACCGTAAGTTGCACTTATTGCACCTTCACTGTCAACAGATATTTCAGTTAATAATTCAGGATTACCGTTTTCTTCAGTTGCTGCACCAAGAAATGGTATATTAATAGGCGTTTGACCAATTCCAAGGAGAGGCAAACCGTCTGTATTAACAAGATTACCTTCCCTGTCTAGTTGGAAAGAACCATCTCTTGTAAAAGCTCGTTCTTCCGGTGAGGTATTTAAGCCTCTTCCTAAAGGTTGTCCTAAAACAAAAAATCCTTCGCCCATTATTGCAAGGTCTAAACTACCATTTGTTGCTTGCAATGATCCTTGAGAAAAGCTTTGTCTTGGTTTTATAGTTTTAACACCCATTCCTGTCGCCTTTTCAGTGGAATTGTTGTGTTGGGAATGATAAAGGTCTTCAAACTGTGCCTCACTTTTTTTAAAACCATTAGTTCCAGCATTTGCTATATTGTTTGAAATAACGGCTAAGTCTCTATTTGCGGCATCAAGTCCAGTTCGAATTATTGAAAACATGACTGACAATAGCAAATAGTATGCCATTTTTCTTGTTGGTTTATATTTTTAGTAGTATATTCATCAAATTGGGCGGATAGCTCAGTTGGGAGAGCAATTGCTCGACACGCAATAGGTCGCAGGTTCGAACCCTGTTCCGCCCACCAGAGACTTTGACTATGACGAGAAGAAAATTTATTAAAAAATCTATTTCTGCAAGTTTATTGGGGGGCGCAGTAGCAAGCTCTTTGTTTTTTCCAAATATTGTTAGCTCAAAGAAAAAACATACATGGGTAGCAGTTTCTGCCTTCGATAAAGCTGGGATTTTGGGAAGATCCTTTGCAAGACTTTGCGAAGAAATAACACGAATTTCTGATGGAGAACTTAATATTAAGCTTTTTCATGCAAATGAATTAGTTGGCGCTTTTGAGTCATTTGATGTAGTCCAAAGTGGAACTTGTCAAATGGGATTTGGATCTCCCTACTATTGGACAGGTAAGTCTCCTGCTATATCTTTTTTATCTGGAATCCCATTTGGTTTTAATCAGCAGGAGATGGCAGCGTGGTTCTATCATGGAGATGGATTAAAATTAGCGAATAAAATTTATAATGAATTAAATCTTAAATTCTTTCCGGCTGGCAATACAGGAAATCAAATGGGAGGTTGGTTCAATAAATCAATCAATGAAGTTACCGATTTCAAGGGTCTAAAATTTAGGATGCCTGGTTTAGGAGGAGAAGTGTTAAAAAGTTATGGAACCAACGTTGTTCTGCTTCCAGGACCTGACGTTGTTCCGGCAATAACATCTGGTACAATAGACGGTACTGAATGGATTGGGCCAGCTGCTGATTTAGGTAAAGGCTTACATAAAGTTTGTGACTACTACTATTATCCTGGATGGCACGAACCTGGAACTTGTCTGGAATCATTTATAAATCTTGATGCTTGGAACAAACTAAGCAACGGACTTCAAAAGTTAGTAGAAGCTTCCTGTGCCAAATCTAATTCGATGATTGCTTCAGAATTCTTTGCAAGAAATTGTTTTGCTGTCAAAAAATTGAAAGATCAATATAACGTTTCATTTATGAGGTATAATGATAAAGTTCTTAAACTTCTTAAGCGAAGGTCTGATGAGGTTGTTTCCGAAATAGCAGCAAAAGATAAGATGTCGAGAGAACTATTCGAAAATATTATTTCATTTAGAGAATTAGCTATTTTTTGGTCACACTACTCTGAAGCAGATTATTTAAATGCAAGAATTTTAAACAATTAAATTTGATTTGGAAGCCAAGTTATAATTGTTGGAAATTTATACAAGATAATTAATAAAAATATTTGGATTATTATAAATGGGATCACACCCTGATAAATATCACTGGTTTTAATTTCTGCTGGACTTACTCCCCTAAGATAAAACAAAGCAAAACCAAAAGGGGGTGTTAGAAAACTTGTTTGAAGGTTAATTGCAAACATTATTGCCAACCAAACAGGGTCATAACCTAAAGCAATTAAAGATGGTCCTACAATTGGAACAATTACAAAGACAATTTGAAAAAAGTCTAAAAAGAATCCCAATAAGAAAATTACAATCATTACAATCAATAACGAAGTTACTGCACCTCCAGGAATACTGGAAATAAAGTTTTCAACAATAAGGTCGCCGCCAAAACCTCTAAAGACTAGTGAAAATAAAGATGCTCCGATAAGAATAAAAAAAACCATTGATGAGATTTTTAATGTTTCTTCACACGCTGACATTAAAGATTTCAATTCTATTTTTTTTTTAATGGATAAAATTATGGAGCCCAAAGCGCCTAATGACGCCGATTCAGTAGGTGTTGCAATTCCAAATAAAATAGATCCTAAGACAACTATTATCAAACTTAAAGGTGGTAATATGATTTTTATAATTTCTGTTAGGTTCAATGAAGATTTTTTTAAGTTTTTGTCAATTGGAAATAAGCCGGGATTATAAAGTGAACATAAAAATATCCACACAAAGTAAAAACTGACTAATAGTAAGCCTGGAATAATTGCACCAGCAAATAAATCAACACTGCTCACCGGGTCTGGGGCTAGTTCGCCTGAAATGGCAGATGCTTGTTCATTTGCACCTTGAAAAACGTCTGCTAAAAGAACAAGTACAATCGATGGTGGAATGATTTGACCTAGAGTACCGCTAGCACAGATAACTCCAGTAGAAATTTTTTTATTGTATTTCCACTTAATCATCAATGGAAGAGATAATATCCCCATAGTTACCACTGTTGCGCCGACTATACCAGTAGATGCTGCCATAAGGACTCCAACAATTAAAATAGAGTAGACCAATCCACCTTTCTTTTTTCCCCAAATCTTGCTCATATTTTCCAGTAACTCATTGGCTATCCCAGATTTCTCAAGCATCACTCCCATGAAAATAAAAAGTGGCACTGCAATTAAGGTCTCATTAGTCAAAATTCCAAAAATTCTATTTGGTAATACACTTATTAAAACAAGAGGAAATATGTCAAAAAGATAACCAATCACTCCAACAAAAATGGCAGTTCCAGCTAGCGTTAAAGCTACTGGATAGCCCATCAATAAAAAAAGCGCTAAGATAATGAATAAAAATAATGCGAAAAATTCTTGATTCAGAAATTCAGTCATTTTTTTTTGAAAAAATCAAAGATTCTGTGAATTAATTCCATAGATAAAAGTATTCCCATAAAGAAGATAAAAAATTTCAAAATGTAAATATTTTGAAGACCACCGGTTTCCTTTGAATCCTCACTTATTAGAAATGATCTTAGAAAGTAGTCATAGCCTTTAGTAATGAGAAAAAAACAAAATGGCAATCCAAATATAATAGACCCAATTAAATTAACTTTACTTTTTTTAATCTCATTAAAATTTCTGTAAAGAATGTCAATTCTCACGTGTCCATCTCTGTTTAGGGTGTAGGCAATACCAAACAAAATAAAACAAGCGTGAGTCCAAATATAAAGATCTTGCAACCAGGTAAATCCTATCGAAAAAATATATCTTAATATCACTGATAGGCTTACCAAAGTAATTAAAATCAAGATGAAGATAGAAGCCATATTTCCAAAAAATAAATTAATCTTCTTAAGCGAGATTTTTGGTATGAATTTTTTCACTAAATGATTGTAATACATTTTCTTTGATTGACAAATTTTTAGAATTAATTATTAAATAGATTTATGAAAGTGTTAAGGTCAATTAAATCTGCAAAATCTAGACACAGAGATTGTCGTGTAGTTAAACGAAAAGGTAGACTCTATGTAATAAATAAAACAGATGCACGATTTAAAGCTAGACAAGGTTAACTAATTTTAGCTATCCTTAAGTTATTTGTTGAGCCTGATACTCCTATAGGTGCTCCAGCTGTTATAACGACGAAATCTCCTTTTTTTACAATCTTTTCCTTTTTTGCCACATCGCATGCGTTTTCAATCATTCCTGAAAAACTTTTTGGCTCTAATGCATGAATATTGTGGACTCCCCAAATTAAAGCAAGCTGCCTGGCTGTGAGTCTCTCAGGAGATAAACCTATAATAGGGACAGTTGGTCTTTCTCTGGCTGCTCTTTTTGCCGTTCCTCCAGATCTGGTATAGGTAAATATTGCTTTAGCTAAAACCGTTTTCACAACCTGAGATGCAGCTGAACTTATTGCATCTGAGGTAGTTTCTTCAAGTTTTATTTTTTTACTGTCTAATAGCTGTCTATACGAAAAATCATTTTCCACACCTCTTATAATTCTGTCCATAATTTTCACAGATTCTATGGGAAATTTGCCTGACGCTGTTTCAGCTGAAAGCATAACACAGTCAACAGAATCGAATACAGCAGTAGCGACATCTGAAGCTTCAGCTCTTGTTGGTGATGGAGAATTAACCATTGAATCAAGCATTTGGGTTGCAACAACAATTGGCTTTCCATGATTCCTACAAGCATCAACAAGTCTTTTTTGTATAATGGGTACTTCCTCTGGTGGCATTTCAACTCCCAGATCGCCCCGGGCAACCATTGCAGCATCACAATGTTTTAATATTTCTTCCATTCTTTTTATCGCAAGCGGTTTTTCAAATTTAGCCATGATTGCTGTTTGATCACCAGTAATTTTCTTAAGTTTAAGTAGATCATTAGCTTTTTGTACAAATGATAACGCTACATAATCAAGACTGAGGTTGAGACATAATTCCAAATCTTTGATATCTTTTTTGGTTAATGACGACACCTTTACAAATACTTCTGGAATATTGACACCCTTTTTATTGGAAATTCTTCCACCATTAATTACTTCTGTTACGATTTGTTCCGAATTAACACTTTGTATATTTAAAATGATTTTTCCATCATCAATCAAAATTCTATTATTTCTTTTTATAGACTTGAATATTTCAGGGTGAGGTAGAAGAATTCTTGACTCATCACCTAATTTTTCATTTAAATCTAACGAAAACTTTTGATTATTTTTTAATAAAACAGATCCGTTTTTAAAATTCCCAATTCTAAATTTTGGTCCTTGTAAATCTCCCAGAATAGCAATTGGTCTACCTAATCTTTTCTCGTATTGTCTTATATGGAAAACTCTTCTGCGATGATCTTCATGAGTTCCATGACTAAAATTTAATCTAAAAATGTCTGCACCAGCTTGAAATAGTGAATGAATTTTAACTGGAGACGATGACGATGGCCCTAAAGTCGCAATGATTTTTGTGTTTCTGTTTCTTAACATTTCTTATTTACTTTATACTACACTAATTAACTATTTGATATAAAATTAAATCCAGATGGAACCTGTATTTTTTGCAAAGGAATTTGAAAATAAAAAATTAATTAATCACATAGTTTTTATTTGTGATCATGCTTCAAATTATATTCCTCGAAAATATAAAAAACTAGGAATCTCTGATAGTAATTTAGAAAGTCACATTGCTTTTGATATTGGTGCAAAAAATTTAACAATTAATTTAGCTAAAAAATTAAAACAATCTTATTTTTTATCAAATTTTTCAAGATTGTTGATTGACCCAAATAGAAAAGAAATGGACAGAGAATTAATAACAGTGAGGTCATTCGGGGTGGAAATACCCAAAAATTTAAATATCTCAGTTCAAGAAAGGGAGCACAGAATTAAATGTTTTTATAATTACTACCATAAAAATTTAGGGAATTTTGTGAAAAAAAAAATTCATAAATATAAAAAAGTTTTTTTGGTTTCCATTCACAGTTTTACTAAAAACTCAAAAAACTTTAATAGGGGAATAGAAGTTGGTTTGTTGTGGAATAAAAGTATGGATCTTTTACTGCCCATTCAAAGAAATCTAAAAGATAACAAAATTCACTTTGGAAGAAATTATCCATATTCTGGTTTTCATTACAATTATACTGTTGACAGACTATGTAGGAATTTTGACTTAAAAAATATTACCATAGAAATTAGAAACGATTTGATTTGTGATCAAAAAGGAATTAAAAAATACGTTAAACTAATGTCAAATATATTTAAGGAATTTCTAAATGAATAAAAATCACAAAAAGGAAAGTATTGAAGCTGCTGCATTTAGAAGGCTAATTTCCCATCTTCAAAAAAACAATCAAGTACAAAATATCGATTTAATGAACTTAGCGGGCTTTTGTAGAAATTGTCTTTCTAAATGGATGGTAGAAGAGGCAAAAAAGATGAATATAAGTCTTGATTATGAGAATGTTCGTTCTGAGGTGTATGGAATGGATTACAATGAGTGGAAAAAAAAATTTCAAACTCCGATTGAATAAATGAATATTTTAGTTACTGGAGCTGCGGGTTTTATTGGTTTTCACACATGTCTTGCCTTAAAAGCAAAACATATGATATACGGTCTCGATAATTTAAACGATTATTATGACATTAACCTTAAGAAAAGCAGATTAAAGCTACTTAAAAAGTATAAGAATTTTAAATTTTTAAAGGCAGATATTCAGAATAAAAATTTACATAATAAATTCAAAAGAATTAAATTAGATGTTATTATTAATCTTGCCGCTCAAGCAGGCGTTAGACACTCACTCAAAGATCCATTTTCATACATTAATTCAAATGTATTAGGACAAATAAATTTACTTGAGTTTGCAAAAAAACTAAATGTTAAAAAATTTATTTATGCAAGTTCTTCGTCTGTATATGGGGGAAATGAGAAGATGCCATTCTCAGTAAAGCATAGAGTTGATAAACCTATCTCGCTATACGCTGCTTCAAAAAAATCAACAGAACTGCTAGCTGAATGTTATTCTCATTTATTTAAAATTAAATGTATTGGGTTAAGATTTTTTACTGTTTACGGTCCTTGGGGTAGACCAGATATGGCTACTTTTATTTTCACAAAAAAAATTTTAGAAAATAAGAAAATTAATATATTTAACTACGGTAATATGAAAAGAGACTTTACTTATATTGATGATATTGTCAAAGGTATAAAAGGTGCAGTTAATCTAAAAGGTGATTATAAACATAAAATTTATAATTTAGGTAACAATAAACCAGAAGATTTAAAAAGGTTTATATCAATAATAGAAAAAAACTTAAAAGTTAAAGCAAAAAGAAATCTTTTACCAATTCAACCAGGTGATGTAGCTAAAACTTCAGCGAATATAGATGAGAGTAAGAGAGAATTAAATTTTAATCCAAAAACATCTATAGACGAGGGAATACCAAAGTTTATTGAATGGTACAAGCAATACTACAAAATTAAATAATTTATTTGTAAAGTTTTTCTATTTCGTCTTTATGACTTAAATAAACTCTTTCCCTTTTTATTTTATGAGTTTGGGTAAGAAATCCATTTTCATATGTAAATTTTTCTTTTAGCAGTAAAAACTTCCTAATTCTCTCTAAAGAATTTAATGAAGTATTAATTTTTTTTATAAGTTCTGTATATTTACTTTTATTGCTTGAGTCTTGAACTACGAGCAAAGCTATTAAAAAAGGTTTGTTATCTCCAAAAACAATAGCTTGTTCAATTTCCAATTGTTCTGACAATTTGGTTTCAATTTTTTGTACAGATATATTGTCTCCACCAGATGTAACAATCAGATCTTTTTTTCTTCCATTTATTACCAACCTTCCAATTTTGTCTAAAAATCCTAAATCACCTGTGTAAAGCCATTTTTTTTTTATAGTTTGCGAGGTTAGTTTTTTACTTCCCCAATAACCATTCATTACATTGGAACCCTTAACAAGAATTTCTCCATCAACTGCAATTTTTATTTCTACGTTTTTAACTGGAAAACCAACTGTATTTGGATTGTTGAATTTTTTTGTATTACAACTTATCAGAGGTGCGGCCTCTGTTTGTCCATAACCTTGTAATAATGTTAAACCAATTTTATTAAAAAATAAACCAATCTGTGGGCTTAATGCTGCACCTCCAGATATAAGTGCTTTGACCTTTCCTCCAAAAATTTTTCTAACTGTGGTTCTTAAAAATAGAAAAATAAATATTTGGCTTAAATATTTTCTCAACTTATTTTGTTGGTTATCCTCAAGACCATTGAAGCAAATATTTAAAATTATACGTTTAAAAAAACCTACTTTATTTATCTGACTTTTGATTTTTTTAAATATGTTCTCAAATAGTCTTGGAACGCCTGAAAATATTGTAGGTTTAATTTCTTTTACTTCATTCATCAACTTATCTAAAGAAGAGCAAAAATAAATTTCACCACCTATTAATAAAGGAAAATAAAGTCCTGCCATTCTCTCATATGAATGAGATAATGGTAAAAAAGAAATAAACCTTTCATCATCAATTCCAAAATCATTAATTATATTCAATGATGCAAAAAGATTATGTATTAAAGCTTTATGACTTAGAGTCACCCCTTTTGGTTTTCCACTAGTTCCTGATGTATAGATAATAGTTGAAATATCATTTAAAGAAACATTTTGCCTTTTGACTCTTTTTTTTTCTTCTGATGAAATTGAAAGATAATTTATATGACTATCATGTTTTTCAATAGTTATAATTTTACTGAGATCAAAATTTCCCAAAATAGCCTGATTTTTTTTTAGAATATTATCATTTTCAAAAATGATTATTTTAGGAGATGAATTTTTAATGATGAACGCATTATCGTCTAAATTATTAGTAACAAATGCCGGTACGGTAATTCCACCAACACTCATTATTGCAATGTCAAATTCAACCCATTCAATTCTGTTAGACGATAAGAGAAAAACTCTATCCCCTTTTTTTAAACCTAATTTGGTGAGAGAATTTATAATTTTATCAATATTTATTCCGATTTCTTGAAAAGTTTTGCCACTCCATGTGTCTTTGACCTTAGAAAATAAAAATTTTTTTTCAGGAAAATTTTTTTTATAAAAATCAAAAATATCTGTTAAATTCGAAGCATTTTTTAAAAGACTTGAAAATTTAATTTTTTTATTCATTTTATAGTATTAAATACTTGTTTTTTTCTATGTCAAACTTACCAATCTGGAATCTTGCCGACTTTTATCCAAACTTTAACTCTAAACTTATAAAGGACGATTTAGATAAAATTAACAAGCAATCAATTTCATTTTCAAATAAGTACAAATCTAAACTGAAAAATCTTAGTTCTCAAAAATTGATTGAGTCAATTAAACGATATGAAAAAATAGAAGAAAAAATTTATTTTATAAAAAGTTTTTCATTCCTAACCTATTGTACAGATCAATTAAACAAAAGCAAAAGCAAGTTTTACCAAAGTACTCAAGAAATATTATCAGAGGTTGAGAAAAATTTAATTTTCTTCAGTATAGAAATCAATAACCTCGATAAAAAAAAAATTAATTCTATTAAATCCAGCAAATATAAAAGCTGGATTGAGAATCTTAATAAGTTTAAAAAATATCAACAACCTGAATTAATCGAGAAGCTTTTAATGGAAAAATCACTTACAAGTTCATCTGCATGGATAAAGTTTTTTGACCAAAACATGACGCGTTTAAAATTTCCTTATAAAAATAAAACCCTAAATGAAACCGAAATTCTAAATCTACTTTCATCTCCAAAAGAATCAGTGAGAAAAAAAGCAGCCCAATCTTTCGGAAATACGTTAAGACAAAATATTTTCTATTTCACATTTGTAATGAATAATATCTCCAAAGATCTCGATATTGATAAAAAATTAAGAGGTTTCAAATATGCTGAATCATCAAGGCATTTGTCGAATCAGATTGATAAAGAAGATGTCGATTCTTTAGTAAAAACTGTACAAGCAAACTATAAATCGATATCACATAGATATTATAGATACAAAGCTAAGAACTTTGGGAAAAAGAAGTTGAATTACTGGGACAGAAATGCACCATATCCCAGATCAAAGAACTATTTAGTATCATGGAAGCAAGCAAAAGATATTGTTTTAAGCTCTTACTATGAATTCGATCAAAGAGTCGGTGATATTGCTAGTTTATTCTTTGAAAAATCGTGGATACACGCGAAACTACAAGAAGGCAAAACTTCAGGAGCATTCTCTCATCCCACTGTTCCGTCTTGTCACCCATACATATTATTAAATTTTCAAGGAAAAATTAGAGATGTAATGACTTTAGCACACGAACTTGGCCATGGTGTACACCAATACCTATCAAATAAGAGAGGTTTGTTTTTAGCTGACACACCTTTAACATTAGCTGAGACAGCAAGTGTTTTTGGCGAAATGTTAACTTTTAAATCACTCTTAAAAAATTCTAAGAGTAAGAGCGAAAAGATTTATCTCTTGAGATCAAAAATTGAAGACATGTTAAACACTGTATTTAGACAAGTTTCATTTTTTTTATTTGAGCGTAAACTTCATGATATGAGAGCAAAGGGAGAGTTATCTGATGAGGACATATCAGAATTGTGGATGAATAGTCAAAAAGAAAGTTTGGGAGACAGTATAATCCTTTCAAAAGACTACAGTTATTTTTGGGCTTACATCCCCCACTTTATTCACTCACCTTTTTATGTTTATGCATACGCATTTGGGGACTGTCTAGTTAATTCACTATACTCCAAATATGAATCTTCGCAGAAAGGTTTCAATGACAAATATCTAAACCTATTGAAATCTGGTGGATCTCAAAATTATCAAACTCTTTTGAAAGGTTTTGATCTGAACCCAAAAAATAAAAATTTCTGGCAAATGGGTATGAATTTGATTAAAAGTTTAATAGATGATTTAGAAAAAATAAGTTAGGTCGTATAAAATTATGAAATTAGTTGTTCCAATGGAAATTACCGAAGGTGAATCCAGAGTAAGTATAACACCAGACTGTATCCCAGCTTTAATCAAAATGGGATTCAAAGTTTATGTTCAAAAAGATGCTGGAATTGGATCATCTTACACTGACGATGATTATAAGAAAAGTGGTGCAAAGATATGCTCCAAACTCAGTGAACTGTATGGCAAAGCAAATTTAGTTGTTAAAATACAAAGACCAATAAAGTTAAAAAAGATAAATGAGTATAATTTACTCAAAAATTGTGAGTTACTTACACTTCTCTACGAACAAAAATTTAAAAACGAATTCAACATGCTTAAAAAGTTAAAAATTAATGTTTTTGCACTTGAAAAAATGCCCAGAATTTCAAGAGCTCAAAGCATGGATGTTTTATCCTCACAAAGTAATCTATCCGGTTACAAAGCTGTAATTGATGCAGCAAGTGAGTTCAATAAAGCTTTTCCATTAATGATGACATCTGCGGGTACTGTTGCTCCTGCTAAGGTTCTAGTAATAGGAGCGGGAGTTGCTGGATTACAGGCTATTGCAACTGCTAAAAGACTCGGGTCTGTCGTATTTGCCTTTGATGTTAGATCTTCAACAAAAGAGCAGGTCGAAAGTCTTGGAGCCAAATTTGTTGATGTAGCAACTAATGATTCTGGAGAAACAGCTGCTGGATATGCTAAGGAAATGACAGCCTCTTACAAAAAGAAACAAAATGCTATTTTAGCCGATACATTGAAAAAAATGGATATTGTTATTACCACTGCTCTTATTCCAGGTAAAAAAGCTCCAGTGCTTCTAAGTAAGAAAATGGTTGAATCAATGAAGGTAGGGAGCATCATAATTGATCTTGCATCGGAATTTGGAGGTAATTGTGAATTGACTAAACATGGTGAAAAAGTCATTTTCAAATCAAAAAAGATCATTGGCCCTAAGAATCTTGCATCTTCGGTAGCACAAGATTCATCAAGATTGTACTCAAAGAATGTTGTTAACTTCTTAATGAACTCTTGCGATTCGGGAAAATTCAAAAGCTTTAATTGGGAAGATGAAGTAGTAAAAGAAACTTGTGTTGTTAAAAATCTAATAAACCCTAAAAAGGAAAGTAAATAATGGAAAATATTGATCCAATCATTAATTTAATAATGATTTTCATACTAGCATGTATTATAGGTTATTATGTAATATGGGGAGTTACATCAGCATTACATTCTCCCTTAATGGCTGTCACAAATGCAATATCGAGTGTTATTATTGTGGGAGCAATAATAGCAGCGGGACCAGAAGAAATAAATTTTTCCTCAATAATGGGTTTTTTGGCAATAATTCTTGCTTCAGTCAATATTTTTGGGGGGTTTGTTGTATCTCATAGAATGCTGTCTATGTTTAAAAAAAAAGAAAAGAAGAAAAATAAATGACAGAAAATTTAACAGCAATTTGCTATCTTATTTCGGCAATTTTTTTCATATTAGCACTAAAAGGTTTATCCAACCCAGAATCCGCAAGAAATGGAAACATAATGGGTATAATTGGTATGACAATTGCCATTATAACTACGTTAAATAACCCTAATGTAGATTCATTAGCTCTAATAATTTTAGGGATTATTATTGGTGGCGCAATAGGTACTTTCATTGCTTTAAAGATTGAAATGACAGCTTTACCTCAGTTAGTTGCGGCCTTTCATTCATTAGTCGGCTTGGCAGCTGTTTTTGTTGCGGCTAGCGCTTTTTACACACCTGGTAGTTATGGAATTGTTGATGAAAACGGCATGATTTATCCGTCTAGTTTAGTAGAAATGTCAATTGGTGTGGCAATTGGAGCGATAACCTTTACCGGTTCAATTATAGCATTTTTAAAGTTACAAGGTTTAGTTAGTGGAGCACCAACAACCTTTTTTGGACAACATTTCTTGAATCTAATTTTGTTTATTTCACTAATTGTTTTAACAGTAATGTTTACACTAGAATCCTCAAAAGATATTTTTTGGTTGATTGTAAGTTTATCTCTTTTACTTGGCATACTTTTGATTATTCCTATTGGTGGCGCCGACATGCCAGTAGTAGTATCAATGTTGAATTCTTACTCTGGATGGGCAGCAGCTGGAATAGGTTTCACACTATCCAATCATCTTCTTATAATTGTCGGTTCCTTAGTTGGAGCATCTGGAGCAATTTTAAGTTATATAATGTGCAAAGGAATGAATAGATCCTTTATAAGTGTCATATTAGGTGGGTTTGGAGTCGAGGAGGGTACTTCAGTTGAAAAAGATAAAAATAAAACTGTAAAAACTGGGAGCCCAGAGGATGCTGCCTTCATTATGTCTAACGCCAGTAGTGTAATAATTGTTCCTGGTTATGGTATGGCAGTAGCTCAGGCACAACACGCTTTAAGAGAGATGTGTGACATACTTAAGAAAAATGGAGTTACTATTAAATACGCAATTCACCCCGTTGCTGGAAGAATGCCTGGGCATATGAATGTTTTACTCGCAGAGGCCAACGTTCCTTATGATGAGGTGTTTGAGTTGGAAGAAATCAACAGCGAGTTTTCTAACACAGATGCAGCTTTTGTTATCGGTGCAAACGATATCACAAATCCAGCGGCAAAAACAGATAAGTCAAGTCCTATTTACGGCATGCCTATTTTGGACGTTGAAAACTCTGGAACAGTACTTTTCGTAAAAAGGTCTATGGCTTCAGGATATGCTGGTGTAGACAATGAATTATTTTTTAGAGATAACACAATGATGCTTTTCTCAGATGCAAAAAAAATGGTTGAAGATATTGTTAAAAGCTTAGATTAGAGACGAAAAGATTAATAGCCTTGTATTTCTATTTTTTTTCTAAGCATCTTCTTATAACGTCTGGTACATTCATTCAACAGTCTTGCTTTTTTTTCAGATGGCTTCTCATAAGCTCTTCTTTGCTTCATTTCTTTGAAAATGCCTTCTCTTTGGAGTTTCTTCTTCATAGCTCTCATTGCTTTTTCAAGATTGTTGTCTCTTACATTTACTCTAATAATTACATATCTCCTTTAATTGTGCTTACTTTTATATAAAATAATGTGATAATGTAAATAACTTTTTAAAATAATGAATAATAAAACTAACTCACTTAAAATAATCAATTCAATTATAAAGTTTTTAAATGAAGGCTTTGATTCCAAAAAAAGTTTAGAGATGACAGCAAAAGAGTTAAAATTAAACCAAAAAAAAATAGAAGAGGTAAATAAAAATGTTTTATATGACGGAATAAATTCTTTAATTATTTGCATTAATCTCTTGATTAATCAAGAAATGAAAACTTTCATATCTAAAGATTTTAAAAAACTCAGAGTAAATGAAAAAATTAGATTTTTAATACTTAGTAGACTTAAAATTATTGATAAATTTTTCGACAGAAAATTAATTTTTAAATTAGTTGTTAAACAAAAGTCTTTAAGTAAAGCAGGTGTTATGCTTTTTAATGTTAGTGATGAAATTTGGCACTTATCAGGTGATACATCTACTGACTTCAACTATTATACTAAAAGGATAATTTTGATGAATGTGTATTCTGCGTCATTTTTTTATTTTTTAAGGGACAACTCAACGGAGTATTCAAAAACAAAAGACTTTATTGACAAACAAATCAGCTATGTGTTGAAATTTGGTAAACTTAAATCAAACTTATTTAATTTCATTTATTCAAATAAAACATAATGTCCCATCTTTCTATTTGATTTGATATTTTTTTTAAAGTAATCATAAGTCTTATAGTTGTTCTTTATTTTTTTTAAAGACATATACTCTTCACCTATTATGTTAATCATTTTACAATTCCTATATGGCTCAGGTTCATAAACTTCATTGCAATTTATAATAGAAACCAAATTGTCAAATTGACTAAATTTACATGCATCCATGGTCCAATGACCAGAATTGTGAGGTCTAGGTGCGAGTTCATTAACTAAAATTTGATCGTCGTTAGTTATAAACATTTCGACTGCTAAAATTCCATTTAGATCTAGATTTTCAGAAATATAAATTGCTTTTTCTATCGCAGATTGTTTCAAATGGTTATCAATTTTTGCTGGAAAGATTGTTTCTCTTAATATTGATTCTTTATGAATATTTTTGACTGGCGGATAAACAATCGTATTAGACGAGTTTCTTGCAACTATAACTGAAATCTCTAATTTAAAATTAACTCTTTCTTCTATAATACAATTCTGTAAAATTTGATTTTCAAATTTACATAGATTTTCTTTTTTTATCGTGGATTGTCCTTTACCGTCGTAACCCAACTCTTGTGTTTTAAGAATACAATTATAGTTTAAATTTTTTGCAGAATCTTTTAAATCTTTAATATTATTAACCTCAAAAAATCTTGTAGTCTCAATATTTTTCAATGAATTTAAGAAATTTTTTTCTATTAATCTATTTTGTGAAATTTCAATTATTTTACTTGAAGGAAAAAGATTCTTTCTTTTTTCTATTGTCCTTAAAAAATCTTTATGAATATTTTCTGTTTCAACAGTACAAAAGTCAGAATCTTGAATAAATTTTTCTATTTTTTCTTTACTTTTTATATTTCCAATTATATGTTTGTCGCAAAATTTTCTTGCACTAAAATCTTCCTCTTCAGAATAAACTAAGGTTTTAAGACCAATTTTTTGTGCTGCAATACAAATGAACATTCCAAGCTGACCGCCTCCAATTATTCCAAGAGTTTTATTACTCATTAACAGGTATATTTTTTATAGATTTGGTTTGTTTGATTCTAAAGTTTTCTAATTTTTTCTCAATTTGTGGATATTTATTACCTAAAATTGAAATAGCAGCTAAAGCAGCATTAATGGCACCTGGTTTCCCAATTGCAACAGTAGGCACAGGTATTCCAGCAGGCATTTGAACAATCGAAAGCAAACTATCTAAACCTTTAAGCGTTTTTGTTTCAATAGGAACCCCTATAACGGGAACTGAGGTTAAAGCTGAAATCATTCCTGGTAAATGCGCTGCACCTCCTGCTCCTGCAATAACAACCTCCACTTTTCTTGTTTTAATTTTTTTTGCAAAGTCATAGAGTCTGTCTGGCGTTCTATGAGCAGAAACTATCTTTTTTTCATGTTTAATGTCAAAGTCTTTTAGAATCTTTTCAGTTGAACTTAATACTTTCCAATCTGATTGACTACCCATAACTATTGAAACAAGAATATTTTTATTCATTTTAAAAAAAAGTAGACGTTAATAATAAATCATATTAACATTAAAATATGGAAAGAATTTTTACTAAAGAAAAAAAAATTAAATCTTTACTTTCTAAACATCAGTTTTTCGATTCACTAATTCAAAAAAGAAAAAAGAACATAAGTATAGATGATTTAGAAATAAATGATTTAAAAAAAAAAAAATTAATGATTAAAGATAAAATAAATAAACTGGCTTCCTCTTAGTCTTTATTTCTGTATTTATCAATTATTGCTTCGATATCTTCTTTGTTGCAAAGCCCAAGCTCAAACGGATTTTGAGCTCGAACATTCTGAATATTCCAGTATGATCTATCTCTGATCGACTGGACAGTTTTTTTTGTTGTCCCAATAAGTTTGCAAATTTTTGAATCTGGCATCTCAGGAAGATTCTTTATAAACCAATAGATTCCATTCGGTTTATCTGCACGTTTTGAAAGTGGAGTATACCTTGAACCCTTTGTTTTTGTTTCTGGAACAGGTATATCTGAATCCTTGATAGTTAAACCAAGTTTTTGATTTTTTTCGCATTTTGAAATTTCTTCTTTGGAGAGTTCACCATTTTCAATTGGGTTTCTGGGTAAGATGCCACTTGAAACTTCTCCGTCAGCTATAGCCTGAATCTCTAACATATGAAGGCCTACGAAATTTCCAATTTGCTCAAAGGATAAAGAAGTATTTTCTATCAACCAGCTTGCTGTGGCTTTTGGCATTAAAGGTTTTCTCATTTCAATTCCTAAACTTCTAAAACTATTTTCCCAATATGTCCACCATCTTCAAGATACTTGTGAGAGGAGACAACATCTTCTAATCTAAATACTGAATCAATATAACATTTTATTTTACCATTCTCAAAGTTTGGAAAAACAATTTTTTTTATATCATTTAATATCTTTGCTTTATAAGCTTTTTCTCTAATTCTTAATGTAGAGCCGGTGATAGTTAGCCTTTTAAGCATTATTTTCATTAGGTTTATATTAACTTGTGATCCATTTAAAAAACCAATATTTATTAATTTTCCATCAGGCTTTAAAAGATTGATATTTTTATTTATGTAATCCCCACCAATATAATCTAGAATAATGTCAATACCTTTTTTTTCAATTTTTTTGATTTCATCAAAAAAATCAGTTTCTTTATAATTATATACATTGTGAACTCCAAGACTTTCGCAAAATTTTTTTTTCTTATAAGAACCAACTGTTGTAAAAATTTCGGATTTAAATAACTTTAGAATTTGTATAGCAGCAACACCAATTCCACTTGTTCCACCATGAACTAGCACTTTTTGTTTTTCTTTCAATTTACCTCGGAATATTAAGTTAGACCAAACCGTAAAAAAACACTCAGGAATAGTTGCGGCTTCTTTTAATGAAATATTTTTGGGAATTTTGAAAGTTGTTTCCTTGTCTGAAGAACAAAATTCGGCATATCCACCACCATTAACAAGTGCTGCAACTTTCTCACCCTTTTTGAAATCTTTTACATTAGCTCCAATTTGATGAACATAACCTGACACTTCTAGACCAAGAATTTTTGAATGATTTGGTGGTGCAGGATAATTGCCTTCACGTTGAATAATATCCGGTCTATTTACTCCTGCATATTTTACTTCAATAAGAATTTGATCGTCATTTATTTCTGGTATTTCGCAGTTGGAAATTTTCATGACATCAGGCTTACCTGGAGTGTCAAAGCATACAGCTTTCATATAATTTTATTTTTTAAAATTAAGATTTTGGAATCTTTTCTGAAATTTAGCCACCTGACCGTCTGAATCTAACATTTTTGAACTTTCGCCAGTCCATGCCGGATGAGAAACGGGGTCTATATCTAGTTTGAGGATTTCACCTTCTTTTCCATAGGTTGACCTGGTTTCAAAAGTTGAACCATCTGTCAACTTGACAATAATTTTGTGGTAATTAGGGTGTATATCTTTTTTCATAATTCTTGACTCATTTTATATAACTATTAAATTACATTTGCAATACCAAACAAATATATAATGATAGAATTTAAAAAAAAAGCCTCAGACACTTTGGATGATATATTTAATTTAGTAGAATCGAAGTTTGATAATTACGAAGTTGATTTTGAAGATGAAAATCTCAGGATAGATTCGCTTGAAGGAAAAGGTACTTTTGTTGTGAGTATTCACACACCGACATCTCAGATTTGGTTATCTTCTCCTATAAGTGGCGCTCACCATTTTGAAAGCAAGTCGCCGGAGTCAATTGAATGGACTAGTACCAGAGATGCAAATATAAATCTAAAACAACTTATTATCAAAGAATTAGGCTCAGAATAAATGAAAAGTAAGCTAATAAAAATATTCAGAGTCAAAGATTTTAATCAGCTGATAATAATATTTATTGTTTTTGGGATAACTGGTTCTTTATCAGTAGTTTTAGGAAAATATGTTTTAATCAATATATTTGGAGAAAGTTTCTTAAACAACGATTTTTATTGGTTTTTGCGTCTGATTTTAATCTTTCCAATTTATCAAATTTTACTCATTATAGTAGGCGCATTATTTGGACAATTTAGATATTTCTGGGAAATTGAAAAAAAGATCTTAATTAAGATGAAACTCATAAAATCAACGCGTAGTTAGTTTGATTTCTATCCTTCTATTCTTCTGCAGCGAAGACGCGCTATTGCCACTATCAATTGGATAGTTTTCTCCAAAACCCGCTGCAACAAGTCTATGAGGCTCTATTCCCTCTTTAATGAAAAATTTTATGATATTAATGGCTCTTGCGCTTGAAAGATTCCAGTTTGAATTAAATTTTTCATTGTTAATAGGTATTTTGTCGGTGTGTCCATCAACTCTTAATATCCAATCTATTTTATCTGGGATTTTTTCCGAAATCTCCTTCAAACTCAAAACAATTTTACTTAGTTTTTCATACCCACTTTTTTGAATAATATCAGAACCTGATTCAAAAAAAATTTCTGAAGGAAAAATAAATCTATCACCAACTACTACAATGTCTTCTCTTTCACCAATTGCTTGCTTTATTTTTTTAAAAAAGACAGATTGATACTTTTTTAATTCTAATACTTTTCCTGCTAGAGCTTGATTTAATTGTTTTCCTAAATTTTTAATTATTTCTTTATTTTTTTTATCCTCTTCTTCAGATTCTATAAGGATTTTAGACAACTCTGTAAGTCTTTTATTTAATTTATCAATGTCTCTTTTTAATTCAAATGCTTCGAGTGAGATTTTTTTGTTTGCAGTATCGAGTTTCTTGATATTTTGATTTTTAGACTTAAGACTATCAAGCAATCTTCCTTTTTCATTCACTAAATCCTCTAATTCTTGGATTTTCATTTTAAGAAGATAATCAGATTTATTTTTAAGTTCCTCGATTTTTTTATTTTTTTCAGTGAGTTCATTATTTTTTTTTTCAGAATTCTTAAAGGATGTTGAAAGATCTTTATAGGATTCTTGAATTTTTTTTTTTTCTATATTTATTTCGTTTAATTCGTAAAGTAATCTTTTAACTTCATTGTCCAGAGAAGATATTTCTCCTCTTTTAATTTGAAGTTGGTCATTAAAATAGATCTGAGTAATTGTTGAAATTAAAACAGTAAAAATTGTAACAATAAGAAGGGTTCCTAGAATATCAACAAATCCAGGCCAAATATTTATTTCATAAATATTTTTTCTATTTAGTCTCACTATCTTTTACTTACATTGGCGATTGTTTTTGATAAAACTTTAATTTCTTCTTTAATGTCTCTGTTAAGATTAGTATTTTCAGAAATAATTCTATTAATTTCATTGATTGATTTTGAAATTGATTCCTGATGGAGATTCTGTTTTTCAATAACTGCTGTCGACTTTTTTAAGTTTTCAGTTGTAACCTCTATCAATGACTCAATGTATGCAGGAGCAAGATTCTTTTTATCACTCTCATCCATATTCATTAAAGAAAATTTAGTTCGCTCAGATAGCTTTTCCTCTACTTCATTATAAAATCTATTTTGAGCTTGATTTGATTGTAAATCTAGAAAACCTAAAATTAATGACCCACCAAGTCCAAACAAAGAAGAACTAAATGCGGTTCCCATTCCACTCAGTGGTTGTTCAAGACCCTGTTTTAAAACTTGGAATAATTTCTGAGTATTTTCTGAAAAGTCTAAACCTTTAACTGTAATACTTACTGAATTAATTGTTTCAAGCAACCCCCAAAACGTTCCAAGCAAACCTAAGAATATTGTCAAACCAATCATATATCTTGATATTTCTCTACTTTCTATAAGTCTTCCTTCTAAACTTTCCATAACAGTTTTCATTGAAGATTGTGAAAAGATAAATTTTCCTGAACGTTCTTTTAAATAATTATCCAGATATTTCAAAAGTTTTGGGGATCTTACGCTTAGTTTGCTTCCCGAAGATAACTTGAAAACATTATTTAACCAGTTTAACTCATTTTTGATATTTATTAGTTGTTTAATTATAAAAATTATCCCAAATCCAATTACAATAAGTATAACAGAATTAAGAGTTTGATTTGTGAGAAAGAAGCTTTCGAGATTTTCAAAATATAGTAACAGTAAGCCTGAGATCAAAGATAAGAAAAAGAGTATTCTTATTAAATATTTTCCTACGATCTTCATTTATACACCAATAAAGTTTAATATTACCTCATTCTTCCAGTTTTTTGTTACATTTTCTTCATTTGTTTCAATTTTTATTCTATTGTGCGATATACCCTGATTAATTAAAAAAGCTCTTATATAAAGAGATCGTGACTTGGAAATTTTTTTATATTTATCAAAATTCTTTTCTTTTTTTGAGAAAAAAGTTTTTATCACTATTTTTACGGGTTTGTCTTTGATAATATTTGCAAATTCCTTTAGCATTTTTTTTTGTTTAATTCCTAATTCTTCTTTATTACTTTCAAACATTAATATTTCTCTTTTAGAACTAACCACTTGTTCTTTTAATTCAACAATCGAGCTTGGTTTTTTGATAATTGCAGCTAGTAATTCATTATCTTTCTTATCTTTTTGTTTTACATAAGAATCTTTTGGAAATGATTTTTTTTCTAACTTTTTTTTATTACCTGAGTTGCTTTCAAATTTTTCATTATTTTTTTTAAAAGTTTTTTTAATTGACGACTCATCAAAAAACTGTTTCGCCTTTACTGTTTTTTCCTCTTCTATAACATTATTTTTTCTACTGAAATAAGAATATTTTCTCTTTTGTATTTCTTCTTGTCTTTGTCTCATTAATTCTTTTTTAACAAATTTATCTTTAATATTATCTAAAATCATATTTTTTTCTCTATCGGTTTGTTCTCTATTTTTGATTTTTTTAACTACATCAGATTTATTTATAACCGTAATTTGAGTCAATTCTTTTAGTTTCTCACTTTTGTCAATTTCTGTTTGCTTTGCTACAAACATTTTGTTCTTTTTTTCTTGTTCTTTAATAATTTCACTTGCTATTTTTTCTCTTTTCTCCTCTATTTTTTGATTTTGTTCTTGTTTTTCACGTTCTTTCTGTAATTTTAAAGCATTTTGTAATTCTTTTTTTTTCTCCTTTTCTAATTTCTTTCTCTCTTCAATTAATCTCTCTCTCTCTTTTCTCTGACTAGCTAAGTTCTGTTTTGCTATAAGTTTTCTTTTTTCTTGAAGTTCTCTATCTAATTGTTTTTGTCTTTCAAGATCTTCTTTTAATTTTTTTCTTTCTGCTAACTTTTTAAGTTTTTGTTCTTTTTCAAATTCTTTTTTTCTTGCTTTTTGCTTTTCTCTTATTTTCCTTTCCTCAACTAGTATCTTTTTTTCTAATAGCTTTCTTTCCAATTCCATTTTTTTTTCAAGCGCTTTTCTTTTTTGTCTTTCTTCTTTTATTTTTTCTTGTTGAGCAAGCTTTTGTTTTTCGATTTCCCTTTTTCTTTTTCTTTCTTTTTCTTTTCTCTTGAGTTCCTCAGCCAATCTTTTTTTTTTTTCAATTTGTTTTTCTTCTTCTAAAGTGAGTTTTCGCTCTATTTCTTTTTTCTTTTTAATTTCAAGAAGTTTTCTTGCTTCTTCTATTTCTTTTCGCTGCCTTTCTTTTTCTTTGTTTCTCGAGGCTTCTAACTCTTTTCTTTTTTTATCTTCAAGTTTTTTTGCCTCTTTAATTTTCTTTTTCTGTAACTTTTCTTCTGCTTTCTTCTGTTTTTCAAGTAATTTTATTCTTTTTTCTTCTTGTTTTTTCGCCTTTTTATTTTCCTCAAGTTGTTTTTTTTTCTGAGTGGTTCTAGGTTTTTCTAGTTCTTTTTCTCTTTTCTCTTTGGCTTTACGTTGAAGTTCTTGCTCCTTTTTTCTATTTTCTTCAACTTTTCTTTGAAGTTCTTGCTCTTTTTTCTTTATTTCTTCAGCCTGACGTTTTAGATCTCGCTCTTTTTTCTTTTTTTCTTCAGCCTGACGTTTTAGCTCTTGTTCCTTTTTCTTTTTTTCTTCAGCCTGCCGTTTTAGCTCTTGTTCCTTTTTCTTTTTTTCTTCAGCTTGACGTTTTAGCTCTTGTTCCTTTTTTTTTTTTTCTTCAGCTTGACGTTTTAACTCTTGCTCTTTTTTCTTTTTTTCTTCAGCCTGACGTTTTAGCTCTTGCTCTTTTTTCTTTATCTCTTCAGCCTGACGTTTTAGCTCTTGTTCTTTTTTCTTTTTTTCTTCAGCTTGACGGTTTAGGTCTTGTTGTTTTTTGTTTTTTTCTTCAGCCTGACGTTTTAGTTCCTTTTCTTTTTTTTCTTCAGCCTGACGTTTTAGCTCTTGCTCTTCTTTCTTTTTTTCTTCAGTCTGACGTTTTAGTTCTTGTTCTTTTTTCCTCTTTTCTTCAACTTCTCTTGCTTTTTCAATATCTTTCTGTCTTTTTTTCTCTAGCTCTTGTCTTTTTTCTTCTTGTTTTTTCCTAGCAGCATCAATTTCTTTCTCCTTTTTTTCTTGTAATGCTTTCCTTTTTTTCTCTTGATTTATTCTTATTTTTTCCAATTCTTTAGCTTTTTTCTCTTCTTCTATTTTTTTTCTAAGAGCTTCCTTTTCTAAAATACTTTTTGGTGGAATTAATTTTATGATATCACTTTTATTTTCAGTTGGAGGTGATAGCAATCTTTCAGAATTTTCACTATCATCGATAATTATTTTTTTGATAACTTGAGAGTCTTGTGAAAACGAATGTTTTACACAAAATAAAGATAAGCTGAAAACACAAATAAATAACTTAATTATCAAATTATTGATCTTCATATTTATTTTCTATCATCTCTTTAATTATCTTTCCAATATATTTATTACTAGCTATATAAATTTTTTTGTTTTTTAGTTCTAATGTATCAAAAATACCTCCTGTTTCTGCAAGAATTAAGGAAATTTGATTTTTAATATCTTTATCCAACTCTGTAAAAAATAGGCAATCGGTTTTACCGCATGCTATAAGTGAAATTTCATGTAAAATAGAGCCACTTTCTCTTGTCTCAATATTATTCTTT
>CACMWI010000003.1 GCA_902617375.1 uncultured Alphaproteobacteria bacterium | reverse complement strand
TGCTCGTTTATCGACTGGTGTAAGAGCCATGTATGGTGGTGATGCCGGTGGTGCATCTGCTGCGATGCAGATCAGAGCCGACGGTAAAAGTGCTGCAATTGCGGCTCGTAATATCGAAGACGGTATTTCATTTTTACAAGCCGGTGAGTCTTTACTATTAGAACTTGCTGCCTTAAACACAAGATTAAGAGAACTTAGAGTTCAAGATTTGAACGCTGATACTTTATCTGCTGGTGACGAGGCTGCAATAGCTGCTGAAGAAGACGCTGTATTAGCTGCTGGTAACTTAATAGACGCAGCCACATACAACGGTCGTAGTCTATTAGGTGGTAATGTTGCAATAACGTATGATCACGATGGTACTTTAACAACCTTATCACAGGATGCTACTATAACTTTAACAGATAGTAGTGTAGCTGGGATTGATACAGTGAACACATCAATTCAGGTAGCACTGGGTCACATGGCTGCAGGTTTGAGCTCGCTTAAAGGGCACCAAGCTGCAAACTATGCTTTGGCTGCAAACTTTGAAGCTGCTGCTGCGCGTATTGCTGATACAGATTTTGCTAGATCATCTGCAAATCTTGCAAAATTTTCAATTTTGAATCAGTCTGCGATGGCAATGGTATCACAAGCTAACCAAGCACAAGCTGCTGTTCTTGCTGTACTTCAGTAAGAACTAAAAAATATTAAAAGGGGGAGAAGCAAAATAAGTTTCTCCCTTTTTTTTTTTTAATAATTTCAAGTTATTCACAAAATATCCATAAGACATTAAAAACTGTCAAAAAAATAACACTAAATATTGTAAAATTTTGCACTCAAATTACTATATTTTGTTAATTTCATAAATATATGTAAGTCTGTATTATTGGCACTGTAATTGCAGAGATACAACGTGAAAAAATTTAGGAGATATATAAATGGTTAGCGTAAGCACAGTAAATAGCCAAGCATCGCTAAAGCATATTATGAAAACAGAAAGAGAAATGCTCCAGGCAATGGAACGTATTTCTTCTGGAAGTAGAATTAATAATGCAGGTGATGATGCAGCTGGAGCAGCAATTAGTGATAGAATGTTAGCTACAGTCAGAGCTCTTGATATGTCTATAAGAAATGCATCAGATGTATTATCTATGGCTCAAGTAGCTGAAAGTGCAATTAATGAGCACTCTCAAGCATTACAAAGAATTAGAGAATTATCAATTCAAGCTGCAACAGACATATTGAACGCAGAACAAAGAATTTATTTACAAACAGAAGCAGATCAGTTGCTTCAAGAAATGGACAGAGTTGCAAGAGATACCACTTTTAATGAAATTGCTGTGCTAGACGGTACTTTTGCTGACAGACGTTTTCAAATCGGAACGCATGAACGAGAAAAAGCCGTAATCTCCGTGGCTAACATGAGAATAGATAAAATTGGTGCCTTTCAAAGCTCAACCAGTATGGATGAAGCTGGTACTGCTAACAACCTAGCATCAGAAGGTAATGTTGGTGCTGATAAAGCAGGAGCAAATAATAGGGTAACTACAAATGATGACTTGACAATTACAGGTTTGGTTGGTCAAGCAACCGTAGGTCTTGCTGGTGGTGAATCAGCTAAAAGAATAGTCGAGTTAGTTAATAATAAATTTGATAATACGGGTGTGAGTGCAACTGCTACCACAACAGTTAAAATTCAGGTCAATAGTACCGATGCAAATGGAGATCATGTTGTAGGATTTAATTTATATGGTAAAAATACTGACGCTCAAGCTATTTCAGCTACTATTGCAGTCGGAGCAAATGTAGGAACTTCAGATCTAAGTAATCTGAGAGATGCAATAAATGCCTATAGTGCCAATACTGGTATTAGAGCTACTTTAAGTGCAGATAAAACTAACATTATAATAGTTCAAGATGAAGGTGAAGATGTAATTATTGAAGATGTAGATTTTGCAACTGTGACAAATGCAAATACAAAGTTTACATTTACCGCATTGTCTCAAGATCAGCTTGATGAAGCAGCCACTCAAATTACCACTGTTGTTGATACAAATAGTAATGCTAACTCTGACACGGTACGTTTTACAGGTCAAATTACATTTCATTCATCACAGACATTTACTATATCTGCTACTGCAGGACAAGGGCTTTTCGAAGCCGCACCAGGTACGGCTACGTTAAATAAGGTTTCTACTATTGATATCAGAACGGTTTCTGGTGCTGTTGATGCATTAAAAGTAATAGATAGGGCACTAGATAGAGTCCACATGGAACGTGCAAAGTTTGGAGCTATAATGAGTAGAATGAATGTTGTGATTGATAACCTTACAAATGTTTCTACAAATCAAAAAACTTCTAGATCTCGAATAGTAGATGCTAATTTTGCAGCAGAATCAGCTAGATTGGCAAAATCACAAATTCTTCAACAGTCTGGAATGAATATGATTTCTCAAGCATCACGAACAATGCAAAATGTACTAATTTTATTCCAGTAAAAAAAAACTAAATTGGGACGTTAGTATGATATGACCTCAGTTAATAACAGACCTGAAATTCTCTCTAAACTTGGTGTTGGTTCAGGTTTAGATACAAGCGCATTAATTGAATCGTTAGTTGAAGCAGAGATTGCTGGCCCGAAGGAGCAACTCGAACAAAGAGAATCAGATTTTTCTGCGAGAATCTCAGCATTTTCACAAATTAAAAATAATTTAAAAGTTTTTAAAGACAACTTAGAAATTATACAAAGCAATAACTCATTAGGATATCAAGGCACGACCTCTGATTCAACAATTGCAACATTTTCAGCTAATGGAAATTCTGCTGCCTCTGCTATAAATTCTCAGTTAACTGTCAGTTCTCTAGCTACAGCTCATACACTTACCGGCCCAAGTCTTTCTTCACCTAACAATACTGTTGGAGCAAGAACATTATCGATTGCATTTGGAACATGGTCCGCAGATCCTACGCAAGGAGGAGGGCAGTCCCACACTTCAAATGGTATGTCAACAATTTCTGTAACTGCAACATCTACAACAACATTAAATCAATTACGAGATATGATCAATAACGCTGCAACTGACTCGAATAACGACGGCGAACAAGACGTTATTGCATCGGTATTATATGATGGTTCAAATTATATGCTGTCCTTAAAAAGTCAGTTTGGTGCAGCTAATGAAATGAAGATTACAGATAATCACGCATCATCTCCAGTATATGCTTATGATACAACAGATGGAGCTCAACTAACACAAAGAGTCGCAGGTACCGACTCTAGTTTTACAGTTGATGGTATTAGTATGACAAGGGATTCAAATAGTATTGATGATTTGTATTCCGGCATGACATTGGATTTATTAAAAACATCTGGTACAGCAATTACAATTAAAAGTGAAGTTGATTTAGATGCAGCGCAGACGTCAATTCAGGATTTTGTAACAACCTACAATGATGTGATGACCTCATTGGAAAATCTTAGAGTTGCAAACGATGATGATGAAAACTCCGGAATTTTAGCTGGAGATTCATTGTTAAGAAATATTCAAAATGATATGAGATCGGCAAATGGGTCTGCATTAAATGGATATGAGGGTGGTCCCTATTATTTATCTAATCTAGGCGTTAAAACCAATAGAGATGGAACATTAACTTTTGCAAATGCTGATGCACTTGAGAGAACATTTAAAAGTAATCCTAATTCACTATTAGCGTTTTTTAAAGATCAGATTGTTAGTGATAATGCTGATATCGCTCCTCTAAGATATAGCATTGCTGATACTACTCCTGGATCATATGCGGTTGCTGTAAGTTCCGGTTCTGCCACTATTGGTGGTGTTTCTGCTTCAGCTTCAGGAACAACATATTCAGTTTCGTCAGGAGACCCCAATGGATTAGCTCTTACTATCACATCGAGTGATACATCAGGAACAATTCACTACGGAAGAAGTTTTATCTCGCAGTTACAGGATAAATTAGATGTTTATATCAAATTTGATGGACTGATAGAAACCAGTTTAGATGGTTCAAGAAGTCGACTCAAAGAAATAGCTGAAAAGAAGGAAGCACTTGATGACAGAATTGCATCACTATATTCTAGATATCAAACACAATACTCAGCCATGGATAGTGCGATTGCAAGTCTTAATGAGACATCAGACCTATTAAAAAATGCATTTAAATCTGGCAAAGATTAAAAACTAAATATTTTTACAATCTTGTCGTTAAGCTTACTGAATAATTTTATTTGGAGCAGTAATGAAAAACGATTTAAAAGATATTAAAGGCTTATTCGTAGTTGACAATAAAGAGGCTACGGTTGAGGCTATCAAAAAAATTAAAAGTGTAATCATATACACTCATGGTCAAATCAAGCAACTTCATGGTCACGAGATTAAAGATGAAAAAAACATCACTACTTTATGCACGGCCATTATAAATAATTTTTTTTGGCTAGTTAATACCCTTGATAAAAGTAAAAAATCTCAATTAACTAAAGATTTAGATTATCTTTACAAACATTGCTTATTTTCAGTAATAAGAGTCAGAGATTTTAAAGATTATGATTTTTTACCAGGTTGTGTCCAGATCTTAGAGGAGATAACAGAGGGTTGGGATAGAGTTACTTTTGCAGCAGACAAAGCTTCAGCTTTTGGTTAATTATGAATGTCATTAGCACTTTATCCAGCAATTAAATTAGGTGAAACATCAGACAAAGTAAGGCGGTCGATTTCACGACTCACAACAGGGCTGAACATTCTTGCTGGTTCACCAGCAGGTGAAATATCTCAGGGTGTGGGACTCAAGGCTAAAGGCAAATCAAATCAACAAGTAGTTTCATCAACACAAGTCGCGTTGGATTTACTTTTAAGTGCTGAATCTGCACTTATAGAATTGGCAGCATTAGCAACGAGATTAAGAGAAATAGGAGTTGCAGATACTAATTCAACAAATGATGCATCAGATACTGCGGCATTAAATGCAGAAGCAATTTCAGTCAGCGATTCTATAGATGCAATAGTATCTTCTGCAAAATTCCATAACATTGCAATTCTTGGCACAAGCGCAAAAACTTTTGGCGTAACAAGGGATGCAGACGGTAATACAACAACTATAAAAACTACAGCAGGTATAACAGCAACAAATGTATCTGATGCCACTGGTTCAAATTCAACAGCTGATACAGCAATAGGAGAAATACAAACCTCTCTTGGTCATGTGTCTGGTCATTTAACCTCAGTAGGTGGATTTCAGAATACTGCAAGTGCACTAGCTTCAATTGAATTAGAGTCGGCAGCAAGATTAATGGATACAAACTTTGCAGTTGAAACAGCAAAGTTGATGAAAAATACTTTAATACAAAAATATGCAACAAGTATGGTCACCAAAGCGAATGAAGTTGAAGAAAATAAAAAGTTATTAATACTCTAAACAATTAGAATCTTAGTCGTTTAATATTTTAGAAAAGGAGTAATGGAAATGGAAAAACAAAATATTACAAAAAAAGTTGAGGAAAAAAATGAACTTAGTTCAAAAGAAAGACATAATATAATTCTAAAGTTGTATAAAGGTTTAACTGACAATCTTGAAGAGTTAAACAAATCAAAAGATAAAAAGGGATCTAATGCTTCACAGATTGCATACAAAGTAGATAGAATTGCATCAGGTCTTCAAGTTACATTAGATTTTAGTAATGAAGAATCAAAGAGTATAAGTGAGAACTTTAGAGAATTATACAGGCACATAAGATTTGCAATGAAAATGATTTACGAAAAACAAGAATACGTTCTCTTAGATTCTTCAAGAGAAATTGCAAAAACGCTTTATCAATCTTGGGCTAAAATCAAACCCTCTATTTAGTGTTTGTCATTTTTTTTCAATACCATAGAATGTTAATTCATGGTTGGAAAAATAATTTCGGTAATTCTGACTGGACTAGTTGTTGGATCCTCTGTTGCAGTACTAGTCCAGATTTTTCTTTACTCAATTAATTTTTTATCAAATATATTTAGGACAGACTTTACTGACTTAGTTAATCAACAACACTTTAGTATAAATGAATTAGTCATAAAGATTATTTTTTTCTTCTTGATTGTACCGTTTTTTGTTGGACTTTTAGTTGGAATAATAAGAAACTTCACTAAAGGAAAAAGATGGCATGGTCCCCCAGATGTTATTTTATCGGTTCATAAAGATGACGAGGAATTAAATGTTAAATCAGGTTTTTTAACATCAATAGCATCAATTTTATCTATATCATGTGGAAGCTCTGTTGGACAGTATGGGCCATTGGTTCATTTTGGTGGGACTATTGGTGCAGAAATAAAAAAACTATTTTCATATGCACCTGATTATAAAATTTTAGTCAGTTCAGGAGTTGCGTCAGCAATTTCTGCTGGTTTCGGAGCACCCTTAGCTGGTTTAATATATGCACGTGAGGTGGTACTTCGCCATCAATCTTTAGCGAGTTTTTCACCCATTTTATTGTCGTCAATTATTTCTTATTTTTTTACAGTAGAAATTTTTGAATATGAACCATCATTAAATATTCCAAGTGTCATAGGAAATAATGCAATAAATGTAATTGTAATAATTCTAGCGGGAATATTTGCAGGTCTCTTAGCAAGTTTATATTCTTATTTGTTAACTAATAAAAATTTTAATTTTCTCAATAATTTAGGTTCTAAGTCATATCTAACCCCCGCATATGCTGGAGTAATTTGTGGTATAGTTGCCATTAAGTTTCCTGAGGTGACCGGCATCGGATCTCAAACAATTAATGATTTATTGAATAATAAAATAACATTAAATCTTGCTTTAATATTTTTAGTTTTGAAATTGTTTTTAACTACATTGTGTATAAGAATGGGTCTTGTGGGGGGTATATTTGCTCCAGCGTTATTTTTAGGTGCAAGTTTAGGTGTGGTTTCTGCTGGTTTGGGAACACTTCTTTCAGAGAATGTTAATCCCTTTTTAATAATTTTATCCTCAATGGCAGCATTAGGAAGTTGTATAATTGGAGGGCCAATTGCAAATGTACTAATAGTTTTTGAGTTAACGTCTAATTATCAGGCTGCACTATCTGCAGGCGTATGTATTGTTGTTGCGACAATAGTTTCATCGCAATTGATTGGCCAATCAACATTTGATCAACTTTTAAACAACCGTAACATAGACATTACAGTAGGAAGAGACATTTTATTTCTGCAAAGAAAAAAAATTAAAGAAATTGTTGATAAAGATTTTCTTAAAATTGATGGAAATATTACGGTCAAAGAAGCCATCGAAATGTTTAAAACTTTTGAGTGCAGTGAAGCATACTATGTTGGTTTGAATGATAAACTTTTAGGTAAACTCTCTTTGCCAAAATTACTATCGTACAATGACGATTTAAAAATTAAGGACATAAAAAAAACTAAGTTTTTAAAAATCAATGATGATGAAGATTTATCAAAAACGATTCAAAAATGTAAAGATTTTGTTGGTGAATCGATACCTGTTGTCGACAATAAAGGAAGAATAATAGGTATTTTTAGTGAAAACGATCTTTTTGTGAGTTATCTAGAGGCAGAGGAATTTAGAGCTGATGTGGAAACTAAATCCTAAAATCAATACTATTTTTTTGTTGTTTTGAACTAGTTTTTAGTGAGGATATCATGAGATACTTTGTTATGCTCTCGTTATGAAAGTATATTGGACTAAATAGTTCCCTTGATTTTAGAAAAGCTTCAGTACTGATCCCGTTACTTGGTGCTAATTTTGGGCTATAAATCTTTTTTTTTAGTAATTCTGAGTTTTCTCTATTATAAGAGCTTAAATTATGATTATCTCCGACTTCTCTAATAATATTTCTATTAGTTACTGGATGTGGCATACCTTTTGCTACATTATCAACAAATTGATTAGCAATTGGATCAACATAGTTATAATTTGGATTGATCATTTAGGAATAATAACCTATGAAACTAAGTCAAGCAAAGAAATATTACAAAAAAAGTCAAAATGACGGTTTGGAAAACGTAAATCCATACGAAATTTTTAAAAAAATCAATTACGAGCTTCTTAGATCTTTGAAGATTGTTTCTCAAAAAATTAATGAAAAGACGATTGATGATGTAAGACAAAAAAACTTCACAAAAGCTCTTACAATAATCTATACACTTCAGACAAGTCTTGATTTTGATAAAGAATTAAAATTATCCTCTGATTTATTCAGATTTTATGAATATTGCAGAAAAAAACTTATTGAGGGAATCACAAGTCTTAAAAGTAAAGAAATTATGAAATCAGCCGTTAATTTAGATAAGATGTTTGATTTTAATTATATTCAATCAGATGAGGCAATTAATGCTATCAGATAAGTTTTTACAAGAGGATTTGTCAAGCAATGAAAATTTGTCGAAACAAATTATAAGACTCGAAGAATTAAGTATATCGATGACAAGCTTAATTGAAAGCGGTAATTCTCATAAAATTGCTCATTTAGAAAAAATTAGACAAAAAATTCTCAAGGATATTATTAAAAATAAAAAACCAATTTCAACTACTGATAAACCAAGGGTTTCTAATATTTTTTTCCTTAATGATAAAATGATTGATTTAGTTAGACAACAGAAAACAGAGACACTAGGTAAAATTAAAAAAAAAATTAAGTTCTACAAATCTTATAAAGACATGTAATTTACAATTTATTAAATGAATTTATAAACGAATTATAATCCTTACATTTTGTTTAAATCGAGTAATACGGAGTATTAAATTAAAAATCTTTTACTGTAATTAGATTTTAAAAATTTGCTAAATAGTAAAATTCATGTATTGCATTTGTGATCTTTTGTTAGCCAAAGGTTCATAAATCACTTCTGATTTTGAGTTAAAAACTGGAAATCGATTCCACATATTCAGAAGAAAATTAACATTCTTCTTTTTATGATTTTTTGGAGGATTAAACATTAAGCCAAGTTTAGGGTTTTCACTATTTTTATGTTCAACATGAGCTTTAATTACCTCACAATTGTGTGTTATTAAATCAACCAGTTTAACTTTTATTCCTGATTTTAAGAAAATAGGAGAACGTTCTTGATGCTTTTGACTCCATCTATAACCTGTTTCTGTTCTTTCATCTATTGAAAAATTTTTTGCTTTTTTTACAATGAATGAATTTTCTACGCCTGCAATAGACATCATCTTTCCATTTTTACAATCAAAACCAGCATATATTAATATCTGTAAAAAAACTGGTAAAATTGTTGTTGAAATATGCCCTTCAACAAACTTTTCTGCTTCATGAGTTGGACCAGAAATAACTAAATCACCATCATCTTTTAAAATGTCATAAATTTTATCCAGAAATGCACCCTGATTTCTTTGATGTTCAATAACATGAGAACAAAATATCATATCATATTTTTTCTTGAAATTAAAAGTATTGAAGTCTCCTCTGAATTCTGCTTTTTCTTCATATTTATCAATTAAATCTACAGACAATCCAAATGATCGCATCACCTCACTGTGATTTCCAAAGGCACCACCTATATCGAGAACTTGAAATTTTTTGGGAAATTTTTTTTTGGAAAGTAGATATTCTAATAAAGCAAAACCTCCCCAATCAAGTTTTGGAAATTTTTTTTTCATAAATTTGTTGAGCAATATTAATGCCAATTCTTTAAAAAGTTTCTTACTCTTTTCATTTTATAATAATTTTGATATTTAGGGAGTAATGATTAATTAAAAGGAGAACATATGAAAGATCTTGACAAAGGAAAAACTATTTCTGCGCTTAATGAAATTTTAAAATACGAGTTAGCTGGTGTTGTTAAATATACTCATTTTGCTCTAATGGTCACTGGGCCTAATAGACTAAGTTTAGATAAATTCTTCAAAGAACAAGCTGAAGAATCTTTAGAACATGCGCAACAAGCAGGAGAATTATTAACTGGACTTGGAGGACATCCATCTCAAGCTATTCCAAATATTGAAGAAACAAACCAACATTCTATAGAAAATTTATTAAAAGAAAGTCTAGGGCATGAAGAAATGGCGATTGATCTTTATAAAAGTTTATTAGACTGTGCGGAAAATAAAAGTCTTTATGTTGAGGAGTATGCTAGAGAGATGATAAAACAAGAAGAGATGCATAGTATTGAAATAAAAAAAATGTTAAGAGACTACGAGGTTTAATTTTTTTATGTATATTTGTGTATAAATTTAGCTTAATTTTATTAATTTTTATATTTTTAATATTAAGTTTTACTTTTCCTAATCTATTCACAGAACTTAAATCTTCAATCCCTTACCTTTTAGGATTAGTGATGTTTGGTATGGGGGCGTCGCTTCAACTGCAGGAAATTAAAAATATTCTAACTGAACCCAAGTGGCTGTTAACTACAATTATTTTACAATTCTCGATAATGCCTTTCTTGGCATTTTTTTTAGTTATCATTTTTGATTTTCCAAAAGAGATTGCCCTAGGTTTTATTATTTTGGGTTCATGTCCTGGCGGAACAGCTTCTAATGTAATTGCTTATATTTGTAAAGCAAATTTGTCCTTGTCAATCTTCTGTACTTTTGTGTCCACAGGTTTAGCTGTTTTTTTTACTCCTGCTTTAATTTTTTTATTTGCTGATGAAAATATTGATATTGAAATTTTAAGTTTAATTAAATCTACATTCTTTATTGTTTTTCTTCCCGTTGTGTTCGGAATACTAATGAAAATTTTTATTAGAAAGAAAGAAAAAACTTTGTTGAAGTTTTTTCCGTTATTTTCAGAAATTTCTATTGCTTTGATAATCGGAATTATTTTTTCAATTAATATTGATAGTTTTAGTAATCTTTCTTGGAATATTCTATTTGCCGTTGCTTTGCACAATTTGATTGGTCTTTTTTTAGGATTCTTTATTGCAAGCTTTTTTAAATTCCCGATGGATGTGAAAAAAACAGTTGCAATTGAAGTTGCAATGCAAAATTCTGGCTTAGGTATGACGCTGGCCTTAATGCATTTCACAAAGCTGGTTGCCTTGCCTTCAGCTCTATTTAGTCTTTGGCATAATATTTCTGCCTCAGGTCTTGTTTATTTTTGGAAAAAAAAATAAATTAATAATTTAACATTTACGAAAGGTTTTTCCCAAATGAGAATAAGTGCAAAAAATCAAATAAAAGGCAAAGTTACCTCTGTTATCCATGGATCAAGTTACTCTCAGGTATCTGTCGAACAAACTGACGCAGATGGAAATTTAACTGGAAGCTTTGTTCATGCCGCTGTTCCAGTTGATATATGTAAAGACATGGAACTTGGTAAAGGGAATGTAGTAACTTGTATTTTTCCTGCTGCAGCAGTTATAATTGGGAAACATTAGTTTTCATTTAAGTGGATGTTCTTTTAGAATCATTAAATTTAGTTTTTTCATTTGATCCTGACTTATATGAAATCATTTGGCTTTCATTAAAAGTATCACTTTTTGCTCTTACTTTTTCATGTTTTTTAGGTTTGCCCATAGCTGGAGTTTTGTCATCTACAAATTTTACTGGAAAAAAAACTATAATTATTTTTTTTAATTCAATGATGGCGTTACCTCCAGTATTTGTAGGTCTCTTACTTTATATTTTATTTTCCCAAACAGGCCCTTTAGGATTTTTAGACATTTTATATACTCCGTCAATTATGATTATTGCTCAGATAATAATAATTTTGCCAATAATTATTTCAGTTAGCACAGAACTGCTTCAACAAATGTTTGATGAGTATAAGGAAATGTTCGATACATTTGAAGTTGATTTAATAAGTAGAATTAGAACAACAGTTTTTGATGCTAGAATTTCACTTGTGACATGCATTTTAACAGGTTTAGGTAGGGCTTTATCTGAGGTAGGAGCTATAATAATTGTTGGCGGAAATATCGTACACTACACAAGAGTTATGACGACAACAATTGCTTTAGAAACTTCGAAAGGAAATTTATCAATGGCAATGTCTCTAGGAATTGTTCTGATAATAATTGCTATTTCTTTGAATGCAATAGTAATGATAATGAAAACAATTTCCAGGAAATATTCTTATGATTAATTCAGAAAATCATATAACACTTAAAAATATAAATTATGGCGTGAACAACAAACCTTTTTTTAAGAATCTTTCAACAGACATTTCAACTAATGGTATAACAATTATCCTTGGTCCAAATGGTTCAGGAAAAACTTTATTAACGAAAATTATCAAAGGATTAATAAAACCAGAAAGCGGAGAGCTTTCAATAAAGTTAAATGGAACAATTCCCAAAACGGGATATCTCTCACAGAATATAATTTTTTTAAGACGCAATGTTTTCAATAACCTTGCATATCCTCTTGAAATAAAAGGGTTTAACAAAAAAATTATAAATAAAAGGATTGAATTTTTATTAAAATATTTTGGATTTTCAAGCAAAAAGAAAATATCGGCTAGAAATCTCTCAGAAGGGAATAAACAATATCTTTCCTTTATTAGAACATTGGTTTCTGAACCCAATCTTTTGATTTTGGATGAACCAAGTTCTAATCTTGATATGCGATTCACAAAAAAAGTAGAAAACTTTTTAATTAAAGAAAGAAATAGAATCAAAATTATTATGGTTACGCATGACTTATTCCAAGCGAAAAGGTTAGCTGATGAGATTTTATTTATTAATGATGGAGAGATAATTGAAGTTTCTACAAAAAATAAATTCCTTAAATCAAAAAATAAGTTGATTCAAAAGTTTTTGAAAGAGGGAGTTATCTATTAAACTTTCAATAGCTTTCTATTATTTGGAGAGTTAACCTCGTATAGAAATAGGTACAATTTAATCCTATTATAAACATTATAAATAATCTAAAAGATTTATCTAAATTTTCACCTATCCATAAAATAAATCTTTCTGATTGAGATATTTTTAAACAAATTTCAAAAATAATAATAAAAGAAAATAAAAAGTTTAAGATTTGTATTTTTTTTAAGTCATAAAAATTTAATACTAGTGTTGAGGAAAGGATATAAACAACTGAGAAGATCAATATAAAAAGAAGACAATTTTTTTTTGTTCTTAAAACTTTAGTAATAAAACGTCCTTTAAGATCGAAAATTTCAGATACCATGTACATTAGAAAGATAAGAATATTGTGACAAAAAAGTAAGACTAAAAGTACAATAAATAAATTATTTATTTTTCTTACCTTTTTTTGAAAAGTCTTTTGTAGATAGTTGGAACAATGCAGCTACAAATATAATAGCAACTACGTAGAAAATAACAAAACCGACTGAGTTGTCCTGCATTGATTTGTGTAAATCATCTTGTGAACAAAGGACATCCTCTTTAAAAGATTTAAATTCTTTATCACAAAAGTCGAAAGTACTATCTTTTTTTATGTTGTTTTGTTCGCCCAATTTTAAGTTTCTATTTCACCATCAATAGATTCATTAAGCTCAAGTGTATCTGAGGTTATAGTAGCTTTGACTTTTATCTTATTGATACCTTTTATTTCACCAGATTTAAATTTATCTCTAATCTTTTCTTCAATTTTTCTTTGAGAAGTAATCCCAACGTTTTTTAAAAATTTTCTTACAGAAATATTAATTTTTTCATCATCCATAAAAATACAATAATTTTTTAAAAAAAAATGTAAAGAGTTTGTAATTATTTTTTTTCAAAACAAACTAAATGATCTATATTGATTGGAGTTTTTATTCCAAACTCCTCATCATTTTCATGTAAATGTTGATGATGAGAATCAACAAGTACAGGTATAAGTTCCTTTTCAGGAGTTTTTAATGTATAGATAAAATTAGTTCCACGAAACTTCCTATCAACAATTTTTAATTTCAATTGACTTTTATCGTCGTGCAGTAAATCTTCTGGTTGAATTAATAACTTAACAGTTTTACCCTCATTGAATTGGTTTAAATTTGAACAACCATATTTACCATTTATTATTCCAAGGCTCTTATGTTTCAGGATTTGTTTATTGATTATTTTGACATTAAGAAGGGTTCCTCTTTTTAAAAAATTTACAACCTCAAGAGAATTTGGAAAGTGATAAATATTATAGGGTGTATCAAACTGCTTAAGTACGTTGTTGATAATGATACCGCACTTATCACCTAAATAAAATGCCTCATTAGGATCATGTGTTACAACAATTGCTGATATTTTTGTTAATTTTAAAATATCTTTTACAGTTTTTTGTAAATCCTCTTTTAATATTTGATCAATATTTGCAAAGGGTTCATCGAGTAATAATAGATCAGGGGAAGAAATTAGTGATCTGGCTAGAGAAACTCTTTGAGCCTCGCCAGAACTAATTTCATGGGGGTACTTTTGTTGAACTTCTTTAAGTTTAAAGAAGTCTAAAAGTTCTAATGGAGAATATAAAAATTTTTTTCTATTTTTCCTTTCTAATCCAAGTAAAATATTTTGATAGACGTTTTTGTGAGGAAACAAACAATTATCCTGAAACGAAAGTGCTATGTTTCTCTTATCTGGACTTATCGACAGGGTATTTGAAGATATAATTTTTCCATTAAGACTAATGGTTCCATATTTTAATTTTTCAAGACCAGCAATTGTCCTAAGGATAGTTGTTTTACCTGCACCTGACGGTCCTAGTAAGCATACAATATTTCCCTTCTTTGGAATTGCAAAATTTATATTTTTTATTTCATGATCATTTCCAGATGAGAATGTTGCATCAAGAACTTCAAAAAAATTTCCCATTATTTCTTATAATTCATTTATTATCTTGAAAAAAGTATTTAAATGAAATTAGAATAAAGATACTTGCCCAGAAAATTAAAAACATAGACGGTATCGCAGTGGCCTCAATCAAATCTTGAGTTGCAAAATTATAAGCACGGGTTGAGAAAGTTTCAAAATTGAAAGGTCTTAAAATCAAAGTTATTGGGAGTTCTTTAATTATCTCAATAGCAATCAGAATAAAAATAAAAAAAATATTTTTGTTTAAAATTGGCCAATGAACTATTGAGAATGTTTTAAATTTATCAAACCCCATTAAATAAGAAGATTCATCTAATGAATAATTTATTTTAAGGAAATTAGATTTTATACCATTATAGGCAATTGAGTAAAATCTAAAAAAATAACCCAAAATTAATCCATAAAATGATCCAATGAATATTGTTTTTAAATCAAAATTTATGAATGAGCTTATTAATGAAAAAAAACTTATAATAGATACTGAAATAATGATACCAGGAATAGCATAACCAGAAATTGAAAGACTGCTGAAAAAACTTAAAAATCGATTTTTTAAGACTCTATTTCCAAAATTTGTAAAAATTGCGACTGATATTAAAAAAAAGGATGTGAAAAAGATTAGTAAAAAAGTATTTAGATTAAGTTTTAAAATTTCAAAGTTTGCTAAATACTCGGGAAATTTTATCGACCAGTACAACATTTGAGAAAAAGGAAAAACAAAGCTAAAGAAAAATAAACATAAGCAAAAAGCTGTTGCCAAAAAATTTTTTGTGCCTTTTAAGGCTTGTTTTTTTCTTTTACCTTCATTTTTAAGTGAGTGAAACCTTGAATCTTTTCTTAAAAGACTCTCGACTATAAAAAAAAAGAGCACAAAAATTAAGAGTAATAGGGATAAAAAGTTAGACGTATTCAAATCATCAAAAATAAACCACGAGTTGTATATTTCTGTTGTAAAGGTTGAAACACCAAAGTATGAAACTGTTCCAAAATCTGATAATGTTTCCATAGCAACTAAACTTAGACCTATGAAAATTCCAGGTCTCGCACAAGGTAAAATAATTTTAAAAAATCTCTGATATGAACTAAAACCTAAACTTTTTCCAAGATCTAAAAGATTTACAGATTGACCTACAAATGAAGTTCTTGAAAGTAGATAAACATATCCATAAAGTGTGAAAGATAAGGATAATACTGAATTAACTATTGGAGAAAAGTTTGGTAAATATGAGTTAGCATTATTTGTATTCCAAATAAGGTTGATGAGCGTGTAACCGCTACCAAAATTCTCAAAAAATGCACTTAAAGAATAACCGAAAATATACGGAGGAATTGCGAATGACAGAATTAATGAATATTCAAAGAACTTTACTCCAACAAAATTGTAGAAAGTAACTAAGTAGGCAGGAATTACTCCGAAGACAAATGTAAGAAATAAAACAAAGAAAAGAATTATTAATGAGTTTTTTGTATATTCTAAAAATTGTGAATTTTTAAATAATGTGAAATCAAAGTCAATGATCGAAGAGTTAATAATTATAGTAAAAAGGGGTATGAGTGAAATAATTGATATGCTAAATATTATGTAGAAAGTAAAATTTGTTGAGTAAAATGGTCGAGTAATTTTTGTCAAAACCTAATTAATTCCAACCAGCTTCTTGCATTATTTTAAAGGCATCTGTTTGCCATTTTCCATAAGAAGAAACATTAGTAATATTATCTTGTTTGAAACTACCTACCATTTTGGTTATCAAAGAAGGAGGATCTACTGATTCTATCATTGGATACTCAAAAGTAGTATTTACCATGTGTTCTTGAGCTTTGTGAGTAAGTAAAAATTCAATAAATTTTATTGCATTACTGGGATTTGGTGAATGTTTTAATACTCCAATTCCGGAAATATTCATATGTGTCCCTCTGTTTTGTTGATTTGGAAAAAATGGACGAACTTTTTTTGCTGCTTCTTTTTGCTCCTTACCTTTTTTTCCAGACAACATTAATGCATAATAATAGGTATTCGCTATAGCAAGTTTGGACTCACTTGAGGCAACTGATAAGATCTGAGCTCTATCGTTACCTTTGGGTCTTCTAGAAAAATTTTTAACAAATTTCTTTGTCCAACCTCTAGTATACTCCAACCCATGATTTTCTATCATGGATGCGATTAGAGACTGGTTATAGACATTATTTGACTGTCTTATTGCAATAGATTTATTAAATCTATTGTCTGTGAGATCCTCGTAACTTAAATTAACCAAATCCTCTGAGGATATTATTTTTGGGTTGTAGAAAATAATCCTAGCTCTTTTTGTTATTCCAAACCAATAATCAGACCTGAAATGAGCTGGTATTTTTTTTTCCAAAACTTTTGAACTAACTTTTTTAAAAACGCCATTTTTTTCAGCGGAATAAAGTCTTCCGGCGTCAGCCAAAAAAAACAAATCTCCTTTGCAAGATTTTCCTTCCTCTAATATTCTCTTTTCAAGTGGTTTTGCTTTTCCAGAGATTATGTTGACATTAATACCAGTTTGTTTAGTGAACTCCTCGTAAAGTTTAATATCTGAATCATAATGTCTTGTAGTATATAAATTGATTTCACCTGCATTTATATGGAGTGAAAAAAAAAACACTAAAAGATATGCGAAGAAGTTCATATTAATTTGATAATGATTATTATTATCTAATTAATATTAAAAGTTTAATATGTCAATAATTTAAGTGCAGGGGGAATTTTCCCCCTACAAATTATTTGATGGTAATCAATTTTGGTTTTTTGTGCTCTGGTATAACTTTTTCTAATTTAATCTTCAACATACCATCATTTAAGTCTGCACTTTTAACTCTTATTTCATCAGATAATGTAAATTTTCTTACAAAATTTCTTTGAGAAATTCCTTGATGAATAATATTTTGAGTTTCATTAGCTTTTTGATCTTTAATCTTTGATCTTACTGTTAATACACCATCAGAAAGTTCAACTTCAATTTGATCTTTATTAAAGCCTGCCACTGCAATTTCGATGTGATAATTGTAATCATCTGATTTTATTATATTGTATGGCGGATATCCGGAGGAAGTGTTAACTTCCATATCGAAAAGTCTATCAAACAAATCATCAAAGCCCACCGTAAATGGTGTGAATCTTTGTCTATCAATATTTGTAATTGTATTTTGCATTTTATATCTCCTTTATTTAAGCAAGATTATTAATATTTTGTATCCCTAGTTAGGCGATACAATACTAATATAGTGTCAAATTGTCTTACTGTCAATATGGCATATAAAAAATTTTTTTAATTGTATAGACTTAGGTTATATTTTTTTTGATAAATTCTTAAGTTTGAAAGAACTTTTTGCACATAAAATCTTGTTTCTGTGATCGGAATAGATTCAATCCAATTTACATAACTTATTTCTTTTTTTCTTGGGTCGCCATATCTTTTAATCCAAATTTTCACCCTATTTGGTCCTGCATTGTAAGCAGCAAGTGCCAACGGTAAAGCATTTCTAAATTTAATCAGCATTTCATTAATGTAGGTCGTACCCAACAAAATATTGTATTCAGGATTTGTTGTTAATCTATTTTTGTAGTACTTAATTTTTAAATCTCGTGCTACTTTTTTCGCAGTAAATGGCATTAGTTGCATTAAACCTCTTGCACCTGCAGAGCTGTATGCATTTATTGAAAAGTTACTCTCTTGGTGAATTATTGCATGAATAAGAGCTATAGTTGGTTTTGAACTTTCAAATTTATTGGGGATAAATTCTGTAATTTCTGGATATGAATATTTTACAGATGGAACTTTGAGCTGTTTTGATAATTTACCAACGATATTTTTATTTGAAAGTTTATAAGCTTTTTCAAGAACATAAAACTTTTCCTCATCAATAGAACATAATTCAAAAACTTTTTTAAAAAATGGATAAGACTTAAAATTACTTTGTCTTGATTGAATAATAATATTTATTACTTCAAGTAGATCCTCATATTTCTCGGGTTTTCTTAACACTTTTTTTTCTTTTTTTAAATTATAAGTTTTAAGCTTTAATGCAGCATTTTGTCCATAAAATGAAAACTTATTTTTAGAAGATTCTTTGAGCCACTTAGATATAATCTTTTTGTCAGAATTTTTTTCTATGTTTGTTAATGCTAACCAGTATGCTGCTTTAGATCTAAAATTATTATCTGAGTTATTGAAAACTTTTTCAAAGTGTCCGATGGCTTTATCGTATAATTTTAAATGAGAAAAAGAAACCCATCCAGCTAGCCATTCCGCTTCTAATCCAGACTGATAAGAAAGTGGAAGGTTGTGATTTTTTAATATTTGATATGCCTTTTTATACTTTTTCTTGTTTAATAATCTTCTTACTATTATTCTTGAATTGATCCACCAGTTTCTAACATTTTCAATTTCATTTGGTGGGTTAATTAATAAATCTCCAGCGGTTTCAAGTTTTGCTTTTCTTCTCCATCTCATTCTTTCATAAATAAGCCCAGGATCATTTTTTAATCTTTCTGGAACATCTTTAATTAATGAAGATACATTTCCTACTCGTCTACTTAGGCCTAATCGAGCCTCACCAAGCTTTCTGTAGTCTCCTCGGATTCGATTCAAAGTTCTTCTTGCTGAAACATTCTTACCTTCATACATCAGTCTATTAAATCTTTGCCAATTATCATTATTATTCCAAAAATTTTTATATTTTTTTATAAAATATTTTTGTTGGGAATAGGTCAAATTAGAATTTATCCATATATCCTTAATTCTTTTTTTTTTTTCTGTTATTTTTCCGACTTTTATCAAACTTTCAAGGTAATCGATTTTACCTTTTGAGGTTTGGGGTGGATTGTTTTGATACCACTCTATAATTTTTTCAGGTTCAGTTTTACTTTCAATTGATGATTCAATTTTTCTAATTAAAATTTCGTTTTTTGGCCAATGTTTGTGATTTTTATAAAAATTAGTTAAGTATTGAAAGTTATGATTACTTCCAGGACGAGTTATATCAAGCCACCTGATATACGAAGATAAATTTTCATTTTTATAATCATCTGCCAAAACTATAGCCATTGCCCAGTTTTGTTTTTTTATTTGATCAAAAACATCTTGGTAAACATAAACTTTTATTTCAGGTCTGGCTTTTACACTTGGTGGATCAAGAGCATAAGAATTCCAATGGAAAATTAAACTTAAAAAAAAAAAGAGATTAATTCTTAATTTATTTTTAATCATAAAAACATATTATTATTTCCTAGAAAATAATTAACAATAAGAATATTATAATATTTTTATTGTCTAACAGAGATCAAAATGATATTCAAAGGTTCAATCCCAGCAGTTATAACTCCTTTCACTAAAAATTTAGAAGTTGATTTTGATTCTCTTGCCAAACATATTGAATTTTTAATTTCTGAAGGTTCACACGGCTTGGTTTCTTGTGGAACAACTGGTGAATCCCCAACTCTAAGTCACGAAGAGCATAAAGAAGTAACAAACTTTATAATCAAAAGATCTAAAAATAGAGTCCCGGTTATGGCTGGTTGTGGCTCAAATTCGACCGCAGAAACAATTGATTTAGTTGAACATGCCAAAAAATCTAAAGCAGATGCAACATTGTTGGTAACTCCTTACTACAATAAACCAAGTGATGATGGACTTTACAAACATTTCAGTGCAATTGCAAAAAAATGTAATGGCTTTCCTATATATTTATATGATATTCCAGGTAGATCTGTAAAAAAAATTTCATCAGAACTTCTTATTAAATTATCTAAGATACCAAATATAGTTGGAGTTAAGGATGCAACTTCAGATTTAGCTGCACCAATGAATGTAATTCAAAATTGTGGAAAAAAATTCATTCAATTATCAGGAGAAGATGCAACTTTTCTAGCTTTTTTAATAAATGGAGGTGTTGGTTGCATATCTGTTACTGCAAATGTAACTCCACGTTTGTGCGCCCAGATTTATAATTCATGGATAAATAGACAAATTGAAGAATCAATGAGGTTAAATCAACTTCTGTTCATTTTAAATAAAGCATTGTTTTTAGAGACAAGTCCATGCCCAGTAAAATATGCTCTCAGCAAACTTAAAAGATGCAAAAATATACTAAGGCTTCCTCTTACAACTGTAACAAAATCGACAATGCTTGAGATCGATAAAGCTTTGCGAAATCTTAATCTTATTTAAAAGTAGGTGAAAAAATCAAAATCTATAATAGCTCTAAACAGAAAAGCTAAGTTTAATTATCAAATAATAGATCAGATTGAAGTAGGAATCGTTCTAACTGGGGCTGAAGTTAAATCAATAAGAAAAGGTAGAGTTTCTTTAGATAATTCTTACGCAGTTGATAAAAAAGGTGAATTTTGGATAAATAATCTTTATGTAGATCTAAAGAGTTATGAAAATAGTCCTGAAACAACGAATAATATAAGATCTAAAAAGCTCTTGTTAAACAAGACTGAAATTTACAAAATCAATATGAAAGTTAAACAAAATGGCTTAACAATGATCCCTCTAGATCTTCATTTTAATAAAAAGGGTTTTATTAAAATTCTCTTGGGAATATCAAAAGGAAGAAAAAAAGGCGATTTAAGAGAATATAAAAAACAGCAAGATTGGAAAAGAGAAAAAGCCAGATTGGAGAAAAAATGATATTGATAGCATTAGGGTCAAATTTAAAATCTGAAACTTATGGTGATCCCATTAAAAACTGTCAAAAAGCTATGGAATTTTTGGAAAAAAGTTTTGAACTTGAAAAAGTTTCAAATTTTTACGAGACTGAACCAATTCCTAAATCAAATCAGACAATGTATGTTAATGGGGTAGTTAGTGTAAAAACAAATTTCTTGCCAAAAAAAATTTTATCGGAATTAATGAACATCGAGAAAATTTTTAAAAGAGTCAGACATTTTAAAAACGAATCAAGAGTTATTGATCTTGACCTGTTGTGTTACAATGAAATAATTTTAAAAGATAAACACCTAGAATTACCCCACCCGAGAATGCATTTAAGAAGATTTGTTATGCAACCATTATGTGATATTAACAAAGAATGGGTACATCCCATATTAAAAGAAAAAGCAAAAAACATTTTAAAAAAACTTGCAAACCAGAAAATTTACAATATAAATTGACTTAAATGGCTAGAGTAACTACAGAAGACTGTACAACATCTATACCTAATAGATTTCAATTAGTTATATACGCTTGTAACAGAGCTAGGGATTTATCATCTGGATCTCAAGCTGAAGTGTCTATCGATAACGATAAATACACCGTTATTGCATTGCGAGAAATAGCTGAAAAGAAAATCGATTTGGTTAAAACCTGGGACTCGATTGTAGTTTCATCGCAAAGATATCAACCAGTAGAAGACACAGATATAGACGATAATGAAACAGTTCCAATGAATGAAAATGCTTCTCAAGTTTCCTTTGATAATTTCGAAAAAGAAAATGCATCTGAAAAGAAACGAAAAAAAATATATATGACTCAAAATGAAATTCAGAAACTTATTAGTCAGAAGAAAAATAACAGCCAAGAAGAAGATCTGACAGATAATCCAGAAGCTGATTTAGAAAAGCAAAAAGACTAAAAAAAAATAATTTAATATTTAAAAACTTTGGTTTTTATCATAAAATTTTGTTGTGTTACGACAAGTTGAATTATTAGAAAAAGTAAAATCATATGATCCAAACGTAGAGGAAAAACTTCTCAACAAAGCATATGTTTTTTCAATGAGAGCTCATGGAAGTCAAACAAGGGCGTCTGGAGATCCTTTTTTCTCTCATCCATTGGAAGTGGCTGGTATACTTGCCGATCACAAATTCGATTCCAGAACAATAATTACTGCTCTTCTTCATGATGTTGTTGAAGATACAACATATAGTCTTGAGGATATAAAAAAAAGTTTTGGTTCTGAAATTTCATCTTTAGTAGACGGTGTTACAAAATTGTCAAAATTTGAGGGTAGATCTGACAAGTTTAATCAAGCAGAAAACTTCAGGAAATTATTACTTGCTACATCAAGAGACATAAGAGTGTTATTTGTTAAGCTTGCAGATAGACTTCATAATATGAGAACACTTAAATTTATAAAAGATGAGAAGAAAAAAAAAAGAATATCGTATGAAACGCTTGAAATCTATTCACCTCTTGCCGAAAGACTTGGGATGGAAGAAATCAGAAAAGAACTAGATGATTTAAGTTTTAATGTAACTGAGCCAGAGCTCAGAGATTCAATAATTCAAAGACTGTTGATGTTGAGACAACAAGATGAAGATATTTTAGATAAAATTATTAAGAATATTGAAGAGTTTCTTCTCGAGAATAAAATAGTATTCAAAGTTTTTGGCAGAGAAAAAACTCCTTACTCTATTTGGAAAAAAATGAAAGTAAAGTCTGTAAATTTTTCTCAACTTTCAGATATAATGGCCTTTACAATTTTAGTAAAAGATACCAAAACTAGTTATGAAGTTTTAGGTCTTCTTCATCAAGGTTATTCATATGTTCCAGGAAGATTCAAAGATTATATCTCAACTCCCAAACCGAACGGTTACCAATCAATACATACGACACTTATTGGTCCTCTAAATCAGAGAATAGAAATTCAAATAAGAACATTCGAGATGAATGAAAAAGCAGAGTTTGGCGTTGCAGCACATTGGATATATAAAGATAAGATTAATCCAAAAGATGGAAAACAATATAGGTGGATGAGACAAATCCTAGATATTCTCGATCAATCAAATGAACCAGAAGAGTTTCTTGAACACACCAAAATGCAAATGCATGCAGATCAAGTTTTTGTTTTTACACCAAAAGGGGATATTGTTGCTTTGCCAAAAGGGGCAATGCCATTGGATTTCGCATTTTCTGTCCATTCTGATGTGGGTTATTTCTGTTCAGGAGTAAAAATTAATAATTCTATTAAACCACTTTCAACTAAGCTTAAAAATGGAGATCAGGTAGAAATCATTCGCGGTAAAGGTAATTCAGTTCTTCCAGACTGGCTCGAATTTTCTATCACAGGAAAAGCACGAGTTTGTATTAAAAGATACCTCCACACAAAAGAAGACGAGGATTTTAAAAAGCTTGGAAAAGAAATCTTAATTAATCATTTCAAGAATAAGGGTATGAGATACTCAGAAACAAATGTTAAAAACATTCTAGATAAGTTTAAGCTTAAAGACTTAGACAATCTTTATAAATTTATAGGATGTGGTAAAATTTTCCCTAATAAGATAGTATCATCTATGTTTCCTGAAGAAAAACTTCTTAAAAAAAATGATAAGATTGTAATCTTTAATAAGCTTAAAGAAAAAAATAGATCAGACGATTTTCCTCTAATCGTCCATGGCCTTACTCCAGGGATGAGTATTCACTTTGCAAAATGCTGCAACCCAATTCCAGGAGACGAAGCTATTTCTTTTGTAATGAAAAATAAGGGATTAATTATTCATTTAAAATTATGTAAGGAATTAAAAAAAGTAAAGTCCAAAAATCATAAATTTATTAAAGTATCATGGGAAAACTTAAAATACAAAAAAAACGATTTTGTGGCTAAAATAAATGTTTTAATCCGAAATAAGATTGGTGCATTAGGTGTCTTGTCTTCCATTATTGGAAAATCTTTAAGTAATATTAGAAACTTAGAAATAACTGAAAGAAATACTGACTTTTTCAAAATTAATATCGACATTGATGTAAAAAATAAATCTCATCTTAGTAAAGTAATTGCCTCTTTGAGAACTTCTGATTTTATAGAGAGTGTTTCGAGGATTTAGGAGGATTTAATGCAATTTTCTAAATATTTTAGAAATATTAAAATGAAGATTTATAGAATCAGAGATTTTCCTGAATCAGTGGCGATTGGTTTAGCATGGGGTGTAGCAATATCGTTTACACCCTTGTTGGGCTTTCATTTGATAATTTGCTACCTAGGTACACTTGCAATGCGTGGCAATTTGATAGCTGCTACTGTTGGTTCAGTAATTGGAAATCCATGGACTTTTCCTATCTTTTTTTACGTTGCCTATAAATTGGGTGTAAATTTTGTTTACTCTCCACTTGAGTATTACGAGTTTAAAATAGGTTTCTTAATAGAAAATTTTAGTGAATTATTTTTTCCTACTTTGCTAGGTAGTTTACCTATTGCAATTACAACCTGGTTTATTACTTATAGAATTAGTAAATTTTATTTGGAAAAAAGATTTTATGAAAAAAAAAATAAGATTGGGAGTTAATATAGATCATGTGGCAACTCTAAGAAATGCAAGAAATGAAAATTTTCCTGATTTATTAAAAGTCGCTAATATTTTAAGGGACTGTAATGTTGACTTGATCACAGTCCACTTAAGAGAAGACAGAAGACACATAAACGATAAAGATGTTGAAGAACTAAAAAACAGAAATTATCTCCCTCTAAATTTAGAGATGGCAGCTACTGATGAAATGAAAAACATTTGTTTTAAAACAAATCCTTTTTCCTGCTGTATTGTTCCTGAAAGAAGAGAAGAACTTACAACTGAAGGAGGGTTGGATGTTAAAAATCAGTTAGATTATCTTGGCGAATTTGTATCTGGATTTAAAGACAAAGATATAAAGTTGTCATTTTTTGTAGATCCTGACATAGAGCAGATTGATGCAGTCGCAAGGCTTGGAGTAAAAGTAATTGAAATTCATACAGGCAAATTTGCTATTAATTTCAATAAAAAAAATCATCATTTAGAATTAAATAGAATTAAGCAAGCAGCAGAGCATTGTCTAGAGATTGGAATAGATTGTCATGCTGGACATGGATTAAACTTCGATAACGTGGAGGAAATTTCAAAAATACCGAATATTATAGAACTCAACGTAGGACATTTTTTAATTTCCAATGCTATAATGGATGGTTTGGATATGACAATAAAGAAATTCATGAAAATTATAAATCATCCTAGCATTTGAATATTTTTGTAATAAAATTCAAATATGAAAAATACTTTTTTTAAAGAAAAAAAAAAAGATGGTAATTTTAAGAAAAACTTGATCTCACTTTTATATGCAATCATTGCTGCTCTATTAATTAGAAGTTTCCTTTATGAGCCTTTTAGCATTCCCTCTGGATCTATGTATCCAAATCTAAAAGTTGGAGATTATCTATTTGTATCTAAGTTTTCATACGGTTTTTCAAAACATTCTCTTCCATTAAGTATACCTATTATTCCAGGCAGGTTGTTTTCCAAAGAGCCAGAAAGAGGTGAAATTGTTGTTTTTAAAACACCCGAGGATAATAGAACTGACTACATAAAACGCGTTGTTGGTCTCCCGGGCGATGTGTTAGAAATGAAGGATAATATATTAATAATCAACAACAAAGAAATAAGTGTAACAAAAAAAAATGTTGAAAAATACAAATCTTTTAATGTTTCAAAAATTATGGAGACATTACCTAACAAGTTAACATATGAAGTCTATGAATTTGAAAAAGTGCTTGAGGGTTTAAATACTAACAACTTTGACAAAATTAAAATTCCTATAGATCATTTTTTTGTTCTTGGAGATAATCGAGATAATTCACAAGATAGTAGATTTATTGGATTAATTCCAAGAGAGAACTTAGTGGGTAGAGCTGAAGTTGTGGCTGTTTCATTTGATACTGAAATAGGAAGTTTTTTGAAATTCTGGACTTGGTATCCTGCCCTAAGAAAAGATAGATTTTTTGTTAGTTTGGTTCCTAAAAAAAAAGAATGAACAAGTATTCCAAACTTTTTAATGATATAAGATATAGTTTTAAAGATTTTGAACTTTTAGAAACATCTTTGACACATTCAAGTTTTGATAAAAATAAAAAAAACTATGAAAAGTTAGAGTTTCTAGGTGATAGGATCTTAGGATTAATTATATCTATTAATCTTTATAAAAATTTTAAAAAAGACTCTGAAGGTGAACTTGCAAAAAAACATTCCTTCTTGGTGTGTAAAAGAACTCTTATAAAAATAGCAAGTCTGATTCAACTTCACCGTTATATAAAAGTTTCAAATGATATAAAAATTAAATCAATTGACTCAATAAAAGCAAATTCACTTGAGGCCCTAGTCGCTGCAATTTTTTTGGACTCAGATTTTGAAACAGTACAAACCGTTGTTGTAAATCTTTGGAAAGAAGAAATAAAGAATATTGATTTGTCAAAATATGATCCAAAATCTAGATTACAAGAATTGTGCTTAAAAAAAAACAATAAACTTCCTGAATATAATTTTGTAAGTAAAACTGGTCCTGAACATGAACCAATTTTTAAAATAAGTGTAAATCACAGTAATGATTTAATTGTTATTGGAGAAGGTAAAAATAAACAAGATGCAGAAATTAATGCCGCTAAATTACTTTTAAAAAAAATTGAAAATAAAAAAATATAAGTGTGGATTTATTTTATTAACTGGATTTCCAAATGCAGGAAAATCAACACTATTGAATAATATTTTAAATAATAAAATATCAATTGTCAGCCACAAGGTTCAAACTACAAAAGAAAAAATTTCTGGAGTGATTAATATAAATCACTGTCAACTAATATTTACAGACACACCAGGTATAATTCAAAATAGAAAGTATAAAACAAAAAGTCTTTCACGTTCAATTCAGGATGAGGAAGAAAAAGTAGATTTAAATCTTTTTATTTACGATCTTTCAAAAAAAATTGATAAAAAGTCGATAAGTGAAATAAACACTATTATTAAAAATTTCAAAAAAAATTATTTGGTCTTAAATAAGATAGATCTTGTTTCAAAAGATAGAATACTTAAATATTCTGAAATTCTAAATTCGCAAATAAATTTTTTAAAAACTTTTATGATTTCTTCAAAAAGAAGAAAAGGTCTGAAGTTTTTATTGAACAATCTAATTGATCAGATTCCTGAAAGGAATTGGAAGTATAATGGAAAAATACAAGTAAATAAAAGCATAAATTATAGAATTTCTGAAATTACAAGAGAAAAGATATTTAATCTTGTAAATAAGGAAATACCATATTTAGTTAAAATTAAAACCAAAATTAAAAATGAAGAAAAAATTACAAAGGTTTATCAAGAAATATTTGTAAATAAAGACTCTCAAAAATCAATAATTATAGGAAAAAACGGAGAAAAAATTAAGATGATCGGAACAAGGTCAAGAATCGACATTGAAAAAATTTTAAAAAAAAAGGTATTTTTGGATTTAACAGTTAAAAAATGAGAATTTAATAATGAAAATACACGACGAAGGTTTTTTCTTATATTCAAAAAATTTTGGAGAGAAATCTAAAATCTTATATATCCTTTCGAAAGATTATGGTTTGATAAAGGGTCTTTCAAAGTCTTTTAAAAACAAAAATATTAATTTAATTAATCTTGATAAAGTTGAATTTACGTGGAGTTCAAGAAATCAAAATTCACTTGGATATTTAAATTATGAACAACAAAATTATAATTTATCTACTAACTATTTTTATACAATTATTAAAGCCTCAGCTTCGGAACTTTGTATAAAATTCTTACCTTTGTGGGAACAAAATACTTCTATTTATAAAGAAATCAAAAATTTGACTCTTTTAAAGTTTGAAAATAATTCTTATTTAATTGGTAAATATGTAAAGTGGGAAATAAATTTTTTAAAGCATCTTGGTTATGGGCTCAATATTAATAAATGCTGTGTTACTGGAGAATTTAATAATACTTATTTTATTTCTCCAAAAACTGGTAATGCAGTTAATTTCGAAGTGGGAAAAAAATATGCTAAAAGTCTATTTAAAATTCCAAAATGTATGAAAGAAAACTTTAAACAAAATAAATATAATGATTATAAAGAGGCATTAAAAATAACAGGATATTTTTTTCTTAAAATCTTGGAAAATAAAAAATTCAAATTTATTTTTAGGAATCAAATAATTAATCAACTGGAGGATTTATAGATTTTCTGTCCATTCACCATTTATGAAATATTCAACATTATTAAATGATGATTTATAGTTCATATTTTTTGATTCTCTTACCCAATATCCGAGGTAAAGGTGACTCTTTTTTTTTTCTTTAAGTTTTTGAATTGTTTTTAAGATTAAGTTTTTACCCAAACCTCTTTTGTGTGAATATGGATCAAAGAAACTATAAACAGCAGAATATCCGTCATCTAAGACGTCTAGCAAGATTGAGCCATAAAGCTTTTTATTAAAATTAATTAAGTCAAATATTTTTACTTTATTTTTAGATTTATGAAAAAAATTAATAAAATCAGACTGTGTCATATATCTCATTTGACCATCTGGATGTCTAACTCTACAATATTGTTTAAATAATTTAAATCTTTTCTCTGAAAAACATTTATTTTCAACTAATGATAGATCAGAATTGGTTTTTAGATTTCTTTTATTACTTTTGGAATAGACAAATTTAGTAATATTTAATCTTAATGAAACGCAGGATATGCAATTTTTGCACGATGGGATATACATGTGATCATAATTTCTTCGAAATCCCTTTTGTGTAAGTTTTGAAATTACTTCGTTTCCAGATTTATTTTTTGGAATATTTACAAAAATTCTTTTTTCTGATTTTCCTTTGATATATGAACAAGGAAACTCTGTTGAGCTTTTTAATATTAATTCATTTTTCTTTAATGTACCCATTTAATTTATCATCAGTAACTGAATGTCAGCTACGTTTGTGTTTGTTCCATTAATTATTACAAGCGAATTTATTTTTTTCAATACCTGATATGAGTTATTGTTTTCTAATTCCTTATTTAGATTTATGTTTTTACTTTCAATTAAATCGAAACTCTTATTATTCACAATTGCTCCAGCAGCATTTGTTGGCCCGTCTCTTCCGTCTGTTCCAGCTGATAAAAGTGTAAATTTTAGATTAGAGAGAGACTTTCTTATATTTTTTATGAAGTGCAAAGCAAATTCTTGATTTCTTCCACCTTTTCCTTTTCCTTTAATTTTAACTGTGCTTTCTCCACCAGAAATTAATATTATTGGCTTTTTATAATTCTTTTTTTTAAGATCTTTAACAAAATTTTTAGCGAGAACTTGAACGTCTCCTTCAATATTAGTTTTCCAGATTTTTGAATTGATGTCTTTCTTTTTACATAAAGAATCGATGCTTTTTAAACATAAATTATTACTCCCTATTAGTGTGTTTTCAACATTTAAGAAAACTTTATTTGTTTTGTCAGGGGTTTCTAAACTTTTATCGAATATTCCTAATTCAATATGCGCTTTTATTGATTTGTGAATATCATTCCATAAATTGTATTTTTTAAGAATTTTTTTTACATCATTAAAAGACGTTTCATCAGGAACTGTTGGTCCACTCGATATCGAACTTAAATCATCTCCTATTACATCAGACAATATAAAACTATGGACTTTTGCTGGAAATGACATTTTCAATAGATTGCCACCCTTGATTTTTGAAAGATGTTTCCGCACTGTATTAATTTCCTTGATGTCTGCACCTGAGTTTAATAATTTACGATTTAAAATTACCTTCTGTTCAATTTTAATATTTGCAGATGGGTAGGGTAATAAAGCAGACCCACCCCCAGATAAAAAAAACAAAACAAGATCCTTTTCAGAAAGCGAATGAAGTTTTTTTTCTATGTGTAGAGATGCAAGTAAACCATTTTTATCAGGAACAGGGTGCCCAGAAGAAAAACATTTAAAACCTTTCACTTTTTTAAAGTTTTCCTTGTTTACAACTATAACACCCTCAGATATTTTGTTCTCAAAATTCTTAAGTAAAGATAATGCGGTGTTACCCATGTCAACTGAAGCTTTACCTACACAAATTGGAAGAATATTCTTAAAGTTATTATAAGTTTTTGAATAGCCGTTGTTGCTTATAATAATTTTTGTTTTGTAAGCTTTAATGAAGTTTTTTAAAATGTTTCTGGGTTGAACGTTTGATACACCATGATTAAATAAACTCATTAACAAATTTTCAGAGCTATTTTCAACTCTATGTAAACTCATTATGGATTATACCACTCTGTCCGTGGGCTCCTTGCCTTCAAAAAAATCAATTATATTTGAAAATACTCGCATACCCATAGCTTCTCTAGTTTCCTCAGTAGCGCTTCCAAGGTGTGGAAGTAAAAAAACGTTTTTAAATTTTAAAAGCTTTGGGTTTACATTTGGTTCACCTTCAAAAACGTCCAGACCTGCTCCCTTAATGAGATCGCTTTCTAATGCTTGAACTAAATCATTTTCAACAACAACATCGCCTCTTGCTGTATTTATAAGATAGCTAGACTTTTTCATCTTTGATAAAGTTTTAATATTCATTAGTCCTTTAGTCTCACTAGTTGATGGGCAGTGCAAAGAAACAAAATCGGAATCTTTGAGTAGATCGTCAATTGTTTTGCAAGGTAAAGCATTAAATTTTTTAATAATGTCATTATTATTAAAATATGGGTCAAAAAAAAGTATTTTCATATTAAACCCAAAATGTGCTTTATGCGCAACCGCCTGAGCTATTCTCCCCATTCCAACAAGACCAAGAGTTTTTCCTGTTACTTTTGTTCCCATCATGTGAGTTGGTCGCCAACCCGACCATTCTTTTTTTCTGACGTGAAATTCTCCCTCTGAGGCTCTTCTGGAAACTCCAAGAAGAAGAAGCATTGCAATATCTGCTGTACAATCGGTAAGTACTTCTGGAGTATTTGTAACAACAACTCCGTTACTTTTAGCTGATTCAATATCAATATTATTGAAACCAACACCAAAATTTCCAATTATTTTAGCCTTTCTCTTATCTGATGAAATAATTTTACTTGAAATACTGTCAGTAACAGTTGGAAGAACAGCATCATAGCTATTCATAGCTTCGAGTAGCTGTTCCTCTGTCATTGGAATGTCACTTTCGTTTAGAGTGACATCAAAACTTTCATCTAGCTTTTTTTCTACAGTACTAGGCCACTTCCTTGTTACTAATACTTTGAACTTTTGCGTCATTTTCTAAAGCCTTTCTCCAATATTCAGAAGCAGCAGCAATACCACTTCCAGGTTTTACATTAATACCTGAATCAATCATTGCCATTTCAGCGCCATTAATAAAGGCTGAAGCTTGAAGTTCGTTTAAATCACCAAGATGGCCTATTCTGAAGACCTTGCCAGCTACTTCTGTAAGTCCAGCACCAAGTGAAAGATGATATTTATTAAAAGCTGTTGAAAGCACTTGTTTTGCGTCTTTATCTTCTGGAACTACTATTGCTGATACAGTATCGGAATACCAATATGGATCTTTAGCGCATAGTTTTAATTCCCATCCTTCAAGAATAGCTTTTCTTACTCCTTCAGCAATTCTGTGATGTCTCTTGAATACGTTTTCAAGACCCTCTTCAAAAATCATGTTACATGACTCCTGTAAAGCCCTTAACATTGGTATTTGAGGAGTGTAAGGGAAATACCCGTCTTTATTAGTTGCAATCTGATCTTCCCAAGAGTAGTAACATCTTTTAAGCTCAGCTTTTTTATGAGCTTCAAGCGCTTTGGGACTTACGCACATTATAGCCATTCCTGAAGGTAACATAAAACCCTTTTGTGAGCCTGAAATAGCGCAATCTACTTTCCACTCATCCATTTTAAAGTCAATAGATGCAATCGAACTAACACCATCAACAAACAAAAGTGCAGGGTGATTTGCTGCATCCATAGCCTTCCTCACATCTTCAACATTTGATGTGACTCCAGTAGCAGTTTCGTTTTGTGTCACACAAACAACCTTAATTTTGTGATCAGTATCATTTTTAAGCGTCTTTTCCACCTCTTCAGGAGGTGTTCCTGTTCCCCATTCTCTTTCAACAACCTCTGCATCTAATCCAAGTCTTTTGAACATATCTGCCCATAAGTGACTAAACTGTCCATATCTATAAATTAGAACTTTTTCATTTGGTGACATGGTATTAATAATTGCTGATTCCCATGCTCCTGTTCCTGATCCGGGGAATAGAAAAACTGTCCCTTTTTCGGATTTGAAAACTTTTTTTACGTCTTTATATAAAGGGATCGTTAAGTTTGGAATTTCTGGGTTTCTTTGATCTTCTGATGAGATATGCATAGCATTTAGAATTCTTTCAGGTATATTTGTAGGACCTGGGATTGCTATGTGGAATCTACCTGGATGTGTTCTTGACATTATAACCTCCTAATTTATGTTATCTTTTTTTAATCTTATAATTTTTAAAAATCAAGTTCATTATGATTTAATTATTTTAACCACTCTGCAACTTCTCTCGAAAAATATGAAAAAATTACGTCTGCTCCAGCTCTTTTAATGCAAGAAAGACTCTCCAATACGCAAGATCTGTAGTCAATAAATTTCTCGTCAGAAGCATTCTTAATCATAACATACTCTCCACTTACTTGATAGGCAGCGACAGGTATCAAACAGTTTTTTTTAATTTCATTAATAATATCTAAATAATAACCCGCTGGTTTTACCATTACAATATCAGCACCTTCCTCAATATCTTCGAGTGATTCTTTTACTGCCTCTCTAGAATTTCTAAAATCAATTTGATAGGAATCTTTTTTTGAATCTCCAAGATTTTCTTTACTTCCTAATGCGTCTCTAAAAGGGGAATAGAAGTTAGAGCAAAACTTTGAGCTATATGAAAGAATATTAACATTGGAAAATTTATTAGTTTCTAAGTTTTCTCTTATAATTTTAATTCTCCCATCCATCATATCACTTGGTGCAATGATTTTACAGCCGGATGATGCCAGGTTTAAAGACATCTTAACTAAAATTTGAACTGTGATATCGTTATCTATCTCTCCATTAGAGTTTATAATGCCGTCGTGACCACTTGCCGTATATGGATCTAAAGCTACATCACAGATAATCATCAGATCTGGAAACTCTTTCAAAACTTTTTTCAAAGCTCTAGATATCAGGTTATTTTCATTAAAGCTTTCAATTGCATCATCTGTTTTTTTTTCAACTTCAATCTTTGGAAACAATGCCACTGATTTTATTCCTAATTTTACGATCTCATCTAACTCATTAAGTAATTCATTTATGGAAAATCTTTTAAATCCGAATTTATTTTTTGAATCCATTTTATCATTATCCTCACGAATAAAGTAAGGCATAACTAAATCGTCGGTTTTAAGAAATGTTTCCGCTACAAGATCTCTTAAATTGCGTGAACTTCTGAGCCTTCTTCCCCTATGAAAAGGAAAACCTCTGCTATTGAATTTTTTCATTCAGACTTTTTTTAATGCCTGATCTAAATCCTCAATAATATCATCGATGTGCTCAATTCCAATTGATAATCTTACATAACCTGGTGTAACACCAGATGATAATTTTTCATCATCTGATAATTGAGAGTGTGTAGTTGATGCAGGGTGGATAGCGAGTGATCTTGCGTCTCCAATATTGGCAACATGATAGAGAAGTTTCAAATTATCTATGAATTTCTTTCCAGCGTCTTCTCCATCTTTTAATTCGAAGCCTAGTAAAGATCCAAAGCCGCCTGACATATAGCTTTCTGCTCTATCTCTATGAATTCCAGACATGAGTTTGGGATAAATAACTTTTTCAACCTTACTGTGACCATTCAGATACTCTGCTACTTTTTCGGCGTTTTCACAATGCCGTTGCATTCTCAAAGGTAATGTTTCTAAACCTTGAATAAAAGTAAAAGCGTTAAATGGACTCATTGCTGAACCATAGTCTCTTAGTAGAATAACTCTGGCTCTTAAAATATAAGCTATTGGACCTAGAGGTTTTGCAGCTTCTGACCAAACGGCACCATGATAACTTGGATCAGGTTTGTTGAGCATTGGAAATCTATCAGCCGCAGCTTCCCAATCGAAGTTTCCGCCATCAACTATTAGTCCTCCTATAGATAGACCGTGTCCACCAATATATTTAGTTGTCGAGTAGACTACGATATTTGCTCCATGACTTATAGGTTTGCATATGTATGGCGCAGCAGTATTATCCATTATCAAAGGAACATTGTGTTTTTTTCCAATTTTGGAGACTTCGTTAATAGGAAAAACATTGAGTTTTGGATTGGGCAAGGTCTCTGCATAAATACACCTGGTTTTGTCGTCAATAGCATTTTCAAATTGTTCGGGTTTTGCAGGGTCAACGAATCTACATTCAATTCCCATTTCTTTTAATGTATTGGAAAACAGATTCCATGTTCCTCCATATAGATCAGTGGAGCTAACGAAATTATCTCCCGAATGACAGATATTTTGAATTGAAAATGCTGAAGCAGCTTGACCTGAGCTAACTGCCATGGCAGCCACCCCACCATCAAGTTTTGACATTCGTTCTTCTAAGACAGCACATGTAGGGTTCATTATCCTGGTGTAAATATTTCCAAGCTCCTGAAGTGAAAATAATTTAGCGGCATGTTCAGTGTTATTAAATTGATAAGATGTAGTTTGGTAAATAGGAACGGCGACGGATGTGGTTGATTCATCTCTACGATGACCTGTATGTAAAACTATTGTTTCTTCTTTCATTTATTTATTTAGTAAAAATTAATATATTATATAAAAGACTGTGAATAAAATAACATTAAATAAAAAAAATCCAACCAGAAAACTAGAAATTTTTGATTATTCATCAAAACTTTCAAAAAAAAATAAAGATCTGGTTAAATATAATGGAAAAACATTGATAAATTTCGCTAGCAACGATTATCTTGGGTTTTCTAAAAATAAAGAAATTTCTAATGAATCGATTTCTTGGATAAAAAAATATGGATCTAGTTTGTCTTCATCTCGTTTAGTTACGGGTAATTTAGATAAGATAGAAATGATTGAGAAACTAATTAGTAAAAATATTAAACACGATAACTCTATAATAATTGGAAATGGATTTTTATTAAATTCAACACTTATTCCCTGTTTAAGTGGTAATTCTTTAGGCACCAGAAATAAATGCATTATTTTTTCTGATAAACTTAATCATGCCAGTATTAATTATGGGTGTTTGATATCCAGACAAAAGTGTTTTAGATACAATCATCTTGATTTGAATCACCTCGAAAGTCAGTTAAAAAAAACACCAATCAAAATAAGAAAAATGATTATCTCTGAAACTCTCTTCAGTATGGATGGGGACCTTGCTGATTTGAATGGGTTAAGATATCTTTCAAAGAAATATGCTTGCATACTTTATCTTGATGAAGCTCATTCGTTCGGTTTATACGGTAAGAATGGGTATGGTTTGGCCTCAGATGTTAATAAAAACACAAATGAGATTATTGTAGGTACCTTTAGTAAAGCAATAGGAAGTTATGGATCGTTTGTTTCATGCTCAAGAGATTTTTATAAAAAAATTGTTAATTCTTGCGGAGGATTAATCTACTCGACTGCTTTACCACCCTCAATTCTAGGGGCAATATCAGCTTCTTTGAAAAAAATAACAAAAGCATCAAAATTAAGGAAAAAAATTAAAAGTAATTCAGAGTTTCTTTTAGATAAATTAAAAAAATTAAACTTTGATACAGCAAAATCTAATTCACATATAATTCCTTTGATTTTAAGAGATCGTTCAAAGTGTGAAAGTCTAAAAAAATACTTATTTGATCACGGATATTTTGTAAAAGAAATAAGTCCCCCAACAGTGCCTTCTGGTTATGATAGAATAAGATTATCTTTAACTGCTAGTATGAGTAGGGTCATTATAAAAAATTTTATAAAACATATTTCAAACTTCAAACACTAATGAAATTTAATTTTTATTTTATTCATGGTTGGGGTTTTGACAAAACTTTTTGGAACTCAGTAAAAAAGAAAGTCGAGTCTCTTGATGTTTGTGAAAATTCAGAATCATTAGATCTTAAATTCTTCTCAAAAACAAAACAAACAAAACTTTTTTTTAAAAGTGATAACAATATTTTCATAGTTCACTCTTATGGTCTTAATTGGTTTTTAAAAAATGACATTCCATGTAGATTACTATTCAACTTTTTTGGATCACCAGATTTTGTCAATTATCAAAAAAAGCCAAATATTATTTATAGAAAAATTGCTTACATGCATAAACAATTGTTAGAAAATCCTGTCAAAGTTCTTAAAAACTTTTACGAAACATGTAATGTTGAATATTCTTTTCACGAAGTTATTAATATTGAAACACTTAGAGATGCATTAATAGAACTCCAACGTGAAAATTTTTCCTTAAAGTTTAATAAGTTAAATTTTCCTATTCACACATTTTATTCAACAAATGACAAAGTTTTAAACATTAATAAAGAAAGTATAGATTTTTTAGATAATGATAATCACGATATTAGCTTTTTAAATGAATATGATCATGGATTTCCAAAGACGAATCCTGAAAAATGTTTTGAATTAATTTATAAAGTTCTTGAGAAAATATAGTGGACACATTCAAAAAAAAAATAAAAAATTCATTTGATCAAGGAGCTGATTGTTATGACAAAAATTCCAGCATGCAAAAAGAAATATCAAAAAATCTATTAAATTTATTTTTTAATGAACTTACACAAAATAAAGAAGGATTTTCTTTATTAGAACTTGGTTGTGGAACAGGATTTTGTAGTAAAAAAATATCTGAAAATTTAAGTTTAACCAGAATTCACTTATTAGATATTTCTAATAATATGATTGAAAAATCAAAAATAAGATTTAAGAATCAAAATGTTTTTTTTTTAAAAAATGACTTTGATTTTTTTGATAATTTTGAAAATTATAATTTAATTGTGTCAAATATGTCACTTCATTGGTCAAAAGATTTTTTAAAGCTTATTAAAAAAATACTAAATTCAATTAAAAAAAATTCTATTGTGCTCATTTCTTTTCCCAACTCAAGAAGTTTAAATAGTTTAAAAACTAAACATCATAAATTAATTAATGACTTTCCAAATGAGAAAAAAGTGGAAGAACTTTTAAATAATAAAAAATTTTATTTCACAATGAAAAGGATGATCCATGAGCTAGAATATAAAAATATAATGTTTTTCTTTCAAAGTCTAAAAAAAATTGGAGCTAATGTGAGTAACAATGTATTTAATATTTCAGATCTTTATAGTTTGAGAAGAGATAGAGACAAAGTTAGAGTTAACTTTGATATTAGTTATTTTTTTATAAGGAAAATTAGAGACTAATGCCGAAAGGATATTTTATTTCTGGAACCGATACAGGGGTTGGTAAAACTTTAGTAGCTTCAATTTTAGTAAATAAATTCGATGCAATATATTATAAGCCTATTCAATGTGGTGTTGATAAATTTGGTTATAAAGATTCAGATATAATTACAAAAAATTGTAATAGAAAAACAATACTTCCAGAAACTTATTTTTTTGAAAAAGGATTAAGCCCCAATATCGCCGCTGACTTTGAGAAAAAAAAAATTAGAATGGTTAGATTTAAAAATGTTTTGAATGAAAAGCTTAAAAAAAAAATTTTTATTGAGGGCGCTGGCGGATTAAACGTACCATTGAATGATAAAATGCTCATGATCGATTTAATAAAATTTTTTAATTTTCCAGTTATCTTAGTGAGTAGGTCGCAATTAGGAACAATAAACCACACACTCTTGTCAATAAATCTTTTAAAACAAAAAAAAATAAAATTATGCGGAATTGTTTTTGTTGGAGATAACGAACCTGAAACTTTCAAGACTATTTCAAAGTTTGGAAAAAAAATTTATGGCAAAAAAATTAATATAATTGCCAATATACCATTTAAATCAGTTATTAATAAAAAATCAGTTGAAGATATGAAAACTTTGTTTGGAGTTATATGAAATCAAAAAAACAAATTTTAGCTAAGGATAAAAAATTTCTCTGGCATCCTTTCACACAATCTTCATTTTCTGAAGATCCAATAATTATAAGTTCAGCAAAAGATGAAAAACTTTTTGATATTGAAGGTAAAGAGTATATTGATTTAATATCCTCGTGGTGGATAAATACGCATGGTCATTGCAGAAACGAAATGGTAAATTCTGTTTTTAATCAGTCCAAAAAATTTGAGCAAGTTCTTTTTGCTGGTTTTACACATCATCCAGCTGTAGACTTGGCTGCTAGAATTGTTGATATTTTACCCAAAAAATTGTCTCGAGTCTTCTATTCAGATAATGGTTCAACCTCTGTTGAAATAGCGATGAAAGTTGCAATTCAGTATTGGCATAATTTAGGAAAAAAAAAAACAAAATTTGTTGCATTTTCAGGCGGATACCATGGCGACACTTTCGGTGCAATGTCTGTGGGTAAAACAACTGGCTTTTACAAGCCATTTGAGGATATTTTACACAAAAATTCTTTTATTCCTTTTCCAGAGGATTGGTGGGGGAACAATCAACTTGAAGAAAGTGAAAGATTAGCTATGAATGCTGCACACAAAATTGTTGAAAAAGAGAAAGGTAAAATTGCTGCTGTAATTTTAGAGCCACTTGTCCAGGGTGCAGGAGGTATGAAAATTTGTAGAAAAGATTTTTTGGATAAGTTAGTGAAAATGTTTAAAGATCACGGAATACTCGTAATATTTGATGAGGTGATGACTGGTTTTGGAAGAACTGGAAAAATGTTCGCTACAGATCATTTAACCATGAAACCAGATATAATTTGTTTGGCAAAATCACTTACTGGAGGATTTATTCCTCTTGCAGCTACAGTGTTTAGTGAGGAAATACATAAAGTTTTTGTAGACACTAATTTTAATAAAACATTTCTTCATGGGCATTCATTTTCTGCCAATCCTGTTGCATGTGCAGCAGCTCTTAGTTCTCTAAATTTATTTAATGAGGATAAAACTTTTACAAAAATTGAAGAAATCTCTAAAATTCACAATGATTGTTTAAAAAACATATCAAAACTTCAAAATATTTCAAAAATTCGTAAATTAGGAACAATTGCAGCATTTGATTTTAAAAATATTTCCGATAGCTACGGTTCTTTGGAAAGTCTTGAAATGAGAAAGAAATTTCTTGAAAACGGGTTGTTGTTGCGCCCACTCGGAAATACAGTTTACTTTATGCCACCTTATTGTATAAAAAAAGAAAATCTAATTAATTCTTATGAAAAATTAATTGAAATTTTGCAGTAATTTTTTTTTCGTTTAAAATTAAAGAGATGATTGAAAATTTAGACAAAAATATTGAGACATTTCTTCAACCAATTTCTGATTCAATCACTGGCTTTGTTTTTGGAAGTTTCTCCTTTTTTGGGAATCAGATTCCATTCATCGTTTTATGGCTTGTGTTTGCCAGCCTTTATTTTTCTTTTTATTTTAGATTTGTAAATATTTTCTATTTTAAAAGAGCACTTAACGTAGCATTTGGTAAATACGATGACCCAAGCCATCCAGGAGAGATTACTCATTTTCAATCTTTTACTGCTGCAATGTCTGGAACAATTGGTCTTGGGAATATTGCTGGTGTTGCCGTTGCTATTTCAATAGGTGGGCCTGGAGCAATGTTATGGATGATTATAACAGCTTTTTTTGGTATGACCCTGAAGTTTGTGGAAGTCAGTTTAGGCCACAAATACAGAAAAATACACAAAGATGGCACTGTTTCAGGTGGAGCAATTAGATACTTATCAGACGGGATGGGTCAACTTGGTTATGTAAAATTGGGGAAATTTTTAGCAATATTCTTTGCAATTTGTTGTATAGGTGGTTCTTTTGGCGGAGGAAATATGTTCCAGGCAAATCAAGCTTTTCAACAAATTGTTGAAGCAACTGGATCTGAAAATAGCCCTTTGTTCAATAAAGGTTGGTTAGGTGGAATAATTTTTGCTTTTATTGTCGGTTTCATAATTATCGGCGGCATAAAATCAATTGGAAAAGTTACTGAAAGACTTGTTCCATTAATGGCATTTATTTATGTTTTTTCTTGTTTGTATATTATAATCTCCAATTTTGGTTTGATTCCTGAAACAATTTATAAAATATTCTCAAGTGCATTTAACCTTGATGCTTCAGTAGGGGGATTTTTAGGCTCCCTTATTGCTGGAGTAAAAAGAGCAGTTTTTTCAAATGAATCAGGAATTGGATCTGCCCCAATTGCATATGCTCCTGCAAAAAGTAATAATCACTTGAATACTGGTTTCATGTCATTGCTGTCTCCAGTTGTAGATACAATAATTGTGTGTTCAATGACAGCATTAGTGATTATTATGACAGGTGTTTATGAGAGTAACTCTGGTATACAAGGAGTTGAACTGACCTCGAGAGCATTTGAATCAGTTTTTACTTGGTTCCCAACAATATTGGCTTTAGCAATTACTCTTTTTGCAATATCTACTTTAATAACATGGTCATACTATGGCTTGAGATGTTGGACGTATTTATTTGGAATGAGTTCTTTAAGTAAATATTCTTTCAAAATAATCTTCCTTAGTTTTACAGTAATTGGTACTTCGATGAATCTTGAAAGTGTTATAAATTTCTCTGATTCAATGATTTTCGCTATGTCCATACCAAATATCATTGGATTATACTTTTTATCGTCACAATTAAAATTAGATATATTAAAATTAAAGGAAAATTGATGTGAATAAGGTCTTAATTGCAAGTGATCATGCTGGATTCAAGTTAAAAAATATTTTAATTGAAGAATTACAGGGCGAAATAACATTTGAGGACCTAGGTCCTTTTTCTGAGAACTCTGTTGATTATCCGGATTATGCAAAAAAGCTGTCTAAAAAAATTAATTTAAAAAACGATTTGGTAGGGGTTTTGATTTGTGGTTCAGGTATTGGAATGTCAATGGTCGCAAATAAGTTTAAAAATGTTCGTGCAGCACTTTGTATGAATAATAAGATGTCAATTTTGGCAAGACAACATAACAATGCCAACATTTTAGTTTTAGGTTCGAGGTTGATTTCTGAGCAAGAAGCTATTAAATGTTTATTAGTATTTTTGAAAACAAACTATGAAGGTGGACGTCATCAAGCTAGACTTGATAAATTTAATCTTGTAGAATAAAATAATATGGAGAAAAAATGACAGCACAACTATTTTTTGAAAGCAGTTTGACACAAACTGATCCAGCAGTCTTAGAGGCTATAAAAAAAGAATATCACAGACAGAACGATCAAATTGAATTGATTGCTTCCGAGAATATCGTTTCAAAGGCAGTATTAGAGGCACAAGGAACAATACTAACAAATAAATATGCTGAAGGGTATTCTGGTAAAAGATACTACGGCGGATGTGAACATGTGGATGTTGTTGAAGATATTTGCATTGATAGAATTAAAAAATTATTCAACGCTGGTTTTGCTAATGTTCAAGTTCATTCAGGATCTCAGGCAAATCAAGCGGTTTTTTTAGCATTGTTAAAACCAGGTGATACAATAATGGGAATGTCTCTTGCTGCTGGAGGTCATTTAACCCATGGCGCCCCACCAAATGAATCAGGCAAATGGTTTAATGCAATCCAATATGGAGTCAGAAAAGACACAGCTTTGATCGATTATGATGAAGTAGAAAAATTGGCTCTAGAGAATAAACCTAAGTTGATTATCGCAGGAGGATCATCATATCCCAGGATCATTGACTTCAAAAAATTTAAAGAAATTGCTGATAAAGTTGGAGCACTTTTCCTTGTTGATATGGCACACTTTGCCGGCCTAGTAGCTACAGGGCTTTATCCTAACCCACTCGAATTTGCAGACGTTGTAACGTCAACAACTCATAAAACACTTAGAGGACCTAGAGGTGGAATAATTCTTACTAATAACGAAGCTCATGCAAAAAAGATTAATTCTGCTGTTTTCCCAGGCCTTCAAGGTGGTCCGCTCATGCACGTTATATGTGCTAAAGCAGTAGCTTTTGGTGAAGCACTACAACCAGATTTTAAAAAATATATCGAATCTGTCGTTTCGAATTCTAAAGTTTTATCCGAAATAATGCTAGAAAGAGGCTTAGAAGTAGTTTCAGGTGGAACAGATACCCATCTTGTGTTAGTAGATTTAAGACCAAAAAAAATAACTGGTAAAGCTGCGGAAAGATCACTTGAGAACGCTGGCATCACTTGCAACAAAAACGGTGTTCCATTCGATCCTGAAAGTCCTTTTGTAACTTCAGGAATAAGACTGGGAACTCCTGCTGGTACGAGTAGAGGTTTCGGAAAAGAAGAATTTCGTATTGTTGGTAATCTCATCGGAGATGTTTTAGACGGTTTATCCTTAAATCCAGAAGATAATTCAAAGGTTGAAAAGGAAGTGAAATCAAAAGTGAAAGCTTTATGTGAAAAATTTCCAATTTATAGCACTGCCATCTAGCATCCTTCGCTGTAAAAGAAATTATTTGCTTTTTACTAGAGATAGGTAAGCTATTTTATGAGATGTCCATTTTGTGGCCACGAAGAAACCCAAGTTAAGGATTCTAGACCAACAGAAGATAATAGCTCTATTAGAAGGAGGAGACAGTGCCCGGCTTGCGGAGCTAGATTCACTACATTTGAGAGAGTACAATTAAGAGAATTAATGGTGATAAAAAAAGATGACAGCAGGACAGTATTTGATAGAGAAAAACTAGTAAGATCTATAAACATTTCTTGCAGAAAACGACCAGTTAACCCTGACAAGATAGAATTAATAACCAATAGTATACAAAGAAGACTAGAAAGTTCCGGTGAAACCGAAATTCCGACAAAAGTAATTGGAGAACTTGTAATGGATGCTCTTAAAGAATTAGATAGAGTAGCTTATTTAAGATTTGCTTCGGTATATAAAGATTTTCAAGAAACTGATGATTTTAGAAAGTTCATTGATAAAAATTTAAATCTCAAAAACGAATAGGACGTGGATTTAGATATAAAATACATCAAAATTGCTATTTTTCTTTTAAAAAAAATAATTGGAATGACTTTTCCCAACCCTCCTGTTGTCTGTTTGATAGTGGAGTCGAATTCAAAAAAAAATTCCAAAAAGATTGTTTCCTTTGGTTATACTTTTGAAGGAGGAAGGCCTCATGCCGAGGCAGTTGCTTTAAGAAAAGTAACTTTTAAAAAAAACTATTATTATACGCTTTATTCGACTTTAGAACCTTGTTGTCACTCTGGAAGAGATGAGTCCTGTGTGTCTAAGATTTTAAAATCAAAAATTAATAGAGTTGTTTTTTCACTCAGGGATCCTGACAAAAGAGTTAATGGATCAGGAGAAAAATTATTAAGAACTAGTGGATTAGAGGTATTAGGGGATATTTTGAATAAAGAAACTAAACAAATTTATGATGGATATATTTTAAATAGAAAATTCAGTCGTCCAAAGGTCACCCTAAAGATTGGATCTTCAATTGATACAAAAATTGCTTCTAAACTCAATAAATCTGAAAGAATTACAAACAATCAGGTAAAAAAAATTGTTCATCTTATGAGATCCGAAGCTGATGCGATTTTAGTTGGTAAAAATACTGTTAATATTGATAACCCAAAACTAAACTGCAGAATAGATGGTTTAAAAAGATTTTCTCCAATAAGAATTATTCTTTCCAAAAAATTAGATTTAGACCTAAATTCTAATATTTTTAAAAATTGCAAAACAAACCAAACTTTTATTTTTACCATCAAGAATGAAAATCAAATAATAAAAAAAATCCAAAAAAAAAAAGTAAAGGTGTTTATGTTAAATAACAATATGTTTAAATTATCTTATATTATTCAAGAGCTAGCTAAACTGGGAGTCTGCAACTTATTAGTTGAGGGAGGTGGAGAGGTTTTTACATCATTTCTTAACGAAGATTTAGTTGATCGTTTAGTTATTTTTAGATCTAATTATTTTATTGGTGGCGAAGGAGTTAATGCTACTAATCTTTTAAATAAAAAGAAAAAAATAACTTTTAAACCTAAGCAATTATCGATTGTAAAAAATAATACGATGGAAATATTAGAAAAACAAAATTATTAAAATATGTTTACTGGAATAATTAAAAAAGTCGGCATCATTCATTCTTGGAATGCAAAATCAAGAATTCTTGGAATAAAATCAGAATTTAATAGTTTGATTCTAGGAGAATCAATTTCATGTTCAGGTGCATGTTTAACAGTCAGAAGTTTTGAGAAGGATATTTTTTTTTGTAATTTATCATCTGAAACAGTCTCCAAAACAAATTTTAAATTAAAGAAAAAAGGTGATAAATTGAACCTTGAAAAGTCACTAAAAATTGGAGAAGATTTGAGTGGTCATCTTGTTTTCGGTCATGTCGATGGTATTGCAACTCTAAATGAAATAAAAAATGATAAAGATTCTTGGATTTTAAGTTTTTCAATACCCTCCGACTTATCTAAATATTTAACAAATAAGTGTTCTATTTGTATTGATGGAATTTCTTTAACAGTAAATAAAGTTGATAGAGAAAATTTTGATGTAAGCATTGTGCCTTTTACATGGGAAAATACAAACTTAAAGTTTTCAGCAGTTGGTGATAAATTTAATATAGAAATTGACATGTTAGCAAGATATGTGTTTAAGGCTCTTAACAAATGAAAACAAGTTTTTCTCCAATTTCTCAAATTATTAAAGATTTATCTAAAGGAAAGATGGTTGTGATAGTTGATGACGAAAAAAGAGAAAATGAAGGAGACCTTGTCTTTTCTGCAACACATGTTTCTCCTCAAAAAATTAATTTTATGGCAAAATATGCCCGTGGATTAATTTGTTTGGCACTAGATAAAAAAAGATTTAAAAAACTAAATTTAAAGCTTATGACTGACGATAATCTCAGCAGACACAGAACTGCATTTACTGTCTCAATTGAGGCTAAAAAAGGAGTAACCACTGGAATTAGTGCTAAAGACAGATCGCAAACCATTAAAGTTGCAGTTTCGTCAAAATCCAAAGCAAATGATTTGGTTAGTCCAGGTCATATTTTTCCTTTGTTAGCTAAAGATGGAGGAGTCCTGGAAAGAGCTGGGCATACTGAAGCCGCTGTTGATTTATCTAGACTTGCTAATGGAGATTCAAGTCCTTTTGGTGTCATTTGTGAAATAATGAACGACGATGGTTCAATGGCACGTTTTAAAGATCTTAAACAATTTTGCAAACAGCATAAACTCAAAATGTCATCAATAAAGGATTTGATTGAATATAAATTAAAAAAAGATAAGTTTGTTAAATGTGTAAAAAGTGACGAAATAAGTCTTCCTAAGTTTGGTACATTTAAGTTATTTGTTTATAAAAATCTGATAGATGAAACTGAACACCTAGTTTTAGTCAAAGGAAAAATTACAAAAAATAAAAGTGTGTTAGTCAGAATGCATAGTTTAAATATCATTTCGGATTTACTTGACTTAAAAAATAAAGATCTTGAAAAGTCAATTGAAATTATAAGTAAAAATGATCAAGGAGTTATTGTGATAGTTAGAAATCCAGATAAAGAAATGAAAAAAAAAATTTCAACTTTATCTAAAAGTAAGAATAAAATTCTAAAGGAATATGGGGTGGGTGCGCAAATACTTCTCGATTTGGGTGTAAAGAAAATTATTTTGTTAACTAAATCATCAAAAAATATAGTGGGAATAGATGGTTTTGGATTAGAGATTAATGGTACAAAAAAAATCTAAGAAAGTCTTAATCATTTTTTCTGATTTTTATCCTAAAATTTCGGAGAACCTAATTAATGGTGCTGAATCATATTTGATATCTAACAATATTTTTTTTGACAAGATAAGAGTAGATGGTTCACTAGAAATTCCTTATTTACTTCATAAATTCCAAAATGATTATCTAGGATTTATCGTACTAGGGTGTGTTATAAAAGGCGAAACAGATCACTATGACATAGTAAAAAATATTTCTATGAATGAAATTTATTCACTTGTTTACAAAAAGGTTATACCCCTCGGTTCAGCTATTTTAACTGTTAACAACTTGAAACAAGCTGTAGAAAGATCTGATATAAAAAAAAAAAATTTTGGTGGAAAAGCTGCTATGGTTTGTTGCAATCTTATCAAAATCCTAAAATTATAGTAATATAATTTTAGTGGACATCTTTAAATAACAATAGTCAAATTGACTTAGTGTAATATGATTTCTCAGTTTTTTTTTAATATTAAGGTTTTTAAATGAAAAAAGGTAAAATACATTCAAAATCCTTATCTAGGTATTTAGCTGTACAAGCAATATTTAATCAAAGTTTTGGATTTGATCAAAGGCAAATTGAAAAAGAATTTGTTACGCAGAATGATTTTAAATTTTATATTGATTCAGATTTTGATTTAGAAAAAAAAACATTTGATAAAGTTTTTTTTAAAAAAATTTTTAATAATGTTTTTGAAAAGGAAGATTTTATCTGCAATTTGATCTCTAATCATCTTCAGAAAGATTGGACATTTAAAAGGTTGCCAAAAGTATTGCAAGCTCTTTTAAGAGTTGCTATTTCTGAAATGATCACCTATCCACAAACTTCAATGGGCATAATTATAACTGAATATTTAATGTTAGCTGAATCCTTTAATATAGAGAAAGAAAATAACTTTATTAATGCAATTCTTGATAAAATTCACCAGAAACTGGAAATTCATGAATAATGAACAAAAATTAATTGAAAAATACCTGCTCCCGCTTGCTCAAAATAAGGAGTCTTTATTTTTAAAAAATGATGCAGCTTATTTTAAAAAACATAATCTTGTCATATCTACAGACATGATGATAGAAGATAAACATTTTAAAAAAAATATAGACCCAAGTTTATTAGCAAAAAAGCTTGTAAGAATAAATTTGTCTGACATAGCCGCTATGGGTGCAGTTCCAGATGGTATTTTTTTAAATATTGCACTACCACAATTGAATGTCCATGATTGGTTTAAAGCTTTTACCTCAGGATTGAAATCAGATATGAAAAAGTTCAATCTAAAACTCTACGGTGGAGATATGAGTAGCTCTGAAAAAATTTTTTTATCTTTAACTGTTCTAGGCAAGACAGATACTTATTGTCACAAAAAAAACTATACGAAATCAAATTCTGATATTTTTGTTACAGGTTTTATTGGGGATGCAGGGTTAGGTTATGAACTTATGACTAATGACTCTATTTTTAATTGTTCAGAAAAAAGTAAAAAAAGATTAATTCAAAAATTACTTCTGCCTGAACCAAGACTCTCCGTTGGCAAACAACTGTTAAATAATGTAGAGTTATGTACAGATATCTCTGATGGTCTGTTAGCAGAACTATCATTAATAGCTAGTCAATCTAATAAACAGGCTAATATTTTCTTAGATAAAATACCTTTGTCATTTGCATCCAAAGAATTATTTATGAAAAATAAAAAGTATATAAATGATATATGGGAAATAATTTTATCTGGTGGAGAAGATTATGAATTACTTTTTTGTTTATCAAAAAAACAAAAAATTGACAAAAATTTAAAGCAAATTTCTAAAATAGGTTATTTTTCCAGCGGAGAAGGAGTAAGAATTTTTGATTGTAATGGTGAAGAATTTAAACCCAAAAAATACGGTTTTAGTCATTTTTAATTAATTAATCGTTGATCATCAAATCTAATGTGTTATAAGGTTTGTTTTATAAGGTTCTTTTATCAATATGCTTCTTGAATTTTCAATTGTTTTAATCTGCTCTTTACTCTCAATTGGTTTTGGTGCCTTTACAACAAAGAGAATTTTGAGTGAACCTCAAGGTAGTGATAGAATGATAGAGATAGCTTCTGCAATTCAAGAAGGAGCGCAAGCATATCTTAATAGGCAATACATTACTATTTCAATTGTAGGTATTTTAATAACGCTTTTACTTTATTTTCTAATACACAATCCTTATGTGGCAATTGGGTTTGTGATTGGTGCTTTTTTATCTGGACTAGCTGGCTACGTTGGAATGTTTGTATCCGTTAGAGCAAATGTTAGAACAACTCAAGCAGCGACTCAAAGTATTGACAAAGCTCTGGATATTTCATTTAAGTCGGGAGCAATTACAGGATTTTTAGTTGTTGGATTCGGCCTTTTGGGACTAGTTGGTTATTATTGGTTTTTATATCTGAAACTTGGAGAATCTCAGGGTAGAGAAATTATAGAAGCGATGATTGCATTAAGCTTTGGTGCTTCTTTAATCTCAATTTTTGCAAGACTTGGGGGAGGTATTTTTACTAAAGGAGCAGATGTTGGAGCGGATTTGGTAGGAAAAATAGAAGCCGGTATTCCAGAGGACGACCCAAGAAACCCGGCTGTTATTGCTGATAACGTTGGTGATAATGTTGGAGATTGTGCTGGAATGGCTGCCGATCTCTTTGAAACGTACGCAGTTACAATTGTTGGTACAATGGTCCTAGGGCTTATTTTATTTGACGTCGGCGATCAGCAAAAATTTATGATGTTCCCTCTATTGATCGCTGGTGTTTGTATCATTTCTTCATTAATTGGAGCATACTACGTTAAATTAAGCGATGGCTCCCAAAATATTATGGGTGCTCTCTACAAGGGTTTGATAATTACAGCATTTGTTTCGATAATTTTAATATATATTGTTACTGATATTTTTGTAGGTGCAGACAAGTTGATTATTAATAGTGATCTTTTCATTGAATCATTTTTAGGTATAGACTTATTTTATTGTGCCTTAATCGGATTATCTGTCACAGGTTTGATAGTTTGGATAACTGAGTATTATACCAGCACAGAATTTGGACCTGTTAAATCGGTTGCTCGATCATCACAATCTGGTCATGCGACCAATATAATTCAAGGTTTAGCTGTTTCAATGCAATCCACGGCACTACCTACATTTGTAATCATTTTAGGAATTGTTCTATCTTATAAGTTTGCTGGTCTTTATGGAATTTCCATAGCTGCTACAACGATGCTTGCTTTAGCTGGTATGATTGTAGCTCTTGATGCATATGGTCCTGTCACGGATAACGCCGGGGGAATTGCTGAAATGTCTAACTTACCAGAAGATGTTAGGAAAACAACAGATGCTCTCGATGCTGTTGGAAATACAACAAAAGCTGTAACGAAAGGCTATGCAATTGGTTCAGCTGGACTCGCATCTCTAGTATTATTCGGAGCTTATACACAAGATTTAAAATATTATTTTCCAAACTTAGATATAAAGTTTGCATTAGATGACCCTTATGTTGTTGTGGGTCTTTTAATAGGTGGCATGTTACCTTATCTTTTCGGTTCAATGGGCATGACTGCTGTAGGTAGAACAGCTGAAAAAATAGTAAACGAAGTCAGAAGACAGTTTTCTGAAAATAAAGGTATTATGACTGGAAAATCTAAGCCAGAATATGGAAAGGCAGTAGATATTTTAACAAAAGAAGCAATTTATGCAATGATACTTCCTTCAATGCTCCCTGTTTTAGCCCCATTCGTGACTTACTATTTAATCTATATTATTTCAGGTGAATCTGGCCCTGCATTTACAACAGTCGGTGCTATGCTTCTCGGTACTATAGTTACAGGTTTGTTCGTAGCCATTTCAATGACTTCAGGGGGTGGAGCTTGGGACAATGCTAAGAAATACATAGAAGATGGAAATTTTGGTGGAAAAAACTCGGATGCTCACAAAGCTGCAGTGACTGGAGACACAGTCGGAGATCCTTACAAAGATACTGCAGGCCCTGCTATCAACCCAATGATAAAAATTATCAACATTGTTTCAATTCTTCTACTGTCAATGTTGTCTTAAATATTTAATCATCAGCCTTACCACTACCTAAAATTGGGCCGCCTCTTTTCATGCCCGGAACTCCAAAGTTACCTAAAATTTGCTGGAAAAAAGATTGTTTTACACCATCTGTTTTCGTTTCAAGTGAAGACATTGCTACATCTGTGGATAATGATTTATCATAAAAATAAATATTTTCCAGTTTATTATTTTTACTGAATTTTAGTTCTAATATATATTGTTCCTTAACATTAGATTTAAAAAATGCTATTTTTGATTTCAAACTTCCAACATAATAGTATGCATTATCCCCCAAGCTACCTTTAAATGAGGGTTCTCCTAAAATTTGTGAGATAGATTTTTTGTCATCTTGTCCAATCTTAAGAAGTGAAATGGTATCAGCATCCGGCAAATTACCATTTATAATTTTTTTTGATACGCATGATGATAATATTATAAAAAAGAAAAAATAAATAAAATATTTCATAATGTTAATTTTTAATAAAAAAAAAAAAAATTTAGATAACATTTATAACAAAATAGTTGAGGAATCAAAAGTTTCTTATTATTTGTTTAACGCCGAACGAAGTGATACTGATTATTTCCGGGAAGTTTTTCAGCTGAATTTAATTTTAATCTTATGGTACATGAAGACAAAGAACTTAAGTGAAAAGTATTTGGAATATTTAATAAAAATTTTTATAAAGGATCTTGAAGGAATGGTCATAGAGCTTGGAGGTTCGGAAACAAGTTTGAGAAAAAAAATTAGAAAATTATTAGAAAATTTCTATGGCAGGTTATACGCTTTTAGCGAAATATTCGATAATTTTGAGAATGAAGGAAAAAAAAAAATGAAAGACGTAATAAATAAAAATTTAAAAAGCCCTCAAGTTACAAAATTGATGATTAATTATTTAAGCTTGAATTACAATCATTTAAAAAAACTTGATGAAAAAGACTTCTGGAGAGCCAAACTTTTCATCAATAAATAAAGTTTTTTAAAAAAATATTGTTATTTTTTGAAATTTTATGTACAAGTCAAGATTACTATTTTAAGGAAAAATATAAAGTGGCAGTCCCCAAAAGAAAAACAACACCATCCAGAAAAGGTAAGAGAAGGTCTCATGATTCATATTTAACAGTTAACTCAGTTGAATGTCCAAACTGCGGCGAATTCAAGCTTGCTCATCATATTTGTAATTCTTGCGGGTATTACGACGGAAAAGAAATCATTGATAAAACTGAATCTAATGAAGATACTGATTTAGACACTGAAAAGTAGAACAAGGGTTTGTTTTGAAAGAAATAGTATTGGCCATTGACGTTATGGGGGGAGATTACGGCCCAAAAGCAACTGTAGAAGGCGTTAAAATGGCATCCAAAATCTATCCAAACGTAAAGTTTAAGTTATTTGGGGACCAAAATATATCTGAACCAGAATTAAAAAAATCTGGTCTTACTAATACCGAATTCTTTCATACAGAAGAAAGTATAAAATCAGATGATGAACCAGTAACAGCATTGAGGAAACTCAAAAAGTCAAGTATGAGACTTGGTATCAACAATTTATCAAACAGTGAATCACACGGTTTTGTTTCAGCTGGAAATACAGGAGCTCTCATGGCTATATCAAAGTTTGTATTGAAGACTTTAAATGGAATAAACCGCCCTGCAATTGCTGGTTTGATGCCTACTATGAAAGGTCAAACAGTGATATTAGACCTTGGTGCTAACGTTGATTGTTCAAACGATAATTTAGTACAATTTGCATTAATGGGTGACATATTTTCACAAGCAGTTCTCGGAATACAGAAACCTAAAATAGGATTACTAAATGTAGGTTCTGAACTTATAAAAGGTAATGAGATGGTTAAACAAACGCACTCAGATCTAAAAAAAATTGAGAAAAAAATAAATTTTCATGGTTTTGTCGAAGGAAACGATATTAACAAAGGTATTGTTGACGTTGTAGTTACAGACGGATTCTCTGGAAATATAGCTTTAAAAACTGCTGAAGGTGTAGCAGAACTAATTTTTACATTCCTAAAAAATTCATACAAAAGCTCATTCATTTCAAAGATTGGATACATTCTTTCAAAACCAGCATTAAATAGATTCAAGACTAGAATTGATCCGCGCAAATATAACGGTGCAGTCTTATTGGGTTTAAATGGAATAGTAGTAAAGAGTCACGGTGGTACAGATGCTTTTGGTTTTTGCAACGCTATTGGAGTCGCGGTTTCACTAATTGAAAATTCGTATATTCATCAAATTGAAAAAAAGTTAGAATTATATAAATAAAATGTTATCTCGTTCTAAAATTCTAGGTCATGGTTATTTTTTACCTTCAAAAGTTTTGAAAAATGAAGATCTCCTTGCATTTGTTGATACTTCGGATGAATGGATTTTCACTAGGACTGGAATAAAACAAAGGCATATAGTTTTAAAAGATGAATTAACTTCAGACCTAGCCGTGATGGCATCAAAAAATGCTTTAAAATCTGCTAATTTAAAAAGTGAAGACATTGATTGTATTATCCTTGCTACAACCACACCAGATGAAACATTCCCATCAACTGCTACAAAAGTTCAAACACAATTAGGTATGAAAAACATTCCTGCATTTGATATTCAGGCAGTCTGTTCAGGTTTTATCTATTCTCTTGAAATTGCAGATTCACTCATAAAGTGTAATAAAGCAAAAAAAATACTTATTATTGGAGCTGAAACATTATCAAAAATTGTTGATTGGAGTGACAGAAGGACTTGCGTGCTGTTTGGTGATGGAGCTGGTGCAATTATATTAGGACAATCCAATGGTAAATCTGGAGTACTTTCTACAAAACTCTTCTCAGATGGTTCATGGCACGATAGCTTATTTAGTGATGGAGGACCTTCAAAAAATCAATTGGTCGGAAAAATTCGAATGAATGGACAAGACATTTTTAAGCAAGCAGTAAATAAATTATCTGAGGCAACGCTTGAAGCTTTGAGTGAATGCAACTTGAATATTGATGATATTAATTGGTTTATACCTCATCAAGCAAATCAAAGAATAATTTCAAGTACAGCCAAGAAACTTGGTATTAATGATCAAAAAACCATAAGCACTGTTAGACTTCACGCCAATACATCTGCAGCCTCAATACCCTTAGCATTGTCTAGTTCAATCGAGAATAATACAATTAAGAATAATGACGTTTTAGCTTTATGTGCAATTGGTGGAGGATTGACATGGGGTAGTTGTATTTTGAGATTATGATATATATAATTTGTTGATGTCCAAAATAGTTTTGACAAAAGCAAAGGTTGTAACTCACCTAAATGAAAATATTGGGTTGTCAAAGAGAGAGTGTAAGTTTTTTTTTGAGTCATTCGTTAATATTATCTCTTCACAATTAATTAAAAAAAAAGATGTTAAAATTGTTAATTTTGGAATTTTCAAAATTAAAAATAAAAAAGCAAGAATCGGAAGAAATCCGAAAACAAAGGAAGAAGTAATGATCTCTGAGAGAAATGTCATAAAGTTTAAACCTTCCAATTTTCTTATAAATTTAATAAATGTAAATACAGAAAAAAGTGAATCAAAATAAAGCTCTTAAAAAAATTGGACTTATAGCCAAAGAACTGAAAGTACCAATCTATGTTATACGACTCTGGGAAAAGAAAATTGATATGTTAAAGCCTATAAGGAAACCAAGAGGGACGAGATACTACTCTAATAGTCAGACAGAAATATTAAAAGAAGTTAAATATCTTTTACAAAAAAAAAAATATTCAATTGAGGGAGTAAATCTTCATTTTAAAGAAAAAAAGCGATTTAATTATTCATCTGAAAAGAGAATAATAATTAAAGAAATAGAAGATTTAATTTTTGAGATTAGGAATGCCATATCTAACGGGGCGTAGCGCAGTCTGGTTTAGCGCGTCCGTCTGGGGGGCGGGAGGTCGCTGGTTCAAATCCAGTCGCCCCGACCAAAAAATATGAATTTAAGTATTAATATTTTTTACACAACCTGTGGATCAGCCAAGCTATCTAAAAAGCTTGCTAAAGCTTTGCTGAGTGACAAAATGATTGTTTGTGTAAATGTTGTTAAAAATGTTGAAAGTTATTACAGAGAAAGTGGATCCTTAAAAAAATCAAATGAATCAATACTTCTGATTAAAACATTTCATACAAAAAAAAAAATCGAAGATTTAATAAAAAAAAATCATCCATATGATATTCCTTTTATCGTTCAATTGGAGACTAAAAAAGTAAACAGTGAGTACATTCTATGGGCTCGTAAAAACACATAAATATTAGTTTTGCTGTTGACACCAGACAATTTTAAGTTATTTTGCATATGGTATGTTGACCTTTAGTTTAAAAAAAAAAGATATAAAAAAAAAATGGTATCTCATAGACGCTGATGGTCTTGTTCTTGGTAGATTAGCTGCAAAAATAGCTTCAATTTTAAGAGGAAAACACAAAACAATTTTTACCCCACACTTAGATTGTGGTGACAACGTCATTGTTATAAATGCTAAAAAAGTTATGATGACAGGAAATAAAGTGAAAGAAAAAAAATATTATAAACACACCGGTTATCCGGGGGGCCTAAAAGAGCTTTATTTTAAAGACATCATTAAAGGTGCAAAACCTGAATCAATAATAAAAAAAGCTGTTGAAAGAATGATGACCTCCAATGCACTTTCAAAGAAACAACTATCCAATTTAAGAATTTTTAAAGATGAGCAGCACAATTTAGAGGCTCAAAAACCAGAAATCTTTGATTTTGGTGCGTTAAATAGAAAAAATAGAGTGAATTCGTGAACGAAAAAGTTTTAAAAGAAAATACTACCGAAACTGAAGACATTAGTGAGTCAACCATTCCAAAACTAGATAAGCTAGGAAGAGCATATGCAACTGGCAGAAGAAAAACATCAGTGTCAAGAGTTTGGATTAAACATGGAAGCAACAAAATTTCAGTTAATGGAAAGCCAAGTAAAGACTATTTTAAAAGAAAAATCTACAGTACAATTCTTGAAGAGCCACTCTTTAAAACTGATAACCTTGATAAACTAGAAATTTTCGCGACAGTTTCAGGTGGTGGGTTGTCTGGACAAGCAGGAGCTTTAAGACATGGTATCAGTAGAGCTCTCGTAAACTTTGATCCTTCTTTAAGAAAAAAATTAAAAAAAGCTGGATTTTTAACCCGTGATGCCAGAAAAGTCGAAAGAAAAAAATTTGGTAAGCATAAAGCTAGAAGAAGTCCTCAATTTTCAAAAAGATAAGTTATGTCTTTAAATGTGTGTATCTTTGGTGTATCCGGTTATACGGGTTCAAAGCTCATTTACTACTTAGATAAACATAAGCAAATAAAAATACATGGAGTTTTTGGGAATTCAACTGCTGGTATAAAATTAGGAGATTTATTTAAAAATTTAAATAATTCTAACAAAATCAAAATTTCCAAATATGAAGACTTTGATTTTAGTAATACAGATTTAATTTTTAGCTGTTTGCCTAATGGTAAATTACAAAAAGAAATAATAAAAAATCTTAATCCTAAAATCTCTATTATAGATCTTTCTGGTGATTTTAGGCTCAAATCTAAATCAGAATATCAAAAATTTTATAATATGACTCATAGGGCCTATTCATTTAAAGAAAAATTTTGCTACGGCTTGTCTGAAGTTTATAGAAGTAAAATAAATAAAAGTAAATTTATTTCAAACCCAGGATGTTATCCAACTTCTATTCTGATTCCTTTAATTCCTTTAATAAAAGAAAAAAAATTAAGAATTCAAGATATTATAATTGATTCAAAATCAGGTATAAGTGGGGCAGGTAAGCAACCAAGAATCGAGAACCTTTTCTCTGAAATAAGTGGTAATTTTTTTTCTTACGGTATCGAAAGTCACAAACATTATCCAGAGATTGACCAAGAAATAAGACAAATTAATAAAAAAGTATCCTTTACCTTTGTGCCTCATGTTTTACCAATAGTTTCTGGAATACAGTCTACGATTTATTTAGATAAAGAGTTTGATGAAAAAGAGTATTACAAAACTATAAAAGATTTCTATGTTGACGAACCTTTTATTAAAATTTATTCAAGTAACAAAATTCCTCAGGTAAAAGAAGTTCAAAATACAAATAATCTTGCAGTAAATTTGTTTACTGACTATTCAAAAAGAAAAATAGTAATTGTTAGCTGTATTGATAATTTAGTAAAAGGAGCTGCAGGACAAGCAATACAAAACATGAATATAATGTTTGATTTTGAGGAAACGGAGTCTTTAATTTAGTGAAAAAGATTTTAAAATATAAAGATAAATCTCCAAAAATTAGAGACTCAGTATTTCTAGCAGATGGTGTTATGATAATTGGGGACGTCAATATCGAAGATAAATCTAATGTTTGGTATAATACAGTAATAAGAGCAGACGTCAATTATATAAGAATTGGAAAAAAATGTAATATTCAAGACGGGACTGTTATTCATGTTTCGTCCTATGGGTTTTCAGCAAAAGGAAAAAAGGGAAGTCCAACTATCATTTCTGATAATGTTACAATAGGACACAATGCCACTATTCATGCCTGTGAAATAGGTAAAAATGCTCTAATTGGTATGGGGTCAGTTATCTTAGATCAATCAAAAATAGAAGATTTTGCATTTATTGCAGCAGGAGCAATTGTTCCTCCAGGGTCAAAAGTTGGAACTAGAGAGTTATGGGCTGGTAATCCTGCTCGTTTTGTAAGAAAAATTTCAGACACAGAAGAAAGATTATTGATAAATACCCCTGATGTATATTACAATCTTAGTCAAGAATTTTTAAAAAAGTAGTTTCAGATTTCTTTTTTTTAACTATACTTCTTAGGATAGGAAGTTAATTTGACAAAAATAAAACAAAAACTATTAATTTTATCATTCTTTTTTCTTCTAAGCGGATGTATTTCCGATATCATGGAAAAAGATGATACTGAGGTTGAATCAGTAGATGAGGTTGGTCAACTTCTCTCTGACATACAAGAGGAAGAAAACTCATTACTTTCTGAAAAAAATGAGGAGCCGGCCCTTGAGTTATCTGAAGAAAAGTTAGATCCAACTCCCACGCAGGAATATGATAGTGTTCTGCTAGATCAAAGACTTGAGGAGGAGTCTTCTGAAGAGGTCGTTGAACCGGTTGCTGATGAAACTGCTAATAATGAGAAAGTTGAAGCAGTTACTGCTTTGCAAAGTTTTGAAAGTCCACTACCTAAACTTAGTATTAATGACAAAATACAGTTTAGAGTTGCGACGATAAACTTCTACAGTGGCTCAAGTCAAGTTGATGGTTCTGGTTTGAGCAAAATTAAAAGAGTAGCAAAAATAGCAAAAGAAAGAGAAGCAAAAATCAAAATAGTTGGCCATGCAAGTAAAAGAACAAGGGATATGCCTTTGGCTAAACATAAGCTAGTGAACTTTAGTATTTCTGATAAAAGAGCACAATCAGTAGCCGATATTTTTATTAAGAAATATAACTTTCCAAGCACCAACATTTTTACTGAGGCAGTATCAGATACAAAACCACTTTTTAAAGAGAATATGCCTGCTGGCACAAAAGCTAATCAGAGAACCGAAATCTTTTTAATCTATTAATTAGTGTTGAATCCAAAAATAAAGATAGCAATAGCAGGCGTTGGAACTGTTGGGAAAGGCCTTATAGATTTATTATTAAAATATAAGAATAAACAAACAAAAATTGAAATAACCGCAATTGCCAGTAGAAGAAAACAAGAATTTAATGGGGAAATTTTCAAAAATACTGTTTTTTTTTGTGACGCAAAGAATTTATTAAAATTTCATAATTATGATATTTTAGTTGAGTTAATTGGCGGTGAAAAAGGGGTATCTAAAGACATAGTTTTTAATGCACTACGAGAGAAGAAAAATGTTGTAACAGCAAATAAAGCGTTGGTATCAAAATTTTGGAATCAATTACACTTACTCGCGGAAAAGAATAATTGTTCGCTAAAATATGAAGCCGCAGTCGCTGGTGGAATCCCTATTATAAAAGTTATTGATGAGTTCTTATTGTCAAATAAAATTACAAAAATTTACGGTATACTAAATGGGACTTCAAACTACATTTTAAGTAATATGCTTTTATACAATAAAGATTTTAAACATATACTCAGTGAAGCTCAAAAATTAGGTTACGCTGAATCAAATCCGAAATTTGATATAGACGGAACTGATACTGCTCATAAACTTTCTATACTTTCTTCACTAGCTTTTGAATGTTATAGTAATGTTTCGAAGATTGATAACGAAGGCATCGAAAATGTTGATCTACAAGATCTTGAAATAGCGGATTCACTTGGTTACAAAATTAAATTACTTGGTATAACAGAATTAAAAAATAAAAATATTAAAAACTTTGTATATCCATGCCTCTTATCAAAAGACTCTTTTATCGCTAAAATAGATGGTGTTTACAACGGGATAGTTGTGGAATCAAATTTTTGTAAAAAAAGTTGTTTCGTAGGGGAAGGGGCTGGTGCGCACCCAACTGCAACATCGGTTATGAGTGATATCATTAGTCTATCAAAAAAAAGAAAAAATCGTTTTAAGCAAAGCCCTACGTTTCCTCATCAAGAAACTAGTCTACAATCAAGATTTGGTAGTTATTATCTAAGATTCACGACATATGATAAACCCGGCGTCATTTCGGGTATAGCTAATCAATTCAAAACATTTAACATTTCAATGAAATCAATGCTTCAAAAGGAAACAAAGATCAGCAATTCAAAAGATGCAACAATTGTAATTACAACTCATAATTGTTATGAGAATAATATGATGAAAGCTTTAAAAAAGATAAATAGACTTAATTTTATTAGAAAAAAAACAGTCTATTTTAGGATTGAAAATTTTAAATAATTGACGTAGTTTGAGGGAATTTTTTACCAATCAAAGGCTTACAATAGTTTATGAAATTGTTTGTTACGTCAAATTTTTTTAAATTATAAAATTTTGTAGGCATTATTTTTGTTTTACCTGCAATGTTAGTTAATTTATTGACAATAAATTTTACTTTATATTTTTGAGAAAAATTCTTTCTTTCTTCTATTCCTATTGAAAAAGAATCCCCATGCATATTTGAAAAAGAAACAGCTTTTAAACCTATCTCAAATGCCTCTTCTTGGTCAATTTCTGATGCTGATCCAAGAAAGCATCTTTGAGAATATCCAAGTGTATCAGCCCTTACTCTAGATATTTTTAATTTATTTTTTACCTCATTCGCTAAAAAGTCGCCTAACATTCCTGAACCAGATAACTGAATATTTCCATGATCGTCATATTCATTTGAGGATTGTATTCTTTTTGTATATAGAATATTATTTTTATCTTTTATGCCTTCTGAAACAGCAACAACACAGCGTCCATATTTGTTAAAAACTGAATTTATATTGTTGATAAATTCTTTTATACTAAATGAGAATTCTGGGATGAATATCAGATGAGGACCATCAAAGCCTTTACTTCTTAAAAGTGAAGAAGATGCTGTTAGAAAGCCAGCATGCCTTCCCATTACAACACCTATGTATACACCCGGAAGAGATCTTACATCAAAATTTATTCCAGAAAATAGTTGTGCAACATATTTAGCAGCTGATCCAAACCCGGGGGTATGATCATTATATACTAAATCATTGTCAATTGTTTTGGGAACATGAATACATTGAAGATTGTAGCCTTTTTTTTTAGAGAATTGGGAAATGATACGAAGGCTGTCTGATGAGTCATTGCCACCAATGTAATAAAATTTATTAATTCTTTTTTTTTTTAAAACATTATAAATCTCCTCGCAATATTTTTGATCAGGTTTATCCCTTGTTGAACCCAGAGCTGCACCTGGTGTATTTCTGAGCATTTTTATTTCTTTTGATAATATGTTATTTAGTGTTATGAAGTTGTTATTTATAATTCCATTGACACCATTGATAGACCCAAAAATTTTAGATTTTTTTTTTTTTTAATTGATAATTATACCTGCCAATGACTGATTAATTACGTTTGTAGGACCTCCACCTTGTGCGATTAATATATTATTATTACTAGACATAAAACTGTGATAAGTTTTTTATATGAAAACTAACGTTAATCTAATTGAAGGAAAAAAAAAAAACAATACCGAAAAAAATAATTACTCAGTAAATGGTTTTTTATGGAATGAGAGACAATTAGATAAAAATGAAGTCGTCATCTTAAAGAATGAATTAGGGTTAGAGACTTGCATCGCAAAACTAGCAGTTTCGAGGGGCATAAACTCACAAAATTTCCAAAATTTTATGGATACAAAGATTAAAACAACGCTCCCTGATCCATTTGTTTTGGATGACATGGAAAAAGCTACAAAAAAAATAGTTGATTGCATTTTAAAAAAACAAAAAATTGGAGTTCTTGGAGATTATGACGTTGACGGATCAAGCGCAACTTCTCTAATTTGTAATTATTTTTCCGAAATTGGAGTTGAGTATGAGTTTTATATTCCTGATAGAATTAAAGAAGGGTATGGACCTAATATTGAGGCATTTGAAACACTAAAAGAAAAAGGCTGCGTTCTTATTTTAACTCTTGATTGCGGTACTACTTCATTTAAACCAATTGAACATATTAGTAAAAAAATTGATGTGATTGTTGTTGACCACCATCAACAATCAAAATTATTACCAAATGCATTTGCCATAATTAACCCGAAAAAAAATAAAGATATTTCAAACCTAGATAATCTTTGTGCAACTGGTGTTACTTTTTTTTTGTTGATTTCTCTAAGTAGAGAATTAAAAAAAAATAACCTCTTTAAATTAAAATTACCAAATTTAATCCAATATTTAGACCTTGTTGCACTAGCAACCATTTGTGATCTTGTAAAATTAGATCAAGTAAATAGAGCCTTTGTAAAACAGGGTATCAAAGTAATTAACCAGACAAAAAATATCGGACTTAATGCTTTGATACAAGAATCTTCGATAAATCAATATTTACACGAATATCATTTAGGTTTTGTCATTGGGCCGAGAATAAACGCAGGTGGCAGAGTAGGTGATTCAAGGATAGGAGTAAAACTTTTAACAACTCGTGAGGAAAATATATCAAGTATTCTGTCAAAAAAACTATGTGATTTTAATAATCTCAGAAAAAGTATAGAGCATAAAGTTGAAAGAGAAGCAATTAGTCAAGTTATTTCAGAAGATCAAAATATAATTTGTGTACACAATAAAAATTGGCACCCAGGAGTACTCGGAATAGTTGCATCAAAGTTAACCAACAAGTTTATGAGACCATCAATAGTAATTTCAGAGGATAATGAATTATGTTCTGCTTCATGTAGATCAGTAAGGAGTTTTGATATTGGTAAGTTCATTCTTGATTCAGTAAATGATGGAGTACTTACATCTGGGGGAGGACATAAAATGGCTGGTGGTTTTAAAATAGAGAACTCAAAAATAAAAGATTTTAAAAACTTTTTAAAGAATAAGTTTGTTGCAAATATTGAGAATTTAAAAAAAAACTATGATTCTGAACTAAAAATCTCAACTATTGATAATCAGTTGTTTCATAAAATTAATAATTTTTCTCCTTTCGGTATAGGTAATCCAAAGCCTAAATTTATTATAAATGATGTTGTAATTAGATATCCAAGGGTTGTAGGTGAAAAACATCTTTCTTTTTATTTTGAAGATTCTTATTCTACTCGTATTAAGGCTATTTCATTTGGTTCGTTAGGAACTAAATTAGGTGATGTTATTAAAAGCTCAGCTCCTATAAGAAGTGCTTTGGTTTCGGTAACTCTTAATAGTTGGGATGGACAAGAAAATGTAGAACTAAATGTTGAAGATTTAATTGTCTAATCTACAATTCTCATTTGAGTGTAATAGATTTTGCAGTCTGAATCATCAGTTGATATAAGACAATTTAAATATTCCGATAATCTAGCATTTGAACATCCAGCTTCTTTATAAAGTGGAATGCCATGAAAATTTTGCTCAAAATGCTTTTTAAATTGTTCTAATTCAAATTCTTTAATGCTTGGAGCATTTTGAAATTTATTTTTAATTTCATTAATTGCTTTTTCATAAGGGAAAATTATCTCGTAACCTCTAATATTACATAGCTGATTAGGTGATTCTTTCCCAATTGAAGGTGAAAGAGGGAGGAACACGATAATTAAAATTAAAAAAGCTAAATTTCTCATAACAAATCAATTTACTTATAAATTAAAAGGTTTATATATATATTCATATATTTTAATTGCAAGTATTATTTGTCCCCTTCGTCTAGTGGTTCAGGACACCGCCCTTTCACGGCGGCAACACGGGTTCGAATCCCGTAGGGGACGCCATCTTTGTAACACTTTATAAAGCTAATTTGTTAGAAGAAATTTGACTGGAATATTTACCGTATCGTCAACAAATTTATTTCCGATTTTGGCAGGTGTAAATTTCCATTCTTTTAGCGTTTCTAGGCTAGCATTATCAAGCACTTTATAACCACTTGACTCTAATACTTTTACTTCTGAAACATTTCCGACTCTGTCAATTTCAGCCTGAATTAATACTCTGCCCTCCCATCCTTTTTTTCTGGCAATTAGAGGATAAGTCGGATGCGGATTTTTAGCAGAACCAATTTTATAAGTAGCACTTGATGCAAAAGTGCTTTTGGTGTTCTGATTTTCTGAAAATTTTGAGATTTCATAATTTGATGGGTTTTTAGTGTTATCAGGATTTTTGAAAGATCTATTTTCTAAAAAAGAATTATCAGTTTTTTTTTTTTTATTATTATTTGAAGTTAAACTAGCGTTTGAAACTTTATAAAATACATTTTCATTATTTTCTACCGAAGATGTTAAATTCTTATTTTCAGTGGTTTCATCTCTTAGATCTCCTTTTTTTATGATTTCATGTGTGTCTGTTTTTTTCTTTTTAATATTATTGTTTTCGGTCGCCGATAAAATAATAATCTCGGTCATGGAGGTTTCACTTTTCTTGAATTTCTTTCCGTCAATAAAGAAAAGTGAAATTGCAAATGCATGAAACCCAAATGAAATAATCAAACTTTTCATAAAATTAATATTCATTTTAAAATTCCTTAGAAATTTTAAATAAAGTATTAAATCCTGGAAGTGGGTAGTAACTTACTGTGTGATAAACACCTGAACCTGAACCGACAGCGTAGTTATAATATATTTTATCTTGCAAGTTATTTAGTGCCAAAGAAGCTTTATAACCTTTAAAGCTTCCTACAAACCCTATATTCAAAGTATGATAACCTTTTTGTACAATTTGATAGTTTCTGAAATCATTAAGAGGTCTGGAGCTTGACTGATAGTAAAAATTAAAATACGTAGAAAGATTTTCCAATGGTGAATAATTAATTTGTAAAGAATCTACAAAAGCTGGAACTCCTGGAAGATCATTCTCGTTTCTGTCTCCACCCCTAAATTTTGCTTGTGTAAGAGTAAATGCATTTTCTATATTAAGATTTTTCATGAAAGAATATTTAAAGTTATTCTCGATACCATATCTCTCGGTTGGCGCTAAATTTCTGTTATAAAAAGAATTGTCAGTTGTAGAAATTTCAGAACGTAATCTCATATAGTAAAAAGTTGTTGTGATATTAAAACTATCAAAACTAAGTTTATGACCGAACTCAAAATCATGAGATTTCTGTGGTCCAAGTTTAAAAGTTGTACTGTTGGTAAATCCACTACCTAGACCAATTCTTTCGTCTAAATTAGGATATCTAAAACTTCTACCAATTTTTGAAGAAATAATGTTGTAATTGTTGAGTTTATATTCGTAACCAAGATGATATGCAAATTGTGGGTTTGAAAAACTTTCTGGAGATTTGTCTGTATAAGTTCCCCCGTAGTATGACCCTGGCGTTACACTGTTAGATGCTCTAAGCCAATTTCCATGATATCTAGCTCCAACAGAAAATTTGTTTTCTGAGTTTAACTTTACATTTGAATTAAAATAGAGAGCTGCAGTTTTGTCAGTCATTTTAAAATTTGTATAATAATATGCTCCGTCAGACTGCATTCTGTCGGAATAATAGTTAGCATAAATTAAATCTAGTCCAATAATATTGTCTATGTCAATTTGATTGATCTTGTACTTAAAAAGATATCTTGGAGAAATCTGATAATTATATATTTCTGTATCTGAAAACTCTCCCATATTAGCTTGGCTTTTATCAAAACTATAGCTTCCGTCGATAACCACTTCATGATCATTAATTGGAGAGTAGTTAAGCCCATAGAAGGTTTTATACCCATTTCTTTGGTTGAATTGAGTGGGTGTGCCAGTACCTCTTGGATCACTCCTAAGTGAAACTACACTCCTTGTTCCAGGCAATTCAAGAAATTGATTATGTGCTAACACATTAAAATGATAGGAGAGGTTTTCAGTTACTCCTTTAAATTCAATGCTGCCGTTTCTCTGACTAAGAGCATTATTTCTTCTAAAGCCATCAGAAGAAATAAAATTTGTATTTCCAGTAATTGAATATATTCCTGCTGTTTTTGTACCTGATAATGCACCCTCGTATTTACCAAATGATCCTGCTGTGAATTTGGCAAACAAAGAGTCTTTTTGCCCTGGAAGTGTATCCGTAATAATATTTATCGTACCTGCCGACGAATTATTTCCATAAAGAACGGAATTATTTCCTTTTGTTATTTCTATTCTTTGGATACTGTCCATTGGAATAATTGATAGATCAACTAAACTCATATCACCGAGAGTAAGTTTTTGGCCATTTATTAAAATCGCTGTATTGTCTCTTGCTGTATCAGCAAAACCTCTGATATCAATCCTAGAGCCTATACCAAACCCTGTTCCATAAATATCAAATTGTTTTTTTACACCTGGGTATTGTGTTATCAAATCAACAATCGATTCACTTGTTGAATTTTGAATGTCATCTTTATTTATTGTATATGTCTCAGCACCATAGATTCCGTCAACTTGAAGCTTACTAGATTTCACAATGATTTCATCTTTTGTCGTTTGCGCTTTAATTTCTTGATTAAGACTGGCAATTAGTATTACAAAAGTTAAAGAAAGAGGTTTCCACATATTTTTCCTTTCTCAGATTTATATCTGAAAATAATTAAAATAAGTGAGATAATTGAGTCCCACCATGGTTGACACGTCACCACGATGGATTTTCCACATCAGAAGACCTACCCGCAGTCTGATTGAATGACGCTAACTTAGCAGGTTTCCTGACTCATTGCTTTTGGTTTTATCGCCTTCCCAATTTTATCAGTGGCACATTGACAAAACACACAATTTACAGTAGCGGGGGCTGTACTAGACTTTAACTAGTTTCCCTTTTAACCCTTGCAGGCACTAAGTATATTTATCATATTATTTCTATTATAATCAAAGTCAATTTAATTGTAAAACACGAGCAGTAATGAGTATATTCGATAAAGACCTTACAACAGATGAACCTAGCAATTTGTCTCAAATATTTTTTGGTATGGGTTGTTTTTGGGGAGCTGAAAGAAAATTTTGGAAGTTAGATGGTTTGTACACAACGGCTGTCGGATACGCTGGGGGTCATACCAAAGATCCAAATTATGAAACTGTTTGCAATGGCGATACAGGTCATGCCGAAGTTGTAAAAGTCATTTATGATCAACAAATAGTTAGTTTAAAACAGTTATTAAAAATTTTTTGGGAGTCTCACGATCCTACTCAATTAAATAGACAAGGAAATGATATCGGTAGTCAATATAGATCAATTATTTTATCAAAAAATAGTAAAGAAATTGAACTTTTACAGGATTCAAAAAAGAAATTTCAGATTGAACTAGATAAACTGTCATATGGATCAATTAAAACCGAAATAGTAATTCTTGATAAATTTTATTTAGCTGAAGACTATCATCAAAAGTATTTACATAAAAACCCAAACGGATATTGTGGTTTAAAAGGAACAGGTGCTTACTACCCCTAGTAAAAGTATCTTCCTAAACCTAATGTAAAAATTATTTGTCCTCCGAGTGAATGCACTAAAACACATGTGAGAAAGGATTCTTTTATGTACAAGTAAGAAAAAATTGGTGAAGCAATTACTGTTATTAAAATCGCATGAGGATTATTAAAAACGATGTGAGCAAAAGAAAAAAAAAATAAATTTAAAAGTGTGAGTAATAATAAATTACCACTAAAAAGTTTCTTATATCTTTGATAAAAGTAAACTCTGTAGACTATTTCTTGTGGAATAACTGAAAAAAATGGATAAATGAACATTACTATAACCCACAAGCGAAAATTATTTTTTGGAAAATTAAAAAGAAGAGTTGGATCATATAATAAAACATATAAATAACCAAAAATAAGAAATGCAACAAAAAAAATAAAAGAGATTCTCCAATTTATTTTTTTAGTTAATGCTTTTGATTTAAAACGTTTATCTTTTCTTAGCTTTAGCAATGTATAGATAAAGACGAGATACAATAAAGTGAAAATTAATATTTTAGACTGAAAAATTAGAATAAATAATGGTAAAAAAAAATAAATAAAAAATAACTCAAATTTTAAGGAACTAGCCATTTTGATTCTATGCTGAGATTAGATTTATCCCTTTTTATTTTAAATAAAGCTCTCCGATGCCCTTGACTTGCTAAAAATAACCACTCTATTTCATCTATAAAAATTCTTATAACTGTAAAATTTTCGAAACCTTTATTAGCTGCTTCAGAGGAAGGTGCTTCTGATTCAAATTTATTTGGAAAACCAGAAGTTGGATTATTAGAAACTTGTCCAGGAGGGTTGGATGTTAGATAACATCTTTTAGACCAATTCGAAAGTTTGTCCCACGATTCTTTTTTAGAATTTTCTAAATTCGTTGTACCTCGAATTCTTAGTTGAATTTTTTTTTGATCATCATAAAAAACTAAACATGTAAAGTTATTATTTTTTAAATGTTCAACTTTTTCAGATCTATTATCAGTATGAATGCCAATAGTTAAATTTTCCTGTGAGAAACTTCTTAATACCACTGTTCTTGCATCAGGTTTGTTATGTAAATCTACAGTATTAAGAACAAGATTATGAAAATTAGATTTTCTTTTTTTTACGCCTTGGAATAAAAGAGAAAAAATCTCTTTTTTTGTTTCTTCGAGTGAATTATAAAATTTTGGAAGCTCTTTCATTTTCTAAGACATTCGTACAGTGCTATTGAAACGCAATTTGAAACATTCAAACTATCGATTTTTCTGTCCTCTACTTTTAAGCTTATTTTAGTTTTGAAATCACAGTTCTTTAAAATTAGTGGTCTTATTCCCTTGCCCTCTGAACCAAATATTAAAACTTTTTTTAGATCTTTTGGAACCTCAGAAATATTACTTTTAGCGTTCATATCAAATCCCACAATCCAATAACCCATTTTTTTCAATTTTTCAACTGTTCTGTTTAAGTTTATTACTTCAATAAAGTTTATTTTTTCAAATGCGCCGCTTGCTGATTTAATTAAAAAAGGATTAATTTTGAAAGAGTTATCTTTATTTGAAATTATTGTTTTTATTCCGAATAAATAAGATGTTCTTAAAATAGATCCAACATTTTGTGAATCATTTAAAGAATCCAGTATTACAATGTTTTTTTCATTTTTATTAATTTCCTCCAAACTAATTTGTTTTAAACTTTTACATTTCAATAAAATACCTTGGTGAACATTATTTTTAATTTCAGAATCTATTTCTTTTCTTGAAACGATATAAAGTTTACTTATTCCTCTATTTTCAATTGCAATTTTATTTTTTTCAAAAAACTCTTTTGTACACTTTAAGGAAATTATAACCCTTGTTAAGTTTTCAATTGCAGCAAGTGCTGCATGTTGTCCCATTATTATGTCTATTTGATTGTCCATTAATGCATACTAAATTTAAATTTTTTTTCTTTACAATTCATAGGCTTTAAAAGTATACATGCATCTTATGGAGGGATGGTAGAGTGGTCAAATACATCAGACTGTAAATCTGACGGCGTAAGCCTACGTAGGTTCAAATCCTACTCCCTCCACCACTTTCCTAGATATATTCTAGTACCTTATCTGGTGGTCTGCATACAATATAATTTTTACCATCAAAAAAAATGGGTCTTTGTAGATCTTTTTGATTTTCAAATATATATTTGATTAAATCTTTTTCATCAATATTTTTTTCAGTCTTCTTTCTTAAAATATCAAATTTATTTCCCAATAAATTTTGGATCAAATGTTTTACTTCATCAAAAGATAAAGGGTTTTTTATGTAATCTCTAATGTTGAAATCAACATTCTCACTTTCCAAAATTTGAATGCAAGCCCTAGATTTAGAACAATTTTTATTGTGTAATATCGTAAATGTCATTAATGGTTGTATTTATTATAAGTTTATCACATTATGTTGGAGATTTTTTTATTTTTTTGTTGCGGGTGTAGCTTAGTGGTAAAGCCCCAGCCTTCCAAGCTGGTTACGAGGGTTCGATTCCCTTCACCCGCTCCAACGAATTTAGGGGTGTAGCTCAGTTGGTAGAGCGACGGTCTCCAAAACCGTAGGTCGTGAGTTCGAATCTCTCCGCCCCTGCCATTTACAAATCTTTTATTAAATTTTTTACAAACATTGGTATTGTTTTGGTTGCAGGTCCAAAGTATGTTTGATCAAACTGTGCTGTTTTGATTGTTTTCTCAAGGTTGAACTCATACATTAATTTTTTTTTATTAAGTTGATTCAAAAAATCAATAAAACCCGCAGCAGGGTAGACATTGTTTGAAGTCCCAATAGAAATAAAGACTTCTGTTTTCTCTAAAAAGTTATATATCTCTTCTAAATATTTTGGTTGTTCGCCAAACCATACAACATCAACTCTTACCATTCCTTTATTTAAACAGTTTTTACATTGATAACTGGTTGATAAATTGAAGTTTAAAATCACTTTTTGATTACAATACATGCAATAAGCACTTTCGAGTGAACCATGCATATGAAGAATTTTTTTTGATCCAGCTCTTTCGTGGAGATTATCAATATTTTGAGTTACAATTAAAAACTCTCCCGAGCAGTTTCTTTCGAATTCTACAAGCGAAAGATGGGCTTCATTAGGTTTTATTTGTGGGCTTTCTAATTGAGATTTTCTCTCGTTGTAGAAATTATTTACTAAATCGGGGTTTCTTTTAAAAGCATTTGGTGTGCAAACATCTTCAATTTTGTAATTGTCCCACAAACCGTCTTCTTCTCTAAAAGTGTTTATCCCACTTTCCTTTGATATTCCTGCCCCTGTTAAAATAAAAACATTTTTGTTCAGTATGCTCATTGAAATTTATTTGCTGTTTGATTTTATTTTAGATTATGTTAACAATACCAAAAAAATAATCTACAAAATATGATGCAAAAAATTCTTACATTTTATAAAGAAGTTAAACAAGAAGCTTTGAAAATTACATGGCCTACAAAGCCTGAAGTTATAACAACAACTATAATGGTTTTTATTTTTGTTTTAATTTCTTCGATCTTTTTTTTGTTAGTCGATAAAATTATTTCTTTTGGTGTCGAATTTATTTTATTCTAGGTTTTATGTTAAATTGGTACATACTTCAGGTTTACTCTGGCAACGAAAAAAAAATTGAAAAAGAACTTTTAGCCCAAGCTGAAAAAAAAGGTCTTAAAGATAATATTTCTAAGATTCTTATACCTTCAGAAGAGGTTATAGAAATGAAAAAAGGAAAAAAAGTTAGCTCAGAGAGAAAGTTTTTCCCTGGCTATATGTTGATACAAATGATTATGGATGATGAAATATGGCACATTGTAAAAACGCTTCCTAAAGTATATGGATTTTTGGGAGGAAAAAAAGGCGAGCCTATTCCAGTTTCGCAAAATGAAATTGACTCAATTCTAGATCAAATGAAAGATGGATTGGAAAAACCAAAGCCGTCTGTGAGTTTTGAAATTGGTGAACAAGTGAGAGTTTCTGATGGCCCTTTTTCTTCCTTTAATGGGATGGTAGAAGAGGTAGACGAAGAGAAAGCCAGGTTAAAAGTAAGTGTTTCAATATTTGGAAGGTCTACACCAGTGAATTTAGATTATTCACAAGTTGAAAAGGTTTAATTAAAAGGAAAAACAATTATGGCAAAAAAAATAGACGGATACATTAAACTTCAGATCCCAGCTGGTCAGGCCAATCCATCTCCACCTGTAGGACCGGCACTTGGACAAAAAGGAGTAAATATAATGGAATTTTGTAAAGCCTTTAATGCCTCTACCCAAAAGTTGGAGCAAGGTATGCCAATACCAGTAATTATAACTGTTTTTCAAGATAAAAGTTTCACATTTGAAACAAAATCACCTCCAGTTTCGTTTTTTATTAAAAAAGCACTCAAATTGAAAAAAGCTTCAAAAACTCCTGGTAAAGAAGTTATTGCATCTATCTCAGAAAACGATATAAAACAAATTGCACAAGATAAAATGAATGATCTAAATACAGATAATATAGAATCTGCTAAAAAAATGGTAGCTGGGACAGCAAGATCCATGGGAATAAAAGTAGAATAATGAAAAATTCAAAAAAGCAAAAACTTATTAAAGAAGAAATTAAAGAAAAAACGATTCACAAGCTGGAAGAAGCGGTAGACATTTCTAAAAAGTTTGCATCCAAGAAATTTGACGAATCATTGGATATATCAATAATTCTCGGTATTGATGCTAAAAAATCTGATCAACAAATAAGAGGTGTAACTAGTCTTCCAAAAATGCCAAAAAAAAACATCAAGATTGCAGTATTTGCTGATGGAGATGATATTGAAAAAGCAAAAAAAGCTGGAGCTGAAATTGTGGGTGGTGATGATTTGATTGACACGATAAAAAAAGGAGAACTGAATTTTGATAAATGTATTTCAACGCCAAAGATGATGGTCAAGGTAAGTTCTCTAGGGCAAATCCTAGGTCCAAAAGGCTTGATGCCAAACCCAAAACTTGGAACTGTTACTAATGACATAGCTAATGCAATTAAAAACGTTAAACTTGGGCAAGTTGAATATAAAACAGATAAAGCAGGAATTATTCATGCTTCTGTTGGAAAAATTAGTTTCTCAGCAGATGAACTTAAGAGGAATATTGAATTTCTTTTACAGGAAATCAAAAAGAAAAAACCTGAAACTTCTAAAGGAATTTTCATAAAAAAATTTTTTATCAACTCAACAATGGGTCCGGGGTTGCAAGTTGATCCAACAAGTGTTATGTAATATTAAAAATTTGATTCTGTCGGAGACTTCAGGTTGCATTTTGCATTAAATTCCTGGATAGATTTTTATAAATATTTTCACTCAGGCAGTTTTTTGGAGGTTAAATATTAAATGCAAAGATCTGAAAAACAAGAATTTGTAACAGAATTTAATAAAGCTTTAAAAGATTCCGATTTTTTATTAGTAGCTGATTATAAAGGGTTGAATGTTTTAGAAATTTCAAGCTTACGCAAAGAAATTAAAAGTAATTCTGATTCTTATTTTAGGGTAGCAAAGAATACACTTGTTAAAAGAGCAATAAAAGACACTAACTTCAAAATTGCTGAAAAGTTATTTGTAGGTCCTACCTCTGTTGCTTACTCAAATGATCCAGTTTCAACATCTAAAATTCTAGTTAAGTTTGCTAAAGAAAACGAAAACTTTAAAATTTTAGGTGGAGTCATGGGGGACAAAGAACTTAGTATCGATGAAATAAAAAATCTCGCTTCACTTCCTTCTTTAGAGGAAATAAGAGCGAAGATATTGGGTTTACTTGTTTCTACGCAAACAAGTATTGTTTCCATACTTCAAAAGAATCAATCTAATATTGTAAGAGTTATAAATGAAAAATATAAAGCTGATAATTAAAACTAAGGAGAAAAACTATGGCTGATGTACAAAAAATTGCTGAGGACTTATCTACACTAACTGTTCTTGAGGCTTCAGAATTAACAAAAATTTTAGAAGAAAAATGGGGGGTTTCTGCCGCAGCACCAGTTGCTGTTGCAGCCGCAGCTGGTGGGGCACCTTCTGAAGCAGCCGCGAGTGAAGAAAAGACTGAGTTCGAAATTCATTTAGCCGCGTCTGGAGATAAAAAAATCAATGTTATTAAAGAAGTAAGGACAATCACCGGACTGGGATTGAAAGAGGCCAAAGATTTAGTTGAAGGGGCTCCAAGTAAGCTCAAAGATGGTGTTAATAAGGAAGATGCTGAAAAGTTCAAAAAACAGCTTGAGGAAGCTGGTGCAACTGTAGAACTTAAGTAGCATCATATGAAGAAATCATTTACTGACAATCATAATATCAGAAAAAGTTTTGGAAAAATTCCAGACTTAGTTAATATGCCGAATCTCTTGGAGATTCAGAAAAATTCATACGATCTTTTCTTGCAAAAAGATGTCAAGTCCGATGAAAGAGAAGATATCGGTTTACAGGCTGTATTTAATAAGGTTTTTCCAATAACAGATTTTTCAGGTGTTGCTGAGTTGCGTTTTGTAAAATATGAACTTGAAGATCCAAAGTATGACGTCGAAGAGTGTATTCAAAGAGGTGGAACTTACGGTTCTCTTCTAAAAGTTACTTTAAACCTAATTATTAGGGAGATTGATGAAGAAACCGGAATTTCATCTGTTAAAGATATTAAAGAGCAAGACGTATATCTTGGAGATATGCCTTTAATGACATCAAAAGGTACTTTTGTTTTCAATGGAACAACTAGAGTAGTTGTTTCTCAGATGCATAGATCTCCTGGAGTTTTCTTCGATCATGATAAAGGTAAAAGCCATTCAACCGGAAAGTTTCTTTTCGCTTCAAGATTAATTCCTTACAGTGGTTCATGGATTGATTTTGAGTTTGATCCCAAAGACTTAATCTATGTTAGAATTGATAAAAGAAGGAAGCTTCTAGCTTCATCATTGCTTTTAGCCTTAGACGATCAAAAGTCGTCAGAATATAGAGAAAGTTGTAGAAAAGAAGGAAAAGAAATAGACTACAACAAAATTAACGGTATGACACATGAGGACTTATTTAAATTTTTCTATAAAACATCTACCCTAAAAAGAAAGAATAAAGGTTGGGAGATTAAATACAATAAAGACGATTTTGTTGGCATGAAGCTTGATTTTGATTTAATCGATTCGGAAACAGGTAAAGTTTATGCGAAAGCTGGAGAAAAATTTAATATTGGTATTCAAAAAAATTTATCAGAGAAGTCAGTCAAAAATTTATTTTTAGACAATTCTACAATACAAGAAAAGTTTTTAGCAAGTGACATTTTCGATACCAATAACGGGATAATACATTTCGAAGCCGGTGATCAAATTACTGAAAATACATTAAAATATTTAGATGAAAAAAATATTGATGAATTCGATATCTTACACATTAATTCTAATCTACAAGGCTCATACATCAGAGATACTTTTTTTGCTGATAAAAACAAAAATAGAAACGACGCTATTACTGAAATTTACAAAATATTAAGACCTGGTGAACCTCCAACTGTCGAGTCAGCGGACAAACTCTTTAGAAATCTTTTTTTTGACAGAGAGCGCTACGATCTCTCACCGGTCGGAAGGCTTAAGATTAATACAAGACTCAATCTTGACACAGATTTGAACTTAAGAGTCCTACAAAACAATGATATTATCAAAATTGTGAGTTATCTAGCTGGACTCAAAGATGGAAACGGACACATCGATGATATTGATCATCTAGGAAATAGAAGAGTAAGATCAGTAGGTGAGTTGTTAGAAAATCAATATACATTAGGTGTTATCAGAATGGAGAGAGCAATAAAAGAAAGAATGACTAATGCTCCTGATATTGAGACTGTTATGCCGAACGACCTTGTTAATCCTAAACCTGCTTCTGCAGCTATAAGAGAATTTTTTGGTCAAAGTCAGCTTTCTCAATTCATGGATCAAACAAATCCATTGTCTGAAATCACACACAAAAGAAGACTTTCTGCTCTTGGGCCTGGGGGTCTTTCTAGGGAAAGAGCAGGATTTGAAGTAAGAGATGTTCATCCGTCTCATTATGGAAGAATATGCCCTATTGAAACTCCTGAGGGACCAAATATTGGATTAATCAACTCATTAGCTACCTATTCTAAAGTCAACACATACGGTTTTATAGAAACACCCTACAGAAAAGTAGTGAATTCTAAAGTCACATCGGAAATTGTTTATCTTTCAGCAATGGAAGAAGAAAAATATGCAATTGCACAAGCTAATGAACCATTAAAAAACAATGGATCTTTTGAGCGAACTTTTATCTCTTGTAGAAAAAGTGGGGATTTTTTAATGTTAGATCCAAAGGATGTAGATTTCATTGATGTCTCTCCAAAACAGTTGGTTTCCGTTGCTGCGGCTTTGATACCATTTCTTGAAAATGATGATGCAAATAGAGCTTTAATGGGTTCAAATATGATGCGACAAGCTGTACCGCTTCTTAAAAGTGAATCACCTTTTGTCGGAACGGGAATGGAATCTGTTGTTGCAAGAGATTCAGGAGTTGTTGTCGTTGCAAAAAGATCTGGTTTTGTAAATCAAGTCGATTCGTCCAGAATTGTTATAAGTGCGTCCCAAAAAAGCGATCAAGATACTGGAGTTGATATTTACAGATTGAGCAAGTTCCAAAGATCCAATCAGGATACATGTATCAACCAGACTCCGCTAGTAAAAGAAGGAGATTTTGTTGAGGAAGGGGATATTATTGCAGATGGGCCTGCATCAAAAACCGGTGAACTTGCATTAGGAAAAAATGTCACTGTCGCATTTATGCCTTGGAATGGCTATAACTATGAAGACTCGATTCTGATCTCAGAAAAGCTGGTTGTAGATGACGTTTTCACTTCAATTCATATTCAAGAATTTGAAGTTCTTGCCAGAGACACAAAGCTTGGGCAAGAAGAGATAACTAGAGATATCCCTAATATTGGTGAAGAATCTTTAACCAATCTTGATGAGGCTGGGATTGTTCATATTGGAGCAAAAGTCAATCCAGGTGACATTTTAGTTGGGAAAGTAACACCTAAGGGAGAATCTCCAATGACACCTGAAGAAAAACTTCTTAGAGCAATTTTTGGAGAAAAAGCAGCAGACGTTAAAGACACCTCTCTCAGACTTCCTCCTGGGGTATCTGGAACAATAGTTGAAGTGAGAGTGTTTTCAAGAAGAGGAATAGATAAAGATGAAAGATCTTTATCTAATGAACGAACTCAAATAGAACAACTTCATATAGATATGGAGGATGAAAGATTTATTCTTGAGTCAAGTTTTGAAAACAATCTAAAATCCCTTCTGCTAAATCAGGAATACGAAAGTGGATTTGAAAAAAAACCAAAAAATACTAAATTGACGAAAGAACTTTTAGATGAATCTAAACTTTCACAATTAAAAAAGATTTCAATTAAATCTGATTCTGTAATGAAAAAAATAGAATCATTAAACGATGCTTTTAATCAAAGTCTGAACCTATTGAATAAAACTTTTCAATCTAAAGTTGATAAAGTCCAATCTGGCGATGAACTTATGCCAGGTGTAATGAAACTAGTAAAAGTTTTTGTTGCAGTAAAAAGGCAACTTGCCCCTGGAGATAAAATGGCAGGAAGACATGGAAATAAAGGTGTGATATCAAGAATCATTCCGGTCGAAGACATGCCTTACATGGAAGATGGTACACCAGTAGACATTGTTCTTAATCCTCTTGGGGTTCCTTCAAGGATGAATGTTGGTCAGATCTTAGAAACTCATTTGGGAGCGGCTTCGGTAGATTTAGGTAAAAAGTTTTATAATCTTGCCTTAAGAGCAGATCAGGATAAATCAAATATTGTGAAACTTAAAAATTTATTTAAAAATGTCTATGGTGAGAAAATTTTTAACGAGAAAATATCAAAACTTCCTGATAGTGAAATAATTCAGAGAGCTATGCAACTTAAGACTGGTGTTCCTTTTGCTACTCCCGTCTTTGACGGTGCCAAAGAACTGGATATTAATAACTACTTTACTATTGCTTCTAGTCATACAAGTGGTCAGCAAAGATTAATTGATGGGAGAACTGGAAACTATTTTGACAGACCTATAACAGTCGGTCAAATATACATGTTAAAACTAAACCACCTTGTGGATGACAAAATTCACGCTAGATCAATCGGTCCTTACAGTCTTGTTACGCAACAGCCTTTAGGTGGCAAGGCACAATTTGGAGGCCAAAGGTTTGGTGAAATGGAGGTTTGGGCTCTAGAAGCATATGGGGCATCTTACACTCTCCAAGAAATGTTAACTGTTAAATCAGATGATGTATCTGGAAGAACTAAGGCATATGAAACCATTGTAAGAGGAGATGATAATATTGAGTCAGGAATCCCTGAGTCTTTCAATGTTTTAATTATGGAATTAAAATCATTAGGTCTAAATGTTGAACTATTAGAAAGAAATGTGAACTAGAGGTAATAATGAATGAATTAATAAAACTTATAGAAAAACCCAGCTTTGTAAATTTTGATCACTTAAGAATCTCAATTGCCAGCCCTGACGAAATCATATCATGGTCACACGGTGAAATTAAAAAGCCAGAAACGATAAATTATAGGACTTTTAAGCCTGAAAGAAGTGGATTATTTTGTGCTCGTATTTTTGGTCCAATTAAGGATTATGAATGTGTCTGTGGCAAATATAAAAGAATGAAATTTAAAGGTATAATTTGTGAAAAATGTGGGGTGGAGGTAACTTTAACAAAAGTAAGAAGAGAAAGAATGGGACATATTCCACTTGCTGCTCCGGTTGCTCATATCTGGTTTCTGAAATCCCTCCCGAGTAGAATTGGATTGTTGTTGGATCTAGCATTAAAAGATCTAGAAAAAGTTCTTTATTTTGAAAGTTTTATAGTTACTGAACCTGGAATGGTAAAATCACTTAAAAAGTTTCAGATTTTATCTGACGAAGAGAATTCAGAATTAAAAGAAGAATTTGGAGAAAGTTTCCAAAGTATGATAGGTGCAGAAGCTATCCAAAAGTTACTTTCAGAGATTAATCTTGAAGAAGAACAAAAAATAGTTAGAGAAGAGCTTAACTCTACTTCATCTGAAACAAAAAAGAAAAAATTAGTTAAAAGACTTAAACTTATAGAAGCATTTATTGGTTCTAAACTAAAACCTGAATGGATGATTTTAAATGTTATTCCTGTTATTCCTCCTGAATTAAGACCACTTGTTCCTCTAGATGGAGGTAGGTTTGCAACCTCTGACCTCAATGATTTGTACAGAAGAGTTATCAATAGAAACAACAGATTACAGAGGTTATTGACCCTAAAAGCGCCTGATATAATTGTTAGAAACGAAAAAAGAATGCTCCAAGAAGCCTGTGATGCACTGTTTGATAATGGAAGAAGAGGAAGAGTTATTACTGGGACAAACAAAAGACCCCTCAAATCTTTGTCTGATATGCTTAAGGGTAAACAAGGTAGGTTTAGGCAAAATCTGTTAGGTAAACGGGTTGATTATTCTGGAAGGTCAGTAATTGTAGTTGGACCTGAACTTAAACTTCATCAATGTGGCATTCCGAAAAAAATGGCAATTGAACTGTTTAAACCATTTATTTATTCCAAGCTTGAAAAATATAATTTAGCAACAACTGTAAAAGCAGCAAAAAAAATGGTCGAAAAAGAAAGACCAGAGGTCTGGGATATTTTGGCTGAAGTGATTAGAGAACATCCTGTGCTTTTAAATAGAGCTCCAACTTTGCACAGATTGGGAATCCAAGCGTTTGAACCAATTTTAATAGAGGGAAAAGCAATTCAACTTCATCCTCTAGTTTGTACTGCTTTCAACGCAGATTTTGATGGTGATCAAATGGCAGTGCACGTACCATTATCATTGGAGTCTCAACTTGAGGCACGTGTGCTTATGATGTCTACAAATAATATTTTATCTCCTGCCAATGGAAAGCCTATTATTGTGCCGTCTCAAGATATGATTTTAGGTTTATATTATCTAAGCCTAATGAGTCCAAACGGTTTGGGTGAAGGTATGATTTTTTCTTCGATGGAAGAGCTTCTTATAGCTATCGATCAAAAAAATGTTTCATTACACTCCAAAATCAAATGTAGATTCGAAACCGTGAATGAAAATTTCGAACCGATCACTCAAACAGTTTTAACAACACCAGGTAGAATGTTAATAAGTGAAATTCTTCCAAAACACCCAAAGGTTAGTTTTGAAATAATTAATAAAGTTCTTACGAAAAAAGAAATAAGTAATGCAATTGATTTAGTGTATAGACATTGCGGTCAGAAAAAAACAGTTATATTTGCTGACAAGCTTATGGAAATTGGTTTTAGAGAAGCATGTAAAGCAGGTATATCTTTTGGAAAAGATGATCTACTTATACCATCTGAAAAGACTAATTTACTAAATGACACAGAAAATAAAGTGAAATCATATGAAAAACAATATTCCGAGGGTTTAATAACAAAAGGCGAAAAATATAATAAAGTTGTTGATGCATGGGCAAAATGTTCAGATTCAGTAGCTGATGAAATGATGAAAATTCTTGTACCAAAAGAATCAGATACAGTTGAGAATTTTAACTCTGTTTACATGATGGCTGATTCAGGTGCTAGGGGATCAGCAGCCCAATTAAAGCAGTTATCAGGAATGAGAGGCCTGATGGCAAAACCTTCAGGAGAAATAATTGAGACACCGATTGTTTCGAACTTTAAAGAGGGATTAACTGTTCTAGAATATTTCAATTCAAGTCATGGTGCTCGAAAAGGCTTGGCCGATACAGCTCTTAAAACTGCCAATTCTGGATACCTCACTAGGAGGTTGGTTGATGTTGCGCAAGATTCAATAATAACTGTCGATGACTGTTTTACGTCTAAGTTTATTACTTTGAGTGAATTAGTGGAAGGTGGTGAAGTAGTTGAGCCTTTATCAGAGAGAGTTTTAGGAAGAACTTTGGCTGAAGATTTAATTGATAAAGACAAACAAATAATTGCGAAAGCTGGTGATATTGTCTCAGAAGAAAATCTATCGTTAATTGATAAAGTTGGATTTGAAGAAATAAAGGTTAGGTCTGTGTTGACTTGCGAAGCTGAATTCGGAGTCTGCGCCAAATGTTACGGAAGGGATCTTGCCAGAGGAACCCCAGTTAATGTTGGAGAAGCAGTTGGAGTCATAGCAGCTCAGTCTATTGGTGAACCTGGCACACAGTTGACAATGAGAACATTTCACATTGGGGGTGCAGCCCAGAAAGGGACAGAGGTTTCTAATATTGAGTCCAAGGTTAAAGGAAAAGTTAAGTACCTTAATTTAAAATTTGCGACGGACAGTTCTGGAAATAATATCAACATGTCAAGAAACGCTTCTCTTATAATTTTAGACGAAAATAAAAAAGAAAAAGCTAAACACAGGTTACCTTTCGGTTGTAAAATCAATTTTACAGATGATAAGGATGTAAAATCAAATGATATTATTGCAGAATGGGACCCTTTCACTTTACCGATTATCGCACAGACTACCGGAATAATGAAATTTAAGGATCTTGAAGAGGGTATCACTACAAGAGAGATAATTGACGAATCAACAGGTTTATCAAGTAATATAGTCATGGATTGGAAACAACAGACAAAAAATCAGGATCTTGTTCCGCGACTCGAAATTCATGACAAGAAGTCAAATGGAGAAGTGTTAGTTCTAGAAAATGGAAGTATTGCTAGCTATCCTCTAACGGTAGATTCTATTATTAGTGTAAATAATGACCAAAGCATAAAACAAGGAGACGTTATTGCAAGGGTCCCTAAAGAATCGAGCAAAACTAAAGATATTACGGGTGGATTGCCACGTGTTGCTGAGCTTTTTGAAGCAAGAAAACCAAAAGATCACGCAATCATTGCTGAAGTCTCTGGAAAAATTGAATTTGGTAAGGACTACAAAATGAAAAGGAAAATCTCAATAGTTCCAAATGATTCAAATTTAAGTCCAGTAGAATATGTTATTTCAAAGTCAAAACACCTAACAGTTCAAGAAGGCGATGTTGTTGAGATTGGTGATGTTTTAGTTGATGGGAACTCTGTACCGCATGATATTTTAAGGGTCAAAGGAGTCGAGGCTCTAGCAACATATCTTACTAAAGAGGTACAAGATGTTTACAGACTTCAAGGTGTTAAAATTAATGACAAACATATTGAGGTAATAGTTAGACAAATGATGCAAAAGATAGAAATAACAGACCCCGGTGAAACCACACTTTTAGCTGGCGAACAGGTTAGCAGGAAAGAATTCCTAGAACAAAATATGAACGCTCAAAAAGAAAATAGAGCCCCAGCAAAAGGATATCAAATTCTTTTAGGTATTACAAAAGCATCACTACAAACAGACAGTTTTGTCTCAGCTGCCTCATTTCAAGAAACAACAAGAGTGTTGACAGAGGCCTCTGTCTCTGGAAAAGTTGATAGTTTGATGGGGCTAAAAGAAAACGTAATAGTTGGAAGATTGGTTCCTTGTGGTACAGGATCTTTTATGTCTCAGGTAAAACTTGAAGCAAATCAGAAGGACAAAGAGTTGCTCAGTAAGGCTACGCAGAACGAGGAAAAAGCTTCTTAATACTTTTTTTTTTTCTATTGTTGACAGTGATTGAAGATGTGTTAGTTTTCAACGAATAATTGGTAGTGGCTCTAAGTCAAACACAATTTCTAACTATTTATTAAGGGGAAAAATGCCTACTATTAACCAGTTAATTAGATCACCTAGATCTAAACAACTTAAAAGAAATAAAGTTCCAGCGCTCGAAAGGTGCCCTCAGAAAAGGGGCGTTTGCACGAGGGTGTATACGACAACCCCAAAAAAACCAAATTCAGCTCTTAGAAAAGTGGCTAGAGTAAAACTTACAAACGGTTTTGAAGTTACAAGTTATATCCCAGGAGAAGGTCATAATCTTCAAGAACACTCAGTGGTTTTAATCAGAGGTGGCAGGGTCAAGGATCTCCCAGGAGTTAGATATCACGTTTTAAGAGGCATCCTCGATACAGAAGGGGTTAAAAATAGAAAACAAAGAAGATCCAAATATGGAGCGAAAAGACCAAAGTAAAGAATCATGTCAAGAAGAAGAAAAGCAGATAAAAGGGAAATAATTCCTGATACCAAATTTAATGATAAAGTTCTATCCAAGTTTATTAACATCGTAATGTACGACGGAAAAAAATCTAAATCTGAAAAGATAGTTTATGACGCACTTGATATAGCCTCTAAAAAACTTAAAATTTCAAAACCCATAGATCTGTTTAAAACTGCATTAAACAATGTTAAGCCAGGAATTGAAGTTAGATCAAGAAGAGTGGGAGGTGCAACTTATCAAGTTCCTGTAGAAGTAAGAAACGAAAGAGCTCAAGCTTTAGCTATTCGCTGGATTGTTGATGCATCTAGAAAGCGTAATGAAAAATCTATGGTCGATAGACTTGCGCAAGAGTTGGCAGATGCTCACGAAAACAAAGGCACATCTATAAAAAAACGAGAAGATACACATAAAATGGCAGAAGCAAACAGAGCCTTTGCCCATTACAGATGGTGATAAAATGACAAGAAAGACAAACTTAGATAACTACAGAAATATTGGAATTATGGCCCACATAGATGCGGGTAAAACAACCACAACTGAAAGAATCTTGTACTACACTGGTGTATCTCACAAAATAGGAGAAGTTCATGATGGTGCAGCTACAATGGATTGGATGGAGCAAGAACAAGAAAGAGGCATAACAATAACTTCGGCTGCAACAACTTGTTTTTGGAATGATAAAAGAATTAATATTATCGACACACCTGGACATGTAGACTTTACAATTGAGGTTGAAAGATCATTAAGAGTACTTGATGGGAGTGTTTGTGTATTTGATTCTGTAGCTGGTGTTGAGCCTCAGTCAGAAACCGTTTGGAGACAGGCAGACAAATACGGAGTGCCTAGAATGTGTTTTGTAAACAAAATGGATAGAATAGGCGCAAACTTCTACAGGTGTGTAGATATGATTGTAGATAGACTTGGTGCTAAACCTTTAGTAATTCAGTTACCTTTAGGCTCTGAATCAAATTTTAAAGGTTTAATTGATCTTGTTAGAATGAAAGCAGTTATTTGGCAGGAAGAAACACTGGGTGCTAAGTTCGCCGATGAAGAAATACCAGACGATATGAAAGATGAAGCTAATAAGTATAGAGAGAAGTTAGTAGAAACAGTTGTTGAGTTAGACGATGAGATTATGGAAAAATATCTCGATGGTACTTCCCCAACTGAAGAACAAATTAAATCATTAATAAGAAAAGGTACAATTGGTAGCAAATTCGTTCCTGTGCTTTGTGGAAGTGCCTTCAAAAACAAGGGAGTTCAACCAATGTTGGATGCAGTTGTTGATTTTTTGCCATCACCTTTAGATGTTCCTGCAATCAAAGGGATTAAATACCAAAAAGAGGACGAAGCAATTACTAGAAAAAGTTCTGATACAGAACCCTTTTCGGCTCTTGCTTTTAAAATCATGAATGATCCTTTTGTGGGATCTTTAACTTTTATGAGAGTATATTCTGGTAAAATTGAAGCTGGAAGTTCAGTTTTAAATTCAGTCAAAGACAAAAGAGAAAGATTTGGAAGGATGCTACAAATGCATTCAAACTCTAGAGAAGATATTAAAACAGCTTATGCAGGTGACATTATTGCAGTCGCGGGACTTAAAGATACAACCACAGGTGACACGCTCTGTGACTCAGAAGACGCTGTTGTTTTAGAAAGAATGGAGTTTCCAGACCCTGTTATTGAAGTAGCTGTAGAACCAAAAACAAAAGCAGATCAGGAAAAAATGGGCGTTGCTCTTCAACGACTTGCCGCTGAAGATCCATCCTTCAAAGTTAGTGTTGATCATGAATCTGGTCAAACGGTTATGAAAGGAATGGGTGAACTTCATCTCGAGATTTTAGTTGATCGAATGCTTAGGGAATTTAAAGTTGATGCAACAGTGGGTGCACCTCAAGTAGCTTACAGAGAAACAATAACACAGCCAGCCTCTGTTGATTATACTCACAAGAAACAATCAGGTGGTGCTGGACAATTTGCTAAGGTTGTTATGGAATTTGAACCACTTTCTAAGGGTGATGGCTTTATTTTTGAGAGTAAAATTGTTGGAGGAAGAGTTCCTAAAGAATACATACCTGGTGTTGAAAAAGGTTTGAAAGCTTCTATTGAAACAGGCTTTTTAGCTGGCTTTCCAGTCATTGATTTTAAGTGCACACTTGTTGATGGTGCATTTCACGACGTAGACTCAAGTGTAATGGCATTTGAAATTGCCGCAAGGGCAGCATTCAGAGAAGCAATGCCAAAAGCAAAAGCTGTTCTTCTAGAACCAATGATGAAAGTTGAAGTTGTAACACCCGAAGAATACATGGGTGATATCATTGGAGATTTAAACTCTAGGAGGGGTCAAGTTTCAGGCATGGAGCAAAGGGGTGTGAATCACGTCGTTAATGGGATGGTTCCCTTAGCTAATATGTTTGGATATGTTAATAATTTACGCTCTATGAGCCAGGGTAGAGCGAGTTACACCATGACTTTTGATCACTATGAGGAAGTTCCTCATAATGTGGCTGAAGAAGTTAAGGAAAAAGTTTCTGGTTAATTTTTTAAATAAGGAGTAATTAAAATGGCAAAAGAAAAATTCGACAGAAGTAAACCCCATTGTAATATTGGCACTATTGGTCACGTTGATCATGGAAAAACCACTTTAACTGCAGCAATCACAAAAGTTTTATCGGAAACTGGCGGAGCGACCGCTATGGATTACGCTCAAATAGATAAAGCACCAGAAGAGAAGGAAAGAGGTATAACAATCTCCACCGCTCACGTCGAGTATCAAACAGATAAAAGACATTATGCACACGTTGATTGTCCTGGTCATGCAGATTATGTAAAGAATATGATCACTGGTGCTGCTCAAATGGATGGTGCGATACTTGTTGTTTCAGCTGCAGATGGTCCTATGCCTCAAACTAAGGAACATATTCTATTGGCTCGTCAGGTAGGTGTCCCATCTATTGTTGTTTTTATGAATAAAGTTGATCAAGTAGATGATCCTGAGCTTCTCGATTTAGTTGAGATGGAAGTACGAGAGCTTTTGTCAAAGTACGAGTTTGATGGAGATAATATTCCGATTGTGAAAGGATCAGCTCTTGCAGCAATCGAAAACACAAATGAAGAAACTGGTAAAAAGGCAATATTAGAATTAATGCAGAAAGTTGATGAACATATTCCTCAACCAGCAAGACCACTCGATCAAGATTTCTTAATGCCAATTGAAGATGTTTTTTCTATTTCAGGAAGAGGAACTGTTGTGACTGGAAGAGTTGAAAGAGGTGTTGTAAATGTAAATGACGAAATAGAGATAACAGGGATTAAAGAAACTCAAAAAACGGTTTGCACTGGTGTTGAAATGTTCAGAAAACTCCTAGATAGAGGTGAAGCTGGCGACAATGTAGGTGTACTTCTCAGAGGAACAAAAAGAGAAGAAGTTGAAAGAGGCCAAGTTCTGGCAAAACCCGGCTCCATTAAACCTCACAAAAAGTTTAAAGCAGAGGCTTATATTTTGAATAAAGATGAGGGTGGAAGGCATACACCATTCTTCAAAAATTATAGACCTCAATTCTATTTTAGAACTACTGATGTTACTGGCACCATAGAATTGCCCTCTGGAACTGAAATGGTTATGCCAGGTGACAACGTTTCTGTTTCAGTTGAATTGTTAACCCCAATTGCAATGGACAAAGGCTTAAAGTTCGCTATCAGAGAAGGTGGAAGAACTGTGGGAGCTGGAGTTGTTGCTGAGATTGTTGAATAATATTTAATAAGGACTTTTAAAGATGGCTAGTCAAAACATTCGCATCAGACTTAAAGCATTTGATCACAGGGTGTTGGATCAAACAACACTTGAAATAGTTAATACTGCAAAAAGAACTGGTGCCAATGTAAAAGGCCCTATACCTTTACCAACAATTATTGAAAAATTTACTATATTAAAATCTCCTCACGTTGATAAAAAATCTCGTGATCAGTTAGAAATGCGAACTCATAAGCGAATGATGGATATTACTGAGTGGACACCTCAAACTGTTGATGCACTTCAGAAGCTAGAGCTAGCAGCAGGTGTTGATATAGAGATTAAACTTTAGGGGAATTTATGAGGGAAGGTTTATTAGCTGAAAAAATTGGAATGTCTCGATTTTATGATAAAGATAAAATCAATCACTCCGTTACAATCCTTCAGGTAAGAGAATGCCAAGTTGTTTCTCTTAAAAGTCATGAAAAAGATGGATATAATGCTGTCACTCTTTCTCATGGAAATTACACAAAATCTGTTGGCAAACCATTTAAGGAGTTTCTTAAGAAAAATAAATTAAATGCATTTTCTTGCTCACGAGAATTTAAGCTAAAAGAACCAAGTTCTTTTAAAATTGGGGATAAGGTGAACGTGTCTAACTTTACGGTGGGTCAGTTTGTCGATGTAACATCAAATTCCATTGGAAAAGGTTTCGCCGGCGGAATGAAAAGACATAATTTTGCGGGAAATAGAGCAACTCATGGTGTATCGATATCCCATAGATCACATGGATCAACAGGTCAATGTCAAGATCCAGGAAAAGTTTTTAAAGGAAAGAAGATGGCTGGGCGACTTGGTAACAAAAAAGTTACAATTCAAAATTTAAAAATTTTAAACATTGATACCGTAAATAATCTCATCATCCTTAAAGGTGCAGTTCCCGGTCACAAAGGTTCAATAATAAAAATAGTCGATGCGGTTAAGAAAAATCAAAAGATTTCCTTAAATGAAGATGTTAATCAAAGTATTAATGAAGATATTTTGCCTCAAGAATCAAAAGACACTAACACGAATGTGCCTGAAAATGTTACAGAAAACAAATCAAATTTATCTAAAAACGCTACAGCTTCAACGCAAGAAAATATTGAAAATGAAAATGTTCAAAAAGAAACAGGAAAAGCTGATGTAAAAGAAGTGGAACAAAATAATCAATTAACTTCTGATCCAAAGCAAACAGAAAAATCATAAAAATTAATGAGATGAAAGAAAAAATAAACACATTAGATAACAAAGTACTAAAAGAAATCGATCTGGATAAGTCAATCTTTTCAATTGAAATCAAAGATGAAATTATTTACAGAATGGTAAGGTATCAACTTTGTAAGAGAAGAAGTGGTAACCACAAAACCAAAGGTATTTCGGAAATTTCTGGAACAACAAAAAAACCTTTTAAGCAAAAGGGGACTGGTAGTGCAAGACAGGGTAGTAAACGCTCACCTCAGATGAGAGGTGGTGCCGTAATCTTTGGTCCGCAAGTTAGATCACATGCGCATAAACTCCCAAAAAAAATCAAGAAATTAGCCCTTAAAATGGTTCTATCTAAAAAGTTAAAAGATGGTAAATTCAAAATAATTGATGAGCTGAAGATGACGAAACCAAAGACCAGCCTTTTTAAAAACAAGCTCTCAAACTTGAAAATAGATTCCGCACTATTTGTTGAAAATCAAAACATTGACAAGAATTTTTTACTGGCTGCCAAGAATGTCCCAAAAATTGATGTTCTTCCGTTAGTGGGATTAAATGTATACGATATCTTGAGAAGAGATTATTTGGTTTTTTCATCAAGTGCTGTAAATGGTATTCACGAAAGGTTGAATAAATGAAAAAAATTTCAACTCAGAAATTATATGAAATTATCAGAAATCCTTTGGTTTCGGAAAAATCAACCTACGTTTCACAATTTAATTACTATGTTTTTAAAGTTTCTAATAAATCAACCAAGCCTCAAATCAAACAAGCAGTCGAAAAGTTATTTGACGTAAAGGTATTATCAGTGAACACGCTTAATCAAAATGGTAAAATTAAAAAGTTTAGAAATATTTCAGGTAAACGACCTAACTTTAAGAAAGCTTTCGTCAAACTTGCTGAAGGAAATACGATAGATACAACAGTAGAGGTTAAGTAAAATTATGGCATTAAAACAATTCAAACCTAACACCGCTGGTCAAAGAGGACTTGTACTAACTGATAATAGTCATTTACACAAAGGAAAACCATTCAAAAAACTTACAAAAGGTTTAACAAAAAGCGGTGGAAGAAATAATTTCGGACATCTAACCTCTAGGAGACAGGGTGGAGGACATAAAAGAAAATATAGATTGGTTGACTTTAAAAGAAATTTAAAAGACGTTTTTGCAACAGTAGAAAGAATCGAATATGACCCCAATAGAACAGCTAATATTGCACTTATCAAATATGAAAATGATGTATTTTCATATATAGTTTCACCTCAAAAATTAAAGATAGGTGATAAAATTGTTTCATCAGATAAAGCAGACATAAAAGTAGGGAATTGTATGCAACTTAAAAACATTCCAACAGATACTTTAATTCACAATGTTGAAATGAAGCCTGGTAAAGGTGGACAACTCAATAGATCTGCCGGAACTTACAGTCAGCTTATTGGAAAAGACTCTGAATATGCTCAGATTAAACTTTCATCTGGCGAAATAAGAATGGTAAGAATAGAATGTCGTGCAACTATTGGAATGGTTTCAAATCCAGATAACAAAAATATTAAACTTGGTAAAGCAGGAAGAAAACGTTGGATGGGAGTCCGTCCTGTCGTTCGTGGTGTTGCAATGAATCCTGTTGATCACCCCCACGGTGGAGGTGAAGGAAGAACGTCTGGTGGTAGAAATCCAGTTTCCAGAAAAGGTTTCTCAGCAAAGGGAAAGAAAACCAGAAATAATAAAAGAACCGATAAATATATAATTAGAAGAGGTAAAAAATAATGTCTAGATCAGTGTGGAAGGGTCCTTTTGTTGATGTTTATTTGATTAAGAAAGCTGAAGTTGTAAAGAGCTCTGGTAGAAACGACGTAATAAAGACTTGGTCTAGAAGGTCTACTATTCTTCCAGAGTTTGTTGGTTTAACGTTCGGCGTACATAATGGGAAAAAACATATACCTGTGACTGTAAGTGAAAACATGGTCGGTCACAAATTTGGAGAGTTTTCTCCTACCAGGACTTATAAAGGGCATAATGCTGATAAAAAAACATCATAGGAAATTTTGAAGATTATGGTTAAAAAGAATGATAATGAGGAGACTTTAGTGGTTAAAGCAATAGGAAAATCTTTGAAATCTAGTCCTCAAAAAACAAATCTAGTTTTGGGATTAATCAGGGGTCTTAAAGTTGATAAAGCTATTAATAATTTAATTTTTTCCAAAAGAAGAATTTCCGGCGAAGTTTTAAAAATTTTAAAATCTGCAATTTCAAATGCCGAAAATAACCATCAACTCGATATCGATAAATTATTTGTAAAAGAGGCAAGCGTCGGAAAATCCATGGTTCTAAAGAGGTTTAGACCAAGAGCTCGAGGAAGGGCTGGAAAAATCCTAAAGACTTTCTCTAGAATTAGAATTCTTGTGCAAGAAAGAGAAGAACTTGAAGAAAAAAAGAAAAAAACAGTAAATAGAAAAAAGAAGGAAGATAATGGGACAAAAAACTAATCCAATTGGTCTTAGATTGGGCATAATCAAGTCATGGGAGTCAAGATGGTTTTCAGAAAGAAATTATTCTGGACTTCTTCAAGAAGATATTAATCTTAGAAGGTTTCTAATGAAAAGATTGAGCTCGGCGGGAATTTCAAAGATTGTAATAGAAAGACCAGCAAAGTTAGCAAATATTACGCTTTATACATCTAGACCTGGTGTAATAATTGGTAAAAAAGGCTCTGATATAGAGAAGTTAAAAAAATCAGTTACAAAAATGGTTAGTGGTGATGTAAATATTAATATTGTTGAGATTAAAAAACCAGAACTTGATTCCCAACTGGTTGCAGATAACATAGCTCAACAACTGGAAAAAAGAGTTGCATTTAGAAGGGCAATGAAAAGGGCTGTTCAATCTGCCATGAGACTTGGTGCAGAGGGCATAAGGGTAAACTGTAGTGGTAGACTTGGGGGCGCTGAAATTGCTAGAACAGAATGGTATAGGGAGGGAAGAGTTCCTTTACATACACTTAGAGCAGATGTAGATTATGGAGTCTCCAGAGCTAATACAACTTATGGAATTTGTGGGGTGAAGGTGTGGATTTTTAAAGGTGAAAAGTTTGAAAGAGAAACCAACGATAATAACAATCTTGATAAAGTTACTAATGATGAATTAAAGAAAGTTGATAGTTAAAAATGTTACAACCAAAAAAACCTAAATTCAGAAAACAATTTAAAGGAAGAATGCATGGAGTTTCTAAAGGAGGTAACTTCCTAAACTTTGGTGCATTTGGATTGAAAGCGTTAACACCTGCAAGAATCACATCAAGACAGATTGAGTCGGCTCGAAGGTGTATTTCAAGGCATTTAAAAAGGTCTGGTCGCGTTTGGATACGGATTTTTCCTGATGTTCCTGTTTCAAAAAAACCTGCCGAAGTAAGACAAGGTAAAGGCAAGGGTGCTGTTGAATTTTGGGCTGCAAAAGTTAAACCTGGTAAAATTTTATTTGAAATTGACGGTGTTGAAAAGAATTTAGCTGAAGAAGCCTTTGACCTGGCTTCCGCTAAATTACCAAATAAAACAAAATTCGTAACAAGGTTAGGTTCCTAATGGATAAATTTTCAGAGCTTGTAAAACTTGATTTAAACACTTTGAAAGACAAAATGGGCGTCTTGAGAAAAGAGTCGCTAAATTTGAGGTTTCAAAAAAGTTCAGGTCAACTTGAAAAGACAGCTAGGATTTCAGTTGTAAAAAAACAAATTGCAAGAATTAAAACTGCAATGAATGTTAATAAAAAGATGAAAGGTAAAAAATAAGATATGCCAAAGAGAGTTTTAAAAGGCGTAGTTGTATCTGATAAGGCAGAGAAAACTATAACGGTAAAAGTTAGCCGTAAGGTGATGCATCCTGTTTATAAAAAGTATATAAACCGATCAAAAAAATATTCTGTTCATGATGAGGAAAACAAATTTAAAATTGGTCAGCTTGTTTCGATTCAGGAAAACAAACCAATTTCCAAAACCAAAAAATGGATAGTTATTAGTTAAGGACAAATTATGATACAAATGCAATCAAACCTATTAGTAGCAGACAATTCCGGAGCAAAAAAGATTCAATGCATAAAGGTTTTAGGTGGCTCAAAAAGAAGGTTCGCGTCTGTTGGTGATGTTATAGTTATTACTGTAAAAGATGCTATCCCAAGAGGAAAAGTTAAAAAAGGAGAAATCCATAAGGCAGTTATTGTTAGGACTGCAAAAGAAGTTTATAGATCAGACGGATCTTCCATAAGATTTGACAGAAATGCAGCTGTTTTAATTAATAATAATGGAGAACCTCTTGGAACTAGAATATTTGGCCCAGTTACTAGAGAATTAAGAGCTAAAAAATATATGAAGATAATATCTTTAGCTCCGGAGGTTTTGTAGATGTCAGCTAAGATTAAAAAAGGAGACGATGTTATTGTCTTGTCGGGAAAAGACAAAGGTAAGACAGGAAAAATCTTGAAAATAATTAAAGGTAAAGACAAGCCTACAAAGGCTATAGTTGAAGGAGCTAACATTGTTAAAAAACACACAAAACAATCAGCTACTCAAAAAGGTGGAATTGAAAGCATAGAGATGCCGATGCATTTATGCAAGTTATCATTGATTGATCCAAAAACAACAAAAGCTTCAAGAGTAGGTTTTAAGTTTTTAAAAGATGGTAAAAAAGTAAGATTTTTTAAAAAATCAGGAGAAACTCTAAACTAGGTTTAATATGGCACGATTAGCAGAAAAATACGAATCAGAAATAAGAGTAAAGTTAAAAGAAAAGTTTAGCTTAAAAAATATCTTTGAAGTTCCAAAGTTAGACAAAATTGTTGTAAATATTGGAGTTGGTGAAGCCGTTTCTGATTCGAAAGTCATTAATAAAGCAATTGAAGATCTTTCTCTTATTACTGGACAAAAGCCTGTTGTTACAAAGGCAAAAAAATCAATTGCAGGTTTTAAATTGAGAAAAGGACTTAATATTGGATGTAAAGTCACATTACGTAAAAAACGTATGTTTGAGTTTCTAGATCGTCTTATTTTCATTGCTTTACCAAGAGTCAGAGATTTTAAAGGTCTATCAAAAAAATCTTTCGATGGTAATGGTAACTATTCAATAGGTATTAAAGAACAAATCATTTTTCCTGAGATTGACTACGATAAAGTTGATAAAATTAGAGGAATGGATATTACCATTACTACCACAACTTCTAACCAAGATCACGCCTACGAATTATTAAAGAGTTTTAACCTTCCGTTTAAAGATTAAGGAGTATTAATGTCTAAGTTAAGTATTATTGAGAGAAACAAAAAAAGAATGAAAATGTATAATAAGTATAAAGCCAAACGAAATAAACTATTAAAAATTGCAAACAATAAAAAATTAAGTCCAGATGAGCAATTTAAAGCTAGACTGCAATTATCAAAGATTCCAAGGAATGCATCAAAAGTAAGAATTAGAAATAGATGTGCACTTACAGGAAGATCTAGGGGTGTCTACAGAAAATTTAAGTTATCAAGAATAGCTTTTAGAGAGTTAGCAGCCATCGGTCAAATTCCAGGAATAACAAAATCAAGTTGGTAGATAAGAAAGGATTATTAATATGAGTTTGTCAGACCCATTAGGTGATATGTTAACAAGGATTAGAAATGGTCAACTTCGAAGAAAAGATTCAGTGCTTATGCCAGCCTCCAGGTTCAGGGGTAATGTTCTTGATGTTCTTCATAGGGAGGGTTATATTAGGGGATTTAAAAAAATTGAGTTAGAAAACCACAAAAACAATTTTCAGATTGAACTGAAATATGTAGACGGCGAACCTGTAATTAAAGAAATTTCACGAATATCAACACCTGGTAGAAGAGTTTATTCAAAAATTGGAGATCTTCAAAGAAATTTTGATGGTCTTGGAATATCAATCTTGTCGACATCAAAAGGCGTGCTTTCCGATAGCGAAGCTAGAGACGAAAATGTTGGTGGCGAAATATTGTGTAAGGTTTTTTAGGAGATAGTGAATGTCTAGAAGTGGAAGAATACCAATTAGCATCCCAGAGAATACAGAGATAAAAATAGAAAATAATGTTATTTTTGCAAAAGGCAAACTCGGGGAACTCTCATATAATTTCAAATCTAATGCTAAAGTTGAGGTTAAGGATAAAACTATTCATGTTCACAAGTCAGGGGATTCTATTATACAACAAAAAATGTGGGGAACAGTTAGGTCAAGAATTAGAAATATTGTTGAAGGCGTTTCAATAGGTTTTGTGAAAGAACTGGAACTAAATGGTGTAGGGTATAAGGCTACTCAAAAAGGTAACATCTTAGAACTCTTATTAGGTTATTCGCATCCTATTAATTTTGATGTGCCAAATGACCTGAAAATTGAGGTTCCAAAGCCAACTCAAATAAAAATATCTGGAATTGACAAACAGAAAGTTGGTCAAATTGCAGCGAATATAAGATCTTTTAGGAAACCTGAACCTTATAAAGGTAAAGGTGTGAAATATAAAGATGAAATTATAAAAAGAAAAGAGGGTAAAAAGAAATGATTTCAAAAAAAAATTTAAAAAATAGAAGATCATTAAGAATTCGTTCAAAATTAAAAAGCACAGCTAATCTCAGACTTTGTGCTTTTAGATCGTCGAAGCATATTTATATTCAAGTAATCGATGATAAAAATGGAAGAACAATTCTCTCCGCATCATCCCATGATGATTCTTTTAAAAAAAATAAAGGTAAACCTAAAGAAATTGCTTTCAAAGTTGGAGAAAAAATAGGAGATTTGATTAAAGATAAAAAAATCAGTGAAAAGTTTACATTCGATAGAGGAGGATATTTGTATCACGGTCGAATTAAAGAATTGGCAATGGGAATTAGATCAAAAGGTATAAAGTTTTAGGAATTAAATATGAGTGAAGATAAAAATGAATTAAATCAAGCTAGTAAAAAGAACGATTCATCTAATGAAAAAAAATTAGACGTAACTGATGGAGCTAAGCCAAAGAAATTAGAGACTGAAATAAATAATGAAATAAAGGATACCTTGTCCGTTGAATCTAAGAAAAGTGCAAGCGATAACAATAATAAAGATTCAAAACTTCTTGATGGTGAAAAAAGATTAAGTCAGTCTGATCACGAAAAAACAAAATCAAATCAGAAAAATACTCAAGTTAAAAACGAAAATGAGGTCGAACAGAACCTTAGCACTAAAAACACGAGTAACAAGGGGGGTAAAACTTTAACAGGGACCTCAAATAAAACCAAAAAAGCAAATAATTTAGAAAACAAACAAAATGATACGAAGTTTAATAATTCAGAACTTAACAACAAAGTTAATGAACAACCAGAATATATAGAAAAACTAGTTAGCATTAACCGAGTTGCAAAGGTAGTCAAAGGAGGAAGAAGATTCAGTTTTGCTGCATTAGTTGTTGTAGGAGATGGAAATGGCATGGTTGGACATGGTAAAGGAAAGGCGAAAGAAGTTCCTGAGGCAATTAAAAAAGCAACAGATGAGGCAAAAACAAGAATGATTAGAGTCCCTTTAAGACAAGGCAGAACATTACATCATGATATCAAAGGAAGGTTTGATTCAGGGAAGGTTTATTTAAGAAGTGCTCCATCAGGAACAGGTGTTATAGCGGGAGGACCAATGAGAGCTGTTTTTGAGGCTCTTGGAATACAGGATATTGTGGCTAAGTCAGTCGGAACATCGAATCCTCACAATATGGTAAGAGCCACATTTGAAGCTTTAAAAGTTGCTTCCTCACCAAAAATTATTGCTGCAAGAAGAGGACTGAAAATTAATGAAATAACAAAAAGGAGAAAAGTTTCTCAGGGAGGAGTTGAAGGTGCCAAAAATTAAGATAAAACAACTGAAAAGTCCGATAGGGAGAAATAATAAACAAAGAGAAACTCTCATTAGTCTTGGTCTCAATAAAATTAATAGAGAAAGAACGCTTGAAAGTAACTCTGCAATTCAAGGAATGATAGATAAAGTTAAGCACTTGATAAAAGTTGATGAGGTAAAATAACTATGAAATTAAATGAAATAAAAATTGATTCCAAATTAAAAAAAAGAAAAAGAATTGGAAGAGGTATAGGCTCAGGCAAAGGAAAAACTGCTGGAAGAGGAATGAAAGGTCAAAAATCAAGGACTGGTGTATCAATAAATGGTTTCGAAGGAGGTCAAATGCCTTTACACATGAGAATGCCAAAGCATGGTTTTAAATCTAGAAAAAAAATTAATAAAATAGTTCTTAAAACAGATCTAATTAATAATTTAATTGAGAAGAAAATTATTAAAGAAAATTCTAAACTTTCCATTAACGATCTGACTATGCATTCAAAATCAAAAAAAAACGCTTTCATTAAGATTCTTTTAGGTAAAAAATTAAATAAAGCTGTTAATCTTGAATCACATTCTGCATCTGAATCTGTTAGGAAAGAATTTGAACGAATTGGTGGTTCAATAAATATTGTAAAATTTAAAAAACAAAAAAAAGTAAGTAAGAAAGAAGCGGACAAAATATCTAAAAAAGTTAATGAAAAAAAGGTAACTGGCTCGAAAATAAATGAAATCAAAAATGATCAAAAAAAATCAAAATTAACTACAGACAAAACAAATCTGAATATCAAGAAAGAAATGAAAACTCAAAACAGTACTACAAAAAAATCTGCAAAAACTATAAAAACTACAAAAACTACTAAAACCTCAAAAAAAAGTAAATAAACATGGCATCAGTTTCAGAACAACTCGCATCTAGAATTAACTTTGGATCAATTACAAAGGCAGATGACTTAAAAAAACGAATTTTATTTACACTTTTAGCTCTTATAGTTTACAGGTTTGGTTCTTATATACCAATACCTGGCATTGATCCAGTTGCACTAGAAAAGGTTTTCGAGAGAAATGTTGGAGGCATTTTGGGGATGTTCGACATGTTTGCTGGTGGAGCACTAGGAAGGATGACAGTTTTTGCTCTCAATATAATGCCTTACATTTCCGCTAGTATTATTATGCAATTGCTCACCGTAATTTCACCCACATTAGAACAATTAAAAAAAGAGGGTGAAATTGGACGAAAAAAAATAAATCAATATGCCAGATATGGAACAGTTTTTTTGGCAACAGTTCAAGGATATGGTGTGGCAGTGGGAGTGGAAAATATGTCAAATAGTCAAGGGATGCAGGCAGTAATGGATCCTGGAATGTTTTTCAGGTTTGTTACTGTCGTAACATTAGTTTCAGGTACTTTGTTTTTAGTTTGGCTTGGTGAGCAAATAACTCAAAGAGGAATTGGTAACGGTATTTCTTTAATTATTTTTACTGGTATTGTAGCTCAATTACCATTAGCACTTAGTAGTACTTTTGAGTTGGGAAGAACGGGTGCTTTGTCAACACTCTTTATAGTTTTCCTTCTTGTCATGTCAGTTTCAGTAATTGCATTCATGGTATTTATAGAAAGAGCTCAAAGAAGGATAACTATTCAATATCCTAAAAGACAACCTGGTGCGGGTAATAAAGTTGCGGAATCGTCTCACTTACCATTAAAAATTAATACTGCTGGTGTTATTCCTCCAATTTTTGCGAGTTCACTTTTGTTGTTACCAATCACATTTGTAAGCTTTAATGCAGGTGGAGGACCCGAGTGGCTAAATACAATTAGTCTATTTTTAAGTCGAGGACATCCTGTATATCTAACTGTATATATTTCAATGATAATGTTTTTTGCTTTTTTCTATACAGCAATTGTTTTCAACCCAAAAGATACAGCTGATAATTTAAAAAAGTATGGTGGTTTTGTTCCTGGGATACGACCTGGTGAAAATACGGCTAATTATTTAGACTATATACTTACTAGGCTAACGGTTCTGGGCGCAATATATCTTTCACTAATTTGTTTATTACCAGAGTTGTTAATATCTAAATATAAGGTTCCATTTTATTTTGGTGGAACGAGCTTATTAATTGTTGTGAGTGTAACAATGGACACTGTAAATCAAATTCAGTCTTATTTGTTAGCTCATCAATATGAAGGATTAATTAAAAAATCAAACCTTAGAAGAGGAAGATGACAAAAATAGTCTTATTGGGCCCTCCTGGATGCGGCAAAGGCACTCAATCAAAATTACTAGTTGAAAAAAATAATTTCGTTCAGTTATCTACTGGCGATCTTCTTAGATCAGAAACATCTAATAGTAATTCAGATTTAGGTAAGAAAGTAAAATATCTTATGGAATCTGGTGAATTGGTTCCAGACGACATAGTAATAGACATTATTGTAAATAAGGTTGAAGAACATAAAAACAAAAGTATTGTTTTTGATGGTTTTCCTAGAAATCTTAAACAAGCTGAAGCGTTAGATTCGTCTTTAGAAAACGTATCAGTGAAACTTGATCAAGCGATATTTTTTCAAATTGATTTCAAAATTCTTGAAGAAAGAATTAACAACAGAATAAGTGAAACTAAGGGAAGTGAACAGAGGAGGGATGATAATTCTGAAACTCTATTAAATAGAATAGAAGTTTTTAAATCGTCTACCTTACCAATTGTCAAATATTATGAAGAAAAAGGTATAATTAGTAAAATTGATGGTATGAAGAGAGTAAATGAAGTTTACGCTGAAATAACAAAGATTATTTCTTAGTGTGTTGACTTAAAATAAAAAAAAAATATAATCCAGATTTGGATTTAAAAGGGAATTAAGTGGCGAGAATTGCAGGAGTTAACGTTCCAACAAATAAAAGATTGATTATAGCCTTGACCTATATCTATGGTATAGGTCCCAAGTATTCAAAGGATATTTGCGAAAAAGTTAACATTGACGGAAGTAAAAGAGTAAACAGCCTTAATGAAGATGAGATTATCAAAATAAGAGAATTTATTGATAAGAATTTTTTAGTGGAGGGTGATTTAAGAAGAGAGGTTTCCGTTAGAATAAAACGATTAACAGATCTTGGTTGTTACAGGGGGTTAAGACATAGAAAAAAACTTCCTGTTAGAGGGCAAAGAACACATACTAATGCTCGAACAAGAAAAGGTAAAGCTATCCCTATTGCTGGGAAAAAGAAAGCAGTATAAATGAAATGGTAACCAAAACTTCAAAATCTAAAAAGAAAACAAAAAAAAATATTCCATCCGGCATTGCACACATTAACTCTACATTTAATAACACCATAATTACCATAACAGATACAACTGGCAATACTATCTCTTGGTCATCGTCAGGTAATAAAGGATTTAAAGGTTCTAGAAAATCAACTCCTTTTGCTGCGCAACTCGCAGCCGAAGAAGCAGGAAAAAAAGCAATGGAACATGGTATGAAATATGTAGAAGTTGTAATAAAAGGACCTGGAAATGGAAGAGAGTCAGCAATAAGAGCCCTGGGATCAACTGGACTAAATATAACCGTTATAAAAGATATAACCCCAATTCCACACAATGGCTGTCGACCTTCTAAACGAAGAAGAGTATAGAATTAATATTAAAAAGGGAAGCAATACGTGATAAATAAAAACTGGAAAGAACTAATTAAACCTAAAAAAATAGAATTTACCAAGAATCAGGACAATGCTAAATCTGCTGAACTTGTTGCTGAACCACTTGAAAGTGGTTACGGACAAACTCTGGGTAATATGTTAAGAAGGGTTCTTCTTTCCTCTATTCGTGGAGCAGCAGTCACTTCGATTCAAGTGGAAGGTGTAACTCACGAGTTTTCAGCCATACCTGGAGTAATAGAAGATGTAACGGACATTATATTAAATATCAAACAACTTGCTTTAAAACTTAATGATGTTGAATCAACAAAAATATATATAAAAGCAAACGGTCCTAAAGTTATTACCGCCGGAGATATTGATTGCGGCGCTCATGTAGAGGTTTTAAATAAAGATCTTCATCTTTTAACTTTAGACTCTAAAGCTAAAGTAAGTATCACTCTTAATGTGGAAGAGGGTAAGGGTTATGTTCCTGCTTTGAAGCAAAAAAACGATGCTCCGTTAGGTACTATATTTATCGATTCCTTTTTTTCGCCTGTCAGAAGAGTTTCATTTAGAGTTGAAAATTCAAGAGTAGGCCAAGTTACCGACTATGATAAATTAATAATGAATATCGAAACCAATGGATCTGTTGTTCCTGAAGACTCTGTTGCTTATGCAGCTCGAATAATAGATGAACAACTTAAGTTATTTATTAATTTTGAAGAACCTGACGACGAAGTTGTAACGCCAGTAACTGAAGAACCATCTCTTAATGTAAATCTTCTTCGCAAAGTAGAGGAACTAGAGTTATCTGTTAGATCAGCAAATTGTCTTAAAAATGATGAAATAATTTATATTGGAGACTTAGTTCAAAAAACCGAATCTGAAATGCTCAGAACTCCAAACTTTGGAAGAAAATCTCTTAACGAAATTAAGGAGATACTTTCAACAATGAATCTAGAGCTTGGAATGAAAATTGAGGGTTGGCCACCAGAAAATATCGAAGAGATTCGAAGAAAGCTTGATGACCCTTACTAATTTACAGGAAAGACTATGAGACACAATATTTCTGGAAGAAAGCTAAATCGAAAAACAAGTCATAGACTTTCTTTGCTTAAAAACCTAAGCAAATCACTTATTATTCATGAGCAAATAGAAACTACACTTCCTAAAGCAAAGGATTTAAGACCTTTTGTAGAAAAAATTCTTACTATTGGAAAAATAAATACTTTGGCTGCAAGAAGAAAAGTATATTCATATCTTGGTGATAAAAAACTTGTAGACAAAGTCTTCCAAATTCTCGGTAAAAGGTATCAAAAAAGAAATGGTGGATACGTAAGGATTTTAAAGTCTGGATTTAGGTATGGAGATTCTGCACCAAAAGCAATAATTGAATTGGTGGAAAGAGACGTAAATGTTAAAGGTTTAGAGGACAAAATAAGAGAAAAACACAGTAAAAAAGAGATTGAAAACTCGACCTCGGACAACACTGCTACTTCTGAACCAAAAAAACCAGATAACCTTGCTGTAAAAAAAGGTAAAGATCAAATTACAGACGATGCATTAGATAAAAAACCCAGTAAAAAAGACTAGTAATTTCATTTTTACAACCTCAAATGGTTACCAAAAAAAAAATTAAATCATGGACAGTTTCCAGTGATTTTAACAGTCATAGAGTCGATTATTGGTTAAAAAAAAACATTTCTTTCGTTACCTATCCAACTCTATGTAAATTATTAAGAAAAGGAATAGTAAGGGTAAACGGTAAAAGAGCCAAAAACAATACTGTTTTAAGAATTGGAGATAGAATCAATTTTACAAGAATTATTCAACAAGAACCGAATCTTGATAGAAAAGAAAAATACAACTTAAAATTTGATGAATTCATCAAGAAACTTGTTGTTTACAAAGATAAATTCAAAATAATATTAAATAAACCAGCTGGTTTAGCCGTCCAAGGTGGAACTAATATTAAATTAAATGTGGATATAATGCTTGATTCATTGAAATTTAATTTAGATGAAAGACCAAAATTAGTTCACAGAATTGATAAGCAAACTTCAGGACTCTTATTGATTGCTAGATCATTAAATTCCTCACGATACTATGGGGAATTATTTAAAAAAAGACAGATTGAAAAAGTTTATCTAGCTATAGTGCATGGGAAATTGAAATATAGGGCGGGAAAAATAAATTTCAAAATTGGAAAGGAAAAAAGTTTGTCATCATTAACTTTATATAAAGTTTTAGACCAAAATAATCAGCTTTCATTTTTAGTAATAAAACCTATAACTGGGAGAAAACATCAAATAAGAGATCATTTTAGCTCACTTGGAAATCAAATATATGGAGAAACAAAGTTTAAATCTTTAAACAATTCAGAACTAATTTCTAATGCAAAAGATTTGCATTTGCATGCATACTCAATAAAGTTTCAAGAGCAAGATAAAAGTATAAAAAAGATTGTTGCCCCATTGCCAGATTTTTTTACGAATACCATCGCTAAAAATAGATTTGTGAATGACATGAGTAATTATGACTTAGAATTTGTCGATTCAGAGAACTTTAAATTGATCGAGAAATGATTAAAATTATAAAAGTTAATAAAAATTATAGATTTATAAAGAATAATCAAAATTTAAAAACTGAAAGCGGTAATATACTTTTCGTTAAAAGAAAAAAACATGCTGAATTAATCATCGAGGAGTTTCTCCAACAAACTAAATCAAAGAACCCTAATACATTACTTAATTTAACGCTTTTTTCATGCAATCTAAATAAAGATGAGATTGAACAAATAAAACAAAAAATAATAGAATTACTCAATTTCGATCTTTTGATATTTAGATTTTTTGATGAGATCGAATTAGTTAAAATAATGGATAAGGAATTTGATCCATTTATTTGTGAATTTGAGGATTTATTTGATTGTAAATTTAAAAAAATCTTTTCAATTTTACATTCAGGCAACCTAAAACATTTATTGTTTAAATCATATTTGGATAAATTGGATATTTTTAAATTAACGACAATTTTTAAGCTATCATCACTCACTAAATCGGTGATTCTAAGTTATTTCTTTGTAAATAAAAAAATCAATTATAAGACTCTATATAAATTAACAAACATAGAGTATAATTATCAGCAAAAAAGATGGGGTACTGTGGAAGAACAATTATTAATGAACAAAGATTTCATTGAAAGAATAAAAAATATTTCATTTTTTTTTAAAAATATAAGTTAATTAGTTTATAAATATTAATATAATTTAAACAAGCAAATATGAGAAATATCTTAAAAAAATTAGATTCAAAGCGAAATCAGGCTATTCTTGGTGGGGGAAAGAACAGGCAGGATAGTCAACATAAAAAAGGTAAATTGACTTCAAGAGAAAGAATAGAAATTTTATTAGACGAAGGAACATTTGAGGAATGGGACATGTTTGTCGAGCACAGATGTTCAGAGTTTGATATGGAAAAACAAAAAATTCCTGGAGATGGTGTAGTCACTGGTTATGGAACTATAAATGGAAGACTCACATTTGTTTTTAGCCAAGATTTCACTGTTTTTGGAGGATCATTGTCTGAATCGCACGCAGAAAAAATTTCAAAGATTATGGACAAGGCTTTACAAGTTGGCGCTCCAGTAATCGGACTAAACGACTCTGGAGGAGCAAGAATTCAAGAAGGAGTTGCTTCATTGGCTGGGTATGCTGAAGTATTTCAACGAAACGTTCTGTCATCAGGTGTAATTCCTCAAATCTCTGTTATAATGGGGCCTTGCGCTGGGGGTGCTGTTTATAGTCCTGCCATGACTGACTTTATTTTCATGGTAAAAGATACATCCTATATGTTCGTAACGGGTCCTGACGTTCTTAAAACAGTAACTCATGAGGAAGTAAGTCATGAAGAACTTGGTGGTGCTTCCACTCATACAAAAAAGTCAGGAGTAGCGGATTTAGCTTTTGATAATGACGTTGAAGCATTATTTCAACTCAGGCGGTTTATGGGTTTCCTACCATCTTCTAACAAAGAATTACCCCCTACAAGAAGATCTGAAGATCCAGTAGATAGATTAGAACAATCACTTGACACTTTAATACCGGAAAACCCAAATAAGCCATACGACATGAAAGAGCTGATAACAAAAGTAGTAGACGACAGAGATTTTTTTGAGACACAACCTGATTATGCCGCAAATATAATAACTGGATTTGCAAGGATGTCTGGAGCTCCGATTGGAATAGTAGCGAATCAACCAATGGTACTTGCTGGTTGCCTTGACAATAATTCTGCTCGAAAAGCAGCAAGATTTGTCAGATTTTGTGATTGTTTCAACATACCGATAATAACTTTTGTTGATGTTCCGGGGTTTCTTCCTGGAACCTCTCAAGAATATAATGGCATTATTAAACACGGAGCAAAGCTCTTATTTGCATTTGCAGAAGCCACAGTTCCAAAAATAACAATCATTACGAGGAAAGCTTACGGTGGGGCTTATGACGTAATGAGTTCCAAACATTTAAGGGGTGATGTAAATTATGCATGGCCTCAGGCCGAAATAGCTGTGATGGGTCCAAAAGGAGCAGTTGAGATCATCTTCAGAGGAGAGTTGGGAGATAAGGAAAAAATTGAAAAGAAAACGAATGAGTATAGAGAAAAACTTGCTAATCCCTTTATTGCTGGTAGTAGGGGGTTCATTGACGATGTCATCATGCCTAATACAACTAGAAAAAGAATATGTAGATCACTTGAAATGCTTAAAAATAAAAAACTAAATAATCCGTGGAAAAAACACGACAATATTCCTCTTTAAAATGTTGAAAAAAATTTTAATTGCTAATAGAGGTGAGATTGCATGCAGAATAATTAAAACTGCTCATAAGATGGGGATCAAAACCGTATCTATTTGCTCTGATCCAGACATAAATGCGCCTCACGTGAATATGTCAGATGAATGTGTAAGTATCGGAGGAGACACTTCCATTGATAGTTATCTTAGAATTGACAAAATTATTGACGCAATTAAAAAGTCTAATGCCGAAGCTGTACACCCTGGATATGGTTTCCTATCAGAAAATGTCAACTTTAGAGATGAAGTAAACAAAATTGGTAAAACTTTCATTGGCCCACCAAGTGAAGCTATATCTTCTATGGGAGATAAGATTAGATCAAAAAAAATTGCAAAGTCAGCTGGTGTCTCTGTTGTACCTGGTGGCCTCGAAGTTGTTCCAGATATAAAAAGTGCAATTAAACAGGCAAAAATAATAGGCTATCCCTTGATGGTTAAGGCATCAGCAGGAGGCGGAGGGAAAGGAATGAGAGTTGCTTTTAATGAAAAAGAGCTAGAAGATAATTTCAATTCTGCGATAAATGAAGCCAAGTCAAGCTTTGGTGATGAAAGAGTATTCATAGAAAAATTTATTGAATACCCGAAACATATAGAAATTCAGGTTCTTGGAGATCAGTTTGGGAATTTTATTCATCTTGGTGAGAGGGAATGTACAATCCAACGAAGACATCAAAAAGTTATCGAAGAGGCACCAAGTGTATTTGTTACAAAGGATTTGAGAGAAAGAATGGTAAATGAAGCTATTCAATTAGCCAAAGCAGTTGGTTATTACTCTGCAGGGACTGTAGAGTTTGTTGTTGATAAAGATAAAAACTTCTATTTCCTTGAGATGAATACTAGGCTCCAAGTTGAGCACCCTGTAACCGAACTTATAACCGGAGTTGATTTAGTTGAACAGATGATTCGAATTGCATCTGGAGAAAAACTTTTAATGTCGCAAGATCAAATTAAATTTGAAGGTTCAGCTTTGGAGTGTAGAATTTATGCTGAGGACTCTTCTAAAAACTTTCTTCCCTCTATTGGAAGGTTGACAAGATACATTGAACCATCTGGAAAAAATATAAGGGTTGATTCTGGTGTTGTCGAAGGATCAGAAATTAGTATGTACTATGATCCAATGATATCAAAATTATGCGCTCACTCTAACAATAGAAAAGAAACAATTTTAGAAATGGTCAATGCTTTAGATAAATACTTTATTGAAGGAGTTAAAACTAATAGAGACTTTTTATCAAATATTATTCAAAAGTCAGAATTTTTGAATGGAGAATATTCCACGTCGTTTATAGAGGATAATTACGCTGATGGATTTGATCCCTATATGACAAAAGTTAAAGACAAAACAAAGTTATATGCAGTTGCAACTTTTATAAATTATAAATATCTTTTGAGAGCAGCATCTATTTCAAATCAATTGAAAGGTTTTAACAAAACTGTTGATAATAATTGGTACGTTATTGACAAAGAAAATAAATCTAACGTTGCAATTTCATTTAATAATTTCAATAAAAGTTATGATATCTACGTAGATAAAAAATATCTTAACCTTAAAAGTAATTGGAAAATAGGTTACCCATTGTTTTCTGCAATAATTGATAATAGTTTGTTATACTTTAGCATAAAGAGAAATGGCCCTAAATTTTCAATAAACCACAAAGGTGCAATACACGATATTCTCGTCCTTTCAAATAGACATTCCGAATTAAATAATTTTATGATACCAAGAAAGAAAGAAGATAATTCCAAATATTTAATGGCTCCTATGCCAGGATTATTAGTATCAATTCTCGTTAAAGAAAATCAAGAAATAGAAGAAAATCAACCATTAGCTGTTATAGAAGCTATGAAAATGGAAAATATCATTAAATCAGAAAAAAAAACAAAGATAAAAAAAATAAATTGTTCTGAAGGAGATAGTCTTGAAGTTGATCAAATAATCTTGGAATTTGAATAAATAAATGCGGTCGTGGCGGAACTGGTAGACGCGCAACGTTGAGGTCGTTGTAGGCTTAATTGCCTGTGGAAGTTCGAGTCTTCTCGACCGCACCAGCTAAATTAGAAAAATGAAATATATATACAAACATGGAAATCAATATTGGTATCAAAGAGCTGTTCCTTCAAAACTTTCAAAATTATTGGGAAGAAAAACACTAAAAATCTCATTAAAAACTAACAAAATCCCTACAGCAATTAAAAGAGCAAAACTTCAAGCGTTGGAACATAAAAAAATGTTTAAAATTGCCGAGAATAGTTTAAGTAAATATTTTAAAAACTTGTTCAACAAAAATGAATTTGACTCACAAAAATATACACTTAGCTTTATTGACGATTTTGATGATTTAGTTAATAAATTATTTTTTAGTAAAAAAGACTTTATAAATATCCTTAAAAATAACAAGCTTAACGATGCAAGCAACCTTTCTATTGAAAGAATTCTTTTGGATAATAGTTCAACTGAGAAAATGTCTTTAAGTTTGCTTATTGACGAATATCTAGAAGCCATAAATGCTTTTAATGATAAGAAAAAGTTATATTCAATAAAAAAATCACTTTCACTTCTAATCGAGATATGCGGCGATAAACCTATAGATTTATATAATATTAATGATACAAACTCTTTTAAAAATTATTTCATTAAAATAGATAAAATTTCTACTGGTAGAAGAAATCAATCTAATTTGCAAAACTTCTTTTCAGTAATTTTCCAAAAATATTCAATAGATAAAAAAAATCCATTTGCAGGCCTTAAATGGCCAAATATCATTGTCAAAATTAGTCATCAAAAATTCTCTGATGAAGAATTAATAAGAATAAAAGATTTTTGTAAAAGAGAGAATTCCTTAATAAGTTGTATAATGGGGATAATGTTTGAGACAGGGTGCTCATATTCTGAAATTATTGGTTTGGAATCAGAGGATGTTGACATAAATAAATATAATCCATATTTAGTAATTAGATCCAACTCTATAAGGCAAATTAAAAATATATATAAAAGAAGAATAATACCTTTAGTTGGCATTTCATTAAATAAAATTCAGACAATTTATACAATTAATAACAAAGGCTATTTATTTAAAGATTATTCAAATGCCATTGAACTGTTAAAATTTAAGTTTGAAAAAAAATTAAATAATAAGTTAAAAACTCTGTCAAACGGTAAGACTTCAATCTCATTTAAATATTCAATAATAGAGAGGTTAAAATCAATAAACTGTCCTGAATCAGTTATTTGTGATCTTATAGGAATGGCAAAAAGGAAATCTTTCTATAGTAATGAAGTAACTCTTGATATTAAGTCAAGCTGGATGGATCAAATTAAAATGTTGTAAATATTTATCGTATGCAATATTTTATACCTTCAAACTGTATTGTTTTTAAATACTTTCACAATTTTTTTTAAATTATTCGACTTCTGTTACTGTTATCTTAACCTTTGATCCGATAAAAGTTTTTTCGAAAATTTGAATTGAAGCAAACCTTTGACTATTTTGATAATTTAGCAAACTACTTTCAGAGCTGATTTCAGATATTTTTTTCCATCCGAATTTTGGAAGTTCGTTTCTGAAAAAGTCGAAAACTTCTATTTGACTTTCAGTCGTTTCAAAAACTAGTCTACCTGACCAGCCTATTTTTCTTGAAATAATAATAGATTCTTCTCTTTGAAGTTTTGAATTTACAGGAATAGGAATATCATCGAACTGAGAAAAATTCAGTTCTAGGTCAGGGTTTCCTTCAGGCCCTTTGACAGGAACCAGACTTTCTCCCATACAGGATGACAAAAAGATTACTAAAAGTATACTAAGAAGGATTTTTTTAATTTGCATATTTAATAATAAAAATTTTTCTTTTATTTTCAATATTTATTATTAAATTAATAATATGAAATTATTAGGCTTTATTTTTATTTCTTTATTTATGTCTTATTCTAATGCTTCTGAAAAAGTTTTACATGACTTCACTATCGAATCTATTTCTGGAGAGACAATAAACCTATCTGATTATAAAAGTAAAGTGGTACTGTTAGTCAATACTGCATCTAAATGCGGATTCACGCCCCAATATGCAGGACTTCAGAAAATTTATGACAGATATAAAGAGGATGGTCTAGTTGTTTTAGGTGTGCCAACGAACGATTTTAATCAAGAACTATCTAAAGAAAGCGATGTGAAAGAATTTTGTGAGATAAGATTTGGTGTTGAATTCCCAATGTCCTCAATACAACCGATTCGTGGGGAAAATGCGCATCCAGTCTATAAATGGATAAAATCTAATGTTTCGGTTATTGGTCAACCTAGATGGAATTTTCATAAATATCTCATTGGAAAAGATGGTAAAATCATCAACTGGTTTTCATCAATGACGAGTCCAACATCCGAAGGTTTAGTTAATCAAATAGAGACTGCTTTATATGAATAATGTTGATTGATTCTTCCAATTGCTCACTCCTACTTATAGACGTTCAAACAAAACTTTTCCCTAAAATTTCAGAAGCCCAACCTCTAGAAAATTCAATTTTAGATTGCTTAGAAGTTTTTTACACTCTTGATGTTCCTATTTTTTATTCTGAACAGTATCCAAAAGGACTTGGCTGTACAATTGATAAAGTACTTGAGAAGTTATTATCTTATAAAGCTTATAAATTTGAAAAAACCTCTTTTTCATGTTTCCCAAATAATTCAGAACAATGTAATGCAAGTAAAATTTTAAAAACTAAACAAGTAATTTTGATTGGCATTGAAACGCATATTTGTGTTTTACAAACTGCTATGGATTTAAAAGAAAAAGGGCGTGAAGTTTTCATAATTTCAGAAGCCGTTGGCTCGAGAAAAAACTACGATAAAGAATATGCGATAAAGCGCATGATTAGCAAAGGAATTCAAGTTATAACTTTTGAAATGATGTTGTTTGAACTTCTAAGAGATTCAAAAAACAAGCATTTCAAAATTTTATCAAGTCTTATCAAATAATCTACACTGAATAGTACATTTTAAATTCAACTGGATGAGGCGTATGTTCAAATTGTAAAACTTCATCCATTTTTAAAGCAATATATGAATCAATTAAGTTATCAGTAAAAACGTTCCCAGCTTTTAAGAAATCTCGATCTTTATCTAGAGCGTCAAGAGCTTCTCGAAGGCTACCGCATACAGTAGGAACACCTTTAAGTTCTTCCTCAGATAAGGCGTAAAGATCCTTATCCATAGCGTCACCAGGATGAATTTTATTTTTAATTCCGTCTATACCAGCCATTAACATTGAAGCAAATGTAAAATAAGGGTTACCAGATGCATCGCCAAATCTAACTTCAAATCTTGCTGCTTTTGGACTACTCACATAAGGAACTCTGCAGGCAGCTGATCTGTTTCTAAATGAATAAGCCAATAGTACAGGTGCTTCGAAACCAGGTATGAGTCTTTTGTAACTATTAGTTGTCGCATTGGAAAATGCATTAATGGCCTTTGCATGCTTTATTATTCCACCGATGTAGTATAGACATTCGTCCGATAATCCATTATATCCATTGCCTGCAAATACTGATTTGTTACCTTTCCAAACCGATTGGTGTACATGCATACCTGAGCCATTATCATTGTATACAGGTTTAGGCATAAATGTTGCTGTTTTGCCATAAGCTTGAGCAACCATATGAACACAATATTTATATTTTTGTAAATCGTCAGCACTTTTTATTAATGGTCCGAATTTCATTCCTAACTCGTGTTGAGAAGGTGCAACTTCGTGATGATGTTTTTCCATCTCTAAACCCATTTCTGACATCGTAGACACCATTTCTGCCCTGATATCTGTAGCCGAGTCTACAGGAGGAACAGGAAAATATCCACCTTTGTCTTTTGGTCTATGCCCCATATTTCCACCTTCCATTTCGGTTCCAGTATTATATGCCCCTTCTTCTGAATCAATGCTGTAAAAAGTATATTCTTGATTAGTTGCCCATTTTACATCGTCAAAGATAAAAAATTCAGCTTCTGGACCAAAAAATGCGGTATCACCAATACCAGATTCTTTTAAATATTCTTCCGCTTTTTTTCCGGTACTTCTTGGGTCTAATTCATACGGCTTTCCGTCGTCTGGTTCGATTACATCGCAAAAAAGAACAAGTTGTGGCTGAGCTGTAAATGGGTCCATAACGGCCGTTGATGGATCTGGTTTTAAAATCATATCAGCTTTATCAATACTTTTCCATCCTGCAATAGAAGATCCATCGAACATTATTCCGTCTTTGAATGTATCTTCATTAATAGTTTCAACTGTTTGAGCAGTATGTTGCCATTTTCCTTTTGTGTCAGTGAATCTAAGATCAACGAATTTGACCTCTTTATCTTTAATCATTTTCATTACTTTTGATATGTCGCTCATTTTTTCTCCAAATGGTTATTTATAATAGGGTTAGTTTATATAGCTTTTTTTCCTGTTTCACCGGTTCTAATTCGAACAGTTTCTTCAATATTTGAAACGAAAATTTTACCATCTCCAATCCTTCCAGTTTGAGCCTTTTTTTTGATAACATCTATAACGTCATCTATAAGTTCATCGAATATTACAAGCTCAATTTTAATTTTAGGTAAAAAATCAATGGCGTACTCAGCACCTCGGTACAATTCGGTGTGCCCTTTTTGTCTTCCGTAGCCTTTTACTTCTGAAACGGTCAGACCTAATACACCAAGTTTATTGAGTTCGTCTTTAACTTCATCTAACTTAAAAGGTTTGATTATAGCTTCTATTTTTTTCATAGCAAAAAATTGATGCAAGAATCATGCCACTATGAAAAATCGCTCTGTTTCCTGGCGTTCAATTTTAGTTTAATCCGGATTGCTTAAATTTTAATCATAAAAAAGTTTAATTTCTACTCATTCACAAAATCTTTTAGACAAACAATAAATTTTTCTAAATTTTTTAGAGTACTTGCATAAGAAACTCTTAAAAACCCCTCACCATTTTTTCCAAATGAGGAGCCTGGAACAGTAGCTATGAATTTTTTTTCGAGTAAATACTTAGAAATTTCAACTGAATTCATATTTTCTTTTTTTACTTTTGGAAACACATAAAATGCACCTCCTGGTTGTTTGCAATGAACATTCTCAATTTTGTTTAATTCACTTACTAAAAAATTTCTTCTTTGATTAAATTCAATAATCATATCATCTACAGGTCTTTGATCACCTTTTAACGCCTCGATCCCTGCAAATTGTGCTGCTGAATTTACACAAGAATGAGAATTTATTGCTAATTTTTCCGCAAAACCAAATATTTCTTTTGGATAAATTCCGTAACCAAGTCTCCAACCTGTCATAGAATAAGTTTTGGACCACCCGTCAAGTACAATAACTCTGTCTCTTATTTCTCTAAAATGAAGAGGTGAAAGATGTTTATGATTATCAAATAAAATTCTACTGTAAATCTCATCTGAAAGTACAAAGACTTTTGGAAATTTTAAAAGACCTTCTGCTAATTTTTTTAATTCAACTTTAGAAACAACACCACCAGTAGGATTTGCAGGAGAATTTAAGATAATGAGTTTTGTTTTGTTGTTAATTAATGAAAGAAGCTCTTCTGCATCAAACGAAAAATTGTTTTCCATTCTGTGTGGAAGTGGAATAGCTGTTGCACCAGTATAATCTATCATAGATTTGTATGCTATAAATCCAGGATCTGGGGTAATTATTTCTGCACCGGGTTCACCAAACATTAAGAGGGTGAAAAAAATAACAGATTTGCCTCCTGGCGTGATTAAAATATTTTCCGGGTTTATCTCAACATTATTTCTCTTATAAAAATCATCTGCTACTGCTGATCTTAATTCTTTAATTCCATTAGATGATGTATAACCATGGTGTCCATCTCTTAGAGCTTTAATAGCTGCTTCTACAACATTTTGAGGCGTTGGAAAGTCTGGTTGACCAATGCCAAGATTGATAACATTATTTCCTTTTTTTTCTAGTTCCTGACTTCTTGCAAGTATAGCAAACGCGCTATCACTTCCAATGTCATACATAGATTTGTTTAGTCCATCCATTAAGAGAATATATATAGATTATTACATTTATGCAAATCACATAAGAATTCTGAGGTGTATAATTCAAATTTGTCAAAATAATTTGTAATACTAAATTTTAAAGTTAGTATTAAATTGAGTAGTAAATATAACCATTTACTATTACCATCTTAAGGAATATGCATGGTAGAAAATATAGAGCCAGTTGGTGAAGATTTTTCCAAGTCTATAGAAGACTTGGCTGAGCACGCTGGGGATGTTGCATTAGAAATATATAGAGCTCAAATTAATGGAGGTTCCAAACAGATTCATGCATTTTCTAAAGCAATTGATGCTGCCAAAAACGTTATGATGGATGCTGGTTGTCCATTAGATTTTTGTGATTTATTAGCTAATGCAGCAATTAATGGTTACAATTCATTTGTAAAGGAAAATCCCGATGGAGATCCAATGGAAGCCTTTGATGCTGCAGGAGAATTTGTAAGTGATGCTTTGGAATCGGAATTCCGAAAATCATAATATCTAATTTTAAAAAAAGAGAAATATTCTAGACTCTTTACTTGTTTTTTTTTCTAATTGGTCCACTATTTGTTTCAATAAATTTAACTTATAATATTCACTTTTTTATTTATTGAATTTTTATCTAGGTTTTTATAAGTTAAGCATTTACGGTTTTTTGATAGTGAATTTAGGTAAGTAAAAATTTTTCTGGTGGCTGTAGCTCAGTTGGTTAGAGCGTCGGTTTGTGGTACCGGATGTCGGGGGTTCAAATCCCCTCAGCCACCCCATTAATTTAAGTAAGTAGATAAAAATTTACTGACAACTTTCTATATTCACTTTTGTGTCTAAAAATTCATCTCCATTATAATTATTTTTAACACCTTTTATTATTGAAGCATCTTCAAAATCAAAGCCAGTACTTATTCTAATGTATTTATCATCGATACATTTTTTATGAGATGGATCAAATGCTACCCAACCTAAATTATTTATAAAAATTTCGACCCATGCATGAGTAGTATTCACACCTGAAACTGTTTCTTCAAGTAAAAAACCATTTACATATCTTGCGGGGAGTTGGTTAAACCTTGCTGCACTAATAAGTATGTGAGCAAAATCCTGACATACACCTTTTTTTTGCCTCAAAGCTTCCTTTGAACTTGTAGAGGTCGTCGTTGATCCACTTGTGTAATTAATAGAGTTTGAGACTATTAAATTTAACTTATGAGCAAATTCTATTTGGTTTGTGTTATTTTTTTTCGCATTTTTCGAAATTTTCTCAATATTTTTACATGGCCGTGTCAAGTCTGTTTCTCTCAGAAAACAAAGCGGATTAACTTTTTCTTTCAACCCTTTTACAACACCTGAAAAATCTTTTGTCTTTAATATCCCTTTAGAGGTAATTTTAAGTCGTCCATGGAAATTATTAATAAAAATATTTTGAATTCTATGTCCTAGTGCATCAGTGTGTGATTCTAATATCTTTCCATTACTTGAAAACGTTTTCCATTCAATAATTTCTTGATTATCGCATACTGATGGATAAAGTTTTAAACATTGAATAAGCCTTGGAACTGTTGAATTATATTTATAAGTTGTAGAGTGAGTGATTTTAATTTTCATGTTTCCGAACCGAAAAAGTATTTTTGTTCAAATTTTTTATATACAAGATTTATTTCTTCAATAAAGGATTTTAAAAACTCATGTAAACCAATTTCCGTAATTTTATTAGCGTTTAAATTTTTTATTTTTTTATACATAAGTGCCATTTTTTTATTTGAAGTAGAGGTTTGTTTATAAAATTTTGATAACCTTCCTAAATGATGATTAATTTTTTCAATTGAAAAAATTAGAGATCTCGGGCAAGTCATATTCAAAATTAAAAAATCTATGATTTTAGTGTATGTAATTTCTTGTCCTCCATATGCCCATTTAAATGCCCTGAATGATGAAATTGACCTTAACATCAAACTCCATTGAAAATTGTCAATATCACTTCCAACATAATTTATACTTGGAAGTAAAATAAAATATTTAACATTAATAATTCTTGCAGTGAAATCTGCTCTCTCAAAATAAGTTCCTAAGATTAAAAAATCGTAACCATCATTAATAAGCTGTGTGTTAAGTATTGTGCCTCTGATTAAATTTACTTGTTTTTTAATCCATTCAATAATTTCAGGCAATTCTTTTAGGATGTTTTTTGTATCTTTTAAATTTTTATCAAGTTCATGGTATGATGAGTTGATTGCATTCCAAACCTCCAAAGTGACAGCAGTTCTGACCATCCTTATATTTTCCCTAGCTGTTTTTATACAGTTTTTTACTGAAGAAGAGTTTTCTGGGTCAAAAAGAAGAAAGAAAATAATTTTCTCTTTAGAAATTGTTTTATATTTTTTTAAATATTCATTTTTTATTCCTGACGTTTCAAGAATTGATTCCCATTCATTTGTATAACCTCTTTCAGTATTTGGAATCAAAGAAATTCTGTATCCAACCTCTAAAAGTCTAGCTAAAGAATCGGCTCGTTCTATATATCTTGCTGACCAAAATAAATTTTCTGCAGTTCTACTTAGCATATTAACTATTCATTAAGTATCCATGTATCCTTTACTCCTCCACCTTGAGAAGAATTAACCACTAATGAACCCTTATTTAAAGCAACCCTTGTTAATCCACCATCTACTAATTTTGTTTTATTTGCTCCAACCAAACAAAATGGTCTAAGATCAACGTGTCTTGGAGACAATTTTTTTTTATCAAAGATTGGAACTGAGGATAATTCAAGTATGGGTTGGGCTATATAGTTTGCTGGATTTAAAAGGATTTTTTTTCGAAAAATTTCAATTTCTTTTTTTGACGATTTACTTCCAATCAATAAACCATAACCTCCAGAGCCATGGACTTCTTTAACAACTAATTTACTTAAATTGTTTAATACGTATTTTTTTGCATCTTCTTCACAGCATCTCCAAGTCTTTACATTTTCCAATATTGGTTCTTCTCCTAAGTAAAATTTAATTATCTCAGGTATGTAAGAATAAATAGCTTTATCATCAGCAATACCTGAACCTGGAGCTGAACAAATATTTACATTACCAGACTTATATGAATCAAATAAGCCAGGAATTCCTATAAGTGAGGAACTATCAAAAGTAATTGGGTCAATAAATCTATCATCAATTCTTCTATAAATTATATCAACTTTCTCTGGTCCCCTCGTTGTTTTCATATAGGTTATGGATTCGTCAACGAAAAGATCATTTCCTTGAACCAATTCAACTCCCATAAGGTCAGCTAGAAAACTATGCTCATAATATGCACTATTTAAAGAACCAGGAGTAAGTATTACAACCTTTGGTTCTTTATTACATTTTTTTGGAGCTAGACTTTTCAGAGCGTCTAACAAATAATTTGGGTAGTTTTCTACAGTTTCAATTTTTAATTTTTCAAATAATTCTGGAAACATTCTCATCATTATTTCTCTATTTTCAATCATATATGAAACTCCAGATGGAGTTCGACAATTATCCTCCAAAACTTTAAAAGTTTTTTCGTTAATTCTCACAATGTCAGATCCAATGATTGGACTGTAAATTCTATTAGGAACCTTAAAACCAATCATTTTTATTTCATACGCAGGATTTTGATAAATTAAATTCTCTGGTATTAACTTAGCTTTTATAATTTCACCAGAATTATAAATATCATTTAAAAAAGCATTAACTGCTAATGCTCTTTGAATAACTCCTTTTTTAATTTTTTTCCATTCTGTTGAAGAGATTATTCTTGGAAACATATCAAATGGAATTAAGCGCTCAGTAGAATCAAAGTTGTTATATACAGAAAATGTAATACCTATCTTTTTAAAAAGATTTTCAGCTTCATTTTTTTTTTTTACAATTACATTTTCTGGCAAAGATTTAGCCCAATCATATATTTGGTTATAGAATTTTCTTACCTTTGAATTTTTATAAACTTCGTTGTACATTCTCTTTCAATTGTTATCGGCGTGGAAAGAGACAGAGGGATGCGTTCCTTCGGTTTCAAACCTACTTCCGACCATAATGGTTGAACGATTGTTAAAGATTATAACTATTCAATTTGTAAAGCAAGAGTTATTTGGTTTGTCATTGCGGATATTGAAGGACAAATTAGCCAAACTATATTTCAAGAACTTTGATTTTAGTTCATGACAAGTTTTGATTGATTTTACCTCCAAAATGCTTAGGTTTTTTTTATGAAGCAATTATTACTAATATTACCTGTCTTATTAGTTTGTTATATATTAAAAGCTGAGATCACTCTAAAAGCAAAATCACAAGAAGAAAAAGACCTTGGTTGCATCACTTTGCTTAAGTTGGCTAGTGAAAAAAGCAAAATTGCAGGTGAAATGATTAAGTATGAGAAACTTAAAAAACTTCAAAAAAGTTTTCTTGGAAAGTATAAGGTCGACTATTTTTCAGAGAATGAAACTCAATCCAAGTTAGATGAACATAATTTTAAAATAAAAGAACAAGGTCAAAGATATATCAATAAAAATCTTCAAAAGTGTGGCTTAAAATAAACAACACGTTTAAAAAAAATTAGAAATATTAATAAGCTTTGTTTCTTTTTCAGAAATAACATCTTCAAAAAAAAATGATGCTAAGTATTGTCATTAATTGAGCTTCAACAATAACTATTCTTATATAAATTTATGTAGGGTACATTTTCTAAACAGTAAAGGATACAAATTCATTGAATTTTAAGTTTATAATTAAAAGATTTATTATATGAAAAATTCTTTAATGTGGTTTAGATATGACCTTAGAGTTGAAGATAATCAAGCATTGTTCGCTGCTTTAGATAATCAAGTCTGTCTCCCAATCTTTATTCTTGATGAGGGTTTTTTAAAGCTTCAAACTACAAGTGAGTTTCATCTTAGTTTCTTGAAAGATTCTTTGGAAAATCTGCATTATAATTTACAAAAAAAATTTAACACCAAGCTAAATCTTTACGAAGGAAAAACTATCGAAATATTAAATCACCTCATTGGAAAGTTTAAAATAAACAATATATATTCAAACAGAATATTTAAAGGAAGTTATTTCACACAATTAGATAAAGATGTTGATTCGCTTCTGAATCAAAAGGGTATAAATTGGTATCAAAAAAATCAATTTGGAATTCAACTTAAAAATAGAATTCGAGGAAAATGGTCTAAAGATTGGCAGAGATTTATGACAGGTCCACTGACCTCAAATATTGAAAATAACAATTTTTGTAAAGACGACTCAGTTGAATTAAACTTTATTCCTTACTCAGCGTGTGTCCAAAAAGGTGGCGAAGATGAGGCACATAATTGTTTAAACACATTTTTAAATGCTAGACATCAAAATTATTCTCAAAAAATGTCAAGTCCAATAACAGCAGAGTATTCATGCTCAAGACTTAGTCCTCATATAACTTTCGGAACAATTTCTATAAAATCAATAATAAGTAAAATTGAAAATAATAAAAACCCTTTAGAAAAAAAATCCATTTATTCATTTAAAAAAAGATTAGCATGGCACTGTCATTTTATTCAAAAACTATACGACGAGCCAAGAATTGAATTTGAAAATTTACATCCACTATATAATAATCTGAGATCTGAAAGCTTTAATACTTTTTTTTATAAGAGTTGGAAAGAGGGTGCCACAGGTTTCCCTTTTTTAGATGCATGTTTGAGATTTTTAAAGGCCAAAGGTTGGTTAAATTTTAGAATGAGAGCTATGATTACTTCATTCGCATCATATCAGTTGTGGTTGGATTGGAGGATAACTTCTAAATTCTTAGCTAATAATTTTACAGATTATGAACCAGGTATTCATTATCCTCAGTTACAAATGCAGTCTGGTACAACAGGAATTAATACAATTAGAATGTATAATGTGATTAAACAATCATATGATCAGGATCCCAATGGAGTCTTTATTAGAAAGTGGGTACCAGAAATAAAAATGTTACCAGATCAGCTAATTCATGAACCGTGGAAAATAAACTTTTTAGAGGAAAAGGAATATAATTTTAAGTTGGGGAAACATTACCATAAACCAATTGTTGACAACAATCAGAGAACTAAATTTGCTAAAGACATGATTTGGTCCATTAAAAGGAAACCTGAAGCTATAAAAATTTCTAAAAATATTGTTGCAAAGCATGCGAGCATGAGGAGTTAAAAACTTTAAATTCTTTATTTTAATTACTTTTAAATTAGTTATTATCCCATTTTACTGAATCTTCTTTTTTTACTAATTTATGTTCTTCCTGATCCAATCCTAACTTCCAGTAGCTAGAAATATACATTTCATTCTTACTGATTTTTTTATTTTTTTGAAAAAAATTTCTTAAACTTTTCATTTTATTAAATTCACAAGCCACCCATACATAGGGTTTTCCATTCAACCAATTAATTTCTTTTACAGTATTCTCTAAAGCAGAAGGATTCTGTTTTGATTTTACTACCCATTTTATTTTGATATTTTTAGGTTTTATAAGTTTGATTTTATCGTCTTTTGATATTACTTCTAAAACAACGAAGCCTAATGCACTTTTTGGGATTCTTTCAAGATAACATGCTATCGCTGGTAAGGCAGTCATATCTCCTACAAAAAAAAACCAATCCGAATTTTCATTTATTGGTTTTTTTAAACCTGGTCCTGATATTAATATTTCGTCACCGATTTTAGCATGTGACGCCCATTTTGTTGCGTAGCCTTGATTTCCAAAATGATTAGAAAAGTCAATATCTAGTTCTAGCTTATTTTTCCTAAAACTTCTTATTGTATATGGTCTTAAAAAGGAGTTGTCTGATGATTCTTGTTTAAATAAAAGTTTAACATATCCACCGTCTTCATCTTCTGGAAAATCAATAAAGTCCTTACTGTGAAAGGTTATTCTTTTCATATTGGGCGATAGTTGAGATATATTAGTAACTTTTATATTTCTGATTCTTTTCATATTTAATAATATAAGTTAATTAAAAAAATCAAAAAGTCATAATTTTATTCCGTTAATAATTTTTTATCTAAAGTTTTGCCTTTTATAAATTGTTTTAAATACCAATTTATAATTATGACAAGTATAGTAGGTTTAAGCTCTGCATTTCCAAAATACAAAGTATTTCAGGATGATGTTAAAGCCTTGGGTAGAAAAATTTTTTCATCTAAAACCAATTTTAAAAAAATCGAGAAGGTTTATGATAACTCTGGGGTTAAAGTTAGGTATCTCACCAACGATTTAAACTGGTATATGAATGAGCATAATTGGTCTGAAAGAAATTTTTTATTTAAAAAGAATGCTATACATTTATTAAAAAAATCAATTTCTCAAACTTTTGAGAAGTCGAACACAAGACCTGAAGATATAGGGGGTATAGTGTTGATAAATAGTACAGGTATATCTACTCCTACCATTGATGCTGAGATATTTAATTTATTCAATTTCAATAATCAAGTTTTAAGATTACCCTTTTTTGGTTATGGCTGCTCTGGAGGTGTTTTAGGACTAAATAGAGCAGTTGAAATTTATAAAAATATTAAAAAACCAGTTTTGGTATGTAATGTTGAACTATGTAGTTTAACCTTTAGACCTCAAATATTTAGTAAAGAAAACATTGTCAGTTCTTCATTATTTGGTGATGGATCAATTTCTTACATAGTTACAGAAAGAGGAAATTGTAAAATATTAAATTCAATGGAGCACACCTGGAAAGATTCTTTAAATCTTATGGGCTGGGGAGTAGAGGATGACGGATTGTCAGTTATTTTTGATAAAATCATTCCTGAATTTATAACTAAAAAACTTCCACAAGTTGTCAATAAATTTCCTTTAAAGGACTTAGACGGTTATGTGCTCCATTCAGGAGGTATGAAAATTATAGATGCCTACAAAAAAATTTTTAATAATAATCCAACTATTGAAGTTTCTCAAAAAATTTTATCAGAATATGGAAATGTTTCCTCGGTATCAGTTTTGCTTGTTTTAAAAGAAATGATTAAGAAAAAAAGTAATGGAATCTTTTTAATGTCTGCTCTTGGACCAGGTTTTACCGCGGGTATGACTGGCTTAAAAATTTATTCTAATGATTGATACTTATTTAATATTTTACATTATTTTTTGCAGATTATTTGAACTTTTATTAAGTAGAAGAAACACTGCAAAACTATTAAAAGAAGGTGGCATTGAATATTACAAAAATCATTACAAGTATATTGTTTTTTTTCATGTCATCTTTGTATTTTTCTTTCTTATAAAATCAATGAATGAAACAGAGGTAAATATTGAATATCTTTATGCCTTTTTAGTTTTACAGTTACTAAGATATAAAATAATTTTTGATTTAGGTTTTTTTTGGACAACAAGAATCATAGTTATAAACAAACCCTTAGTTAAGACATTCCTTTTTAAATATTTAAAACATCCGAATTATGTTGTTGTAATTTTAGAAATAATATTAGTTTGTTTATTTTTTGACGACTTGCTTGCATTGATTTTCTTTACGTTTTTTAATTTTATTTTGATATGTATTAGAATATTTTACGAAGAAAAGGCTAATAAATTTAGAAAAAATTTATAATTTATATTCAATATATCAATAGTTAATTTTTTCCAACAATTTTTCTTAAAATAAAAAAAACAAAAGAGATTTTAAAATTGTCTTATTTTATCTATTATTAATAAAATGCCAAAAACAACTATGATTTTCAGCTTTGATTTATAAAAAATAAAAGTGAAGTTTTTAATTTTCTCAGATCTTGATGGAACCTTTTTAAATCATAATACATATTCTTATGGAACACTAAAAAATTATATAAATAATCTTGATTTAGAGTTTGAGTTGATATTCGTAACCAGTAAAACATTTGAAGAAATCTTAGAAATACAGAATAAACTAAATATTAATCATCCGTTTATTGCTGAAAATGGAGCTTGTATTTTCTTCCCACCTGGCTATTTAAAGCATACTGGAAATACACAGGAAAATTTTTTTATACATAATAATCATTATTGTTACAAAATGTCTAATCTAAAATCTGATGATCTAATCAACAGTTTTTCAGATTTAAAAAAAAAATATAAATTTTGTTTTTATAGTGAATTGAGCAATAAGAGTCTTTGTAAATTGACAAAACTTAAATTGAGAGAAGCTGAAAATAGTAAGATTAGATTATTTACAAATCCAATTTTTTGGAAAGATACAAATGAAAAATTGTTAAATTTCAAATCCGATGTAATGAAAATTAATAAAGGTCTTAAAATTCTAAAAGGTGGGAGATTTTTACATATTTCCGATAACTACAATAAAGCAAAAGCTGTAAAAAATTTTATAAAAACAATTAAGTCAATTTCAAATGATAGATTTTTGACTGTTTCTCTTGGAGATAGTGAAAATGATATTTGTATGCTTGAATCTACTGATTATAGTTGTATTGTTAAAAGAAAAGCAAATAAAATTTCTTTGAAAAAAAAAGATAATATTTATTTTAGTAAAACTGAAGCACCTGATGGGTGGAGAGAATCTTTGGAATTTGTAATTAGAATGGAGAGTAAAAATTTCTGATTTTTATCAAAACGGTATAGTAGCTACATTACACAATTTTTCTAACAGGCCCTATAATGAATTAGAAACAGAACTAATAAATTATTCTAAATTCAGACCTATTACCTTGATACTTCCTTCTCTTTTTACTGAGCTAGAAGGTAAAGCTTTACCAAAAATAATAGACGAAATATCAAAAGTTAAGTTTCTGCAAAATATAGTTATTGGATTAGACAAAGCGAATCAAAAAGAATTTAAGATTGCAAGAAATTTTTTTTCAAGATTGCCTCAAAGACACGAAATATTATGGAATGATGGCCCAAACTTGAAGAAACTCAATAAACAGCTTGCTGAGCAGAATCTTGCCCCACAAGAAATGGGAAAAGGTAGAAATGTTTGGTATTGCATGGGATATATTCTTTCATTAGGCGATACAGAAGCTATAGCATTACATGATTGTGATATCTTGACATACAACAAAAATCTATTAGCCAGACTTGTTTATCCAGTAGCAAATCCTCGTTTTAATTTTGATTTTTGTAAAGGCTATTATCCCAGAGTTTCAGATAATAAAGTAAGGGGAAGAGTTGCAAGGCTTTTAGTAACACCTCTATTAAGAGCGTTGGAGAAAACAATTGGTTTCAAAGAATATATTTCATTTATAGATTCTTTTAGGTATCCACTTGCAGGTGAATTTTCATTTAGGCGAAGAGTTCTAAAAGATATAAGGATTCCTTTTGATTGGGGACTTGAGATAGGCGTTTTATCTGAAATGTACAGAAATTACGCTGGAAACAGATTGTGTCAAGTTGATATTGCGGATAATTATGATCACAAACACCAAGATATATCCCTGAGTGATATGTCAAAAGGATTATCAAAAATGTCTATTGATATAATTAAGGCGGTCATTAGAAAATTAGCTTCACAGGGAGAAACCTTCTCGATGTCAATTTTTAGGTCTTTAAAAGCTACATACTATAGAGAAGCTCTTGATTTTGTTCAAATTTATAAAAAAGACGCTATAATGAATGATTATGAAATTGATGTTCATGAAGAAGAAACAGCAGTTGAGTTGTTTGCTCAAAATATAATGCATGCTGGAAAAATTTTTTTAGATTCGCCGATGGAATCACCAAATATACCAACATGGAGTAGAGTTGACACCGCAATTCCGAGTTTTTTAAATAATCTTAAAAAAGCAGTCAAGGAAGATAACGAGCTTTAATTACTTTTAATGAAAGAATTAGATCAAAAAATACTTCAAAGTCATTTAAGCTCAATTTATAAAGATAAGAATATCAAACAAATTGATTTTTTATGCAGTGAAATAAGAAAAATATTTCCCAATAGTTTAAAAAAAAAAATATATAAAGATCTTTGGAATGAAAATGATTGCTTCTTAATTACTTATGCTGATTCAGTAAGAACAAAAAATAAAAAAAACTTTAAAACGTTAGATGTTTTTCTTAATAAATATTGTAATGTTTTTAATTTCTTACATATTCTTCCTTTTTTTCCTTCATCTTCTGACGATGGTTTTGCAGTAATCGATTATAAAAAAATAGATGAAGTAAATGGTGATTGGAGTGATTTTAGAAAAATATCAAAAAATTTTAAGATTATGGCTGATTTGGTTATTAACCATTGTTCCTCTATTAATGAACTTTTCCTTAACTTTCTCAAAAATGCGGAACCTGGACTAGATTATTTTATTTATAGTAAAAATAAGTTAAAAGGTTTAACTAAAGTTGTAAGACCAAGGACATCTAATCTTTTAAAAGAAATAAAAATTGAAGGAAAAAAAGGATATGTATGGTGCACCTTTAGTCATGACCAAATAGACTTAAATTTTAAAAATCCAAAAGTTCTTATTTACTTCCTTAAAATTATTAAATTTTACATAGATAATGGTGTATCGGTTTTAAGATTGGATGCAGTTGCATTTTTATGGAAAAAAGAAGGGACAAATTGCATAAATCTCCCTGAAACACACAGTATTATCAGGTTAATCAGACTTATAGTAGAAAATTACTCTCCAAACTCAATAATTATTACTGAAACAAATATACCAAGCCATGAAAACCTAAGTTACTTTGGAAATAATAATGAAGCACATTGTATTTATAATTTTTCATTAGCTCCTCTCCTTATTCACGCAATTATTTCAGGAAGTAGTTTTTATTTGAAGAAATGGTCTCGAAGTATGCCACCTGCACAGTTAGGAAACGCTTACCTAAATTTTTTATCTACTCACGATGGAATTGGAATGCGTCCACTAGAAGGAATTATTCCAGTTGATGAACAAAATAAACTTTTTACAACTCTTCAAAAATCTGGTGCATTTCTTTCTTACAGATCATTCAATAATAAAGAAAATGTTTATGAGGTTAATACAACATTGTTAGATGCATTTTCTCTTACTTATCACGGTAAAGATAAGTTTAAGACTAAAAGATTTATATTAGCTCACGAAATTTTATTTTCAATGGAAGGTATACCCGCAGTTTATTTTCAAAATTTAGTGGGTTCAAATAATGATATTTCAAAGTTTAAAAAAACTAAATCAGTTAGATCCATAAATAGAAAAAATTGGGACTTCAATATACTTTCAAAAAAACTCGAAAAATCATCTTCAATAAATAGCAAAATATATTCTTCACTGATAAGATTGATTGTATTAAGAAAAAAGCAACCTGCTTTTCATCCTAACGCAACTCAGTTTACATTACAGTTAGATGATTTCTTTTTTGGAATATGGAGGCAAAGTATAGACAGAAGTCAAAGTATTTTTTGTGTAAGTAATTTGACAAAATCAAGAAAAAAATTCTTCTTGCATGATATTAATTTAATTTCTACGAATAATTGGTTTGACATACTTAAACACAAAAAAATTAAGAATATTAATTCTGAGATAATTCTTCAGCCCTATCAAAGTGTATGGATAACTAACAAATTATTTTAATTGCTTTATGTTTAAAAAATTAATTAATCTGATAAAAAAAATTGATAATGGAATAAATACTTTTTCTGAAGGTCTGTTTATATACTCAGAATTTCTATTAAGAATATTTTTAGGAATTGCATTTATTATACACGGTTATAATAAGTTTCCCTTACCACCAGCTACGTTGATAAAATATTTTGGATTTAGTCCACATCTAGCGTCATTCGTTGCAATTTCAGAAGTTTTGGCAGGTATTTTAATAATTTTATCTAGATTTATAAATTCATTTTTAGGAAGTTTATTAACCAGAATATCTGCATTGATGATTGTAATTATAATGATTTTTGCTTTTTATTTTGCTCACAAAGATTGGTTTTTTAATCAAAAGCTTTTTACAAGTGAACAGATATTTTTATTTATATTAGGAGTTTATTTTTTAATTAATGGAAATTGTAATTATAGAAATAAAAATGAAAGTTGAATGTCAATAAAAAATAACTGTCGAACAAACTTGAAAAAGTGAATTTTAATTTTTAATCATATTTCAAACAATAACATATAGCTATAAGCTACGATAACTGCTGGGATACCACTATATAAAGTTGCTAAAATCGCTGACTTAGGTGCTAAGGCGATAGCTGGAAAAAGTGCATCTCCATCATTGGAAATTGCATTCCCAAGTTCAGCTGATAATGGTATATATCCATTTAAGTAAAAGGTTGTCACAATTATTTGAGGACCACAACCAGGAATAAAACCAAATAAAATTGCAATTAATGGAACAAAAGCTATCCAAACATTAAAAAATGCCATTAAATCTATATCACTAAAATAAATTAATAATTCAAAAAAAAGAAAACCACAGACCACCCAAGTAGTCACAAAGTTTGTCGTATCTATTACTCTAGAAAGAAAACTTCTTGTTTTTTCGGTTGAACATTGGAAATCACTAAGTGGATTTAATGTCCACATAAAGATAGAAATAATTGCACCAATTGAACCTATTGATTCTACAAGATTGAAATTGGAAAAAAGAAAATAGTTATCTAAATTGACTCTAAAGGCGGTTAGTAGACCTACACAAAAACCTGGAACAAAAATAATAACCCAAAAAATATTAAATCTTGAAACAAATGTATTACCAATTTTTTCAAATTCTATCTTGAAACTTTCCTTGAGTTCCTGAAATTTATGATTGTGAAATAAATCTACAAAATAGCCTGTTACTATTCCAGTAGCACATGTAATTACGAAAACAAGAATTCCTGTAGATGGTTCCTTTGAAAGAAGAAGAAAAGCGGCATCACCCATTGTTGCGGTTAATACTGCTACTAGTGCGCCAAAGCTGATTCTTCCTTGAATAAATTGTGTTACTACAATTATAGCTCCTCCACAACCTGGTAGCGCTCCAAGAATTGTTGCAATTGGAACATGAAATGTTTTGGTTTTATTTAAGAAATTTTCAACATTAAATTTTGTTAACGAATCAATTCCAATGAATACGAACAATGTGAAACCAACAAAAACAGAAACTTGTAAGTAAGCTTCAACCAAAACGTTTCTGACTATATCTCCTAAATTATTTGATTGAAAGGCAAATGACAGAATCAAAAAACCAAGCAAGCATTTTTTCAGTAAACGACCGTCATTTGCAACGAATATGGCTTTATTGTTTCTGATGACTGATAAGATTGCGTTCATAGATTATAATAATATATACTAGTTTTTGTAAATAATTCAACAATCTAATTAAGAATGATTCTAAAATAATTAATAACATCTTAAATAAAAGACGATATAAAAATTTTTTAATAAATTATATTCTAATCATTTTATTATGTCTTAATTTTGTAGCCAGTCTTAAAAATCCAAGAGACAAAAACCATACACAAAACTAGAAAAAAAAAAGTAGCTGAAATTGAAACAACGACATTTACATCAGAGTTACCGTAAAAACTCCATCTAAAAGAACTTATTAAATACACAATTGGATTAACGTAAGAAAGTTTTTGCCAAAAATCAGGTAGCATACTTATTGAGTAAAAACTTCCACCAAGAAAAGTTAATGGTGTCAAAATAAATGACGGAATTAACTGTATTTTTTGAAAGTCGTTTGCCCATATTCCAATTATAAATCCAAACAAGCTGAATGTTATGCTCATTAGAATAAGAAATAATAGCATCCAAAACGGATGTAAAATTGTTATTTCTATAAAAAAGGCCGAGGTTATTAAAATAATCAGCCCAACTAGTACTGACTTGCTCGCTGCAGCTAAAACATATCCACATGTTATCTCAATTGGTGAAATTGGAGCAGATAATATTTCATAAATGGTCCCACTAAATTTTGGAAAGTAAATTCCGAATGATGCATTTGAAACACTTTGATTTAATATTGTTAACATTATTAAACCAGGGACAAGAAAAGATGTATAATTTACTCCATCAATATTTCCAATTTTCGAACCAATTGCAGAACCAAAAACAATAAAATACAATGCAGTTGAAAGAACTGGTGACGCTATACTTTGAGAAACCGTTCTAAACATTCTTGACATTTCAAAATGGTATATCGCAAAAATTCCTCTTAAATTCATTTTTCTACCATATTTAAAAAAATCTCTTCAAGGTTACTTTTTTCAATTTCAATGTCATCAATTTTAACTGAAGATTTTACTAAGTCAGATAATAGACTAGCGGAAAGATCAATATTTTTTTTGGAGTTATAAATATAACTGAGTTTATTTTTATTTTTCTTTAGCTGATATTTTTTTGTAATGTACGAAATTTTATTGTGTGAGCTATTTATTGTAATAATAATTTTTTTTTCACCTAGTTTCTCAATCAATTTCTTTTTGTTTTCAGTGATTAAAATTTCTCCGTTGTTGATTATTCCAATTCTATCTGCAATATTTTCAGCCTCTTCAATATAATGAGTTGTGAGAAATATGGTTACTCCATTTTTTTTTAGTTTATTTAAAAAATTCCATAGAGTTTTTCTCAGATTGACATCCACTCCTGCAGTTGGTTCGTCTAAAAAAAGAATTTTTGGTTCATGCGACAATGCCTTTGCAATCATGACTCTTCTTTTCATGCCTCCAGAGAGAGTTCTAATTTGATTATTTTTCTTTGTTACTAAATTCAAACTTTTTAGTATAAAACTTAAATATTCATCAGATGGAACTTTATTAAATAAACCTCTACTGAATTTAAGGGTGTTAATTACTTTTTCAAATGAGTCGGTTGCTATCTCTTGTGGGACTAATCCAATTTTAGATCTTGTGAATTTGTAATCAAGAATATTATCTTTTCCAAATATAGTAACCTTACCACTTGTTTTTTTTGAAATTCCGCAAATAATATTTATCAATGTTGATTTTCCTGCTCCATTTGGACCCAATAAAGCAAAAATCTCACCACTTCTAACGGAGAGATTTATATTTTTTAAAGCTTTTAATCCATTTTCATAGGACTTATTTAAATTTTTAATATCAATAGCGATCATTTAATAAAAACCTTAAAAGGTTCGTTAGTTTAATTTACTCATAAGGATAAGTTTGGATTTTCTTTTATGACTTTTCAATGATAAAAGATCTATTACCTTCAAAAATCTCAACTTTAATATTTGAATTTGATTTCAATTTATTTATTACAAGTTCTTTCGACTTTTCTGCTGATTCCTTGGAATCAAATTTGTTTACTACAATGCTATGAAGATCTGTTATTCGAACAACTTCAATAGACAAAATACCTGGTAAGACATTGATTAATTCATGTTTAGCCAGTGCATTCATAGCATCAGCTTCAATCTTTGAAGAAAACTTAATATTTACAACTCTAATAAACACTAAAACTATACTAATTGTAAGTGTTTTTTTGTTATACCAATTTAATGGCAAGAACTGTAGTTACTAAAGTATAAACCAGAAGACTTAAAATAATGAGAACTACTTGATTTGCTTTAAAGTAGTTTTCTTTGGTCATTTCTTTTACCTGATACATTAAATTTGGCCATGAATAAGAAACAAAGTCACCTTGAGACATGATATTAATAAGTTTCCCAGATTTATCGACAACAGGTACATGTCTAAATCTCTCGTTTGACATCTGTCTCAACCATATTACCATTTCATCGTCTTTGTCAGCAACTTTTACAGGGGAAGTCATTATATCTTTGAGTTTTGTCGTTTTAGGATTCATAGATTTGAATAAAAGTTTTTTCATAAGGTCTCTTTCGGTTACTATTCCCCTTACTTTGCTTTGCTTATCTGTTATAACAACAGACCCAAAGTTATCTTTTGTCATCGCTTTTACAGCATCGATAACCTTATCATTTTCAAAAAATGTAATTGGCGGTTTTTTACTCTTAAATTCTGGTCTTTCAGATATCTTCATAAATTCTCCAATATTTAAATTAAATTCTAATGTGATTTTGTATCAAACTTAAAGAGTATTTGCAATTCTATAACTTTTTTCTGCAAAAAAGTGTTGATAATAATTTTTAAAAACAAAAATGAAAATAATAAAAAGAATTTTCACAATGAAATTAACTATTCCAGATTTTTTAATATCCTCTTTTAGAACAAATCATGCTGGTGAAACAGGTGCGGTTTTTATATATAAAGCAATTCTGATGGTTTCTCGAGACAATGAAGTCATAGATTTTTCTAAAAGTCATCTTAAAACAGAGTCTGAGCATTTAAGAATGATAGAAGATATCCTTGAAAAAAAATTTAGAAGTAAATTAATTCCCTTATGGAAGATTGCAGGATTTTTGACAGGTTTTATACCATCTCTTTTCGGTAAAAATTTTGTATTTGCTACTATATATTATGTTGAAAGTTTTGTTGAGAAACATTACGAGCAGCAAATTAAATCTTTAGGTTCAAAAAAAAAATACACAAATATAAAAAGATTTATAAAAAAATTACAAGATGACGAAGTTACTCATAAAAACGAAGCAATATTTTCTGCCAAAGAATTTTCTATATTACAAGTTCTTTGGGGAAGGATAATAAACTCAGGATCATCACTTGCTGTAAAGCTTTCAAAAAAAATTTGACTATTTTTTATTTTTAAAAGGTCTTATTCTTTTTGGAAAACACCTTTTACAGATCTCACAAACTAGTCCCTTACAACCTCTAGCCGTGCAGTATTCTCTTCCATAAAATATTATTTGGAGGTGAAGTTTATTCCAGCTATTTTTAGGAAAAAGCCTCTTTAGATCTTTTTCTGTTTGAAAAACACTTCTTCCATTTGTAAGCCCCCATCTTTGTGCTAATCTATGTATGTGAGTGTCGACTGGAAATGCAGGATGCCCAAATCCCTGAGAAATAACTACACTTGCAGTTTTATGTCCCACGCCTGGAAGTTTTTCTAGTTCGTCGATGTTTTCTGGAACTTTTCCTTCAAAATGTTTTACAAGTATTTTTGATAATTCAGATATGGCTTTTGATTTTTTGGGAGCTAATCCGCAAGGTCTTATAATATTATAAATCAAATCAGTATTTAATTTAGCCATACTAAAAGCATTATCTGCCTTTTTAAATAATTCTGGAGTGATTCTATTAACTCTTTCGTCTGTGCATTGCGCGCTTAATAAAACAGCTATTAATAATTGAAAATTATTTTTGTGGTTTAGCGGAACCGGAGTTTTTGGGTAAAGCGAATCTAAAGTCTGTGTTATGAATTCTACTCTTTGTTTTTTATTCATTATCTAATTAACATTTAAATTTTTTACTAAGTTTAAAATAAAATTTTCACAAAGAAGATTCATTTGATTAATTTCATTTAAATATCTTTTTTTTATAGTTTTTATTGGATTCGATCCAAAAATGTTTTCTAAAGTTATTCTAAACTTTTTCTCTTTAAGCCATTTTTCAATGGTATTAAGATCTATCTCAAAATGAAATTGTAATCCGTATGCATGACTCTTGTATCTGAAAAATTGATTTTCTGTACAACTCGTAGTGGCAAGATTTTCGGTTTTTGAGTTACTTAAAGAACATACCTCATAACTATGCCATTGAAAAACTGGGACTTTTTTTGGAAAAAAATTTAAATTTCTATCGTTATTCATTGTCTCTTTTGCAATCAAATTAAAAAATCCGATTTCACTAAATTTGGACTTTTGGACTTTCCCACCTAAAACTTCTCCTAACAATTGGCAACCAAGACAAATACCTATAAAAGGTTTCTCTAAATTAATTACAAATTCTTTGATGGCATTTTTTTCTTTTACGATCCAAGGGAATTGTTTTACCATCCAGGTATCCATTGGTCCTCCTAAAGAAATCATTAAAGAAAATTGCGATAAATCTTTTGGGATGTCTTGATTCTCATAAAGTCTAATTTTTTCAATAACTAAATCTTTTTTTAATAAATATTCCTCGATTTTTTCCAAATCTTCGTAATGAACGTGTTGAAATACAATTACTTTCTTCATTAAAATAAATTATAATACAAAAAATGATTTTCTGATTGATTATAAAACTTTCTTTAATACTATTTTGTTATGAGGTTTATATTCAAATTTTTAATTTTATTTTTTGTATGTGCGAGTCAATGCTTTGCAACATCAACTTCTTTTGAACAAAATCTTCTTTTCAATAATAATAATCAATCTTTGAAAATGAATACTAATAAATCAATAGGAAATTTCAATACTTTGGCAATTACTGGTTCAATAAGTATTATTGGAGAAAAGTTGTATCAAGCTGGATTTCTATCTCCTTTCGGATTAGTTCCTGGTAATATTAAAAACTTATCACCTATTGTTTTTAACACTAAATTTAAACCTAACATATCAGGTATAAACCCAATATGTTATGATTCAAATTTAAATGAAAAATATATAAATTTCGAATTCGAAAATACCTTTTTTGATATTAAAAAAACAAATAAGTGTAACTTAATAATTAAAGAAAATGACTTTAAATCAATTGATAATCTAATAAGCAGGTATTTTTAATTTTTTTATTAAGAGTTTATCCCACCTATTAATTATTACTTGAATTTATTGATAAAATTTCATATAAGAAAATTTGAAATCAATAGACTTATGAGTGAAATTTTAGAAATCAGAGATGGTTGTCAGACTCCTTTAGAACTTATTACAAGTCAAACATTCAAAAAATACTTAGATATTTATAAACGAAAGTTTTTATCTGAATTAAAATCCAGAAAACAGAGCGAACAAAAAGACGAAATACTCCATAAGAGTGACTTTGTTGAAAAAGTCTACCCAGATATATTTATTGAGATTTTAAAATCTGAAAATATTTCTGATGCGAAATTGTCAATTTACAAAGAGTACATAGGATTTTTAGAAGGGCTGTTCCATTACTTTAGAAAGAAATCTTACACAAGACTTATTAAGCTACATGATGAAATATTATCTTCCAAGGAGAGTGCTGAATCAATAAAAGATAGAATTAGTAAAAGAGCAACTGGATTAAATGACCTAGTGTTAGAAACTAGGAGAATTTTTCTTTCCAAAGTTGACATGGGGACTGGTGTGAGAAGAAGTCAGGGTCTTGAATGTCACCCAAATGTGACATGTGGGGAGATTTCGGGGGATAATATAAAGCTACCCAAATCTTATACAAACTTAAATAAGGTGCCTTTAACTACTCATGCTGATATGAGAACAGGTGTTCACTATACTACACATGCAAACAAAAGGGCATTTCCGTTTTTTGCATTAAATAAAAACCCCCATAAAGATAAATTATTTAACCCAAAAGATTATGTAGCAATTCCTTTCGAGGTTGGTGGTTGGAACATCATTGCATACATTCACAAATCTAGAGGTTGCATTGAGTTAGAACCCGGTCTATTAAATCTATTTCCGTTTTCAAAGGTAAGAAAACTGGTTAATAAAAAACCAGATGGTATCTTCATTTTTGGTTGCCCACATTCTACTATGGATGATTTGGGGTATTATTACGATAAGGATAATAACCTTTTGGTGGGGTTGATACCAAACATTGATGACTGCAAGTATTTTGGATACGGAAAAAAACCAATTTTAACATTACATAACGTTTTATGCATATCAAACGATCACTTACCACTTCATTGCGGTTGCACACGTTATTTAGTCAAATTTGATTCCAAAACTAATGAGCCTTATATTTCAGATTCTTTTATTAAAGCAGACGATATGGGTAGAGCTTCATTATTTAATAAATCAGATAATAATTTATCAGATCTTAAGGAAGGAGTGCCTTATTTTTTTGGTACTGAAACAGGAGCATTTGCGTGTTTGGATGGGTTTAGTGAACATACAAAAATGCAAATGGAAGGTAGAGAAATAGGTTACAATAAACATGCAGGAACTAATGCTCGACAAATTGTTCCAGTTACTGATTATACTGAAGTCTCAAATGGGTCGGAATTGGATATTTTACTTTATTTAAATAATTATGATTTGATAGAACCTGGAAAATCATGTATGGACGTTGAAATGAATGTTGAAGAAGCTCTTGAACATTTTAGAAAAGGAGCAAGAGTCGCAGCTGGAAGTACTCAAACTCATAGAGGTAAAATTGAAATCAGCTATTGGGCAAATCCATTTCCGCTATTGAAAGACGAAAACTGGGAAGATTTACCAGAACATGTTGATTTATCAAAAAAATTCTCAAATATTGAGAAGAAGTTTTTTGATATTATTAAACAAAGAGTTGAATCTGGAAAAATGAAAATTGGAGTGGCGCATAGCATGCTTATGGCTGGTGTTTATGCAAAAAATACCGACAAAAGACTAATTGAATGTGGTTTTAACAACAGAGAGTTAGTAGAGCACGAGGGTCCAGAAAGAGCTGCTAAAGATATGATTAATTTAATAAAAACAACCGCAATTAAAAAGGTAGAAAAATTAAGAGAAAAAGTAGATGAAATAAGTATTACTGTTGCAACAGTGGGTGACAGTAGAACAGGTAAATCTGAAATGTCGGAAAAAATGGAAGAGGTTTTAAGTATGAAAGGTGCAAATTAGTCTAATACTTTTTAATTGATTCTGATATCAGTTGTTTTAAAAGAATATTTTTTTTATTAAATTTTTTCATCTATCTCTGTATTATCCCATCTCACTATTAGCTTTTATTACTTTATAATGCGGAGTTGCAGTTTTTCAAAGTTTGAAACATCAAGTTTTCTAAAAAGCTAAACAATGTAGCGATAAAATAATTTTAATTGCTATTTTTTTATTTGTAACTCTTTGGAAGTATAATTATTGAAGATAGAGCTAAATAAATTATTGTTCTTGTATCAAAAGATTAAATAAATAAGAATAATTTCTAACCTTTTGATTTCTTGAGTTGGGGATATAAAAAAGAATGGTAAAAAAAATTAAAATCGAAGCAATAATTGAGATTAAAGACGAGTCTCACATAGATGACGCCTTACTAAAACGCACAATAAGTCCTCTTGGAGAAATTGAGTCATGTAAAATTATTATTGACTCAAGTAAAAATTTTAACGACGAACAAAAAGCAAACAGTTTGTCTTTGGATAAAAATATATCTGAAGTTGAACATTTTATAAATGATGCCAATAAAATTTATTTTGGTACTCTGTCAATTGAGGATAGAAAATACGTGGCAGCATCAATTTTAAAATCCTCATCAAGAAGTAGTCTTCAGGAAAATGCTAATTTTAAAGATAAATTGATTCAGACACTTACTAAAAAATTTGAAATTGATTCAGAATATGCAATCTCATTACTTGAGCAAGAAAAAGACCCCGACGCTTTAGAAACACTAAAAAGTAAGTTTCTAGAAGGTGACTTAATTCAAATGTTTACATTTATCTGGGAAAAGATTTTATCAGTTGGAGAGGAAAATGACTTCGAGATTGATCTGATTGAAAATAGTGCCGAAAAATTTGGATTAGAGAAACAAAGTCTTAATGATACAAAAAAAACTGGAAATGAAAGAGCTAAAATTATAAAGGCTATTAGTGTTATTGAAGCTGGAAAGGTTGCATATAACAAATTAAAAGCTTTTGAAAAAACAGTATTACTTTCTTTGATGTTAACTGAGTGTTCAAGAATTGATGGAAAGATCTCTCCTGATGATCTTGCTTTATTGAAAAATATATTTAGTGATCAATTTAATATTTCAAGTAATGTAATGACTGCTGTTATTGAAAAAGAATTGAATTATTCAATAACAAAGAAGGTTGAACAAGTTGAGGTCTATAGAGAAAAGTATGAGTTAGTTGAATTTCTTTGGGAAAAAATATTATCCAGCGAATCAGAGATTAACGATAACGAGATGACGTTAATAAGAAAATGGGTAAGAAGACTTGACATATCAGACGTTGAGTCTGAAGGAGCTAGGAAAGAAGTAGAAGCAAACCTCAATCCATAAATTTTATTAAGAGCTAAAAAAGATTTTTGATCTGTTTATTTGAATTGTGTTGTTATTTGACATTATAGAATCTCTTCTTTTATGAATTTCCAGTCTATTTTCAGCCAACACGTGCGAATTATTTTTTGATTTTTCCACAAGTTTGTACATAGCATCTTTATTGTTTTTTTCATTATTTTCAAGCATATGCACAGTTTCTTTATTTTGCCTCCTTATTATCTCATTTGATTCGTAAGTGATTTTTGACTCATCAATTTTTTTCTCTAGAAGTTCCTTATTTCTTTTTATTTGCAACTTATTAAATTCGTAGATCGATTGATTGGTTTCCATAATTTTCGTGTTAATTTCTATTAGTTTTGAATTTATTTCTGCCATTTCATTGCTGATTTCTAAATTTGCAGAATTAACATTTGATTGATGCTTCATGAAGTCAAGTTTGGCTTTGTCTATCTCAACGTCAACAAATTCCTTTTGTAATTCTCCCTCAACTTTAATTTTTGAAATTATTGATTTTCTATTCTCGTAAATTTCATTTGTATTAGTTATAGCCAAATTTGTATTGCCTGCATAAGCCGCAGAATAATTGTTTAAAATCATAGCCCTGTTTTCCTCAATCAAGAGTCTTGATTCTAGGATTAGTTTTTTATTTGAGTTAATATCAGATTCAATTCCAAATATTTTTTTTTGATTATTTTTTTTTTCAGCATTCACATTGTTCACCATTTGTATCTCCGTCAATTAAAAAATTAAGTATTAGCTTAATATGGATAAAATACATGATTTTAAGTAAAATCTAAACAAAATCATGCATTAACTATTTACAATAGTTACAAAGAATAAAATTAATAAAATTACAAGAAACAAAATTAGAATTTTTTTACTTTCAGAATTATTGTTTTCACTTCTTATTATTTTTTTATAAAATTTCATTTCTTCTGATAAATAATCTTGTAAATCAGGAAATTGTTTGAAAAAGGTTTTGATTATTCTGTCTTCACTTTTTGAACCTAAAACTTTTATAAGTTTATTTAAGTAGATAGCATTCTTTCTAAATCCATTTTCTATAAGGATCTTTGAAAATAATTTTATTTTTGTTGAGGTACCAAACTTTCTCTCCAGAAATGCATTGATAAACCTTTCCGTAATTATTTCAAATTTATAAAATTCCTTTGTTTCTAACAAATAGAATTGGAATTGAAAACCTAGTTTCTGGCTATATTTTGATAATTTCTTTTTCTTTTTTTCAAGTTCTGGATAAACTAATAATGCTATTTCCCAATCCTCATCAATATATTTCTTATTAAATACATCTTTGTCCTCGAACTCTTGATCCGAATAATCAAAAGATTTACTCATGTGATAATTTTTCAGTTTTTCATCATAAACCTTTTTTTTTTCTTCATTACTCAGTGTTTCATATGACTCATTGATTTCGCGGATTTTGCTCCTTAAACTTTTTTTGTCTCCTTTATATACGTCTGGATGATAAAGTTTAACTAGTGCTTTATATGCTGCCTCGATAAGTTGTTTCTCTGGAGATGATTCAAAAGAAAGGCCAAGAATATGATAATAATTTTTCACGCTGATAATAAATTAAATTAATATTAACAAATCATGAATATTTATCTTAGGCTTTAGAAAAATTATATCTAAACATAAGATTTGTTTTAGAAATAATGTGGTGAATATAATATGTAGTAGACTAAAATTTGAGAGTAGTATTTGATTAAAAATTATTGCTAATTTTAATTAAAATGTAAATTGTAGTTATTGTAAGTACAGTTTTGTTTTAATTAAATAAGCCTTCTTTTTCAAATTTTTTAAAATATTCGTGCCCAAGAATACTTTTGATTTTTTCAAATGTTAACTTTCTTATGATTTCCTCATTATCCTCGAACATTTTTTGGCAATTATTTGAAGTTTTTCTTGCAATCGCAAGATCAATAAATTCATTTTCAACTGCATTCTTAGATCTGATAACTGGATCCATTTTAGCTTTACTACATTTTGAAAGAGTTTTATTTTTTTTTCTTTCAATCTCATCAACCAGAGTCATCAAATCGTTATATGAAAAATCAGGTTGAAAGACTTCAATAAATTGTCCGTTGATTTCAAAGTTTAACTGTAGCTGTTGAACTTCATCTTTAATAGCCGAAAGATAATCATCATTGTAAATTAGTATTTTGACCTTTTTGTTTGCTACCTCTTTAGTTATATTCGCAACTTCACTTATCCATCTTGTTCTGTTATTTACTTCGACTCTAATTGATTTTATTTGTTTGAGAAGAATGTCAATTTTATGAATATCTTTTATTGAATTTTTATACTCATCTACTAAGTTATCTAAAAGATTTTTTGCTTGAATGGAATAATTTTCATCCACTTTTAACATACCTCCCCAAGATAGTTATTATAGTACATTTTTATTAAATTCTATATATGTATTATATTTTTTTACTCAATTATTATTTTTCCAACCATTCCCATTTCTGAATGTTTTTTATTAGTTTGTAAATCTTTTACAGAACATATTAAATCATCAAATTCTCCAGTTTTTATTGGAATAAACCACCATTCGACTTCATTATTGGGAAAAACTTCAATTTCGGAAATATTACCTTTCACTTCGGCAACTTTTTCGTCATTTTTATTAATTTGAATTTTTCTAGTAAAAATTGATTTTGTAAAGTTAGATGATGAAAAATAATGTTTTGATTTACTGGTATTAATAATTTTTAATTTGTAAAGTTTTCCAGTCTTAAAGATAAGTATATTTGGTGAAAAAAAATGCATTTTTCCAATTTTACCATTTAATTGAACATTTATTTCTATTGGTTTTTGTTTTGTTAAGTCACCAATATTTTTAGATTGTAACGTTTTAGAAGAAATCATATTAATAATTAGAATATAGATTAAAATGTATAAATTAATTTTCATTTTTTAAATACCTATCAAGAAATGCATTTATTAATGGAACGAAAATTATTATACAAAAAAAAACCACTGGCCAGGCTATTAAAAATCTCTCAAACCATTTTGCAAAAAAATCTGTCTGTAAACCTATTTTTAAAAATACTATGAATGCAGAAACAAAAGTGCTCGTACAAAATGACATAATTGAGGCGAATATTATTAATCTTTTATTTTTCATCTTTAAATATAAATACTTTTAACCTTTAAATTATATTTGCCAATAGCATCGAAAATGTATGTAATAAAAATACATCTTATTAGCATTATATTAAAGATATTTGATAGAATTTGTTTATTTAATTTACCTTAATGATACCTTTTCTTTTGAAATTAATAACATGACTTTAGGCCCGAAATTTTTTTTTGATTTTCCTAAAAAAACAAATTTATTAGATTGCTTTTATAAAATCTTCTATTTTGTTTTTAAACTTAAAGAAACCTGATTTAGCATATGGCCAACATAATAAATCATATGAATCATAAAGATATTTGAGATGAATTTTATTTAGTTTTTTTAGCTCACTCAATTTGTCTTTTTCATAGCCAATAGACGGATATGCCGTTAGTACTTCAGAACCATTAACTATCGATTTTAATTCATCTTCGTTATTTATAATTTTGACATCTATTTTATTTTCTTTAAGCCAATTTAAGTATTGGTTAACCGCAGATGATTCAAAATCTTGTTTAATTTTACTATTTTCAGAATATTGGTGTAAATTTAAATATAAAAAATTTGATTTTTCAAATTTTTTTAATATAGATTTATCATAAATTAAGTTATTTTGATTTACTAAGTAATAATCAATATTATCAAACTTTTCATTGGAAAAAGAACACTCATTATATTCATAAAATTTAAATTCATTTGTTTTGTATCTTTTTGCTAAGATCTGTTTATCTTTAAAGCGAAATTTTGAAAATTTTTCAATATTTTCTTCTCTTGCTAGATAAACTTTGTCTTTTGTATGGAGACCAGATACCCATCTCCATGACAATGTATTAGATGCAGCATCTGCATCTAAAAGATTTTTATAAAAAAAATCTGCTCCTAGTTCCCAAGGAAGATTTAAAGTGAAGATCCATATACTCGCAAACCACATTCTTGAATGATTATGAAGATACCCGGTTTTAGTTAACTCGTTGGACCAAAAATCAAAACATTCTATTCCTGTTCTAGAGTTAACAGCTTTTTCATAATCTTTCTCAATGTTTGAACCAATAAGGTCTTTTTTTAAGGTATTTAAATTATCTATATAATCATTCCAAACTTCAGGTCTACTTTCTAACCAACCTTTCCAGTAAGTTCTCCAGAAAACTTCTTGAATAAATTTTTCTATTAATTGAAAATTGTATTTTTTTAGACAAGATGTGACAATCTCTCTTTCATGAAGGATTCTTTTTTTAATGTAAGGTGACAAACATGATACATTACTTCTGTTTTCAGGACCATTGTCAAAGTTTCTATATTTAGAATAATCTTTTAAACCAAACTCTATGAATTCATCTAGTTTTGATTTTGCGGATAAATAATTTGGAGCAATCATATTGAAAAAAAGGCAGCAATAAACTGCCTTTTAGTTTAGTTTGATTTGGTTTCTTTTGTAGTTTCTGAAGTTTCGTCGCTGGTTTCTTTAATTTCTTTGTGTCCTCCACTGCAATGTGCAGCTTCAGAATAGTTAGAGAAAAGAATTGTTGAAATACAAAAGGATAATGCTAATAAAAATTTATTCATATTTATCTCCATTGTTTATATAAGTTAATATAAAAATTGTAGATACTTTCTCAAAATCAAGCTATTTTGTTGAAGCTGAATTATTTTTTTTTATTTGCATTTTTTTAAACTTGTCAAAAACTTTTTCTTTATTCACTAGCATTCCAATTGTCGCGCCTGTTATGAAGGCTCCAGCAGTCAGTGCCCCCGTAACAAAAGCTGATTTTATTGCAAAGTTAATTAATTTCATACTGATCCTGTTCTATATTTCGAATATTACTGTAATCTAATTTTTAAATAATTTTATTAACAAATATTAATGAAAAAAAAAATACTTTTCAAATATTATAATTTTTTATTACAAGATACTTATAACAGAACAATAAAGCATAATGGATTCACTCCTTGTGGAGTATGTTGGAACAGTAAAAAATCACAATACATTCGTTTTGAAGTTTTAACATTTTTACTAAAAAAGTTTTCTTGCAATACTCGACTTAAAATTGCTGATGTTGGGTGTGGTTGCGCTGAATTGCTAAATTATTTTTCTGAAAAAAACATAATATTTGAATATGAAGGCTATGACATTAATAAAAAAATGATAAACTACTGCAAAAAAAAATTCTTTAATTTCAATTTTTATTTAAATAATTTTCCAATTAATCATTGTGATGTCTCTATAATGTCTGGTACATATAATTATGCTGTGACGGATAACATTGAATTATGGGAAAGTTATGTTATTCATAATCTTTCAGAATGCCTAAAAAAAAGTAGATTAGGAATAGCTTTCAATCTTCAATTTGAAAAAAAAAGAAACATAAGAAATAATATTTATTATACTAATGTTCAGTATATGTTCGATTTGCTTAAACGTAACTTCATAAAGATTGAAAAGTATTATACATACGCATCTTCAAAAGACATTTACTTTTTAATCTATAAAAATTGAAATTTATTTTGTCTCAATGCTTCATAGACGACTATAGAAACTGAATTTGAAAGATTCAAACTTCTACTTCCATGAATCATTGGAATTGATATTTTTTTTGAATTCTCAAATTCATTCAAAATATGTTTTGGAATACCCTTTGATTCTGAACCAAATATAAAACAATCATTATTGAAGTATTTTTTTTTTGTGTAAGTTTGTTTACCATATTTTGTAACTATGAAATATCTACTAAATAAGTCTTTATTCAAAAAATCAAATATATTTTCATGAATAGATATTTTTACATCTTTAACGTAATCCATCCCAGCTCTTCTAAGAGACTTTTCATTTAAACTAAATCCCATTGGCTCAATTAAATGAAGGCAACAACCAGTATTTGCACAAAGTCGAATAATATTACCTGTGTTTGGAGGAATTTCTGGATTAAAAAGAACAATCCCAAATGAATGCATTATTTGGATTATAGCGAGTTGTTCTAAACTAAAAAGTTTTTTAAAACTTTTTTGTAGTTAGATTCAGAGTTAAACCATTGCACAAGATTTCCACCAGTAAATCCTGACATCTTAATGTCAATGAACCATTGTTTAACATCAACGTCCCAACCATAGAAAACATCAAGCTGGACACTTTTTTTGTTAACTGATCTAAAATTTCTTGGCATAATTTTTAAATAGTTATTCTAAAATTAACTGCAATCGAAATTTGCAAGTTTTAGACCAAAATTGAAATTATAAAAAGATTTTCTTCTAAAAGTGAATTTTAGAGGCTATCTTATCAGAAAATATTATCAAATATTTATTAATAAGTTCCTTTGAATTTGATTGGTTTATTTGTTTGAATTTACTGATTAGTCTTTTATCACTCTCCATGTCGTTATTTTTCGTTGTAAGAAGCGAGTCACCATAAAATATTGAGTTTGCTCCAGATAAAAGACAAAGCATTTGAGTTTCATTTGATAGATATTTTCTTCCTGCTGACAACCTTATTCTAGATTTAGGCATTATAATTCTTGCTGTTGCAATCATAGTTATCATTTCTTCTGGTTCAATTATTTTCTGACTTTGTAAAGGTGTCCCTTCGACAGGAACTAAAGCATTAATTGGAACGCTTTCAGGTTGTGGTTCCAAATTTGCAAGTACCTTAAGCATTTCAGCTCTATCATTCCATGACTCACCCATTCCAATTATACCCCCTGAACATACGCTGATACCTGCTTCACGAGCATTCTGGATTGTTTCCAACCTTTCATCAAAAGTTCGTGTTGTAATAATTCTTTTATAATAATCTGGTGAAGTATCGATGTTGTGATTGTATGCATCAAGTCCTGCATCTTTGAGTTTTTCCGCTTGATCTTTAGTGATTGAACCTAACGTCACACACGCCTCAAGATCTAGTGATTTTACTTCCTTTATCATTTCTATAACTGAATCAAGATCCTTTCCGTCTCTTAATTTTTTCCATGCAGCCCCCATGCAAAAACGATTTGCACCGTTTTTCTTTGCTAATTTTGCAGCTTTTTTTACTTCAGAAACATCAATTAGATTTTCTTTTTTTAAATTTACATTGTAATGAGCTGATTGAGGACAGTACTTACAATCCTCAGGACAACTACCTGTTTTAATTGAAATTAAAGATGCTAGTTGAACATCTCCATCTTCAAAGTTTTTTTTATGAATTTCTCTAGCTTTAAAAATTAATTTATTTAAAGGGAGTGAAAAAAGATTTTTGATTTGTTCAGTGGAGATTTTATTCATTTTGATTCGATTCATAATTAGGAAGAAACATTTCACCAGTACAAAAAAGATACTCTAACCTTACTTTTGAATCAATAGGTCCTTTAATTTCATAAGAAGATTGATCAACTAAAACATTTCCACCACCTATTAATATTTCCTGAAAGAAAATAGACATTGAATCTTGATCTGTTTCCCCAGACATAAAAAAATTTGGCTCAGACTTGATTTGTTGGGTAATAATTTCATTCAGTTCTAAGGATGCTGTAACAATATTTGCTTTCTCAACTTGATTTTTTGAAATAATTTTAAATTGAGTTAAAGTATTATTACCGTCCGTTTTTTTAACATACACCATAGCTTCAGTTAAAAAATCTTTATGATCAAAAATGAAACTTAGACCACATTCCTCTGGAACATTGTTATCCAATTTGATAATTGAATTAACTTTAACCGAAGCAAATGTTATCTTAAAGCAAAAGAAAAAAATTATCCAAGTTAAGTAAAATTTATTCATATGTACCAGCTAAATTTATATACAATAAAACAAATCAAAGAATCTGAAAATATTTATATAAAAAAAAACTCATTAAACAAGTTATTTGATAATGCAACAATAAAAATAACAAATTTTATAAAAAAAAATTACAAGAAAAAAAAAATTTTATTTATTTGTGGTCCTGGAAATAATGGAATGGACGGAAAGTTATCATATAATAAATTATCAGAAAAATATGATGTAAGTATATTTAAAATTGATAGAAACCATAAGATAGATTTCAAGAAATTAAAAAATTTAATTAACAATACGGAGATAATTTTTGATTGTATTTTTGGAACAGGATTAAACAAAAAAATCAATGGAAATAGTAAAAAAATTATAGAATTAATTAATAAATCAAATAAAAAAATAGTTGCTGTAGATATTCCAAGTGGTTTAAGTGGTGACTCAGGTGAAAGATTGGGGACATGTATTGAAGCTGACACCACGTTGGCAATGGGTTTCCTTAAACCAGGATATTTCTTACAACCTGCAAAAGAATTTATTGGCAAACTTGAATTATTAAATTTAGGGCTACCCGAACCAAAGTGTAAACCAAATATCAAACTCGTGAATAAAAAAAGTATTAAAAATATTCCTTTGCAAAATTCTAATATTAATAAATACGATAAAGGACATGTTTTAGTTATAGGAGGAGAAATGGCTGGTGCTTCAAGACTAGTGGCATACTCTGCAAGAAAAACTGGATGTGGACTCTCAACAATTTCTGTAGAAGAAAAGAATTTAAAATATTACACACAAACTGAACCTGGAACAATCATCAAAATTTTTAAAAACTCTGATCTATTGAAAAAGGATGTTTTAGTAGTAGGTCCAGGGTTAGGCAAAAGTTTCAAAACAAAAAAATTACTTGAAATTTTAGACTTATTTAACGGACCGAAAATTATAGATGCAGATGCGATAAGTATTTTTGAAAAAAAAAAAAAACAATTTTCAAAATTCTTAATTAAACAAAAAAATATCATTTTAACTCCTCACACCGGAGAATTTAAAAAAGTTTTTAATTATTCTAAAAAATTATCAAAAATAAATAATTGTCTCAGAGCATCTAAATTAATTGACAATTGTATTTTATTAAAAGGAAACGATACTGTTATCGCTTTTCCAGATGAAAATATATGGATCAATAATTTGGCAAATCAAAATTTAGCTACCGCTGGATCAGGAGACGTTTTATGTGGAATAATTGCCGGGCTTCTAGCGCAAAAAATGGCAATAGAAGAGGCTATGCCAGCATCATTGTTCATTCAGAGTAAAATTTCACAGAGCAAGAAAAATGTTGTTGTTGAGGATTTTATAGGTGAAATACCAATTGCCATTAATTCTTTAAAAAAATAATAATTGATTTACTTTAAATAATGTTGTTTTTTATTAAAAACTATAAGCGGGCGTGGCGGAATTGGTAGACGCGCTAGATTTAGGTTCTAGTGACTTATGTCGTGTGGGTTCAAGTCCCTCCGCCCGTACCAAAAAAAACTATGGATATTAAAGAATTAAAAACCACTGATAAATTGTCAGTCGAATGGTTAGTCACAATACCTTCTTCAAAGATAAATATTGAATTAGATAAAAAATACTTTGAGTTAATGAATAAAGTAAATTTGCCAGGTTTTAGACCAGGAAAAGTTCCAAAAACAATCATAAAAAAAAGATTTGGACAGAATGTTGTCTCTGAGGTTTTAGATAAAATCATTAATGAAACATTAACAAATGTTGTAAAAGAAAAAAAACTCAAACCATCCGTGCAACCTAAAGTCGAGATAAAAAAATATGAAGAGGGAAACGAACTTCAATTTAGTGCGAGTTTTCAATTAATGCCAGATGTTCCTGATTATGATCTAAAAAAAATTATTGTTGAAAAATCAAAATTAAAGATATCAAACAAAGATATTGATAACTCCCTATCTCAAATTGCTGAAAAACATGAACGATTCATTCCTTTAAAAACAAAGAGAAAAACAAAAATTGGCGATTTAGTATTATTTGATTACGAAGGAAAAATTGATAATAAAGCATTTAATGGAAGTTCTGGTAAAGATGAAACAGTTGTTTTAGGTTCAAATAAATATATACCTGGGTATGAAGATCAGATGATCAATTTAGAAATTGGAGAAAATAAAACTATAAAAGTAGTTTTTCCAGATGATTATAGAGAAAAAAAAATTGCTGGAAAAAAGGCTGAATTTGCACTTGAAATCAAAGATATTCAGGAAAGAGTTAAAAAAATTGAAATAGACGATAAATTAGCTGAGGAGTTGGGCGAAAAAAATTTAGATGAATTAAGAAAAAAAATAGAAGAAAATATGAATAAAGACTTTGTGAATTTGTCACTTTTGAAAATGAGAAGAGAAGCTACAGAAAAAATGCTTAAAAATTTTGAGTTTCAAATACCCTCAAAAATGATTGATGAAGAATTTAATTTTTTAATGTCACAGGCTGAAAAGAAAGATAAAAAAGATTCTGAAATTAAGCAACTTGCTAATAGAAGAGTAAAACTGGGTTTGATAATAAATTCTATTGCTGAAAAAAATGAAATAAAGATAACTGACTCTGACCTTACTCAAGCAGTTGTTGGTGAAGCAAGTAAGTACCCTGGACAAGAAAAGCAGGTCGTTGAATTTTATAAAAGCAACCCAAACCTCATGAATAACCTTAGGGGTGTTGCCTTAGAAGAAAAAGTTATGAAGTACATAGTAAACAGTTGTGAAAAAAAAGAGAAGGAGTGCACAATTGACGAACTTTTTAAATCTGATTTTTTACAAAACGAGAAGAAAATGATATCAAACAAAAAGAAGGAGAAAAAATAATGAGTTCATTGATTCCAATGGTTGTCGAGCAAACTAACAGGGGGGAGAGGTCATATGATATTTTTTCAAGACTCTTAAAAGAAAGAATAATTTTTCTCACAGGCGAAGTAAATGACGCTGTTTCTAGTGTTATTTGTGCACAATTTCTTTTTCTAGAGTCTGAAGATCCCAAGAAAGATATATTTCTTTATATAAATTCTCCAGGTGGAGTTGTATCTTCTGGGTTAGCAATATACGACACTATGCAATATATTAGACCTGATGTTTCAACTCTTTGTATAGGACAAGCTGCAAGCATGGGTTCTCTTCTACTAACAGCTGGTACTAAAGGAAAAAGATATTGCCTACCTCATTCTAGAATTATGACACATCAACCCTCTGGCGGTGTTCAGGGACAAGCATCTGATATTGAAATTCATGCAAAAGAAATTATAAATTTAAAGAAAAGTTTAAATAAAATCTACGAAGTTCATACTGGTCAGTCACTTGGGACAATCGAAAAGATGATGGATAGAGACAATTTTATGAATGCGGATGATGCTAAAAAGTTTGGAATTGTCGATAAAGTTGTGGCAGAGAGACCAGATTTAAAAAAAAAATAAAAGTTTAATTTTGGAATAAAGGTTGCAGTATTCAAAATATTTTATAATTATAGAATAATTAATGGTTGATTCAAAAAATAACAAAAATACACTTTTTTGCAGTTTCTGCGGTAAAAGTCAGCATGAGGTTAGAAAACTTATAGCTGGTCCAACCGTGTTTATTTGTGACGAATGCGTCGAATTGTGTATGGACATAATTAGAGAAGAAAACAAGGTTGTTCCTTCTCCAAAAACAGGACACGTTGAGACACCCAAAGAACTCTACAATTTGTTGAATGATTATGTTGTTGGTCAAGACGACGCAAAAAAAATTCTTTCAGTTGCTGTTCATAATCATTATAAAAGAATTGACAATGCAACAATAAATTCTGACGTCGAGCTTTCAAAATCTAATATTCTTTTGGTTGGCCCTACAGGTTCGGGTAAGACACTTGTAGCTCAAACACTTGCAAGGATTATTGATGTACCCTTTACAATGGCTGATGCCACAACTCTTACTGAAGCTGGTTACGTAGGAGAAGATGTTGAAAATATAATTTTAAAGCTTCTTCAAGCTGCAGATTATAATGTTGAAAGAGCCCAAAGAGGTATTGTTTATATCGATGAAGTTGATAAAATAAGTAGAAAGTCAGATAATCCCTCAATTACAAGAGATGTATCAGGAGAAGGTGTCCAACAAGCATTGTTAAAAATTATGGAAGGCACAGTTGCTTCTGTTCCACCTCAGGGTGGGAGAAAACATCCACAGCAGGATTTTCTTCAAGTTGATACTACAAATATACTCTTTATATGTGGCGGAGCTTTTGCTGGTATAGACAAAATTATTTCTAACAGAGGAGACAAATCGAGTATAGGTTTTGAGGCTGATGTCAAAGACAAATCAGAAAAAGAAATCGGACATATTCTTAAGAAACTTGAAACAGAGGATTTATTAAAGTTTGGGTTGATTCCAGAGTTTGTAGGGAGACTACCAGTAATTGCAACTTTAGATGATTTGAATGAAGAAAGCTTGGTTGAAATATTAACAAAACCCAAAAATGCTCTTATTAAACAATATCAAAAATTATTTGCTTTTGAGAATGTTAAGCTAGAATTTACGGATGAAGCTCTAAATTTAATTGCAAAAAAAGCAATAGAAAGAACCACAGGTGCAAGAGGTTTAAGGTCAATACTTGAAAATATATTATTAGACACCATGTATAATTTACCTGGAGTTGAAGGTGTTAATGAGATTGTTGTTAACACAGAGGTTATCGAAAATAACTCGAAACCTTTGTATATATATGACAAACCCAATAAAATAATAAACAAAAAGGCTTAATGACTAATTATAAAGAATCTTTCTGCGTACTTCCATTGAGAGATATAGTTGTATTTCCGAATATGATTGTACCGCTTTTTGTTGGTAGAACAAAATCTATAAAAGCTCTGGACTTCGCCGAGAAGTTCGAAAAAGAAATATTTTTAGTTGCTCAGAAAGATGCCAATACTGACGAACCATTAGCAGATGATATCTATAAGCACGGTACATTAGCAACCATACTACAGTTATTGAGGCTTCCGGATGGTACAGTCAAAGTTTTAGTAGAGGGGATTGAAAGAGCAAAAATATCTCATTTTTCGGAGAATAAAGATTTTCTTGAAGCTTATTTAGATCCAATCAATATTGTAAACGATTCTAGCGATAAAGAAATTAACGCATTGTCTAGAACAGCCATAAATCAATTCGAGAACTATGTCAAACTTAATAGGAAGGTTCCTCCCGAAATTTTAGTTACTCTTAATCAAATTTCTGATCTCAATAAGCTTGCCGATACAATGGGTGCTCATTTGGGTAACAAGTTATCTGAAAAGCAAGAGTTACTCGAAACAATCTCGATTAAAGAGAGGCTCAATAAAATCATTGAATATATGGATGACGAGATAGGCGTTCTTCAAGTCGAAAAGAAAATTAGAAGTCGAGTAAAAAGACAAATGGATAAGACTCAAAAGGAATATTACCTTAACGAACAAATGAAAGCCATACAGAAAGAATTAGGAGAATCTAATGAGTCTAAGGACGAAATATCTGAAATCGAAGATAAAATAAAAAAAATCAACTTATCTGATGAAGCTAGAGAAAAAGTAAAATCAGAAATCAAAAAGCTTAAAAGTATGGGCCCTATGTCAGCAGAGGCCACGGTAGTTCGAAATTACTTAGACTGGATTATTTCATTACCTTGGAATACTAATATTGAAACAGATATAAATCTAAATAAAGCCCTTAAAACTTTAGATAAAGACCATTTTGGTCTTAAAAAAGTTAAAGACAGAATTATTGAATACCTAGCTGTACAATCTAGAGTTAAAAAACCTAAAGGTCCAATTTTATGTTTAGTAGGACCACCGGGAGTTGGAAAAACTTCACTCGGCAAATCAATGGCAAAGGCATTAGGAAGGTCTTTTATTAAAGTTTCGCTTGGGGGAATCAGGGATGAATCTGAAATAAGAGGGCATAGAAGAACATATATTGGTTCAATGCCAGGAAAAATTATACAAAGTTTAAAAAAATCTAAACATTCAAACCCTTTATTTCTTTTAGATGAGATTGATAAAATCGGCTCTGACTGGCGCGGTGATCCAGCATCAGCACTTCTTGAAGTATTAGACCCAGAACAGAATAAGAACTTTAATGATCATTATCTTGAAGTTGATTTCGATCTATCAAACATAATGTTCGTAACCACAGCAAATACCTTAAATATTCCTCAACCACTCGTAGATAGAATGGAAATCATTAGAATATCTGGCTATACCGAGAACGAAAAAATGAATATTGCATCAAAATACTTATTACCCAAGCAGTTAACCGAAAACGGTATTAAAGGTAAAGAAATAAAAATTTATGATTCTGCAATTGAAAGTATTATTAGATATTTTACCAGAGAGTCTGGGGTAAGGTCCTTAGAGAGAGAGATATCTAAAATAATAAGAAAAGCTTTAAAGACAATTATAATGAAAAAAAAAAGGGTCATTTCAGTTTCAAAAAACAATATCGATAAATTTTTAGGAGTTAAAAAGTTTAAATACGGAGAGATTGAAAACAAATCTTTAGTTGGTGTTTGTACTGGACTTGCTTGGACTGAAGTTGGAGGAGAACTATTGCAAGTTGAAGCGGTTATAATGCCAGGTAAAGGCAAAGCAATTTATACCGGAAAGCTTGGCGATGTAATGAAAGAATCAGTTCAAGCAGCTCAAAGTTATGTTCACTCTAATGCAGCAAAATTTGGAATTTCTCCCAATCTTTTTGAAAAACACGATATTCATGTACATGTCCCTGAGGGAGCCACGCCTAAAGATGGTCCATCAGCAGGGATTGCGATGTTTACAACAATCATCTCAGCATTTACCGGGATCCCAGTCAAAAACAATATAGCAATGACCGGTGAAATAACACTTAGAGGAAGAGTGTTACCAATTGGTGGTCTTAAAGAAAAACTTCTTGCGGCTGTGAGAGGCGGAATTAAGGAAGTTTTAATTCCTAAAGAAAATAAGAAAGACCTTGCTGAAATCGAAGAAAAAGAAATATTAAACAACATTGAAATTCATTTTGTTGATAGTGCAAATGAGATACTAAAAAAAGCATTTACATCTAAAATCATCGCATACAAACCTTCAAAAGATAAGATTGGGATACCTGAAAAATCTTTGAACCCCAAGGAAAATAGTTTAAGACATTGAAAAATGTGTTTGACTAGGTATAAAGTTTATATAGAATTAAAAAAAATGCATTAAGATTGATGCTTTATAATTTTTAAAAGGGGGTCTAGCGTGAATAAAAACGATCTAGTTAACAAAGTTTCAGACCATACTGGTTTAAATAAAAGTGACAGCGCAAAAGCAGTTGATGCTGTTTTTGACACAATTACTTCGGAACTTAAAGGTGGGGGAGATATCAGACTTGTAGGTTTTGGTACTTTTTTAGTTTCAAAAAGAAAAGCAACTACCGGAAGGAATCCACAAACTGGTGCTTCAATTAATATTCCTGCTGCCAATGTTCCAAAATTTAGACCTGGAAAAAGCTTAAAAGAATCACTCAACTAAAAATAAAATCACATCTTACTAGATGAGGTGTGATTTAACAGTTTCTTACAATATTCAAGATCTCAACCATTTGCGCCTCGTTGATCTTTCCAGTGTTAACATTTCTTGGGCTAGGGTGGTAACAAGCTAAGATTTTTAGTCTTTTGTTTATAGAATACTCTGAACCATGAATAAATTTATACAAGGATGGTTTAAGATTAAAAAGTTTTACACAGCTTTCAAACGCAATTTTACCTAATGCTAATATAATTTTTGCATTTTCTAAGTATGAAATCTCTTCGCTTAGATAAATAAAACATTTTTTTAGTTCTTCAGCCTTTGGCTTATCTTCAGGCGGCACACATTTTAACGCCGGAGTCATGTACACATTTTTTAGAATCAGTCCGTCATTTAAGTGTATTGAGTAGGGTTGGTTAGATAATTTAGCTTTATGTAGACACTTAAATAAAAAATCAGCTGATTTGTCACCTGTAAAAACCCTTCCAGTTCTATTCCCACCGTGTGCCGCTGGAGCAAGGCCAACTATAATAATTTTTGCATTAGGATCTCCAAATCCTATTACAGGTTTACCCCAGTAGTTATCTTTTATAAATCTTTTAGTTTTTTTAAGTGCAATACTTTCTCTGAAATTTACTAACCTCTGACATTTCATACATCTGATTATTCTTTCATTCAGTGAATTCAAAGATTTATACATGATTGTTTTCTTAATTCTCCAAAATTATTATAATTGATAAAGGATTAAAAATTAATTGTTTTAAATTTTATTAAAATAATTTATAAACATACTGATTATGGGCGGTTAGCTCAGCTGGGAGAGCGCCACGTTTACACCGTGGATGTCGGGAGTTCGATCCTCTCACCGCCCACCAGTCTGGGGGTGTAGTTCAGTTGGTTAGAACGCCTGCCTGTCACGCAGGAGGCCGCGGGTTCGAGTCCCGTCACTCCCGCCACCCATTTTCAGTTCTGTTTTAAAATATTTATTTAATGATGTATTTTAAAAATGTATAGTTGTTTAAATGAAAAAAACTAAATTTCCTGTCTTATTATTATTGATCTTATTAGTAACCTCAGTAAATATTAATTCTCAAGAATTAACTGATCCTGAAGAAGAAGATAAAATTGATTTTGCTTCTCCTGGAGACAGTAAAAAAGTTGAAGCTAATGATGACATATGCGAAACTTCACCACATTCAGAACTTTTAGATTTATTAAACGTAAAATTGAAAAAATTTAATCCAATTCCTGAGGATAGAAGGGGAGGTGAAGTTAGAGGTGGGGGTAACCAACTTACTCCAGAGGAGATAACCACCAACTCCATAAGATTCTATGCAGAACAATTAAAAGATGAGAAACCTGTAAAGATCAGAATAGAAACTTTTACTTCACTGGGCAAAGGCCCTTTAACTTCATTGATAGATAGGTCGTCAAAGGTTTTTTTAAAACACCCCACAGAATGTAAGTTTTTTTCATTATATGGAGACCAGATTATAGGTGCTTATGAAATGACATTTGATAACATTTTAAGATTATATGCCAATGCTGTTAATAAAGACAATCAAATTGCTCAAGACTTTATTAGGACCCAATTAGTACCTGCACCAATGTCTTTAGATGAAGCAATCAGATCATTGTATGATGATTATGGATATCAACAGAATATTATTGAATCTTTATTACCAGAGGATGTTAAAAACCTATTTTTTGGCGAAAATTCACTTGTAAGTATAGCTGATGTGGCAGAATCAAAATTACTTGCCTTTTCATTATTGGGTGGGAAAATTGATAAATTTCAAAATTATGAAATTTTTATTCTTGCTCCAAAATCGAAGAAAGGCTTGTTAGGAAGTAATGAGACAATTGTAATTTCTGGGAGTGGACAAATCTATGAAGTTCCTTTACTCAATATCCCTTTAGCTCTAAATGTGATGAGATCTTTAGGATTTAACGCAAAAATAATATTAATTACTCATCTTCACATCAGCAACGATTCATTTTGTCGCGTAGGTGATGGTGGCTCCTGGTATCATTACAAAGGGAAAATAAAGAAAGCAGGTTGTGATTTTTTGTCTAATGCAATAATGTCATTAAGAGAAAAAAAACTTACATTAAGCGATGATTATGGAACTTACAAATATAGTATTGATAGAGTTAATGAAATTTTAAATAATTAACTGTGAAAACGCATTATTGTTATTATATAATAGAGAAGTATGATTATGACAGAATATTTACCTATTTTAGTGTTTTTAATTCTTGCCTTTGGTATTTCTATTGGTGCAATTTTTTCATCGTTAGTTGTTGGCGAAAGAAACGCTTATGCTGATAAAAACTCAACATATGAGTGCGGCTTTGACCCATTTGACGACTCAAGAAGTCGTTTTGAAGTAAAATTTTATCTAGTAGCCATTCTATTTATTATTTTTGATTTAGAAATAGTTTTTCTCTTTCCTTGGGCTGTCGCCTTTAAGGATTTGGGCTTATTCGGCTTCTCATCAATGATGTTTTTCCTATTAGTTTTAACTATAGGATTTGTTTATGAATGGATGGAAGGAGCATTAGATTGGAATTAAAAAAAGTAAACGCCAATAATTTTGACGAATTGAGCAACCAAGTCAGTTCTAACGGTTTCTTAGTAACTAAAGTTAAGGATCTCATTAATTGGGCAAGATCTGGCTCGTTATGGCCAATGAGTTTCGGCTTAGCTTGCTGTGCTGTTGAAATGATGCAATCAGCAGCAAGTAGGTATGATTTTGACAGATTTGGTATTGTATTTAGACCAAGCCCAAGACAATCTGATGTTATGATTGTTGCTGGAACTCTCACAAATAAAATGGCTCCAGCTCTAAGAAAGGTTTATGACCAAATGCCTGAGCCAAGATGGGTGATTTCAATGGGAAGCTGCGCAAATGGTGGAGGCTATTATCACTATTCATACTCTGTAGTTAGAGGTTGCGATAAAATAGTTCCTGTTGATATTTATGTACCTGGATGTCCTCCAACCGCTGAAGCCCTGCTTTACGGAATTCTCCAATTACAAAAGAAAATAATGAGAGATAATAAGATTATAAGAGCATGAAGAATTTGGATGAAAAATATATAAAAGAAATCTACCAATTAATCAAAAGTCTTTTAACATTTTGTAAATATGAACTAACTATAAATAAAGGGGAAATTAATTTAAATTGTTCAGTCAAGGATTTAACTAAAATTCTTTTATTTCTTAAAGACAACCCATCACTTGGTATGGAATGTCTTATTGATATCACAGCTGTTGACTTTCCCGAAAAAACAGCAAGATTTATGGTCGTCTATAGTTTATTGAGTATTTCAAAGAATTTTCGTTTGAAGGTAAAGGTTAATGTTTCAGAGGAATCTGCTTTACCCTCTATCAACGAAATTTATTCTTGTGCTGGTTGGTGTGAGAGAGAAATATGGGATTTATTTGGTATAAGGTTTAAGGATCACCCAGATCTTAGAAGACTATTAACAGATTATGATTTTCAAGGGCATCCTTTACGTAAGGATTTCCCCTTAACTGGTTTTACTCAGGTTAAATATGACAATGAACTTAGCAGAATAGTTACAGAACCGGTTAAGTTAGACCAAGAGTATAGAAATTTTGACAACCTCAGTCCATGGGAAGGAATGGGAAAATACCTGCCTGGGGATGAAAAATCAGATCATAAAAATGACTAAGAGAGAAAATTATTCACTTAATTTCGGACCTCAGCATCCAGCGGCTCACGGTGTTCTTCGTTTAGTTTTAGAGCTTGATGGGGAGGTTGTAGAAAGAGCTGACCCTCATATCGGACTTCTTCATAGAGGAACTGAAAAATTGATAGAAAACAAAACTTATATACAAGCCTTACCATACTTTGACAGACTTGATTATGTATCACCAATGTGTCAAGAGCACGCTTATTCCCTTGCTATTGAGAAACTTTTAGAGATAGATGTTCCTCCCAGAGGACAATTTATACGAGTAATGTTTTCTGAAATTACAAGAATTCTTAATCATATCTTAAATTTAACAACATTTGCATTAGATGTTGGTGCGATGACACCATTCTTATGGTTGTTTGAAGAGAGAGAAGTCATGATGGAGTTTTACGAAAGAGTTTCCGGTTCAAGACTTCATTCTGCCTACTTTCGACCAGGAGGTGTACACAGAGATTTACCAGACGGTCTGACCGAAGACATAGCAAGTTTTTGTAACAGATTTCCAAAAAAAATTAATGATTTAGAGAAACTATTAGAAACTAACAGAATTTTTAGACAAAGAAGCGTTGACATCGGCAAAATAAATAAGGAAGAAGCTTTAAATAAAGGTTTTTCTGGACCTTGTCTAAGAGCATCTGGTGTTGAATGGGATTTAAGAAGAAATCAGCCCTATGATTGCTATTCTGAATTAGATTTTAAGATACCCATTGGCACCAACGGTGATTGTTTTGAGAGATTTCTCGTAAGAGTTGAAGAAATGAGACAGTCCATAGTTATTATAAAACAATGTCTTAAAAAACTTCCTGTTGGTCCTTCGATTTCCGATGATCCAAGAATAGTTCCTCCAAAGAGAAACGAAATGAAATCTTCGATGGAATCTTTGATTAACCACTTTAAGTTATTTACTGAAGGTTTTCATGTTCCAAAAGGTGAGACCTACACTTGCGTTGAGGCTCCCAAAGGTGAATTTGGTGTTTATCTTATATCTGATGGAACTAATAAACCGTATAGGTGTAAAATTAGAGCTCCAGGTTTTGCTTTCCTTCAATCCACAGAGTTTTTATCAAAAGGTCATATGCTTTCTGATCTTGTTGCAATTATTGGAAGCCTTGATATCGTTTTTGGAGAGATTGACAGATGAGTACAAGCAAATTTAAGATTATTGCCGAAGAACAAAGTCAACCATTGACGTTCAACTTTAGTAGTGAAAATCTTACCAAAGCAAAAAAAATCATCAAAATGTACCCAAGTAATTTTAAAGAAAGTTCAATAATGCCCCTTTTATCTATAGCACAAGAACAAAATCATGGCTGGCTTCCAAAAAAAGCAATTGAATATGTTTCTAACTTCATAGAAGTTCCTGAAATCAAAGTACTTGAAATAGCAACATTCTATTCTATGTATAATTTGTCACCTGTTGGTAAATTTCACATTGAAGTTTGCACAACTACACCTTGTATGTTAAGAGGATCTGATCCAATGCTTGATTTATGTAAAAAAAAATTTGGACTTGAAATTGGAGGAATAACTGAAGACGGTTTATTTTCTCTTGGACGTGTTGAATGTCTCGGGGCATGTGTAAATGCACCTGTTGTCAAAATAAATGAGAATTATTATGAAGATTTAGATTCTGAAAGCTTGAATACACTTCTTGATAGTCTCAAAATGAACAAAAAAGTAAAAATTGGTCCACAATCAAAAAGGAAAGGGTCCGAACCGGTTAAATAATCATGAAAAAAGAAAACATCATTTTTTCAAACCTTTATGGTAAACATGACGAATCAATTAAGGGTGCCCTTAAAAGAGGTGATTGGAAAAATATAAGTAAAATTCTAAAGTTAGACAAGCAAGATATAATCAATAAGATAAAAGACTCTGGTCTCAGAGGTAGAGGTGGTGCAGGTTTTTCGACAGGAATGAAGTGGGACTTCATGCCTAAAATATCGGGTAGGCAGCATTATCTTGTAATTAACGCTGATGAAGGAGAACCTGGAACTTGTAAAGATAGAGATATAATAAGAAATGAACCTCACAAATTGGTCGAAGGATGTTTGATTTCAGGTTATGCAATTGGAGCTGATAAATGTTATATCTATATCAGAGGTGAGTTTTATAATGAAGCAAAAATCTTACAAACGGCAATTGACGATGCATATTCAAAAGGTTTTTTAGGTAAAAACATCCTTGGACTTAAAATTAATTTCGATATCTATATTCACTATGGATCTGGAGCATACGTCTGTGGTGAAGAAACTGCTCTTATAGAGAGTCTTGAAGGAAAAAAAGGTCAACCCAGATTAAAACCACCTTTTCCTGCAAACGTAGGTGTTTTTGGCAAACCAACCACTGTTAACAATGTCGAGACAATTGCTGTTGTTCCAACAATCCTTAGAAGAGGCCCTGAATGGTTTTCAAGTCTTGGAAGGGAAAATAACACTGGCTCCAAAATTTTCTGTATTTCTGGTCAGGTAAATAAACCCTGTAATGTTGAAGAAGAACTGGGCGTTCCTCTCAAATATCTTATTCAAAAATATGCTGGAGATGTTATAGGTGGTTGGGACAATCTTTTGGCTATAATCCCTGGTGGTTCTTCAGTTCCACTTTTACCAAAGTCAGAATGTGAAAATGTCCTTATGGATTTTGATTCACTCAAAAATGCTGGCTCTGGGCTTGGAACAGGCGGCATAATTGTAATGAACAAACAAACCGACGTAGTTAGCGCAATTGCAAGACTCGCAGAGTTTTACAAACATGAGTCTTGCGGACAGTGTACCCCTTGTAGAGAAGGAACAGGATGGCTTATGCGGGTAATGAAAAGATTAGAAAATAATGAATGTTCATTTGAAGAAGTCCAAATGCTCGAAGAAGTCACACATCAAATCGAAGGACATACCATATGTGCACTTGGGGACGCAGCGGCATGGCCAATTCAAGGTTTACTCAAACACTTTAAAAAGGATATTTTAAAAAGAATTCAAAAGAAAAATGTAGCATGACATGCCAAAAATTTTTATAAATGAAAAACCTATAAAGGTAGATGATGGTATAACTGTTCTTCAAGCATGCGAAATTGCAGGAATAGAGATCCCGCGCTTTTGTTATCACGAAAGGTTGTCAATTGCGGGAAACTGCAGAATGTGCCTTGTTGAAATGGAAAACTCTGTAAAACCAGTAGCATCTTGTGCTATGCCAGTAGCGGAGGGCATGAACATAAAAACGAATACGGAAATGGTTGAAAAAGCAAGAAAAGGCGTAATGGAATTCTTACTTATCAACCATCCATTAGACTGCCCAATTTGTGATCAAGGTGGAGAATGTGATTTACAAGATCAAGCCATGGCCTACGGAAAAGGGTTTAGTAGATTTGTTGAAAAAAAAAGGGCTGTAAAAGACAAACATTTAGGGCCTTTAATTAAAACGCATATGACGAGATGCATTCACTGCACCAGATGTGTTCGTTTTTCAGAAGAAGTGGCTGGTAACAATCAACTAGGTACTGTTGGAAGAGGAGAGGATACTGAGATAACAAGTTATTTAGAAAAAACGATCGATTCTGAGTTATCAGGAAATGTAATTGATCTTTGTCCAGTTGGTGCACTTACATCCAAGCCATATGCTTTTGTCGCGAGGCCTTGGGAATTGAAAAAAACAAATAGTATTGATGTTTTCGACGCAGTTGGAAGTAACATAAGACTTGATTCCAAAGGAGATAAAATATTGAGGGTTCTTCCAAGAATCAATGAAGATATAAATGAAGAATGGATTTCTGATAAAACTAGATTTGCGTATGACGGTTTAAATCACCAAAGAATCGACAGATTCTATGTGCGTGACAGTAATGGCGATATTCAGGAAAGTTCTGAAGAAACTGTTCTTAAGCTTTTAAAATCAAAGTTTTCTGAAACAGATAAGAAGAAAATTTTCTCTTTTTGCGGGAACCTACTTGATTGTGAATCAATATTTTCTTTCAAATCTTTCCTCAAAAAGATTAATTCTGATAATCTTGACTGTAGACAAGATAATTCTTTTTTTATTCCTAAGAAAAGATCATCTTATCTTTTTAATAGTACTATCTCTGGAATAGACGATTCAGATTTATGCGTTATAGTTGGTTCGGATCTTAGAAAAGAAGCTCCAATCATTGGAGCGAGATTAAGAAAAAGGTCATTAGAGAAAGACAATAATTACCCAGTAATAAGAATCGGATATAAATACGATCTTTCCATGAAAACAATAGAACTAGGAAATAGTTATTCATCAATTCTTAATCTACAAAAAAATATGTATAAAAAATTAATTTCCAAAGCAAAAAAACCCTTATTTATCATTGGGCAAGGCCCTTTATGTTCTCCAGAGGGCGAAGAGATCTTCAATTATTTACTTTCGCTTCATAACAGTTTAGTAAAGGATTTTACTTGGAACGGTTTTAATATACTTCAAAATTATTCAGGTAGAGTAGGGGCTTTAGATTTGGAATTTTATAACAAAAAAAATACTAAAAGAAACAACATTAAAGATATTTACAATGGAAAGTATAAAGTTTTATATTTATTTGATGCTGACGAAATTGATTTTAGTAAAATTCCAAAAGATACGTTTGTAATTTATCATGGGCATCATGGTGATAAGGCGGTAAGCAGAGCCGATGTAATTATACCAATGCCTTGTTTCACAGAAAAAGAAGGCATTTATGTTAACCTTGAGGGACGTGCACAAATCAGTAGACAGATCAAAATGCCTATAAGTAATGTTGAACATACTTGGGAATTTTTCAACAAGTTTTTAAGTGAACTAGGTATTGAAAGAGAGTATAATTCGATTCAAGAATTAAGAAATTTAATGTTTAATCAATACCCAAATTTAATGAAGATAAATGAATGCAAATCAGAGAAAATGTTTAAAGTGAAATCCGTAAAAAGAAATTTTAGCAAAAATGATATTTTATCAAATATTTCAAATTTTTATATGACCGACTCAGTCAGTAGAAATTCGCCTACCATGTCTTCTTGTTCTCTTGAGATAAATAATAATATTTAAAAAACCTTGCTCTGATGACAATTGATATACTAATAATAATTTTTAAAATCATGCTAATCATCGTTCCACTCTTACTATTTATTGCATACCTAACTTATTTTGAAAGAAAAGTTATAGGTGCTATGCAACTAAGAAAAGGTCCTAATGTTGTAGGCCCTTTTGGACTATTACAACCTATTGCAGATGGAATAAAATTACTTACTAAAGAAACGATATTTCCTGATAATTCGAGTAAATTTTTATTTATTTTCTCTCCTGTCTTAACTTTTGCTCTCGCGCTTATAGCATGGGCAGTGATACCTGTGGATTATAAAGTTGTTCTTTCAGATATAAATGTTGGATTAATGTATATTTTCGCCATATCCTCTCTTGGCATTTATGGAATTATAGTTGCTGGTTGGTCTAGTAACTCAAGGTATGCTTTTCTTGGTAGTCTACGGTCAGCTGCACAAATGATTTCTTATGAAGTTTCAATTGGTTTAATTATAATTTCAGTTTTATTGTCATCGGGAAGCCTAAATCTGACTGATATTGTGTTGAGTCAGCAAAACATGTGGTATGTGATTCCTCACTTTCCAATGTTTATTATTTTCTTTATATCTACACTTGCCGAGACTAACAGAGCTCCATTTGATCTTCCAGAAGCAGAATCAGAGCTAGTTGCCGGTTACAATGTTGAATACTCATCAATGTCATTTGGTTTATTTTTCTTAGGAGAGTATGGTAATATGATTTTGATGAGTTCAATGTCAACTATACTTTTTCTTGGTGGTTGGTTACCCCCCTTTGAATCCCAATACTTTAATTTAATTCCAGGATATTTATGGTTTTTAATGAAAGTTGTATTACTGTTGTTTGTCTTTTTGTGGGTAAGAGCTACTTTACCAAGATACAGATACGATCAGTTAATGACATTAGGTTGGAAGTTATTTCTTCCCTTGTCACTTCTATGGATTATAATAACGTCATCATTTATGTTTTTTGTGGAATATGTCTAAAATTAGAAAAATTATATTTATAATTAGAGAATTTTTTCTTATAGAAGTTATATCAGGATTATTTTTAACTCTAAAGTATTTCTTTAAGCCAAAAGTTACAATTAATTATCCATTTGAAAAAGGGTTCTTGAGCTCTCGTTTTAGAGGTGAGCATGTTTTAAGAAGATACGAGTCAGGTGAAGAAAGATGTATTGCATGCAAACTATGTGAAGCAGTTTGTCCTGCACAAGCAATAACCATAGAAGCTGAACCGAGAGAGGATGGCTCCAGGCGAACAACAAGATATGATATTGATATGACAAAATGTATTTATTGTGGTTATTGCCAAGAATCCTGTCCAGTTGATGCTATTGTCGAAGGCCCTAATTACGAATTTGCAACTGAAACACGCGAAGAGCTAATCTATGATAAAGAAAAATTATTAGAAAATGGTGACAAGTGGGAAATAGAAATTGCCAAGAATCTAGAAAAAGAATCTAAATATTTATGACCTTAACATTATTTTATATTTTTTCTACTATAACAATTTTATCTAGCTTTTTTGTAGTTTTTTCGTCAAACCCAGTTCACTCAGTACTTTTTTTAATATTTTCCTTTTTCAATGTGGCAGTAATTTTTTTGCTGTCAGATGCAGAATTTCTAGCGATGACATTGGTTATAGTCTACGTTGGTGCAGTTGCTGTCCTTTTTTTATTTGTAGTGATGATGCTTAATATTAATGAAGTATTAGTTAGAGAGGGTTTTTTAAGGTACTTCCCTCTTGGATTGCTCCTAATGTCTGTGTTTTTAACAGAATTAATTGTAGTTTTCAAAGATCTAGAGTTTTTTAGTAGTAATGATTCTAGAATAAGTATTAGTAATTTATTGGATCAGGGTCACGAAAATACCAAATCCATAGGACTTTTTTTATACACTGATTTTTTCATTATTTTTCAGATCTCAGGTTATTTACTATTAGTTGCCATGATAGGAGCCATTGTACTTGCACATGATAATAAGTTAAGTTTAAAATCACAAAATATTTTAAAGCAAAAGCAAGTAAAGAAAGATGATATAATTAAACTAAAGTGATTTAATGACCTCCTCAAATTATTTAATCTTATCTTCAATAGTATTTTCAATTGGTTTTCTTGGAATTTTTATAAACAGAAAAAATATAATATCAATTTTAATGTCTATAGAACTAATGCTTTTAGCTACTAATATAAACTTTGTTGGATTTTCAAGTACGCTAGACGATTTATTCGGACAAATATTTGCATTGTTTATTTTAGTAGTTGCTGCCGCTGAGGCAGCAATTGGTCTGGCTATATTAACAATATTTTTTAAAAAATCTGGGTCTATAAGCATTGAAACAATTAATAAATTAAAAGGATAAATATTTGTTTGTATTATCAATATTTCTTCCATTGCTTAGTTATGTTGTTTGTATTTTTTTAAACAATGTTGTAAGGGAAAAAATCTTAAATTTTGTTTCATGTGCGTTAATGGTTTTTTCTACGATTTCTTCGATTATTTCATTGATTTTTTTCTATTTAGAGGGTGATAAAAGTTTTATAATAACTAACTGGATTTCTTCAGGAAGTTTGAATGTTGATTGGTCATTAAATTTAAATCTTTTGACTGTAACAATGATTATTATGGTAAATTTTGTGTCCACTATAATTCATGTTTACTCTGTCGGTTATATGTCTAAAGATCCTCGTAGAATAATATTTATGGGATATCTCGGTTTGTTCACTTTTTTTATGCTATTTCTTGTTTCTTCATCAAATTTGATTCAGCTTTTTGTTGGATGGGAAGGTGTTGGATTGACCTCCTATTTGCTAATTGGTTTTTGGAGTCACAAGGATGAAGCAAACAAGGCATCTTTAAAAGCTTTTGTTGCAAATAGGGTAGGCGATTTTGGTTTATTAATTTCTTTATTCACAATTTTTATTGTCTTCGGAACAATAAATATTAATGAAATTTTATTATTGGTGAATTCTCATAGTCAATCTTATTTCAGTTTTTTTGGGTTTCAGATCCACTCTATTACCCTTATTGTTGTCACAATGTTTGTTGGTTGCATGGGAAAATCTGCTCAATTTGGACTGCATGTTTGGCTTCCAGATGCCATGGAGGGTCCAACACCTGTTTCAGCACTCATTCATGCAGCAACAATGGTTACAGCTGGCGTTTTCCTTTTAATACTTATGTCACCACTAATTGAAACCTCTAAGTTTTCACAAAATTTAATTCTTTTTATCGGTACAATAACATGTCTATTTGCCTCTTGTGTTGCAGTTTTTCAAAATGATATAAAACGAATTATTGCTTATTCAACCTGTAGTCAGTTGGGTTATATGTTTATGGCTATTGGTGTTTCGGCATATTCAGTAGCATATTTTCACCTTCTTTCTCATGCCTTTTTTAAAGCTCTTTTATTTTTGGGTGCAGGTTCAGTTATTCATAGTATGTCTGATGAGCAAGATATAAAAAAAATGGGTGGAATTTATAATAGAATTCCACTTACCTATACTTCAATGTTAATCGGATCTCTAGCATTAATGGGACTCCCTTTTTTCAGTGGATATTTTTCAAAAGATTTGATTTTAGAGTTTATTTATTTATCAGATAGTGATTTAAAAGTATTTGCATTTATTACAGGTATTTTTGGAGTCTTTTTAACAGCTCTTTACTCATCAAGGTTATTAATTACGGTTTTTCACAGAGAAAATAATTCTGACGAAAAAGTTTTCGCTCATATTCATGAATCACCAATCATAATGATAATACCTTTAGTTATTTTAGCATTTTTCTCTATTTTTTTTGGTATGATTTTTCATAATTTTTTTGCTGGCTCTTCATTAGAAACAATATGGTCAAAATTTATGTTTATTGATTCTGAAACTAATCAAGCTTATTCTTACGGCAATGTTCCAAAGTTTATGAAAAAGCTTCCTTTAGTAATGATTTTATTAAGTTTGATAACAGTATTTTTATTTTATTTTAAGTTTCCCAGAACTAAGCAACTAGTAAAAGATAAATTAAATTTTATTGTAAAATTCTTTTATAACAAATGCTATATAGATGAACTCTATGAAAAAGTAATTATTAAACCAAGCAAGTATTTAGGGAGAGGTTTTTGGAAATCTATTGATATTGATTTAATTGACAACCTTGGACCAAATGGAATTTCTAGATTTATAAGTTCTCTGGGATCAAAAGTTTCCAATCTTCAGTCGGGTTATCTTTATCATTATGTGTTATCTGTTATCATAGGTTTAACTCTATTTATTAGCATATACATTTATATTTTTTAATGATAAATCTTCCAATTCTTCCAATCTTAATTGCACTCCCATTAATTGGTTTGGTTTTCATTTTTCTATCATCAGAAGAAGACGAAAATGCAGAACAATCAAAAAAATCAGCACTTTGGACTAGTGCCAGTAATTTTGTATTATCTCTTTATCTTCCAATAAACTTTGATAAATCAATACCTCATTTTCAATTTGTAAATACTTTTTCATGGTTTAATAATGATAGTTTAAGGTTTTCTTTAGGAGTTGACGGATTGTCAATGCCTTTTATTATTTTATCTACATTTTTGATATTAGCTTGTATCATTTTCATTTTGCCGCAAGCAAAGAAGAATATGAAGATGTATCTTGCTTCATTCTTAGTGCTCGAATCCTTCTTGATAGGAACTTTCAGTGCACTAGATCTATTTTCCTTCTATATTTTTTTTGAATCAATATTAATTCCAATGTATCTAATCATAGGTTTTTGGGGCGGAGAAAGAAGAATTTATTCTGCATATAAATTTTTTCTTTATACTCTATTAGGGTCAGTCTTGATGCTAATTGCCATAATTTTCCTTTATCAAGAATTTGGTACGATTAGCATTCCAAAACTCTTGGACTATACTCTTCCATTTTATATTCAAATATGGTTGTGGATTGCTTTCTTTTCATCATTTGCTGTAAAAATTCCTATGTGGCCTTTTCACACCTGGCTTCCAGATGCTCATGTTGAGGCCCCAACAGAGGGATCAGTGATTCTAGCTGGTATTCTTTTAAAACTTGGTGGATATGGGTTTATAAGATTTAATTTATCAATACTTCCAGACGCATCTATTTTTTTTACACCTTTTATTTATTTTTTATCAGTTGTAGCAATTATTTATACCTCTTATATTGCTTTAGTTCAGGATGATATGAAAAAATTAATAGCTTACTCTTCGGTTGCTCACATGGGGTTTGTGACTCTCGGTATTTTTTCAGCAAATATTCAAGGACTTCATGGAGCAATAATCCAAATGATATCGCATGGTGTTATTTCAGCAGCATTATTTTTTTCTATTGGGAGCATATACAACAGATACAAAACAAAAAGAATAGATTTTTTTGGAGGTTTAAATATTAAGTTACCTAAATTTTCAGTAGTATTTCTGATTTTTACTCTTGGATCAATAGGTTTACCAGGGACTTCCGGTTTCGTAGGCGAATATTTAACACTTCTAGCAGTTTACAGTAAAAATACTATGGTGGCTTTTATCTCCACTTTGGGAGTTATACTTTCTGCATCATATATGCTTAAGCTTTATAAAAGAGTTTTCCTTGGTGGCTTAAGTGAGAATTTGGATAAAAAAAAAGACGATATAAATATTTACGAAATATGTTTATATGTTGTTCTGGTAATACTAATTTTTATTATTGGCATCAAACCAGGTTTAATTTTAAGTTACACTACTGCATCATTAGAGAGAATAATACAGTTTTACCCTATTTCAATTTTTTAAAGAGAAGAACTTGTTTGTAATACCAGAAATATTTTTAGCTATCTGTGCAATTGTAATTTTATTCATAACACCTTTTTTGAAAAAAAATAGCTATTTGACTATTTCATATTTAAGTCTTTTCGTGATTTTTCTCTCACAGTTCCTAATTTTAAAAGATATTTTTTATTCAGAGGTGATTTTCAATGGTTTCTTTGTCGTAGATTCCTTTGGTTCTTTTCTTAAATCGTTAATATTAATAGGAGCAGGCTTAATATTCTATTTTTATGTTACTGTAAATAATCCTAAATCACTTAAAAGACCTGAGTTTGCCATCATCCTTTTAATATCAATAGTTGGTATGCTTTTGATGATTTCTTCCAATGATTTATTATCACTTTTCATGTCAATGGAACTTCAAAGTCTTTCTTTATACATTTTAGTTTCTTTTAGTAGAGATGATTTTACATCATCAGAGGCTGGCGTAAAATATTTTATAATTGGGAGTTTATCTACATGCATATTTTTATTTGGAACCAGTCTTGTGTATGGTTTGGTGGGTTCAACTAGTTTTAGTGAAATAAGTATATTTATGTCTGACCTATACTCAACTCCAACAATGTTAATAGTTGGTTTAATTTTTATTCTTGTTTCATTGTCACTTAAAATCTCTGCTGCTCCATTTCATATGTGGACCCCTGATGTTTATCAAGGTGCTCCTTCGATAATAACAACATTGCTTTCTACCCTTCCAAAAATTGCCGCTTTTGGGGTATTGATTAGACTACTTGTTTATCCTTTTGGAGAAATAATAGTTGATTGGGGAAAGATCCTAATTATCCTCTCAATATCTTCGATGCTCATAGGATCCCTTGGCGCATTAAGACAAACTGATCTAAAAAGATTAATGGCCTACAGTACTATTAATCATATTGGTTTTATATTAATGGGTTTAATACCGGGGTCAGAGGATGGAATTACCTCTATTTGTATATATTTAATATTTTACATTACAATGAATTTAGGAATTTTTTTATTTATTTTAAATATGCAAAGAGATCAAGTCAGTGTTACATCTATAAAAGACTTATCAGGGTTGTATCGCTCACAACCATTAACTGCTGGATGTGTCTCAATAATTTTATTTTCAATGGCAGGTATTCCTCCAATGGCAGGTTTTATTGGTAAGCTAATAATATTAAATATCGTAATCGATAATAATCTGTTTTTTTTGGCGGTAATCGCAGTTCTTACTTCAGTAATTGCTGCTTTTTATTATATTAGATTAATAAAATCTATATTTTTTGATGATCCAGTAGACGAGTTAGACAATATTAGTAATGATCATTCAAGGTATATGTTGTGTGGTTTCGCTTTGTTTAATTTAATTGTAGTTTTTTACCCTCAATTTTTTTTAAATATTTGCGCTTCAATAACTTTGTCTCTTTTTGCGGTAAAGTGATATGGATAACGGATTTTTCGATCTTTACTTTTTTAAAAATATTGAAAATTCAAATGATAAAATTAAAGAAGTTTTAAAAAAAAATGATAATTCACGTTTGGCACTTTTTTGTGTAAATCAAAAGAAAGGAAGAGGAAGAAAAGGGAGAATTTGGAAAAGCAAGGTTGGTGATCTGACGTGTTCAATTTTGATAAAAAAAAAATTAGATATATCTGAAATGGGAAAAATTAATATTATAATTGTTTCAATCATCATCAATATATTTGAAGATTTAGGCTTAAATAAAGTTAAATTTAAATGGCCAAACGATATTTTTATAAATAAAAAAAAAATTGCTGGAATTTTGATTGAAACAAGTGTTTCAAAAAATACCGTCACTCAATTTATAATAGGTATTGGAGTAAACATTAAATCTAGGCCAAATGATTTGAAACATTCTTCAACTTCTCTATTGGAGAACGGATTGAGGGTCAAAGCGCACAAACTATTTTTTAGTATAATTAAAAGATTGTATTTCTATATAGAAAATTACAAGAACATTGAGTTTTTGTACTTAAGTAAAGAGTTGTCAAATCGATTTTTTAATAAAAAGTCATTTATAAACGTCTATAATGGAAATAATAAAAATGAAGGACTGTTTTCAAAAATAGGATGTTTGGGTGAATTGATTATAAAGAATAAGAATAAAAATTTAACTATTACGTATGGTGAGATTATCTAATGAACCTCACAGTCGATATAGGAAATACGAATGTAATGATTTGTATTTTTAAAAATAATCGAATTATTAAACATGAGAAACTTAATGTAATAAATCTCACAAAAAAAAAGCAATATAATTTTTTTAAAAAGCTATTTTTAAAATATAAAATATTGAACATACTTATTTCCTCTGTTGTACCAAAAGTCTCAGAAAGCTTCATTGAAATATTTAAGAAATTAAAAGTAAATTATTTTCAAATAAAAAATTTATTACAAATTTGTAAATTAAAAACAAATATTAAAAATAAAAGTTCTATAGGTGACGATAGATTAATAAACATTATTTACGCCAAACATTTGTTCGAAAAATCGAAAGTTATAATTGATTTTGGTACAGCCACTACAATAGATGTTTTGGACAAAAAAGGTGTATATGATGGCGGCGTAATAACGCCTGGAATTGATCTTTCTTTAAAATCTTTGCAAATGGGTACAGCTAAACTTCCTCTAGTTAAATTTAAGAAAACAAATTTGATTGTAGGTAAAAGTACTAAAGATGCTATTCAATCGGGTTTTTTTTGGGGCTATGTATCTATGATACAGGGACTAATTCATAAAATACAACTTGAGAAGAAAACTGAGTTTCAAATTATACTTACTGGGGGTAATTCCAAATATTTTAAAGGATGTTTTGAAAATGTTATTAATATTGACGAATATTTTAACTCAAAAGGTTTAAATTATCTTACAAATACTTATTTTAAACAATTATGAATTATACAAAAAAAGATCTTTTATATTTGCCTTTAGGTGGATCTGGTGAAATTGGAATGAACTGTAACCTATATCACTATGAAGATAAATGGATAATGATTGATTTAGGTGTAACTTTTAGTGACAACGATTCAAATAGTTATGATTTAATAATGCCAAATATTGATTTCATTCTTGAAAGAGTTGATAAACTTTCAGCACTTATTCTTACTCATGCTCATGAGGATCATATTGGTGCAGTACCTTACTTAATAAAAAGGTTAAAAAATGTTCCAATATATGCGACTTCATTTACTGCATCTGTATTAAAAAGAAAATTTCTGTCAGTTGGTTTAACAGATTACAAAATTAACATAATGGATTATGGTAAAGAATTTCATATTGATGACTTTATTTTAGAAATTTTTTGCATGACTCATTCAATACCAGAATCTAATGCAGTAATGATTAAAACTAAACAGGGTAATATCCTTCATTCAGGTGATTGGAAACTTGATCCAGATCCTTTGATTGGAGAACCTTTAGATAAAAAAAGCTTCAAAAAACTTATTAATGATGGCGTTGACACATTGGTTTGTGATTCAACAAATGTTTTTGAAGTCAATTTTTCAGGAAGCGAATCAGAGGTAAGAGTGAATCTACAAAAAATATTTTCTGATAAACAAAGTGGAAAAATTATTATAACTTGTTTTGCATCAAATGTTGCTAGAGTTGAAACTATTTTAGAAGTATCAAAAAACTCCAACAAATGTTGTTTATTTCTTGGCAGATCATTACAAAGAATACTAGAGTCAGCAAAAGAGAACAATCTTTTATTAGGGTTCAATAATATTGTGTCAGAAAAAGAAGCAGAAATGATTTCAGAAGATGACTTAGTTGTTATTTGTACAGGCAGTCAGGGTGAAAATAGGGCTGCATTAAGTAGACTTGTTGATGGGAGGCACAAATGTTTTAAACTAGAAAAAAATGATACTGTAATTTTTTCCTCTAGAGAAATCCCAGGTAATGAAAAAAGAATAAATCAGATTAAGTCGGTTGTTTCAAAGAATGGTTGTACTTTGTTAGACGATTCTAATGCCAAAGTTCATGTATCTGGACATCCATCAAGAGGTGAACTTAAAAAAATGTATGACATGGTTTTACCAGACTTATTGATTCCAATTCATGGTGAATACAGGCACCTAAATGAACATATCGAATTCTCAAAAAAATGCGGAATAAAGAATCAATTGCTAGTAGAAAATGGAGACCTTGTTAAATTAAATAAAGACTCTAAGAAGATTCTTACAAAGGTGCATTTTGGGAGAAATGTTTTAAAAGGTAATAAAATCATACCAATTGATCACAAGTTCTTAAAAGACTTAGACTTTATTTCTACCAACGGTGAGGTATTTGTTAATTTGATTATGAATGTTCAGGATAGATTGTTGACTGATCCAATAATTTATAGCAAATCGATATTGTTAGAAGAAATTAATAAAAACGAACTTAGTGAAATTCTATCGGATTCTGTCAAGAGTTTATCAAACAAGTCTATTGATGACGATGTTTTGCGAAATGAAATTAAAATTCAAATAAGAGGATACTTAAAAGACAAAATTGGACTAAAACCTTTAACCTGTGTTGAGATTGTTAGGATTTAGATTATAATATTCTAATGATTACGAAATTTAATCACGTTGCTATAGTTGTTCCAGACTTAAATGCTGCAAAAAAAAAATATAAAGAAGTTTTAGGAGCTAAGGTGTCTGAAATTTGTGATTATATTGAGCATGGTGTGAGCGTTGTATTTGTAGAATTAGAAAACACAAAGATTGAACTTATGCATCCTTATGGAGAAAACTCTCCAATAAGTAAGTTTTTAGAAAATCACAAAAACGGATCGATTCATCATATATGCATTGAAGTAAAGGATATCAAAAAGGCATTGGACAAACTAAAACAAAATGGAATACGAATTTTAGGTGATAAAAAACCTAAGATAGGGGCTCATAATAAACCAGTAATTTTCTTACACCCAAAAGATTTCTATGGTACATTAATAGAACTTGAACAGGAGTAGATTTGTTCGGTCTTGAAATAATAGTTATATTTGTTGTAATCTGGTGGTTGGTATTATTCACGGTTCTTCCGTTTGGAATTCAGAAAGACGACGAAATAGTAGGAGGAAATGATCCTGGAGCCCCAAAAAATCCAATGCTAAAAAAAAAGATAATTTTGACATCAGTTATTTCATTTTTTTTGTCTATAATAGTTTCTGTTATAAAAAATGAAATTTTCTAATTTTTTTATACCCACACTTAAAGAATCACCTAGTGATGTAAAAATGCGTTCTCATGACTTAATGATAAGATCAGGAATGATAAGGCAAGAGACCTCAGGAATATATAGTTGGATGCCCCTAGGATATAGAGTTTTAAAAAAGATTATTAACAAAGTTGAAATGTTGCATGATGAAAATGGAATAAATCAAATTTTAATGCCTACGATTCAAAGCTCAGATATCTGGAGAATAAGCAATCGTTATGATACCTATGGAAAAGAAATGTTAAGAATCATTGATAGAAATGATAAAGACCTTCTATATGGTCCTACTAATGAAGAAATGATTACAGCAATTGGAAAACAATATATAAAAAGTTACAAAAACCTTCCAAGAAAATTTTATCATATTCAAACAAAATTTAGAGACGAGATAAGACCCAGATTTGGTGTGATGAGAGCAAGAGAATTTATAATGAAAGATGCATACAGCTTTGACATTGACAGTGATAATGGAGAGAAAACCTATTGTGATTTTTTTAAGCTTTATTTAAAACTTTTTAATCAACTGGGTTTGCCTGTTATTCCAGTCAGAGCTCCAAGTGGAGAAATTGGAGGCAACTTGTCGCACGAGTTTCATTTAATTGTAAGTTCAGGTGAATCAGAAATTATTTTAGATACTAAACTTTTAGACCAAAGTTTGGAGAATTTTGAATTGAATCAAATTTTAAATTTAGATTCTTATACTGACGATTATTATAAAGAAATAGAAAATAAAAACCATTTCGAAAAATTTAGAAGTATTGAACTAGGACACATTTTTCTGTTTGGTACTAAATATTCAAGTTCATTTAATTTTAATGTTGATTCTGAAAATGGTAAATTTAGCCCATATATGGGCTCATATGGAATTGGAATTTCAAGAATACCGGCTGCAGCTATTGAATTGTCAAATGACAATAACGGTATTATTTGGCCAAAAGAATTATCTCCGTTTTCAGTTCATCTTATAAATTTAAATATTGACGATTCTGAATGTTTAGAGTTTTGCGAGAAATTCTATACTGAAATCAAAGAAAGAAATATTGATATAATTTATGACGATAGAAATGAAAGGCCTGGAAAAAAATTTTCTGATGCAGATTTAATTGGAATACCATTACAGATTATTTGTGGAAATTCGTTTAAAAAAAATCGTGAGATAAGTATTTTGAAAAGAGCAAATAAAAATCAAGTGAATATTGAAGTTGGAAATGCAATGGATAAAATTATCAAGATAATTGGGTGTAATGAATGATATCTTTTTTCGAGACATGGATTTCCTTAAAATATCTTTTCCCAAAAACTAAGGAAAAATTCTTTTCAGTTGTAACACTGTTTTCTTTTTTAGGAATTTCATTGGGAGTAGCTACCTTGATAATAGTAATGTCAGTAATGAATGGTTTTAGAGAGGAATTAACATCAAAAATTTTAGGCATCAATGGTCATCTAAAGATAAAGTCTTCTTTTGGTAATGCATTAAAAAATAATTCGGAATTTCCAGAAAAAATAGTCGATATAGATAAAAATCTTATAATACATAAAGTTGTAACAAGTCAGGGTCTTTTGACCTTTAAAAAATACTCAAGTGGAGTATTAATTAAAGGAGTGACAGAAAATTTTTTTTTAGAGAGAAATATTCTTACAAAATCAATTTCGAAAGAATTCATTCAGGATTTTAAGAGCAACGAAGGCATTTTTGTGGGCGAAAAATTAAAAGAAAAACTTGGTCTTACTATCGGTGATTATTTGACAATTATGTCATCACAAAATTACGAAACCATATTTGGAAATCTTCCAAGATCAGGTAATTTTAAGATAGTTGGTTTTTTTAATATTGGAATGTACGAATATGACACATCTTTAATTTTTATGCCAATAAATTTACTTCAAAATTTTTTAGATAATAATGGACGAGTTGACCACTATGAAATCATTGTTGAGAATTTTAATAATTTGGAATCAATTAAATCAAATTTAAGTAAAATCATACCCGATTATTTGAGAATTGTAGACTGGCGCGAATTAAATCCTTCTTTATTCAATGCCATTGAGGTTGAGAGGAATGTAATGTTTTTAATACTTTTATTAATAATAATTGTTGCAGCATTTAATTTAATTTCTTCAATGATGATTTTAGTTTCTAATAAGAAAAAAGATATAGGAGTATTAAGAGTATTAGGTATTTCAAAATTTCAGCTTTTAAGAATTTTTATTTTAAATGGTTTTTTAATAGGGTTTTTGGGAACTGTTCTTGGCGTTATTATAGGGTTATCGTTTTGTATAAATATTAATGAAATTAAAAATTTTATCGAATTCTTTACTGGATCAAGCTTATTTTCGGAAGAAATTTATTTTTTTTCCAATTTACCTATAATTATCAATAGTGCACAGATACTGAAAATATGCAGTATTTCCTTATTTTTATCATTTGTAGCAACAGTTTATCCTTCTATAAAAGCAACCAAAGTTGAGCCAATAAATTTGATAAAATGGGATTAAGTTGATAACACTAAACGATATAACTAAAGAATATATACAAGGGAAAACCATCGTAAAAGTGCTAAATAAACTTTGTTTACATGTAAATAACGCTGAAAACGTTGGTATAATTGGACCTTCAGGTTCGGGGAAAAGTACTTTATTAAATTTAATTGGGCTTTTAGAGCAGCCATCGTCCGGAAACATTAAAATTTGCAATGTTGATTTTAAAGAGTTGAAAGATGAAGAAAAAGTTATCTTTAGAAAAGAAAATATAGGCTTTGTTTTTCAAAACAACCAGCTTTTAGAAGACTTTAACGTTGAAGAAAATGTGGCATTGCCTCTTTTAATGAATGGAAATTCATTCAGAAAGTCAATTTCTAAAGCCAATGATTATTTATATCTACTTGGAATTTCGAATAGAAGTAAGTTCAAACCGGGCTTATTATCTGGTGGTGAGCAGCAAAGAGTTGCTATAGCCAGAGCTTTAATTAAAAATCCAAAAATTTTATTAGCTGATGAACCGACAGGCAGTCTGGATCGTGAAAATACCAAAATTGTTTTTAGTTCTATAAGAAGACTGTCTAAAGAAAATAAAATTATTACTGTTTTTGCAACACATAATCTTAATTTGGTTAAGTTATTAGATAAATGCTTTTTAATGGAAGGTGGAAAATTAATTGACTTTAAAAATAAATAGATTTGTTCATTTAAGAAATTACACTCAATATTCGCTATCTAAGGGCGCATTAAGAATAAATGAACTAACAGATTTTTGCAAAAAGGAAAATGTACCTGCAGCCGCCATTACTGACTTTAATAATCTCTTTGGATCTCTTGAGTTTTGCATTGAATGTAAAAAATTTGGAATTCAACCAATAGTAGGATTAAATTTATCAGTTAGAACGAAAGGATTTATAGATGGAAATATTTTATTATTATGCAAAAACGAAATAGGTTATAGGAATTTAGTAAATCTAGTAACACAATCCTATTTGGATAACTCTGAGTCCAGCACCCCATTTGCATCAATACATCAAGTAATAAATTGTAAGGAAGGCTTAATTTGTTTGGCCGGTGGTATCAATGGAATTATAACTAAAAATTTTGAAGAAAACTCTAATTTTTCAGACGAATTAATTGAACTGTTAAAAGATAATTTTTCGGATAACTTTTTTTTAGAGATACAGAGATACAAAAAAATTAGTGTCCAGAATCTTGAAAATTATTTGTTAACTAACTCTGTAGAAAAACAAATACCAATTGTTGCAACAAATGAAAATTTTTATCTAAATAAAAGTTATTTTAACACACATGATGCGTTGCTAAGTATTGCACAACAGAAGTATATTGAAAGCGATGATAGATTTAAAAGCAATAATGAATTTTATCTTAAGAGTGTCGAAGAAATGAATAAACTTTTTTATGACATACCACACGCTATTGAAAATAGCGTTATCCTAGCTAGAAAGTGTTCATTTTATTTGAGAGAAAGACCACCTTGTTTACCTAAAATTAAGTCGATTGATGTTGATGAAAACACATTATTAAAAAAAAATTCGATTAGTGGATTACAAAAAAAAATAGAAAAACAAGATGCCATAATGAAAAAAAAATACTTTGATAGATTGAATTTTGAAATCGAAGTAATAACCAAGATGGGATATTCGAGTTATTTTCTTATAGTTTCTGATTTTATAAAATGGGCAAAAAAAAATAATATTCCCGTAGGACCTGGAAGGGGTTCTGGAGCTGGGTCATTAGTCGCTTGGTGTCTGTCTATTACAGATCTTGATCCAATAAAATTTGGACTTATTTTTGAAAGATTCTTAAATCCAGAAAGAATATCTTTACCTGATTTTGACATTGATTTTTGTATGGAAAAAAGAGACGAAGTAATAAAGTATGTACAAAAAAAATATGGTGAATTGAATGTTGCTCAGATTATAACTTTTGGTTCTTTTCAAGCACGTGCAGCTTTGAGAGATGTTGGACGTGTAATGCAACTTCCGTTGACTCAAGTTGATAACATATGCAAAGTAATTCCCTATAATGCGGCAGATCCTGTAAGTCTTAAAGAGCTAATCAAAGAAGATACGCAAATAAAAAAAATGATAAATAATGATAAAAATTTAAACACATTATTTGAAATTTCTGCAAATTTGGAGGGTTTATTAAGACATGCTTCGACTCATGCTGCAGGGATTGTTATTGCAGAAAACCCTTTAGACCAACATATACCTTTGTATAAAGATCCAAAATCTGAAATTCCAGTTACACAGTTTTCAATGAAATATGTTGAAAAAATTGGATTAATAAAATTTGATTTTTTAGGTTTAAAAACTTTAACAGTGATTGACGAGACATTAAAAATATTAAAAAAAAAAAGATCAATCGAACTAGATATCGCAAATATAAACCTCAACGATTCGAAAACTTACAAAATGTTAAGAGAAGGTCTCACAACTGGTGTTTTTCAGTTGGAGGGGCAAGGAATGCGAGACACAATAATTAAAATCCAACCAGATCGTTTCGAAGATTTAATTGCAATTGTATCACTTTATCGTCCCGGTCCAATGGATAATATACCTACTTATATTAACAGAAAACAAAAAAAAGAGAGTTATAGTTATATTCATGAAGATTTAAAAGAAATTTTGGATGAGACTTATGGAATAATGGTTTATCAAGAACAAGTCATGTTAATCGCACAAAAATTGGCTGGATTTAGTCTGGCTAAGGCCGATTTATTGAGACGTGCTATGGGGAAAAAAATAAAATCTGAAATGGCTGCGCAGAGAGAAGAGTTCATAAATGGAACAAAAAATAATATGATTGATTCAGACAAAGCTTCAGAATTGTTTGATGAAATTGCTAAATTCGCAGGTTACGGTTTTAATAAGAGTCATGCTGCAGCCTACGCGATGATTGCATATCAAACGGCATTTCTTAAATCAAACTATCCGCTTGAATTTTTATGTGCATTAATGAATTGTGATATAAATAATTTTGAAAAACTTTCGATTTATTGTAATGAAATAAAAAAATTGGGTTTTAAAATCATTAAACCAGATATTAATATTTCAGAAACAAATTTTACAGTCAACTACGATAGTTTAAATAATCCGCAGTCTATTAAATTTGGTTTAGCTGCTATTAAAAATATTGGTGTTGTTTCAATTGAAGATTTAGTAAAAGAAAGAAAAGACAATGGTATTTTTAAAAATATAATTGATTTACTTAAGAGAGTATCAAACAACATTCTTAATAAAAAAGTATTAGAGGCATTAATTTTTTCAAATTCGTTAAAGTCATTACAACATAATCAAAACTCACTTTTTAATAGCATTGATAAAATAATAATTTACAACTCGAATTTTCATAAAAACTTCAATGAGAAGCAATCTACGCTTTTTTCTGAATCTGAAGATTCAGACGCAATAGTAGTTAAGAACGAAAATGATTGGAATCTTTTCGAAAAATTAGAAAAGGAGATGGATGCCTTTGGTTTTTATCTTTCTGATCATCCATCAAAAATTTATAAAAAGATATTGAATAAATCTGAAATTATGGATTTAGATTTTTTAAACCATAATAATAGAGAAAAAGGTTTAGCTTCTACAAAAAAATTTGTTGTTATTATTAATTCTATAAATGAAAGAATAACAAAAATTGGAAAAAAATTCTGTTTTTTTAATATTAGTGACGATTCTTGTAATTTAGACGTAATTTGTTTTTCCGAAGTTCTTGATAATATAGATTTTGAATTAAAAGTTGGTGATATGTATTTCTTTAAAATTTCACAGCAATTAATGAAAGATACTTTAAGACTGGTTGTAAGTGATATAAAAAAAATTAATAAAATAGAAAATAATAATCTTAAATATAATGTTTTTTTTGATTCAAATAAATTAGATGTAATAAAATTTGAAAAATTAATAAAAAGTAGCGTAAATGGAAGAAATAAAATTTCTTTTTTTTTGATTCATAATAATAAAAAAATAAAAATTAGAAGTATGCAAAATTTTAATGTCGATTTAAATTTCATTGATAAAATCAACTCAATCGGGGGAATAATTGATGTTCAGCAATTAAATTAACTTTTTAGTTGAATTTTATTAGTGTAAGTTGTAAGTATACTCTTTGGAATTTCTAACACGCGATAACTCTGGTGTTTTCTTGTCGCGTGCATGTTTAACCGGAGAAAATTATGAAAGCTATTTCTATAAAAGACCTCTTAGACGCAGGCATTCATTTTGGACATAGAACCAATAGATGGAACCCTAAAATGTCAGAATTCATTTTTGGTCATCGCAATGGTATTCATATAATAGATTTACAACAAACTCTTACTTTCTTCAACAACGCCTTAAAAGTTGTAGAGGACTTTGCCAAAGAAGGTAAAAATATTTTATTTATTGGAACTAAAAGGCAAGCCTCTGATATAATTGAGAGATATGCTATTGATTGTAATCAGTTTTTTATAAATAAAAGATGGCTGGGTGGTATGCTAACAAATTGGGATACAATTCAAAACTCAATAAAAAAGCTTAAAGACTTAGAAGAAATTCTTTTAAATAAAAGCAATTCATACACTAAGAAAGAGCTATTAATGTTTGAAAATTCTGTAGAAAAACTGAATAAAGCATTAGGAGGTATTAAAAATATGCCAGGTAAACCAGATCTTTTATTTATAATTGACACCAATAAAGAAATTTTAGCTGTTAAAGAGGCGAATAAAATAGGTATTCCAATTGTAGCGGTAGTTGATTCAAATTCAAATCCCGAGGGCATTGATCATCCAATTCCTGGAAATGACGATGCAATAAGGTCTATCGAGTATTATTGTAGTGCAGTTGCAGATACAATTAAAAATGTTAAGAATGAAAAAGAGCAACAAAAGCTTGAATCTAAAAATTAGTTGATAAAATGGATCTTACACCTGCAATTATTAAAGAGCTAAGAGAAAAGTCTGGTGCCGGAATGATGGATTGTAAAAAGGCACTAGACGAATCGGATGGAAACGTTGAAAAGGCAATTGAATGGTTAAGAAAGAAAGGAATTAATACTGCTCAAAAAAAATCATCAAGATCAGCCTCAGATGGTCTTATAACAGTTAAAATAGAGAATAATAAAGGGATTATTATCGAGGTAAATGCTGAAACAGATTTTGTTGCAAGAAATGAAAATTTTCAAAAATTTTGTGATGAACTCGCAATAACGGGTTTAAAAAATGAAACTGAAAATGTTGAAAGTTTATTAAATTGTAAGTATCTTGATTCAAATCTAACTGTTAAGGAAAATCTCACGAATTTAATTTCAAAGTTAGGAGAAAATATTGTTATTCGGAAACTTGAATATATTAGTGAAAATTTAGGTTCTTTAGAAAAATATCTTCACAATTCAATTAATCAAAATTCAGGTAAAATAGGTGTTTTGCTTTGTTTCAAATCAAATCATGAAAATGAAAAAGTAAATGACTTCTCTAAAAACATATGTATGCATATCGCTGCTACAGATCCAAAGTCGATGAATATTGAAAGTTTGGATAAGAAACTTGTAGATAAAGAAAGATCAATTTATATTGAGCAACTAAGATCCTCTAACAAACCCGATGAAATAATTGAAAAGATTGTTGATGGCAAAATCAAAAAATTCTACCAAGAAGTTTGCCTTTTAGAACAAATGTTTGTGATGGATAATAAAATGAAAATTAATGATTGTATAGCTGTGTTTAATAAAGAGCATAAAGAAAATTATGAAATTAAAAATTTTGTTATATTTAAATTAGGTCAAGAATAGTTTTGTTTTGAAAAAATTTGGCTATAAACACATTATGCTCAAACTCTCAGGCGAAGCATTAATGGGAGATCAAGATTTCGGAATAGATTTAAACACAATAAATGCAATTACAGATCAAATCATTTACGTTTTTAAAAAGGGAATCAAAGTTTCTATAGTTGTTGGCGGAGGAAATATATTTAGAGGCATATCTGCCTCTTCAAAAGGTATGGATCGTTCTTCTGCAGATTATACTGGTATGATGGCAACAGTTATGAATTCATTAATTCTTCAAAACTCTATAGAACAAAAAGGGATAGATACAAGAGTTCAATCAGCTTTGAAGATCGAGAACGTTTGTGAATCTTATATAAGAAGAAAGGCAATGAGACATATCGAAAAGAATAGGATAGTAATTTTTGCTGCTGGTACAGGAAATCCCTATTTTACTACTGATACTGCAGCAGCATTGAGAGCTTCTGAGATAAAATGTGATATTCTCTTAAAGGCAACAAAAGTCGATGGAATATATGATTCAGATCCAGAAAAAAATAAAAATGCTAAAAAGTTATATAACCTGAGCTATGATTATGTTATTAATAATGATTTAAGAATTATGGATACCTCATCAATATCTCTTGCAAAGGAAAACAAAATACCAATTCTTGTTTTTTCAATTCAAGAATATAATTCATTAAAAGATATTGTTAATGGCAAAGGTAATTTTACCCTTATTCAGTGATGACAATAGAGTTTAATTCATACGAAGAAAAAATGGATAAAACCTTAAATAATCTTAAAAAAGAATATTTAGGTTTAAGAACAGGAAGAGCTTCAGCTTCTTTGCTAGAACCGGTTTCTGTTGAGGCTTATGGTGGCAAGGTACCTATTAACCAAGTTGCTAATATAAGTGTACCAGAATCTAGACTTATAACAGTTCAAGTATGGGATGAAAGCTTAATTCAATCTACCGAGAAAGCAATAAGAAACTCAGAGTTAGGTCTAAACCCTATGATTGAAGGTAATAATATAAGAGTTCCTATACCCGAACTTTCACAAGAAAGAAGAAATGAAATTGTTAAAGTTGCATCAAAATATTCTGAGGAAGCAAAAATTACAGTTAGAAATATAAGAAGAGAAGCAATGGACAAAATAAAAGATGAAGAAAAACAAAAATCAATTTCAAAAGACGACAGTTTTCAATTTTCTGAAAAAATTCAAAAAATTACTGACAAATATATAGAAAAAATCGAAAATACTTTTCAAGAAAAGGAAAAGGATATTTTGAAAGTTTAATGTGTTTTGATTCAAATTTTAAAAAGCAATTACCCAACCATGTAGCTTTCATAATGGATGGGAATAGAAGATGGGCAAAGAAGAAAAAACTTAAAATTATTGATGGTCATAAAAAGGGCTCAGAAATTGTAAAAAAAATTGTAACAAAGTCTCTTGAATTTAATATCAAATATTTAACTTTTTTCAGTTTTTCAACTGAAAACTGGAGTCGTAGCAAAGCCGAAATATTAAATTTACAAACTTTACTAAGTTTTTACCTAGACTCTGAGGAAGAAAATTTTATAAAAAAAAAAATCAAATTTTCTTTTATTGGAGAAATTGATAAGTTCGATTATAAAATTAAATCAAAGCTTAAAAATCTGCAAGTACGCACCAAGTCTTTTGAAAAACTTCATTTTACTTTGGCATTAAGTTATGGCTCAAGAAGTGAAATAGTAAATTCCATTAAAAAAATAAACAAAAATATAAGTCTATTGACTGAACTTGATATTACGAAAAGTCTTATGACTAAAGATATTCCTGACCCTGATTTTGTTATTAGAACATCTGGTGAAATGAGGCTTTCTAATTTTTTGCTTTGGCAAGTTGCATATTCTGAGCTTTATTTTACAAAAACTTTATGGCCTGAGTTTAATACTTCTAAATATGTTTTGGCTCTAAAAAACTATATTAATAGAAAAAGAAGGTTTGGTGGTGATTAACAAAAACTCTTTATTGATAAGAACATTGTCATCTTTTGCAATGTTAATAATTTTCTTTGTAATGGTTAATTCCAATAATTTTATTTTTTTAATTTTCTCTCAATTCTTATTGTTTATGACAAGTTGGGAGATCTTAAGGATGCTTGAATTTAAACGTTTTATTAATAAAAAAATTGATGGTAGTAATTTCTTATTATCTAAATTTCAAGTTAGAAAATATGATTTAATTTTAATTTGTTTAATTAATTTTTTTGTTTTTCTACTTAATTTTCCACTCTTAGGTCCTCAGATACTTTGTTTTATTCTTATTTTTGTTTGCGTATTAAAGCTATCATACATTTCAGTTGTAAAAGTAATTTGTTTATTATACGTGACATTTGCATTTATTTTTTTAAATGGAATGAATCAAAGTAATGAATTTATGAGTTTTATCTTTTTTATTGTTTTTTTTACAATGATCGTAGACGTTTCTGCATATTTTTTTGGCTCTTTAATTGGTGGGCCAAAAATTATGCCAAGCATAAGCCCCAATAAAACAGTGGCAGGTTTTGTTGGCGGTATCATTGTCCCAGTTTTTTTTTGTACAATAATTTTTTTTAAAAATTCCAATATTTCAAATATAATTTTTTTTTCATTTGTATTTTCTATTATTTCACAGGTTGGTGATTTAATAGAGTCAGGATTTAAAAGATATTGTTACGTAAAGGATAGTAGCAATTTAATTCCAGGTCATGGAGGAATATTAGACAGATTGGATAGTATTGTTGCATTAATCATATTTGTTTCAATAATTAAGTTATTAGATTATAATTTTTTTTTTATAGTATAATAAATATATGAAAAAAAAAATTACGATTTTTGGTTCAACTGGTTCAATAGGACAATCAACCCTTGATATAATCAAACATAATCCAGACAAATATGAAGTTATAGCTCTTACAGCAAATAAAAATTATTTAAGGCTCCTTGAGCAAGCTAAATTATTTAAACCAAAAATTGTTTCTATAAATGATAATTCTTCGTATAAAAAATTTATTGATTTAAATTCAAATAAAAAATTAAAGATACTCAACGGTTCAAATTCCTATGAAGAAATACTTGATTTTAATACGGATCTAGTTATGGCTGCAATTACTGGTTCTGCTGGATTGCTTCCTGTCGTTTATGCTTTAAAAAAAGGGTTATCAATTGCACTAGCAAATAAAGAAAGTTTGGTTTGTTCTGGATCCTTAGTCACCTCACTTGCTAAAAATAATAATGCTAAAATTTTACCAGTTGATTCTGAACATAACGCTATTTATCAAGTGTTAGATTCGAAAAATAAATCGAAAATTTCAAGACTTATATTAACTGCTTCTGGCGGACCTTTTTTTAAAAAAAAAATAGATGAACTTAAAGATGTTACACCCAGAGAGGCAATTAAGCATCCAAATTGGTCTATGGGGAAAAAAATTTCTATTGATTCAGCAACTATGATGAATAAAGGTTTAGAATTAATCGAAGCTTTTTATCTCTTTGGTATTCACCAAAAAAATATAGATGTGGTAATCCATCCTGAATCTATTATCCATTCTTGTGTTGAATATATGGACGGTTCAATGTTAGCACAAATGGGTACACCTGACATGAGAACGCCAATATCTTTTACATTGGCATATCCCGAAAGAATTAAAACAGATGTTCAAAGACTAAATTTATCTCAGATAAAAAAACTTACTTTTTTTGAACCTGATTTAAAAAAATACCCATGTTTACAACTTGCCTATAATTCACTAGAAATTGGAAAAAGTGCTCCAACAATTCTTAATGCAGCAAATGAGATTGCTGTTCAAAGATTTTTAGAAAAGAAAATTAAATTTCTTTCAATAGCAAGTGTTGTAGAAAAAACTTTAAATAATTCTTCAATATCTAGTATCAATAGTATAAAAGATGTAATTGAAGTAGATAAAGATTCTAGAGATTTGGCAAATAGTATTATAAAGTCAGGATCTTACTAAAAACCGCAATGATAGATATAATTTTAAACAATTTAATTCCATTTGTTATAATTTTAACAATACTAGTTTTCGTCCATGAACTTGGTCACTATCTGATTGCTCGCAAAAATGGAGTCAAAGTTGAAGTTTTTTCAATTGGTTTCGGAAAAGAATTATTTGGATTTACTGACAAAAATGAAACTAGATGGAAATTTTCTTTAATTCCTCTTGGTGGCTATGTAAAAATGCACGGAGATTTGGATGAAGCGAGTACAAAAAAAAATAACTCTAGTGAAATAATTCCTGAGCAATCATTCCATGAAAAAACAATATACCAAAGATCAATGATTCTTGTTGCAGGTCCTGCAGCCAACTTTATTTTTTCTTTCGTATTGTTAATTTTTATAAATATTTTTTACGGCATTTCAATTGATAAGCCTGAAATAAGTTATGTTGAAAAAGACATGCCTGCTTACAACTCAGGGTTAAAGGAAGGTGATCTTATTATTGAAATTGATGGAAATAAAATAGAAAAATTTTCTCAGATAAAGAAGTTAATAGAGTATAAAAATAATCAGTCAATAAACTTATTATTTAGCAGAGATGGAAAAGTCTCCGAAGTGAAAGTAAACGTAATTAATAATATAATTGGAATAAGAGGCAAAATAGAGAATAAAAAGTTAAACTTTCTTGAATCATTAAATGAATCTTTATTTCAAATATATAATTTTACTAAACTTACCCTTGTTGGCGTGTACGAAATAATCACTGGTAATAGGGGGACAGATGAACTTGGAGGTCCAATCCGAATAGCAGAGTTATCTGGAGATTTTTGGAGTAAAGGTTTACATAGTACACTGTGGTTTATGATGATAATTTCTCTAAACCTTGGTTTAATAAATTTATTTCCAATTCCTATGTTAGATGGTGGACACCTATTGTTGAATTTTATTGAATTCATTAATGGTGGACCATTAAAAAGAAAATACCTTGAAATTGCTCACACATTTGGTTTTTTTATACTTATTTCACTCATGATTTTTGCCACGTATAATGACATTCTTAGATTTTTTAAGTAGGAAAAAGTGAGTATTTATCAAAAAATTTTTTTTTGTCCTTTTTTAGCTTTTCTTTTTTTGATAAATGATGCCTTTTCGCAAGATAATTCCCCTGCAAGTCCCTCTTCTAGCTATAACAATGAATACTATAATAAAGGTGAGAAATTAATTGAAAATAAGCCGAATGTTATTCCAAAAAACACTCAAATAGTTGTTCAGGGTAATAATCGGCTAGATTCGTCAGTTATAATTAGGGATTCGCTTATTGATTCCAATAAAACAAAACCTAAAGATCTTAGTATAGCTATTAAGAATCTTTATAAAACAGGATATTACGAAAACGTAAATATTTATAAAAACGATAATATAGTTTTTATTAATGTTAAAGAAAACCCTTTGATCGATCAAATATCTGTAGAAGGTAATACAGAAATTTCAGATGAAATAATCTTAGCTGAGCTTGAATCTAGGTCTAGAAATGTTTTTTCAGCAGATTTAATAAAAAATGATGTAAAGAAAATTCAAACTATCTATAAAAGATCTGGTTATTTTTCAACCTTTGTAGAACCAAAATATATTAAACTTGACCAAAATAGAGTGAATTTAGTTTTTGAGGTTTACGAGGGAAAAGAAGCGACAATAAAAAAAATTAATTTTTTAAATAACAACGTGTTTTCAGACTCAACATTAAGAGACGTAGTTTCTTCTTCAGAATATAGGTGGTATGAGTTTTGGGGTTCAAATGATCGGTTCGACAGAGATAGAGTTAATTATGACAAGGACTTGTTAAAAGAATATTATTATAAAAATGGATATATAGACTTTAATGTAATTTCTGCAAACTCAAGCTTGGTGAAAAATAATAAAGATTTTATTGTTAATTTTAATTTGTCAGAAGGAAATAGATATAAAATTAATAATGTCAAAGTTGAATCTTCAATTAGAAAGTTATCAAACCAAAAACTATCCTCATTATTGGAAATTAAACCCGGTGATTGGTATAACACCGATAAAATAGACAGAACAATCCAAAACATAAATGAAAAAACATCAGAAATAGGTTATGCTTTTGTAGAAGTGATACCTAAGATTAGGAAGTTAAAAAAAACAAATAAAGTTAATATAATTTTCAGTATCAACCAGGGTTCAAAGATTTACGTGGATCGAATAAATATCAAAGGAAATATTAAAACTGAAGATAAAGTAATTAGACGAGAAATGGAACTAGTAGAAGGCGATCCCTTTAACTCATTAAAATTAAGACAAAGCGAAAAAAACGTAAGATCAACAGGTCTCTTTGAAAATGTGGAATTTAAAGTTGATGAGTTATCAGGAACTAACAAGTCTTCAATTAATGTTGAAGTTACAGAACGCTCAACTGGTGAATTTTCTGTTGGTGCAGGATTTTCTTCTTTAGATGGTGCTCTCGGAAATATAGGTATAAAAGAATCTAATGTTTTTGGTCAAGCTAAAGAATTGGCATTAGACCTTGGTCTTTCGACCCGTAGGTCAAGTATTGACCTGAGTTATACTGATCCTTATTTTTTAGATTCCGATGTTGCAGCCGGTATAGACTTATTTAATGTAAGAAGAAATAATAAAACATATAGTGGGTATAAACATAACATAATAGGATTTAAATTAAGAGCAGGTTACGAATTGTTCGATGATTTTAGGCATATTTCCAGTTACACTTTAAAAAGAGATAAAATTCATGACATTGATAATTCAACCTCTCGTTTTATTAGAGAACAGGAAGGCAAAAGAACAAATTCAATAATTGGTCAAGCCTTTCAGTATGACAAACTAAATGATAGGTTGAATCCTACTGATGGATACAGGATTAGACTGGATTTAGACTATTATGGATTATTAGGAGATTCTGAACATTTCTCTAGTGAATTAAAACTCACCAATTTCCATAGAATATCTGACGGCGGAGGATTATATTTAGGAACTTTCATTGAGGGCGGGTTTATTACTTCTATTAAGGATGTAAAGATTAATGATAGATTTTTTCTGAATGGAGATCGATTAAGAGGCTTTAAAAATTTAGGGATAGGCCCAAGGGATACATCTACTGGTGATGCTCTAGGTGGAGAAATATATTATGTTGCAAGAAATGAATTAAACTTTCCGCTAGGTTTGCCAGATGACCTTGGATTAAGTGGTTTAGCTTTTATAGATATTGGTAGTATTTACAATGTGAATTCTTCGGGTAGCTCAGTCAAGGATGAAAATACTTTGAGAGCCTCGGCAGGTGTCGGTTTAACATGGATCTCTCCTTTTGGTCCAGTCAAATTTTTCTTAACTAGAGCAATTTTAAAAGAAAATTATGATAAAAAAGAGATTTTTAGATTTAGTTTTGGTACAACATATTAAATATAAAATAAGGAGCAATATGAAAAAATATTTAATTTTACTTTGTTTTATCTTTCTTGGAATGAATTTAAATGCTCAAGAAAAAAATGAAACAAAAAAAGCAGTAGGAAATATAAACTCAGGTATCGGGGTTGTTGACATGAAAAAAATTCTTGCTCAGTCGAAAGCATACCAAAGTTTAGTTGATCAATTTGAGGATGTAAGAAGAAAGCACAGAAATACATTCACCAAGCAAGAAGATATAATAAGAGACGAAGAAAGTGAAATTCTGAAGCAAAAAAATATTCTTTCTAAAGAAGCTTACGCTGAAAAAGTCAAGGTTTTAGGTAAAAAAATTAACGAACTAAAGGGGAAACAAGCAGCAGATGCACAAAAATTTGAAACTGCATTTGAAAAATCGACTAGTAAAATTCAAGGTGCACTGGTTGATGTTTTGTCAATAATTGCAAATAAGAAACAGTTAAATCTAGTTCTTGCAAAAAGTCAGGTTATACTTGTAGGAAAAGATATTGATTTAACAGATGATGCTATAAAAGAGCTAAATAAAGTTTTACCAAAAATTTCATTAGATAAATAATATATGGATTGAACCAATTGGTTGATAAAACGTTTTATAAAAATGCTGGTCCATTCACTTTAGGGAAAATATCAGAATTTCTTAATTCAAAATACACCGGTAATCAAGAAAAAATAATCTCTGATATTGCACCTATTGATGATGCAGACCAAAGTGAAATCTGCTTTGTTTCTGATAAATATAAAGATATATATAATAAATCAGAGGCTGGGGCTTTTATTATTAAAGATAGTAAACAGCTTACAAATGAAAAAAATATTATTTTTTCTGAGAATCCACATTTTGATATGGCAAAGGTTGCATCATTATTTTATCCGGAAGCAGATTACCCTAAATTTAGTTACGATATAAATGATTGTATTAAAGACTTAAGTAAATCGGTAAGGTTGTCATCCAATGTTTTTATTCACAAGACTGCAAGTATAGGTGATAATTGTGAAATCGGTTGTAATTCAATTATTGGGCCTGGCGTAAAGATAGGTGATAACTGTTTAATAGGTGACAATGTATCAATTTATTTTTCAATAATTGGAGAAAATGTTAAAATTTATCAAGGTGTAAAAATAGGTAGCGAAGGATTTGGATTTATTATGAACGAAAATTCTTTTAAGAAAATTCCTCAGCTTGGTAGAGTAATCATCGGTAATAATGTTGAGATAGGTGCCAATTCCACTATTGACAGGGGTTCAATTGGTGATACGGAAATAAACGATTATTGTATGATTGATAATATTGTTCATTTAGGACACAATGTAAAGCTAGGTCAAAAATGTATAATAGCTGCAATGACTGGAATTTCTGGAAGTACAACAATTGGAAATAATGTTATGATCGGCGGACAGGTTGGCATAAGTGGACATCTAAAAATTGGAAACAATGTAAAGATTGCTGCAAAAACAGGAATTATGAAAAATATTGATGATGATGAAGTAATTGCTGGTTATCCGTCTGAAAAAATATTTGACTGGCACAGGAATACAATTATTTTAAAAAACTTAAGACAAAATGAAAAAAAAAAATGAACTCAATATCGAGGAAATAAAAAAATTAATACCTCATAGATACCCATTTCTTCTCATTGATAAGCTGATAGATATAATTCCGAAAGAAAGTGCAGTAGGCGTGAAAAATGTAACGTTCAACGAAAATTTTTTTCAAGGTCATTTTGAATCAATGTCCGTTATGCCTGGTGCACTTATTATTGAATCGATGGCTCAATCTGCTGGTACCCTAGTCATGTATAGTCTTAAAAAAAATCAAGAAAATATTTCAGTATACTTACTTACTGTTGATAAAGCTAAATTTAGAAAGCCTGTATGTCCAGGAGATACTTTATTTCACAGAGTGGAAAAAAAACAAAATGTCAAAAATATCTGGAAATTTAAATGTACTTCTTTTGTTAATGAAAAATTAGTAGCAGAAGCAGAGGTATCAGCCATTATAAACTCTGTAATTTAATTCCTTGTAATAATTTGTAATTATTTATTATTTGTTACATCCACCGTTTTAATCTATAAAAAACCATGACTCAAAATTCTGTCATTCATAAAGATAGCCAAATTGGAAAGAATGTAAAAATTGGTTCCTTTTGTACGATAGGAGCTAATGTGTCAATAGATGATAATTGTATTATCCATAATAATGTTATAATCGACGGAAATGTTAAAATCAAAAACAACGTTGAAATTTTTCCTTTTGTTTCAATTGGATCAATTCCTCAAGACTTGAAATATAGAGGTGAAAAAACAAAAATATTTATAGATGCAAATTGTAAAATAAGAGAATTTGTTACCATTAATCTGGGCACAAAAGGAGGGGGAGGAATAACAAAAATTGGTAAAAATTGTTTGTTAATGGTGGGAACACACATCGCTCACGATTGCATAATTGGTAATAATATAATATTTGCAAACCATTCTACGCTCGCTGGGCATGTAATTATTGAAAACCATGTTGTTGTGGGTGCCCTTAGTGCGATTCATCAATTTAGTCGAATTGGAGAAGGAGCAATGATTGGTGGAATGTCTGGTGTGACAGCTGATGTTGTTCCTTTTTCAACTGTTAAAGGAAACAGAGCTAAACTTAGTGGTTTAAATCTTGTTGGATTGAAAAGAAACAATTTTGATAAAAACGAGATAACTGAATTAAGAAAAGTATTTAAATATATTTTTTTCAGCAAAAATAGAACGTTAAATGACAGAATTAATGAGATTAAAAAAAAAAAATTAAACCTTTACACTGTAGATACAATTCTTAACTTTCTTGAATCAAAGTCCAAACGTTCGTTTACTATGCCATGAGTTAAATGAAAAAAATTATTTTGTTAACCGGAGGAGGGGATCTTCCTTTAGAAGTCATTAGAAAATTGATAAACAAGAAAGTTACATTTTTTTGTTTGATATTTGAGAAAAATCCAGTTTCTAAAATGATTTTAAAAAAAAATCATAAATTAATAAATTTTGGTAAAATAATATCAGAGTTATTGGAACTTAAGAATATGGGTTTTAATCATGTTGCTTTAGTTGGGAACTTAAAAAGACCAAGTATAAGCGACGTAAAACCAGACTTAAACTCTGCTAAGATTATCCCAAAGTTTGTAAAGATTTTGTTAAAAGGTGGTGATAACAATCTTCTAAATTTTTGTATTAATTATTTAAATAATATTGGATTTAATGTTCTAGATCTTCGGAAAATAATTCCTGAAAATTTCTTAGGTTCTGGTAATATTACTAAAATCAATTTATCAAAAAGAATAATAGATGATATTAAAAAAGGTAAAACAATTCTTGATAGTCTTTCTAAATTTGATATTGGACAGTCACTTGTTATTCAATCTGGGAATGTTATTGGAATTGAAGCAGCTCAAGGAACAGATAATCTTATAAAGGATTCAAATAATTACTTAATTAAAAATGAAAAATCAATTTTAGTAAAGCTTGCAAAAGTCAAACAAAATTTAAAGGCAGATTTACCAACAATTGGAGTTAAAACACTCAAAAATTGTAATAAATCCGGTATTTCCGGTATCGCTTATTCAGCAAATAAAACTTTGTTTATTAATAAACAAGAAATTCTGGAATATTGTAAACACAATAATATCTTTTTATATGGTGTGTGACTTGTGAGAATTGTAATTTTGGCTACAGAGCCCTCAGGTGATTTTTTAGGTGCAAAATTAATCAAAAATCTAAAAAAAAATAAAAAAGCAGTAATTTCAGGTGTTGGTGGAGAACAAATGAAAGTAGAGGGTTTTCAATCGTGGATACAAATTAATCAGTTTAATGCAATTGGAATTTTTGAAGTATTAATTAGAATTGTAAAATTTTTAAAACTTTTCAAATTTATACAGAAAAAAATTCTAGATTTTAAACCTGATATCTTAATTACAATTGATTCTCCAAGCTTTAGTTATAGGATTGTTAAGAGACTTCAATTCTTAAGAAATAAAACCAAATTTATTCATTATGTTGCGCCTACCGTCTGGGCTTGGAAATCCTACAGAGCTAGGATTTTTTCTGAACTATATGACCAAATGTTTACTTTATTTGATTTTGAACCAAAATATTTTAAAAAATTTGGGCTTGAAACCAATTTTGTTGGTCATCAAATATTTTTTGATAAAAAAGTTATAAAAAAAAAAAAAAAATACATATCTTTTTTCCCAGGTTCAAGGACAATTGAGATTAAAAATAATATGAAAAAACTTCAAGAGATAATAGTTAAGTCTGAGAAGATTTTTTCTGAATTTGACATATTTATATTAACAATAAACGATCAAGTTAAGTATATAAAAGAAATTATAAAGTCAAAAAAAATTAAAATTATTTCTGACTATTCAAAAAAACATCAAATAATGAGAGAGACATATTTAGCGGTAGCGGCTTCTGGTTCTGTAACCTTGGAATTGATTAAATATAAAGTACCAACATTAGTTTTTTATGAAACACATTGGTTAACAAAATCAATACTCAAATTACTTGTAAAAGTAAAATACGCTTCTTTGATAAATATTGTCTATAACAAGGAAATTATACCTGAATTTTTATTTAACAAGTTTAATTCAAAAAATATAATTCGTGCTATGAAAGATTTCATAAAGGACAAAGATCTTAGGTCAAATCAAATTAAATATTTTAAGAATTTCCAAAAAAAAATGCTTTTTAATAACAAGAATCCATCTGCTTTGATTGTTAACAAATTAAAAATTTAATTTTAATCAACCTGTATAGGGAACATTTTCTGGATATTTTTTCTGTCATTAATTTTTACAAATTCTCTGTTGTCTTTTCCGTTATAAAGTTGTCTTGGTCTACTAATTCTGTTTTCGCTTTCAGTCATTTCCTTCCACTGAGAAATCCACCCAACTGTTCTTGCAACAGCAAAAATTACAGTAAACATAGATTCTGGTAAACCCAAAGCTTTAAGAATAATTCCTGAGTAAAAGTCAACATTCGGATAAAGCTTTCTTTTAATGAAATATTCATCATTAAGGGCAATTTTTTCAAGTTTAGTAGCAAGTTTAAATAGAGATATATTAAAATTATCTACCTCATTTAAGAGATTATGACAGTATTTTCTTAATACCGTTGCTCTTGGATCATGATTTTTATAAACTCTATGCCCAAAACCCATAAGTCTAAAGGGATCATTAATATCTTTGGCTTTTTTAATGTACTTTTCAATATTTTCTTCTTTACCAATTGTTTTTAACATACTGATAACCGATTCATTTGCACCTCCGTGAGCGGGTCCCCACAAAGACGCAACTCCTGCTGCGACACAAGCAAAAGGGTTTGCTCCAGAGGATCCAGCAATTTTAACAGTGGATGTAGACGCGTTTTGTTCATGATCGGCATGCAAGATTAATAGTTTATCTAAAGCATCTACACTAGCTTTTGTGGGTTTGTATTCGCCACATGGTGTTGAAAAAAGCATATGAAGAAAATTTTCACTGTACGATAATTCATTCTTAGGATAAATAAAAGGTTGTCCTAATGAGTATTTATATGCCATTGCTGCCATTGTTGGAAGCTTTGCAAGAAGGCGGCTAACAGCAACCCATTTACCCTTATTAGTTGAGAAGTCATATTTTTTTTCGGGATAAAAAGAGGATAACGCTCCTACAATACCTACCATAACTGCCATTGGATGAGAATCTCGTCTAAATCCGCTGTAAAAACGTAATATTTGCTCATGTAACATTGTATGATGTGTTAGTATATTGATAAATTTGTTTTTATTTTCCTTACTTGGAAGATCACCATTGAGTAAAAGATAGCATACTTCTGGATAATCTGAATTTTCAGCGAGATCCTCTATTTTATAACCTCTATGTAAAAGAATCCCTTTTTCTCCGTCAATAAAGGTAATTTTTGACTCGCAACTAGCTGTAGACTTAAAGCCGGGATCGTATACAAACATACCGGTTTTCTCGTAGAAGGACGAAAGATCAGCAACCGCAGGTCCACATGACCCATCTTTCACGTCAAACTCGTAAACCTTTCCGTTTCTATTGTCTTTAATTGTTAATGTTTTTTTCTTCATTATAAAAAACTTATCGATTAATTCTTTTAATTGTTTTCTCTAAACCCAAGACTTTAATAATTTTTGACAAAGATGGGCCAAATAAACTTCCTGTAATTAGTAATCTAAGTGGTTGTCCAATAGACTTAAAATCTATCTGGTAATACTCAATTACTTCTCTTATTTTGTTTTCTATATTAACCTCATCCCATTCAATAATACTTGAAAACTTATCGCAAATTAATGATTTGTATTTTTCAAAGTTTTCAAGAATAAGTTTTTCCTCATTTGTAAAATCATTTTTGACAGAAGTCATTTTCAAAACATTGGAAGTGATTTCATTTAAAGATATCGATCTATCTTTAAAAATACTAATAAGCTCAATTAACTCTTTTTGATTGAAAAAGTCAATATTTTTTAATTGTTCATCATTATTTTCAAGATAATCAAATATCTCTTTATTTTTCATTTTCTTAATATAAAAGTTATTAAGAAAATTTAATTTTTTTTCGTCATATCGTGCTGGTGATTTTCCTAAATTATCTAGATCAAAGTTCTTCTTCAAAAAATCAATAGAAAATATTTCTTGATCGCCGTACGACCATCCCAAACGAACTAAATAGTTAATAATCGCTTCAGGCAGATATCCCTTTATTTTATAATCAATCAATGAAGTTGAGCTATCTCTTTTAGACATCTTTTGGTTATTTTTGTTATGAATTAATGAAATATGAGCAAAATTAGGTTTATAGTTTAAAAATTCAAATATAATTTTCTGTCTAAAAGAATTAGTTAAATGATCATCACCTCTAATTATATCTGTTATTTTCATTTTGAAGTCATCCACAGCTGATGACAATAAAAAAGTAGGAGTTCCGTTACTTCTAATTATTATGTAATCGTCTATTTCATTTGCACTTACTTTGACATTTCCTTGTATTTTGTCTTTTATAACGTGATTATAATTTACAGGAGACTTAATACGTATACAAAAATCTTTATTTGTAGGAATTTTATTTTGTTTTTCTCTCCATTCACTAAAAAATTTTTTTTTTGAATTGCTAAATTGTTGTATATATTCTTTGTCGTGAAAACATTTATAAGCCAAACCCTTTGATAATAGCGATTCGGCAATTTGAAGGTGCTCAGTTTGATTTTCACTCTGATAAATTATATCATCGTCAACTTGAATCCCTAACCATTCAAGACTTTTAGTTATAGATTTTATTGATTCTCCAGTATTCCTAATTTTATCAGTATCCTCAATTCTAAGTCTAAATTTACCATTGTTTTTTTTCGCATAAAGGTAATTGAATAAAGCTGTTCTTGCCCCTCCCAGATGCAGGGCGCCAGTTGGGGATGGAGCAAATCTGGTAATAACAGTCATTTAAGTATTAGTGAGAATTTATTAGAATTTTCTAATTAGACCTACTAATTTCCCCTGTATCGTCACTCTATCTTTTCCAAAAATTCTAGTCTTAAAATTTTTATTTGAAGGTTCAAGAGCTATAGAGTTTTTGAAAGATCTAAATTTTTTTAATGTAACTTCATTTTCATCAATTAATGCAACAACTATATCACCTGTTTCTGCTAAATTTGTTTTACTTATTACAACTATATCTCCATCGAAGATTCCGTCATCAATCATAGAATCTCCATTAACTTCCAAGGTAAAATGCTCTTTTTTGTTATTAATTAGATAGTTTGGTACTGATATTTGTTCGAAACTTCCAGTTATTGCTTCTATTGGGTTTCCTGCAGCTATTCGACCCAAAAAAGGTAGATTTGTTTTATTAGTCTCGATACTGTTTTTTCTAAAATCATTTAATTCAAGTGCTCTAGCTTTGTGGGGTGTTTTTCTTATGAATCCTTTGTCTTCAAGGCTAGATAGTAATTTATAAATACCGGATTTTGATTTAATACTCAAATTGTCTTTCATCTCGTCAAATGTAGGAAATAAATCTTTATCCTGATAGTATGATTTAATATAGTCCAAAAGTTTTTTTTGTTTGATTGTTAGCATAATAAATGTTCTACATGCGTTCTACTTACTTGTCAAGAGTTTTTGATTATCGATATCATCAAAGACAAGTATTTTTATTTTTTCATTTGGTTTTATAGATTTAGAATATGGGGTTCTAATTAAAATACCATTTGATACTTTTAGCATGTTAATTAAAGAACTATCTTGATTTTTAATAAGTTCAAATTTTTTATTTTTGATAACAACTCTCTGAAATAAAGTTAAATTTTCATTCTTTCCGATAAAAGATTTTGATTGAAATTCAATAAATTTTGAATTAAGAATTTCTCTTCCGTAATAAGAATTCATGTATATTGGAAGAAAATTTGTCAAAGACATAAAACATGAAACTGGATTTCCAGGTAATCCTAAAAAGAACTTGTTTTTTCCTAATTTTCCAAATGTTGTCGGTTTTCCCGGTTTAATTGCTACCCTGTCAAATAAAATCTTTAACCCAAATTCTTTAAGTGATTCTTTGACTATATCGTACCTTCCTCGAGATATACCACCACTTGTAATTAATAAATCAAAATTTTTTGATGATTTAAATTTTTTTTTAAATTCAGTTTGACTATCTTTAGAGAAGTGCACGTTAACAATTTCTCCTCCAAATAATTCAACAAAATGTTTTATAAAAATATTATTAGTTGATACAACAAGGCTTGGTTTATTTTTTTCTTTAATTAATTCGTCGCCTGTACAAATTACTAAAACTTTAGGTCTTTTTATAACTTTTAAATAATTTAACCTCATGGATTTAGCTAGAGCTATTGATCTAATATTAATAACTTCGTTGCGGAAAAGATATTTTTTATTTTTAATTAAGTCTGAAGACTTTTTTCTAATGAATGATTCATTTGAACGTGAATTAATAATCAAATAATTTTCTTTTATTTCGAAGTTTTCTCTTGGAATGACTTGTTTGTCGTTTCCAAATACTGGAGCACCTGTGTAAACTAAATTACATTCTCCTATTTTAAAATTTTTCGCTTTCTTATCTCCAGCTTTCGATTCACCAATTATTTTAAGTTTTAATTTCCTTTCTTTCTTATAAATTATAGCTCCATCCATAGCAGATAAGTTATACTTGGGAAGATTAATTTCAGAATAATAATCTCTTCCAAGAATCCTATTATGTGAATTTTCAGTTTTGATTGTCTCTAGAGTTTTTGATTTAATAACATTTTCTGAAATCAATTTAAGTGCTTTTGTATATCTTATCATTTTTATATTCACCTGATGTTCCACCACTTTTGTATTTTAATCTAATTTTATTAATAATAATTTCTTTATCAAAGCTTTTACACATATCGTAGATTGTTAAACATGCAATTGAGCAAGCAGTGAGTGCTTCCATCTCAACTCCGGTTTTATAACTACTTTTCACAATGGAATTTACTTCAACAGATGAATTTTTTTTAATAATTTTAAAGTCTATATTAATCGAACTTAGGTTAATATTATGACATAAAGGAATTAATTCATGAGTTTTTTTCGCTGCCAGTGTCCCGGCTAAGATTGCGGTATTAAATATTGAGCCTTTTGGACTTTGATCAGATATGATTTTTTTAAAAGTTGTTGAACTAAACTCTATAATTGCAACAGCATGTGCTTCTCGATAGGTGATTTTCTTATTTGAAATATCTACCATTCGAACTTCTTTATTGTTTTTTAAATGACTAAAATTCATTTTTTTATTATCTCAATGGTTTTTTTCTTTAAATTATCAGAAGACATTAAATATTCTCCAATTAAAAAACCGTCAGCTCCCATATTTGTATAATCTCTTAATTGTTTATTTGAATTTAAACCACTTTCACATATTTTTATTATTCCTTTTGGAATTCTTTTTGACAGTCTTTTAAAAGTATCTAGATCGATCTTTAGTGTTTTTAGATTTCTATTATTAATACCTATACAGTTTACTTTTAAGTCAATAGCTCTTTTGAGTTCAAACTCATCATGCACTTCCACAATTACGTCTAAATTTAATTCCTTTGATACTTCATAGAACCTTTTTGCTTCTTTATCCTCTAAAATAGCTAGAATGAGAAGAATACAATCTGCTCCAAAGAAGTAACTTTCATATATTTGCCATTCATCTAAAATAAAATCTTTTCTCAATATTGGGATATCAATAATCTTTTTGACCCTGCTTATATAATTAATATCTCCTTGAAAATAATTCTTCTCTGTTAGGATCGACAAACAGGAAGCTCCGGCATTTTGGTAATCTTGTGCGATTTGGTTTAAATTAAATTTTTTACAAATTTCGCCTTTACTAGGGGAAGATTTTTTTATTTCGGCTATTAAATTAAATTTATTTTTGTTCTCTTCAATAAGTTTCTTTAAAAAATCTCTTCTCTTGGATATCACTATCTTATTCTTGTAGTTGATAGCTGTCTTTAACTTATTTATTTCATAAATTTTTTTTTGACAAATTTCTTTTAGGATATTCATTTTATTTTTGAGTTAATGATTTAAGTTTATTTAATATTAAACCTTCATTAATTTTATTTTCAACAACACTTATTCCTTGTTTAATTGTTTTTACTTTGTCACTGATGAGTAAACCTGCTGCTGCATTCAAAACTATGTTGTCCCTTATTGCACCAGTTTCACCCTCAAATACTCTTTTCATTAAAAACGAATTTTCTTGAGCTGATCCACCTCTTAATTCTTGATCTTTTCTTATTTTAAACCCGATCTCACCTGGATCTAAAACTTTTTTTTTACTAACTTTTCCGTTCTTAACTTCTATAAATAAATTTTTTGAGGTTGTTGTTAGTTCATCATAACCATTTAAATTATAAACAACCCATGCTTTTTTTAGGTTAAGTTTTGAAATACATTTTGCATGTGTCTCTAAATTTTTTTCATCACTCACACCAAGGAGTTGATAGTCAAGTTTAACGGGATTTAATAAAGGGCCAAGAAGGTTAAAAATTGTTCTAAATGGAAGAGATCTTCTAATTTCAGAAAAATTCTTCAATACAGAATGGTAATGTGGTGCAAAAAGAAAACAGATATTATTTTTTTTAAAATATTTAATTGTATCATTCTTATTTAAATCTAATTTTATACCTAATGATTCTAATAAATCAAAACTTCCAGATTTAGAGGTAACTGATCTGTTTCCATGTTTTGCTATTTTTACATCGCAAGCCGACAGTACAATCGATGTTGCGGTAGAAAAATTAAAACTATTTTTATAATCACCTCCCGTGCCGCATGTGTCCATGATTGAACCGCGTAAAGAAATTTTTTTCATTTTTTTTCTTAAGATTTTTACAAATGCAAAAATTTCTTCGTATTTTTCACCATTGTGAAATAAGAATGATAAAAGACTAACAATTTCAAAATCATTAATTTTTCTATTAATAACATTTTCAGCAAATAGATTGGATTCGGCTTCACTTAAAACTGATCCATCTATAATTTTATCTATTATATTTTTATTTTTACTCATATAAAGACTGCATATTAAAAAATAAACTATTTTTTTGCACTTTTTAAAAAATTTTTTAGCAAAAGGTGACCGTTATCTGTTGCAATACTTTCAGGATGAAACTGAACTCCAAAAAATGGTAATCTCTTATGTTCAATTGCCATAATAACATTATGCTGAGTTTTAGCTGTAATTAAAAGGTTGGGTTTGACAGTTTTTTCATCTACAATCAAAGAGTGATACCTAGTTGCATTAAAAGGATTATTCATACCTTCAAATAATTTTGATTTGTTATAGAAAATTTTGCTAACTTTTCCATGGACGGGCTCTCCACTTTGAATGACCTTTGCGTCAAAACATTCAGCTATTACTTGATGGCCAAGACAGACTCCTAAAGTTGGGATGGGTTTTTTTTTTCTCGAGTTTAATTTTATGAGGTTCATACAAATACCTGAATTTATTGGTGTGCTTGGACCAGGTGAAATAACCAAAGATGTTGGATTTAATTTTAATACTTCTTCAGATAAAATTCCGTCATTTCTAAAAACCTTAACTTTTTCGCCAAGTTCTTGAAAATAGTGTACTAAATTATAAGTAAAACTATCGTAATTATCTATTAATACCAACATTATTTGAAATTTTTTGCTTGCTCACATGCGGTTAGAAGAGCAAGTGCTTTATTTTCTGTTTCTTTAAACTCACTTATAGGTTTACTATCTGCAACTATTCCAGCTCCAGATTGGATATAAATATATTTATCTTTTATAACTGCAGTTCTCAATGCTATGCAAGTATCAATGTTACCATCTGCTGAAATATACCCTACAGATCCAGCATAAACATTTCTTCTATTTTTTTCTAGTTCTTCTATAATTTGAATTGCTCTAATTTTTGGAGCTCCTGTGACGGTTCCCGCGGGAAATCCACTGAATAGAACATCTGTCTTCTTTTTATTTTTATCTATTATTCCTTCTATATTTGATACAATATGCATTACGTGTGAAAAATATTCTATATACATTTTATCAGTAACATTTACTGAACCTGGCTTTGTTACTCTACTCAAATCATTTCTTCCTAAATCTAAAAGCATTAAGTGTTCTGATATTTCTTTTGGATCGTTGAGCAAGTCATTTTTTAAATTTTGGTCCTCTGTATCTGTTTTGCCACGTTTTCTGGTTCCTGCTATTGGCCTTATAGTTACTTTTTTTTTATCTAATTTTATCAAGATTTCTGGACTTGAACCGACTATAGAGAAGTTTTTGAAATTCATATAAAATAAATATGGAGAAGGATTAAGATAACGTAGTGCTCTGTAAACTGAAAGAGAATTTGTTTTAATTTTTTTCTTAAAGATTCTCGATATAACAACTTGGAATATTTCACCTTCATATATATATTTTTTAGCTTTATTAACCATGTTTTTAAACTCTTGATAGTTAGTATTCGATTTTACATTTTTAAAGACATTGACGTTCTTTTTTGTGTTCGATGAACTAAAGCTATCTTTCGATATCGGTCTATTAATTTTTTTTATAATACTAAAAATTTCTTTTTTTGCTTTTTCAAAAGAATCCTTTGCCTTTAATTTACTTTTACATACGAGTTTAGTTACGATTAGCTTATCATTTACGTTATCAAAGACTAAAGTGATAGATGGCCTTATAAAAATTGAATCTGGAAGATCAAGACTATTTAATTTTTTTAAATTTACGTTTTCAAAATATCTTATCATTTCATAACCCATGTAACCAAAAAAACCTGAAGATATTGATGGTATTATATTTGGAAGTTTAAGATTATTACTATTGAATAAGTTTTTTAAACTATCTAATGGATCCATTTTTAGAATTTTACTTTTAGAAGAAATATTTAAATCTTTGAATTTACAAATATTATTTTTACACTCCCAAATAAGATCAGGCTTTAGCCCAATTACTGAATACCTCCCTTTTTGGCTTCCCTTTTCAACTGATTCAAACAAGAATGTGTAATCCTCCTCTTTTAATTTAATGAGAGCAGAAACAGGAGTATGAACGTCTGCAGCAAATGTATGGAACAAAAGTTGATTTTTACCTGCGATATAATTTTTTTTAAAAAGTTCTAACTCGGGCTGATTGATATCCATTTTAATTTAATTGATCAATGACATCATCATTTATTGTAATCTTATATTTTTTTCTTAATGCTTCAGAAAATTGAGCAAGTAAATCAATTGTAAGATCATCTTTAATTTTTTTTGTGAACTCTTTAATTTCTTTTTCATCACTGCTTAAATTATTTAAAATTTCAGCAGTTTTGGCTATTAAAATTTCACTATTACCCCTTTTTTCGATATTTATATCACCAAGATTTGAATCAAATATCTTGCTGATTAAGGGTATTGGCAACTCACTACTGTCAGGAAGAACCCTGGTGAACGGTTTGACTCCTTTAATTTCAAGTTTGTACTTATTTGCAACTTCCTTAAAACTCTTACCATTAGAAATTTCATTTTTAATTTTTTCAGCTTTGTCTTGCGCATTTTTTAATTTTAAATCAAAAATAAGTTTTTTTCTGACTAACTCTTTTGATTCATCAAGGGTTAACTGTTTCGGTTTTATTATATCAGTAACTAAACTGATTGCTAAACCTTCATCTTTGTCAATATCAATTATATTTCCCTCTTCATTTATTTTTTGATTGAAGATTGTTCTGAGTATTCTTTCGTCTTGAAAATCATTATTTACTTGTTTATTTTGCTTAATACCTTCATTATCAATTTTGTCAGCAACAATCATTTTTACCTCTAAAATCTTCGATATTTCTTCAAAAGTATTTCCAGATGCCAATAAATCTTCAAGTTCATCTTGAAGATCAAATACAGCTTCTTTCCCTTTTTCAAGTAGTAATTCATTTTGAAATTGCTTTTTAACTTCTTCGTATGAAACCTCTTTTCTCTCTTTGGAATCTATTATTTTTAAAATATGCCAACCGAATGAACTTTCAATTGGTTTTGATATTTCACCTTTTTTTAGACTAAAAGTTGCGTCGATTATCTCGTCGGGTAGATCATTTTTTGTATTCCATCCTAAATCAATATCATCTTCAGTAAGATTAGCCATTGTTTTTGCTGTAGAAGTAAAATTATTAAAATTTACTTTCTTACTTATTGATTCTACATCAGATTTTGAGTCTACAATGATTTGGTGTAGATATTTTTGTGCAGGCTCAACTAATAATTCTTTTCTTTCTTCATAAAGTAATTTGATTTCTTCATCAGTAACAGTTGATTTTTTTGCATATTCTTTGGCGTCTAATAAAAGTGTTTCAGCACTTCTAAACTCCTTAGACATAAAGTCTGATTTATTTTCTTCATAATATTTTCTAATTTGTTCATTTGAAGGTTTAGCAAACTCTTCTTCTTCAACCTTGATAGTAAGATAATCTACCGTTCTCTCCTCTAAATTATATTTACTCAAGCTATTTTTCATAATATTTGGAATGATCAAGCTAGTACTAATTGTCTCCACCATCTGCTCTCTAGCAAGATCTTGACGCGTTCCCTCAATATAAGAATTTTCGGTATAACCGGATTCAGATATCAACTGTCTAAACACTAATTCGCTAAATTGTCCAAGATCATCTTTAAATGCATCATCACGCAATATCTTATCTCTAACATTAATGTCACTGACAGATAAGCCTAGTTGTAACGCTTCGTTATTAAATAATGCTCTATTAATTAATGAACTTAATGCTCTATCGACATATCCAAACTCTCTAGATTTTTTAATATCTAGTGAAGATCCAAGTAGTTTTCTTATTTCTTCAGTTTGTCTCGAGTACAAAGAATAAAATTCCTGTGCTGAAACATCAATTTTTCCTACAGTTGCAACAGTTGATTGTTTTTGTGTAACACCAACTAAATCTTCTGTTCCCCACATACCAAAGCTGATAATTAAAATGGTTAATAAAGTACCAAATATTATTTTTAGTATTGAGTTTTTTGAACTGTTTCTTAAAGTTGTAAGCATAATTTTAAATATTTGTTAAATCTATATCATAATTATGAGCCAAGTTAAATTAATTGTTTCAAATTGGAAGATGAATCTAAATATTAGTCAAGCACGAATTTTGACAAATAAGCTTAAGAAAATAAAGATTAAAAAAAACTTAATAAAAAATATAATTTGTCCACAATTTATTTTACTTCCAATAATTTCGAATATTATTAAAGACAGTGATATACTTTTAGGTGCCCAAGACTGTCATTACAGAAAGTTTGGAGCTTACACAGGTGATACGAGTATAGAATTGATAAAAGAAATTGGATGTAAATATATCATTATTGGTCATTCTGAGAGAAGAGAGTATAAAGGTGAAACAAACGATATTATCAGAGAGAAAGCTGAATTGGTAATATCAGAAAAATTAAAGCCAATAATTTGTATCGGAGAAACTTTAGAAGAAAGAAAAAAAAATAAATACAAAAAAATCTTAGAAGAACAACTTAATATCTGTATACCTAATAATCTAGATGAAATTATTATCGCATATGAACCAATCTGGTCAATTGGAACTGGCTTGGTTCCAACAGTAGATGAAATTAAGGAAATAAAAAATTTTACATGCGATTTTGTTTCGCAATCAAAAAAAATATCAAAAATTTTTTTTCTTTATGGTGGCTCGGTAAATTCAGAGAATATTTTTGAAATATTTAAACTTTCAGATGTGAATGGAGCTTTGATAGGTGGATCAAGTTTAAAATTTGAAGAGATTAATAAAATTCTCACATTTGGTTGATTTTTTAATTTTTTAAATTATTGTATTGGTATGTTTGCCGTAGTTCTATCAGTTCATTTGTTGATATGTGTTTTCCTAGTTTTTTTTGTTCTTCTTCAAAAGTCTGAAGGCGGAGGCCTTGGAATTGGACAATCAAATAGCGGTGGGTTGGGTGATTTTCTATCTACTAGAAGTACATCTAATATATTAACAAAAACAACTTCATTTTTAGCATTTTGTTTTTTTCTAACAAGTATTTCTCTAGTAATTATTGCAAACAAAAACTATAAAAAAGAATCTATCATTGATTCAGGTGAAGACTCAATAATTGATAGACTAGATTTGATACCAGAAGAATTTGACGTTGAAAATCAAAATAATGATGTCAGTGTCCCTGTTGAATAAGGAATGTAAATCCTCTCACACACACCTTTCTATAAATGACTAAATTTATCTTTATAACCGGTGGTGTAGTATCATCCCTGGGAAAAGGTATAGTATCATCATCAATAGCTTCCCTATTAACACTCTGTAAATACAAGGTAAGAATAAGAAAATTAGATCCATATTTAAATATTGACCCTGGAACAATGAATCCTTCTCAACACGGTGAAGTTTTTGTTACTGATGATGGTGCTGAAACAGATATGGATTTAGGTCATTATGAGAGATTTACAGGTATAATGTCTAAAAAAAGTGATAACATAACAACAGGCAAAATCTATTCTGAAGTTTTAAAAAAAGAGAGAAGGGGAGACTACCTTGGATCGACTGTACAAGTAATACCTCACGTAACAGATGAGATTAAAAAGTTTATAAAAAAAGATTTAAGTAATGAAGATTTTGTTATCTGTGAAATTGGAGGAACAGTCGGTGATATTGAAAGTCTTCCTTTTTTAGAAGCAATTCGTCAATTGAGAAACGAACTTGGGAAAAGTAAAACATTATTCATTCATTTAACTTTAGTACCATTTTTATCTTCAGCCAATGAATTCAAAACAAAGCCAACTCAGCATTCAGTGAAAGAACTTTTGGGTTTGGGCATCCAACCTGATTTACTTTTATGTAGAACTGAAAGAAAATTTGATAAGAAAGCAAAGGAAAAAATTTCTCTTTTTTGTAATACTTTGTTGGATTCTGTAATTTTGGTTGAAAATGCAAAAACAATTTACGAAATACCACTTAAATTATACAAGCAGGGTATATTAAAACAAGTTTTTACTCATCTTAATATTAATCAAAATAGAAATGTTAACTTAAAATTATGGGAGGATTTTTTAGATAAATTTAATAAGTTAAAAAATTTTGTCTCTGTTGCAATTGTTGGAAAATATACTAATCTTTCTGAATCATATAAATCTCTCAACGAAGCACTTTTTCACAGTGGAATTTTTAATAATACAAGGGTCGAAATTAAATGGGTTGATTCAAAAAAAATCGAAAATATTTCTAAATGTGAGCAAATATTAAAGAACTGTGATGGAATACTTGTTCCTGGTGGTTTTGGAAAAGATGGAACAGTTGGAAAGATTAATGCTATAAAGATTTCAAAAAAATTAAAAATACCATTTTTAGGTATCTGTTTTGGAATGCAATTAGCAATTTTAGAATCAATAAGTAACCTCAGGGGTTATAAAAATGCTTCATCCACAGAATTTGGGAAAACTTCTTTACCAGTAATATCTATGATTCATGAATGGGTAAAAAATAAAAAAATAGTTAAGCATGATTATAAAAATCTTGGAGGTAGTATGAGACTCGGGTCTTATACCTCAATTTTATTAAAAGGTTCTAAAATTTATTCCATTTACAGAAAAAACAAAATCAATGAGAGACACAGACATCGTTATGAAGTAAATTACAACTATAAAAAACAAATTGAGAAAAGTGGGGTTGTTCTGTCTGGAATGTCACCTGATGGAAATTTAGTGGAAATAATGGAAAGAAGAGATCATCCATGGTTTTTGGGTGTTCAATTTCATCCAGAATTGAAGTCGACACCTTTTAAACCCCACCCTATTTTTAATTCATTTATCAAGGCATTACTTAACAAGTAGTTATGAAAAAAATAAAAATAGTTGAAAACTTTTATTTCTCAAATAATTCGGAGATTAAATTTATTCTCGGTCCATGCCAAATTGAAAGCAAACAACATGCCTTTGATATTTGTTATGAAATTGAAAGATTATCAAAAAAATTTAAATTTAAATACATTTACAAGAGCTCTTTTGATAAAGCTAATAGGACGAATCATAAAAGTAAGCGAGGTATTGGAATAAAAAAAGGTCTAGATATTTTATCTCAAATACGAGAAAAATTTAAGTGTCCGGTTATTTCAGACGTTCATGAATCGTATCAATGTAAAATTGCAAAAGAAGCATTAGATGTTATACAAATCCCTGCTTTTTTATGTAGGCAAACTGACATTCTATTAGAAGCTGGAAAAACTAAATTGCCCATAAATATAAAGAAAGGACAATTTCTATCTCCATGGGATATTTCTAACGTTATTCAAAAGGTAGTTTCAACAGGAAATAAAAAACTACTTCTCACGGAAAGAGGTACTATGTTTGGATACAATAATCTTGTTTCAGATATGCGCTCACTTCCAATAATGAAAAAAACTGGCTATCCAGTAATTTTTGATGCAACACATTCCGTACAACTTCCTGGTTTTAAAGGAGACTCTTCAGGCGGTCAATCGGAATTTGTGTCAGTTTTGTCAAAAGCTGCCGTAACTACTGGAATTTCTGGAATATTTATTGAAACCCATGACAATCCTAAAAAAGCTGCATCTGATGGCCCAAATATGGTATCACTAAAAGAATTAGATAAATTAATTCATTCAATTATCCTTTATGATAACTTATCAAAAAACGAAGGTTTAAATTAATGTCAAAAATTAAATCACTCTTAGCACGGGAAATAATTGATAGTAGAGGAGTCCCAACTGTCGAAGTCGAGATAGAATTAATATCTCGTCATTCAATTATTGCCTCTGTTCCTTCTGGTGCTTCCACTGGTACATTTGAAGCCTATGAATTAAGAGATGGAGATAAAAATCGATATTTTTCAAAAGGTGTCCAAAATGCAGTTAGCTTAATAAATTCTGAAATCAAGGAAACAATTTTAGGGTTTGATGTTATGAATCAAGAAGAAATTGATAATACTTTAATTGATCTAGATGGGACCAAAAATAAAAAAAGATTAGGTGCTAATTCAATTTTAGCTGTATCACTTGCTTGCGCTAAAGCAGCTTCAATTTTTCTAAATACGCCTCTATACAAATATATTGGCGGAATACAAAATACTATTCCTACGCCAATGATGAATATTATAAACGGAGGTTGTCATTCAAGTAATTCTTTGGATTTCCAAGAGTTTATGATAATTCCTGGACACTTCAAATCATTTAAAGAATCATTAAGAGCTGGGTGTGAAGTATTTCATTCTTTAAAGGAATTGCTAGTTTCTAAAAATCTTTCTACGTCAGTTGGAGATGAGGGAGGATTTGCACCGGAAATTTCGTCAAACAGAGAATGTCTTGATTTAATTCTGAATGCAATTGAAAAAGCAGGTTATAAACCAGGAAAAGAAATTTATATTGCATTAGATGTTGCAGCATCTGAATTTTTTAATAAAAAAAAATACAAACTTACCGGTGAATCACTTGAATTAAACAGCGATGGGTTAATAAGTTATTATGAAAATTTGATTAAAAATTATCCAATTATTTCAATTGAAGATGGACTAGACGAAAATGATTGGAACGGGTGGAGAGCACTTACAACAGAGATAGGTAACAAATGTCAGCTCGTAGGTGATGATCTATTCGTAACATCAACAGAAAGATTAGAAAAAGGGATCAAAAATAATTGTGGTAATTCAATTTTAATCAAACTTAATCAGATTGGGACAGTTACTGAAACTGTAAATACGATAACGTTAGCTAAACAAAATAATTTTAATTCTATAATTTCTCATAGATCAGGGGAAACTGAGGAAACATTTATTTCTGATTTTTCAGTTGGGATGTCAACCGGTCAGATAAAAACAGGTTCTCTCTGCAGGTCTGAAAGAATATCTAAATATAATCAATTATTAAGAATAGAAGAAAGAGACGAAAACTTGAAGTTTTCAGGAGTTGATCCTTTTCAAAAATATTTATGAGTGTAACAAAATCAAAATTTACTTTTTTTTTATATTATTCAATTTTCTTTTTTTTATTATTTGAAATATTATTTAGTGAAAAAAATATATTCACTTTCTTTAATAATTTTGATTTGATTTACAAACATGAAATTAATTTAAAGAATAAAAAAAAAGAATTTGAAACACTTAACAATTTTTTAAATAATTTTGAGAGTTCAAACGAATTTAAAAAAATTGTTGTAAAAGATAAACTTTTTTACAAGGATAAAAATGAAAAAGTTTTTTTATATGACTAAGCTTGAATAATATTTAGACAAACTTTTATCATTTCCTTAACTGTTGAATTTATTATAGACGTCCTATCTTTTTGGCTAAAACACTTTCTAAAAGAGAAAATCCTTTTATTATAAGATACTCCAATGAATACTGTTCCAATTGGGAAGTTTGTATTCAAAACCGTTGGGCCAGCTTGACCAGTGCAGGAAACTGCTAATACTTTTTTGTGTTTTGCAAATTTAGTTACTTCTTTTACCATATATTTTGACATTTCTGTACTCACAACATTAGTTCTATTTATTTTATCTTTTAGTCCTAAAATATTTGATTTAGAGTCATCGGAGTAAGTAACAAGTCCATAATCAAAAATTTTTGAAGCATTTTTATTTTTTATAATTTCAAATGCAAATCTACCGCCTGTTATAGACTCAGCAACACAAATTTTTATATTTTTTTTTAATAAAATATTAATTAATTTATTTGTTTTATTTCCATATTTCATAATAAATAAAAAAAATTGTTGCTACAATTAAACCAGCAATAATGTCATCAATAAGCACACTTGAAACACTTTTTTTGTTATCAAAATGACTTATTGGAAAAGGTTTTTTTATATCGAGTACCCTAAAAAGAAAGAATGCAAGAAAATAATCTATAATTTTTTCATTACAAAAAATTAAAGATATAGATTGCCCAATATATTCATCACAAACAATATATTTAGGATCTTTATCTCTTTTATTTAATAAAGTTATTTTTAATAAAAACATTGATAGGACACTGTAAAGTATGATTCCAAATATTAAAATTTCTAAAGAAAAATTTAATTTTACAAACCATATCACTGGTAAAATAGCTAAAGATGCAGTTGTCCCAGGAAATAACGGAAAAAATCCAATTCCAAATCCTGTGCAAAAAAAAAGTGGAAATTTTTTAATCATTTTTTGATAATGTTACCGAAACTTGACAGGCAATGCCTTCCTCTCTTCCAAGAAATCCAAGTTTTTCTGTTGTTGTCCCTTTTATGTTAATTTTACTACAATCAATATCAAGAGCTTCTGCAACACTTTTTATAAACATTTTCTGATATTGTGATACTTTTGGATTCTCACAAATCAAAGTAACATCAAGATTATTAATTTTAAAATTTTCATTCTTTAGCAACTTTTTCGCATGCTTCATAAAGAAAATCGATTGCTTGTTTTTCCACTTGTTATCAGTTGGAGGAAAGTGATTTCCAATATCACCTAGACACAAACCTCCTAATATTGCGTCTACAATTGAATGAAAACCAACATCAGCGTCGGAATGTCCTTCTAAACTTTTATCAAATGGAATATTGATTCCAAATAATTTAAGTTGCTTTCCTTTTTTAAATTTATGTACATCAAAGCCAGTTCCTACTCGTATGTCACTCATATTGTTATTTTCTTTTACAATCAATTTACCAATATTATAGTCTTCTTTGGTTGTTATCTTAAAGTTTATTTTTTCGCCTTTAATCAACTTAATTTTATTTTTTAATTCATATAAAATCATAGAATCATCTGTATGAACACTTTCTTTATTTTTTTTGTGAGCTTCATAAATTGAATTAAAACAGAAACCTTGTGGTGTTTGTATAAGTTTTAAGTTCTCTCTTAATACATTTGAATATTTTTTATTTTTAAAGTACCTAACTGAATCATATACATTTATCGATGGAATAACGCTAATTTCACCCTTAAGGTTCTTTAAAACTCTTTTAAGCAAATTTATTGAAAAAAAAGGTCTTACCGCGTCATGAATTAAAACATATTTTGGATTAAAAGATTTAGCTGCATTTAATCCATTAAAAACTGATTTTTGTCTATTCTCTCCGCCAACGATAACTTTAATTTTTGTATTATTAAATAATTTTTTTGTAAAATTAAAAAAATCTTTATGACTTACTACTATAATGCAATTAAAAAAATTTGAATTAACAAATTTTTCAACAGTTGTTTCTATAATTGTTTTTTTATTCAATTTATAAAATTGTTTTGGTTTTGATATATCAAATCTTGTTCCAGTTCCACCACTAAGTATTATTGCTAGATTATTTTTTTGCATTAAATATTATAGTATAAGTATTATATGAATATATATACGTCAATTGAAGCCATCTCTATCTTAAGCTTTATTCTATTTTCTCTTTTGTGTTTTACAAGGATAGAAAATAATACAGACATTAACAAAATTTCTTATCTATTTACTCTTTTTTTTCAGGCGTTTTTGGGCTTCGTTTATTATTTTTTTGTTTTAAACTTTATTTCAAATAAACTCGCACTTGTTGCTTCTCTTTTGATTGTTATTTTATTTTCAATTTTTTTTATTTTATCTATATTTTCATTCCAATTTATTAGATTACGTGTACTTTTTGTTCCGTTCTTTTTAATAATTATTATTTTTAGATTTCTTATTTGTATCTCATCACTAGATAAAACCAGTGAAGTACAACTATTTGAAAGTCAGTATCTAGTGATTCACATAATTACATCATTATTATCATACTCACTGATAACAATTAGCCTCGTGACATCATACTGCATTGTTATTCAAGATTCAAATATCAAGCAAATGAGGTACAACAGAATAATGAATAATTTTCTTCCTTCTTTGTATGAAAGTGAAATTCTAGCAATAAGGTTTCTATATTTAACAATTATCTTTTTAATAATTTCATTAGTATCTGGACTTTATTATTTTATTGAAACAGGTGATAATTTAATTTATTTTTTTAACGAAAAGGTTGTTTTTAGTTTAATTTCATTATTCCTTACTTTAATGATAATTATCGTAAGAATGTATAGAGGGTTATCTGGTAAAATGGTTTTTAAGATGGTTTTATTGAGTTATCTATTGATTAGTTTTTCTTATTTTGGGGTTAGATTGCTTAACTAATGTTGAATATCGGAAAATTACAAGTAAATTCAAACTTTCTGTTGGCACCGATGTCAGGTGTTACTGACTATCCATATAGAGAAATAGTTAAAAAATTTAAACCTGGATTAGTATTTTCTGAAATGATAGCGAGTAGAGCATTACTTGCTCAAAACTCAAAAACAATGAAAATGATAAAAAAAACTGATAATTATCTGTCAGCAGTGCAAATTGCAGGTTGTGATCCAGAAATTATGGCAGAAGCTTCAAAAATTTGCGAAGATAATGGAGCAGATATCATAGATATCAATATGGGTTGCCCAGTAAAAAAAGTAGTTAATGGCTATGCAGGATCTGCATTAATGAAGGACGAGATATTAGCAACTAAAATTTTAGAATCCGTTTCTAACTCAGTAAAGGTTCCAGTTACATTAAAAATGCGTAAAGGTTGGGATGATAATTCCTTAAATGCTCCAAAGATTGCTAAGATTGCTGAGAATAGTGGAATTAAAATGATAACTATTCATGGTAGAACAAGATGTCAAATGTACAAAGGCAAGTCAGATTGGAAATTTGTAAAAAATGTAAAAAGTAATGTTAAAATACCAGTTCTTGTCAATGGAGACATAACAAGTAAAGAAAATTTAAATCAAGCACTTAAAGACTCTAAAGCAGATGGAGTAATGATAGGTAGAGGTTCTTATGGAAGACCTTGGATATTTCAGGAATTATTCTCCAATAAAAAAAAATTTAAAATCAATAATAATTATAAAAAACAAATAATTCTTAATCATCTTCAACTTAGTTTAGATCATTATGGAAAAGATATTGGTCTTAAATCGTTTAGAAAACACCTAGGTTGGTATTCGAAGTCAATAAATAATTCCAATGAATTTAGACTTAAAATAAATCAATGCACAGACGAAATTATTTTAAAAAATTTAATTAATGATTTCTTTTAAAAATCTTTATGTCTGAAATCACCTCTTCTCAACTTTTCAAAACAATATTTGAACTTTTACCGCAACCAATTTTTCTATTAAAAAAAAATAATTTAAAAATTGAATATTGTAACTTAGAAACACAAAATTTATTAGGAAAAAGCAATGAATTTTTAGTGGATAAAGAACTTGAAGACATATTTTCAAAAGATTCAATTTTAATTTCAAATATTTCAGAAATAATAAAAAAAAATGGAGTTTTTATAATTAAAGATAATATTAAATTAAAAAATTTTTTATTTGAAATTCAATGTATAACTTCTGAAGAACTTAAAAATAAATTCTTTATTGTTTTAAAAAAAATTACAAAAGAAAAAAACACTTTTGAAAAAATGAACTATCTTAATGAGATATTTTCCTTTTTATCTCATGAGATTAATAACCCAATTTCATCAATAAAACTTGCATCTGATTTAATAAAAAAAAGATATACCAATGTAGATGATGAACTTTTGGAAATTATTAAATCAGAAGCATTAAGAATAACTCGGCTTTTTCATAATTTTACTCTTACTGAAGCAAAAAACATTTCAATAAAAAAAAAAGAGAACATTCACGAATTAATCAGACTTTGTTTATTCAAAATTAAACAAATGCCAAACAAATTAAATATTTCTGAACAATTTGATCCTTCACTTCCTTTAATTGAGATTAACAGAGATTTAATAATTCAAGCTCTTGATAATATTTTAATAAATGCTTACGAATCATCTTTATTTAATAAAAGTTCATATTTAAAAATTAAAACAAGATTTGTTGTTGGAGAAAGCATATCAATTCCAAACATAAAAAATTCTATAAAAAAAAATTCATTAAAAATTAGTATTAGTGATAACGGAAATGGAATTCCAAAGGAATTAATAGACAAAATATTTCTTCCATTTTATTCAACAAAAAAAAGAGGTTCAGGAATAGGATTATTTTTGGTAAAAAGAATTATTGATGATCATGAAGGTTCAATAGTTTTAGAGTCTCAAGAAGGAGTTACAACAGCACAAATCATCCTACCTTTTTAAATTTTACAGTATGCAAAAAAAAATTCTTATTATTGACGACGATTACGCATTGAGAACTGTTATGCTCAAAGCATTACGAACCTCCAAAATTACTATTAAAACAGCTTCGACTATTTCTGAGGGTTGGTATTTACTTGAAAAAGAAGATTTTGATTTAGTAATTTGCGACGTTGTTCTTCCAGATGGTGATGGGCTTGAGTTAGTAAAGAAGCTTAAGAAAAAATTTAATCACCTGGAATTTATAATTATTAGTGCCCAAAACAACATATTAACTGCAATTAAGGCTGATCAACTAGATGTTTTTGAATATATTCCTAAACCACTTGATTTGAATGACCTAATTATTTCTGTTGATAGATCTTTAAAAAAAAATTCTGAAAAAAACAAAGAAATTAAATTTGAAGAGAACCTTCCAATGATAGGCACCTCATCAGTAATGCAGGGTGTATATAAAAATATAGCAAAAATTACCAAAACAAATTTCTCAGTTTTCATTAATGGTGAATCGGGTACAGGTAAAGAACTTGTTGCAAAAACTATACATAATTTTAGTGATAGAAGCGATAAACCTTTTATTGCTATTAATATGGCATCTCTTCCAGAAAATTTGATTGAAAGTGAATTATTTGGATACGAAAAAGGAGCTTTTACAGGGGCTGAAAAGAAAACGTCAGGTTTTTTTGAAAAATCGTCTGGTGGAACTCTCTTTTTAGATGAGATTGGTGATATGCCATACGAAATTCAATCAAGGTTACTTAGGGTTCTTCAATTTGGAGAATTTACAAGAGTCGGTGGAAGAGAAGTTATCAAAACTGATGTTAGAATAATTTCCGCAACAAATAAAAATATACAATCTTCTATAGAAAAGGGGGAGTTTAGAGAAGACTTATTTTATAGATTAAATGTTATAAATATTTTTCTTCCAGCACTGCGAGAGAGAGAAAATGATATTATTTCTCTTGGAAGACATTATCTGAACCTTTATTCTGACGGTAAAAAACAATTCGATAGCTCTGCTGTTAATTTCTTAAAATCCCATCCTTGGCCAGGAAATATTAGGGAACTAGAGAATCTATTGAAGAGAGTATCTGTGTTAACATCTGATACAATAATTAGCTCAACAATACTTAGAGATTTTATAGATCATAATAAAATTGAAGAATTTGAAACAAAAGAATTCTCAAATAAAAATGAAAAAGAAAATTTACGTTCTTATCTCGAAAGTTTCTTAAAAAACTTTTTTGACAGTCTAGATAGTAATGATCAAAAGATAGGTTTACATGACAAATTCATGGATGAATTTGAAAGACCCTTGATATTAAAAGCACTTGAATTCTGCAAAGGTAATCAGATTAAAACCTCAAAAATTCTAGGTATAAATAGGAATACTTTAAGATCAAAAATAAAAAAACTTAATATATCTTCCAAACACGGAAAATAATGATTAAAGAACGAATATTACAGTTCACCGATAAAAAAGATTTAACAAATGTAATTTTTTTAATACTTTTTTCATTATCTTTCATACTTAGTTTATTAATTTTTTTAACCTTGACAGGAAATCTTTCAAATTTGAAAGAAATTGACAATGTTTCTAATTTAATATCAATTAATTTTGCTATTATTGTTCTACTTATTTTAATCTCTGTCGGAAAAATTAAAGAGAACTTTGATCAAAGAAAATTTAGATCTAAGTTTAAAGTACATTTTACATTATTATTCATTTTCATTACTCTAATTCCTTCAACATTAATTACGGTATTCTCTTTAATTTTTTTTGATCAAGGTATAAAAATTTGGTTTAATGACAAAATAAAGCAAGTAATTAATGGTTCCAAAAATATTTCTGAGTCTTATTTTAATGAACACATAAGTAATATTAAGAATGATGTTTTATTTTTACAAAGTGAAATAAATAATGAAAAGATTGTCTTTTTTACTGATAGAGAAAGACTTACAGAATTCTTGAGTTATTTTGCAGAAATAAAGGATCTAGAGGAAGCAATAATTTTTGAAGGAACCGGTCAGTTGCTTGCAAAAGTTGGAAGTTTTTTGATTGAGGCTGAAACGGCACCTCCGCTATGGTCCTTTTTAATTGCTGATGATGGTGACATTGCTGTTTTTCCAAATAATGAAAAAACTAAAGTTAGAGCTTTAATTAAGATACAAAGAGCAATACCTACTTATTTATTTATTGGTAAAGACGTTGATTCAAATGTTTTAGGAAGAGTTGAGTCTGTTGATAATGCTGCAACAGAATATTTGAATATAACAAAGAAATTGGATAGCTTTCAATCTCAATTTAATCAACTTTTTATTGCAATTAACTTTTTAATGATTCTTCTCTCAATATGGTTTGGCCTGAGGTTTTCAAATAGAATAATAGAGCCAATTATGCAGATAATTCTTGATTCTGAAAAAATAATAAAAGAAGATTTTTCAACGAGAATTAGAGTGTTTACTGGTAATAATGAATTTAACATTTTGTCAAATGTTTTGAATAAAATGCTTGATATTTTAAACGATCAAAAAAATAAATTATTAAAA
>CACMWI010000002.1 GCA_902617375.1 uncultured Alphaproteobacteria bacterium | reverse complement strand
TTAGCTTGCGCTACCATTGCCAAAGCGGATTGGTTTAGGATGCTGCTTTGAGCTAGGTTTGCAGATTCCCTAGCAAAATCAGTATCCTGAATTCTTGAAGCAGCAGCTCGTGCGTTGGCAGCTAATGAATGCATATTACTTTGATGCCCTTTTAACGCATTTATTCCCGCAGCAACCTGCCCCAAAGACCTTTGTATTAACGCTGACTGTGTGTCAGCATTTGAAACACCACTTTGGAAGGTCGGTTTGTAAACCGCTCCCATTTGTGATAATGTTCCAGCATTATTTATTGCTAAAACAAATGTTGATAATAAATCTCTATCGTTAAATTTTACCTCTGCTATTTTGTTTGCAGCATTTATAATCTCGTTTTCCTCTGATTCAATTGCTACTTTATCAACTGTTGATAGTAATCCATTTTTTTTCTGAACTGCTAATTCTCTTAATCGTGTGTTTAAGACTGCTAATTCCATTAAAACGCCCTCAGCAGCATGAAGATATGAGATTCCGTCCTCAGCATTTCGCGCAGCTATACTTGCACTTCTAGCCTGAGTTGTTATGTTACTTGCAACCGCAGTTCCCCCAGGATCATTTCCGTTTATTGTTCTTTTGCCTGTAGACAATCTATCTAGAGAAGCCATCATTAATCTCTTTGTCTTCACGGCCGCACTAACTGCATTAACTGAGGCACTACTGTAATTTGAAAGCATTGTCATGTTAAATTCTCCTTATTTTCCATTAACTTTTATTTATTTCTAAATAAAGAAACGACATACTGAGAATTTGTTAAGTTTTAAATTAATTATTCAATTTTTAATTGAAATATTACGTTTTATTGTATAATTACCTTTAGGTAAGTAATTTAAATATGAGTGAAAAGTTATTTTGTCCTGAGTTCGTTTACGATATTTGCGTCGGATTGGCTGTTAAAGACTTTCTAGTAAAACAGCTTTCACTCGACATGGTTTCCAAAAATTACGCAGACGCAATTTCAACTCATTATAATAATGTGGAAGAAGTAGAGTTGGCAGGACCTGCTGAAGAAATTTTAAGATTCCTTTCCGAGAGAAAAAATCCAATGTTTGAAGCACACGAATTAGCTATCAATTATGTTTATTATAGATTCAAATTCGATGGAAGAAGTGAAAGAACAATCAAAGGAATATTCAAGAACGCCCTGAAAGGAGATAAAGAACGAAAATATAATAGTAATAAGTCCGTGAAAAATTTTAAAGCTTATTGCTTTTCTATGAGATCAGGACATTTTGAAAAGGCCCCTGCGGGTTGGGATATTTCAAAAGAAGAAGATCTTCATGAATTAGGGGAAATTGTAAAAAAAGAACCTTCAATTGACGATTTTATTTAATCATCCAATAAAATCAAATAAATTTAGTTTTGAAATATTAATGAAGGCTTTCTGCGAAGCCTCTTGGCTTGTTAGTTGTGATTGAAGACTAGTTACAAGTGTTGCAAGATCAGCATCTTGTAAATCACTTACATCTTGATTAATCAAAATTTGTCTTTCTTCTAGAATATCTCTGAGTCTCTGGGCACTATTCATTCGTGCACCAACTTTTGCTCTTTGATTTGAAACATGACTTTGTATTGTTACAATTTCATCTAATCGACTAGCGATAGTTTGATCCTTATCGTATATAGTTTGTTCATTTGATAAACTGTTTCCTGCTGCGTCGACCGCTTGAAAAGAAAAAAATGAGGTTGGGGTAACTTGAGCTTTGTCAATACCCGTTATTTGTAAATTTCCAAAATCTATATCCTGACCAAGTGAGTTCACAAGCTTTAAAGTTTTATTTGAATCTTCGAGCGTTGCAGTAATATCTAAATTAGCCCCGTTAATTGCAGTTGCAACATCACTCAAGTCATCACCTGTAATATTTAAAGAAAAATCTGCTGACTTATCACCAGAATTAATAGTGAATGAATAAGTTCCTGGATTTGCATTCGTAAGTGACATTTTTGCTATACCTTCGGCCTTTGCCTCCTCAACACCGCCTGCTGCAGTTCTAATGGATCGACTTATATTATCCAGAGCAGCAAATAAATCTGTTGAAACACCCTCTGAGGTTACAATATCCTGAAAAACAGTGCTCCCGTCGATAGAAGTCTCAATTAATCGAGACTCTGTTACTTGTAAATTTAAAACACCTCTATCTCCTTTATATTCTACCGCTCCGTCTGCGTTCATTTTAAAAGGACTAGTTTTGGTTTTAAAACCAGCATAAATAAATGTTCCAGTTGAATCTTGAGTATTTGCTAATGTCATTAACTCAGCTTTCATTTCATCAAATTCAATTGCTATTGCTTCTCTGTCCATTACCCCGTAAACATCATTTGATGCTTGCACTGCTAATTCTTTTGCTCTAATAAAAACGGTATTAATGGCTTCCATGGTGGTATCCATTATATTCAATCTATCGAGTGCAATATTTGAGTTTTCAATAAATCTATTTACTTTACTTAAATTATCCTTCATGCCTGAAAGTTGCACTGCACCTACAGGATCATCAGAAGCAAAAATAATATTTTTTCCTGAAGAAATTTTATCTTGGATTTTCTGAATTTTTTCCATATTTTTGGAAAATTGACCAAGTTGTTGTTCATTGAAAAGTTTATTACTTATTTTCATAAATTAGTATTAGCAATTTTCATGCCTTAATATTTTTAAATTATTGAGAAACAACTCGCATCAACGAATCAAAAAGTTCTCTAGCTGTCTGAATTATTCTTGCGTTAGCAGAAAATGCCTGCTGAAACTGAATTAATGATGACGCTTCTTCGTCTAATGATACACCCGATTTTTCATCCTCTAGTGCAATTGCCTCATCTTTACTTGCTTTTGCATCTTGAGCTTCCATCTGACTACTCCTAACTGTTGCACCAATTTCAGTAGCCGTTTTATTAAAAATATCCTGAAAACTTCCTGAATTCAAACCATTTACATCGGTTTGTTGTAAATCAATCATTTTAAGAATATTTCTATTATCACCAATACCATCATTATTATTTAAAATTGTAAATGAGTCTTTAACTTTTGCATCTCCAGTCAACCTTAATGATTTTCCAACTGCATTTATAATTCCATCATCTGGAATTAATCTTGAAGCAATCGTATGCCCAGTGTCGCTATCTAATATTTCTACTTTTTTATTGTTTGTTGAATCAATCTGAACCTTAAATTCCTCATCTCTAATGTTAGGAATAATTTCTCCATAACTTGATGCTATCTTTTTTGAACCATTTCCAGTCATCAAAACAATTAAATCCTCTGAAGGAATATTTGAAATTGATAAGTTATTTCCAACCAAAGACTTAATACTATTTGAAGGTACTTCTAAATCAACTGCATGTGAAGCTGAAACACCCGAAGAAAATGACTGTACTCTAATTTCATCATTTAAAACATTGAGATTCAACTGACTAGTTTTAAAACCGTAAGCCTCTGCAGTAGCAGAATCACTATATGTAACTCTATCAATTACAATCTCCTTTTTATCAGCTTCTTTAATAATTGAAATTTGTGCATTTGTATCACTTACCTGATTTATTTCTGCAGATATTCCAACTGCAGATGCAGGGGTTGAAGCATTGTCATTCAGTAATACACTTGCTACGACTGATGCGAAAGTATCAGATGCATGTCCGTTTCCTCCTCCAAATGATAATAATGTAGGTGTATCCGACGTTGCATTTGCAAAAGAAGATGCCAAGCTAAATGTATTTGCATCAACAACTTTTGCAAAATAAGAAGTTCCGTTAGTTAATCCGTTAAGTTGTGTACCGCCTGCTGTGTAGGTAATTTTATCACCAGTTTTAAAACCATGTCCTGCTGAGGTTAACGTTGTAGATGATCCTCCAACACTAGAGGTATTAATTGTTTTTGAATTGGCTTTAACAAAAACACCAATTGGATTGGTATTATCTTTTATCTTAATATGAAAATGTGTTGAATTGCTCGCAGTAGGTGTAGTGACTGATAGTCCAGTAATTGTTGTTTTCACATTTGTACTCTGCATACCAAATAATTTTGCATTGTCATCATTTATAGAGTCAACTGGAAATGAAAATTGTGAACCCGATATAGTTTTACCAGCAGATATATAAAGATTTTTTTGTGGGTCAAATGTGTCTGAAGCGTTACCCCCTACTCCGCTTGCACCAATTGTTATTACCGAAGGAGTGCTATTAGTTGCAAGAGTATAATTATTAGCTAATTTAAAATTGTGATCATCAACCTTTACAACAAAATAAGTTTGTCCATCGACTAACCCTCCTCTTGGGCTCGCAAATGTATCTGAAACGCTACCACCAGTTCCTCCTGTTATTGTAATAACACTTCCTCCAGAGGTTTCAGATAATTGAAAACTGGTTGCAGTTCTATTTTTAACAAAATAAGTTGTACCATCAACCAAGCCAGATATCGGAAAACTACCTCCTTTTTTATAAACTACTGGATCATTATCGCTAAAACTATTTGAAACAGAAATTGTATTTGTCGAACTAAAATTAGTTGTATCAACAGTTACTTTTTCAGCTGCGTTATATGTAATTGCATCTCCAGTTTTGAGGTTATGTTCAGTCGATGTAATGGTGTCTGTTCCTCCCAATGCCGTTGTATTAATTGTTAATGGATCAGGATCCTCAAAATAAGCTGTTATCAAATCTTTTTCACCACCAGATACTACAATTTCACCGTTCTCCATTGTTAGCGTATATGTTAAACCATCATGATTAATTCTAAAACTGCTTCCATCTTCAGGAATCGAATCGACTGCTGTTCCAATTATTTCAGCAGATGGGCTATTACTTCTTAATCCATCAACAATTTTTTTTGCAAGTTGTGAAGGTGTTAAAGTTTCAAACGATGAAACGTCAACCGTTGAAGAAAATTCTGCACCGTTTCCATCAGCTGGTATTTTTAAACCGTAAGATAGAACTGAGCTCGAAGCGCTTGAACCTTCTGGATGACCCGTTGAAAAATCTCCTTGTAGAAGAACAGGTTTTATAGTCTTAATTTCTCCAGTACTAGATGATGAGATGTTTAAAAAACCATCACTAAGTGCATTTTGTGTTCCTGAAACTGTGGTTGAACCTCCATCATTTGACGTGCTAATACCTGAAGCTGACGAAATTTTTAGTTCACCACTAAACCTAGCAGCCTTAAAGTTAGTATTATCTAAATTAACTGTAATAGCCGAGCTAAACGATGAAAAGTCACTTTTTAATACTTCCATTTCAACTGTATTTGGAGAGCTAAATGCTGAAATTTGGATATCATCACCTTCTGCATTCTCCATAACGATATGTTTTTTATCTGAAGAAAGGTTCGCAACGACGCCTGTTCTACCAGAAAAGTTATTTATTGCATTAGCTAAATTTGTTAGATCGGTTGAAAGAATTGCAGCCGTTATATCAGCATCATTTCCAACTCCAGGTTTACTTAAAAGATTAAATGAAATAGTTCCATCAGAGGATGGTGCAGTTAGTTTAACCTTAGTTGAAGCGGTAGCTTCAATTCCAAGCGTTTTTGCTTCTTCATTAATAAGCCCAGCAACAAAGCCTGCTGACGATTCAATAGGTACAGAAATATTTTTAGATTTTCCAGTTGATGTCGAGTTTACAGTTAGTGTATACGCTGCAGTTACATGACTTGCTGGAACCGTTGTGGCATGTCTTTGTGCACTTGCGGCTGTACCATTAGCTCCGTAACTTATAACAAAGTTTCCCCCTGTTGTAGATCTTGAAACGTCTATACCTCTATATTTTTCATTACCAGTTCCATTTAAATAATCTGCTCTGTATTCTGCAAATCTGTTGAATCCATTTTCTTGTGTTAAAAATTCTGCAATTTCTGAGTCAGATAAGACACTTCCTGCAATATGCCTTCCCTCTCTGGTAAAAATTTGTAATTCGCTGGCTGTTGTTACGGTTGGATTAATTACATTTGCATTAATTGTGGAGGAGGCTGTTATCGCCCCTGAAGAAAATTCTTTATCATTACTTGCGATCGTTAAAGATGAACCACCACCAGAAGCAAATAAACCCATTGATCTAAAGTTATGTGCATTACCTTGAACGTCTCTACTTCTATTAAGAACATCAGCAAGCTCTTCAAGCGTTGTGATTCCAGTAAGATCAACTGTAACTGAACTCGAATCAGCCATTGTAACTGTAATTGAAGTTATTGAAGATAAATCAGATGAAGAGATTCCAAATTGAATTTCAGGTTGTGCTTTGTATGAACTTAAATTTACAAAAGATGTCCCTGCTTTGATAATTGCTGCACCTCCGTCAGCTGAAAATTCTGAAGAAGTAACTGGGCTAAGTCCGTTCGAGAAAATATTATTTATGTCCCCAATTGTGGTTTTGTCCTCGAAGTTAATCTTAGTGATTTCTTCTAATGTTGCTGTGCCTGTATTTGATGAACTTGAACTTATTAATGTTCGTGCTCCTGCTGCAAAATCTTGCGGTCTTTCTAATAAAAAACTCATTCCTTTTGAAGCACTACTTGGAACGATTGAAAATTCGTCACCATCAAGTGGTTCTCCAAAAAAAGAAATTTTGAAGCCTTGGCCCTCAATTGTTTGTTTTCCAGAAATAGTATTTTTTAAACTGTCTGAGGTAAGTTTCCACAAATCTTCATTCTCGTTATACATAACTTTGTATTCTGCACTCACTATCTCTAATGGGTTTGTGACAAAGACTGCAACTCCAACACTAGATCTGTTGGTTGGATTTTCAACTGCTTTAAGACTTGAAACAGTAAACATTTGTTTCCCACTTTTTCCATCAAGGTCCAATCCAGCTTGATTTACTTCATTAAATTTTTGTGACAAAAGTGAGGCCAATGCATCTATTTCCTTTAAAGTATCTTCAGCCAATGCAAAAGAATTTATCATTCCACTTATGAGACCAGCTTTGATTTGGTTTGTCGCAACCTGTCCTATACCAACCACAGGTTGTAATCTTCCACTTTGTTCTAGCACATCGATAATTGTTGTAGTTTCATTTCCTTTAGTTGGGTTATCTGTATCAGAAATAATAATTGGTCCAGAACCAGTATTTCCTAATCTTACTTCTGCTTGTCCCTTGCTACCATATCTAACTGTCATTTGTGTTAATTCTGACATCTGATCAAGGAGGAGGTCTCTTTGATCTAATAGAGCATTCGACCCTCCTGTTGCAACACCTGACGCTAAAATTTTAGCATTTATATTTGAAATTTGCGTTGAAATTAAATTAACTGATGTTACTGCATTTTTGGTTTTGTCAAGGATTTGATCTTTAAGGTTTTCAATCCTATCTGAATACATATTAAATTGCGCTGCTAAATCTTTCCCTTTTTCTATCGCCACTATTCTTGATGCTTGGTCATCAGGATAGGCAGCGATGTCTTGAAGCGAATTAAAAAAATCTCCAATTGCTGAACTTAAATTTGAATCTGTTGGAAGAAGTAAGTTTTCTAAACTCTTGACTTCATTGGAAAATGAGTCAGCACTTTTAAAGTTTGATGAAGCTTGTCTTGCCTTATCAATTAAAAACTCATCAAAAGCTCTTCTAATTTGTTCAACTCTTACACCTAGACCTGTTTGATCTGATATTTCTGTGACGCCTCCGCCCGCACCTGAAACTTCTTCCAATGCAACGTCTCTTTTTTTATAACCATCGGTGTTAACGTTAGCAATATTCTGTCCAGTTACCGCCAGTGACTGTCTGTATGCCTGAAGTCCACTTTTTCCAATATCAAATAAACTTGGCATTACTATTTACCTCCAAACTGCCTCAGCAATGCTTCCGCAATTCCAAAACTATGATTTTTAGACAATGTTTTTGAATACTCTTGATCTAAAAGAGATTCATAAGTTTCAGTTCCTTGATTAGAAAATAAACTTTCAGAGAGTTTTGCTTTTCTTGCATTCTTTAAAAGTTGATATACAAATAAAGATTCAAACTCCTGTGCAACATTCTCCAAATGTGCTTCCTTTTCAATTTTTTTAACTCTCGTAGTTTCTACCTGATCGGCAAGAATTGGTTTTATACTTTTTATGGGATTGTTATTCATCATTTACCCATTAATTTAAATTATTATAAGCTCAGCTCTCAACGCACCTGCTTCTCTCAAAGCTTCAAGAATTGCAACCATATCAGTTGCAGTGGTTCCGGTTTCATTGAGTGCATCAACAAGTGTTTGCAATTCGATACCAGGATCAAAAACAAAAGCTCTTGCTGGGTCTTCATCAACTTCAATCTGTGTGTCTGCTGCTGTGGTGGCAGCAGTACCTGATACAGTTGCTGAAGTACCAACTACAGTTCCTGTACCTTCAGATAATAATTTTGTGTCTTCTTGTATTTTTACTGATAGACTTCCGTGTGCAACTGCTGCAGGAGAAATTCTTACATCTCCTCCAATCACAACCGTGCCAGTTCTTGAATTTACAACTACTTTAGCTTTAGGTGTAACTGGTTCAAAATTTATATTTTCTAACAAACCAATAAATGAAACTTTCTGGGATGGATTCGCTGGAGTCCTAACTTTTATTGAAGTGGAGTCCATTGGTATTGCAACCTCTGGTCCAAATGTTTCATTAATTGTATTTGCAATTCTATTCGCTTGAGAAAAATCTGCTTGATGAAGGTTGAGCACAATATTGTCTTTTTCTAAAAAAGTGTTTTCAACTAACTTTTCAACAGTGGCTCCACCAGGAATTCTTCCAACTGTTGGTGTGCCTTGAATTGTAGTTGATCCATCAGCACCTTCGACACCTAAGCCACCAACAACTAAATTTCCCTGAGCAATTGCATATACTTCACCGTCTGCACCTTTTAGTCCAGTCATTAACAATGTTCCACCCTTTAGAGATTTTGCTTTACCTATTGTTGAAACGGTTACATCTATAGTTTGACCTGGTTTTGCAAAAGGGGGTAAGTTTGCTGTTACCATAACATTTGCCGAATTGGTTGCATCGATATCCGCAGTATCTGCAATTACTCCAAATTGCGCAATCATTGCAGCAATACTTTGTTTTGTAAGATTCACACTGCCGTCACCAGTTTTTGCAAGGCCAATAACTAAACCATACCCAACAAGTTGATTTGATCGGACCCCTGCAAGTGAAGCCATATCCTTTATCCTATCAGCAAAGCAAAAGCTATTTGATAAGAAGATAAAAGTAAAAATAAGTGATATTATAGATTTCATAATTTTAAAATGGTGAAACATAGGCAAAATACCTACTTAACCAACCCTTTGTTACACTATCATTCATATCGCCTGTACCTACATAAGAAATTTGAGCGTCAGCAACTTTTTTTGAGGAAATAGTATTTGAAGATGAAATGTCGTCTGGTCTTACTACTCCAGAAAGTCTTAGATATTCTGTTCCACTATTATATTCTAACTTTCTTTGTCCTTTGACTTCAAGGTTTCCATTTGGATAAACCCTAACAATAGTTACAGAAATGGTTCCAGTCATGCTGTTTGATTGAGCTGCTGTACCTGAACCAGTAAAGTTTTGCGTTGTTCCACCCTGAAGGTTGCCTTCTTTAACACCTCCGGGGAAAAAAAACTTTCCTATCAAAGAAGATGGACCAAATAAAGCTTCGGGAAGATCAAATGTGTATGCATCACTTTTTGCAAGTGTTTCAGATCCAGAGTTTGCAGCTGTTAAAGTTTCTTCCAGTGTAATAGTAATGATATCACCTACTCTATTAGCTCTTCTGTCAGACGCAAAGAGTCCACCATCTCCATCATAAACTGCTCCTTCTGTGGCATTATTAATATTTTCAAAATTTGAATAATCAGGTTGAATACTTTTAAATTCTTCCCCAATTTTATCTTGCATATGGGTAGCACAACTTTGAAGAACAAACAGAGCTAAGATTAAAATTATTTTCATGTTAAATCCTATAAATTGTTACTTACAAATCTAAGCATCTCGTCAACTGAGGTGATTGCTTTTGAGTTCACTTCATACGCTCTTTGAGTTTCAATCATGTCAACTAATTCCTGAACTACATTTACGTTGGAGCTTTCTAATGATCCTTGAATAATTTTTCCGAATCCTGCAGCAAATGGGTTTTCAATAACCGGAGGTCCACTGGAGGTTGTTTCTACATAGAAATTTTCACCTATTGGCTGTAAACCTGTTCTATTTTGGAAATCAGCTAACTGTAACTGACCAACTTCTTGAGCTTCTACCTGCTCAGGAATTTGAACAGAAACAATACCGTCTGCTGAAACGTTTATTTTTGTAGCTTCAGCTGGGATTGCAATCTCTGGCTGAATTATAAAACCACTATTGGTTGTAAGAATACCTTCATTATTCCTAGAAAAAGCACCATTTCTTGTGTAAACAACTTGTCCATCTGGAAGTAAAACTTGAAAAAAACCTCCACCGTCAATTGCTAAATCTAACGAATTATCTGTTGAAACGATACTACCTTGCGAGTGCAGTTTATTAGAATTGACAATATTCACACCGGTACCAACTGAAAAACCTGAAGTAAGCTCAGTATCAACTGAGGTTTGAGCTCCACTACTTCTAATAATTTGATATAGTAGGGATTCAAAATTTGCTCTGTCCCTTTTAAATCCATTAGTATTTACGTTAGCAAGATTATTTGAAATAACTTGCATTCTTACTTGTTGTGCATTGAGTCCGGTTTTAGCTACATGCATTGCATTAATTGCCATTGTAATCCTCTTTCTAGGTTTAAGTTTGAGATAACAACTGCAAACACCATGCCACGTATTCTTTAATTTAATAATAAAATCTTTTGAAAAATTATAAAAAAAAAATTTTAATCAAAGAAGTGTTGGATTAAGGAATTTATAGGATTGAACATTACTATCGTTAATCTCATTCCACATATTTATATCAAAATTAATGGAAAGAATCGAAGAAGTTACAATTTCTAGATCTTTAATTTTTGGCCAACAATCAGTTTTAGACAGAAAAAAATCTTTAAAAAATAAAATTTGAGGTTCATGTGTCACTACTAAAATATCTTGATATTTTTTTAAATTACTAACTCTTAACAAAAAGTTTTCTGAACTGCCCTCATAAAGATTATAATCATAAACAACTTTTATGGTTTTTAAATTCATAGCTGTAAGAAAGTAACTTGAAGTTTGCTTCGTCCTTAATGCAGGAGAACAAAATAAAAGATCATAACTAATATTATTTTTTTTTAAATATTCTGCACAAATTTTTGTCATTTTTAAACCCGATTTTTTAATTGGTCTATCAAAATCACTATTATCAATATAATTATACTCTGATTCTGCATGTCTCAAAAAACTCAAACTTTTCATCAAGAAAGTTTATAAAAAATTCCGTGAAGTTTTAAGAACTATTTTTTATTGTCATTGAGGTTACTATTCAAATCATTCATAATTTTAAAAAGCAGATGTTATGCAAAAGAAAAAAACAAAAACTAATGATATTGATCTTGTAATATTTGATGTAAACCAGACGATGTTTTCCTTAAACGCACTAAATATAAAGTTTAAAGAATTTGGGCTTAAAGAAAGTTTAGTAGATAGTTGGTTTTTATCAGTTCTTAAAGAAGGTTTTTCAAGCTCTTTGAGTCAACAATTTGTGAATTTTAAAACAATAGGAAAAAACGAACTAACAAGAATTTTTTTACAAAATAACTCGCCTTATAATAATAAAATTATCAACTCTATATTTGACGAATTTGCAAATTTAAAAGTTCATCTTGATATAAAAACTTCGCTTAAATGTTTAAAAAAAAATAAAATTAAAATAGTTACTTTAACTAATGGATCAGTATCAAATACAAAGTTACTTTTAAAAAAAAATAATATAGATAATTTCATTGACCGATGTTTTTCAATTAATAGTTTTAAAATATGGAAGCCGGCTAAAGAGATTTATCTAAAAACATGTGAGAAAATGAAAATAAAGCCTGGAAGAGCTTTAATGATTGCTGCTCATGGGTGGGATATCAATGGAGCTAAATTAGCTGGATTAAAAACTGCATATATAACTAGATATGAAAAAAAACTTAGTGATTTTTATTATAGACCAGATTACGTGGGAAAAGACTCAAGAGAAATTATTAAAAAATTAGATTTTTAATTTTTCCATTTCACACTGCAACCTGCGCTGGGGTACTGAATCTTTGGCCCTCTATTTGTTTTACTAATCATTGTCATTGCATCGAGTAATTCGTTCTTCTCATTAACAAACTTTAAATTATTCATTTCACTTATTCTACCTCTATAGTTCAACAACCCCTTTCTGTTGTATCCAAAAAAATCAGGAGTGCAAACTGCTCCAAAATCTTTTGAAACTTTTTGAGATTCGTCAATTAAATATGGGAAATTAAATTTATGTTTTTTTGAAAAAATACACATTTTTTCAAAATTATCTTCTGGATATTTTATAAAATCATTAGGCATAATCGCAATTGAATTAATACCAATTTTTTCTAGTTCTCTTGTTGTTGTTACAAGTTTTGTAATAATTGCTTTAACATAGGGGCAATGATTACAAATGAACATAACTAGAGTTCCATTTGAACCAACTAGATCATTGAGTTTATAAATTTTTTTATCAATGTTCTTTAGCGAAAAATTAATTATTTTTTTTCCGAAATCACATAAGGGAGAACTTAGAAGTACTATTTTAATCACCTATAAAATGTAGTTGCACATTTCTGATTTTATCAGAAACTCTATGTTCTAGCAAGAATATCCCCTGCCATGTTCCCAGAATTAATTTTTTGTCTTTAAAACTAAGACTAATATGTGTTTGTGTAAGAAGTGATTTTAAATGGGCTGGCATATCGTCAGCTCCTTCAGAGCTATGAATATAATTTTTTTCTGGAGCTATTTCTTCTAAGAAATTTTTAATATCTAATTGTACGGATGGATCAGCGTTTTCTTGAATCAATAATGAACAACTGGTATGAAGAACAGATATATTTATTAATCCGTTTTGCATATTTAATTTTTCTAATTCTCTTTTAATATCACTTGTAATTTCAATAAAGTTCTTTTGAGATGAATTAAATGTTAGTTTCTTGAACACTTGCGGCATAAATATTCTCTATTGACAGTAATGATTGCAAAGCATAATATAAACGCTTTGGAAGGAAATTAAATGTCAAAAAATATTAAAGTTGATCCTAAAAAAGTTAAAAAAGAAGAACTTCAAGGAATTTTTTCTAAAGTTTTAGATAAATTAAAGAAAGGCTAACTTTTTCCATGGAAAAATTGTGGATTGAGTGTCAGAAATGTGGCTCAGTCTTTTGGGTCTACTCCGAAGAAATTTCCACAGTTTACCCCAAAAAATCATTAGATTATCAAATTTGCACAGGTTGCGAACAAAAAATTATTGAAAATAAATGAAGGAATATTTTATATCTCTGCAAAATGAGATTGGATTTTACTATAATCTTATTAAATACTTTCTTTACTTTTGTATTGGTGCATTATTTTTATTTTTATTAAACTATTGTCTTAAAATATTTAACTTCCTATTTTCAAAATTTAGCAAGGAAAAATTAATTAGTCATCTGAATTTAACATTAAGATTTTTAATTTTTGCAGTTGTGTCTATTTTACTTGGTAAAATAATATTATATGTAATTTTTTAATCAAATGACCAAACTTTCAGATTATGCAATTCTTTTAATTGGTTTTTCCTTTTTGTTCCTCCTATTAAATAAAATTGCTTTTGGTGTCTCGTTAATTTTAGGAATTTTGATATTAATATTTTTCAACTTAGAAGCAATTATTATTAAATCAAAAAGGATTTTCAAAAAAATTAGTAAGTACGAAGTTTTAATTACTAGTTTTTTTTTATTTTTCTTTTTTATTTCTGCTTTTTTATCAATTAAACCATACAGATCATTTTTGGTAATAATTTACTTAAATTTGTTTATAATTCTTTCATTTTTTGTTTTTCTAATTCTTTTAGAAAATAAGAAGAAAGCAATTTTCTTATTTAAAATTTTAAGTATAAGTTTTGCCGCAAATGCATTACTAATTTTTATCTATAATGTAATAAATTATGACTTCCATGAATTAAGTAAATTTAAAGGATTTGTAAATTTGATGACAATTTTTACAGTATTAAATTGTTTTTTAATTAAATCAAAGTTTAATTACATCACTATTTTTTTACTAATTCCAAATATTATAATGTCAGGATCGAGCGCTAGTATTTTAGGTATCCTTATTGGTATTTTTTTATGTTTTATTTTCTTCTGTTACAAAAAATTACAAGTTTTATATAAACTTAAATATTTTCTATTAACAGTCTCTTTTTGTATTTCGATTATTTTAAGTTTTCTATTTTATAAAAACTTACCCAATAAATTTGATCAGAAGTCTTTAGCAAACTTTGAGTTTAAAATACCCACAGATTTAATAGATCATCACCGACAAATTATTTGGGGATTTTCTATTCAAAAGTTTATACTAAGACCTTTATTTGGATATGGTCAAGATTCTTCAAACTTTATAGATGGAAGTCAAGTAGATATTGGGTCAAAGTACACTGGAGATATGAATTTTATTCCGAGCCACCCTCACAACTTTCTAATCGAAATTCTTCTTGAAACAGGAGTCTGTGGAACCTTTTTTTTTATTTTATTAATATATATAATAAATGTTAGAGTTTGGAAATTGCATCAATCTTTAAAGTTCAAATTACATCTCATTTTTTTAAATAGTTTTTTTTGGAGTTCTTCCTTTGTAAATTTTTCATTTTGGTTGGGTTGGTGGCAAGCAAGTTATTTTTTATTATTGAGTTTGATCGCTTCAAAAGCATTTATAAATAAAATAGAAAAATAAATCTCTTTTAGTCTAATTTAATTTTTTAATCACACCTTTATTGGCATAAAAATTGTAATTATGAAATTATGTCTTCAAACTCTCAATTAGTTGGAAAATTTTTACTGGATCAAAAAAAGAAACTTTTACATGAAAGTGTAAATAATTCTTCAAATAGAAATTCAAATTTTAAACATGATCACTTTACTGAAATTGTAAAAAATAAACAAAATTATTTATCAGTTGAGAAGCAAGGTATTGAGTATTTCAAGAGTTCTAAATCTGATTTAGGAAATTATATGCTGGCAGCAAAAGAATTCTCATCCTTAGATGTTCAGGGTTCAATAAAAAGAATAAAGTATGTGCTAAGAAAAGATCCAAATTTTGAGGCGGCACATAGTTTATTTTTAAAAATGCTTTTAAAACTAAATCTTTGGAAAGGTATTGGAAAAGTAGCTCAAAAGGCTGTGAAATATCATCCAAATAATGAATTTTTTTTAAATATCTTTGCAAGACATCTGCTCAAAGTCGGAGAAAAAAAGAAAGCATTAAATTATTATGAAAAATGTGTAGAGTTGAATCCTAAGTCTTATAGTAGTTGGTTAGCTCTAGGAAATTGTTACTACATATGCAGAAATTTAAATAAAGCTGTATTTTGTTTAAAACAAAGTAAAAGAATAAATCACCTCATGACCGATTTCGCAATACAGTTAGAATGCAATATTTTACAATCACATTCAAAATATGATGATGCCATTGAAAAACTTAAATCTGGTATTGAAATGTTTCCTCTTTCTAAACCACTAACAACTTCTCTAGCGATTACAAATCTAAAAATTGGAAATAAAGAAGAGGGATTTAGGCTTTACAATTTAATTGATAACTCGAATAGAACTAACTTTATGAATTTAGTAAATTATAAATTAAAATCAAAAAGTAAAAATCCACAGAATGAAATTGCGAAAATAAATTTAATTGAAGATATCGAAGAACTAAATAAGAATGCTTTATTTTCAAAAAGAAAATTTAATATTCTTGTCCTTTTTGAACAAGGATTTGGAGATTATTTACATTTTTATAGATATTTAGAACCACTATTGGGTCTTGGTCATAAAATTACAGCATTGGGTGCTAACAAATCTGTTTTTTCACTTCTGAAGTATGCGAATAATTCTCATTTGATTCGATTCTCTTCCAAACTAGAAAATGAAGAACTAGAAAAATTTGATTATAAAACTTTCACAATGAATATCCCGTTCCTTTTGGGAAATTATAATAATACTCCTCCACCGCCTAAGTTTAATTTAAAAAAATTAAAAAATGATAAGAAAGAACTTAACAAAAAAATAAAAAGAATTTTGGCTAACGAGAAGAAAAATATTGGCATTTCCTGGAAAGGAAATAAAGAACATATTGCAGATATAAGCAGATCAATTGATCTTATAATTTTCAGTAAAATTTTTAAAAATCAGAATTGTCAATTTTTTGCAGTTGATAAAAATCTAACAAAAAGAGATAAAAAATTTCTTCAAAAATTTCAAAATGTAGTAATTTGTGATGAGTTGATTGATGATTGGGCTGATACTGCTGTTATTGTTTTACAATTAGACGAATTATTAACAGTTGATACCTCGTTAGCTCATATAGGAGGAACTTTAAACAAACCTACAAAAATTCTAATTGCCAAAGATCCTGACTGGCGATGGGGATTAAAAAGTAAGAAAACTGAATGGTATAAAAGTGTCGAGCTTATCAGACAATCAAAAAAGGACTGTTGGCAAAAAGAGTTAGACGGTCTTATTTTAAGATAACGCTGTAGCACAACTTATTTTAGTTAGTGTGCGAATTTGAAATGTTCCTTTAGATTATCTTGATCTCCCACGGTATTGCATACATTCTTATTCAATGATTTTAATTTAATTTTGGTTTCTCCAACTTTTTGAATGCTTGAATTACATTCTAAAATATATGATCCAAAACCACCGTCTTCTAAATGATCCTCGAGGGTTACGATTTCATCCCATTTATTAATCTGTTGTGCTTGTAGAGTTTTATATTTCATCCCCCAAATTGGAAGAGAATAAATATGATAATTTGAAAATTCCTCTTTTTTTTGCATTTTAACTGCATCGTCAATAACGGCTCCTGTTGTTAGAATACATTTTCTTGATTCACGGTTTTTACATTCAAGAATTTTTGTCCATTTACCCGGAGCATGATCATGAGGTTGATTAGGTTTCTTTAAATTTTTTGGTAAAGTCTTTCCTAACCTCAGATAGGCTGGAGACTTGCTTTTAAAAATTTGTTTCATACAATTTGCTATTTCAGACCGAGTGCCAGGTGCGTAAATTGTCATGTTAGGAAACGAACGCATAAGAGCATAATCTTGAATAGCATGATGAGAGTAGCCAAGTGCGCCATAGGATAATCCACCACCTACTGATACAACAGTTACATTATAGTTATGGTAATCAATATCATTTCTAATCTGTTCTGAACATCTAAATGTATTAAAATTTGCAATGGAATATGTGAAAACATGAAATTTTTCAGAAGCTAGTCCTGCAGCCATACCTGTCATATTTTGCTCAGCAACACCTGCATTAATAAATTGTTTTGGATATTTCTCTTTGAAATTTTCCACAACACTAAAACCTAAATCACCAACCATTAACATTATTTTATTATTTGATTTTGCTTCTTTAGTTAATAGATCAATAAAATAATTTCTCATAACATCACACCAATCTCATTTAATGCCATCTTTAATTGATCTTCATCAGGGCTTTTGTAATGCCATTCAATTCTATTTTCCATAAAACTTACACCTTTACCTTTTACTGTGTGGGCTATAATTACTTTTGGTGAGTTTTTTTTATTTGTTTTTGATAAACTATTTTTTAACTCTTCGTGGTCGTGACCATTTACTTCAGATACATAACATCCAAATGCTTCAAATTTATCTTTTAAAGGTTCAATTTTAATAGTTTTTTCGACTGTTGTTAAACTTTGTAACTTGTTGTAATCAACTATTATTGTAAGATTATTTAGATTATGATGAGATGCAAATAACGTTGCCTCCCAATTACTTCCTTCATTAAGTTCACCATCGCTTAACAAAACAAAAACTTCCCATTTTTTGTTCCTAGACTTTGCAGCCACTGCTTTGCCAACTGCATAAGGAAGTCCATGTCCTAATGATCCAGTTGAAAATTCAACGCCTTTGACTTTATGAGAAGCATGAGACATAAAGTTTGAACCGAATTGAGCAAAACTATTTAGGTCTCTCATTGTAAAAAAATTCTTTAAAGCAAGTGTTGCATATAGTGCTGCACAACAATGACCCTTGCTTAAAATAAATCTGTCTCTATTATCTAAGAGAGGTTTTTGTGAATCAAAATATAAAATATTGTTATATAGAACTGCTAAAATATCACTTATAGATAAACCACCGCCAATATGCGAAGCCTTCGCTTTGCTTACCATTTTCAAAGTGTATGCCTTTATATATTTTGAAAGTAAAACTGATGAATTAATGTTCATGATAATAATTTACTAAATTTTTAATTCCATTCGAAAAATCAATCTTTGGATTCCATTTAGCTGTTTTTTTTATCCTTGTTATGTCGGGATAAAGACTCATTACTTGATCTTTTCTGTATGGAATTTTTCCAAAACTTGGTTTTATATTTTTATTTATTTCATCGCAAATGATTGAAACATATTCTTTTAACTTTCTAGGTTTTGAAGATCCAAGATTAAAAATACCTCTTCCTGAGGAGTTTTTAAGTTTTATAATAGCATTAACAGCATCTTCAACGTGAAGATAATCCCATATTTGTTCGCAATGTGTTAATTCAGGTTTTTTGTTTTTTAATAAAGACTTTATAATATATGGAATTAACCATGAATCATTGTCAAATGGTCCATAAGTACTGAAAATTCGAATCCATTTTCCCTCTAACTGTAATTTATGAGAAAGTTCGAGGCATTTCTTTCCTGCTTCTAATTTATACTTTCCATACAATGTAGTTGGTTTACAAATTATAGATTCATGTGTTTTTACTTTTTGAGGACCGTATTCTGCATGAGAACCTAAACCAATCCACTTGCGGCATCCTATTTTTTTTGCAAGCTTTACTGAACTTATTGATAAAGCTACATTATTCTTTTGAGCATTGTTATTTCTGTCTTTTCCCAAAACTCCAGACCATGCACAGTGTATAAAAGACAGCGGGCTAAATAACTGTAATTTATTTATAGTATTGTTATTTAAATAATCGGATGTTTCAACAATCTTAATAAAATTAAGATTTTTAAGCTTATCTAGATTCGCGGTCTTCCTTACAAGTAAAATAGGTTCATATTTCTGATTTAATAGCTCTCGAACCAGATGACTACCAATAAAACCATTACCACCTGTTATTACCACAACCTTAGACATATCCATCCTTCATTACATCTATGAAAGATTTGATTTGATTATTTTGATATCCGTATTTTTTTAGGTCTTTTTTTATTTCATCCATATAACCAAAGCTAAACACTAAAATTTCATCAACTGGATTTTCTTTCAAGTGTTCCAGATTTACAATTTGCAGACCTGAACCAGGTGCATAAATGTTTTGAGATTTAGGGTTTTTTTCAATCAGAAATTTAAAATTTTTTGAATTGCTCATTGATGCTAAGGTCATTACTCCTCTTCCACCAGCTCCATAACCTGCAATTTTTTTCCCGTTTTTTTTGTTAACGGAAGAATATTTTTCTAAATTTTTTATTCCTTTATATATATTTTTTTTTAAATCAAAATAAAATTTCGATGTTTTATTTTTTGGTAATAATTCTTTCTTTTGTACATTGACGTCAACTTTTCTTTTTGCAACAAAAATCAGAGAGTTAGCTCTTCGATATTTTTCTTCTATAAGATTAAAATTGATAATATCTAAATCGTATTTTCTTAAAAATTTAGTAGCAGAAGACTTATTTAGATAAATTGAATGCTCATGCTCAAAAAGACAAAATTCGTTATTTTTTGAAATTTTGTCTAAATCATGAACTTCTACAACAAGAATCCCATTTTTTTTTAGTAATTTCTTTGATATATCAAGAAACTCACCAGGATTAGGTAAATGATCAAAAGTATAAGTCAGTAATATTACATCAAAATACTTCTTTTGAGCTTTGAATAAATTTAAAGAATCTTTCGTAAAAAGTCCGTTAATAGTTTTAATTTTATTTTTATTTGCAATGTCTGATAATATTTTGGACGGTTCATAACCTAAAACATCAAATCCAATTTTTTTGAATTGATGTAGTTGCTTTCCATCACCAGAGCCAACTTCTAAAATTGATTTTTTTGAAATTTTTTTGAAGTAAAAGGAATTAATATTATTTGCTAGCAAACACATAAATTTATTTGCAATTTTTGAATGAGCAACTGAATATTGATAATCTAAGTAATACTTATTTACCTCAACGTCATGTTGAGTTTGTACAACTTGACAATCCTTACATAAAAAAACATTTATATCGTGTAAAAATTCCTTACCAATATTCTTTAATGTCATAAACTCATCTGTAAATGGCATTTTGCTCAATTTGACTATCTTAGTTAAATTTTTACCATTACAAACTCTGCATCTTTTTAAGTGTTTTACTTTTGTCATCTAATACTCTCAATGTATCTTTGTTCATATGAATTTATCTGTTCTAAGAGTATATTTTCAGAATATTCACCAGATAATTTTTTTCGAAACCATTCGGAAGTTAAATCAATTGCTTCATTTAAAGAGAGAATTGGCTTCCATTTTAATTCTTTAATTGCTTTACTAATGTCTAATTTTAACATTTCACTCTCATAAACATTATTTTGTTGAACATGAGAAATTGAGAAATTCCAATTTTTTCTAAACTGACTCAATACCCAACCAACATCTTTACAACCTTCTTTGTTGGGTCCAAAATTCCATGCTTCAGAAAATTTTTCACTATTAAAATACAGTTGTTCTGCTAGTCTCAGATATCCTTTCAACGCCTCCATAACATGTTGCCATGGCCTTATAGATTTTATATTTCGTATCTTTAAAACTTTTTGGTTTTGAATTGATTTAAATATGTCTGGAATTAACCTAAATTCTGAATAATCTCCACCTCCAATCACATTTCCTGCTCTTGCAGTTGCAATTCCAGGAGACCATCCTTTTTTTTCAAAAAAAGACGATCGATATGAATTGGTTATAATTTCGCAGCAAGCTTTACTAGAACTATAAGGGTCATAACCACCCAACATATCAGTTTCATTATAACCACGTCTGGTTCGTCTATTTTCATAAACTTTATCAGTAGTAACAATAATAATTGACTTTACGCTTTCACAATTTTTTAAGGATTCTAATAAATTTATGGTTCCAAAAATATTTGTGGAGTAAGTTTTTCTAGGGTTGTTATAAGATAATTTAACTAAGGGTTGAGCTGCTAAGTGAAAAACTATTTCGGGTGAAAATTTTTTGATCTGATTAGAAAGTTTTCTAAAATTAAGAATATTTTCATAATTTGATTCGATACCATTAGAAATGTTAGCATCAACAAAAAGACTTTTTTCTTTTGGTTTAAGTGAATAACCAGAGACATCTGCTCCTAATTTTTTTAGCCATAACGTCAACCAACTTCCTTTAAACCCTGTGTGACCAGTAATAAAAACTTTTTTATTCATCCAAAAGTTTTTCTTCATGACCAAGTTTTCCAAGGAGCTTTCCCCTCATTCCATAAATTATCTAATAATTTTTTATCTCTAAGAGTGTCCATTGGTTGCCAAAAACCATTATGAAAGTAAACAGAAAATTGACCCTCCGAAGCAAGTGACTCCATTGGTTTTTCTTCCCATACACAATTGTCTCCATCAATTCTATCTATTACATCTTTCGATAAAACAAAAAATCCTGCATTGATCCAATTTTCTTTTGGTTTCTCTTTAAAACTTTGAATTTTGTCTTTTACTATTGAAAGTGACCCAAATCTACTAGGGGGTTGTGTAGCGGTAACAGTTGCTAATTTACCTTTTTTTTTATGTTCACTTATAGCTTTAGAGATATCTATATCACCGACACCGTCACCATACGTAAAACAAAAATGCTCATCATTTTCCAAATATCTTGAAATTCGCTTTAGTCTTCCTCCTGTTAAAGTATTTTCTCCAGTATCAACAAGTGTAACATTCCAATCCTCCGCATAATTGTTGTGAAACCATTTCTGATTATTTTTTGTATTAATTGTAATATCTGTAAGGTGTAGTGAATAATTAAAGAAATACTCCTTAATCAAATAACCCTTATATCCGCAACAAATAATAAAATCATTTATTCCATGTTGAGAATATTGTTTCATTATATGCCAGAGAATTGGTTTACCACCTATTTCAATCATTGGTTTTGGTTTTAAGTGAGTCTCTTCGGATATTCTTGTTCCTAATCCTCCAGCTAATATTACTGCCTTCATGAATAATACCTTTCCATTTAATTATGTGATAATTGATATGACCCAATTTCAAAATTGAAAACTGGAAACTTTCTGACAAGATCTGAATAACCATCTATATAATTTTTTTTTATATGCTCTGATCCATTACTGTTTAAATACATATTAGTATAATTAATTCCTGATAAAAAAGTGTAAGCAAGAAGTTTCATTGTTGTTTGATCATCTACTAAATCAGTCATTTGGCATATTTGGTGCCATTTTTTGTTAATTTGTTCTGGAAAACTTTTTATGTATTGTTCAAAATTATCATCAATTTGGACCTTACCTGAAGTATATGTCCTTAAATTAGTAATATAATTGTCAAGTTGTATCAGGCAAAGATGAGCTAAGTGATCCCATATGTAGTATGTATGATATCTAAAAAAATTTGGCTTGAACTTTTTTTTAGGAAGAAACTCTCTTAGTTCATAAATATCGCTAACGATTTCAAAATATCTATTAGGAACATTTTCTTCATTCCACCTTTTTATTGTTTCTTCAGATTGACCAAAAACTTGATTATCAACTAAAGGATAGTCCAAAAATATGCCAAGTTTATCATGATAGTTCTTTAGTATCTGAGCAGAATGAATGTAACAAGACACAGCCTTCTGTGTTCCGTCATCTCTGTAATTTTTATTGCTACTAGAGGACGCAAGTATATTTTTGAAGGCATTGCCCTTCATGACAATAGAGGAACACCAACCTAACATTTCATGATATCCATATTCTTGACAAAGATTGAATATCAAATCTTTTACTTTATTTTTTTTCTTTGAGGCTCTTCGAGCACTACAAGCATGTACAAAAATTAAATCATCCTCATCATTTTCCATAATGGTGTCAACAACGCATTGTACGGAATTATTATTAACTAATTTATCATCATCTCCCAACCACCATACCCAATCAGCATGTTCAGGAATTGTTTTGGACAAATTTTCAAAATTAATAAATTGAGATAAAATATTATTTGGTATTTTTTCACTTTTATTATGAATATGAAATTGTTTGTTTGTCTTTAAAGATTCAAGGAATGAAGATGTCTCATCCGTTGAGCAAGAGTTTGAAATCACCACTTCAAGGTTAATATTTTTTTTTAATTTCTGTTTGAGAATAGAATCTATTACAACTTTTAAATTGTTAACTCTATTAAATGTAGCAATTGCTATAATAAAATTTATTTGTTTCATCATTAAAAAATTTAAATTTTCTTTGATAATCAGCAATTATTATGCCATTTTTCGAATTTTCAGAGGATAGCGTAACACATTAATATTCAGTAAAAATTTATAGAGGACTACGTTTTTTTTTCTTGTTCTATTATTCATAGTTAAAAATGAACATAATTTCCTTTGATAAAATTTTTGAAAGAAAATAAGTTAAAACAATACATTGAATAAATCACTCTTCTAGAGTTAGAATTCTAAAGATTATTAAATTTTGAAGATTTTTTTGGATCTAAATAATTAAGGTTACCTGATTTTAATCAACAAGAATCTTGCTTAGAACATAATAAATTTAAATTCTTTTATTAATGTAAGTAAACATTTTTTTTTCAGATCAACTGAAATTAAGCACAACTGTATTATTCAAACTCAATAGTTCCTGGTGGCTTTGAAGTAATATCGTAGCAAACTCTGTTTATTCCAGGCACACGATTTATAATTTCATTGGCACAGCGCTTAATAAATTCATTATTAAATTTATAAGTTTCAGCAGTCATTCCATCAATAGATGTTACTGCTCTTAGTACGCATATTTTTTCATAGGTTCTGTTATCTCCCATTACACCAACAGTGTTGATAGGAAGTAAAACACAAAATGCCTGCCAAATTTTATCATACAAACCCTCTTCCTTTATTAAGTTAATAAAAATGGAATCAGCCTTTCTCAAAATTTCTATATTTTTTTCATTCACACTTCCTAAAAGTCTTATTGCTAAACCTGGACCTGGAAAAGGATGTCTATTCAAAAAAGCTTCTGGTACATTGAGTTCTTTACCTAGCAATCTAACTTCATCTTTGAATAATTCTGATAACGGTTCGAGTAATTTCAGTTTCATTTTTTTTGGTAATCCACCAACATTATGATGAGATTTAATTGTAACCGAGGTCTTGCCAACTTTTGAAAGTGATTCTATTACATCCGGATAAAGAGTTCCTTGTGCTAAAAACTTTACATTTTTTTGTTTGAGTGCAAATTTTTCAAAAATTTTTATAAATTCTTTTCCAATTATTTTTCTTTTTTTTTCAGGATCACTTTTACCTTTTAGTTTGGAAAAAAAATTATTAGCACTTTTAATTACTTTCAATTTGATATTAAAATTTTTTTGGAAAAGATTTTTTATTTCTTTTCCTTCATTTTCTCTCATAAGACCAGTATCAACAAAAACACAAATTAAATTTTTTCCAATTGCAGAATTTATTAAGGCTGCTGTAACTGTTGAATCAACACCACCTGATAATCCACATATTACTTTATCTTTTCCAACTTTTTTTTTTATATCTTCAATTATTTTTTTTTTGAAAAATTTCATATTCCATTTTGCAGAACATTTACAAATATTTCTTATGAAATTCTTAAGTATTTTTGTTCCTCCAATGGTGTGAACCACCTCTGGGTGAAATTGAACACCATAAAGTTTCTTTTTTTGATTTTGAATAACAGCAAACTCACAATTATCTGAAGATGCTATCTTTTCAAAACTATCTGGAATTATTGAAATTTTATCAGAGTGACTCATCCACACTTGGACTGGTTTGTTAGGAAAAAGAACATTTTCAAGAAGCGGAGACTTTTTTGTTAATTTAATTTTTGTTTTACCAAATTCTCTATCTTTTGACGGGATTATTTCTCCTCCAAATTGTTTTGCAATTAATTGAAGTCCGTAACAAATACCCAAAATTGGTATTTCTAGCTCATAGATATAGTCGTCAATCTTGGGTGAGTTTTTTTCATGAACCGATTTTGGACCACCTGAAAAAATAATTCCTTTTACAGAATTATTGCTTAACATTTTTCTTGTAACTTTGTTAAATGGTACTATTTGGCTAAAAACCCCAAACTCTCTTATTCTTCTTGCGATTAGCTTTGTAACCTGTGATCCAAAATCAATTATTATGATTGACTCGGTCATTTGTTAAGCTGATAATTTGGAGATTCCCTTGTTATCGAAATACTGTGTACGTGACTTTCATTTAGACCGGCTGAAGTAATTTTAATAACTTTTGTTTTATTTTTAAAATCTTTAATAGTTTTATTACCAGTGTAACCCATCGAAGCTTTTAAACCTCCAATTAATTGTTCAATTATTTTCACGACACTTCCTCTATATGGAACTCTTCCCTCTACTCCTTCTGGCACAAACTTATCATCATTTATTATTTCTTCTTGAAAATACCTATCAGCTGAACCGCTTCCCATAGCCCCCAGTGATCCCATACCCCTGTATGATTTGTATGTTCTTCCGTTTGATAGAAATATTTCTCCAGGTGACTCATCTGTTCCAGCAAATAACGAACCTATCATAACCACATCAGCACCAAATGCTATTGCTTTAGCAATATCACCTGAATATTTTATGCCACCATCTGAAATAATAGGGATATTATTTTTTTTTGCTATTTTGTAAGTTTCGGAAATTGCATGCAACTGAGGCACACCAACACCAGCAATAATTCTTGTTGTACAAATAGAGCCTGGACCAATTCCAACTTTTAAAGCGTCAGCACCATTTTGTATTAGTTCTTTCGCTGCTTCCGCTGTAGCTATGTTTCCAACAACAACAGGTAGTTTCGGGAATTCTTTTTTAGACATTTTTAGTGTTTCCACTACATTTTCAGAGTGTCCGTGAGCAGTGTCAATTACAATAACATCAACCCCAGCCTTTTCCAGGGTTCTTATCCTGTTTATGCCTTCGCTCTCTCCAACACCAACAGCCGCTCCAACAAGTAGTCTCCCCATCTTATCTTTTGAGGCAAAAGGAAATTTTTCTGCTTTTTCAATGTCTTTAACCGTTATTAAACCCACACATTTAAAATTTTTATCTACTACTAATAACTTTTCAATTCTATGTTCATGTAAAAGTTTTTGTGCATTATCCATAGAAATATCTTCAGAGACAGTTACTAAATTATTTTTTGTCATTAAAGTACTAACTTTCTGCTGAAGATTCTTTGCGAATCGCATGTCTCTATTAGTCAGTATACCAACTAACTTCTGTGATTTATTATCTACAACAGGAATTCCAGAAATGTTATATTTTTCTTTTTTTTTTAAAACATTATTTAGAGTCTCATCAGGTGAAATCGTTACTGGATTTATTACCATCCCAGATTCAAATCTTTTTACTTTCGATACCTCCAGAGCTTGATCAACAAAATTGAGATTTTTATGAATGATTCCGAGTCCACCCATCTGCGCTATTTTGATAGCTAAATTGGACTCAGTTACAGTATCCATTGCTGCTGAAATTAAAGGAACATTAAGTTTTATATTTTTTGTTAACTTTGTAGAAATGTTAGCTTCAGACGGTCTGATTGATGATTTTGCCGGCACAATGAGAACATCATCAAAAGTAAGAGCTTCTGGTAAATACTTCATAAAATAATTTAATCTAATCTTATAAAATTTTAAACAAAATAATTAATTTTTTTTTGCTATAAGGTAAGTTTCAGGTGACTGTTTTCTTGATGCTTTAGGTTTAAAATATTTAATATCTCTAAGCTCAATTCTCATTTTCTCAATAAGATCTCCTTGCGCACCACCTTGAAAAATTTTAGAAACTAAAAAACCGTTTGGTTTGAGAACCTCTTTTGCAATTTCTAAAACTCTTTCTATCAATGAGATAATTCTTAAATGATCAATTTTTTTGTTACCAGATGAGTTTGGCGACATATCACTCATCAAAAGTCCAACTTTATTAGTAAAATTTTTTTGAATGATTTCTTTTATATCTTCATCAAATATATCTTTTTCTATTGACACTACGTTTTCTATTTTCTCAATCTTTAATAAATCAATTCCAACTATCTTTGCAGATTTTGGGGCGAATTTTTTTGCAACTTGAAGCCATCCACCTGGAGCACAACCGAGATCTAAAATATTTTTCGAGTTTTTAAGAAAATTAAATTTTTTTTCCATCTCAATTAATTTATAAGATGACCTGGATCTGTAGCCTTCAATTTTTGATTTAATTACGAATTCATCATTCAAATGTCTTTCAAGCCATCTTGAACTGTTGGCACTTATATTTTTTTTTTTTAACTTAATTTTTTTCATGTGCTAGAAGTAAATCACGTAACATTCCTTCTCTCAATCCATTTTGAGAAGCTATTACTTTATTCATTGGAAAGATATCTAATATGATGTTTAGTATTACAATCCCATTCAGTAGAAGTTTATATCTTGATCCAACACATGACATTTTTTTTAAATCTCTTATCTGTAAACTTTTTATTAAATTAATTGAGTCCAAAAGCTGATTCTTGTTCATTTGATGACCCTCAATTTTTTTCAAATCAAAGAAATTTAATTTTTTATGAATAGCACATAAAGTTGTAACAGTGCTGCATGATCCAATTGACACAAATTCAAAATCTAGAAATTGGAGGAGACTATTTTTAAAAAAGTTAAAATGATCTTTTAATTGCTTTTTAACAAATTCTTTTCCATATATATCTTCTTTTTCTGACAGATTGATTACTCCGTATGAAATTGACTTAGAGTTAAATATTTTGTTTTCAACATCAAAAAATGTTAATTCCGTACTTCCGCCTCCAATATCAAAAATAATTCCCTTATTTTTAATTTTTTTAAAATATTTTTCACAACTTTTTAAACTCAATTTGGCCTCTTCATAGGATGAAATAACTTCTACAGAAATTCCAGTTTCTTTTTTCACTTTTTCAATAAAAAAATCAGGATTTATTACTTGTCTGCACGCTTCAGTGGCAATACATCTATAATCATTGACTTTAAATTTTAAAAGTTTTTCAGAAAATTTCTTTAAACACTTGAGTGTTTTTTCTATATTTTTTTCTGTAAATTCATTGTTGAAACTTAAGTTGCTGATCAGATTAGTTCCATAGGAAAAATTATGAATTACTTTAAAATTATCTTTAAATTTTTTTACAATGGTTAATCTACAGTTATAACTACCTATATCAATTGCCGCAAAGATTAAATTTTTCAACTCTTTTAATTTATTTGTTAGACTTTATCTTATTAATAATTAATTATTTAAGCAAATTCGTAATTTAATTTCAAAGACACAATGAAAATAACTGTATTAATTATTTTGTTCTCACTAGGCACAGTTTTTCTCTTCCTTAAAGAGGACGATCAAATTGATACGATCGAAAAAATTGAAACAAAAAAACAAGTTGAAGTTAAAATGTTTAAAAAATCTAAATTTTCAAAACAAATTAAACTTAGGGGATTTAGCGAAGCTTCTAGAACTGTTATCCTTAAAGCTCAAGTAGATGGGAAAATAAGCACAAAACAATTTGATAAAGGAAATTTTTATAAGGCGGGAACCCAACTTTTATTAATTGACCCAGAAGACAAAGTAGCAAAAGTTAAAGAGATGGAAGCACTTCTCAACCAAAGAAAAAAAGAATATGAAGTTGCAGAAAGTTTATTTAAAAAAGGATTTAGATCGGAGGTAAAATTAAGTCAATCACTTACTAATTTTGAAAATGCGCTTGCTCTCTATGAAAAGAGCCAGGTTGCTCTAAATAATACTAAAGTATCTATGCCCTTTGATAGTACAATAGAAGATAGTTATGTAGAACTAGGCGATTATTTAAAAAAAGGTGATTCAATTGCTAAAGTAGTTGATTTGGATCCAATTTTTGTAAGCTCTACAGCTAATGAAAAAGAAATTAGTAATATACGTATTAACCAGAATGCTCGGGTAAAAATTGGTGATTTTTTTTTTGATGGGATGATTAATTATATCTCCAAAACTTCAGACCCGAATACTAGAAGTTTCAAAATACAAGTTGAAATTCAAAATAAAGATTATAAAATTCTCAGTGGCCTAACAAGTGAAATACAAATACTTGGCCCTGCAACAGAAGCTTTCTTTATACCTTCATCCCTAGTTACACTTGATAATGCTGGTAAAATTGGTGTGAAAATTATTTTTGATGACAAAGTTAAATTTATTCCTATTCAAATTATTAGTGATACCGGTAACGGATATTGGATCAATTCAAAAGAACTAAATAAAAACGAGTATATTGATATAATTATTCAGGGACAAGATTTCACAGTAGAAGGTGAACAAGTTGACGTAATTAAAAATGATTGAAAAGTTACTTTCTCAGAGAAAATTGATATTAACCTTTTTATTTTTCTTTATTACTTTTGGAATGTATAAGTATATTTCTCTTCCTAAAGAATCAGATCCAGATATAAGTCTTCCAGTAATTTATATTTCTTTATTTAATCAAGGTATTTCACCTAAAGATTCTGAACGCCTACTTATAAAACCATTTGAAAGAGAACTTAAAAACATTGAGGGAGTAAAGAAAATTTCATCAACAGCTTATTTAGGAGGGGGAAATATTGTTTTAGAATTTGATGCGGGTTTTAATTCAGATAAAGCCCTTTCTGATACAAGAGTAAAAATAGATTTAACAAAAAATAAACTTCCAGATGAGACAGAAGAGCCTAAAGCAACTGAAGTGAATTTATCGCGATTCCCAGTTTTAGCAGTTGCTATTTCTGGAAATTTAGAAGATAGAGTCATCCAAAAGTATTCAAAATATTTAAAAAGAAAAATTGAGAGTTTTTCAGAAGTATTAGAGGTAACTACACTTGGAGAAAGTGAAAGAGAAGTAAAAATAATTGTTAATCCCGATATTGTCAGAAATTACGGACTTACAAATAAAGATGTGCTTGCATCAATTGCAAAAAGTAACCTGATGATCCCAGCAGGGACATTGAGCAATGAAAAAGGAAGTTTTAATTTAAAAATTCCTAGTTTAATTGAAAACAGAGAAGATCTTTTAAATATTCCAATAAAATCAACCACTGATGCTGTGGTAACTCTAGATGATGTAGCAGAGATAAGAGATTCTTTCAAAGATAAATTAGGCTTTGCAAGAAATAACGGAGAAAATGCAATTATTCTAGAGGTTTCTAAAAGAACTGGAGAAAACATTATTGAGACAATTAACAAAATTAAGGATTTAATTAAAAATGAAAAAGAAGTTTTACCAAAAGTTTTGAATATTGGAATTTTCCAAGACGAATCAGAGAAAATAAAAACTCAAATTAAAGATCTAGAAAATAATGTAATACTCGCGACATTGATAGTATTGGTCATTATTATTCTTTTTATGGGCTGGAAGTCAGCTTTTTTAGTGAGTGTATCTATTCCTTCATCATTTTTATTATCAATGATAATTCTTTCTTTTTTCAATGTAACAATTAACGTTGTAGTTCTTTTTGCGTTAATTCTATCAGTTGGTATTTTAATAGATGGAGCAATTATTGTTGTAGAATACGCCAACAGAAGAGCAAGCGAAGGGATTGATAAAAAAAAAGTATTTGTATTATCTGCAAAAAAAATGTTTATACCTGTATTAGCTTCGACTTTAACTACATTAGCGGCTTTTTTTCCTCTAATTTTTTGGCCAGGAGTTGCAGGAGAATTTATGTTTTTTCTTCCAGTAACGTTATTGGCAGTTCTTTCGTCTTCATTGCTCATGGCGTTAATTTTTATTCCAACAATTGGTGGAATTTTTGGATTTGATAAATCTTTAAACCAACAAAATTTAAAAAATCTCACTCTTCTAGAAAGTGGAGATCTTAATCAAATAAAAGGTTTGCAGTCAAAATACATTAAAATTATGAGATATTCATTGGACAATCCAAAAAAACTAATAACATTAACATTGGTTTTCTTAGTCTTCACACAATTCTTATACATGAGATATGGAAAAGGAGTGGAATACTTTCCTCCTATCGAGCCTGACTATGCTGAAATTGTTGTTCACGCAAGAGGTAATTATTCACCAATTGAGAAAGATGAAATTTTAAAAAAGGTTGAGAATACGATTATTGAAAATCAACATATTAGAAATCTTTACTCACGAAGTGGAACAATAAAAGGTCAAAAGAGAAGTGAATCTGAAGATATCATTGGCAGTATTAAAATAGAATTAATAAATTGGAAAAACAGACCTAAAGCAAATCAAATTTTAAATGATTTAAAAATACAAACTAAAAATTTTCCAGGAATTTATATAGAATTTATCGAAAAAAAGGACGGCCCTCCAAAGGACAGAGATGTTGAAATTAAGATAGTAAATTCTAAATTAAAAAATTTAAATTCTGATTCACAAAATCTTTTAAATTTTCTTAAAACAAACTCATGGATAAAAAATATTGATTCTGATATTAACAATCCTGGCATTGAATGGGAATTAATTATTGATAGAGAACAAGCGGATAAACATGGTGTAGATATTCAAACAGTAGGAGATGCAATACAAATGTTAACACATGGTTTGAAAGTAACAGAATTTATGCCGGAAGATAGTGATGAAGAAATAGACATAGTTGTAAAATATGACAAACCTTTTAGGACATTGGATGAACTAGATCAAATACTTATTGAAGGAAAAAATGGAGCTGTATCTTTGAGTTTATTTGTAAAAAGAATTCCTAAAAAGAAAGTTGGAAAAATAACAAGATACTCTAATATCAATTCAAAGACAATTAAGTTTGATGTAAAAGAAGGATTTGTAAGCAATAATAAAGTTAAGGAAATTAAATCGTGGTTATTTAATAACAAAGACTCTTTTGAATCTAAAATTATTTTTATAGGTCAAGAACAAGATCAAAGAGAAGCAAAAGAATTTTTAATTAAAGCTTTTTTTATTTCAGTTTTCTTAATAACAATTATCTTAATTGCAACCTTTAATAGTTTCTATTATTGTTTGATTATTTTAACTGCAATAATCTTCTCAACTATAGGCGTAATGATAGGATTAATTTTAACGAATAAACCGTTTGGAATTGTTATGAGTGGAATTGGAGTCATTGCTTTAGCTGGTATAGTGGTCAACAATAATATAGTTTTGTTAGATACATACAAAAGTTTAAGGAAAAAAGGTGAAGGTGTTCGTGATGCTATAATTAGAACAGGAGCCCAAAGACTTAGACCAGTTTTATTGACCACTCTTACAACTTTTTTTGGATTAGTTCCAATGGCGATTGGACTTAATATAAATTTTATAGATACCGAGGTCAACTTTGGTAGTCCAAGTTCACAGTGGTGGATTCAATTATCAAATGCCATGGTTTTCGGTGTAATGTTTTCATTTATTTTAACTTTGATCATCACACCATGCTTAATTTACGTAGGAGAGAAGTCAAAGATGTTTAGTTCTTCTTGAAGTCAATTATTGCAAATGGAATACTAAGAAAATAAACAATTATTAAAATGATCATTGCTAACCAAAAGTCAGTTAGTAAAAGAGATAAAAAACTAGCTAGCAAAATGATTAGAAGAGATATAATTCTTTTCTCAAACTTAATACCTTTAAGTGAGTAAGTAGGAATGTTCGTTATCATTAAAATTGCTGGAATGAATAAATAAAACTTCATAATAAACTCATTTGCTTCAAGTGAAGTGTCAAACCTAAAAAAAAACATCAAAGGAAGAAGAGTTAATCCGGCTGCAGCAGGAGTTGAAACCCCTGAGAAGAATTTTATTTTTTTTAAATCATTTTTATCGTCAAAATTTGAAATGTTAAATTTCGCAAGTCTTGACGAAGAACAAATTGCGTAAAAAATGACAACGGCCCAACTACTTTCCATGAACATGGACCTAGACCAAAGGTAAACTACGATGGCTGGTGCAATTCCAAAACTTATAAAATCAGATAATGAATCTAACTCAACTCCAAAATCTGAATTGGTTTTTAACAGCCGCGCTAGTTTTCCATCAATATTATCTAAAAATGAAGCAAAAACAATAAGTGAAACTGAAATCTGCCATTTTTGGTCAATTGCAAATTTGATTGCGGTTAGGCCAAAAGTTAAAGAAATAAAAGTAAATAAATTTGGTATCAAACTTCTTAAAGACAGTTTTTTCATGCTCTACTTTTTTACATCTTTATTGTCGAATTCTGCAAGTATTGTTTCTCCAGCTACAGAAATTTGATTTTCTAAGGAATTGATTTTAAAACTTTCTGGAACATACAAGTCAACTCTGCTTCCAAACCTAATTATACCAAATCTATCGCCCATATTAACTGACTGATTTTCTTCTAATTCACATTTAATTCTCCTGGCTACTAATCCAGCAATTTGAACAACATAGACAAAAACATCTTTTTTAATTTCAATTTTGGAAATCATTCTTTCATTTTTTTTACTGGATTTATCTAATGAAGCATTAAAAAAAGCTCCTGGTACATATTTAAGCCATACAACTTTACCTGAAACAGGTATTCTATTTACATGAACATTAAAAACATTCATAAAAATTGAAATTTTATTCATTTTCTTTTGTTTATCTTCTGTAAGATTTTCTGGAGCCAACTCAGTCGAAATAGACAAAATTCTACCGTCAGCAGGAGCAACTAGTATGTTATCTTTTTTTGGAATTACTCGTTCTGGATCTCTGAAAAAAAATACACACCAAATTGTAAGAATAATACCTATCCATCCTAGAAAATTTGAAAGAGTAGAGAAAATTATCGTACAAATAATAAATAGAATTATAAAAGGATATCCTGCCCTATGTATTGGAGGAATAATACTTTTTAATAAATCAATGTCTTTCAAGAAATCGCTAAATTTGTCAAAAAAATCTTTTTGTTTATTCATAAAATTTTTTTTTTCTTTTAATTGGAATGTTAAATACTTGTCCGGGATATATTAAGTTAGGGTTTTTAATTTTTCTTAAATTATTTTTATAAATTTCTGTATAAAAAAAACCTCCACCTAAAGTTTTTCTTGCAATCCTCCAAAGACTATTTCCTTTCTGAACAATAATTCTATCATCATAAAATTCAAAATTTGTTTTCTTAAATCTTTTCTGAATCTCATTTTCATCGTATGTGAGTATTAAAGTTTCATCATTTATTTTTGCTTTTATAGAAATTTCTTCATTCGAATAATCATTCTTTTTTATAATAAATTTCCATATCCCGTTTTCATTTGATTTTGTATTTCCCAAAGATTCTGCTGACTTAAAAATTTCAATTTCCGTATGTGGAATAGTCCTTCCAGAGATAATAACAAGACCAGGCGGGGAATAACTCAAAACATCAAGTGTTATGGAATCATTAATTTCTTCCAGATTTAACATATCTATACTTTCAACGTCACTATTTAAAACTCTGGCAACCTTAGGAATACTGTTTTCTTCGTTATCAACTAAAACAATGACTGTATGATCGGAGAGTGAAGATGTGTTAAGGTTATTTTTGTATTGTAGTTTAAATTTTTTAATACCACTTTTAATCCGGAATCCACTAACCCAAATCCATTCTCCATTTTCATCAGAACTAACTTCAGCAATAATTTCCTCTCCATCTAATAATTCGATTGTTTCATTTGGTTCTGACTTTCCAGCCATCACAACATCTCCATTTTTAGAAATCCTTACAATGTCAAACGTTAATAAAGAAGCATTGTAACTTTCAAGTGTTTGAGGTATTTGATCTGAATAAAGATCTTCTTTCTTATTAACATTAATTTCACTTTTAAAAATGTTTTCTTGTAAGACAGGAAATAAAAAATAAAATAGAATTAAACTCGAAGATAATATTGATAATGTTATAAATTCTTTTTTCATAAACGTACTTTTTACTTTAATAATATAACTTAATTCCTAGTTTCCAATGTTATTTATTTTTTTTTGTAAGTTATTAAATTAAAAATGAATGAATTTAGGACTAAAGATTATTTTATAGAATTTAATTGAACCGCTCATGCCAAAAATTGTTGTAAAAAATAAAATTGTAAATCTTAACGGTGATGAAATGGCAAGAGTTTTATGGAATAAAATTGAAAGTGAATTAATTCTCCCCTACCTTGAATTAAAACTATCAAATTTCGATCTTAGTATCACAAATCGCGATGAAACAAATGATCAAGTAACTTCTGATGCTGCCAATGAGATAAAAAGAATAAATGTTGGATTGAAATGTGCCACAATCACTCCTGACGATAAAAGAGTCAAAGAATATAATTTGAAGAAGAAATATCCTTCTCCTAATGGAACCATAAGAAATATTTTGAAAGGAACAATTTTTCGAGAACCTATAATGATTGATAAGATACCCAAAATTGTTGATCATTGGAATAAACCTGTAATCATAGCTCGTCATGCGTTCGGTGATATTTATAGATCCAAAGAAATAGTTGTAGATAAAAAAGGGAAACTTACAATTTGTTTTGAAGATGAAGATGGAAATAAGGAAGAAAAATTAATACACAATTTTGAAACAGGTGGTGTTGGTCTTGCATACTTTAATGTGTTTGAGTCTATCAATGATTTTGCAAATTCTTGTTTTAATTTTGCATGTAAAAGAAAAGTTTCACTTTTCTTATCAACAAAAAATACAATTTTACAAAAATATGATGAAAGCTTTAAACAAATATTTGATGATGTATTTAAAAAATTTAAAAAAGAATTCGAAGAAAACAACTTAACTTATCAACATAGATTAATAGATGATATGGTAGCGTGTCTTATGAAGTGGAGTGGGGGGTTTATATGGGCATGTAAAAATTATGATGGTGATGTTATGTCTGATCTAGTTGCTCAAGGTTATGGCTCATTGGGATTAATGACCTCTGTATTACAGAGTCCAGACGGAAAAATATTGAAGTCAGAAGCAGCACACGGAACAATTACTAGCCACTTCAGACAACACCAACAGGGTATTCAAACTTCGACAAATCCAATAGCATCTATTTTTGCCTGGACAAGAGCTTTAAAACAAAGAGCAATCATTGATAATAACTCTGATTTATTAAAATTCTCTGAAAATTTAGAAAATATTTGCATAGACACAATTGATAATGGTTTTATGACAAAAGATTTAGCACTGATGTGTGGACCAGAGCAAAAATGGATTACTACAAATGAATTTTTCGACATTATTAAGAACAAAATCGAAAATTAAACTATTATTTTTTCTAAGTTATTTTTAAGTTTTTTAAATTTTTCATTTAGTGGAGCTCCACCTTGTGAAAGATCCTTTCTTCCACCCCCACCCTTGCCACCTAAATAAGCAATTATTTTTTTTATTATAATAGTAGAATCAAATTCACCTAAGAGATTTTCAGTAATAGATACCACAACTGAAACTTTGTTATCCTCTTGTGAGGTTAATATTATTATTCCTGATTTAAATTGTTTTTTTATTGAATCGGAATTATTTCTTAACTCTTTTGAATGACAATCTAAGTTGTCAAAATAAATCTTACATCCTTTTGTAGTAATAATTTTTAGATTTGAGTATTCAATTTCATTAGAAATTTTTGTTTTATTTATAGAACTATTTTTTAAATTTTTAATTTTTTCAACAACATTCTCATCCGAAGCTTTCAAAATATTTTTTATCTCACCTAAAGAATTTATTTTATCGTCAACATAATCATGTGCATCTTGACCCGTTAGAGCCTCTATCCTTCTGACACCAGAAGAAACAGATATATCACTTAAAATTTTGAACAAACCAATTTGCCCGGTTTGCTTAACATGAGTGCCTCCACATAACTCAATTGATGTCAATATCTGCTCTTTTTTAAATTTACTTTCCATGCTTACAACTCTTACTTTATCAGGGTATTTTTCTCCAAACAAAGCAATAGCTCCCGACTTAAGAGCTTTATCCAAACTCATTTGATTTATTTCAACTCCAATATTTGATCTAATTGATTTATTAACTAAATCCTCAATCTTCTTTTGTTTTTCTAATGACAATTGTTGATTTGATGAATAGTCAAATCTAAGTTTTTTAGAACTAACTAATGAACCTTTTTGACTCACATGTTTTCCAACGATTTGTCTCAAAGATTCGTGAAGTAAATGAGTGGCAGAATGGTTATTACTAGTTTTATCTCGTTTTTCTTTGTCAATTTCTAAAAGATATGATTCGTTTTTTATCAATTCTAATAAGCATCGATTTACGAAGTGAAAGTAAATTCCATTTTTAATTTTCTTAGTATCAGAAATTTCAGCTACAACTTGTTTTTTAGAATTTAATATATTTCCTGAATCCCCAAGTTGACCTCCAGCTTCCGCATAAAAAGGGGATTTGTCAAATATTAGTATTACTTCCTCATTTTTTTTTGTTGAATCAACCAATATATCATTTTCAATAATATATAATAATTTTGAATTACATGAGGTCGTCTGATATCCACAAAATTGTGTACTAGAAAAATTCTTAGAAATTTCTTGATAATTTTTTTTTTTATCTTTTTTTCCAATTCCAACCCATGAATTTTGTTGTAGTTTTTTATGCGCTTCCACAATGGATTTATATTTATTAGTATCTAAACTTAATTTCCTTTCATTTAAAATCGACTCAGTCATATCGACTGGAAATCCATAAGTATCATAAAGTTTAAAAGCTATTTCAGGTTTAAATTCTTTAGTTTTAATTTTTTTAATTTCTTTGTTCAATAGTTCAAGTCCTATTGATAAAGTTTCAGAAAATTTTTCCTCTTCATTCTTTAAATTATCTTTAATAAAGAATTCTGCTTTGGTTAATTCAGGATAGGTTTTTATGTATTTTTTTATTACATCGTCCACAAGTCTGTTTAGAATTATTACATCTGGATTCAGTTTATTAACATTTAGAAGAGCTCGTCTTATTATTCTTCTCAACACATAACCTCTTCCTTCGTTAGAAGGTAAAATACCCTCAGACATCATAAAAATAATAGACTTCAAATGGTCAGAAATTATTCTGAAAGGTATCAATAAATTTTTATTTAAATTTGCTTTAGTTTCCTCTTCTATTCTTTTGAAAACATATTCAAATAAGTCAGTATCGTAATTATTAACTTTTCCATTTAGAACCGCCAATATTCTTTCTAACCCCATGCCTGTGTCAACAAATTTACCTGGTAGTGTTTCTAAACTATCTCCTTTTTTTTCATATTCCATAAAAACTAGGTTCCATATCTCAACAAATCTGTCTCCATCCTGATTTTTAGTACCAGGCAAGCCTCCTTTTATGCTTTCACCATTGTCAAAGAATATTTCGCTACAAGGACCACAAGGCCCAGAGTCACCCATGGACCAAAAATTATCGTTGGATGAAATTCTTATTATTTTTTCGTCATTAAACCCTGAAATTTTTTTCCAAATTTTAAAAGAGAGTTCGTCTGCCTTATATACAGTAATAACTAATCTTTTTTTATCTATTGAATATTCTTTTGTTAATAAATCCCATGCAAATTTTATTGCCTCTTCTTTGAAGTAGCCACCAAATGAAAAATTACCCAGCATTTCAAAGAAAGTATGATGTCTTGGGGTTAAACCAACATTGTCGAGATCATTATGTTTACCCCCTGCTCTCAAGCATTTTTGTATGGAAACAACATTCTTATTTTTTGGATTTTCTTCACCAGTAAACCATTTTTTAAATTGAACCATCCCAGAGTTTACAAATAGTAAAGTTGAATCATCATTAGGAATCAGAGAAGATGACTCAATCTCTGAATGTGAATTTTTTTTAAAAAAATTTAAGAATGTTTCTCTTATTTTGTTTGAATAATCATTTGAATTTTGCATTTTTCTAAAATGATTATAATTAAAAAGTTAGTAATTAATCAACTTTCATTTCTTTATCTGGGAGATCTTCTTTATTATCGTTGAGATTTTCCTCTGCTTTTATCACTTGTTCTTTATTTTGTGAACGAATTGATTCCTCTATTTCAAGAGCTACTTTTGGATTCTCTTTTAGATAAATTTTTGCATTTTCTCTTCCTTGACCAATTCTTTCACCGTTGTATGAGTACCACGCACCTGCTTTTTCAACCAACCCGTCTTTAGTTGCTAAATCTAAGATTTCTCCATTTTTGGAAATTCCTTCACCATACATGATATCAAATTCAACCGTTTTAAATGGAGGGGCAAGTTTATTTTTGACAACTTTTACTCTTGTCTGATTACCAACTACCTCATCCCTGTCTTTAATAGCACCGATTCTCCTGATATCCATCCTAATTGAAGCATAAAATTTAAGTGCATTCCCTCCTGTGGTTGTCTCTGGATTTCCAAACATTACGCCAATTTTTTGCCTGATTTGGTTAATAAATATGACCAAAGCTTGAGACCTTGAAATTGATCCAGTTAATTTCCTTAATGCTTGGCTCATTAGTCTTGCATGTAAGCCCATATGGGAGTCTCCCATATCACCTTCAATTTCAGCTCTTGGGACCAAGGCGGCAACGGAATCAACAACTAAAACGTCTATTGCATTTGAATTGACAAGGGTATCTGCAATTTCGAGTGCTTGTTCACCATTATCTGGTTGAGAAATAAGCATCTCATCAGTGTTAACACCCAATTTTTTTGCGTATACTGGATCCAATGCGTGTTCAGCATCAACGAATGCACATGTTCCACCTTTTTTTTGAGCTTCGGCTATAACATGAAGAGCTAGTGTTGTCTTTCCGGAACTCTCGGGACCGTATATTTCAACTATCCTACCTTTTGGCAAACCTCCGATGCCCAATGCTACGTCAAGACTAAGTGAACCTGAAGATATTGCGTCAATTTCGACCACTTCTCTTTCTCCTAATTTCATGACGGAGCCTTTACCGAAGTTTCTCTCTATCTGACTGATGGTGGATTCTAATGTTTTTAATTTATCCATAAATGTTCTATAAATGTTCTTTTTGTATAATGTATCATTAAAAATGATTATAGCAATAGATTAATTAATATTCTTTCTCTTTATAAATCTTTTCTGATTTTTCATGAGATTCCTGTGCCTCTAATGACAATGTTGCTATTGGTCTAGCTATCAGTCTTTTTAAAGAGATAGGTTGATTGGTTTCTTCACAATAACCATAAGTTCCATCCTCAATCTTTCTAAGTGCTTTGTTTATTTTACTTATTAACTTGCGTTCTCTATCTCTTGTTCTTAACTCTAAACTTCTCTCTGACTCAATTGAAGCTCTGTCAGCATTATCAGGTTTATTAGAGGATTCTTCTTTCAGATTATTTATTGTTAGAGATGAACCTTGGAGAAGGTCATCTTTCCAATCATTCAGTAACTTTTTAAAATATTTCAATTGCTTTGCACTCATGAACTTTTCTTTTTCAGATGGTGTGTAAGAACCGTTAATTTTTTTTTTTTCAACCATATTTCAACATTATAATTTATTGCACTATAATTATATTCGAAAAAAAATGAATCAAGAAAAATTTAAAAAAATTAATAAAGCATGTTTTTTAGATAGAGATGGAGTCTTAAATGAGGACATAGGTTATCTGCACAAAAGTCAGGATTTTAAATGGATTGATGGAGCTGTAGAGGCTATAAAATTATTAAAAAAAAATAATTTTCTTGTGATTGTAATAACTAATCAATCTGGAATTAGTCGAGGCTATTTCACTGCTAAAGATGTCACAAACCTGCATGAATGGATGAATAAAATTCTAAAAAAAGAAGGTATTCAAATTAATGATTTTTTTTTTTCTGAAGATTTACCAAACAATAACCCTGAATCAAGAAGAAAACCTTCACCTAAAATGATAAATGAAGCAGTTGAAAAATATAACTTAGATAAGACAAGATGTTTTATGGTTGGAGACAAAAAAACTGATTTAATTGCAGCAAAGAATGCCTCAATCAAAGGGTTTTTGTTTGAAGGGGGCAATTTGTCAGTAAAAATTAGTAAAATTTTGAAAGATCATCTATAGTATTTCTAGAAAATCGATATATATATTATATATAATTGATATACTTACAATGTTAGACATTAAAAACAAAAATTTTTATCCAAAAGGAAGAGACTCAAAAGATTCAGATATTGCTGAAATAAAAGATTTAATAGATCATCTCCCTTTAAAAAGAGATATGCTAATTGAATATCTTCATTTGATACAAGATAAGTATAATCAAATCCGCAAAAAACATCTTGCTGCTTTAGCTAACCTCCTAAAAATACCAATGGCTGAAGCATTTGAGGTTGCCACATTCTATGCGCACTTTGATGTTATCGATGATGAAGATGAATCGCTACCACCTACGACAATAAGAGTATGCGATAGCTTAACATGTGAATTGTTCGGGGCTAATGATCTGATGAAAAAGTTAGAATCAACATTAGATAAAAAGAAAGTAAGAGTTGTAAGAGCACCATGTATGGGCTTATGTGACAAGGCGCCTGCCTGTGAAGTTGGTCATAATCACCTTGAAAAATTCTCTCTAAAGGACGTAGAAAATGCGTTGTCAAAAAATGAAGTTCATCCTAAGGATGTAGGAGGAATAGACTTTAGCACTTATACTCAAGATGACGGTTATAAAACTTTATTAAAATGCTATGAGGGAAAATTAAGTGTAGACGAAGTTATAGACGAGTTAAACAAATCTGGTTTAAAAGGTATGGGAGGAGCTGGTTTCCCCTCTGGACAAAAATGGAAATTTGTCAGAATGGAAAAAGGGCCAAGACTTATGACAATAAATGGGGATGAGGGAGAACCAGGAACTTTTAAAGATAAATTGTATCTAGAAACAAATATGCACAAATTTTTTGAGGGAATGTTGATAGCAGCTTGGGCTGTAGAAGCAAAAAAAATATATATTTACATGCGAGACGAATACCCTGGTATCATAAAAAAAATGAAAAATGAATTAACAAAACTAGAAAATAGTAAAATACTAAGGGAAGATACAAAAATCTACGTCAGAAGAGGTGCTGGTGCTTACATTTGTGGCGAAGAATCTGCTATGATTGAATCTATAGAGGGTAAAAGAGGTCTTCCAAGGCATAAACCACCATTTGTTTCAAAAGTAGGTCTTTTTGGTAAACCCACACTTAATCACAATATTGAAACTGTATATTGGGTTAGAGATATTCTTGAGAAAGGTCATAAGTGGTATAGCAATCAAGGTAAGAAAGGTCACAAGGGGCCACACAGTTATTCAGTATCGGGTAGAGTGAAAAATCCTGGTGTCAAATTAGCACCAGCAGGAATAACAATGAATGAATTACTAAATGAATATTGCGGAGGAATGCAAGACGGTCACAATTTTTTTGGATATCTTCCAGGCGGTGCCTCAGGTGGAATTCTTCCAGCAGAAAAAGCAGATATTCCACTTGACTTTGGTTCTTTAGAAAAACATGGTTGCTTTATAGGGTCAGGAGCAATTGTTGTCTTTTCACATAAAGACAGTATCAAAAATGTTGTTTTAAACTTATTAAAATTTTTCAATGACGAAAGCTGCGGTCAATGCACCCCTTGCAGAGTAGGAACTGAAAAAGCTGTAAAGTTACTTGAAAAGAATATCTGGGATGAGAAGTTACTAAGAGAGCTTGTTGACACAATGAGTGAGGCCTCAATTTGCGGATTAGGTCAAGCTGCAGGCAACCCAATAACTTGTTCTTTAAATTATTTCAAAGACAGAATATAGTATATTATGGTTGAATTTTTTCTTAACAATAAAAAAGTAGTCGCTAAGGATGACGAAACAATTTGGGCCGTTGCCAAAAGAGAGGGCATAACACTTCCCCACCTTTGTTTTGCAGATAAACCTGGATACAGGGCCGATGGTAATTGTAGAGCATGCATGGTCTCTATTGAGGGGGAGAGAGTTCTGGCTGCTTCTTGCATAAGGAAACCAACGGAAGGTATGAAGGTTCTTACAAACGATGAAAGATCCATCAAGTCCAGAAAAATGGTTTTAGAACTATTAGTTACAGATCAACCAGATAGAGAGACTTCTCATGACCCCGACTCACATTTCTGGAAAATTGCTTCAGATATAGATGTTGAAAATAGTAGATTTGAAAAAAGAGAGAAAAAAATAGTTCCTTGTGAAGACTCATCACACGTTGCGATGTCAGTAAATCTTGATGCTTGTATCCATTGTAATCTATGTGTAAGAGCATGTAGAGAAGTTCAAGTGAACGATGTTATTGGAATGGGTAACAGAGGGCATCATTCAAAAGTGGTTTTCGACTTTAATGATCCAATGGGTGATTCATCTTGTGTAAGTTGTGGAGAATGTGTTCAAGCATGTCCAACTGGCGCATTAATGGAATCTAATTTATTAGATGATAATGGAACCAAAAATGCTAAACCTGACAGAAAAGTTGACTCTTTATGTCCATACTGTGGGGTTGGTTGTCAATTAACATACAATATTCAAAATGAAAAAATTATATCTGTTGACGGAAGAGACGGTCCTGCAAATAAGAATAGGCTGTGCGTTAAAGGAAGATTTGGTTTTGATTATATTCACAACCCTGAAAGACTAACAGTGCCCTTAATTAGAAAATCAGACAAACCAAAAGATCCATTAGAAAAAATCGATCCACTAAACCCATTGACTCATTTTAGAGAAGCTTCATGGGATGAGGCTCTCGATTTAGCTGCTCGTAAACTTAAAGAAATATTAAATAGTTCTGGAGACAAATCCCTTGCTGGTTTTGGTTGTGCTAAAGGTTCAAACGAGGAAGCTTATTTATTCCAAAAGTTAATAAGAACAGGTTTTAAAAATAATAATGTCGACCATTGTACAAGAATGTGTCATGCGTCTTCCGTTGCTGCTCTTATGGAAACAATTGGATCAGGAGCAGTTACAGCTCCAGTTTCAGAAATTCAAAATGCAGATGTTGCCATTGTTATTGGAGCAAGACCGACGCAAAATCATCCAGTAGCTGCTACATTTATTAAAAATGCCGTAAAAAAAAATGGATTGAAACTAATAATAATGGATCCAAGAAAACAAGACTTATCTAGAATATCTGAGAAAAGCTTGCAATTCACTCCAGGTGCTGATGTAGCGTTGTTAAATGCAATGATTAACACAATTATTGAAGAAGGTCTCGTAGATAGACAGTACATTGAAAAAAACACAGAAGGTTATAAAGATCTTAAAGAACACATCAAAGATTTTACACCTGAGGAGATGTCAGATATTTGTGGAATTTCTCCTTCAGAGATAAGAGAAACTGCCAGATTATTTGCTAACGCTAAATCCGCAATGATCTTTTGGGGTATGGGAATCTCTCAACATATTCACGGTACAGACAACTCAAGATGTTTAATTTCACTTGCAATGATTACAGGAAACATTGGAAGAAAGGGAACTGGACTTCACCCTCTTCGTGGGCAAAATAATGTTCAAGGTGCGTCTGATGTAGGTTTGATACCAATGGTTTTTCCTGATTATCAACCAATATCAGACAGCAAAAATCTTAAATTTTTTGAAAATTATTGGCAAACAAAACTTGATCCCAACCCAGGCTTGACTGTGGTTGAAATCATGGAATCTATATATGATAAAAGCATCAAAGGGCTTTATGTTATGGGAGAAAATCCCGCCATGTCCGATCCAAATGCTAATCACGCAAGAGAAGCATTAGCTAGGCTTGAAATTCTCATTGTCCAAGATATCTTCTTAACAGAAACAGCATATCTTGCTGATATTGTTTTACCTGCATCAGCTTTTCCTGAAAAAACAGGGACTTTTACAAACACGGATAGACGAGTTCAGTTAGCAAAAAAAGCGGTTAACCCTCCTGGGAAAGCAAAACAAGACCTTTGGATAATACAAGAATTAGCCAAAAGAATGGGATTAAATTGGAATTATAATGGTCCAGATGAGGTATATGACGAACTTAGCAAATGTATGGAATCTATGAAAAACATTACTTGGGAAAGATTAGTCAAAGACGGTGCCGTAACTTATCCTTGTGATGATGAGAACAAACCAGGAAATGAGGTGATATTTGGAGAAGGTTTTCCGACAAATAACAAAAAAGGAAAGCTTGTTCCTGCTAAACTTATTTCTCCTGATGAGAAACCTGACGAAAAATACCCGCTTGTACTTACAACTGGAAGGTTACTTGAGCATTGGCATACAGGCTCAATGACATCTAGATCCAAGGTTTTGAACACAATAGAGCCACAACCATATGTTCATCTTTCAAAAAATGAAATGAAAAAAAATAATTTTTCACAAGATGAACAAGTTCAATTGTCAACAAGGAGAGGCAAGGTAAGTGTCAAAGTTAGGTTTGATAAAATGATCCCAGATGGAATGGTTTTCATGCCGTTTTGTTTTGAAAATGCTCCAGCCAATTTGTTAACCAATCAGGCATTGGATCCAGACGGTAAAATCCCAGAACTAAAGTATTGCGCAGCAAAAATTGAAAAGTTAACAGCTTAGTCGAAGCTATTCTTTCATATGGTGTTTTTCATTTACCGGGCCTATTAAGAGGTTGGCAACAAAAGCTATAGCCAATAAACCAGCCATGGCAAACATTGTAGAGTTATATAATGTTGTTGATGGATTGATAGTGCCTTCTGGCATATGAGGCATTAAATTAGATATCGTGACTGTTTTTTCTTGAACCAAAAGTGATAAATTTTCTACGGAAGCCCCGTAAATCTCTGTAAATTTTTCGGGACTTATTTTGGATACAAGATCATTAATAGCGCTATCTACTGAATTTTGTCTAAGTTGAGTTATTGCAACAGGACCCAAAACACCAGCTGTGGACCAAGCTGTAAGTAGTCTTCCGTGTATTCCTCCAACATATTTCGTGCCAAAGATATCGGCAAGGTAAGCTGGAATTGTTGCAAAGCCGCCCCCATACATTGTGAAAATCACCATTGATGCTGCATAAAAAAGTATGAGATAAGTTACAATTGGGTCAATACTCATAGCTTTAGCAGTAAAAGGAATTGACAAGTATAATAGTATTCCAAGTGAAAAGAATATAAAGTATGTGGGTTTTCTTCCAATAAAGTCTGACATGGATGCCCAAAATATTCTTCCAACCATGTTAAAAACACTTATCATAAGTACATATGTTCCGGCAAAACCTGCGGTGACAATGGCTGGTAAACTTGGTTCAAAAATTTCAATCATCATTGTTTTAGCAACCCCAATAACTCCTATGCCAGCTGTGACGTTAAAGCAAAGTACAATCCATAAAAAGTAAAATTGCGGGGTTTTTAAAGCTTGATCGATATGCACGTTATTCTTAGTTATTAATCTTGTCTTTTTTGAATCTTTTGGAGGTGTCCATCCTTTGGGTTTCCATCCTTCAGGAGGAACTCTATAAGAAAATGCAGCAATGGTCATAATGATAAAATAAACAATACCCAAAAAAAGGAATGTTTGGGCAGCACCACTTGAACCGGTTCCGACAATATATACACCAGGATCTCCAGGAACTATCATTTTTGCTAAATCATTGACAGTAACAATTACAACTTCAACTAAGTTTCCTGAAATATCTACAAATCTTCTTCCACCCTCCGTTATTAGGTTTAGTGAATCTATATCTCCTAAATACTCTGGAACTTTGTAAAATTTTGCTAATAGCCTGTCTATAGTAACCTTCGCAATCATGGCACCACCGCCAAAACCCATTATAGCCATGCCAGTTGCCATGCCTCTTCTATCTGGAAACCATCTTATTAAAGTTGATACTGGCGATACATAACCAAGTCCTAACCCAATTCCACCAATAACACCATAACCTAGATACAAAAGGTATAACCCAACACTTAATATCATTGGATCATCGCTCAACATTGGGAGAGACAAAGTTATTTGGACCCCCATTTCTTGGAGAAAGATTCCAATCGAGCCAATTACAAACCCCCCACCCCAACAGCATGCTGCTACAAATCCAACCATCCTAGGACCAACTTCCTCAAGCCATTTACCAGCATAAGCTGCTGCTAATCCTAAGCTAACGATTGCTACAGAAAAAATCCAAACAACTTGACCGAGACTCCAGTCATCTCCAGAAGATGTTACAACTCCAAGAATTTTTACTAAAGCTGGGTTAAACATACTCCATGCGTAAACTGATCCAATACACAAATGAATAGCAATAGAGGCTGGTGGCACAAGCCACCTATTGAACCCAGGTTTTGCGATTATATTTTTTTTGTGTAATTTATTTAAAAAACCCATATTTAATCTTTGAAATATTTGTTGTAAATTTCATTCGCAATTTTTAAGTCTTCAACAGTATTAACGTTAAAGAATGGATCATATCCAAATTCCTCAAACTTTACCACCCTCGTTTTAAATTTTTTGGTAAATTCATCTATCTTTCTTCCACCAGCATTCAAGAAAAATTCCAATTGATTTTCCATTTCTATGTTTACTTTCCACATTGAAAAAACTGGATGTACTCTTTTGGAACATTCCGCCATTAGAATTTCATAATTTTCGCTCTCTTCAATGAATCTATTGACAATATCATTTGGAAAAAAAGGAGAGTCTACTGGAAAACTTACCAACCAATTATAATTTGAATCATGTCTTGCCCACTTTATACCAGACAAAATTCCTACAAGAGGACCAAAATTTCCTGGAATACAATCCTTTACAATTTTGGTTGAGTCAAGATACTTAAAAATTTTACTAGAATCATTTGAATTTACAATTAATCTTCCAACCTGTTTTGTGGATCTCTTAATAGTATGCTGTATCAAATTTACACCTGAAATTTTCTTAAAAGTTTTGTCTGAACCCATCCTTCTTGATAAACCGCCAGAGAGTATCATGCCTAAAATTTTGTCTTTATTCAATTCTATGTTCTCCACTCAAGACAAAAAATTTTTTTCCTTTGGCTCTTCCAATTAAAGTCAGGTTAGCTTGTCGTGCAAGGTCAACCCCCCATGCTGTGAAACCTGATCTTGAAATAACTATTGGGATTCTCATTTGAACCGACTTCATTACCATTTCACTTGTGAGTCTTCCAGTTGTATAAAAAATTTTATTGGCTGGAGAAATCTTTTTTACTTTCATGTAACCTGCAATCTTGTCTATGGCATTATGTCTTCCAACATCCTCCATATATATCAAAGGCTTGTTTTTCACACATAAGACACAACCATGAATAGCTCCAGCTTTTAGGTAAAGGCTAGGAGTTAGATTAATTTTTTTTGATAGGTCATAAATCCATGATTTTTTAATTTTGAAAGAATTTTTAAATTTAAATTTTTTCAAATTATCCATAATATCACCGAACACTGTTCCTTGAGCACAACCTGAGGTAATGGTCTTTTTTTTTAATTTTGCTTCAAAATTTGTTGATTTTTTTGTTCTTACAACAACTGTTTTTAGATCTGCATAATATTCAACAGACTCAATTTTTGTTGTTTTGGTAATCATATTTTGATTTAAAAGATAACCAAGCGCTAAATATTCTGGGAAATCGTTAATTGTCATCATTGTCACAATTTCTTGACTGTTTAAATAGAGTGTTATGGGCTTTTCTTCAATTACGTCTATCCTCTTTCGTTTTAAATACTCATCTAATCCAAAGATTTTTCTTGTTAAGGATGAATTTTCTAAGTTGGGTTTAATTTTCATGACTTTAAGTTTACTAATAATTTGATTACTATATTATTTTAACCTAAGAATTAAAATATGAATATTATTCAAAAAAATTATGCTGGATAACTTTGGACGAAAAATTGACTATGTAAGAATTTCTGTTACAGACAGATGTGATCTTAGATGCAAATATTGTATGCCTGAGTCCAATCCAAATTTTTACAAAAAAGAAGAAATTTTAGATATTAATAAACTTAAACTAATTTCAGAGTCACTCATTGATTTAGGGATCAGAAAATTTCGTATTACTGGTGGAGAACCATTAGTGAGAAAAGATATAGTGGAATATATTGAATTCCTATCCAAAAAACTAAGTAAAAAGGTTATTGATGAAATTTTACTAACTACGAATGGAACGCAGTTAAAAAAATATTCAAAAACATTATCAGATCTTGGAGTCAAAAGAGTAAATGTTTCACTTGATTCGCTCATAAAAGAAAAATTTAATTTCATTACTAATGGAGGAAACATTGAAAGTGTTTTCGAAGGAATTGAAAGTGCTAAAGAAAATAAGTTATCTGTAAAGATTAACACAGTTCTTTTAAAAAATTTTAATGATGATGAATTATTAGAAATAATGAAATGGTGTGGTCATAATTCTTTTACATTATCTTTCATTGAAGTTATGCCGGTAGGAGATATCTTAAACTCGAGAAAGTCACAATACTTTTCTGTTAATAAAGCTAAGGAAATAATCTGTAAAGATTTTGATTTAGAACAATCTTCACTGAAGTCGTCAGGTCCATCAAACTATTTCTATTGCAAAAAATTAAATTTATTTGTAGGTTTCATCTCCCCTATATCTGATCATTTTTGTGCAACTTGTAACAGATTAAGAATAACTTCAAATGGAAAAGTCTATCCATGTCTTGGTGATAACAATTCTTTAGACCTCACTCCATTTATTAGAGCTAATGACAGACCAAATTTGTTAAATGCATTAAAGAAAGTCATTTTCATGAAACCAGAAAGACATTACTTTAAAATTGATGAAAAAAGCTATATTCATAAAAGATTTATGAATACTACAGGTGGTTGAAAAATGACGAAAATTGGATTTGTTTCTTCAGAAAAACCAGATGCTATTAAATCGCTTAAAATGATGGAACAAACTTACGATTCCGTTCCGCCAGAAAAAGCAGACATTATAGTGGCACTAGGAGGTGATGGAACAATGTTAAAGTCATTACATGATTTTTTACATTTGAACAAACCAATTTATGGAATGAATAAAGGTCACATTGGATTTTTGATGAATCAGTTCTCTGAGAAAAATTTAAAAAAAAGATTAGACGAGGCAATTCCGTATAAGTTATCACCTTTAAAAATAAAATGCTTTGAAAAGAATAAAAAAATTAAAGAGAGTTTAGCTTTTAATGATGTATCTCTAATAAGAAGTAGCTCAAAGATTGCAAAAATAAAAATTGAAGTAAATAATAAAACTAGGATTGAAGAATTTCTTGGTGACGGTTGTTTAATCGCAACTCCAGCTGGAAGTTCAGCTTATAATCTTTCATTGAGAGGTCCTGTAATTCCTGTAGGTGCTAAGGTTTTAGCACTCACTCCAATAAGTCCTTACAGACCAAGAAGATGGAGAGGTGCTTTACTTACCAATGATGCAAAAATTACTCTGTACGCAATTGACTCTAAATTAAGACCTGTTAGAGCAGAAGCAGACTTCATGCAATTTGAAAATATTGACAGGCTTGAAATTGAACTTGAAAAAAAATTATTTGTAAACTTGTTGTTTGATCCTGGTCATGACTTAGAAGAACGCATAATAAACGAACAATTTAATAATTCTTAAAAATGAATTTAGATCAGATCTTTTCCAAATTAATTTCTTTTCCAACAATTAGTGAAAATTCAAATAAAGAATTGGCAAATTTTATTATAGATTATTTAAATAAAATTGGATTGAAAGCCAAAAAAATTGAAGGGGAAAAAGGCAGGTTTAACGTTTTTTGCAGAATTGGACCAAAAACAGACGGCGGAATAGCCTTTTCTGGCCATACAGACGTTGTTCCGACAGATGGACAAAAATGGACATCAAACCCTTTTAATTTAACTATGAAAAATAATAAATATTATGGTAGAGGAACTGCTGATATGAAAGGATTTATAGCAGTTGTATTGTCTTTATTAAAAAAATTAAAAATTAAAGAAATGAAGAAGCCTCTTTTTCTAATTTTCTCTTATGATGAAGAAGTAGGATGTCTTGGTATTCAGAAATTAGTTCCTTTCTTGAACAAACTAGATCCTAAACCAAAATTTTGTATTGTCGGTGAACCAACTGAAATGAAACTTGTAAATCAGCACAAAGGAAAGAAAAACTTTGAAGTATCATTTAATGGATTAGAATCTCACTCATCATTAATAAATGAGGGGGTCAATGCAATACAATATTGCTCAAAGTTTATTCAATTTCTAGAGGCTAAACAAAAATTAATTGAAAAAAAAAAAGACCTAAATTTCTATCCAAGTTTTACAACCATTAATGTAGGAAAAATTTCTGGTGGGACCGCAGTTAATATTATACCGAACAATTGTAAAATTGAATTTGAGATAAGAGATACTCCAAAATTTAATACAGAAAAGTTTGTAAACCAAATCAAAGATTATCTATTAATTTTAGAAGGGGAGATGAAGTCAGTTAACAAGAAATGCAGTATATTATTGTCTGAACAAAATAATTTTCCCCCTTTGATAACAAATCACAATTCAAATATCATATCACTTTGCTTAGAAAAATTGAGAACTAACTCCGTAAATACGGTGAGTTTCGGTACAGAAGCAGGTATTTTCAATCAGATAGGCTTTCAAACAATAGTTTGTGGTCCAGGAAGTATTAAACAAGCCCACAAACCAGATGAATACATTGAAATAGTACAGTTAAATAAATGCGAAGATTTTCTCACTAAAGTAATAGATTACCTTTACTAAAATGCATCTAAACGATTTAGATTATGAAATTCCAAAGGAACTGATAGCCCTGCACCCTGTTAAACCTAGAGATAATTCAAAATTAGTTGTTGTAGGAAAAAAAAACAGAATAATTAAGTTCAATGAAATTATAAATGAATTAAATTCATCAGATGCAATTATTATCAATAACACTAAGGTAATCCATGCTGAACTCGAGGGCGAAATTGAAAATCAAAAAGTTTCAATAAATCTAAATAAAATTGAAGATAAAAAAGAAAACAAATGGAGTGCTTTTTTAAAAGCAAAAAAAAAGCTAATGACCGGAATGAAAATCAGTATTTTTAAAAAACAATTTGCTGAAATAATTAAAATACATGATTATGAAATATCTTTAAAGTTTAACTTACCTTACAAAGAATTTTTAGAAAAAATAAAAATTTTTGGAAAACCTCCCATCCCCCCCTACATAAAAAAGAGAGGTCACAAGAAATCAGATTTTAATAATTATCAAACTATCTTTGCCAAAAATGAAGGAGCAGTAGCTGCCCCAACAGCCAGCTTTCACTTTACTAAACGTTTAATTAATAAACTAAAAACAAAAAAAATTAAAATAATTTATATTACTTTACATGTAAATGGCGGGACTTTCATTCCAATAAGAACAACAAATGTTTTTAAACATAAGATGCATTATGAATATGGATATATTTCAAAAGAATCATCTGATAAAATTAATAATGTAAAGAACAATGGTGGAAGAATAATTGCTATTGGAACAACGGTTTTAAGATTACTTGAATCATCAAAAGACAGCAAAGGTTATATTTCACCATATAAAGGTGAAACAAATATATTTATAAAACCCGGGTGGGAAATAAATTCTGTTGATGGACTTGTTACAAATTTTCATACACCAAAATCTACATTACTACTTTTAATTTTCACACTTATTGGAAAAAAAAAAACAATGAGACTTTATGATTTTGCGATCAAAAATAAACTTCGTTTTTTTTCTTATGGAGATGCATGTTTAATTTGGAATAAAAATGGCAAAGTTTAAATTCACTGTAGAAAATAAATTTCAAAAGGCACGCGCAGGATGTATTGAAACTTTCCATGGAAAAATTAAAACTCCAGTCTTCATGCCAGTTGGAACTCTTGGGAGCGTAAAGGCAATTTTTCAGAGAGATTTAGAAAAACTTGGTATAGAAATTATTTTAGCAAATACATACCATTTGATGCTTCGCCCAGGAGATCGTTTAGTAAAAGAATTAGGAGGACTTCACAAATTTATCAATTGGAATAAACCAATTTTGACAGATTCTGGCGGATATCAAGTATGGTCTTTATCAAAATTAAGAAAAATAAGTGAACATGGAGTTAATTTTGTATCTCATATTGACGGAAAAAAAATTGAATTAACCCCAGAATCTGCAATTCAAATCCAAGAAAGATTAAATTCTGATATTTCAATGGTACTGGATGAATGTACTGAATATCCAGCGTCATTTTCAAGAGCTGAAGAGTCAATGGAACTGTCACTCAGATGGGCGAATAGGTGTAAAAACACTTTCACATCAAGAGAGGGCTTTGGTTTATTTGGAATTATTCAAGGAGGTATGTTTGAATCTCTAAGAAAGAAATGCTCTGAAAAATTAAGTAAAATTGGATTTGATGGTTATGCACTGGGAGGACTTTCAGTTGGAGAGTCTCATGAAGAGATGATCAAAACAATTGATTTTTCTCTAGAAAATATCGATGAAGATAAACCTAGATATTTGATGGGTGTTGGCAGACCAATTGACATATTTTCAGCAGTAGAGAGAGGAATTGATATGTTTGATTGTGTATTACCTACGAGGTTTGGGAGGAATGGGAGAGCTTTTACAAGTAATGGTGAAATAAATTTGAGAAATGCAATATATCTTAAAGACGACTCTCCTCTTGATAAAGGATTGGATTTACATGTTTCTCAAAATTTTTCAAAATCTTACATTCATCACTTAGTCAAAAATAATGAAATTTTATCATGTATGATTTTAAGTTTACATAATATTGCTTTTTACAAAAAAATGATGTGTGATATACGAGAGTCTATAATTAATAAAAAATTTGATGAACTAAAAAAAAAATATTCTGAAAATCATGAAAAATACAAAAGGACCTAAGTATCTTGGATCCAAATCTAAGATTCAAAATTCACCAGATAATTTTATTTTGGATACGGTAAAGAACCCTCACCCGAATGAAGATTATTGTGTAAGATTTACTGCACCAGAATTTACAAGTATTTGTCCAATTACTTCTCAACCTGATTTTGGTAATTTTATAGTTGATTATGTACCTAATAAAAAAATAATGGAAAGTAAATCTTTTAAACTCTTTTTGTTCACATTCAGAAATTACGGAGGTTTCCACGAAGATTGTACTATTAAAGTAGCCAAAAAAATTATAAAATATGTATCTCCAAAATGGATAAGGGTTGCAAGTTTCTGGAATCCCAGAGGGGGTATACCTATTGATGTTGTTTTTCAAAGAGGAAAAAGGCCAAAGAACGTTTATGTGGAAGAACTTGATATTCCAAATTATTCAGGAAGGTAATTTAATCTCCCTTGAAGATACATCCTCCAATTCTTGGTCTATTGATTTCAACACTAACTAGATTGTGAATTTTTTTTTTTAATTTTTTCCAAAGCCATTTTGCTATATTTTCACTAGTTGGTTTTTCAAGACCCCTAACTTCATTTAATATTGAATGGTCAAGTTTTGATAACTCAGGATTCACAAAAGAATCAAGTTTTTCTAAATCCATAACCCAATTATTTTTTGGATCTAATTCACCTTTCAATTTTATAATAATCTCATAACTATGCCCATGAACTTTCTTATATTTGTGATTTTTTTTGAATTCAGGCATATAATGTGCTGCGTCAAAATAATATTTTTTGAAGATTATCATTTCACTGAATTCCGATTGCTTTATGAAATTGAAAACTAGGTATCCACTTCTTATTTAAATTGCAATAGTCAATAGTTTTATTAAGATTAAGTTTCATTAAGCTATCATCTTTTGGCTGTAAAAAAAAATATTTAAAATCTAAATTGACTATTTCTTTTAAATTAAATTTATCTTGGGGATATATTATTTTTAATTCGTCGCCTTTTTTTTGATTCCAGTGGTCAGGATCCTTCGGACTGACACAAATCCAGTCAAACTCAAGGTCTGTTTTAATTGATCCGTTTGTTTCTACAGCAACAGTAAAATTCTTTTTCTTCAAAAAATCTAACAATTTTTTGTCAACTTGTAATAAGGGTTCGCCACCAGTTAGAATTACGTTTTTTTTTTTTAGTGAAAAAGACAAATCCCAAACTCTTTCTACGACTTCAATTAACTCTTTTAGATTATAGTTACCTCCATTTTTACCATTAACTCCAACAAAATCAGTATCACAAAAATTACATTTTGCTTCTAACCTGTCTTCTACCCTTCCATTCCAAAAATTACAACCAGAAAATCTTATAAATACACTTTCTTTTCCAGTATTAAAACCTTCTCCTTGAATTGATCTGAAAATTTCTTTTACTTTATACATTAATTAAATTCTGGCTGGATCTCTCAAACCAGCTTCCTCAAACCCTTGTTGTCTTAATAAGCATGAATCACATACTCCACAGTTTTTTTTTAATTTTGGACTATAACAACTCGAAGTCATAGAAAAATCAACACCGTTTTTATGACCCAGTTTAATAATGTCTTTTTTGGACAAGTTTATTAAAGGAGTATTTATCTTAAATTTACTCCCTTCTAGACCCTTCTTGGTAGATTTATTAATAAGTTTTTCAAAATTATCTATAAAATTCTTTCTGCAATCAGGATATCCTGAGTAATCTATTGCATTTACTCCTATAAAAATATTATCAATATCATGACATTCAGCATATCCTGAGGCAAAAGAGAGGAATACAATATTTCTACTTGGAACGTACGTAACAGGAATATCTTTGGACATTGAATGAGAATCTCTGTTTTTAGGAACCTTAATGTCATCTGTTAATGCTGAGCCCCCGTAGAATTCCATCTTAAAGACTTTGTGAGATATACAATTAAAAAATGTTGCTTGAAATTTTGCATACTCTAATTCAACTTTATGTCTTTGACCATAATCAAAGGAAATGGCATATATATCATAACCTTTATCTTGGCACACTGATAAAACAACTGAGGAGTCTAAGCCCCCACTTAAAAGAACTAAAGCTTTATTTGATTTTTTAGACATTTAATAATTATAATATTTAACAAAATAAAAAAATGAAGAATTTAAAAAAAAATATACAAAAAGAAATTATTAAACTCGGTTTTGATTCCATTGGTTATTCAGAACCATATGTTGATGAAAAGACAAAGCAAAGATATAAAAATTTTCTAAATAAAAATTATCATGGAGACATGAAATGGTTAGAAAGGCATTTTGAAAAAAAAACAAATCCAAAGAAAATTTGGGATAAAGTAGAAACAATTATTGTTTTGGGACAAAATTATGGTCCTAAAGAGAATCCATTGTTTTTAAATAAAGATAAAAATCATGGAAATATTAGTATTTATGCTCAAGATGAAGACTATCATTCCGTAATTAAAAATAAATTACAAAATTTACAAGATTGGTTTAAAGATAAATATAATCTTGAAACAAAAATCTTCGTCGACACTTCACCCATAATGGAAAAATATTTTGCTGAAAAGGCTGGTTTAGGTTGGCAAGGTAAACATACTAACATTGTTTCAAAAAGTTTTGGATCTTGGTTATTTCTAGCAGAAATATTTCTCCCTATAAAAATAAAAGAAACAAAAAATATGATTAATGGATGTGGATCATGTGTGAAATGTTTAGAAATATGTCCTACAAACGCAATTTTAAGCAATTATAAAATTGACTCTAAAAGATGTATTTCATATTTAACGATTGAAAATAAAGGTCCAATTCCAATAAGTTTACGAAAGTTGATTGGAAACAAAATATATGGTTGCGACGATTGTTTATCTATTTGTCCCTGGAATAAGTTTTCGACTGAAACAGATGAGAAAAAACTTATATCGAATGACAAAAATGATTTATTATTTTTCTTAAAATTTAGTGAAGAACACTTCAAAACGTACTTTCATAATTCTTCTATAAAAAGAATAGGTTGGAACAGGTTTCTACGAAACATAATTATTGCTTCTGGAAATAGCAAAAATAAAAAATTAATAAAATACATTCTCAATCATATTAATAATGAAAGTAGTTTGGTAAGGGGTGCTTGTGTTTGGTCGTTGTTTCAGCTAATGGAGGAAAAAAGCAAAGCAAAACTGAAAAGTGAATTGATAAAAAAGGAAAAAAATAATTATGTTCTATACGAATTAAAGATGCTCAGTTAATTTTTTTAAACCTATTAACAAATTATCAATAATGCCTTCATCCGAGGAAGAGTGTCCTGCAGTATTTACAAACTTTATTTCAGAAGATTTCCAATTTTCATGAAGTTTATAAGCATTTACTGGCGGACATATAAGATCATATCTTCCTTGAACGATAAACGAAGGTAAATTTTTTATTTTCGAAATTTTTTTAACAATTTCATTATCTTCCATAAAAAAATTATTTTTTATATAATGTAATTCCATGAACGGCGAATTTGGAAGACCTTCTCTCTTGATTAATTCTTCTTCAGTTTCAAAGAAATAATTTTTAGGATTTAATTGAGATAAAATTCTTTCATAGTCATGCCAAATCCATGAATGGACCTTAGAATTTTCTTTTAAAATTTTTTTGTAATATGAGTCAATTATTTCTTTACCGTTCGAATACTTTTCAAATGTTTTATACAAGTTTGGAGCAAAATTTTTAGGACCATCAATGAATGCCCAATTTATCTCATTAATTGTTCCAAGAAAAACTGACCTTAAAAGAACACCAATTAAATTTTTGGGAAACTTTAGGGCATATTTTATTGCTAAAGTAGCACCCCATGATCCACCAACAATTAGGAATTTTTTTATTTTGAAAAAATCTCTTATTTTTTCAATATCTTCAACTAAATTTTCAGTATTATTTCCTTCTAAAGATCTGTAAGGGATGCTCTTACCGCATCCTCTTTGGTCAAAAATAATTGATCGAAATATCTGAGGGTTAAAAAGGGAGTGATGTTCACTACGACATTGTCCCCCGGGTCCACCATGAACAAAAATAACTGGAATACCGTCTTTTTTTCCACTGGCTTCAGTATAAATTTTATTGTCATCTCCAACATCTATGTTATACATTTCAGGAAGAGAACGATGAATAAATAATTTTTTAATCATGAGTATAATATAATGGAAAAATTTGAAACATTTAATGAGCTAATACTAGCATTACTTTTATGGATCACAACCCATACTGATTACAAAGAACCAAAAATATTCCCAAAAATTCAGTTTATTGAACAAAAAGCATTAGCAGAAATGGCGTGTGGGAGGGAATGTGAAATATTAGCATTAACACCTGATAATCCAAAATATACAATTTTTTTAGCTGATACACTTTCCCCAATGGATGATATTTGTCACAGAGGAATTTTACTTCACGAGCTGATTCACATATTACAAGAAGATCAAGAAATATTTGTAAACTATGAAGACAGAACAAAAAAACATTTGAGAGAGATGGATGCGCTGGTTAACCATAATGTCTTTCTAAGTCAATTTGGTAAAAAAATTCTTTACAGTAATGGATTCGCGGCGAAATTTAAAAGTGAAGCTAAACAGAATCTTTATTGCTGATTTAGTATTGAAACCATATCATCTCTATCTATGTATCCAAAAAAGATCTCATCTGAAATTATGAATGCAGGTGTTCCTCTTAAACCAAGATTTCTTGCTAAATCAATATCATTTTTAAGCTTTTGATTAATTTCTTCATCATTAATTTTGTTCTCTAAGTAATTTTTATCAATATTTAATTCCTTTAATATTGAAATCAAAATATCATCATTAATCTTGCCTTTGTTTGTCAAAATCAAATTGTGAAATTTTACAAATTTTTTTTTATCAATTTCTGAAATTATTAATGCATATTTAGCTAGCTTAATAGAATTTTCTGAAAGTATGGGATAATTTTTATAAATGACTTTTATATTTTTATCCTCGCTAATTATTTTTTTTAAGTCTCGGTGAGCTCTTCTACAATATGAGCAATTATAGTCAAAAAACTCTACAATTATCTTATTAGACAGTTTATTTCCCTCATAAAGACTTTCAGAATTGTAAATCTGCTTACTTAATGTATTAATCTTATTTTTATTCTCTAGTTTTTGTTCATTTTCTTTTTTTACTTCAAACTTTTGAAGAGATTCGATTATTACTTCTGGATTTTTCAAAATAAAATCCTTAATTTTTCCTTCTAAATCATCTCCACTTACGTTAAAACCGCTCAATAAAATTGAAATGGAAGATGCAATAAGTGTGTAATTATGTAATTTCATCTTTCTTATTGGTGCGAGCGGTGGGACTTGAACCCACAAGGGTGTTGCCACCCGCAGGATTTTAAGTCCTGTCTGTTTACCAATTTCAGCACGCTCGCAAGTATCAAAAAGAGGTTATAAAAAATAAAATTTAACTTTATAAAAATTTCTACAAGTATGTTACGAAGGCTCATTTTACTCTTTATTCCTAGTCATTATATTAATATTTAATACTTTATATCATAATGAATTTTGAATTAAACAAGAAACATATACACTTTCATTTTAAAATAAACGACTATTGAAAATACTTTAATTTATTGTGATTTTATAATTTGATGCTGCTGCTCAAATATTTCTGTATTCAATGAGTAAATAGATAATATTTGTCATTTAGGGTTTTGTAATTAAAAAAATAGGTTTTTCTTTCGATTCAGTTGAACATATTAAAATGATTTAACAAATATTAATAATTGCTGTATTTAGTTCCCCTATTCCTTAGAAAATAATAAATACGATAGATATAATTTTTCTATTTTCTTAAGAACAAATTAATTTCTGAAAGAGACATTTAATAATATAAGATTTTTTATATTTAAAAAAATTACTTAAAAATTTTTTTTACCTCCTCTTTAATTATTTCTTTTGTTATTTTTTCCGCATTAGCCTCGACCCATTGTGCTAAAAACTTACTTGTTTCGTTTGTTTTGTTATTTAATACATTATTGTTAGAAGGATTTGGTTTTTTTTTTTCATTAACAACGTTCTTGACCTTATTTAAAATTTCAGAGTTACTTTTCCTCATGCATTTCTCCAGTTTTAATTTTTTTATCTACTGCTAATATTAATCTGTCAATATTAGTTTTTGATTCCGTAGTATTTTGAAAATCAATTTTCTTTTTTATTTCTTTTTTTAAATCATTGTATACGATTTTTTTTTGAAGTTCATTTATTTCCATCATATTTTCACCCATTTCATTGCTTAGATTTGAAGCTACCAATTCTGTTTTTTTTACATAAACTTTAACATCTATTAATTCCTGAAGGTATAAATCTTTGAGTGCTAAAAGTTTTTGCTCAGCTGCTTCAAGTATTATTTTCTTATCGTCATCAAATACTTCTAATTTTTTTTCAGCATCAAATAACTTAGCAGAACTTTTTGTCTTCTTTAATGCTAAAAGAAAAATCAATAAAATAAAGACAAAGGCGTATGGTATTATTTCATTTGGTATGACAGACATTATACTTACAGTATATCAACATATTTGTTAAATATAACAGTTACCCGTTTTTTTTACTTATCAAATGTTTTTATTTTTTGACTTAAAATTTTAACATTCTAGAGTATAAGGTTAGAAGATATGAGTAAAAATAAATCAATAAATGAACTGCTAAGCTCGATAGTCAGTTTAATTAATGAAGCAAAAAATGAATATGAATTTGTTATAAACAAAGATTTACCAAAAAACATCTATTCAGAAATAGAAAAAGTTGAAACAGAAGATACTATAAAAGTAGATAAAAATTCAAATACTAATTCTCAGTTACAAATTAATTCATCCGAAGAAAAGCAATTAAAAAATTTTCATAGCTGGCAAAACATTAATTTTAAAAAAACAATTAAAAAATCTAATTTGAAAAGTTTTTCAAATAATTTGTCTAATCCAAACAATGAAACGATAGAAGTTGAATTTCGTTTACTCTTAGATTCTTGGTTAAAACGAAATTTAAATAAATTAATTGAATTAGAAATTTCAAATTACATCAAAAATAGACAAAACTAAAAAATCTCAGGATTACCATTTATAGATTCTATATAATTGTAAATTTCGTCGCTAGCTTTTGATACTTCTAAATCTTTCTCTCCTATGATAACAAGAGAAACACCAAATGAATTTTTTTTAAAATAGGGGTAACTTCCAATTTCTAATGTATTAAATTTGTTTTGTATTTTTTCAATATATTCGCCAATAATCCCTTCTGATAAAGTTGTTGAGATTGTTTTTTTATAATATCTTAGCCCTTCGTCAAATGATTTAACTTTTTCTTTAAACATTACTTGCATAATCTTTGGTACTCCTGGAAATACAAAAATATTTTGTATCGAAAATCCTGGAGCAACACTAACCGGATTATCTATTAAAGTTGAATTTTCTGGCATATAAGCCATTTTTAATCTTGCCTTTGTCAATACATCATCGGCATAATGTTTTTCAAGACGTCTTTTAGCTTCAGTATTTAAAATCAATTTTTTTCCAAGAGCACAAGCCACTGAGTCTGAAGTAATATCATCATGTGTTGGACCAATTCCACCTGATGTGAACACAAAACTATACTTTTTTCTAAAATTATTTAATTTTTCTATTATTCTTGATTTATCATCTTTTATAATCACTATTTCCTCACACGATACCCCGATACGAAATAATTCTTTACACATAAAATTTGAATTTTTTTCGAGAGTTTTGCCAGATAAAATCTCATTACCTATTATTATTATACCTGAAGTTTTTCTTTTTTTTTTCATAAAATATTTCTGTAAGTTTTTAAATTTTTATTATAAATTGATCTTTTAATGAATAACAATATTAAATTACATACCAAAGATGAATTCGAGTTTATGCGAAAAGCTGGACAACTTGCAGCTGAATGCCTTGACTACATTACTGATTTCATTGAACCTGGTATTTCTACTTCTAAACTTAACGATATTTGTCACGAGTATCAAGTGAGTAGAGGGGCAAAACCTGCTCCATTGAATTACAAAGGGTTTCCTAAGTCTGTTTGTACGTCTGTTAATCACGTAGTATGTCACGGGATACCAGGGGATAAAGTTTTGCAAGATGGCGATATTATAAATATAGATGTCACACCAGTTTTGAATGGGTGGCATGGAGATACAAGTAGAATGTATTATGTAGGTAAAGTTAAACTGAAAGCTGTTAAACTTGTTGAAACTACTTATGAAGCAATGATGAAAGGTATTGAAAAAATTAAACCTGGAAACACATTTGGAGATATTGGAAATGCAATTCAGGTATATGCTGAAAAAAAAAACTATTCAATAGTTAGAGATTTTTGTGGTCATGGTTTAGGTAAAGTTTTTCATGATCATCCCAGTGTTCTACATTTTGGAAAACCCGGAGAAGGAGAATTGTTGCAAGAAGGAATGTTTTTTACTGTAGAGCCAATGATTAATATTGGAGATTATAAAGTAAAAGTTCTTTCAGATGGTTGGACTGCAGTTACATCTGATAAATCATTATCTGCACAATTCGAACATACAGTAGGAGTAACAAAAACAGGATATGAGATATTTACCCTTTCAAAGAAAAACTTCAAATTTCCTCCATATATAAAAAATGATTCCAAGATATAAAAGAAAAGAAATCTCAAAAATTTGGGAGCCAGAAAATAAATTTAATATTTGGCTTAAAATTGAATTGCTTATTTGTGAAGCACTTTCCAATAGAGGTGATATTCCTAAAGATTCTTTCAAAACTATAAAAAAGAATGCACGTTTTGATATTGATAGAATTGATGTTATAGAAAAAGATGTAAAACACGACGTAATAGCTTTTTTAACAAACATTGGAGAAAATATTGGGCATGACTCTAGGTTTGTTCATATGGGCGTCACATCCTCTGATATTATAGATACGGCTTTTTCAATTCAATTAAAGCAGTCATGCTCAGTTTTGAAAAGAGAATTAAAAAGGTTATTAAACAATCTCAAAGTTAAATCTCTAAATTTCAAAAATACAGCTTGCATAGGAAGAAGCCACGGCATTTTTGCAGAACCAACAACTTTTGGATTAAAAATGTTAGGTAAATATTGTGAATTTGAAAGACATTATAAAAGACTTTGTGATGCTGAAAAACAAATTTCCATTTGCAGTATTTCAGGTGCAGTTGGAACTTATGCTAATATTGATCCATCTATTGAAAGTTTTGTAGCAAAAAAACTTAAACTTAAGACTGAGAATGTTTCAACACAGATTATTCCTAGAGATAGACATGCATTCTTTTTTACAGCATTAGCAATGATTGCTTCTTCAATTGAAAATTTAGCAATTGAATTTAGACATCTTCACAGAAGTGAGGTAAGGGAAGTTGAGGAGTTTTTTTCTAAAGATCAAAAGGGCTCTTCTGCAATGCCCCATAAAAAAAATCCAGTTTTAAGTGAAAACCTTACTGGAATTGCAAGAGTCATTAGGTCAAGTTGTATTCCTTTCATGGAGAACATTTCACTCTGGCATGAAAGAGATATCTCTCACTCGTCAGTTGAGAGAACACTCGGACCTGATACAATCATATTATGTGATTTTGCACTAAGTAGAATGAATAATATTGTAGAAAATTTAGTAGTTGATAAAAAAATGATGATCTACAACCTTGAAAAAACTAATGGACTTTTTAACTCACAAAGAGTTATGCTAAAGCTAATTGAAAAAAATATTTCAAGAGAATCAGCTTATAAAATTGTTCAAAAGATAGCTTTAAAAGCATGGAAAGAAAATAAAAGTTTTAAAAAATTATTAGAAAAAAACAATGAAGTTAAATCTTTATTGAATGTTAGAGAGATTAATGAATTGTTTGATTTAAAATATTTTTTAAAAAATATTAATGCTATTTACAAAAAAGTTCTTGGATGAAAAATAGAAAAAAAATATACGAAGGAAAAGCTAAAATACTTTATCAAGGTCCAGAACCAAATACATTGATTCAATATTTCAAAGATGATGCAACTGCTTTCAATAACAAAAAGAAAGATCAGATTCCAGGAAAAGGTGTATTAAATAACTTCATTTCAGAGTTGATAATGACAAGATTAAAAGACGTTAACATTTCAAATCACTTAATAAAAAGAATGAATATGAGAGAACAACTTATCAAGAAATTGGATATAATACCAATTGAGGTAGTTGTTAGAAACATTGCAACAGGATCAATAGTTCAAAGATTGGGTATAAAGGAGGGAAAAGTATTAAATAGACCTATAATTGAGTTTTACTTAAAAAATGATAAATTAAATGATCCGATTATAAATGAAGAACACATAATCGTTTTTGAATGGGCTACACCAAACGAACTTGAGGAAATTATTTCTTTAAGTTCACGAATTAATGATTTTTTAACAGGTTACTTCTTTTCTCTAAATATCAGACTTGTAGACTTTAAGCTTGAATTCGGGAGATATTGGGATAATGAAGAAGCTTCAATTATAGTTGCTGATGAAATAAGTCCAGATAACTGTAGATTATGGGATGTAAAAACTAACAAAAAACTGGACAAGGATAGATTTAGGCAAGATTTAGGTGAGGTTGGGAAGGCATATAAAGAAGTCGCATACAGATTAGGAGTTTTATCGGAAAATGAATTTAAGAAAGTTATTAAAAATGATCTATAGAGTTTATATAAACTTTAAAGAAGGTATTTTGGATCCCGAAGCAGAGGCAATTAAAAAAACAATTGATAGTATGGGTTATAAAACTATTAAAAATATTTCAAAAGGGAAGTTTTTTGATATTGAAATTTCTTCATCAAAAAACACGTTAGGAGATTTGGAAAAAATTAGCTCAGATTTGCTATCAAATCCTATTATTGAAAATTTTAAAATTATAAAGAAATAACTTGTGCCAAAAAAAGTTGTTTCAATTGTCGTTTTTCCAGGTTCAAATTGCGATAGAGACTTAGATATTGCAGTTCAAAAATATATGAATGTCAACACGGAGTTAGTTTGGCACGATGATCCAAACATTAAAAATCAAGAAATGATTTTTATCCCTGGTGGTTTTTCATTTGGAGATTATTTAAGGTCAGGAGCACTTGCTACAAAATCCCCTGCGATGAAAGAGGTTATTAGATTATCTAAAAAAGGAGTTCCTATAATTGGTATTTGTAATGGATTTCAAATTTTAACAGAGTGTAAATTACTAGATGGAGCTCTAATTGATAATTATAAACGCATTTTCATTTGCAAAGAAAATTTTGTAAAAATTGAAAATAAAAATACCCCATTTACTAAGAATATGCATAAAAATATTGTTCAATTTCCTATAGCCCATGCTCAAGGAAGGTTTTATACATCAGAAGACAACCTCAAAAGGCTTGAAGATAACAACCAAATTGTTTTTAAATATTCTTCAAGAGATGGTAAAATCAACAAATCTGAAAATCCAAATGGCTCAATGAATAATATTGCGGGAATAATAAACAAAAATAAAAATATTCTTGGTCTAATGCCTCATCCAGAAAGAGCTGTAAATTTTTCAGAAGACAACGACGGTATTTCTTTCTTTAGAGGATTACAAAATTTATTATGATAAAAATTAACAAACGTATAGTTTCAGAACATGGAATATCTGAAGATGAATTTAAATTAATAAAAGAAATTCTCCAAAGAGAGCCTAATCTTCTTGAGTTAGGTATTTTCTCAGTGATGTGGAGTGAGCATTGTTCTTATAAGTCTACAAAAAAGTGGCTAAAAACTTTGCCCACGTCAGGCGAAAAAGTAATTTGTGGTCCTGGAGAAAATGCTGGAATAATTGACATTGGTGATAATGAAGCAATAGTATTTAAGATGGAAAGTCATAATCATCCTTCTTTTATTGAGCCATACCAAGGGGCAGCTACCGGTGTTGGTGGTATTATGAGAGATGTTTTTACAATGGGAGCAAGACCAATTGCAAACCTAAATTCTCTAAGATTTGGCTCACCAAAACATCCCAAAACAAAACAACTATTGTCAGGTGTAGTAAAAGGTATCGGAGATTATGGGAATTGCGTTGGAATTCCAACTGTAGGAGGAGAATGTAACTTTCATGAGTCTTACAATAACAATATTTTAGTAAATGCAATGTGTATTGGATTGGTTAAAAAAAATAAAATATTTTATTCCATTGCAAAAGGGTCTGGGAATCCAATCATTTACGTAGGTGCAAAGACTGGAAGAGATGGAATACATGGTGCAACAATGGCATCAGCGGAGTTCGATGATCATTCACAAGATAGCAGACCACAAGTCCAAGTTGGAGACCCATTTATGGAAAAACTACTATTAGAATCCTGTCAGGAGTTAATGAAAGAAGATGCAATAATAGCAATTCAAGATATGGGAGCCGCAGGTTTGACGTCTTCGTCATTTGAAATGGCTTCGAAAGGTTCATGTGGAGTGAAATTATTTTTAGATAAGGTGCCGTGTAGAGAAGATAAAATGACACCTTATGAAATGATGCTGTCTGAAACCCAAGAGAGAATGCTAATGGTAATTAAACCGTCCAAAATAAAAAGTACTTTAAGGGTTTTTAAAAAATGGGGATTAGAAGCAGCGGAGATTGGAGTTATTACAAAAACTGGAAATATGGAAATCTTTTTTAATAATAGTTTAGTTGGAAATTTACCTATTAAGCCCTTGGCAGATTCTTCGCCTGAATATGATCGGCCTTCTGAAAAACCTTTTATCAAATTTAAAAAAGAGAATCATAAAAATTTTTCAATCAAATCTGCTTTAATAAAAATAATATCAAGTCCAAACCATTCATCAAAGAAGTGGATCTATCATCAATATGATAGGTCTGTAATGTGTGATACATATTTTTCGTCTGAACAAAGTGATTCAGCAGTGATCAGAGTCCATAACTCTACTAAAGCAATTGCTGTAACATGCGATTGCAATCCCATTTACTGCAATTCTGACCCAAAGTTAGGAGCCGAAATAGGAGTTGCAGAGTCATGGAGAAATCTTATTGCATCAGGTGCTGAACCAATTGCAATAACCGATAATTTAAATTTTGGAAATCCAGAGAAGAAGGAAATTATGTATCAAATTAAAGAAGCTATAAAAGGAATAAAAACTGCTTGCGAAGCATTAAATTATCCGGTTGTTTCAGGAAATGTGTCTCTTTACAATGAAACTAAAAACAAGTCAATATTTCCAACTCCAGTTATAGGTGGTGTTGGAGTCATTAAAAATATTTCTCAATCAAAAGGTTTAAGAATGAATGATGGAGACAAGATTTTTATTGTGGGAAATTCTCATGGTCACCTTGAACTTTCCGAATTTAACAGAATTTGCAACAAAAATTATGGCTCTCCCCCTCCCCTTGATCTGAAAGAAGAAATAAAAAATGGTACTTTTGTTAGAAATTTTATGAAAAAGCACAACTCTATAGTTACTGGTTGTCATGATATTTCAGAGGGTGGAATTATTGTGGCACTTGCAGAACTTGCGATCAGAAATGAAAAAGGTTTAAATATAAAAATTCCCTTAAATGTAAAAAATTCAAAAAATTGGTTATTCGGTGAAGATCAATCAAGATATTTACTCATAGTTAACAATGAAGATATTATTAAAAAAGTAGCGAAAAAAGAGAACATAAAGCTTCAAGAAATTGCCACAGTTGGTGGTGATAAATTTTGTATTATAAAAAAATTTGAAATTTCAGTAAAAAAGCTTATAAAATATAATAACATATGGTTTGAAAACTTTATTGAAAAATGACTTTAAGCGCTCAAGAAATAACTAAACTCATAAAAAAAAAAATACCAGATGCTATCATTGAAGTTAATGATATTAAAGGTGACAACAATCATTATCACGCTAAAATTATTTCTCAGAAATTCAAAGGTTTATCAAAACTTAAACAACACAAAATGGTTTATGAAGCAATAGGTTCACACATGGGTACAACACTCCATGCACTAATGCTTACTACCTCAGAAAGTTAAATAGGAAAATTTATGACAAATATTGATAAAAAAATTGATACTATGATCGAAAATAATGACGTAGTTTTATTCATGAAAGGAACTCCAGATTTTCCCCAGTGTGGTTTCTCTGCAAACGTAGTTGGAATATTAAATTACCTCGGGATAAATTATCAAAGTTACAATGTTTTGGATGATATAGAACTTAGGGAAGGAATAAAAGTTTATTCAGAATGGCCAACTATTCCTCAGATTTACATTAAAAAAGAATTTATTGGGGGTTGTGATATTTTAAAGGAAATGCTTGAAAATGGTGAAATTGAGGACTTTCTAAAAGAAAAAAATATCAATTTCAAAATTAAAACTTAATCCTATCTTCTCTGCATTTGATTGCAGAAACGTATGGATAAATAGCACATAGGATACCAATTAAAACACCTAACCCACCAAACTGAAACCCTCTTCTTGTAATAAAAGATTTAATAAACCTTGAAAAGATCTTTCTAACCGAAATCAACTTATGTAGGCTTTTGCCCTCTTTTCTTAAATCTTCGGCGTACAAAGTGGTATTTCTGTTAAACTTTGATAATAATTCTGAAATGTCCTTTGATAAATAATGATTCAATGAGTTTGCAAAAGGCTTTCCTTTTTTTCCTTTAATTTGATATTGTGGATGAACACTTGCATCAATCCAAACTTTTGTTCCTTTCCTGAATAAACAAAACTTTCCATCAGGAGCAAGACAAGCCATCCAACCTTTTGTTACCTTTTTATTACCAATAAAGTTAGTCAAAGAAACATAATAAAAATCAAAATTTTTAAATTTCAATTTTTGAATTATTTCTTTTTCTAACGACTTGGTTACTAATTCATCTGCATCGATCTCCAAAATCCATTGTGAACTGCATTTAGAAATACCGTAATTTCTCCTTTTTCCTTCAGATTTCCATGAACCTTCATAAATTTTTTTTGTATATTTTGAGGCTATTTTCTTTGTATCATCAATTGATCTGTCTAATATAACAACAATTTCATCTACAAAACTCAAGGATTTAAGTGTAAGTTCAATTTTTTTTTCTTCGTTACGAGCGATTATTAGAGCACTTAAATTCATTAAAGTAATCCTAATCTTAATTTTAGATTTTTAAAGAGAATTTTCTACAAGCTATCTTGAATAATATTCAATAACTAAGTTTGGCTCCATTACAACTGGATAAGGTACTTCATCAAGTTTAGGACCCTTTACGAAGGTACCTTTAAGCTTGTCGTAATCAACCGATAAGTATTGGGGAGTCTCTCTTTCCGTGGAGCTAATAGCTTCTAATAAAACTGGGATTTCTCGACTTTTTTCTTTAACTTCAACAATATCTCCGTCTTTTAAAGAATATGATGAAATAGTTACTTTTTTTCCATTTACTAAAATATGGCCGTGACTTACAAATTGTCGGGCAGCAAAAATAGTAGTTGAGAATTTCATTCTGTAGACTGTAGCATCAAGTCTTCGCTCTAACAATTCTATAAGATTTTCACTTGTATTACCCTTAATTTTGGAGGCCTTAAAGAATAAATTTCTGAATTGTTTTTCAGTAATATATCCGTAATGACATTTAAGTTTTTGTTTAGCCATAAGTTGTATTCCGAAATCAGAAGGCTTCTTTTTTCTATTTTGTCCATTCAGGCCGGGTGGATAATCTCTTCTATTAAATGGGCTTTTAGGTCTTCCCCATAAGTTACATCTGAGTCGTCTATCAATTTTATATTTTGATTTTAAAATTCTAGTCATCAGGTGAAATATACTTTTAATTTTTTTTATGTCAAATTACTTTTACTTGTTTTTTCTTAAATTTTTAATAATTCCTAGAAGCGTTGAAATATCTCGCGATGTTAATTCGAGTTTAGTAAAAATGTTGCGAATTTTTTGAACCAATATTTTTTTTCTTTCCAATACAGAAAAAAAACCGTTTGTCTCAAGATGTTTTTGTAAAATTAATAGGAAATTGGAAAGCTCACCTTTGGTTGCTTGGAGGTCACTTTTTTTTTTAACATTCGAAATCAAAATTCTTTTAGGAAAATTTCCTCTCCATATTTCGTATGCTACTATTGAAACCGCATGGGAAAGATTTAATGAAGAAAATTTTGGGTTTGAATTTATCTTTAAAAAATAATCACAAATTGATAAATGCTCATTCTCAAGTCCACTTTTTTCAGGGCCAAAAATAATTCCTACTTTATTTTTAGAATTTGAGATAATTTTATTTAATTTTGGAAAAGTTATCTGCTTTTTTTTAACTGATCTTAATCTGTTGGTTGTAGCTATGAGAATATTAAGGTCTTTAACAGAATCTTCGAAAACGCCGAATTTTTTTATATTTTTTATAACCGAATCAGCACCGGCTGAAAGTGGAATAATCTTTTCATTCGAAAGTTCAAAAAGAGGAGATACAACTCGAAGGTTTTTGAGATTAAAGTTTAACATAGCTCTGGCAGTTGCCCCTAAATTTTCTGGTATTTGTGTATTTACCAGAACTATCTCAGGCATACTTGATTTTTTCATGATCACTTAGATTTTAGAAGATGATATGTAATGCTATCATTTAGGGCAATGTATGAGGCATCAATAACATTATGGGAAACTCCAATTGTTGACCATTTCAATTGGTCATTTTTAGACTCAATTCTTACTCTTACAAGAGCTTTCGTACCGTCTTGGGGTGTTAATATTCTAACTTTGTAATCAACTAAATTTAATTTTTTGATTCTGGGATAAAACTTTATTAAAGCATTCCTTAGAGCCATATCCAGAGCATGAATAGGTCCATTACCCTCAGCTGCGCTGTAAAAGCTTTTCTTTCCAACAAAAATCTTTACTCTTGCTTCAGAGAACGGTACGAACTCATTTTTAATATTTTTTCTCTTTTCATCAGACACTTTAAAATTTTCAAGATTATAAAACTCTTTAAATCTCTGAAACGCTCTTTTTGCTAAAAGTTCAAAGCTTGCTTCAGCTCCGTCATACGCATAACCTACAAATTCTTGTTCTTTAATTTTTTCTAGAAATTTAATAACTTTTTTTTCTTTATTTTGTACATTAATTTTTAATTTTTTTAGTTTGTTTATTATGTTACTTTTTCCAGACTGATTAGAAACTACCAAAACTCTTTCATTCCCAATTTGTTTTGGGTCAATGTGTTCATAACATCTTGGATCTTTCTCAACTGCAGCAATGTGAAGGCCACCTTTATGTGCAAATGCAGCTGAACCAACAAAAGGCAGGTTTCTTTGAGACTCTCTATTTAAAGTTTCATCAATAAATCTACTTGCAAATGTTAAATTATGTATTTTTTTTTTTAAACTACATTCGAAACCCATTTTTAATATTGCATTAGCAGCAACATTAATGAGGTTAGCATTTCCACATCTTTCGCCGAGACCGTTAAAAGTACCCTGAACTTGAGTAATTCCGTGCCTGATAGATTCTAGTGAATTGTACGTTGCGTTGTCTGTATCATTATGAAAATGAACACCAATCATACTTTCTGGAACTACTTTTTTCACCTCATTAAAAATATTTTCTAACTCATGTGGTAATGTTCCACCATTTGTATCACATAGAATTATCCAATTAGCACCAGCATCATAGGCTCTTTTAATGGAGTTTAATGAGTATTCTTTATTATTTTTGTAACCATCGAAAAAATGTTCAGCATCAAACAAGACTTCATCAAGTCTTTTAGATGCAAATACAATAGTATCGCTAATCATATCCAAATTCTTATTTAAAGGGATTTTCAAAGCATTCTTTACATGAAAATCCCATGATTTTCCTACTAAACAAACTGTTGAAACACCAGAATTAAGAACTGCATTAAGTCCTGGGTCATTTTGAGAACTTTTTCCAGATTTTCTCATCATACCGAAAGCAACGGCTTTAGAGTTACTTAATTTTGGAAGTTTTTGGAAAAATACATTATCTGTAGGATTAGCTCCTGGCCACCCACCCTCAATATAATCAATACCAATTTCATCCAATAATGATATTATTTTTAATTTATCGTTTAAACTAAAGTTCACCCCTTTCGTTTGAGCACCATCTCTTAGTGTGCTGTCGTATAACTTAATCTTCTTCTTCACAATTTGATTCCACCCTTTTTATAATCTCATCTTTTCTTATTAATGTCAGTAAGTCATTCATACTTGGTCCATATTTTTTTCCAGTTAAAATCTGTCTTAGAGTAATATAAAGGACTTTTGGTTTAATCTCAAAATTTTCTAAAATCTTATTAGTCCACACAGACCAGAAATCCCTGTCTAATTTTTCGGGAATAAATTTAAGTATTGTGGATTTCAAATGTTTTTTTAAAATTATTTTATTCTCAATCAAGAAATCATTTTTTACCAAATCAAACCATTCTTTAGCTTCTTCAATTGAATCAATATTAGATCGAATAATTAACCAAAATTTATTTTCAAAATCTAAGTTAAAAGTTTCGTTTACAGTTTCAATATCTAAGTTTTTTAAATATTTTGAATTTATTCTCTCGATATCATTTGGATCAAAGAAAACTGAATTTTTAGAAAAATTATTAATATTAAAATTTTTATATAAGGTTTTCATATCATCTATCTTTTCAAATGATTGGTTTGTTCCTATTTTTTGAAGATAATTAATTAAAACTATTTGTGAAACTTTTTGTTTTCTAAATTGCCGAACTGAAAAATCGTCTGATCTTTTTGATAAACCCTGTCCAGAAATAGATTTAATAAGTGGGAAATGCCCAAATTCAGGTATTTTGGCATCAATGAGTTTAAATAACTTTATTTGAGCCGCTGTATTTGTAATATGATCGTCTCCTCTAAAAATATGTGAAACTTCAGTGTCAGCATCGTCAACTACTGATGTAATAGTAAATAAAGGCATTTCATCTGATCGAAATACAACTGGATCAGAAACTGACAAGTTTGAAAAAACAATTTTTCCGTGAATCATATCAGACCATTCAATACTTTCATCATCTAACTTTAGTCTCCAGTGAGGCCTTTTACCAGATTGGATTAATGAGTGTATTTCACTTTTTTTTAGTTTTAGAGATGTTCTGTCGTAGATTGGCGGTTTCCCCTGTTTTAAAAGAATCTTCCTTTTTAAAGAAAGTTCATCTGCTGATTCGAAACAAGGATAAATAAAATTTTTACTTTTCAAGAAATCAAAAATTTCTTTATATTTAGAAATTCTCTCTGACTGTTTTATTACTTTTTTATAATGAATCCCCAACCATTCGAGATCTTCAATTATTGATTCTATGAATTCAGTTTTTGACCTCTCTTGATCAGTATCATCGATTCGAAGAAAGAAGGTTAAATTATTTTTTTTTGCATACAAATAGTTAACTAATGCAACCCTAATGTTACCCATGTGTAAAAAACCAGTTGGACTTGGAGCAAATCTCAACATTATAGATCAAATTTATTGGTAATTGGAAATCTTCTATCCAGTGATAATGACATTTTAGATACTTTTGGACCGATAGCAGATTGATATCTTTTGAATTCAGAATTTTTAATCATTTTCCATATTTTCATTACATCATCTTTGATAAACCCTTTTTTAATAATAAATTTAACATCGCGATTCTCATCAATCAAATATGACAGAATTTTATCTAAAATTTCATAAGGCGGTAATAAATCAGAATCTTTTTGATTATATTTAAGTTCAGCTGAGGGTTCCTTTGTTAAAATTTCTTCTGGAATTATATTGTTTCTTTTTACTTTAAAATAGGACAACGTATTTTTATTTCTCCATCTACAAAGTTCAAATACGTCAGTTTTATAAACATCTTTTAACAAGGAATAACCTCCACACATATCACCGTATAGAGTTGAATAACCAACAGCAAGTTCAGATTTATTTCCGGTTGTAACAAGGAGAGAATCTAATTTATTAGACAATGCCATTAGAATGAGGCCTCTTAATCTGGATTGAATATTTTCTTCAGTAACATCCTCCTTAAATTTTTTAAATATAGGGTTTAAATGTTTTATAACAGTGTTTCGTAAAATTTCGATTGAAATTTCTGAAATTTTTATACCAACGTTTTTGGATAGAGATTCTGCATCTTTTTTACTATCGTTACTAGAGAATTTAGAAGGAAGATAGAAAGAATGAATATTCTCACTATCAATTGTATCTGCTAAAATAGCCAAAGTTAATGCTGAATCTATTCCTCCTGATAACCCAAGATGAGCACAACGAAAACCGTTATTAGTCATATAATTTTTCAGACCTAACATTAAAGCTCTGTATAAATTTTCAAACTTATTAATTTTCTTAATTTGTTTTTTTTTAGTTTTTGAATCTAAAATAAAATGAGTTTCAGACTCTTCAAAAAATTTTTCTTGTATTACAATTTTACCAAACTTATCCATAACAAAAGAACCTCCATCAAAAATGAGGTCATCTTGCGATCCAACCAGATTGACATAAACTAAACTGGATTTAAAATATTTTGCCCTTTTTGATGCATGACTTTGCCTCAACTTAAACTTCCCTATTTCAAACGGAGAGGCATTGATAACAACAATAAGATCTAACTTTTCTTTTTTTTTCTTTGTAAAATCTTTGGTCCACATGTCTTCACATATTAAAAATTCAATTTTTTTATTTCGGTAATTGAAATATTCAGTTTTTATTTTGGTTGATGAAAAATACCTTTTTTCGTCAAAGACTCCATAATTCGGTAAGATCTTTTTTTGAACTGTATATATTATTTTTCCTGATTGAACTAAAAGCAATGCATTTGTAATTTCATTTATTTTCGAAAGTGGAATACTTAGTGCAAAGATTGTTTTTTTATTCTTAGTAAGATTTTTAATTTTTTGTTTGAAGATTTCCACCTTCTTTAAGAAATCTTTTCGTAATAAAAGGTCTTGAGGGGGATAGCCGGTTAGAGATAATTCTGATGTTAAAAATAGATCGCAGTTTTGTGAAACTGCCTCACTATAAGACTTTTTTAAAATCTCAAAATTACCCTCGATATCACCAACTATTGTATTTTTTTGAGAAACAAAAATCTTTATAACAAATCTCCTTTTATTATTTGATTTTCTTTAAATGAGAAGCTATTAGAAAAGCCAATTCAATTGATTGGGAAGCATTTAGCCTTGGGTCACAATGCGTATGATATCTACTACTTAGATCTTTATCAGAAATTCTCTGCATGCCGCCCATGCATTCGGTGACATTTTGTCCTGTCATCTCTAAGTGTATACCACCAGCGTACGTACTCTCGCTATTGTGAACTTTGAAGAATGATTTTACTTCAGATAAGATATTTTTAAAAATACGCGTTTTATATCCACTTTTTGCCTTCTCTGTATTGGCATGCATTGGATCGCATGACCAAACCACTTTAAGTTTATTTTTTTTTATTGCTTTTATAATTGGTGGGTATAGTTTTTCAATATTTCCAGCTCCCATTCTAACGATCAATATAATTTTTCCTTCTTCATTTTTTGGATTAATTCTATTAATAACCTTTACCAACTCATTATGTTTTGTTGTTGGTCCAACTTTAATTCCAATAGGGTTACTTATTCCCGAACAGAACTCGACATGTGCACCATTTAAATCTCTTGTTCTATCACCAATCCATAACATATGCGCACCGACATTATACCAATCTCCAGTTGTACTATCTATTCTTGTAAATGCAGACTCATATGGTAGAAGCAAAGCTTCGTGAGAAATATAAAAGTTTGTTTCAGAGAGTTGTCTTACATTTTGATTGTTCACACCACAGGCATTCATAAAGTTTAAACATTCTGATATTCTATTTGCTAAGTTTTTAAAATTTGAACCCTGTTTGGATTTTTTTACAAAATCAAGATTCCAACTCTGAATAGTAGATAAATCGGCATAGCCACCATAAGCAAACGCCCTCAATAGATTTTGAGTTGAGGCAGCTTGATTGTAGGCCTGAATCATTCTTTCGGGGTCAGGTTCACGTGCTTTTTTTGAAAAATCAATGCAATTAATCATATCACCCAAATAGCTTGGAAGTTCCAAGTCACCTTTTTTTTCAATTGGAGAGGATCTTGGTTTGGCAAATTGACCAGCTAGTCTGCCTAATTTTACAACTGGAACCCCTGATGCAAATGATAAAATCACCGCCATCTGCATAATTACTCTAAATGTATCTCTAATGTAATTTGGATGAAACTCAGCAAAACTCTCTGCACAATCGCCAGCTTGAAGCAGAAAACCTTTTCCATCAGCGCATTTTGCTAATTCGCATTTCAGTTCCCTTACCTCACCTGCAAAAACCAAAGGTGGAAGTTTTTTCATCTTTTTTGTTATTTTATTCAACTTTGTAACATTATCGTATACGGGCTGATGTAAAGCTTTTTTAAACTTCCAAGATTGAGGTGACCAATTTTCTTTCATAATCCTAACTTATAATAATTTAGTAATTAAAATACAAATTAATATTCTATATTACGTTTTTAAAGTAACTAACTCCTCCGCACATGTTGGGTGAATTCCAATTGTTTTATCAAGTTGACTTTTTGTCAAACCATTTACAACAGCAACTGAAAAACCTTGTATAATCTCTGCAGCATTTTCTCCTACATAATGTAAACCAACTATCTTGTCATTTGAAGCGTTAGTAATTAATTTAATGAGAACTTTTTCCTTTGATTTTGACATTGAAAATTTAAGAGATCGAAATTGAGATTTATAAACTTTAATTTTTTTATAAATCTTTCTAGCTTCATTTTCAGAACAACCGACGAATGCATAATTTGGATTAGAGAATACAGCGGTTGGAATATTTTTATAGTTGAACTTCTTTTTATTATTAGATTTAAGGTTATTTACAAAAGTCATCGCTTCTGAAATGGCAACCGGTGTAAGTTGTACTTTGTCTATGACATCCCCAATAGCATAAATATTTTTTACGGATGTTTTAAATAAATCATCAGTATAAATGGCACCTTTTAAATTGAGTTTAATTTTCGCATTTTCAATTTTCAATTTTGATATGTTTGGAACACGGCCCAAAGCTCCCATAACTTTTTCATATCTTCTGGTTTTATTTTTAAAAAAAACTTGATAACTTTTTCCTTTTAACAGAATTTTCTCAGGAAAATCTTCTACTATTATTTTTACACCTTTTTCTTGCATTTGTTGCATTATAAATTTAGATATCTCTTCATCAAAATCACCTAATATCCTTTTACCTCTTACACATAAAGATGTATTAACGCCTAATCCATTAAAAATTGAAGCAAATTCGACTGCGATATATCCTCCCCCCATAATTAAAATATTTTTGGGTAATTTTTTTAAATCAAATACCTCATCTGATGACAAGACATTTACATTACTAAATTTGTTGAGTTCCTTCGGTTTCGTTCCGACTGCAATCAAAATAATTTTTGATTGAATATATTTTTTTCCAACTTTTAAAGTGTTTTGATCCACAAATTCAGCATAATCTTCAAAGATTTTTACATTTGCGTTTTCAAGTAAATTTTCGTAGATACTATTAAGCCTAAAGAGTTCTTTTTTTTTATTTTTAACAAGTTTGTTCCAACTAAATTTTGACTTATCGATTTTCCAACCGAATGATCCCATTAAGTTTAACTCCTCGCTGTAATGGGAAGCATATGAATAAAGTTTTTTAGGAATACATCCTTTATTTACACAGGTACCTCCAAGGAGAGATCCTTCTGCCATGCCAGTATTTATTCCAAGCGAAGAAGCGTATCGCGCTGCCCTTACGCCACCCGATCCGCCTCCAATTACAAATAAATCAAACTTTGAAGTCATACAATTTTATTCTTTATATAAGTCAAATAACACTAATATTAATCTGTTTCATTAATAAATTCATTAGATATACAAAAAAAAAGGGGTGTTACCACCCCTTTTTTGCAGTTAATGGAAAGCAAGCTTGCATAGTACTTAACGACTTAAAAAAAAATTCTTTACAACTTTTTCAAATATTTTTACAAAAACTATCTAGAACCGAACAGAATTCTTCTTTTTGAATTTCTTTAGATTTTGTCTGAATCAATGATTCTCCAAAAACTCTGGATCCAAGGTAGTTTAGCTGTATTCGAAACCCTTCAATAAAATTTTTTCCATTGCCTCCAGAAGAAGTACATATAAGTGATGGTTTATCTTTAAACCCATCTTTCCAATTTTCAGTGGCTCTGCTAATCCAGGCTATTGCGTTGGTAACAATAGGTGAAATCCCTCCATTATACTCTGGACTACACCATATGATTGCATTTGAGGAGCAAATCAAATTTTTAGATTTCTCAATATTTTGCGGAAAAGACTGATTTTTTTTAAACTTTTCTTCAAGTGTTGGGGTGTAGAGAGGTAAATCGAAATCTTCTAATGAGACAATTTCGCAATTCAAATCTTTTGTTTCTTTAATATAACTCTTAATACTTTTGGACAAATCAAAGTTAGAGTTTTTTGTAGATGAAATTATTAACAGCTTTTGCATTTCAAGATAATAATTTTAGTTTAAATCTATTGCAAACTTTTTTAATATTTTGAAGTCAATAATTTTTAAAACGTCGATATGGGTTGCTTCAAGAACTACAGGTGTTGCACAGGATTGATTGTACGCCTCTACCCACCTTCCGGCGCATACACACCACCTGTCTTGGGGCTTCAATCCAGGAAAGTTTATTTCTTTTTTTGGAGTAATCAAGTCGTTTCCTTTGGAGAATTGAAATTCTAAAAATTTTTCATTCAGAATAGCACAAATGAGATGTTTACCATAATCGCTCTCATGAGCATCACAACAACCATTTCTTCTATATCCAGTCAGAGGTTCTTTTGAGCAAGTAATTAATTTATCACCTAAAACATTTAATTGAATTTTCTCCTTCATTTACAACTTTCTAATTAACTTTTTATGATCACCTAGTAAATTTATACTAAATGTTTTACCAATTTCTTTGAATTTATTTTTCTTATAAAAATCAATTACATTAATTCTTGAATTACACCAAATTAAATTTATGTTTTCTTTTTTTAATTTTAAACTTACTTTATCTATTAAAAGAGAACCGTAACCTTTTTTCAATTCTTTTTGTACGGTAAACATTCCTCTTAACTGAGCTGATTTTTTTTTATTTGTTGTACGCTGAATAATTGTAAGAGCTGAAACTACGTTTTCGTTCTTAAGGATGGCATAATGTTTGGTATTTGGATAATTGTCCTCTTTATAATCTGCTAAGGAATTTGGAAAATCTCTATATAAGTTTTTCTTTCTAAGTTTTTTTATATTCGAGGATGTTACTCTTTTAAATTTTATATTTTCTTTTACTGGATCAAAACCACTTTTACCAAAAGGATGACAGTCCTTAATTCTCATAAAACTAAGAAAAATCCCTCTAAAAAAACCAAATCTTTTTAGAGACTCCAGACAATATTGTGAACAGGTTGGATAGAATCTGCAATTATTTGATAGAAGTGGAGAAATAAAAATTTGATAAAACTTTATAGAAAGAATTAATACCGAAATCAAAGGGTTCTTTATTTTGACTTTGTCCATACTGTTCCGTCTTTGGTGTCTTCTATTTCGATATTTTTGTTTTTTAAGTTTTGGCGAATTTCATCAGCTTTTTCAAAATTTTTTAGTTTTCTTGCTTCATTTCTTTCATCTATTAACTGATTAATTAATGTATCATCAAAATCTTCATCATTTTTATTCTCTTTATATAATCCTAATAAAGTCAAAGCTTCAAAAGTAGCATGAGCAATCTTTTGTCTGTCTTCATGATTTTTTTCTTTTATTTTATTTAGATTTTTTCCTATGATGCTTAGAGCTTTTGGAGTATTCAAATCATCAAAAAGAGAATTTTGAAATTCTTCATAAAATTCATTTTTATTTATGTCAAATATTTTAAAATCTTTAACTTTAATTTTTTCAAAATTTTTTTTTATTCTTAATAATGTTTTTTTAGATTGCTCAAGAATATCCTTATTCCAATTCAATGGTTGTCTGTAATGTGCACTCAAGAGACTTAATCTTATGGTTTCTCCGTTATATTTCTTTAGCAAATCATTGACTAGTTGGATATTTCCAAGAGATTTTGACATTTTTTCTCCATTCAATGTCACAAACCCATTATGAAACCAGTATTTGCTAAAATTTTCAGGCTCAGAATTAGGTTTAAATGCAGAGCAACTCTGTGCGATTTCGTTCTCATGATGAGGAAAAGTTAAATCAACACCTCCACAGTGAATATCAAACGGAGTGTCAAGACATATTTTAGACATTGTACTACATTCAATATGCCAGCCAGGCCTTCCTCTTCCCCATGGTGAGTTCCAACCTGGTTGTTCATCTTTACTTGGTTTCCACAAAATAAAGTCTCTAGCATTTTGTTTAAAATCTGCAATTTCTATTCTTGATCCCTCCAATTGTTCTTCGAGCGTTCTTCTTGAAAGTTTTCCATAATGTTTGTAACTTTCAACTTTGAACATAACATGATTATTCATTACATAAGCGCATTCATTTTTTATAAGTTTTTCAATCATTAAAATCATATCATCTATATGATCAGTTGCCTTTGGCTGAATATCTGGGGGACCTACGTTTAGCGATAACATTTCATTATTATAAATTTTGCTAAACTTATTTGTTAATTCTTTGAAAGGAATTTTCAATTTTTCTGACTCATTTATTATTTTATCATCGATATCAGTTATATTTGAAACAAATAATACATTTTTGTATTTTTTTTTTAATACCCTCACTAAAAGATCGGTAACAACCGCCATCCTGGCATTTCCAATATGTGCATAATCATATACAGTAGGCCCGCAAGCATAAATCCTTACCTTATTGGCATCAATTGGAATAAACTCTCTTTTCTTTCTTGAAAGACTATCAAAGATAAAAATATCCATCAGAATTACTTTGTACTTAATTTTTTTATTTTTTCTCTAAAAAAATCATCAATTTGAAAAAAAAATCCGTTCTCCTCATGAATTGACTCGCCATGGGCATGATACTCATTTATATGACTGGCAAATTGATCAATATCATCTATTAAATAGATCCTATCATTCAAATCTTTAATTTTTATACTTTTACCCATTTTTTTTAAAAATATATCTAAACCTAGAGCTTTTTCCGTCTTTGTTAGTATTATTTTCTCCCATATCTATTACTTCAATTAATTCCAAACCCTGTTTTCCAAGTTTGTTAATAAACTCCTCTACACTTGAATAATTATGATGATCAATATTAACATAATCTACAACTTTATATTGAAATCTGTCTGCCATTGTTCTTGTGAAGAAACTCCTTTTTTTATTTATACTATCATTTACATTTACCAATTAAAGAATGTAATGTTTTATTATTTCTCTCATTTTTTGAAAATTCTTCAAATTTTGATGAATACATAAAATTACCATTAAAATCCAAACTAAGAACTTTGTCATTCTCTGGAACACCAATACAATTAAAATCGTTATCTTCAATCTTAGAGTTCCTTAAATCATGAACCCAAGAACAGTGCATTGGGATAGGGTAACCAGAAGACTTTATAATAACAATCTCAAAAAAATGAGAAGTTTTAGGAGAATGATTTTTTTTTAATTTATTCTTTTCCTGTAAAATAATATCAGTTCGATTTCTTGATAGTTTAATTTTAAATTTTTTAAGATGTAAATAATCTAGTATCTTTTCATAATCTTTGCCTAAGAAGTTTAAACCTATGTTACTAATTGTATTGCAGTTCAATATTTCCTCAGAAAAAACAAAATGTGAAAGAAAAAAAAGTGGAATTAAAAATTTAACAAACAGAATCAAATCCTATTTTTTTCCTTCCTGTCTTTTTTTATACTTTTAATTCTTTCTTGTAATAAAATTAAAGGATCTCCAAGTACAATTTTACATGATTTATTTCCTAAAACTAACCTTGATCTATTAATTATAAATTCAATTTTGTTATTTTTACTAATTATTATATTTCTGATATTTGTTCTGTATTTTCTATTATATTGATAGATTTCATAGATTGCTTTATTTAATGAATACATCTTTACTTCATTATTTTTCAAAAACTTTATACCCCAGTCCTCAACGCTTAGAGAATCATTGTAACAAATTAAATTTTTTCCTTTTAATTCATCATCGTGTGGATCTTTGGGATTATCCTTTGCTTCTAAAATACTGAATGAAGACAGAAAATATGTCAGCAATATTAATAATTTCATCTAATTATAATTTATCTTTTTTTTTTTTGTGTCAAGTTTACTTATAATTGTTTGAAAAAATTACAAACATATTTTAATCTCTAATAATGAAAAAATTAATTGTACTTTTTTTTCTAGTATGTTTTTTAAACCCAATTTCTTCAAATGCAGAGTGGATTAAACTTTTTACAATAAGTGAAGGAGATTTGTTTTTAGACAGTTCGTCGATAATAAGGAAGAAGAATCGAATTTTTTACAGCCAGCTAGTTAATTATAACAAAAAAAAAACAAATAATGTTTTTTCCTTTGTTTCACATTCGGAGCTTAACTGTGATAATTTAATGATTAGAGACTTAGACTATGAACTTTATAATAAAAGAATGGGACAAGGTAAAAATTTTTATACCGGAAACCCTAGTAAAAAGTGGAAGAAATTTGCAAATGGGACTAGTGCTCACTTTTTAAATAAATTGCTTTGTGAGAGAGTTTATAAAAATAACTAATTTATAAACATACCTATAAATTTTAGTTAAATGACACAAGAAAATTTTGCAGATTTAGTTTTAATTTTTCATTTTGGAATAGTCATTTTTATTACCAGTTTATTTGTAATTATTCCTGTCGGATATAAATTTAATTGGAACTGGCCCAGAAATAGGAAATTAAGATCAACTCATTTATTTTTAATCTTTCTCGTCACAACAGAAACAGTTTTTGGTCTTACATGTCCATTGACATTAATTGAACATAATTTACGGGGTATTTATATTTCTAATACATTCGTAAATAGTTGGTTGCAAAACTTACTTTATTGGAATTTTCCAAAAGAATTCTTTTTGATTAGTTATATTCTTTGTCTGATGTGGACAATTTTTATGTGGAACAGGTTCCCTCCTAGTAATAAAAAAAAAGTAACCAGATAAGGAATAATCTATATTTTCTTGTTAAATAAGGGTTGTTCCATTCTGTTAATTTTTTTTTTTGTACTACTGTAAATTCCGTAAATTATTAATATGAGAATTATTATTAATGGTAAAAACTTTTTCACTTTAATATTTCATTTTCATTATTACCAAAACTTTGCTCTTTTAAACAAAAAAAAAATATTTATCATTTAGTAATGGATAATAAAATTTCATTAGATAAATTTTGTGACATTCTTGTTAAAATAAACTTAGATTTTACTGACTATATACTAGAAGATTGGGAATCTGAAGAAACCGGTAATACTAAGCTTGAGGGTTTAACTGAAAATGAATGGCTAAATTTGTATATAAATTATATCAAAAAAGAACGATGATTTTGACTTTAATGAGTTTTTTATTGAAGTATAAAGATACCAAAACAAACATCTATTTGTAAAAGTTTTAGTTGTGGCTTTTACTAAATATATTTAAACTTCGTTAGGTTTTGCAAATTTTATAAGATTAACAATCGCATTATAAAAACCTTTTTAATTATAATTTTGGTCTTTATAAATTAGATTATAATGATCCCTCTAAAATATATTTCAAAATTCTTACAACTTGATGTTGATCTGCCGCCACTGCAGAGGCTGAAGCATCGACTTCTTTTAGTGCATGTTGATGCTCATCATTATGAATAACAATGATAGACTTATTTAAAGCTGAGGCATAACCCGCATCAAACGCAGCATTCCATTGTTTATATTTTTCTCCGAATTTTACAACAACAACATCACAGTCTTTTATTGATTTTTTTGTTTTAATAGAATTAATTTTGGCACCTTTATTATCTTTCCAAAAGTTTTTTTCTTCATCACCTAAAATTTCTACACCACAATTGTCTGAAGCATCGTGATTAGTAACAGGTGAAGAAAACTTTATTTTTAAATCTTCTTTCTGACAAAGATCAATTATTTCTTCACGCCAATTAGTATGGATTTCTCCAGATAGATAAACACTTAACATCTAATAAGCCTTTCAAATAAATTCTGCAAATGTTTGATTTTAATTTTTAATAGAAAACTAATTTAATTCAATCAATTTTTTCTTTATAAATTAATTATAAATCATATATAAATATTATGTTGTCAATTAGAAATTTTAACTGTCTTTGTCTAAATATTTTAATTATATCAATTGTTTTCTTTTTTTCATTTTCATGTTTGCTTGCGAATGATGATAAAAATCAACACAAATTAAATGATATTCCCTCACAGTGTAAAAATTCATTAGGATGGTATGACGATCACCCAGGTTATATAGGTGAGTTTAATAGAATTCTCGAATATTGTAAACAATATGCTAAAGACGTTAGTCCAGAAGGCTTCGAAGTTAATCCAATACTTTCAGATTTTGGAAGTATGAGTGGAGTAAATACACGCCCGAGGGACACTATTCATCAGGGCATAGATATTATTGGTTTTAAAAATCAACCTATAATTGCAATTGCCGATGGAAAGGTTTTAGAAACAATAGTCGAAGATTGTTGGGGTGCTACGATAGTTATCGATCACGGGAAAGCTTTAGATGGAAAAAATCTTATTGCAATTTATGGTCACGTTGGTGAATTTAAAGTTAATGAAAATGATATTGTAAAACGAGGAGATGTTATTGCAAAATTACCAATAAAAGTTAAATATCGTTGTATGGCAAGAGTTCGTCATTTACATCTCCAAATTGGGCAAGAATATTGCGAAAAAAAAGACAATTGGGGTTGTAAATATTTTATTAAGGATTTTTATAGATCACTTGACCCTCATAAATATTGGGCCAACGGACCTAATAATATTTCATGTTATGAAAAAGACAAATCATTTAAAGAAGGAGTTATTACATATCCTTTTGAATGCGAAAAAAGAGTCGAGCTTCCCTAGTTAATAATAAAGTATTCATTAAAATTGAATTTAGATTAAAATAACAATTACAAATTTAAATAAATATCAATAAAAAAATTCCTGTTCTTAGTCACATCATCAAAATTATTAATGAAATAACTGTTCCAATTATTATGAATCTAAATAACATTTAAAATAGTTTCAGTAAAATTACTAATAGTTGAATGGGTACAAATAAGAATTTTTTTCATTGTTAAAAATTTTAACGTTTTTTAAATTTTTTTCTTAAATTTAAATTTTTATTTTTATTTCTTCTATTAATTTCATTTTTATCTGCACTACTGAACATACATATTCTATTTCTTACACCTCTTGTTCTTTCAAAAGAATTTTTCGGTGATTTACATTCGTAAAATACTCCATCAATATTAATTCTTTTTTTCCCGTAAGATTCCTCATAGAAAAATATGGTTATAAAAATTATAAAAACATAATATTGAATCATTCAACTGTCATCCAATTCACCAACTCTGTTGGTTGATCGTTTAATTTAAACACAAAATTCAACATGTTAGAAGTAAGTAATAGTTTTTTCATATTTAAATTTTTGACTCCAAGATCTGACACTTACCCTTCCCTTTAATTTTTATGTGACTATGGTATCCGTAAAATTCTTTTTCAATATATTTTCCTTTTTTCTTTAAATACCCGTACTTAACTTCTAAGGTGTGTCTATCAATTTCAATCGACTTTTCTTGAAAAAACAATTTATCTTTTTTGACAATAACAGTTTTATATTGGTCTCTACTTTCTTTAAAACCTTTTTTTATAAGTTTTTTTTCTTTTTTTGTTGTTACATGGAATTCAGAAGTATTGATAAATTTTTTCTTTTTGAATAAGTAAAATTTCTTTTTATAACTTACCCTTTCATATTTTGGGTAATAATTAGACTCCACAACATCACATATTAAAACGATCTCTTCAGATTTCACTTTAAAAGACACAAACAAACAAATCAATATCAGTAATAGTTTTTTCATTTAGATTACTATTCCTTATCTTTCAAAGGTGATTCACTATAATGAGGATATAAGTTTTTATGACTTATTAATTTTTTTTCAGGTTTATAATTCACATAAAATTCCATTTTATTGATTTCTTTACAACTACCTTTTCTTTTTACAACTTTTTTATTAAATAAATTCAAAGTCTTTTGATAAACAATTTCGTCAAAAGATTTACTTAACTTTATTAACCTAGTCTCTTTATAATTATCTTTTGATTCAAGTTTCATTATGAATGAGTAATAACCATCTTTCAGAGTTAAACTTGTTTGAATGTTTTTGAATTCTTTATTTTTCTCATACCATTCATTTTTATTTTCAAAGTATATCCATTCATTTTTTCGATCAAAATAAAAGGAATTAACAAGTCTTTTTATATCTGGTTGATGTTCATGTTCATGGAAAACACATTCAAGAAACTTAACTGATTGATTCTCACTACATGAAAAAAAAAACACTAGTAAGAAAAATGTTAATTTTCTCATTTATATTTTCTGTTTTTTTATGTATGAATTAGTTAAATCTTTCTTTTTTTGAAAGAAATATTCTTTTAAATCTTTTTTAAATAAAATACACGATCGTTCTGTTTTTCCATCGTCCTCAATAATATTTAGTGATTGTCTATTAATCATGGTTTCTTTTTTTAAATAACTATCTGTAATTTTTATTTCAGTTAAAGTTGTCGAATAATTTTCTATTTCTTCATTATGAGGTTTAAATTCACCCAATAAGGGTTCGTTAACAAAAGAATACACTTTTACTATTGTTGATGATACAAATTCGAAACCTTGACTAAGGAAGTTATCCTGATCACATAATAATTTTTTACCACTTAAATCATCAGATTTGGACCTCACTTCAAAGGACACAAACAAACAAATCAATATCAGTAATAGTTTTTTCATAATTATTCTCTTTTAAATAACTTCTTCATGAAAGAGGACCCTTGTTTCCACATCTCTATTAGTAATGGTTCTAATTTATAAACTACAATAAATTTTACAGACCAAAAAATACCACCAATACATAAAAATACAAAAACCAAAGAAGACACCATTGATAACATAATCAAAATAAGTCCAATTATGTTAGGGTCTCCCTCGTTACAAACTAAAGGAAGATTACAAATTAAGTCTTCAAAATAAAACCAATCATAAGATGAATATTCTTCTTCCATTTATTCTCATTTAAAAAAGATCCATAAAGTACCAAATATAAGAATATCTATTAAAATCACTTTTGTAAAACTACTCATAAACCAACTCACCACTTATTATTTCACCTAACTTACTTTTATTCTTTTCTAAATGTCTATTATATTTCTTTACTAACTCAAATACTAAACTTGGAGAAAACCTTTTTCCTCTATAACTCAGTATATTAATCTGATTAAAATATTGACTTATCATTTTATAAGTATGACCACATTCTCTTAGGAAGATAATCTTATCAATTAACTTTTTTTGATATTGAGAATATGGATAACGGTTGAGTTTTATCTTTGTAATTTTATAGTTGATTTTAAGTTTGATTGATGTGTTTTTAGAAAAAGTATACCTACGATACGAACTCATTCCACAGTAATCTTTTTAGTCAAACTTCTAGGTTGATCATCTATTTTCATTACTCACTTCTTATCAATATTTGTCATAAAATATACACAAAAGTTTTATAATATAATTATTAATAAAGGTTTCAATGAATAAAATTATTGTTGTACTATTCATGGTTTTAGTTACTTCATGTGAAGAAGAACAGGTAAAGGATTGGACTGATGATCCTAAATATGATCCTAAACCAAACTCTTTATTAAGGTTCTAAAAAAAATAAAAAAGAAACATCATGGTGGATAAATCCCAAGAGGATTATTTAACTTCAAAGAAATTATCACTTATGTGTCATAAAATTTAAACAATTTTTTTTATTAAATATAAATCCTTTCCTTATAAATCCTCTGAATTAATATTCAGAGGATTTCCTAAATTACCTTTCATTTTTTATAAACTAAACAAGTACCCTCGTTACCTGTCAAATGTAACTTATACATTTTGTCATCATTATAAAAATACAAATGAAGGTCACCTGATTTCCTATTGATTGTTGAGTTTACTATTTTGGTATCATTATCTTCTAATTCTTTCATACACTTTTCATAATCAATAAGTTTTGTTATTGATTTTTTATCTTTTGACTTCACTTCAAAAGAGACAAACAAACAAATCAATATCAATAATAGTTTTTTCATACAAAAATCCATAACGATCCAAATATAAGAATATCGATTAAAATAACTTTTGTAAAACTACTCATAAACCAACTCACTACTTATTATTTCACCTAACTTACTATTATTCTTTTCTAAATGTTTATTATATTTCTTTATTAACTCAAACACTAAACTTGGAGAAAACTTTTTTCCTCTGTAACTCAGTAGATTAATCTGATTAAAATATTGACTTATCATTTTGTAAGTATGACCACATTTTCTTAAGAAGATAATCTTATCAATTAACTTTTTTTGGTATTCAGAGTATGGATACGGGTTAAGTTTTATGTTTGATATCCTATAGTGAATTTTGAGAGTAAGTTTTGTGATGTTTTTATTTTTATACAGACAATTGAAACTCATTCCACAGTTACTGATTTAGCTAAATTTCTTGGTTGATCAACATCGGTACCTTTCAAAACTCCAACATAATAAGACAATAGTTGCACTGGTAATGTAAAAATAATTGGTTGAACAAACTCATGAAGATTTTTTAAAACTAATCTCTTAAGATTTTTATCATCGATCTCTTTGTCGCCGTTTGCATCAGTTATTAATATGACTTTTCCTCCGCGTGCTAAAATTTCTTGCATATTAGAAATATTTTTTTCAAATAAAGTATCTTTAGGTGCTAATACAATTACAGGAACTTTATCATCAACCAGTGCAATTGGACCGTGTTTCATTTCGCCAGACGCGTATCCCTCAGCATGAATGTAAGAAATTTCTTTTAATTTTAATGCACCCTCTAGTGCAATTGGAAATAAATGGCCTCTTCCTAAGAATAAAACACTTTTTGCATTTACTATTTGCTTACTTAATTTCTTGACTTGTCCTACTAAATTAAAAACAGATGACATATTTGAAGGAATTTCCAAAAGTTTTTCAGTCAATCTTTGCTCATTGGAATTATTAATCGTTTTTCTCTCTCTTCCAGCTATTAAACATAAGCACGCTAAAACACTTAGTTGTGCAGTGAAAGCTTTAGTTGATGCAACACCAATTTCTGGACCCGCTTCAATAGTTATGAAATTGTGAGATTCTCTTGCAATACTACTCTCTGAATTGTTGACTATACTAAATATTTTACTGTCGTTTTTCTTTGCAAATTTTAAAGCCGCCAGCGTATCTGCAGTTTCACCAGATTGTGAAACAAATATGGAAAGTGTATTCTTTGATTTAACGTACGTTTTGTATCTAAATTCGGATGCGAGATAAGAATTTGCATTCAAATTTAAATATTTTTCAAACCAATAAGTTGCAGTTTGGCATGCAAAATAAGACGTTCCACATGCAATAAAATCTATTTTTGAAATTTGTTTCCAATTAACCTTTAAATCAAGAATATTTATCTTTTTTTTTATAGGATCAAGAAATCGTGATAAAGAGTCTCCAATAATAAGTGGTTGTTCAAAAATTTCTTTTTGCATGTAATGATCAAAATTCCCTTTATCAAGATTTGATCCTGTGAACGAAGATAATGTTATATTTCTCTTAACTTTCTTAAATTCTTTATTATAAATTTCAAATTTATCTTTCTCAATGACAACGCTATCTCCTTCATCCATAAATATAATCTTTTGAGTAAAAGGCGCTAAAGCTAGTGAATCAGATCCTAAATAAGTAGTTTCATCAGATAAACCAAGTGCTAATGGACTTCCTCGCCTTGCCCCTGCTAATAAATTAAAGTTTTTAAAAAGTATAGCTATAGCAAATGCACCCTCTAAGTATTGTAAAGTATTTTTTATTGCATTCCTTGGAGTGTTTAGTCTCAACTCATAACTTAGCAAATGAGCTATGACTTCACTATCAGTTTGAGATTTAAAAATAAATCCTTTATTTTTCAACATTTTCTTAAGTTGTGAGTAATTTTCAATTATTCCATTATGAACAATCGAAACATTTTCAGAAACATGGGGATGAGCATTATTTGTAGATGGCACACCATGAGTAGCCCATCTTGTATGACCAATTCCAATATTTCCAAAGAGTTCATTAGTTTTTATTTTTTTATTGAGATTCTCTAACTTACCTTTAGCTCTTATAGTTATGATCGAGTTACTATTATTCAGAACTGAGATACCAGATGAATCATACCCTCGATATTCAAGCTTAGAGAGTCCCGTTAAAATTGGATTAATTACTTGATTATTAGAGAAAATACCAAAGATTCCACACATTATTTTTTTTTATTTTTTTTGATTAATTCAGATTTTCGATAGACAACAGTTTCTATAGGAACATCTTTATTAACAACAGTTCCAGCTCCAACTACAGATCCTTTCTTTATATTTAACGGAGCAACTAAAGAGGTATTAGACCCAATAAAACAGTTTTTACCGATTATGGTTTTATTCTTTCTAAAACCATCATAGTTGCAAGTAATTGCACCAGCACCAATATTACTATCACTATTAATAATTGAATCTCCGACGTACGAAAGATGAGAAATTTTTACATTCTTGTCAACTTTCGATTTCTTTATTTCGACAAAATTTCCAATTCTAGAGTTTTCTTTAATTTCAACACCGTCTCTGATTCTTGCATATGGACCGATAACAGTGTCATTAGAAACAATTACATTGTCAAGATAACTAAAACTTCTCAAAGTCACCCGATCTTTGATTTTTACTTCCAAGCCAAAATAAACATTTGGTTGGATGATAACATCTTTACCAATTTGAGTATCGTAACTAAAAAAAATTGTTTCAGGGGCCACCATTTGAACACCTTTAGATAAATGGTAATTTCTTTTTATCTTCTGAAATTCAAAATTTACTCTTGCTAGATCCTTCATACAATTGACACCTAATGTCTCGGTAAAATCACAAGAAAAGTGATCGATTGAAAGATTTTTTTTTTTAAAAATTTCAACTAAATCTGTTAAAAAATACTCTTTTTTTTTGTTTTTATTTTTAATTAATTTTAAGTTTTCAATAAGTCTTTTGGTTTTAAAAATCATTATTCCAGAATTACATATATTAGATTGTTTATCGTTTGTAATTTCACTGTTTTCAACTATCCCAATTAATTTTTTATTTTCAAATTTTAATTTTCCATAAGAATTCGTCTCATTATCTGGGATCATTGAAATAACACATAAATCTAGATTTTCATTATGAAATTTTTTCAAAGATTTTTTTAATGTCTTTTGTGAAATTAATGGTGTGTCTCCACATAAAACTAGGGTGGTATTAGAATTCTTTGTACTTTCATCTAATGAAGAAGTTACAGCATCTGCTGTACCATTTTGTTTGATCTGTGTTGAAAAAGTAATTTTTCTATATTTACTTTTTATTTCACTTTTAAATCGTGAAAATGAACTTGAAATTACAACTTTTACCTTGGCATCTTTAAAAGAATTTATTGAATCTAAAATATGAAAGAGCATCGGATAATTTCCAACCTCATGCAAAACTTTTGGTTTTGCGGATAGCATTCTTGAACCTTTTCCTGCTGCTAAAACAATTATAGATAAAGACATTAAGTAAACTTGAATTTAAAAATTAAATTAATATTATAACATTTTTTTTACAGAGAAAATTCTTTTTATGAATAAAAAAATAAAATGCATACTAATTGACTTAGATGGTACAATTATAAATAGTGGGCCTGATCTTATTGATTCTTTAAATTTTGTTTTAAGAAATCAAAATATAAAACCCATTGAAAGAGGAATTATTGGTTCATTAGTAGGTGGTGGAGCTAAAGCAATGATTATCCGGGCTTATCAAAACCTGAAACTTACCCCCCCCCCCAACATGGATTCATTAATAGAAGAATTTTTAGAATTTTACTTTGAGAATTGTAGCAACAGATCATTTTTATATCCAAATGTTTTCAATACTCTAAGACAGCTAAAATCAAAATTCAAGATTGCTCTCTGTACTAATAAAAAACAATTTATTACTGAGAAGATTCTTATGGATTTTAAAATTAAAGATTTTTTTGACTGTGTGTTAGGTTCTAATCCAAAAATCAAACTTAAGCCAGATACAGAAATGTTGGAACATTGTTTAAGTGAATGTAATATTGCACCTGAAAAAGCAATTATGATTGGAGATAGTAGTAATGATATTATACCTGCAAAGACTTTAGGTATGAAATCAATCTACGTAACGTATGGTTACGGAAATTTAGAAAAGTCAATCAAGCCAGATTATGTTATAGATGATTTTGATGAAGTATTAAGAGTTATTAAATTTTAATTCTTTCAGTAAAAAAAAGATTAATTTCGTTTAACCCCTTATAAATGGTTAGAATAGCGATTATCAAAGCACAAATTGCTATCAAATATAAATATTTATGAAATCTAGGATCCATTTTTTTAGTATCCACATTAAATCGTTAAATGTAAGTGAATTGTTATTAAATTTAGTAATATATAATATAGGCTTTAAAGTTATTTTATTTTTTCATATATTAGCTCAATGATAAAAAATGTTTTAAAAGAGTCTGAAGATTCACTCAAAAAAGCAGTTTTATTCCTTAAAAATGAAAAATTAGTTGCTATTAAAACTGAGACTGTTTACGGGCTAGCTTGCGAATCAAGTAGTAAAACGGCAATTCAAAAAGTCTATGGTCTTAAGCAAAGACCATTATTTAATCCATTAATCATTCATGTTGACTCAATTGACTTAGCAGAAAAAATTTCTATTATAAACAATGATTCAAGAGAAATAATGAAAGAATTCTGGCCAGGTCCTGTAACATTAATTTTAAATAGAAGAAAAAATAATCTAGTTCACGACTTTGCCGTTTCCGGACTTGATACCATTGCTATCAGAATTCCTTCCTCAAAATTTGTTTTAAAATTAATTAATAAACTTAACAAACCAATTGCTGCTCCTAGTGCAAACGAAAGTGGTTATATCTCTGCTACAGACGCTGATCATGTAGTTGATTCATTTGGTGAAAAAGTTGATTTGATTATTGATTCAGGAAGAACCGAACACGGAGTTGAGTCGACTATTTTAGATATGACAACCAATCCTTACGAGATAAAAAGATTAGGTGTGATAGATTACAAAACAATAAGAAAAAAGTTAGGCAAAAAAGTCAAAAACTTAAATTTCAATTATAAAAAAATTTTGCGCCCAAATTCGCCTGGACAAATGATGAAACACTATGCTCCAAAAACTCCACTAAAATTAAATATTGATAAACCAAATTCGGATGATGCCTTTCTTGATTTTGGTAATAAAAAAGTAATCTCACATCAACCCACATTGAATCTTTCAGAATCTTCTAATTTAAAAGAAGCCGCGTTCAACTTATTTTATTTTCTAAGAAAGTTAGACAAATGTTCAAAACAAAGAATTGTTGTTGCTCCTATTCCAAATAAAGGTATTGGTAAAACAATTAATGAAAGACTAAAGAGAGCAGCATTGTAAATGAAAAAAGACAACCTTATAAAACTTATAAAAAAACTTCATCCCTCTGAGTATTCAACTGAGTCTAAAGTTTTAAAAAAACATTGCATTGATTGGAGAGGAAAATACGAAGGCAAATCTCAGTTGATAATTTTTCCGAGATCTGTAAAAAAGATCTCAGAAATTTTAAATTTCTGTCAAAAAAAAGCTATTGCTGTTGTACCGCAAGGAGGAAATACTGGATTGGTTGGGGGGGCGGTCCCAAGAAAAAGGGGAAATGAAATAATAATTAATTTATCCAATTTAAATAAAATTAGAGACATTGATCTAATTGGAAACTCTGTAACACTAGAAGGGGGGTGCATCTTAGATATTATTAAAAATAAATTAGAAAAGTATAATCTTGAATTTCCTTTATCTATGGGTTCAAGAGGAAGTTGCCAAATAGGAGGAAATATTGCTACAAATGCTGGGGGATTGAATGTAATAAAATATGGAACAATAAGACAAAATATTTTAGGAATAGAAGCCGTTCTTCCTGATGGAAGAATTTATAGCTCTCTTAAAAATGTTAAAAAAAATAATACTGGTCTTGATTTAAAACATCTTTTAATTGGATCAGAGGGAACACTGGGAATTGTTACTGCAGCAACTGTCCAATTGTTTCCGTTACCTAAAGAAAAAACAGTTCTTTGGGCCTCATTTAAAAATTTTTCAAAAGTTTTAAATTTTTATAAATATATTAATAACAAATTTAAAGATTTAATAACAAGTTTTGAATTTATGAATAAAGAATCAATTGAAGTTTTGGAAAAGCATGAATGTAAAGTTATTAATTTAAAGAAGAATCAATGTTACTGTCTTGTTGAATTTTCAAACTTTAATAATATAAATAACTTTAACGACTTTATTTTTGCAAAAATTGATTTAAAAGATCTAGATACTGATGATTTAATTTTATCTAAGTCCGATAATGAAAACAAGAAACTATGGAATTACAGGGAATCTATTCCGCTCGCTGAGAGAAAGGAGGATTTTATAATTCCACATGATATTTCAATTCCCCTAACTAATATTTCAGAGTTTATAAAAAAAACTACAAAATGCATTAAAGAATATTTAAATGGTTCCAAAATAATTAATTTTGGTCACTTGGGAGATAATAATTTACATTTCAACGTTTCAATTAATGAACAACAAAATTTATCAAGAAAGTCAATATGTAACTCTATAAACAAAATAGTTTTTGATAATGTTAAGACTTTTGGTGGAGCAATCAGTGCTGAACACGGAATCGGCCAACTCAGGAAAGCAGAGTTAAAAAGGAATAAAGAAGTATTTGAAATGAACAAAATGAGAGATATAAAAAAAATATTTGACCCTCAAAACATTCTAAATCCTGGGAAAGTTTTTTAATCTAAGAAATCATTATAAATTTCATTTGCTTTTTTGCAGTTTTCCAAAACATTTGAATTATAATAAAAAAATCCTTTAAGATACAACAGAAACCATTTCGAAAAAAAACTAGAGTTTTTAAATCTTTTTGCAAATCTCCAGGCTCTCGCTGTTAACCTTCTTTGTGCATAAAGTTTATATTTACTTTCTAATTTAGGGTTGTCTTCAAGAAAAAGTTCCAAGGCTTTTGAAACCCTATATATTTGATTGTTTTTTTTCTCAGAAATTTGTCCAGGTACGACTAATGGGAGTATAGCTGTTGGAAAATTTAGCTTAGCAAACTTTCCTAAAATTGAAAGTTTAAGTGTAAGAGAATATTCTTGACTAAATTTTATTCTCTCATCGCAACCACCTACTTTTTTACACAATTCTGTTCTGGCCAAAAATTGTGATGGATTGAACATTGAATTTCTCATTGCCTGTTTGATAGGATTATGAACGACTGTAAAGTTTCTTTTATCAAAATTTTCAAAAATATTTATGTCATTTAAATTTTTTACTTTTCTTTGAAGACCATAAACTAATACCAAATCTGTGTTAGTTTCAAGAATATTTAATAGAGCATCGGTTGTTTCACTCAAAATAACATCGTCTGCATCAAGAAATTTCAAATATTTCATTCGAGCACTATTTATTCCTTTATTTGTAGCATTAGCAGATCCCAAATTTTTTTGTCTCAAAATTCTTGTATTCTCTAAATCTTTTGTTAACGATGAAATTATTTCATATGAATTATCAGTTGATCCGTCATCAATAAAAATAAATTCACGTTCAAAGTCTCCTGACTGATTTTTGAGACATTTGATTACATATTTTAAAAAAGAGGATTTGTTGTATACAGGTATTATAAAAGATACAGAACTCATTTATTTAAAACTCATCAAGTTTTTGGTTAAAGTCATATTACCAAAAGCTGATGCATTCGTATTTTCACTACGAACCTGTTGAATTAGTCCAATATTATTACAAAGAATTTCATTATTCTTAACTTCTACATTTATAGGACCAGATCGTGTATCTCCAATAAATTTCGTGGTCCCTATTCCCTCAATCTCAATGCAATCTTCATATGTTTTCTTATTAAATCTTACTTTTTTGTGTCTTTTTTTTATTTTATAATTCATCTCCAATTGTGACCTTGGCTTAACATTTAATAATGGGGGTTGAAAACCTCTTACTAAAAATAGTTGTTCTTTAACTTTCCATTCTTTCTGTTTGAAATTAAGATCTGGATAAATGATTTTTTTAACAGGTTCGTCAATACCATCTGAAAAAGTAAGTATTACTGAAGTCCTTTCAACTTTTCCATCTTTAATTTCATATGAATAATAACTACCATCTGAATAAAGTTTTGAGAATTCCTCAACTTTATTTTTTTTTGACTGATGAAAATTTGTTATCATGACTCTTTTATTACTACTTTTACCAGTGTACGACGATTTAATTACAACTGAGTAAACCCACTTTAGCCCATAGGCTGAGGGGAAATAATCTTTTTGACTAAAGTCACAAGACTGAATTAATATAAGTAATAAGATTATAAGATATTTACTGTTTAGCATAAATAGTGGTGCCCAGGGGAGGAATTGAACCACCGACACAGCGATTTTCAGTCGCTTGCTCTACCAACTGAGCTACCTGGGCAAAATAATAAATTAAATAATAAGATTGTTTAGCATTATAATACATTTTTATAAACAAAAATTATAACTCTGGATTTTTTAATATTTTATATAACTCTGGAATTGATATTCCAATAACGTTTGTATAGCAACCACGAATTTTTTTTACAAATCGCGAACCAAAATTTTGAAGTGCATATCCGCCAGCTTTGCCTAAGCCGTCTTCTAGAACTTGTTTAGTAATTTCGTTGTCTAAAATTTTATTAAAATAAACTTCCGTTTTTGAAAGTTTTTTGAAAACTTTTCCAGAGGTTGACAAAACACACAAACCACCATATACAAAATGTTTTCTTCCTGAAAGAGTTTGTAAATAACTTTTTATCTGACGCATAGAGTTTGTTTTATGAAAAATTTTTCCTGCACGTGTCACTATAGTATCACCTGCAATAACAACTGAATTTTCATTATTTTTTGTTTTTATGGAGCGAGCTTTAAGTTCTGATAGATCTAAGACTGATTTTGCATAGGGTTTTTTCCAATTAAAATCTTCTTCATCAATCTTGTGATTTTCACATATAATATTCTTCAATCCTAAGAGATTAAGCAGTTCTAACCTTCTCTTAGATTGAGAAGCTAGAATTATTTTACGACTCTCTATCAAAAAATTATTTGTGTCTAAATGTGATTCTTCCCTTTGTTAGATCATAAGGGGTCATTTCTACTGTTACACGATCACCTGCAAGTACTCTGATCCTAAATTTCCTCATTTTTCCAGCTGTGTGAGCAATTATTTCGTGATTATTATCAAGTAAGACTCTAAACATAGCATTTGGTAACAGTTCTTTAACTGTTCCTGTAAATTCCATTAATTCGTCTTTAGCCATACAAGTGATTATTTAATTATTCTGCATTCTATTGATAAAGCATGAGCTTGTAAACCCTCTTCATATGCAAGATTAATTGCATCTTTTCCTATTCTGCTTAAATTTCTTTTGTTACATTCAACTACAGACGATCTCTTTAAATAATCCAGTAAATTTAATCCAGAAGAAAATTTAGCAGTTCTATCTGTGGGTAAAACATGATTAGGACCGGCAACATAATCACCTACTGCCTCTGGTGTGAAACGTCCTAGAAAGATGGCACCGGCATTCCTTATTTTTTTTAGAAATCTTTTTGGTTTTTCAACTGCAATTTCTAAGTGTTCAGGCGCAATCTTATTTATTAATTCAATTGATTTATTTAGATCATCACAAATAATAACTGCTCCAAAATTGTTCCAACTTGACCTCGCAATCTTTCTTCTCTCTAACTTCTTAAGAAAATTATTAATACTTTTAATTACTTTGTCAGAAAAATTTTTGTCATCAGTAATTAATATTGATTGGGCTAATTCATCATGCTCGGCTTGAGCTAGCAAATCTATGGCTATATGATCAGGGTTATTTTTTGAATCAGCAACAACCAATACCTCTGATGGTCCGGCAATCATGTCGATTCCGACAGTACCAAAAAATTGTTTTTTGGCAGAAGCAACATAAGCATTCCCTGGACCAAAAATTTTATCTACCTTTTTAATTGTTTTAGTGCCTAAAGCTAAAGCTGAAATTGCTTGTGCACCCCCAATTTTATAAACTTCTTTTATTCCTAAAAGTTTACAGCAAGCTATAACTATGGAATTAATTTCGCCATTTACAGCAGGAACTGTAACAACTATTCTTTTAACTCCAGCAACAATAGCGGGTACCGCGTTCATTATCAAAGAAGACGGATATGCCGCTTTACCTCCTGGAACGTAAAGACCTACTGATTCCATCGGATTCCAAATCCCCCCAAGAACCACACCCTCCTTATCTTTATACATTGAGTTCTTGGGCATCTGTTTTTTATGATATGACTTAATCCTACTTATAGCTTTATTTAGAGAAGCTTTTGTACTAGACGAAAGATCTTGAAAACATTTTTCAAATTCAGAGTTTCTAACAATCAAATCTTTAATCTTTTTAAAATTAGATTTATCGAGTTTATTTGTTAACCTTAGCAAAGCATTATCAGAATTTATGCGAACATCATAGATAATCTTTGAAACAATTTTATCTATTTTTTCATCGTCCTTATCACGTTTCTTGAGCAAATCATCAAATTTAATTTTAAAATCACTTTGTTTGGTATTTAATATTTTAACCATTAATTATCCTTGAAAATTTAGTTATTATTCTTGAAATTTCTGAATTCATTATTTTGTAAGAAATTTTATTTACAATTAATTTAGAGGTGATCTCAAGTAAGACATCAGATTCTCTCAAATTGTTTTCTTGCAAGGTTCTACCTGTTGAGACCAAATCCACAATTGTCGAACAAATTCCTAATCTTGGTGCAAGTTCGATTGCTCCATTTAATTTGATGCATTCAGCTCTAACACCCTTATTAGCAAAAAAATTGATTACTGTATTTTTATATTTTGTAGCAACCATGATGTGACCATTACTTTGGAAGTTTTCTTTATTTACATTAATTTTTTTTGCTACTGACAATCTACATTTTCCAATTCCTAAATCTAAAACTTTGTAAATTTCGTCGTAATCAAATTCATTAAGCACATCATCCCCTGCTATCCCTATTTGTGCCGCACCTAATGCTACAAACGTTGCAACATCAAACGCTCTAACTTTTATTATAGATAAGTTTTTTTTATTTGTACGAAACATAAGTTTCCTACTTTTATCATCAAAAAATTCTTGCTCTGGTTCAATGTCAACTTTTTTTAAAAGAGGGATAAGCTCATTTAAGATTCTTCCTTTTGGAATAGCTATAATAATATCTCTCAAGACTTCATCCTTTTTATTTGTGCACCACACTTTTTTAATTTTTTTTCCAAGTTTTCATATCCTCTGTCTAAATGATACACTCTATTAATTGTTGTTTTACCATCAGCCATTAAGGCTGCTATTACTAGACATGATGAAGCTCTTAGATCTGTTGCCATTACCTCTGCTCCTCTAAGTTTTTTACATTTCTTCACAATAACCTTTGAACCAATTTGCTTTATATTAGCTCCCATTCTAATTAATTCACCAATATGCATAAACCTATTTTCAAAAATATTTTCAATAATTTCTGAGCGACCTTTTGTTTTTAGCAATGAAGAAGTTAATTGAGCCTGCAGATCTGTTGGAAACCCAGGATATTCTTTTGTTCTAACTATCAAGGAAAGTTCTACTTTTTTTTTGTTTTTTTTTATCAGCAAATTTTTACCATTATCAATTTTTTTTAGTTGAAGTGACTTTAATTGCCTAAAAATTTTAATCAAATGATTACAGATTTCGTTATTGACATTCTCTAGTTTAACCATTCCTCCACAGCCAAAGACGCACAATATATAAGTGCCTGATTCAATTCTGTCAGGCATAATTTCATAAGAACAACTTTTAAGTTTTTTTACTCCATCAATTAAAATTTTTTTTGTGCCAAACCCTTTTATATGGGCTCCCATTCTAATAAGGAATTTTGATAAATCTGATATTTCAGGTTCTTGAGCAGCATTAGTGATGATAGTTCTTCCTTCGGCCAATGTAGCTGCCATAATAAGATTTTCAGTTGCACCAACAGAAATTTTATTTAAATTAATAGTTGCACCTTTCAATCTCCCATCTATAAAACCAGTTACATAGCCATCTTCAATTTTAAAATTAACTCCCATTTTTTCTAGGCCTTCCAAATGCAAATTTACTGGCCTGTTCCCAATAGCGCAACCTCCAGGAAGAGAAACTTTAGCTTCACCATATCTAGCTAATAATGGACCTAATATTAAAAAGGATGCTCTCATTTTTCTAACTAAATCATAATGAGCTAAGAGTGATCTGGGAGTTGAAGATGTTAAATCAATTTTATCTTTGCTTTTTTTTATTTTTACATTCAACGACTTCAATAAATCCAGCATTGAAAAGATATCAGATAGATTCGGAATATTGGAAACTGAAATTTTCTCTTCAGTTAATAAAGAAGCAGCTAAAATTGGAAGTGCAGAGTTTTTAGATCCGCTAATTCTTATTTTTCCAGTAAGGGATTTTCCTCCAGTTATTTCTATTTTATCCATTTTATAATTTCGGAAGAGTAACGCCCTCTTGAAACATATACTTTCCTTTTCTGTCTGCATATGACAAATCGCAAACATTTTCTCCTCTAAAAAATAAAAATTGAGCTGCACCTTCATTTGCGTATATTTTGGCAGGTAGTGGAGTTGTATTAGAAAACTCTAATGTTACATGACCTTCCCATTCAGGTTCAAGAGGTGTTACATTTACAATTATTCCACACCTTGCATAAGTTGATTTGCCAACACATATAACGAGAGTTTCTTTTGGAATTTTAAAATATTCAATAGTTTGCGCTAGCGCAAAACTATTTGGCGGTATAATACAAGCGTCAACATTTCTATCAACAAAGCTTGATTCTGAAAAACTTTTTGGATCAACGGTTGCGGAATTAACGTTAGTAAAAATTTTAAAATTCTTAGAAACTCTAGCATCGTATCCATAAGAAGAAAGACCGTAAGATAGGACATTTTTTTTTTCCAATTTATCTATAAATGGATTAATCATTCCTTTTTCTTCTGCCATTTTCTTTATCCAAGAATCAGGCATTATCCCCATTTTTTTTCTCCTTTCTTTTTATTAAATTTTTTCTTAAAGCAGCAGACAGTTTTTCAAATTTGTTCTTATTCTTCTTCATCTAACACTCTTTTGAAACTATCTTTTTAATTTATTGTATTTTGTTGATATTCCTTTGGATAAACTAATAGGGTACTTTCTTTTATTTTTATTTATTTTTTCAATACATACCTTCTCTAAATCAATTTTTGCAATATCCACGAATCTTAGTAAATATAACATAACGTCTGCAACTTCTTCCTCAATAAGACTTTTTGTTTTTTTCTTAAACCAAAAATTAGAATTTTCATTTTCCCACTGAAAGATTTCTAGAAGTTCTGACGATTCTAAATTTATTGATATTGCAATATTTTTAAGGTTATGAAACTTTTCCCAGTCTCTTTTCTTAGCGAATTCTCTTAATTCTTTTTGTATTTTCAGTTCATTCATTTATTAGAACTTTCGATAAAAATATAATATTATGAGTTTGATTGTTTATACTTATACAACACTTAATCTAAAATATAAAACACAAATATAACCAAATATTAATTTTATAAAATTGACTTTTAAAAAAATATTTTTTTTTTAAAAAAATTTGTTAATCTTCAAATGTATGATCGATTTAATTTGGGGAAGATATTCGTTTCTGTTTTACTTTTTTTTATTATCAGTAATATCAGGTATTGCTGGATTTTTGAACTCAAGTTTTTTTGTAATCTTCTTTTTTAGTTTTTTGTTATTTATTATTTCATTAAGAGATTACATGCAAAAAAAAAGATCAATCTTATCAAATTTTCCACTTCTAGGTAGGTTTAGATTTTTTTTGGAAAGTATAAGACCCGAACTAAGGCAATATTACTGGGAAACCGATGATGAAGAGGTTCCATATTCTCGCAACCAGAGGAGTATGGTTTATCAAAGATCAAAAAATATTGACGGTGTACGACCTTTTGGTTCATTAGAAAAAATGTATGATGACGATTTCGTTTGGTTAAATCATTCCATTACCCCATCCTCAATTTCGAATAGTGACTTTAGAACAAAAGTTGGAATTGGGAAAAATTCATACAACATGTCTGTACTGAATATTTCAGGCACTTCCTTCGGAGCAATTTCTCCGCCAGCAATAACATCATTAAACAAAGCTGCAAAACTTGGAAAATTCGCACATAATACTGGAGAGGGTTCAATGTCAAAGTATCATGAAAAAGGTGGAGGGGATACCATATGGCAAATTTCATCAGGATACTTTGGTTGTAGAAAAAAAAATGGAGATTTTTGCCCACAAAATTTTTCAAAAATTGCAAAAAAAGAACAAGTTAAAATGATAGAAATAAAAATTAGTCAGGGTGCAAAACCTGGCCACGGGGGGATGCTTTTAGCGCCTAAAGTAACTAAAGAAATTGCTGAAACGAGGGGTATATCAATGGGAAAAGATTGTATATCACCAGCAAAACATAAAGAATTTTCAAATCCAAATCAGCTAATGGATTTTGTTAAAAAACTTAGAAAACTTTCTGGCAATAAACCAGTAGGAATTAAGATGTGTGTTGGTCACCCTTGGGAATTAGTATCAATTGTCAAAACAATGTTTTTAAGAAAAGAATATGTTGATTTTATTACAATTGATGGTGCTGAAGGAGGTACAGGAGCAGCACCGGCAGAGTTTACTGATCACCTTGGATCACCACTTAAAGATGCTATAGTTTTTGTAGATAATGCTTTAGTTGGATCCGATCTCAGAGAAAGAGTTAAGATTGGAGTTTCAGGAAAAATAGTTTCGGCATTCGATATTGCGCATATGTGTTCTTTAGGAGCAGATTGGATAAATATGGCAAGACCATTTATGTTTTCAATTGGTTGCATACAATGCAGATCTTGTCACACAGGCGAATGTCCGACAGGGATAGCAACCATGGATCCAATGAGATATAGAGCAATTGATATTGATGATAGATCTCAAAGAGCTTTTAATTTTCATAAGAATACATTATTAGTCTTTAAAGAGTTACTTGAGTCAGTTGGTGTAGAACATCCCTCAGAGCTTAATAGAAGGCATATTGTCAGAAGATTATCAGAGAGCGAAATTCGATTAGCTGATCAAATTTATCCAAAAGCAGAAAAAGGTGAATTAACAAAAAAAGGTAAGCTAAATATAGAAGATCCAAGACTAAATGTATATTGGAACAAAGTTTCTTCGAAAAGTTTTAATTACATTCAAAAAAATTAGTTTATAATTTATTTCTTTTGTAAATAACCTTTTAGTTAAAGTATAATTTTCTATTAGACATGATGAGTCAATTATTATTTAAAAAAAAATTCTTCATTTTTTCTAGCCCTCTTAGTTTAATAGTAAAACAGGGTCTTGGTAAGACTCAGCCACTGGAGCGTAACCAGTAGAGGGCACCATAATGAAGAAAAGTTTAACAGAAAAAATATTTATTGGTTTTGTATCAGGAATAATTTTTGGTTTGCTATTAGGAATAATTTCCATCCCTTCATTATACGAAGACCCAATTGTAATATTTCTCTCATTTGGTGGTGACGTTTTTCTCAAATTGATCAAAATGCTAGTTGTTCCTATTGTTTTTTTTTCTTTGATTAATGGTGTCGCTAATCTTCAAAATATCAGTTCTCTAGGAAGAATTGGCATAAAGTCTATAACCATATATATAACTACAACCTTTTTAGCAATATCAATTTCTCTGTTTTTTGCAAACTTATTCCAACCAGGTAATGAAATAGACACTAACTTTGAAGCAAATAATATAAATGTTTCTAATCCTCCATCATTTTTAGAAATTTTATTAAATATAATTCCAAACAACCCCTTTGATTCATTAGTAAGAGGAGAAATGTTACAAGTAATTTTCTTTGCAATTTTAATTGGGGGTGCTTTATCATCTAATAAAGAAAGCAAAACTTTAAAAAAATTTTTTGTTGATTTTAATAATATTATTATGAAGGTACTTTCCTTTGTAATGTTGGTTGCTCCTGCAGGTATTTTTTGCCTCATTGCTAAAACTTTCGCAACACAAGGCTTATCTTCAATTATTGAATTAATTAAATATTTTCTTCTTGTTATTTTTGTTCTGTTTTTTCATGCTTCAGTTGTTTACCTTCCAGCAATTAAATTCTATGGAAATTTAAATTTAAAAAAGTTTTTCTTTGGAATTAAAGAAGCATTATTGTTCTCTTTTTCAACATCTAGTAGCAGTGCAACAATACCAATCACACTGCAATGTGTTAAGAATCAATTTTCCGTAAGAGAAAATATAGCATCCTTCACAATTCCGCTGGGAGCAACAATCAATATGGATGGTACTGCAATTATGCAAGGAGTAGCAACAGTTTTTATAGCGAATTTATACGGTGTTGATTTATTTTTTACTGATTATGTTTCAATAATATTAACCGCTACACTCGCTTCAATTGGAACTGCAGGAGTACCTGGTGTAGGTATTATAATGTTAGGTATGGTTTTAAATCAAGTTGGCTTACCATTAGAAGGTATCGCTATCGTTATGGGTGTAGATAGATTTTTAGATATGTTGAGAACATGTGTTAATGTTACTGGTGATGCAATGGTCTCGATTGTAATAAATAAAAGCGAAAAAAAATGAAATGGTTTGAGATTGAGTTGGAAATTCCTGTTTACGGAAAAAGCTTCGAAATTGTCCAAGCATTTGACTCTGAAACAGCAATTCAAATTGCAATCAAAAAAACTGTTAATCAATACAATATACCGAGTCATGGTGTTTCAATAGTTTTGGTTAAAGAAATTAATAATCAAATTTAAGTTTTTTTCCCTGTGGGACAGGAATAACTTCATTTTCAGACATAGCTAACTTTCCATTCACAATCGTAAAAATAGGCATACCTTTTACAACCACATTATCGTAGGGTGTCCACTTTGATTTACTTTGAATCCAATTATTTGTAATTCTAAATTTTTTATTCATGTCAATAACAGTTAAATCTGCATCATATCCGATATCAATTCTTCCTTTATTTAAAACTTTGTATATATTACAAGGATTGGTGCATAACAATCTAACCAAATCAAAAATTGAAAGTTTATTTTTATTAACAAAATCAAGCATTATTGGAAGTAATGTTTGAACTCCTGGCATACCGGATGGAGAGTTAGGATACTCTTTACTTTTTTCTTCCAATGTGTGTGGGGCGTGATCTGAACCAATTACATCAATAACGCCAGTTTGGACTCCTCGCCAAATAACCTTTGAGTGACCTTTGTCTCTTATGGGAGGGTTCATTTGTGCAAGTGAGCCCAACCTTTCATAACATTCTTGGCTATGGAAAAATAAATGTTGCGGTGTTGCTTCGCATGTAGCAATATCTTTATTGGATTTTAACAAATTAACTTCATCTGCGGTTGATAAATGCAGGACATGTATTTTTTTTTTTGACGTTCTTGCAGCTTTTAAAAGCCTAGTAGTACTTATTACAGCTGATTCAACATCTCTTATAACAGGATGATCTGAAACTAAGATTTTTTTATTTAAGAAATCTTTTTTTCTTTGTTTTAATCTGTATTCATCTTCACTATGAACTGCAACTGTTTTTTTTGTGCGCTTTAAAATTTTAATTATGCTTTCATCATCTTCTACTAATAGATCACCTGTAGAGGATCCCATAAAAATCTTTACACCGCAACAACCTGAGAAACTCTCTAATTCATTTATTTCCTCTATATTTTCTCTGGTAGCACCTATAAAAAAACTGAAATTACAAAAACCACTTTTTTCAGCAATTTTAAATTTGTTAGTAAGTTCTTTAATATTTGTGGTAGGTGGTTTGGTATTTGGCATTTCAAAAATTGAAGTTACACCACCTAAAACAGCACCCATTGTACCATGAAAAATATCTTCTTTGTGTGTTAATCCAGGTTCTCTAAAATGAACTTGAGTATCAATTGCACCTGGAATAACTAACAGGTTTTTTATATTGATAATCTTTTGAGATGAACTTCTACTTAAATCTCCTATCGCATTAATTTTGGAATCACAAATCCCAATGTCCAACTCTTCAATTTTGTTATTAGGTAAGACAACACTTCCACCCTGTAAAATTATATCCAATTAAACTCCTTTTCTTATATAACTTAGCTACAATCCGCTAGAATATCAAAAAAATTACCTTTTTTCTTAATACCCTTGATATTTACAAGATACCAAGAGGTAAAGAATATTATATGCCAAAGAGGTTTTACAAATTTTTTATTTATACTTGTAGCATTGCAAATTTTTACTAACTCGTCTTTTGAAAAATATTCTTTCAAAAAATCTTGTTTCAATAACATTTCCCGTAAAAAATTGATTTTCTTTGGAATCCATTCATGTATTGGAACTGTAAAACCTTTTTTTTTTTTAAAAAAATTATAATTTTGTATATTTGAATTTAAAAACTTCCTTATGTAAAATTTACTTACACCATTATAAATTTTCTCTTTATCACTAATGTAAAAAAGTTTGTTAAACAATTTTTTATCTATGAATGGTGTTCTTCCCTCCATCGAAAATGTCATTAAGCATCTATCCAATTTTACAAGAAGATTATTAGGCAACCAATTATAGTAATCAAAAAGTTGAAAACTTTGTAGTCTAGTAACCTTGTTCTTTAAAAAAAAACTATTAAGATTTTTTAACTCGTACTCCCAGTTTTGAAACTTTTTACTACCAAGTACATCATTAAATGCACCTTTTGGTAAATAATCTTTTTTCCCAAACAATACTCTTTGACTTTTTTTATAACGTCCATATCCTCCAAACAGTTCGTCACCTCCTTCACCCGTTAAAGCAACTTTATATTTTTTTGAAGCGATTGAAGCTAGTTTTAGGGTTGGTAAAATTGCATAATCGGCAACTGGCTCATCTATTTTTTCAGCTGCTAAGAAAATCCAATTCCAAAAATCATCCTCAGAAAATTTAACTTTTACTAAATCCACATTATATGTTTGAGTTATTTTTTCTAAACTTTTGGAAGTATCTTCATCAAAAGAGATTGAATATGCAGTAACATTCTCTTTTTTGAGTTGATGTACATAATGTAAAAGAAGCATTGAATCAATTCCACCTGAGAAAAAAATACAATAAGGTACATCACTTCTAAGATGACTTGACACAGATTCTCTAAGGCTTTTATCTAACGAAGCAATTAATTCAGAATGATTAATACTTTTCTTTTTCCTAGTAAAAGAACTAAGAAAACTTTTTATTATCTTACCTCTTTTAATTACAAGAATTTGTCCAGGCGCAACTCTCTGAATTCCTTCATATAATGTTTCGGTTCCAGAGGAGTATTGCAATTGCATATATTCAAATAATTTCCCAACATTGATATTAGGAATTGATTTTTTTAATGAAACAATTGGTTTAGTTTCTGAACAAAATGCAATTCCGTTTTTCATCAAACTGAAATAAAGAGGCTTGATACCAAATTCATCTCTACCAACAATCACTTCGTCATGTTTTTTATCATAAATTATAAATGCGTACATGCCTCTTAAAAGTTTTAATCCATCAATCCCATTACGTTCATATAATGCCAAAATTGACTCAGAATCAGAATTTGTGACAAATTTATATGTTCGATTTTTTTTTCTTATTTCAGGGTCATTATAAATTTCACCATTAGCCACTAAAACATATCTCTTATTTTGAATTGGCTGATTGCCTCCTTTTATGTCTACAATAGACAATCTAGTATGAATTAAATCCAAATGTGGATTTTTAAAAAATCCTGTGTTTTCTGGACCTCTATGAGAGAGATATCTTTCTGAATTAAAAAATCGTTTTGAAATTTCTTTATCAGGTTTGATATATGAAAAACCAGCTATTCCGCACATGATTTTATTATTCTCCTAAAAAAACTTAAATAATTAGAAACTATAACTTCTTCAGAATAACTTTTTCTGTAAACATTATAAGCATTCATAACAATTTTTCTTTTTAATTTTTTATCTGAATTCAAATTTTTAATCTTACTCACCAAATCAAATGTATTATCTTTTTCAAATTTAATTCCAGTCATTTTATGTTTTACGATTCTACCTGGACCACCAACATCGGAAACAACTACTGGTATTTTATGCGCCCACCCCTCTATCACAATATTTCCAAATGGCTCATGTCTGGACGGGCATACAAGAATAGAGCATTTATTTAAAAATTCTGATATGTTATCACTCCATTCGAAAATTTTAACTCTTGACATTAAATCAAATTTTTTAATTAGAATTTCGTATTGAGATTTCAATTCACCCTCTCCAACAATAAATAACCTGAATTTAGGTAAAAAAGGCATTGCCTTTATAAGAATATCTATAGCCTTATTAGGATGAAATCTACCCATACAAAGAATAATTCTATCTTTATTAATTTTTGATTTTGTTTTATCTATTTTATTTTGAGAAACAAAGTTAGGTATAAATTCAACCTTATTTTTATCCCATCCTTTGGATATTACATATTTCTTCAAGTCAGAAGTATTTGTAATTAAATAATCACATTTTGTATAATTTTTAATTTTATAATATCCCCCTAATCTGCCAACAGTTATTTCATTGTTAATTTTTATATTAGGAAGTACACTAGATGCCCTATTCATCCAACTTAAAAGTATATTTGGTTTGTATTCCCTGATAATCTTTTCAATTTTAAATGTACAAAATGGGTTTAATTTATGAAAAAAATTTATTTTCTCTATTCCATTTATTCCATCTATAAATTTTTTCGATCTATTTCTATTGTTTCGTATTATTATTTTTTGCTCAATTTTGTTACATCTTTCAAAAGATAAAGCGAGTCTCTCAAAAAACAGCTCGGCACCTCCATATTTAGAACCAGAAATTATATTTAATATTTTTATTTTAGGACTTTTAACCATTTTTTTGCAATTTGTGACCAATTGTAATAATTTTTATGCTTTAGCGACTCAATATTCATTTTTTGCCATAAATTGTCGTTATTGAGTAAATTTATTGTATTCAAACAGAAATCTTTATCATCTTCACATACAAAACCTGTTTTTTTATTAATTACTCTTTCCTTTAAACATCCATAATTTCCTACAACAGAAGGAACACCAAGCATTTGGGATTCTGCCACTGCCATGCAGAATGTTTCATCATCACTACCTTTATAAACAAATACTCTTGATGATTCTATTTTTTTAAAAAGCTTTTTTCTTTCAATTGGTTTATGAATAACTACTCCTTTATTTTTTAATGATTTTGCTTTTATGAGAATTTCTTTAATCTTTTTTGAATGTTTTCTTCCAAAAGATCCATAAGTTTCAAAACCAGAATAAACATTCAATTTAGAATTTTTACAATTTGGAAAAATTTTTTCTTCCCATTGGGTTAACAACCATTCCAAACCTCTCATAGGATTAGATGTAAATATTGCGTCTTTATTTAAATTTTTAGTTCTTTTTTTTTGAAAAAGATAATCATCAATTCCATATGGTATCATAATTCTTGCTTTAGCAGGAGCCCACCAAGGATAAGATTTTAGATGATATATACTAGAAAAAATAATTTTGAATTTATGCATAAATAATTTTGATAAATATCTGTATTTTAGGAGATATTTAGCAGGATTATGAATCCAAAAAATTCTTTGTTTACATTCTTTTCTGAAATTAAGGTATTTATCACCTCTATTAACCACCAAAACGTCAAAATCTTCATATTCCAATTCTTTTCCAATTCTTTTCCAGTTAACACCGTTTATTAAACCTTCGTTAATACAGTTATTATAAACAGTTACCTTTAATCCAAGTTTAGCTAAACTTTCTACAAGAGAAACAAAAGCTACTTCTGCACCACCAAATGGCTTTTCTCTTAAAACTAGTGAATCAAATTCAACTCCATTATCTATAAATAAAACCCTAGTCATTCTTCTCTTTATATTTGAGATATGAAAATATCGGATAAAGAGAAGCAACTAGTGCTATTAGAAATCCAATTTGTTTTTCTTTGTAGCCTTTTCTTAAAAAAAAACATTTCCAAAATCTCGAAAAAATTCTTCTAACATTTCTATTGAGTGATTCACTTTTTTTGTAGTTGACAAGATCTAATGCTTTTGCAGAAGAATAAGAATCTAGTTTTACGAAAAGATCAAAGACGCTCTTACAATAGAAATGATGAAGTTTGTTTTTAAGTTTTTTTCCTTCTTTACCTACTAATTTTATTTTAGGATGAACTCTCTGGTTTCCCCAGACTTTTTTGTTTCTTTTAAAAAGTCCAGAATAAGCAGATTTTCCAAAATAAGCTCCCCATCCATAAACAATTTCTTTCTTACCAAGAAAATTTTTCACTGGAATTGTGTGCCAATCACTGTCACTTGAGTTGATTGTTTCTAAAATTTCTTTTGAAAGTTTCTTCGGCACTCTTTCATCAGCGTCGATTTCTAAAATCCACTCCTCTGAGCATTTACTTATACCAAAATTTCTCCTTTTTCCCTCAATTTTCCATTTTCCACAGAAAAATTTTCTTGTATATTTTTTTACTATTCTTTCTGAGTTGTCTGTACACCTATCTAAAATTACAACTATCTCATCAGCAAATTTAACTGATTTTAAACATTCTTCTATTTGTTTTTCTTCATTATTAATTACAATTAAAACTGATAATCTTTTCATTTATCATTCACTAAATTTTTCATAACATTTTCAAAAACTTTTTGTGTTTTTATATCTATCATCAATGAGCCACATTTTTTCGAATCGAACCCTTCATAGCCCATCAATTCATGAGGAGTCTTTGTACTTGAAATGACAATATTTCCTTTACCCCATGGTTTGTATTTAAATTTATCACTTGGTCCAAAAAGACCAAATGTTTTAATATTTGCTAAGGCAGCCATATGCATTAATCCAGAATCATTTCCTATAAATAAATTACAGTGTTTCATTATATTAAATATTTCAATAAGGTTAGATTTACCAAATAAGTCTATAATATAATTCCTTTTCTTTTCAAATATATTTCTGACTAAATGTTTCTCATTTGCTGGACCAACAAACAAAAATAAAGATTTTCTGAAATAAGGTTGTTTGTGCAAAATATAAACTAATTCTAAGAACCTCTCAGAGGGCCACGTCTTACCAATCCAATTTGAAGTTGGAGCAATCATTATTAATTTATGATTTTCTCTTAATTTTAGAATTTCTCTGAGATTATCATCTTTAAAATTTAACATAGAATTAATTTTAATTGACGGATTAATTATTTTACCAGCAACAGATTTAGTAATCTCTTCAACTTTGTGATTTTTTTTTGTTTGATTTTTTTTTTTATAAACATATTTGTATTTTGAAAATAGAAACAAACTGATACCTGTACCTCTTAAATCAATAATGTACTCCCATTTTATAAAAATTAATTTAAACCATAATAAAAACCAGTGATAAGCAAATTTTCTTTTGTTCAAAGTAATTAAATGATCGATATTTTTACAATACTTAAACAACTCTGATGGCACTTTCCCGCAAACTAATGTAATTTTATTAGTGACTTCTTTTTTAAAGAATTGATGAAGTCCAGACGACATTATTGAATCACCTAATCTATTTGATGATATAATGAGTATATTTTTAGTTTTATTCATATTGTTAAATTATAAAAATTTAATAAATTAGTATAATGTTTAACAAAAAAGAATTTCATAAACTTGAAAATAAATCAATAATCAAAATCTTTGGCAAAGATAAATTCTCTTTTATTCAAGGAATCATATCAAACGACGTAGAGATTTTAAAAAAAAAAAGTTCAATTTATTCATCAATCCTCTCTCCTCAAGGAAAATTTATCGTAGATTTCTTCTTATCGATTTATAAAGAATTTATTCTATTGGAGTTAAATGAAGATCAAAGGGATCAAATCCTGAAAAAACTCGAAATTTACAAATTAAGATCAGATGTTTTTATCGAAGAAGAAAAAACCATTAGTATTTTTCTAATCTCAAATGATTCCGAAGAAAATTTAAAACAGTTAAAGAATGATTATTTCTGTTTTGAGGACCCTAGATTCAAAAGTTTATTTAAAAGAATTTATATATTTGAAAATTCTAATAAAGTTAATTTGGATGAGTATAATCTTAAGAAAATATCATATTCAGAATATTACGATTTGAGACTCAAATATTCAATTCCTGACTTTAAATACGATATTATTGAAAAAAAATCTCTTCTGCTAGAGATGAGATTTGACGAGTTAAACGGTATTTCTTGGACCAAAGGTTGCTACATGGGACAAGAAATAACCGCAAGAATGAAACACAGAAATCTTATAAAAAAAAAACTTTTTAAAATTAAAATAAACTTTAAAAAAAAAATTAGTGAGGAAATTAAGTTTAATGAGGAAGTTGTTGGTTATATAACGAGTCATAATTATAAAGAAGGTTTAGCTTATATTAATTTAAAGTTTATAAATGAATTTTTTAAAAAAAATTTAATTAGTGGAGACTCAACTATTAGGTTAGAAAAAATTTGGTGGAGTTGCGATCAAGCACTTAAAAATTAAATTTACTCTTTAACTCTTTAAGCTTTGAAAAGGGTGAGTTTTTATAAGAAACATTCTTTTTTATTCTTTCAAGCCCCTTGTCCCCAAAATCTTTTGATATACAACTGTAAAGCCAATTAATATCCTGATTTATTCTTAACTTATCTAATCTTTTATTTTCATTCAACCACTTCCATCTTAAGTTCAACTCATCAAATAAATTATCAAAACCAATATTTTGAGCAGATGAGGTTTTAATAATTTTTATTTCCCAATCATTTTGATTTTGGAAATAAGCTTTACTTCCTGATAAGTCAGAGTATGTAATTTCAGATAAATTCTTAATATCGCATTTTGTTACAACTACTATATCGGGAATCTCGAAAATTCCAGATTTCATGAACTGTATTGAATCTCCACTACCTGGTTGTACTCCTAAAATTACAGAATCTGAGAGGTTTTGAATAAAGGTTTCTGATTGACCAACCCCAACGGTTTCAATAATTAGAAAATCAAACATTGCTCGCATTACAACCATTGAAGGATAAGTTAGCTCTGATATTCCTCCTAAAAAACTTTTTGACGCCATAGATCTCACAAATACGTCATTATCAGAGGGATTTAACATTAGTCTAGTTCTATCTCCCAATAAAGCTCCCCCTGACCTTTCTGACGAAGGATCAATTGCAATAATTCCCACAGATTTGTTCTTCTTTCTGATATGCTTTACCAATTTATCAATCAATGAAGATTTTCCAACACCAGGTGATCCTGTAATTCCAATAACATGAGCTTTTGATTTTGAATGTAATTTATCAAGTTTAGAAATTATTTCTTTTGAATCAAAATTAGTCTCGACTTGTTCCAAGAGATTTGAAAGTTCAATTTTTTTTTTTAAATTATTGGCCATTAAATTTCAAGTAGGGAAAATCTATAATTATCATTTAAAACTTGATGAAGCTTGTTAACTAGAATTTTTCTATTTGTTCTAATTTTTAAGTTATCATCATTAACTATAACATTGTCAAAAAAGTTATTGATTGTCTCGCTTAATTGATAAAGATAATTAAAATTTTCAAAAATAAAGTCATGCTTTGATTCATCAATATTTTTTTTTATATAATCAATTAGATTATAAAAATTTTTTTCTTCTTCTTTTTTTAACAGAGAAACTTCAACACTTTTATCTTCTACATTTTCATTTAAAGAATTAAGTCTTTTAAAGGCTTTGAGAAAGTTTTTTCCATCTTTTGAATTATACAATTCTGTCATTTTCTTAGCTCTTATAATGATTGCATATGGATTAAACTCTTTGTCAATAGAAGCTAGTATTATATCATTTCTGAATCCCATTTCCTTAAAAAGATTAACAATTCTTTTTTGAAAAAAGTCAAATAAAAAACTAAACTCTATTTTTAAATTTATATTTTGAACTAGATATAAATTTTTATGAAAATCAAAAAGTTCAGAAAAATTTAGGTTGATTTTCTTATCTATGCATATCTTAATTATAGATAATGTTGATCGGCGGATACCAAACGGGTCACCAGCACCGGTTAAGCTTTCTTTTGTCACAAAATAACCAAGGATAGAATCAAACTTCTGAGATATTGAAAGAGTAAAAGTTAAAAGATTATCATATGACTTAGAAAACTCGTATTCATATTGATCTGAGAAAGCTTGAGAAACAGTTTTTGGGAAATTTTCAAAATTTGCTAAAAACCCTCCAACTTTACCCTGTAAAGTGGGGAACTCTTTCACTAATTCTGAAGCTAAATCAGTATTTGCATATATTAAAAAATTCTCATATTGATCATCCTTCTTTCCTAATTTTTCATGTATAAACTTTATAACATTTTCAATTCTTTTTGCTCTATCATAAAGTGATCCTGCTTGCTCATAGAAAACTATTTCTTTCAATTGATTTACTCTTTTAATTAAACCTTTCTTTTTGTCTTCATTAATGAAAAAAGCTGCATCACTAAATCTTGCCTTCAGTACATTTAAGTTTCCTTCAATAAGTTTATTATGTTTTTTAACCTTGATTCCAGATACAAATCCAAAAAAGTTAGAAAGTTTATTATTTTTTTCTTTAAAAATAAAATAATCTTGTTTGTCTGACATAATATTTTTCAAAAGAAATTCTGGGATTTTAAAAAATTTATTATCAAAAGAACCAAAATATACATTAGGAAATTCAACGGAATTTGAAATCCGCTTTAATAAAGATGAGTCATTGATAAATTTAAGATTATTTTTTTTACAAAAAGCATCTATTTTGTTTAGAATATGTTTTTGTCTAGTTGATCTCTCAAGCATAACAAAGGTTTTTTTTAATTTCTCTCGATAATTTAAATAGTTAGTATATTGAAATTTTCTTTCTTCAAAGTGATAATTTCCAAATGTAAAGTTATTAGAATCAAGGTTAGCAAATTTTATTTTTAATAATTTATTATTAAAAATGCAGAGGATATTTTTAATTGGTCTTATCCACCTATCATTATGGTTTCCCCATCTCATTGATTTAACCCATTTTATAGATTGCAAAATTTTTGGAGTTTCTTTTTTTAGAATATCTGAAATTTTTTGTTTCTTTGTCTTTTTCTTAAAGACAAAATAAGACTTGTCCTTGATAACTTTTGTTTCTAATTTGTTAATATTTTCAAGATTATTCGACTTTAAAAAACCCTGAATTGCCATTTGACTAGCATCTACTTGCGGTCCTCTAACTTCGACTTGTTTAGAATTTATATAATTATTTAAACCATTAACATAGACTACAACTCTTCTAGAAGTTGAAAAAGTAAGTAAATCTTTATATTTAATTTCATTATCTTCGAGAAGCTGACTAAATAATTTTTCAAATTGATTTTCAATTAAACTTTGTGCTGAAGATGGTATTTCTTCTCCATAGATTTCAAGAATAAAGTCAGACATTTTTTTTAACTAATTTGCAACAACTTTGAACCAGAGATCTTATTCTTAAAATATATGCTTGTCTCTCTGAAACTGACACCAAACCACGAGAGTCTAATAAGTTAAAAGAGTGACTTGCTTTTATACATTGTTCATAAGCTGGTATTGGTAGTTTATTTTCGATTAAGGTTTTTGCACTTTCCTCATGATATTTAAATGAATTGTACAAATGGTTCTTTGAAGCAAGCTTGAAATTGAAAAAAGACATTTGTTTTTCATTCTCTAAATACAAGTCACCATAGGTTAAACCGGAATCGTTAACTTTGATTTTATAAACACTATCAATATTTTGAACAAAAGTTGCTATTCTCTCAAGACCGTAGGTTATCTCTAAACACACAGGATTAACATCTATCCCCCCAATTTGTTGAAAATAAGTAAACTGGCTAATTTCCATTCCATTACATTGAACTTCCCAACCAAGTCCTGTGGCTCCAAGAGTTGGGCTTTCCCAATCATCTTCAATAAACTTTATGTCATTTAAATTCTTATCAATGTTTATAGATCTTAAACTTTCTAAATACATCTCTTGAGAGTCACTGGGACTAGGTTTAATTAAAACCTGAAGTTGATAATAATGTTGAAGTCTATTGGGATTTTCTCCATATCTACCGTCAGATGGCCTTCTACAAGGTTGAAGAAAAATAGCACTCCAAGGTTCTTTATCTATTACTCTGAGTACTGTTGATGGATGAAAGGTGGCTGCTCCCATTTCCAGATCATATGATTGAATCTGGATACAACCTTTCTTCTTCCAATACGAGTTAAGATTATCTATAATTTCTTGGAAAGTTAACATAATAAAAACTTATTATAAAATATTAATTTAAAATTCGATTTTAGAATACTATATCTTAAAACACTGTGATCAAAAAAAAAAATATTTTCAATTTTAAAACTTCAAAATGAATATCATTAACTTAAACAGAAAAAATCAAGATACCCCCCTTGATATCTTTATGAAATGGCTTGAGCCTGATATAATTAAAATAAATCAATCCATTCTAAATAATCTTTTAGGAAGTGAACCGCTTATCTCGGATTTATCAAATCACATAATTGGTTCAGGTGGAAAAAGAATAAGGCCCCTTTTAACCATCGCGTGTTCAAAATTATGCAATTATATTGGAAACAGACACATTGAACTTGCATCGGTGATTGAGTTTATCCATACAGCAACTTTATTACATGATGATGTGGTTGATGATAGTAAAAAAAGACGAGGAAAGTCTTCAGCCAATTTTATTTGGGATAACAAATCAAGCATCCTGGTAGGAGATTATCTTTTGAGTAAAGCTTTCAGAATATTAATAAACGAAGGATCAATTGCTTGTTTAGATATAATTTCAAAGGCTTCAGTCAAAATTTCAAACGGCGAGGTTAAACAATTGGTTTCAATAAAAAATCTTCACACAAATGAGTCTGAGTATCTTGATATTATAAATCATAAAACCGCTGAATTATTCTCTGCTGCATGCCAAATTGGTGGTGAAGTGAGTGAAATAAATTCGGAAAAGAAAAAATGTCTTGCTGAATTTGGAACTTTTCTTGGAATGGCATATCAAATTGTAGACGACTCTCTCGATTATTTTTCAGACTTTAAAACCTCTGGCAAAAGTTCGGGAAATGATCTAAAAGAAGGCAAAATGTCTCTTCCTCTTATACTTTGTTACAAGAGATGTGATAAAAGTGAAAAAAAAATAATAGAATTCATTATCAATAAAAACAGAACCAACAATAGTGATTTTTTAAAAATAATAGATTTAATGACAAAATATGATGTTAAGCAGGACTGTGTGAAAAAAGCAAAATATTTTTCTACTATGGCAGTGGATAGTCTGGGTATTTTCGCAGATTCTTCAGAGAAAGAAAAACTCGTAAACTTGGTGGATTATCTGACATATAGAACAAAATAATTTGGAATGATAATTGCAAAAGTTTTGTATGGACAAGTATAATCAGTTCGAACTATCAAGCTACTTCAAGGCAAAAACTTTGGAATTTCTTTCAAAGAATTATATATTTATTTCATTAATTTTTATTCTATTGATTATTTTCGTTTAATTTTTTTTTTTTTTCATTAACTTATCATTAATGGATGAGATTAATAAATTTTCAAAAAGAGTAGCAAGATACGCCAACCTAGGAACGTCTGCTGGCAGTATTGCTTTGAAGTTTTTAGGGACTAGATTATTAAATAAAGAACATGAGAAAAATGCTGAGGATCTTAAAAATATTCTAGGAAGTTTAAAGGGGCCTATAATGAAAATTGCGCAACTTTTATCAACAGTTCCTGACCTACTACCAGAAGAATATGTAAATGAGTTAACTAAGCTACAGTCAAATGCTCCTCCAATGGGTTGGAATTTTGTAAAAAGGAGAATGAAAAATGAACTTGGATTTGATTGGCTTGATTCTTTTGACTCTTTTGAAAAAGAACCATTTGCTGCCGCTTCTTTAGGTCAAGTTCACAGAGCTGTTTATAAAGGAGAAAATGTTGTTTGTAAATTACAATACCCTGATATGAACTCAATTGTTGATGCAGATGTAAATCAACTGAAGCTAATCTTTTCAATCTACAAGAAAATTGATTCAAGTATTGACACTTCTGAAATTCAAAAAGAAATTAGCGTTAGAATTAAAGAAGAGTTAGAGTATAAACAAGAACAAAAACACATCCAATTATTCAATCTGATTTTTAATGAATTTAATGAAGTAAGAATACCTAAAGTTTATAAGGAAATCTCTACTAATAGATTAATAAGTATGAATTTCTTGCCAGGAAATAAACTTCTTCACTTTAAAAAATATCCTCATGCTATTAGACAAAAAATAGCTAAGAATATGTTTACAGCATGGTACTATCCATTTTATAAATATGGTGTTATTCATGGGGATCCTCATTTAGGAAATTATTCTTCAGATAAAAATGCAAATATAAATCTTTTAGATTTTGGTTGCATAAGAATTTTCAAACCATCTTTTGTTAAAGGTGTTATCGACTTGTACCATGCAATTAAAAACAATGACACTGATTTAGCCATACATGCATATGAAAGTTGGGGGTTTGAAAACATTTCAAAAGATTTAATTGATGTTTTAAATATTTGGGCAAAATTTCTTTACTCACCCTTAATGGAAAATAAATTAAGAAAAATGCAGGATACAAATTCTTCTACTTATGGGGCCGAGGCTGCTTCAAAAGTTCATAGGGAATTAAAAAAAATTGGAGGTGTAAAACCACCAAGAGAATTTGTTTTTATGGACAGAGCAGCTATTGGACTAGGATCAGTATTTCTGCATTTAGATGCGAAACTTAATTGGTATAAATTATTCCATGAATTAATTGATGGATTTAACGAAAATAGCTTGAAAAAAAGACAAAGAGATGCAATCAAAGGGGTTAAAATGGAGTATATGTTTTAAAATCAAGTGCAATTTTCTCTGAAAAGGTAAGTAGCTTATCCAACTCAGACATAGTTTTTGATAACTCATCTGAATCGTCCTCGAGCCAAATCATAAAAATATAACTATAAATAAGAAAAATTGATTTTTTCTTAAAGATATCTAAAAAGGTATCGTTAAATGCATTTGTGAGCTCTAAATAAAAATCTAAAGAATTCATTACGTTTTTTGCAACAGATTTAGCCACCAGAGGATCAGACTTAAAAGAACTTTTAATACTTTTAAGGGCATTTCTATATGGTTGCATATACTCTAATCTTAGCATAATTAATTCAAATAAATTGTCTTTTACCGAGGTGTTTGTTAACTCCTCATAATCGAAGCTTTTTTCAACTTTTATATCAATCATTTTTGAGAATTCGTCTAGAATAGTTATTTCAGACTTAAAAAAAATTTTTATTTCATTTATTGGAATTTTTTCTGCATATGAAAGTTTTTGTAAAGAAAATGACTTCCAACCGCTTTTTTCAATTATATTGAACGAAGACTTAACTAAATTTAACTTTTTATCTGATGATTTCATACATTTAAGTTGTAAATGAAATATTTATATATATTCTCTACTTACAAATATTAATGTAAATTTATGGTATATTTCAATATTTTTTCAAGTTTTACCACCTTTTTTAAGAAATTTTAATAACTTATATCTTGTAATTATGCAAATCGAGGAAATTGAATCTTGTATTAGTAAAGTCCCAGACTTCCCAGAACCTGGAATACTTTTTTATGATATTTCTACTTTAATCTCTAACAATGATGCTTTTAAAGCATCTATAAAATATCTTGAAGCTCTCACCAAAAGCTATGAATATGACTTAATAGCAGGAATTGATGCGAGAGGATTTATATTTGCATCTTGCTTAGCATTAAACTTGAATAAAGGAATAGTTATGATTAGAAAAAAAAACAAACTTCCCGGACAAGTTATTAGTTTAGAATATGATTTAGAGTATGGAAAAGACACTCTAGAAGTAAATTTAAAACTTCAGGCAAAGAAAATAATTGTAGTTGACGATCTTTTAGCAACTGGTGGAACAGCACGAGCAGCTTGTGAACTTCTAAACAAAGCGGGAGCAACAGTTTCTTGTTTTATTTCTTTAATTGAGTTAAATTTTCTTAATGGAAGAAAAAAAATTGATGTTCCAACTGAAACATTGATTAGATATTAAATTAACCTAAATAGAAAAATATGACTAGAGCACATAAACTATTTTTAAAATGGCTATTACAATTCAGCCTGATGTCATTTTTTATTTTTTTTATCTTTGATCAAGGATTAATTATTAAAATATTAAGCTCTGATAAAAGTTATATTACTAGTTTTATATTAGTTCTATTTTTTGTGATTAGTATGCATTGTTTTTACCATACTTTTATTATCTCAGATGAACTTAATAAGGCGCATATTATAAAAAAAAGTCTTTTGGACGAAAACGTTAAGTTAAGAATTATTGAGGGATCGTTAATTCTTACCTCAAAAGGTGAAATATCCAATGGAATTGTTAGAGATTATTTCAAAGACTTAATAGGTTTGAAAAAAAATGGAGCTACATCTCACGTTCAAATATTAGATAGTTATATAAAAAAAACAGTTGGATTTTATGAATTTGGATGGTTTTGTTCAGATATAATGCTTAAACTAGGCCTTATAGGAACAGTTATTGGGTTCATAATAATGTTAGGATCTTTATCAGACATAACAACTTTTGATGTTACTCTCCTTCAGGGAGTTCTTACAACTATGGGTAGTGGGATGGGTGTTGCCTTGTATACTACTTTATCAGCGTTGGTGGCTGGCGTAATGGTAGCTGTTCAGTATTATAATCTTGAGAGTGGATGTGAAGAATTATTTTCAGTATTAAACCAAATTTCTGAAGTAAGTATAGATAACAGTTTATAATGTCGTATTCAGGAAGAAGACTAAGGGCTGACCCTTTCACTGATTTACTTTTCAATATCTTATTATCTTTCACACTTTTAATGTTTCTTGCTATTATTTTCATGAACCCAATACCAAAAACGGGTGTTATAAATCCAAAGGCCGAATATATAATAACAGTGAGCTGGAAAGATAATAATCCTGATGATGTAGACACTTATGTTCAGAGTCCAACTGGTGATCTGATATGGTTTAGGGGTAAAGAAGCAGGTTTTGTTCATTTAGACAGGGATGACAGGGGTCTTTTAAACGATACAATTGAAATAAACGGTGAAAAAGTTCAAAATCCTCTAAATCAAGAGGTTGTAACAATAAGGGCAGTTGTACCAGGTGAATACATAGTAAATATTCACTATTATGCAACTAAGACTAATCAACCAGTAGACGTAAACGTTAAAGTGGAAAAAGTTAATCCTCAGCTTGAAGTAATTTATTACGGAACAATTAACTTAGAAAAAAAAGGTGTAGAAAAAACTGCTACAAGATTTAATATTACACAAAACGGTAAGGTAACTATTTCAGGTAATTTATTTAAAAAATTAGTTCCTGAAAATTAAAGGAAAGGTCAATATGAATTCAGAAATTTTTTTAATCATAATTTGCTACATTATCCTAGCATTTTTATTACTGTTGTTTAATTTAAGAACCAATTTTCATTGGATGATAAAATCAACAATGATTGTTTTAACAACGCTCTTTTATATTTTAACTTACGATTCTTTTAAAAATTTGATAGGCTGGCCTTCAAACGACCCCTTACCAGATAGATTCAGGTTGGTTGCGGCACAAATATATGAGCCAAATGCACTTTTAAATTCTGAAGGTTCCATCTTCTTATGGATAACAGATATGGACGATTTAGCTGGACTAAGTACCCCAAGATCACATAGCTTAAAATATAATAAAGAGGTTCACGAACGAGTTTCAAAAGCACTTGTTAGTCTAAAAAACGGTGTTCCTCAGATGGGCGAAAATATAAACGAAAACAAAAAAAATGTTATTTCTTCAATTTTAAAAAAAGAGAAAGCTGCTGCTGTAAGTTCAAAATTAAATTTTTTTGATATGCCAAATCAATTACTTCCAGAGAAATAAATCATGAAATATATATTATTTCTTTTTATCTTAATTGGATGTTCAGAAAATAATCATACCTACTTTCCACTAGGAAAAATTAAATCTTGGTCTTATAAAATAGAAATCGAACCTGAAGTTGATAAAAAAACTGTATATAAAAAAACAAATCTATCATTAGGTAAAAAAAAATTAGAGTTAGAAGGAAAAAAGGAATCATTCTATCCATTTCTTCGTGAGGATGGTTCCATATTTTTTTATAAGCTTGAGAAAAATGGTATCTTCAGAAGTGGTTTTGCCTTTTCAAAAGATAAAAATATTAATAAAGAGAATAGCGAAAGAATGGTACTTCCATTACCAATTAAAATTGGAAAAAAATGGTCAGTAGACAGCAAAACATATTTGATACTTAAAAGATATCCTTATTACGATTACAGAGCTACAACCAACTTTATGATAGATTATGAGATAATTTCAACAGATGAGATAATTTCTACACCAACAGGTAAATTTCGAAACTGTATCTTAATAAGAGGTATCGGTAATACTAAATTTATAGGTGATAGCGAAATCGGTTCAATTGATATTAATATTCTTTCTGAGGAATGGTATGCTAAAGGAGTTGGTTTAATAAAAAGTGTGAGGATTGAGGAAACAGATTCAGATTTATTTGGAACAACAAAAATGACACAAGTTTTAGAGGGCTACAAAAAAAATTAAATATGAAGTCTAATTCTATTCTTTTATTTTTTTTATTTTTATTTTTAATTTTTTACCTTGGAAAATTTATTTTTCTTCCACTGTTTTTAGCACTTTTTTTTTATTTAATAATAAAGTCTGTAACTAATAAATTACTTTTATCAATTAACTTAAGATTTAAAGTTAGCTTAAGTAAATTTAATGCTATGACTATAATGCTGTTCACAATTTCTATTTTTTCTTATTTTTTATGGATAATTCTAGAATTAAATATTAATACAGTCCTGCAAAGATCAAATGTATATCAAGAAAACTTTGAAAAAATATTATTATACTTATCGAAAAAACCTTTCAATTTGTTCATGGAAGAGAATGATTTTTTTGGTTCATTCGACATGTTAACAATTTTTTCAAATATCTTGAATAATTTGTCTTCATTTGCTGGCAACTTCGCTTTTGTAATAATTTTTATTATATTTTTAATTTTTGAAGAAAATCATTTGAAAAAAAAATTGAACTCTGTTTTGAGTTCTTCCAACATAAAAATTCTTAACAAAATTAATTACGACATTTTTTTTTATTTTCAACTCAAAACCATTACAAGCTTATTAACTGGAATATTTACATTCATAATTCTTTTCTTTTTAGAAAACGATTTAGCTCCTACTTTTGGTATTTTCTCTTTCTTTCTAAACTTTATTCCTTTTATAGGGTCTCTTTTATCCGTTCTTTTACCATTTATTTTTGCAGCCGTTCAATTTCTAAATTTTTTTGAACCTACTTTAACTTTTTTTCTTCTTTTACTTATTCAAATTTACATCGGAAATTTTTTAGAACCCAAGTTAATGGGTAAAACACTTAATATAAGTCCATTAGTAATGATAATTTTCTTAACTATAATGGGAAAAATTTGGGGAGTTGCTGGAATGTTTCTGAGTGTACCACTTTTAGTAATTATTTTGATAATTTTAAGAAATATGAAATCAACCAAAAATATTGCAATCGTCTTGTCTGAAAGTGGTGAATTATGAATAATTTGACCCACGATCTAAAGACAAAATTATTCCAAATCCAATAAAATAAGTCAGCATTGATGAGCCACCATATGAAACCAAAGGCAAAGGCAATCCAACAATTGGTAATATTCCAATTACCATTGACATGTTTATAAGTGAAGCAAAGAAAAAATTCGTAATAATTCCGTATCCTACAATTCTATTAAAGTTATTGTGAATGAAACTACTGGTAATATGGTATGTGATATACGTTATTAGACAAATCAAACCTATTACAGATAAAGTTCCTAAAAATCCAAATTCTTCACCTAACATGGAAAATATAAAATCTGTGTGCTTTTCAGGAAGAAAATCTAAATGAGATTGAGTCCCTTTAGTCCATCCTTTACCAAAAGTACCCCCAGAACCAATTGCTATTTGAGACTGAATTATATGGTAACCGGATCCTAATGGATCATTTTCAGGATTAAATAAGGTTAGTATTCTTTGTTTCTGATACTCTTTTAGTCCCCCCCATAAATACGGTGTAACTATGAGTGAAAGCAACCCAGATAATGCAAAAAATTTCCAATTAATTCCCGAAACAAAAAAAATAACAATACTTACAAATAATATTAACATTGCAGTTCCAAGGTCTGGTTGAATTAGAACCAAGAGAAAGGGGATTGTTACTATTAATATAGGAAGGAAAAGAAAAAAATAATCTCTTGATTCTTGAAACTTCTTTTCATCAAAAAACTTGGCTAAAGAAATTATTAAGAAAATCTTCATTATTTCAGATGGTTGAAAATTTAATCCATAAAAATTGATCCATCTTCTTGCTCCCTTTCCAAGGTAGCCATAAAAAGTTACCCACAACAATAAAACTATTCCAATAAAGTAAAAAAGATATGCGTTTTTTTTCCAAAATTCTACATCAATTAAACTAACCAAAATCATTAAAATAAAACCAAATGTAACTTTATAGATGTGAGAAATAAAAATTTTTGATTCTTCACCAAATGTCGCACTGTAAATCATAACAAGCCCTACAAAAGACAAAAAAGATACCAAAAAAATGAATAGCCAATTTAAGTTTTTTAATTTGATTATAATTTCTGTCATTTTTTAGTATTTGTTTAACGCTAATTCCATTATTCTTTTAGCAATAGGAGCAGCAACTTTTGAACCGCTTCCCATATGTTCTGCAATTACTGAAAGTGAATACTTTGGTTTGTCAAAAGGTGCAAAACATGTAAATATTGAATGATCTCTTAGTTTATAGTTCAACTCTTCATTTTTGATTACACCATCCTCCCTCTCCTCTAAACTTATTCTTCTTACTTGCGAAGTCCCGGTCTTGCCAGCCATTTTATAATTACCACGTAGTTTGGAATTGAATGCCGTTCCAGTACTACTATTTACAACTGAAAACATTGAGGATTTGATAAATTCTAAATTTTCATTACTAATATTTAAATTTTCAAACTCTTTTTTATTTGTAATAATAGTAGGTATTATTTTTTTCCCCGTTGCAATTCTTGCTGTCATCAATGTTATTTGAAGGGGAGTTGACAACATAAATCCTTGACCAATAACAGTGTTTAGGGTTTCACCTTTTTGCCATTTTTCGTTTCTATTTTTGATTTTCCATTTTCTATCAGGCATAATGCCTTTTAACTCATTTGGAATATCAATACCTGTTCTTTGTCCATATGAAAACAAATTTGAAAATTTTGCAAGATCGTCTATATTTACGGTTTTAGCTAAGTTATAAAAGTAACAATCGCAAGATTTTTCAATAGCTTCATGTAAATTTACATATCCATGACCTTCTTTCTTCCAACAATGAAATTTTCTATTTCCAAAAGATACATGCCCAGAGCATAAAAACTTTTTATTCTTATTAAATTTTTGATTTTCAATAGCATGTAACGCTGTAACTAATTTGTAGGTTGATCCAGGTGAATAAAGACCTGCAATACACCTATTAAGGAGAGGATTAAATTCGTCAGCCAATAATTTATTCCATTTTTTTAAACTAACACCATCGCTAAATTCATTATTATTAAAAGAAGGTGATGAGTATAAACAATTTACACCCCCATTCTGACAATTAATCATTACAACTGCACCTCTGATTCCTCGCATTTCTTCAGATGCTTTATTTTGTATCTCACTTATTAGATTTGTTTTAATGTTCCCACCAGGTACTGCATATTTTTTATTCAGCTCTTTTTTGACAGCTCCTTTAGAGTCAGTCTCGAATTTAATCCAACCATCTTTACCCAAGAGCTTTGAGTCTAGTTTTTTTTCAACTCCTGCAATTCCAACTTTAAGGTTTGACAATTTCTTTTTAGTAACATTCTTTTTAAAGCCGACATAACCAAGTACATGTGAAAATATTAAATCGTTTTCATAGTTCCTAACTTTTTCTTTAGTAATAATTAAGAAAGGAAATTTATTTTTCATAAATTCAAAAAATTCAAGCTCATTCCAGCTCAAATTTCTTTTAATAGTAATGAAGTCTGAAAGGTCTTGTTCATTTGAGTTACTTTTAATTGATTCCAGGTCCATTTCAGAAAAATTTATATGACCTCTAAGTTTTTTCACATAATCATAAACTAAATTTTTCTTATCTTTAAATATACTTAATTGATAATCGATCCTATTAGAAGCTATGGGTTTATCATATAAATCAAAAATTATTCCCCTTTCTGGATAAACAATTTTTAATTTTATTCTGTTTGTGTCAGATAATTTTCCGTATTTAGATTTTTGAAGAATTTGTAAATAAAAAAGTTTACCAAAAACTAAAAAAGTAAAAAAGGTTTTTGAGAGTCCAAGTATAAGAGCTCTTCTTTTAATTTTTTTTTCAAAATTTACTTCTCTACTCATTATAAGTTCTGAATCTTTAGCTTAGCTTATCAACTATATAAAAAAATAAAGGGAATAGCGCAATGCTAAAAATAAAACTGAGAGCTAAATTCTTTATAACTATCTGATTCTCGCTGAAGAAAATTATTGTTAATGAAATAATAAATATGTAAGCCGTGAAACCAAGTATGTATTTAATCCAAGTTTCTTTAAAGTCATTTGAAATTAAATCATTAAATTTTCTTCTGCGAGAATAATGTAACAACAAAAAAAACAAACAAGTAATTCCTAAAACTCCGCCTTGTATGAGATCATAAAGTGTACTTAAAAAAAAAATTGATATGGGTGAAAACTGTTTAAAGTTAGTGTAAATCCAACAGTAAAAAATTGTAAAAAACATATAAGGTTTTATTATTTCATCTTCAAAAAAATAATTAGGTGTAGACTCAAAAAAAATGAAAAATAAAACAAATAAATACGGTATCGATCTGAACACCAAATTATAAAGCATAAATGATTTACCTAATCTTCAAATACATTTGTAAAATTATATATTAAAACATTAACATAAATTGAATCTGTTTTTTTTGCAAATGGCAACACAAAAACTTCATTTAAAGTTTTTACAACTCTTCCAATTTTTATCCCTTCTTTAAAATATCCAGCGGCATCGGTAGAAACTACAATTTCACCGTGTTTTAGACTAAATTTTTTTTCTATATGCTTTAGCTCCAATCTTCTATTTCCTCCTTGTACAAAGAAAGATTTTTTAGTGTTGACCGAAACTACTGGAACAACAGAATTTTCGTCAAAAATTGTAAGAACTTTTGAAGAATTTTGTCCTAACTCGATTATTCTTCCCAACAAACCTTTTTCATTAAAAACAAGATCATTAATTTTCAAGCCATCTTTTTTTCCAACATCTATATAAATTAAAGATCCAGCATCTTTGTAAGCATCAATTAAAATTCTAGCTGTTATTTTTTTAACATAATCAACTTCTTGGACCTTCAATAAATTTTTCAATCTTTGATTTTCAAGTAACAAAAAATTTTTATTATCTAATTCTTTGGCTAACTTTTTGTTTTCTTTTAACAATACTAAGTTTTTCTCTTTTGCTAGCATGGTTTCGTTAATGTAAATTAATGAATTATTAAAAATTTGAAAGGGCTTACCCACTAAAATGAAAATTGGTTTACTAAAAGAAATTGTTGAAAATCTTAAAAACTTAATTGTTGCTGCATCAATCACTGAAAGTACAAAAAGTGTTATAGAAAAGAAAATACAGAGTAGGACACTCAAAACATAGCTATTAAGAATGCTAGAATTAAATCCTCTGCCAAAGGACGACTTGTTTATCATAAGTTAATAACTACTGCTTAAAACAGATCTAAGTTCTTTAAGGTTTTCAGCACATTTCCCTGTACCCTGGACCACGCAACTTAACGGATCGTCAGCTATACTAACTGGTAAACCAGTTGAATCTCTTATTACCTGATCTAACTCTCCTAATAGTGAACCTCCACCGGTAAGCACTATTCCTTTATCAACAATGTCCGCTGCAAGTTCCGGATCTGAGTTCTCAAGAGTATTTGTAACAGCTTCGATAATTGCTTGGACAGGTTCCTGAAGAGCATCAGAAATTTGTCTTTGATTTATTATGACCTCTTTTGGCACACCCTTCAAAAGATCTCTTCCTTTGATATGAAGCACTTTACCATCACCTGAGCTAGGGGGAGCAGCAACTCCGATAGCTTTCTTAATCCTTTCTGCACTACTCTCTCCTACCAGAAGATTATGTGATCTTCTAATATAGTTAATTATTGCAGTGTCCATTGCATCTCCACCAACTCTAACAGAGTGTGCATGAACAATTCCACCAAGAGCCAAGAGTGCAACTTCCGTTGTTCCACCACCAATGTCAACAACCATAGAGCCAGAAGGCTCCGTTACTGCAAGACCTGCTCCGAGTGCAGCCGCCATTGGCTCATCTACCAAATATACTTTCCTAGCGCCAGCAGCTGCAGCTGAACCTTCAATAGCTCTTCTCTCTACTGATGTAGCTCCAGAGGGGACACATACTACAATAACAGGACTAAAAAAACTGTTATGATTGTGGGCTTTCCTTATAAAGTGCTTTATCATTTCTTCAGCAACATCAAAATCAGCTATAACTCCGTCGCGCATTGGTCGGATAGCAACAATATTCCCAGGAGTTCTACCCAACATTGTTTTTGCTTCGTGTCCGACAGCCAACACCTTGGGTTTAGCTTCTTTTTTATCATTTGACAAAGCGACAACTGAAGGCTCGTTTAATACAATACCTTTGCCTTTAACGTAAATTAAAGTGTTAGCTGTTCCAAGGTCAATTGCAATGTCTTGAGATAAAAAAGAGAAAAATTTTTTCATGTTTTAATTTTTTACATGCAAAATCCACAAAAATCAATAAATTAAATCACATGCTTATTTAGTTTCTCGTTTGATGTTTGAAAAACTGATTTAGAGTCATTTGCTCTTTTTCTTTTCAGTATAAGCTTATTCATTGCATTTATGTAAGCTTTGGCAGAAGCAACCATTGTATCGATATCGCTTCCTTGTCCTTGAACAGAAATTGACTTTTCCTCTAGTCTAACATTAACCTCTGCTTGCGCATCCGTACCTTTTGTAATCGCATTAACCTGATAAACAATCAAATTAGCCTTATTTGGAATTAAAGCTTTTAAGGCATTAAAAATTGCGTCGATAGGCCCATTTCCAACTTCCTTTATTAACTTTTTTTCTCCAAAGATTTCTAATTTTAATTTTGCTTCTGCATTTTTACCTTGACCACACTTTAACGAAAGATCAATTAAATTAATTGGCATCTTTTTTTGAAAATTCTTTTCGCTTTCTACCATTGCGTATAAATCTTCTTCAAAAACTTGTTTTTTCTTATCAGCTAAATTTTTAAACTGCTTAAAAAGTTTATTAATATTTCTTTCATCGAAATCATATCCTAATTCATTAAGTTTGACTTTAAATGCGTGTCTTCCCGAATGTTTGCCTAAGACTAGTTCAGAAGAGGACAGTCCTATTGATTCTGGTGTAATAATCTCATAAGTATTAGCATTTTTTAACATACCATCTTGATGAATTCCTGATTCGTGGGCAAAGGCGTTCTTTCCAACTATTGCTTTATTTGGTTGAACTGGAAAACCGGTTATTGTTGAAACAAGATGAGATATAACAGTTATTTTCTTAGTATTAATATCTGTGTAAAAAGGGAGCTTGTCAGCTCTAGTCTTAAGACACATTACTATTTCTTCTAAAGCAGCATTACCAGCTCTTTCACCAATTCCATTTACTGTACACTCAACCTGTCTTGCTCCTTCTATTATAGCAGACAAAGAATTTGATACTGCTAGGCCTAGATCATTATGACAATGAACTGAAATTACGGCCTTATCAATGTTTGAAACATTATTTTTAATTTTTTTAATCAAAGATGCGAACTCTTTTGGTATCGCATAACCCACTGTATCTGGAATGTTAACAGTCGTTGCGCCAGAACTAATTGCTACTTCAATACTTTTGTAGAGAAAGTCGAGGTTAGTCCTTGAGGCATCTTCGGGTGACCACTCGATGTCAGAGGTATATTTTGAGGCTCTAGCAATACTTTTCTTAATCGATTCAAGTACCTCTTTTTTCGACATTCTCAGCTTATATTTCATATGCAAGTCACTTGTGGAAATAAAGGTATGTATCCTTTTTTTTTCTGCCGGAGCAAGTGCTTCACCAGCAGTATCTATATCTTTGTCCTGAGCTCTTGCTAAACCACATATAATTGAATGAGTAGATATCTCGGATACTTTTTTTACTGCTTGAAAATCACCTTTTGATGCAAATGGAAATCCAGCTTCGATAATATCAACTTTCATTTCATTAAGTTTTGTTGCGATCTCAACTTTATCTTCTATAGACATCGAAGCACCAGCTGATTGCTCCCCATCTCTTAGAGTGGTGTCAAAAATTATTATTCTATTTTTTTTCATACTTATTAGATATTAATTATTGTTCTTATTTACTAATTTATTTGAACTTATCCAAGGCATCATTTTTCTCAACTTTTCTCCAACTATTTCAATTTGCTTTTCACTTTGAATTCTTTTTTCTGCTTTGAAGTTTAATTGTCCAGACTTACATTCCAAAATCCAGTCTCTTACAAACTTTCCAGACTGAATTTCATTTAAAACTTTCTTCATTTCTAACTTGGTATTTTCATTTATTATTCGTGGTCCTCTAGTAAGATCTCCATACTCAGCAGTATTTGAAATGGAATACCTCATATTGGCAATCCCACCCTCATAGATTAAATCAACTATTAACTTGACTTCATGTAGACATTCAAAATATGCCATTTCAGGAGAATACCCTGCTTCAACAAGAGTTTCGAAACCCGCTTGAATCAAAGCAGTTAAACCGCCACACAAAACGGTTTGCTCACCAAACAAGTCTGTTTCGCATTCTTCTTTGAAAGTTGTTTGAATTATTCCAGAACGACCGCCCCCAATCGCTGAGGCATAAGAAATTCCAAGTTCAAGGGCATTCTTAGATGCATCTTGATGAATAGCAATTAAACAAGGTACCCCACCACCTGAAAGATACTGACCCCTTACTGTGTGACCTGGGCCTTTTGGTGCGATCATAAAAACGTCTAGGTCAGCTCTGGCTTTTATTAGTTGAAAATGAATTGAAAGTCCGTGGGCAAAAAGCAAACAAGCTCCTTTTTTTAAATTTTTTTCTAAGTATTCAGAATATAAATCTGCTTGTAACTCGTCTGGCACAAGGACCATACAAACATCTGCCCATTTAGATGCCTCATCAACACCTAAAACCTTAAAACCTTCTTTTTCGGCTTTAGCACGTGATGCGGACCCTTGTCTCAATGCTATTACAACATTTTTAACTCCACTATCTCTTAGGTTAAGGGCGTGAGCATGACCTTGGCTTCCATAACCTATTATACAAACTTTCTTATTTTTAATTAAATTTAAGTCTGCATCACTGTCGTAATAAACTTTCATAAATTTTCCTTATCTTCTTATGTAATCTTTACCTAATGCCATTGATACTAGGCCCGATCTAGTTAACTCAACAATATTATACACCTTCATTTTTTTTATCAAACTGGAAATTTCAGTTGGAGTTCCTGAAAATTCTATTATTATTACAGTTTTATCTTCAAATAAAATCTTCGCTCCAATATTTTTTATATGTTTGTGGATTTTTAAAACTGTATTCTGTTTTATATCCAATTTCATTAAAATCAACTCTTTTCCTATAAAACTTTTTAACTCCGTTATATCTATTAAATTGTGAACAGGAATGAGTTTTCTTACTTGAGCTTTAATTTGATCTATAATATTTTTTGTTCCTGAAGTTACGACAGTTACTCTAGACAAAAATCTATCAGAATCAACTTCTGATACAGATAAACTTTCAATGTTATATCCTCTTCCAGAAAAAAGCCCTACAATCCTTGCCAAAACTCCTGGTTCGTTATCAACCATAATTGAGAGAATATGTTTGGAATGAGATTCTGTCATTACAGCATACTAAACAAGAACCATTCCTTCTTCTGAAATTTCTCCCTCTAATTTATCATTCGGACCAAGAAGCATTTGGTCATGTGTAGAACCTGAAGGTATCATTGGGAAACAATTTTCTTTTGGGTCGACCACGACATCGCAAATTACTGGTCCTTTTATTTTGATCATTTCTTTTATTAGATCATCCATTTCTCCAGGTTTGCTAACACGAAGTCCTGTTGCTCCAAATGATTCAGCAAGTTTTACAAAATCTGGAAGTGAATCCATATATGACTCTGAAAGTCTATTCCCATGAAGTAGCTCTTGCCATTGTCTGACCATACCCATGTAATGATTATTAAGAATAAAAATTTTTACAGGCAATCTATACTGTTTAATTGTTGACATTTCTTGGATGTTCATAAGTATGGAGGCTTCACCAGCAACATCTATAACTAAATCTTTTGGATGTGCAATCTGCACACCCATAGCTGCGGGCAATCCATAACCCATCGTACCTAACCCACCTGACGTCATCCAATGTTTAGGTTTATTAAATGTGAGAAATTGAGCAGCCCACATTTGATGCTGACCAACTTCGGTTGTTATAAATGGATCTAAATGTTTAGTCAGAGAATCTAGTCTTTGTAATGCATACTGTGGCTTAATGATTGATCTAGAATTCTTATAATTTAAGCAATTCTTCGCTCTCCATTTATTAATTTGATTCCACCATGCAGATATTTTTTCTTTGCTAAAAGATATTCTTTTATTTTCTATAAATTTGAGAGTCATTTCCAATATTTTAGATAAATCTCCCTGAATCAAAAGGTCAACGTTTACACTTTTATTAAATGAAGATGCATCTATATCTAGGTGAACTTTCTTTGATTTTGGAGAAAAGCCAGAAACTTTTCCCGTTATTCTATCATCAAATCTAGCCCCAATACAAATCATCAAGTCTGATTTATTCATGGATAAATTAGCCTCGTACGTTCCGTGCATACCCAACATTCCTATAAACTGATCGTCTGAAGTTGGGGTTGCTCCAAGACCCATAAGTGTTTGTGTGCAAGGATAACCAGTTATTTTTAGTAATTTCTTCAGGTATAGAGAAGCTCTTGATCCAGAGTTTATAACACCTCCCCCAACGTAAAAAATCGGTTTCTTTGATTTTACTAGAAGATTTACAAACTTAACAATTGTGTCGAGTGACGGTTTTGTGTTGGGTTTATAAAATGAAACACTTTTTGTATGCTTTTTTCCTCCATATTTTGTTTCAAATGTTTGTATATCTTTGGGTATATCAACTAAAACGGGGCCGGGCCTACCGTTCTTGGCAATATGAAAAGCAGAATGAATTGATTCAGCTAACTTTGATATTTCTTTTACCAAGTAATTGTGTTTTGTACACGGTCTGGTTATGCCTACAATATCAGCCTCTTGAAAAGCATCATTTCCTATCATGTGTGTAGGAACTTGACCAGAAATACAAACTACTGGAACTGAATCCATCATAGCATCTGTTAAACCTGTAACCGTATTGGTAGCTCCTGGGCCAGATGTTACTAAGACAACACCTACTTTACCAGTTGATCTTGCGTAGCCCTCAGCGGCGTGAACGGCTGCTTGTTCATGTCTTACAAGAATATGCCTTATTTTATTCTGTTTAAACAACTCATCATAAATTGGAAGTACAGCACCTCCTGGATAACCGAAAATTACTTTAACATTTTCTTGGATTAATGCTTCAATAACTATTCTTGCGCCTGATAACTTTTTCATCATAATAATAAGTTAAACCAAAAACATTCTTTAAACACCAAAAAATTTAAATATTTTTTAGTAAGTATTTTTTTGCATCAGAAAAATTCATTTCAATAGCTTCCTTTGGTCTATTTCTAAACCAAGTAATTTGTCTTTTGGCATATCTTCTAGTTTCTTGTCTAAACAAATCGAGGGATTCTTTAAATGTTTTGATTCCCATTAAATATTCCTCAATAATACTAAAACCAATAGATTTATGAAGAGGATGATCGATTTTTTTTTTTTTTTTTAGAAAACTTGAAATCTCATTCACAGCATTAGAATTCATTATTTTTAAACACCTATCATCTATACTTTTATAAAGTTTACCTCGATCAACAGAAATTGTTAGATAGATGATTTTTTTAAATACTTTTTTTGAAACTTTACCATGCCAATATGTTAAATTTTTTCCAGTAGCTATTTTAACAGTTATTGCTCTTAATAATCTTTGTGTATCATTTCTTGAAATCTTTTTAGAATATATTTCATCAACTTGCTCAAGTTTTCTAAAAAAAACTGAATTTCCGTGTTTTTCATGCAATTTTTTGATTTTTGTTTCAACTCTTACAGGTATCTTTGGGATTTCGTTAATTTTGCCATACAAGCTTTCAAGGTATAATCCAGTACCTCCAACAAAAATAGGGATTTTTTCTTTTGCTTGTGACAATACTTGCATAACGTTTGTAAACCAAAAACCTACGTTACATTTTTCAGGATACTCTATAAACTTAAATAAATTGCAAGAGTATTTTCTTATTTCTTCATTAGATGGAGCATTTGTAAGTGAAGCTAAATCCTTATAGACTTGCATACTGTCTGAATTAATGATTATGCTTGGTAATTTTTTTTGAATTTCATAAGCAAGTCTGGTTTTTTGGGTTGCTGTTGGTCCACCAATTAAAATTGCTAATGGATACAATTCTTTACTTTAGTTTAAGAATTAGGAATCTTGAGAATTCGCCCTCAAACACTTGTAAAAGTAATGAATCGGCATCTTTCTTTATAAAATCATCAAATATTTTCTTAGCTTGGGATGGTTCTTGAATGTCTTTTTGTGCAATCTTGGAAATTACATTACCAACATTAAGTCCCGCTTTGGCGGCAAATGAATCTCTTTTGACTGCAGTAATAACAACACCTTTAACAGATTCAGAAATATTATATTTTGATCTAGTATTTTTGTTGAGACCAAGAAGTCTCAATCCAATATCATCTATCTCTATTTCATCGCTTACAATTTCCTTATTATCATCGGCTTTCTCTTTAGCCGCTGCGTTAAATTTTTCCAGCTCTCCAAGCTTAACTGTAAACGATCTTTTCTTTTTGTCTCTCCAAACTTTCACCTCTGCCTTACTTTCAACTACAGATTCAGCAACAGTTCTTTGAAGCGATTTGACATCTTTAATTTTTTTTCCATTAAATTCTAAAATTACGTCTCCAGATTTCAGGCCACCTTTTTCAGCTGGTTCACCAGGGTTAACCATTGAGATTAACACCCCATCTTCATTTCTAAGTCCGAGACTTTTAGCTATTTCAGGTGTGAGCTCTTGAATTCTTACACCAAGCCATCCCCTTTGAGTTTTTCCAAACTTTCTAAGCTGTTCAATAATTGGTTTTGCAAGATTTGCAGGAATTGAGAAACCAATGCCAACACTTCCGCCAGTGGGCGAAAAAATAGCAGTATTTATTCCTAAAACCTCTCCTTCTAAATTAAAAAGTGGACCTCCGGAGTTACCTCTGTTTATGGACGCGTCTGTTTGAATAAAACTATCGTAGGGACCAGCATTAATATCTCTGTTAAAGGCTGAAATTATCCCGGATGTGACAGTACCGCCTAGACCAAAAGGGTTTCCAATTGCAAAAACTGAGTGCCCAACTCTCGCTTTGTCTGAATCTGCAAACTTTAGGTAAGGTAAGGAACCTTTTGGTTCTACCTTGAGAAGTGCTATATCGGTAAGCTTATCAGTTCCAACTAATTTAGCTTCTAATTCAGTGTCATCCTGAAATTTAACTTTAATTTGATTTGATTGTTCAATAACGTGATTATTTGTAACAATATATCCGGTTTGATCAATCACAAAGCCTGAACCTAAAGCTTGAGGACGTTCACTTTCTTGTTGGTTGGGCTGTTGAGGTTGAGGACCGAAAGGAAAGCCAGGCGGGAAATTTTTAAAAAAATCTCTGAATTGAGGAGGTATACCTTCTAGAGGATTTTGGTTGTTATTTGTTTCTTGAGGTTTTTGAACCGTAAAAACGTTGACTACACTAGGCGATTTACTTTCGACTAAGTCGGCAAAATTATCTGACAGCGGATGGCTTTCCGCATTAAAAAATGAGGATAAAAAATAAAGTATTGTTAGGGTCGAGAAAACTTTAATCATTTAATTGTCTATTTTGGATTGCCTTTAGAGCTATTGAAAAATTCTAGGAATTCGCTGTCTGGCGATAATATCATTGTAGTTCCGTCTTCACCTAAAACGTTTCCATAAGCTTGCATTGATCTATAAAAAGAATAGAAGTCTGAGTCTTGTTCAAATGCATCTGCATATATGTCGATAGCTTTTGACTCGCCCTCACCCCTCAGGATTTCTGATTTTCTTGTTGCTTCTGCAAGAATTACAGTTTTTTCTTTGTCAGCTTCTGCTCTAATTTTCTGAGCAACTTCAGAACCTTTTGCTCTAAACTCTTTTGCCTCTCTTACCCTTTCACTGATCATTCTTTCGTAGATTGCTTGACTGTTCGCCTCTGGCAAATCTGCTCTTCTTATTCTTACATCGACTATCTCGATCCCAAAACGCGAAGCTTCATTATTGACTTCAACTTTAATATTTTCCATTATATTACTTCGTTCTTTGGATAAAAGTTCGTCAAGTGTTACACGACCTACAACCCTCCTGAGTGATGAAATAACATTCGAATTGAGTCTATTCCTTACACTGCTCTCATTTCCAACCGTTTTGTAGAATTCTAATGGATCAGTTATTTTAAATCTAGTGAATGAGTCAATTAGCATTCTTTTTTTATCAACTGCTATAACCTCCTCCACAGGCAAATCATATTCTAGTATTCTTCTGTCATACTTTATGACATTTTGAATAAGAGGAAGTTTAAAGTGAAGTCCTGAAGATTGAACGACTCTCTTTGGTTCACCAAACTGAAGAACCAGACCTTGCTCTTTTTCATTCATTGTAAACAAAGCGTTTAGTCCGACGAACGCTAACGCTATTAAAATTATGTATAAAAAACTAGTTTTGCTCATTGTTTGAATTTGAATTATTATTTATTTTTTTTTTAAGTTCTGGAAGAGGTAAATATGGAACAACACCACTTCCTGCATTGTTGTCCACGATAACTTTATCTATTCTCCCTAGTGTTTTTTCAAGAGTTTCTAAATAAATTCTTTCCCTAGTAACGTCCTTTGAGGTTTTATAGGAGTTGTAAACTGACAAAAATCTTTGCGCTTCACCCTCGGCTTTTGCCACAACTTCTTTTTTATATGCTTCTGCTTCTTGAATTGTTCTTTCTGCTTCACCTCTTGCTTTTGGAATTATGTCGTTCCTATAAGCTTCGGCTTCATTTCTTAATCTTTGTTCATCAGTTTTTGCTCTTTGAACGTCCCTGAACGATTCGATTACTAACTCGGGAGGGTCGGCTTTTTGAAGTTGAACCTGAGTAACTAAAACTCCCGATTCATAGTAATCTAAAACCGCCTGTACACTGTTTTTTACGTCCTCTTCCACAATAGACTTGCCTTCAGATAAAATGGGATCGATGGGTGTTTGTCCTATTTTTTCTCGCATAACACTTTCACCAATGCTTTTAATAGTAATCTCTGGGTTTCTAACATTAAATAAGAAATCTTTTGCATCGTTAATAATCCAGAAGATTGTAAAATTTAAGTCTACTATGTTTTCATCACCAGTTAGCATTAAAGCTTCTTCCGGAGTCTGCCTTGTTTGAGGTGTTTGTGAAAACTGTGATTGCGATGTTCTAAATCCTACTTCTATTCTGTTAACTTTTGTAACTTTGGGTTTTAATACTGACTCTAGAGGAAATGGGAGATGGTAATGCAAACCAGGCTCTGTGGTCCTGACATATTCACCAAACCTTGTTACAACTCCTTGTTCGTCTGTGCCTACTCTGTAAAAGCCACTCAAAGTCCAAATAAACAGAAGTATAACAACAACAAGACCCAAACTAGTTGGGTTGTTTTTAGGAAACATGTTTTTAAGTTTATCTTGAAAAGATTTTAAATAATCATCGCTATAGCTTTCTCCACTTCCGTTTGAGCTACTTTTTTTATTTTCTCTGGGTTTTTTCCCCCAAGGACTGTTGTTATCGTTTGATGACCAAGACATTGTTTTTTTAATTATTGTTAACTTATATATAAGAAATGTTTTAAGCATGCAAAGAATAATTTTCTAATTTAAATTTTTATTTTTTAATTTAAAATCGTGATATGATAAAAAATTTTGTAGTTGTAGGTTCAGGTAAAGGTGGAGTTGGTAAATCAACTGTTGCTGTAAATCTAGCAATTGCGCTTGCAAATTTCGAAAAGCTAAAAGTTGGTCTTCTTGATGCAGATATATATGGTCCATCTATACATAAAATGCTTGGAATTACTGACAAACCTGCTGCCTCTAAAACTAAGAAAATGCTTCCCTATGAAAAATTTTTGATTAAAGCAATGTCAATTGGAAATATGGTTCCAGAAGATACGGCTATTGTTTGGAGAGGTGCAATGGCTTCAAGTGCAATAAAACAACTTTTAAATGATGTTGAATGGGGTGAATTAGATTTTTTAATTATAGATCTTCCTCCAGGTACCGGTGATATTCAGTTGTCACTTTGCCAAACTTTAAAAATTAGTGGTGCTGTAATTGTATCTACACCCCAAGAAATTTCACTTCTTGATGTCAGAAAAGCAATCAATATGTTTAAAAAAGTGAATGTGCCTATTCTGGGTACTATACAAAATATGAGTTTTATAGAACTTAATCAGAAGAAGAGTTATCTTTTTGGAAAAGATGGAGTTATAAAAGAATCAAAAAAACAAAAAATTAATTTCTTAGCTGAAATACCAATACTTCACGAAATTTCGGAATCCAGTGATGCTGGTGTTCCCTTAACATCTAAGAAAAATTCTTCTATAAATAAAATTTTTAAAAAAATTGCAGACAAATTGGTAAAGTCGATTTCAGCTAATACAGGTTCAGAAATCAAGATTAACAATTAAATATTTTATTTATAGTCTCTAATTCTCTTTTCGAAATATTTTTTGGAATACTTTTTCTTTTCTTGATCAATGACTTTATGTATTCGATACCATGCGAAGACATCGTTAGAGAATTCAATCTGTTGCTAACAAATGCCTCATAAGTTAGGGGAACCCACTTTTTTAAAATTTCCATCATAACTTCTGCATATACTCTAATCTCGTACTGGGCATGTGGATCGAACCTTAGGGATAAAAAATGCATAAAATTATGAAGATCAATCTTCCAATACCACTGAGTATAAGAATTAAGAGGAAGTGTCATTCGCGATAACTCTCTGGCTAGTCCTTTTTTTGAATCATCAATCATTCTTCCAGATTCATCCTCATTTAAGAGTTTACTGTAATTCTCAAAACCTATTCTGGAGTTATCCCTTATAATTTTTGAATAACTTTTAATTTCAGCACTGCTTAAGTCACCAGATCTTCCTTGATTATTAGATTTTGATTGAGGTTTAAGATTCTCGTTTTTAGGAATGTAGAATTCTTTGTCTAAAATAGAATATCTTGCAGAATATTCATTTACGTTCGCAGTTCTATGTCTTATCCACTGTCTTGCAACAAAAATTGGAAGTTTAACGTGAAATTTTATTTCATTCATTTCAAAAGGTGTTGAATGTCTATGACTTATTAAATAATTAATTAAACTTTTATCTTGATTTAATTTCTTTGTTCCTTTTCCATAAGACACTCTAGCTGCTTGAACGATTGAAGTATCGTTACCCATATAATCTATAACTCTTACAAAACCATGATCTAGAATTTTAAAAGATTTATAGAGAATCTTCTCTAATGCTTTAACTGTTACTCTTTTAGTGGAAAAATCATTATTTCTCAATTTTTCAATTTCAGTTTTTATTTGATTTCTTTTCTTCATAGAATTTTAATTTTTCATAATAACTTATTCTTATACTAAAACAATTTATAGGTTTAATTTTTTTTATCATTCCTTATGATGAAAGTGCTGAATTTCAGCTATGGCAATAAACGTTTGATTTTGAGCCGATGCGGACCCGGGGGCGGTACCCGGCACCTCCACCACAAGTAAATCAAAAGGGGGTGAAATAGGATCGACGTGCGTGTGAATAGTCAAAAACTTTGCCCGGAATGGTACCAACGTTATCGGACTAAAATTATAAATGCCAATGATAATGAAATGGCACTCGCTGCTTAATTAATTTAAGTAAGCGCGGTTATGGACACCGGGCAACAGAAGTCTCATCGGCAAGGGCGGGCAATTGTTCGCCCTTGTTTGTTTTAGGGAGACTCACAAAGGGTTTCAGAGGATTCACTCAACAGAAAATAAGAAAAAGTTCATATCTAAAAACAAAATTGAATTTTTTAATATCATGTTATAATGTAACAGTTTAATTTAAATTGGAGAAAATTATGAAAATCGCCTATATATTCAAAACGAATATGTCCAGTACCTTTCAATTAAGTACAATGATATAACCTCAATTAGAAGATAATAAACACATTGTAAATGTGGTTGGGATGTTCTTCTTTGATGAAAATATTCTTTGCCTAAAAAAAAATGACCCAGTTGGAGAGCGTTTGTCAAATATTGCAAAAAAAAATAATATATTATTAATGGTATGTGACCAATGTGCAGTCAGAAGAAATTTAGCAGAAGGTACCCTTGAGCAATGTGGTAGCGGTGATGTTAAGGCGAAAGGTCTTGTTGACGGAGTTGTTGCAGGATGCTTCCCACAATTATATCAAGCATTAGGAACAAATCCACCTGACCAAGTCATAACTCTTTAATATCTGATCAAAATTTAAAGATTTGTAAAAATTATAAATGACCACAGTAAACTGTTCCCAGATTTCTACGACAAGAAATAGTCCGTGCAGAAGTCGTGCAGAAAATGTCCTCATTTTCAATACACTTTTCAATACACTTTTTGAGAACTCCCCAGAAACAGTGAGTCTTAGACCAAACACCGAGACAAAGAAGTCTCATCGGCAAGGTTGGGCAATTGTTCGCCCTTGTTTGTTTTAGGAAGACTCACAAAGGGTTTTAGAGAATTCACTCTTAAAAAAATAAGGAAAAACAAAAACGATTTAAGTATAACGTACTTTTGTTTGTTCTAATTTTCTTAAAGATTTATTTTAATCTTAAAATAATGGTTCAAGCATTAAAAAATACATTATTTTGCTTAAACCAATTATAATTTATTTTATTCTTTTTTTTCTTCTTTTGTCTCTTCTTCTTTTTCTTCAGAGGTATCTTCAGTTTTTTCTTCTACAACTTCTTTTTTTTCTCCGTGTCCGTCCGCTCTTATGGATTCAGAAGAAATAAGAATTGCTAAGGAAAAGAATAAAAAGTAGAAATTTTTCATGTGTATCTCCAATAGAGGTTTAAATATAATACTAATAAATCTTAAATATTTATTGAAATTTATATTCTTTATATTTGTTATAATTTCAAATAATAATGGTCATACTATAATAATAACAACAGACATTTTTTCGTTTGTAATTTAAAAAATTATGAAATTAAAAGGGTTAGGCGCCTAAACCCGTCGCAAAAGGAAGGAATAATTTTAGACGCCCATAATTAATATAGTAACGAATATATCTCTGTAGAAATTTTTTATGTCTATACCTATTATTACTTCTGATTATAGATTTATCTTAACTAATCCTAATGACCTTTATTGAAAAATTATTAGTAATCATTGTAATTTAGTCTGTAGTAATTTTTTTCTTTAGAAAATAGAAATTATAAAATTTGTCCGTGCAGAAGTCGTGTATAAAATACACCAAATCTGCAGACACTTTTGCACACACTTTTTAAGAAACACCTAGAAACAATGTGTCTTAAGACATTTACCGAGTACAAAACTCATATCGGCAAGGGGGGATTGTTCCCTCTTGTTTGTTTTAGGCACTCTCACAAAGGGTTTCAGAGGATTCACTCTTCAACAAATAAGGGAAAATATAGTGCGAAAAGTTGCAGACACTTTGCAGACACTCTCGTTTGTTTATTGAATGTTTTTACAAAATCTTTTTAGTAATTTTATTAGATTTGTAATAAAAGTTTAATTTTAAATTAATAAGTTGTTTCAATGAAGATTTTTTTTTTTTTACTCATAATATTTTCGAATGAAGCGTTAGGTAAGACATTCATTTTTGGATCTTGTTTGCATCAGAAAAAGTCTCAAGTAATCCTTAACGCAATTCAGGAAAAGAAAGCAGATAAAATTATTTTTATGGGAGACAATGTTTATGGAGATGTAAAAGATAATACTAAAAATTTAAAAAGCGCTTATAACACAGCAAAAGTTAATCTTGCTCAATTTAATAAACACAACATTCTAGCAATATGGGATGATCACGATTATGGTATTAACGATGGTGGAAGTGACTTCGTACATAAACAAGAATCAAAAGAATTATTTTTAAATTTTTGGGATATTCCGAAAAAAGACCCAAGATGGAAAAGACAGGGAATTTATTTCGATTATGAAGAAATCATAAATGATAATAAAATACACTTTATATTTCTTGATACTAGATTTAATAGATCCAAATTAAAAAAAAATAAAGTCAACCTTAAAAAAAAATACACTCATGATGTCAATAAATCAAAAACCTTTTTAGGATATGAGCAATGGACGTGGGTAGAAAATATTATAAAAAAAGATGCAGATGTAAGATTTATAGTATCATCCATTCAGGTCATACCAGAAGATCACGGTTTTGAAAAGTGGTCTAATTTTCCTGAAGAAAAAAAAAAATTATTCGATTTGATAAAAAATCATAAAAATACTTATTTTTTATCTGGTGATCGTCATATTTCTTCAATATACAAAGAAAAATTCAAAGAAAAGGAATTTTTTGAAATTACCTCAAGTGGGTTAAATATGGCATGGAAAGATAATAACGAAAAAGATAGTAAACAAATTATTGATACAATAAATACAAATAATTTTGGTTTGATTAGATTTTCTAACAGATTTTTTGATGTATTATTTTTTGATGAAAATGGAAAAAAAGTTCATTCTAGTCATTTTATTATAAAAAGATAATTAAATTCCTACAAAATGAAATTAATAAGAATGAATATTAATTTGTTTTTTATAAAATCTCTCCATTCTAAATTTTTGCTATTAAATTCAATTTTTTTGCCAAATAAAATAAGTTATTAAGTAAAAAGAGTTAGGCGCCTAAACCTGTCGCATAAGGAAGGAAGAATTTTAGACGCCCATTATATACATAGAAATTAATATATCTCTATATAAATTTTTTATGTTTATACCTGTTATTACCTCTGATTATAGACTTATCTAAACTAATTCTAATGACCTTTATTGAAAAATTATTTGCAATCATTGTAATTTAGTCTGCAGTGTTTTTTTCTTTAGAAGATAGAAATTATAAAATTAGTCCGTGCAGAAGTCGTGCAGAAAATGTCCTCAATTTGCAGACACTTTTGCAGACACTATTTTTAAAAACCCCCAGAAATAAGGGGTTTTAGACCATACACCGAGACACAGAAGTCTCATCGGCAAGGGCGGGCAATTGTTCGCCCTTGTTTGTTTTAGGGAGACTCACAAAGGGTTTCAGTGGTTTTGTTATTCTTAAATACCAAACCAAGAAAAAATAAAATTCCCGGTTACCATTAATGTAGAAAAAAACACAATACAATAAAGTAAACCAAAGAAAATGATATAAATCCCTCCAAGTAAAACACGAACTAAAGAGGACAGTGAACTTCCAAGAAATTGAAGCTCTAAACCCATTAGAAATGGATTTACTTTGGATTTAGTTTTTTTATTCAACCAATAAACTGGATAAGTACATATCCATAAAATTGGTACATATAAAAGAATATATAGTGTTGTGATTCCTAATAAATCCATATAATTAAATTTATAGATTGTAACAAAAAAGTATTCCGTGCAGAAGTCCTGCAGAAAAAACAATTATTAGTAAAGCTAAATTTGATCTATTGTAAGAAATTTCTTTTTAATTGATACTTATAAAATTTTTAGTAAAATGAAATTGAAAAATAGGGTAAATTCGTGACTAATAATACTAATATTAAAGATACTTGTTGCAAGTATACCTGCTGTGCGGATGGCTGTTGTAGTGAAGGCTGCAATACAGGAGATTGCAGTAACACTTGTTGTAAAGACGGTTGTTGTATCGATTCAGAAAACTGTTGTTCATAGAGCTTAACTTGATATAAAATTCACCGTTACAAACAATAATTTTTCGTAATTTTATGTAATAAATTAGTTTAAGATTATTATTTTAATTTAGTAAATTATACAAAATGTGATACAGTATTTTAGAAAAAAAAATTGTACTAAAGTTCGAAAATTCGCAAAGATAACAAATTCTTTAACCTGAACAAATTAATTTAATGAAAAATAAAATCTTACAAAAAGCACTTAAATTCTGTGACGAAAATAACCACCGTTTAACCGAACCAAGACAAAGAGTTTTAGAAATTATATCTTCCAGTAAAAAACCAATAAAAGCTTACGAGATTTTAAAAAAACTCTCTGAAGTGTTTGATAACAACCCTAAACCTCCGACTATTTACAGAGCAATAGATTTCTGGCACTCACACAATTTTATTCATAGGATAGAAAGTCAAAACGCTTACTTTCCATGTGTTGAAAATCATTTGCATGAAGGCTCACAATTTATGATTTGCGACGAATGTGGGAAAGTTATTGAAACACACTTCTGCGATTTACCAGATACCATCAAACAAAGTACGAAACAAAAGGCCTTCATTCCAAAAAAATGGAACCTAGAGATTAAAGGCTTATGTGGTAATTGCTTGTAGAACTTAAATAGGATTTCAATTTGCTACCAAGTTAGCTTTTTTCAGACGAAAAAAAATGTTGTAAAGATCGTCTTTGGGAACTAGCTCAAGCATTCCAGTTATATTTATAGGATCGTATGAATAAACAATCGGATCATCTGCATGTACCTCTATAATCAAATTGGATGATGCATGAGGGTAGTATGGACAATGGACTGGAAATGGTATCAATAAGAAGGTTTTTTGCTTTTCGTTTTGATCTAAAGGGAACATATAACCTTGAACCAAAATTTTCTTGTTTGCTAATTGTTTAATCTCGTCTGTGAACTCTGGCCTCACCCCAGTCCATTCAAATCCTTCGCTATCCTCAAAAGTGTACTCATCCATTCCTGTGTCTGCAAATACTTTCCAAGGCGTTCCTCCCTCTGGTAAACTCACAAAATCATCTATACTAGAAAACATGTCATACAAAAAATTTGGATCTTCTTGCTCTAAATCTTCAGTTGAGAATACCTCTGTAATCATTTTGTGTTTTCCAGATAAGATTTTTGCGAGATGAGTATAACCGTAACCTCTATCAAAATGAATTATGCTAAAAAATAAAGTTAAGACAAATGTTAGTTTTTTTAATTCTAAGTTATTGAATTTAAATTGCTTCATAAAAACTTATATATTTCTTGAAAGTTGATTTGCAACACTAATTTGTGATGCCTTTATCGCTGGAAATAGTGCGGCAGCAATACCTGCAACAAAAACAAGCACTACTATGAAAATTAAATTATTTGTTAAATTAAAGCTCTCCTGAATTATGTTTAAAGGTGTAATAACATTATTAATAATTTCAAATATTGTAATCCCAAACAAAAGCCCCAAAATCAACCCCAGTATAATGATTGTCATACCTTCAAAAATTATAATCTTAAAAACCCTATTTTTAGTATATCCAAGTGCCCTCAAAGTAGCTAAGTCTCCCATTCTATTTTCAAGATTAGCTGCCAAACCAGCAAATATGCTTAAGGCTGCCATAAGAATTAAAATAATTGATAGAATTGCAAAACTTTTTGAACCCATTCCTAACATTGAAGTAAGTCGGGTAATCTCAACTGCTGGATTAGCTGCTTGAAATGAGGTTTCCTTATTTACAAATCTGGGAAGATTAATATTTGCAATTGGTGATTTTGTAGTTACTAAAAAAGCAGTTATCTCTGGAGGGTTATTTGTATATTCATGGGCATGTTCTTCAGTATGATCATCGTGATCGTCATCTTTTAAATTTACATTATTCTTTTTCTTATCACCAAAATGATTGTGCTGATTAATTTCTTCAGAATGTTTGCTGTGACTTTTACCATTTTTATGATGTTCGTGATTATGATTTTTTTTAGTATGTTTGTGATGGCTTTTATTATCTTCATCTTTATCAGAGTGTTTGATGGGGTCTAAATGACTGTCATTTTCATTTAAACTTTCTAATCCATGAATACTTAACACTGAGTCAACCGAAGTAATTATCAGTCTATCTATTACTGATCCAGTTTGTTTGATTTTACCAACAACTTTATATTTTCTATCTCCATGAAAATCACCACCTTCGAAGAGTCCGTGTGCACCCTCGAATTCCTGATCTAAGTTTAGATTTACAGATGAGCCCACTACAACCTCAAAATCGTTTTTCCAGACGCTACCCTCTTCTAGTTTTGAGTTATAATGTTCAAGATAATTTAAAGAAGTACCAACTATTCTATGTCCTTTCCAGTTGTCACCCAAAGCAAGCGGAATAGCATACTCTATTTGAGGATGATTAATAATCTTTTTTGCTTCATTAAAAGGGATGTTACCTGGAGGTATGTCAACATGATAAATAGTAGATAAAATTAATTGAAGAGGACTTCCTTTGGCTCCGATGACTAAATCAATCCCACTTCCATCTTTTGAAAGTCTTTTGCTGAAGGTATGCTCAAATTGATTTATCAACAATGCGATTGCAACTCCAAATGCAGTCAAAAAAATAGATAGAGAGCAATTAAGCCACCTTGACTTCAATGAATAATAAATAAAAATTATATCATTCACTAATCTAGCTCCAAAAAATTTGAAAATTTTTTCTTTATTCTAGAATCATGTGAAGAGACAATTAGCGTTGTATTATTTTTTTCTGCTTGAGTAAATAAAAGTTTCATGACTTTCTCTGAATTATTGTCGTCAAGAGCAGAAGTTGGTTCATCGGCAAAAATTACTTTTGGTTTACTTACTATTGCACGAGCAATTGCAACTCTCTGAGCTTCGCCGAGACTTAGTTCTCTAATTTTACTTTTTCTTTTATCTAAAAGCCCAAGCTCTTCAATCAATGCATTCATATCACTAAAGTTAGAAGAAATATTGGCTAATTGAATATTCTGTTCAACATTCAAATAATTTATAAGATACAACCTTTGGAATACAAAACCAAAGTTTTTTGCGCGAAGTTTATCAAGCTGATTTTCTGAAAGTTCAAACAGATCTTCATTTTCAAATATAATCTTTCCGAACTGTGATTGTAATAAGCCGGACATCAGGTTGATTAATGTTGTTTTACCACAACCTGATGGACCGTGTATAAGAATTTTCTGACCTCTGTTAATTGTAAAATTTTGGTTATCAAAAACGATTTGATTATCGTATTTAAATTTCAAATTTTCTATTTTAAAATGCATTGTTCATTTATTTTATTAATGATTAACCTTTATACAACAAAAGAGGTAATTTAATTTTGCAAAATTTTTTATTTTAAATAAAAAGTTGAATAAATAATTTTTTTTTCACTTTTATTTACTATTTTACTAGATCAAATCTATTTGCAAATCATTTTATTGAATTCTTTTTGAAGATTTTAGAAATTAGAGAGATTGATTGTTTATATCTTTCTGAAGAAATATATTTTTCACGTTCAATATCGTCCATTTCGTCTCTTAAGAATCTTCCAAATTCTTGATGTATACTTTCTTTAACCATTTTTTTTTCTTAAAGTTTAATTTATTTTTTCCCTTTAGCGGTCAATGAATCCATGTAAGCTAAAAGCACACCGCTAAGAACAAAAGTAAAATGTACTGCTATAAACAAGATAACCTGACTTTGAGTGTAATTCTCTAATCCAAAAAAAATTTTTAAAAGGTGAATCCCAGAGATAGCAACTATTGATGAAACTAGTTTCAATTTAAGACCTCCAAAATCAACAGTTCCCATCCATTCAGGTTTATCTTCATGATTATTGATATTTATCTTTGAAACAAAATTTTCATAACCAGAAAAAATTACAATTATCAAAAGATTTCCTGCAAAAGATAAATCAATAAGTGTTAATATGAAGAGGATGACTTCAGTTTCGTTAGTTGTAAAATTCATTGTGAAATGAATAATTTCTTTGATGAACACAATCAGAAGGAAAAATAAAGAAAGAATTAATCCAAAATAAAAAGGTGCAAGAAGCCACCTTGAAGCGAACATAAATTTTTCCATAAATTTTTCAAATGTTTTTAACATTTTAAACCTTAGCTACACAACTATTCTTGAATTTCAATTATAAAGTAAAGATTTCTAATTAATACAATTTTATCTATCTGCTAAAAAAATAGTTTTAAATTGAATTCTTATTTCTTTGCAAAACATTGTCCTTTAATTTCAGATGAAAAGAAAATTTTACCATTATGGTCATGATAAAATTTAATGAAACTTAAATAACCTCCGAATTTTTCAAAAGTAATTTTAAAGCTTGATTCCAGCTTTTCTTTATTATCTTCGAAAAATTCATAAAAGTTAAAAAATATTGTTTTTTCAGTTTCTTCAAATTTTTTTTCTATTTTTCCTACACTCTCTTTGTTTTGATTTTTCCATTTCTTATAGGGGATATCACTTACCCAAAGATTAACCCTATCAATAAAAATGAAAATATCTTTTTCTATATAATTCTTATTTATTGCAGGTTTGTTTTTTTCTAATTCTTCCGTAATCGTGCATTTCATTTCTAGTTTATTATTTCCTAACACATCGAAAAAAATAATGCCAAGTATCATTGATATTATTATCGAATTATAGTTCATTGCTAGATAAAAGTTTTTAAAGTTTTAAGTAATAAACAATATTAATAGATTTTTTGTTGTCTAGGAAGTAAGAATACGTGTTAATATTTTAATCTTAATGGAATGTAACTATGAGCCTATTGGAAATAACAGTGGTAGCAGGGATGTGGTTGCTTGTATTCATACTTTACAAAAAGTGGAAATAAGGCGTCAAAAATTTAATAATCATTCAAAATATTTCTCGTAAATAAATTTTCCATTTTTGTACACATCCTCTTTTTCTTTCCTGCCATCTTTATCGTAATATATCCAATTTGTGGAAGGTTTGTCGTTTTTGTAAACAACTTCAGATTTCAACGCACCATTTTTATGGAACATTTGAAATGGACCATCTATTTTTTTTCCATTTTTATATTCAAGCTTCCAATAAAGGGATCCATCATCATAATACTCAAACCAAAAACCAACTTGCTTTCCCTCGTCAAAACTCCCAGTCATAGATATTTTTCCATTTCTATGAAAACTTTTAAATTCCCCATGCTGTTTTCCATCTTTGAAATGATCGATTACAGATATTTCGCCGGTTGGAAAAAAATTTTTAAGGACTCCAGTAAAAGGGAGGTTATCAGACTTTTTGTAATAAGTGTTGCCTTTCCTGATTAATTTACTCCAAGAATCAAGTTCTTCGGCACCTAGACTAATCGAGAGAAATAAAAAGAATGTTAATAATAAATTAAACTTCATTTAAAATTTTACTTATGTTTAGTTTAAAAAAAATATTTTTATAAACGTTGTTTGAAAAAAGGGGAGTTTCCTCCCCTTTCGTACTAAAGCTTATTACAACTTACTATAACTACTACCTTTTAATCAAAGGTTGCTCTGACAAAAAGTGTAATAATTTAAGCTGAATAAAATCTATAATACTAGACATCAGATCACCTCCTTATCAATGGTTAATATATATAAGATATTCACGGTTTAATTGAAAAACAAGCATGAATAGAATTATTTTAAAAAAATTCTATTTTCTTTTAGAGCACCATGATTTTACATTTTCCATATAGTCTGAAAAATATTCTGAAATAACTTGAAGTTCAAATTCTCTCAAAATTTGGGTATTTTTTTCTTTTTTTAACAAAAATTCAAAACTTAAATTAATAAGTTTTTCTTTTGTTATTTTTTTTTGGGTAAGTTTTTGAAAAATTTCATCTTTTAATGTAACATGATGACAAGTTTCAATATTATCCTTGATTGAGACTTTGAATAGATCTTTGTTTATCTGATCTATCTGGAGTTTCATATATCCTTAACAGATAGGGGATTATCATTGTCAGTCCACTCCTTTAAAGATTTTTCATATAAATTAAAATCATTTCCTGGGTGACTGGTATAAGTGACGTATTGGTTATTTAATTTAATACCAAGTATTTCTTTAACGCCTTCCATATATTTTATTGCAAGTTCTCTTTTTTGTTCATTCGTCCTCCCAGTTCGTATGTCAAGGTTCATGAAACAAACAAAATCCCCTAATTCAGCTCTCCCTAGAGTCAAAGAAAATTTTGGGAACTCTCTTAAACTTACTGCGACGTGATTAACCCCAGTTCTCATTATATCTGAAAAAACATGTTTTACATATTCAACAAAAACTTTTCTTTGTTCATCGTTGAGTTCCTTATTTATATCAAATTGTAGATGTGGCATTTAAATATGTTAATCTTTTTTTCTTTAATTCTCAAATAATATGCAATTATTTAATTAAAGTGGAAAAGAAAAGTTGTTTGTTGTTAACTTTAAAATTATTGATAATTTTTTTTGTATTTTTAGAAATTAACCAATCAACAAATATTTTTGCTAATTTTGATTTTGTATTAGGACATTTGCTTGGGTTAATAGGTATAACTCCATAATGATTTAAAAGCAAAGGTTCATTTGATACCAAAATTTCATGTTCTCTTTTATTATTAAAACGTATCCAAGTAGCGCGATCTGAAATTATATATGCATTTTTATTTACAGCAATATTTAGAGCACCTCCCATCCCCTGTCCGACTGACAAATACCATTTATCATTTTTAACGTTCGGAATTCTTCCTAAAGCATTCCATATTGAAAGTTCTTTTTTATAGGTCCCACTATCATCTCCCCTTGAAATAAACAAAGATTTTGAGTTAACTATTTTTTTTAAGGCTATTTTAATAGAGTTGTCTATTTTTGTTTTTGCAGGGTCATTTTTAGGGCCAATAAGAACATAATCATTGAACATAAACTCGCTTCTAAATAAACCAAACCCCTCATTTACAAATTTTTCTTCTGATTTTTTATCATGGACTATCAAGACATCAGCATCGCATTTTTTTGCATTTTTTAATGCTTGGCCCGTACCAACAGCAACAACCCTTATATCAAAACCGTATTTTTCTGTGAATTTTGGTAGGAGATAGTCATAGAAACCTGAGTCTCTCGTGGATGTCGTTGATTGCACAAGAATAAACTCTTTTGAACTTATAGAGTTAAAGTTTAAGAAAATTATAATCAAAAAGAGTTTTACAAATTTCATTTGCTCATAAGATATTTATATTATCTTGATAATCAATTGATTTTTAAACAGTTTGTCAAAGAATTGATTTAACTTTTATTTAATTTTTAATGAAGCTTATCTGAATAATTGTCATCGTAGTTAGAAAAATCCTTTTTACAATTCGGACATAATTGTTTAGCTAATGATTGGGCTTCCGCAAAAGCACGATCAGACTCTCTAAGTAGTCTTGTCAGCAAATATTTTCCTAAATTAGTTTTAAGTGTTATGGGTTTTGAAGATCCCCAAAGTTTTTTAATTAATTCATCGTACCTTGAATGAATAGACTTTCTTTTTCCTATAACATCATAAATTATTTCTAAAATTATTTCCTGAAAATTATCTTCAGTTATTGTTTGATTATTAGAAATTGAAATATTAAGGGTTTTTTTCATTTCTTTAGTTTTTTAAAGAGTAACTTTTGTATATGAGATGGAAGAAATCAAGAGTATGATTAATTATATGTGGAGAATTTTGATTCCTTCCATCCATATTCTTGGTCAAAACTTTGCTGCAGCTTTGAAGTACGCAGTAAGTGGTGCACCTCTTCGAGCTCCATTCGGATGCCTTGAAGCAATATACTCCAAGTCAGTTGCATTATTTACTCCGGCTGTAAACCTGAAATTTTCCATAAAGTCATAACCTGCATAGAAATTTAATAGGAATGCATCATCAATTTTTCCGTTTCTTGCGTCTGCACTACCATTAAATACTTCGGTTTCACTTTCGTCTGCAGTTCCATGTGACTCGGAGTGATAAGTCATATTAACTCCAAAATCAAAGTCATTATACTCATAATCAGCACCGAATGATAAACGATGATCTGGTACGTATGGTACATTAGAACCATCCCTACCACCAGCAAAAGCTGATTCTGAATCTTCTGAATTAGCCGCACCATCTAGGTTAGCGTTTGTAAATGTATAATTAGCAAAGAATGAAATATCTCCTCCAAAAGGTTTTAAGTTCTCTGGAGCGTATGTGGAAGAGAGTTCAAATCCTTTTGAAACAACGTTACCAGCATTATCAGGAGCTGAGTCAGCATTACTATTATCAATAACGATTAAATCTTTAAAGTCTGTATGAAAACCTGTCCAAGATATAAATAATGTTGGTGAAGAATATCTTACACCGATCTCTTTTGCGATACTTGTTTCTTTTTCTACAGGTGAACCATCATCTCTTGCAGCACTTGGCCCAGGCAAATTAAATCCTTTATAAACTCCGCCAAACCACTGCCAATTATCGTCATGATTATAAACTAATCCACCACCAGGTGCGAAAGCAAACATGTCTTCTTTTAAATAACTAGTAGTTCCCATAATTGCAGCTTTATCTCTGTAGTGATAATCTACATATTCAAACCTACCACCAAGCGAAACAACAAAATTGTTAATGGTTGCTGATTCTTCGATATAACCGATATGACCTCTGGCCTTCTCATGTCTATCATCTTTGAAAGTCACCTGCCCTGCAGTTAAAGCTCCTCCAACCGCTTGAGTGAATGTATGACGTTGTTGGTCTCTGTTAATGTAATCATAATGGTATCCATACCCAACTTTTAAATTATGTTTGATATTTTTACCGAAATAATCTGTGTTAAAGTTAAACTCTGTCTCATTATTAAGAATGTAAGAACCATATTGCCTATCATTGTTTACATATCTAATAGTACCTGCTGCGAGTCCCTTTACAATATTTAATGAAGCAGCACTCCCAGCTTTAGACATAATAGATGTAAGAGAATCACCATTAGCATCTGCTAGCTTGAACCAATCTCTTGTAAAACGGTTATAACCTACAGTTAAGTTGTTTGTAATGTTTGAAGTTAATTCAGCCCTTAGTTTTGCGTAATAAGTTTGTTGTTCAGAGTTCATTTCGTCAAGTTGAAATGCAACGTAGGTTTGGTCAGGATTAGCACTAAAATCTGCTGTGGTTAATCCACTATACCCTTCATTATAATTCATATCGTTATATGATGCTTTTACTTCTAAGGTAATATTCCTAGTTGTTGGAAGTTGCCATAACAACTTAACCATAGGAGCAATGTGATTGATTCCACCAAGCTCATCACTATCATAACCTTTTCTGTGTTGTGAACTTTGTGGAGGCTCAATATTGAATTCCTGTTGATTACCATCACTATTACGATAATATATTTCACCCAATATAGCTAAAGCGCCGTAATCTCCTGAAATACCATAGTTAAAGTAATCTTGAGTAATAACGTCATTACCTGAACCGTAGGATACACTTCCATAATACCTTTGACCAAGATCAATGGGTGTTGTTACAAAGTTCATTGCACCACCTGTGGAATGTGGACCATATCTATACTGACTAGTGCCTTTTAAAATCTCTATAGCATTCATTTTACCTGTGATAGGAAAGTAATAAGCATCTGGTGCAGAATAAGGAGCTGGCATGATATTAATTTCATCCTCCATAATATTTACCTGAGCAGATCGCAATGTATTAACACCCCTTAAGCTTATATTAGGAAATATCCCCAAGCCGTCTTCTTCTCTTGAGTAAACACCAGTAGTGTTTCTTAAAACTTCATTAATGTTGTTAAAGTTGTACTTTCTAATCTGCTCTGGCCCAATATAATCACCAGATCCAGGTAGTTCAAATACCTGCTCTGGTGATTCAAAGATATTTACATCAGGTGCAACATAAGCAGTGTCCTGTGCAAAAGAATTGCTGGCAATAGAAATGCCAGTTATGAATGTTAACCTTGACATCCAATGGGTATATTTAGGTACCACCCTTGATTTTCTAACTATCATTCTACGTCCAGATAAAGATTTATATACTAATTGTTGTTCTAGTGAATATAATAATCATTATCAAAGGAAAGTAATAATAATGATAATTATTATCATCAAATGTTATTAATAATGATTATTAATATCGATGTCAAGGCTTTCTTTGATAATAATTATCATTATCTTTGTTAAGGATAATTAAAATTAATTTTTCTTTTTTATTTTTGTAAATCAAAATTTTATCATACAACATTATCTATATTATGCTAAAAATTGCTTTCACATTCTTTCTGCTATTTAATTTTAATAAAAGTTTTAGCTTTGCACTAGAAGAAGTAGCCGACGGAGTTTTTGTTCATTTTGGAATCCAGGAAGATGCAAACAGATCTAATAAAGGTGATATAGCAAATATTGGATTTATCCTTGGAAAAGAATCAATAATGGTTGTAGACACTGGTGGAACAAAAGTAATAGGTAAAAAATTATTAGAAAAAATTAAAACAATTTCAAACCTCCCTATTTCACACATTGTAATAACTCATTCTCATCCAGATCATTTTTTTGGGACAGAAGCCTTTTTATCTGAAAACCCAAGTATAGTTGGACACGAAAAGCTCAATAGATCACTTTTAAGTAATTTTAATTTTTATAAAGAGCTACAATCAAATAATATTGAAAATGAAGTGCTTAGAAATGCAAAATTAATCAAAGCAAATATTAAAATAAAGACTGAAAGTATTCTTAAAGTAGATCTTGGAGAAAGAATTGTAGAAATTAAAGCATGGAAAAGTGGTCATACAGATAACGATCTTTCAGTTTACGACCTCAATACGAAAACTTTCTGGTCAGAAAATATTTTTGTTGAAAGAATACCCTCGATTCGAGCAAGCATACTTGGTTGGAAAAGAAATTTAGATGAAATCCAAAAAATGGATATTGATCTGATTGTTCCAGGACATGGAAGAGTAGTAAAAAAAGATGAAGCGTTGAAACCGATCCTAAAATATTTTACTAGATTAATTTCTCAGGTTAGAAAATTTCATGAAAATAATGTTTCGCTTCAAGAATCAATAAATTCAATTCTCCAAAAAGAAATTTTAGACTCAAAAAAAGTTAATCCTGAAGGATGGGCTTTATTTACAGAATATCATTATTCTAATGTTACAAAAGTTTATACAGAACTAGAGTGGGAATAACTTAACTAAATTAGACTATTGTCGTAATGATAATAGTATGTATTCAGAATTTTTTAAAATAATAATGTTATCAAACTCAATTTTTATAGTCTTGATAAGTTTGTATCTTATATTCTCAAAAAGGAATGAACCAAATGATTATCCTGAAAATTTCAGTAAAACTTATGTGATCAAACCTAGAAAAAAAATAAATAACTTATAAGAAAATTTAAATTAGAAAAATCATTTGCTATTTTTCATTCAACATCTAAATTATAGTAATGATGTCAAACAAAGACCAAGAAAAAATCGAAATTTTGGAAGCGAAAATTGATAAACTTCAAAAATCTGTAACAAGGCTTGAAAAAAAGCTTTCCAGTCACATAGAATTTATTGACAGAGTCTATGAGCCTTTAAGAAGTCCAATCTCTAAAATCAAAAATTTTTTTGGATAAAACACCTTTATGTTCTTCTTCCTTATCAAGGTTTTGATATCAAGCATAATAATATCCGTGGCTAGTTGGTTGTCACTAAAAAAACCTGCATTAGCCGGCTTTTTAATTGCTTTACCTCTAATGAGCATCATAGCGATTTTTTTTTCTTACAATGAGCATAAAAATTTAGAGAAAACCATTATGTTTTCAAAAAGCATCCTAGTAGGGATCCCAATCTCTCTATCCTTTTTCTTGCCTTTTTTTTTTTCTAAAAGTCTAGGACTAGGTTTTTATTTTACCTACTCGCTCGGAATTATATTTTTACTAATAGGTTTTTTTATACATAAATTTATAACAAATTTATTCTAACTCTTTTTTTTTTAATTTTTATGTATGAACTCGTTAGGCTTTTATTATATTTTTTAATTTTAATTCTCGTAATAATTTTTTTATTTTATGCCATATAATTTTGGTTTATATTTGATATCTATACATTTTTATTAGAAATCACAGATTTATTATGGATAGATATTTTATTGATTACGGAAAAAGAATTAATAATGCAATTTTAGATGTTATCAAAGAGATATTAAAAGACTTATCAAAGTCAAAAATCTCATCCAATCATTGTTTTTATATAACCTTTAAAACTCAAGGCTCTGGTGTATTAATTCCAGATAGTCTGAAAAAAGATTATCCTAAAGAAATGACAATAGTGTTGCAAAATCAATTTTGGGACTTGAAGATTAATAAAAATAATTTTTCAGTTGTTCTATTATTTAATAAGAAGAAAGAGTATTTGAGTATTCCATTCAACACAATTGTAAAATTTTATGACCCTTTTGTAAAATTTAGCATACAATTGGAAATAAAGGATGAAAAAAAACAAGTAAAAAAACCAGTACAAAAAAAAAAGAGAATGAACAAACAAAAAATAGTGTCTTTAGCTGATTTTAGAAAAAAAAATGACTAAGAATAGAATTGAAACAGACAGTTTAGGGCAAATTGAAGTTCCTTCAGATAAACTCTGGGGAGCGCAAACCCAGAGAAGCTTAGAGAACTTTCCAATTGGTCAGGATAAAATGCCAAGAGATTTTATAAAAGCCTTTGCAATACAAAAAAAAGCTGCAGCTATTAGTAATTTAGCCATTGGCAAGTTGAATGCTGATCTAGGTGAAAAAATTATTGAAGTCTGTGACGAACTGATTCTGGGACAACACTATGAAAACTTTCCCCTTTCCGTTTGGCAGACAGGTTCAGGTACTCAAACAAATATGAATTTAAATGAGGTAATTGCAAATAAAGCAAATAAATTACTTGGAAAAGACTTTGGAACATATGAACCAATACATCCAAATGATCATTGTAATTTAGGACAATCATCGAATGACTCTTTTCCAACAGCTATGCACATTGCAATTGTTATACAGTCAAACGAGCATCTTATTCCAAAAGTACAAAATCTTATTAATGTTTTAGAAAAAAAGAAGAAACAATTTCAAAATGTAATTAAAATTGGGAGAACACATCTGCAAGATGCAACTCCTCTTACGTTTGGTCAAGAGCTGAGTGGTTTTTCATCTCAAATTTCTAATGCTTTGAGAAGAATTAATGTTAGTCTTGATGAGGTTTATTGTGTAGCTCAAGGTGGAACGGCTATTGGGACTGGGCTTAATTCATCCAATAAATTTATATCGGGATTTATAGAAGCATTGAAAATGATCACTGGTTACCCGTTCAGGACTTCTCTAAATAAATTTGAATCAATCTCTTCTCATGAGCCATTATTAAATTATTCAGGTGCCGTAAATACATTGGTTGTGGCTTGTTATAAATTAGCAAATGATTTAAGACTGTTAGCTTCCGGGCCAAGATCTGGGATAGCAGAATTGATTTTGCCCTCAAATGAACCCGGTTCTTCGATAATGCCAGGAAAGGTTAATCCAACGCAGTGTGAAGCACTTAGTCAAGTTTGTATGCATTTAATGGGAATTCATTTTTCAATAAGTATTGCTTGTAGCCAAGGGCATTTTCAACTAAATGCTAATAAAACTATGTTACTGTTTTCATTAAACAGAATAATAACTTTACTTTCAGACTCAATTGACTCCTTCATAAAAAGATGTTTAGAAGGTTTAGATTTAAATAGAAAAAAAATTCGCGAAAATTTAGAAAACTCACTTATGCTTGTCACAGCTTTAAATCCAAAGATAGGTTATGAAAAATCTGCAAAAATTGCCAAAAAAGCCTTCTCCGAAGGAATTTCATTAAAGCAAGCTGCAATAAAACTCAAATACTTAAAATCGAACGAGTTTGACGAAATTGTTGATCCTAGCAAGATGATCAAAACAAGTTAATTAAGAAAGAAATCAATTATCTTTTCAGGTTTTAGATCTTTAGAATTCTTATCAATTAGATTTTTAAATTCTTTAGGATTGATAACAATCTTTTTTTGTTTCTTTAAAATAGTATTTATTCCGTCAGTTAAAATCGCCGATTTAATATTCTCAAAATCGTAGCTTACTTTATATTTTTTTGAGTTTCCATTAACAAGTACCTTAAAACTTGGAAGATTGTTAAATTTTTTTGTTTTTATAAAAATATTATTTTTCAAATCTAAATTATCATCATAAATGTAATATTTACCATTACTTAAAACCTTGATATTTTTTTGAACAGCTTCTAATTGATTTAAAAAAAATATGCTTTCGTTTAATTTGAAAGTAAAATTTATTGAATCGAGAGGGGTATTTCCTTTCATTTCATTTTTGTTGAACAAATTAAAAAAGTCTTGAAAAGTTTCTATATTATCAACTTTGTCGGAAATTTTATTAAGATTGATCCCAACAATATTTGCATTTGCAGAAATACATTCCCCGGTTACTTGGAATTTGTCTAAAAATTGTTTTGTTTTTTTGTTCGTAACAAGGATTTCTGAATCACAATCAAATAATGTGTCTTTGAGATAAAACTCTGAATTGCCAATTAATTTATCTTCGACTAAATAGTCAAAAATAGAAATTTTTCCTTTCAATTTTTTGTTAACTATCGAATATTTTGCATTTGCTTTTATTATTGAATCTAAGTAATTGGCTCTGGAATTCCGAAAAGAAACATTGTCTTCATTTACTAAAATTTCTGAATACATGTTTTTAAATATTATTTCTTTTGCTATCATTTTATCAATATTTAATTTCATGTTTATATCTATACTAGGTAACATAACTGTGACTGGATAAATATTATTTCTTTGAAAGGGTTTATTAATAAAAGCTAAAATTTTCGAAATATTATCTATATCTAATTTCTCACTATTTAAATTTCCCCTAATTTTTAATTTATTTTTTTCTGATTTAATTTTTCCTAGCCCAAAAATTTCATTTTTGTTATCGAACAATTTATTCACTGAATAATCAAAATCTTTAAAATTATCTGTTCTTACATCTAGCTTAATCAAAGATTTAAGATTTTTATAATCAATATTGGCTTTCAATTGGGTGGAGCCAGTGCTTTTTATTCCTAAATCTATATTTTCAAAAACATGTCTTTTTCCAGTGAGCTCAAATTCAACATTACCATTTTTTACTTTTAAGCTCTGAAAGCTGTTGAACAGCTTCTTTAAGTTTAGGTCTTTATCATTTCCTTCATTTCCAACCAACACCTTTAAATTATTTGCAATATTCTTATTTTTTAATTGTACCTGTGGATAATTAAGTCTTACTTCTTGGATGTATGGATCTAGTTTTATTATCGACCGCCATGTAGAAATTATCTCTAATTCAATAATTTTGATATAAAGTCCTTTTGATTCATCTTTAAAAACCAAATTATTAAATTGCAACTCTGGAAAAGGGAAAAAGTTTAATTTTAAATCTTCACCTATATCTATATTCAAATTTAATTCATTTTTAATTTTGCTATTAATTGCTGTTATGATTTTTTTTTTATCTAAAAAAATTGGTAAAATTGTTAAAAACAAAATGGTGCAAGCAGAAATAAAAAGGAAGATTTTTAATAGCTTTTTCTTCACTATTTTGACGATTTTAAGTATCTCGGTCTATGTGGCCCAGAGAGAATTATAAATTGCTCTTCTTTATTTTTGTTCCTAAATGATAAAAAAGACGGGGATTGATTTTGATTCTTCCACATTTCATAAACTTGAAATGCCTGGTTTGCGTGCCTTCTCCCTTTAAACCAATCATCATCTGCTATGACAGCGGCAGCAGCTCCACCTAAATGTTCAACATCAACGAACGTATCAATTGAAATTGCTTCTTTAATTGATTTGCTCATCTCAAGAACTCTTTCTTTAAATATTTTGAAAGACTCATCGTAATCTTTACCTTTGAAAATTGTTGTAGGTTTATTTCCAGAAAAATTTTCCTCGGAAGACCAACCAACTAAGCCCGTCTGTTCGTCTAATAGATTTAGCCATCCATCTTTTTTGGAAATTAGAATCATTCTTTTACCTGCATCAATTGGATAAATAACTGGCGCATCGATGCTAGGGTTCATATAAAAATTAGAAACAGTTTTAATTGCATACAAAGAATCCTCACTCTTAACTATATTGAATGAAAATAAAAATAATGTGATGATAGAAAAAAAAAGTTTCATAAAATTTATATATAAATATTTTAAAATGAGTCAACCAAATATCTTACATAACTTCAAGTCAAAAAATTTTGATTCTAGAAAACATAAAATTCAATTCATTGTTCTTCACTACACCGAAACCAAAAACCTTGAAAAAGCAATAGATCTTCTTACTTCTCAAAAAAGAAAAGTGAGTTGTCACTTTGTAGTTGATACCGACGGTCAAATCTATAATTTAGTTTCAGAGTCGAAGAGAGCATGGCATGCTGGTGAATCTTCGTGGAAAGGTTTAAATGATATGAACAGTAGATCAATAGGAATAGAAATAGTAAATCCAGGAGAAAAAAAATTAAAAAGTTATCCAAAGATACAGATAGATCAATTAATTAATTTGATACATTTCCTTGAAGAAAAATTCAAAATCCCATTTTGCAACATTCTTGGGCATAGCGATATTGCACCTCACAGAAAAATTGATCCAGGAAAACATTTTCCTTGGAAAGAATTATATAAAAAAAAAATTGGATTATGGGTAGAAATCAATCAAATAATTAACAGAAGTTTATCTGAGAAAGAGTCTAATGAATTTCTTCAAAATCTCTATAAAATTGGATATCAATCCCCAAAAATAAATAATTTCAAAACTAATAGTGCTATGATTATTGATGCTTTTCACCGTCATTTTGTACCAAACCTAGTTGGGAAAAAACCAACATCTATATCACTTATAAAAAGCAGGGAATTAATAAAAATAAATAAAACTTGAATTTTTTTTTATAAAATATTTTAATTCATATGCTAGATGGTTGTGTGACTGCCTTTGAAGGAGGAAAGTCCGGACTCAACAGGGCATCAAAGCCGGATAACATCCGGCGAGGGTAACCTCAGGGAAAGTGCAACAGAAAATATACCGCCTATTGTATGGGTAAGGTTGAAATGGTGGGGTAAGAGCCCACCACATTTTTGGTAACAAAAATGGTAATGTAAACCCCTTTGTGAGCAAGTCCAAAAAACCTGTCTTTAAGACTAACGTGGCCCTGCGTATAGGTATGGTAGGACGCTAGATATTAATGGTAACATTAATACAAGATTAATAGTCACAGCCTTTATATTAAGGTACAGAATCCGGCTTATAAACCATCTAGTTTTAATTAGTTAATTTTTTTATTGAAAAATGGTTGAAAAAACCATAAAATCCCATAATATCCCATATAAGGATTATTATGGCTTTATTTTTATCTACCATTCTAAATAAAATGGATGCAAAATGCAGGGTATCTGTACCTTCAGCATTCAGAAATAGCCTTCAAAAACAAACTTTTAAAGGAGTTATTGCTTTTCCTTCTTACCAAAATAATTCAATTGATGCTTGTGGTATTGATAGGATGGAAAATATTTCTGATAGTTTAGATAATAATAATGAATATTCAAAAGAGGAATTTGATTTAATTTCGCTATATTTTGGAGAGGCTGAGCAACTTCCTTTCGATAAAGAAGGAAGAATTATTCTCCCAAAAAATTTAATTAAGCACGCTTCAATTGCTAAAGAAGTTCTCTTTGTTGGTCTAGGACCAACTTTTCAAATGTGGAATCCAGACAATTACTCCAAAAAAAAAATTGAGACAATTAAAATTGCAAACAAACGAAATCTTAGCCCCAGACTTAAACCAATTCCCAAGGGAATTTAAAAAGGAGAAAAAATGACTCTTCATCTCAAACTGCCATCACAAAACAACAATCTTTCACCTAGAATCCTTGTAATAGGCATCGGGGGCACAGGAGGAAATATAATAAATAGTATGATTAATTCAGGAATAGAAGGAGTTGATTTTTTAAACGTCAATACTGACAGTCAACAATTAAAACATTCAAAAGTTGAAAAAACACTTCAATTAGGACCATCATGTACTCAGGGACTTGGAGCGGGTGGTGACCCAGAAATGGGGAAAAAAGCGGCGGAAGAAGTTTTAGAAGAAATTGAACAATATATAGAAAATTCAAATATGGTTTTTTTAACTGCTGGAATGGGAGGTGGAACAGGTACAGGCGCTGCCCCTGTAATTGCGAAAATAACCAAAGAGCATGGAATCTTAACTGTTGGAGTTGTTACAAAACCATTTCAAATGGAGGGAAAAAGAAAGATCGAAAAGGCTGAAAAAGGTGTAATTGAATTACAAAAATATGTAGATAATTTGATAGTTATTCCCAATCAAAATATCTTTGCTCTTGCAAAACCAGATACCCCTGTAACCGACTCACTTCAATTGGCCAATAACGTCTTAATTGATGGTGTGAAAAGTATAATTGATTTAATGGTAAAGCCCGGAATAATGAACCATGACTTCGCAGACGTCAGAACTGTAATGAGTGAGACTGGAAAAGTTCATCTTGGAACCGGCATAGCTGAGGGTGAAGACAGGGTTAATGAAGCTACTGATAAAGCGATATCAAACCCATTACTAGAGAATAACTCTATGTCAGGTGCAAAAGGTGTTTTAATTAATATAACTTGTGGTGATGATACTAGTTTACATGATATTGACTTAGCAATTAACAAAATAAGTGAAGAATCTAATGAAGATGCAAATATAATTTGGGGGTTGCAAAAAGACGATGATTACAACGGAAAATTTAAAATTTCAGTAATTTCAACTGGGATTGATTCAGAAAATTATTACAAAGACATAATTCATAAAGAAAATATAACAAATCTGGATAATATATCAAACTCAAGGACACTTTCGAGTAATGATCAAAATTCAAAACAAGAAAAAAGTCAACCCAGTTTTTTAGTGGATCTCCGTGAACCTAACAAACTTCAAAGAAGAACTGAAGACCTCAGGGAAGAAGAAAAAATAATTAATGAACAACATCCTGAAAAAAATAAATCCAAGAAAAAGACATTATTAGGAATGATCTTTGGAACAAATTCTAAAGATGTTGAAAATAATCTAACCAGATCAGATACTGAAAAAGAATCAAGTAAAGAACAGTTTATAAAAGAATTTAAAGAAATTACAGATGAAAAAAATGGAGAAATTGATAAAGATGACGAAAAAATTGTGATTGAGGACGAAAGTGTCAGATACATGCAAGAAATCGATGATAGTTCAGATACACAAAATACTGAAAATGAAGTTGATCAAAATGATGTCAATGACGATTTGCTACAAATCCCAGCTTTTCTAAGAAGACAAGCTAACTAAAATGCAGACAGATCAACTTTCACATTTTCCCGTAATGGTGAATGAAGTTGTATCATGTCTTGAACCCAAAAAAGAGAAAATTTATCTAGATTGTACTTTTGGTCAAGGGGGGTACTCCAGAAAAATTTTAGAGTCTGCAGAATGTAAAGTCTGTGCCATTGATAGAGATATAAGTTCTTATAAATATGCTAAAACTTTATCACAAAAATTTAATGCCAGATTTACTTTCAGTAATACAAAATTTAGTGATCTTCATTTTTTTTTGCACAAAAAAAATATCAAGGCCATTGACGGAATGGTGCTAGATCTTGGTGTTTCGAATACTCAATTAAATGATCCGCATCGGGGGTTTTCTTTTAATAATAATGGACCTTTAGACATGAGAATGGATAAAATCAACACAAAGCTAACTGCTGAGACAATTATTAATGAATACGATGAAAAGGAACTTAGTGACATTTTTTTTTACTATGGGGAAGAGAGGAATTCAAGAAAGATAGCAAACTCAATTGTTGAATTTAGAAAAAAAAAAAAAATAGACTCCACAAAAATGCTTTCTGATATAATTCAAAAGATAAATAAATACAAATTCAAACATCCTGCAACAAGAGTTTTTCAAGCTTTGAGAATTGTCATAAATGAAGAATTAAATGAACTTGAGGAGGCTTTAAAAATTAGTTTAGAAATTTTAACAAAAAATGCCAGAATTGTTATTGTTTGTTTTCATTCTCTAGAAGACAAAATTATTAAAAATTTCTTCAAAAAAAACAGCTACAAAAATGTTCATGATGATAAAAAAAACTTTTTTCGAATTATTACAAAAAAACCTATTACACCGTCTCCAGAAGAAATTAAAATTAACCCTAGATCTAAATCAGCAAAGTTAAGAGTTGCGGAGAAAATATGAAGTTTTTAAGCTTTTTTTTGATTACTTTTTTTATAATAATTAATATTTCAATTAAACTCCTTGTAGTTGATCAAGAAGCAGAAATGAAAAATATAAGTAAAGAAATATCTGAAATTAATTTAAAGATAGAAAAAAAACTAACAGATATTTCATACTCCACAAGACCACAAATACTTGAACAAATTAATGAGGAAAATTTTAAATTTGTACCAATTCTTCAGTCAGACATTATCAAACTTAAGGAAAATTGATGTTTAAAAGTGATGGAATTAATTATGATAATGTGAAACCTAAATCCAACTTACTTTCCTCAAAAAAAATAAATTTTCATGACAAAAAAGATTTAATAAAGAATGTGAAAAGAGAGAAAAGTATTCGTTTTTCAAAAAAATCAAATCTAATTTTTTTTCTGTTATGTATTTCATTTTCACTTTTTATTTCTTTCAATATTTTAAAAGTTACATACAAAAAAGAAATTAATCCCTCAGCAGTTCACGCGAAAATCACAATAAATCGTGGCAAGATTTTAGACAGGAATAATGAGATAATTGCCACTTCTATTGATACCAATGATCTTTATGTTGATATAAAAAAATCGCTAGACAAGGAAAAATTAAAAAATTTCCTATCTGAAATTTTTGAAGATAAAGAGTCTGCTTTTTTTGAAAGAATATTTAACAAAGAACAATATTCTTTAGTAAAGAAAGATATCTCACCTACTGAACTAAATAAATTAAAGTCCGTTGGAGATCCAGCTATTAAACTCCATGAATCAAAAAAAAGAGTTTATCCGCAACATAATATTTTCTCAAATTTGATAGGTCTTAAAACAAACGAGTTAATGAGTAAAATTGAAAAGAATATGAACAAAGAACTTGTTGAAGGAAAAAATTTAAAACTTACTGTTGATTTGCGTATACAAAATATTGTGAGAGAGGAGCTATACAAAAGTTTAATTGAATATAGGGCCAAGGCAGCTCTTGCAGTAGTTATGAATGTGAAAAGTGGAGAAATTTTTTCTATGGTCTCACTGCCTGACTTTAATCCAAATTATCCTAAGTCAATACTCCCAAAGACTGAAAATAATCTTAATACTGAAGCTAGGTATGAAATGGGCTCTACATTGAAGATTTTTAATGCTGCTATGGTATATGAGTCCGAATCTGAAATTCAATTCAATGAATTTGACATTTCTGATGGATATCAAATTACAAACGAAAAACATATTCTAGATGATCATATTGATAAAAAGATTTTAAATTTTGATGATGTTTTTGTTAAATCTTCTAATATTGGAAGTGTAAAAATATTAGAATCATTTGGACCAAACAAACAGAAACTATTTTTTAAAAAAGTTGGACTTACCGAAAACCTTAATATAACCGGTTTGAAAGTTGTTTCAAACAAACTTCCTATCAATTGGGAATCTCATTCAAAATTTATTAGTTATGGATACGGTTTGTCACTCTCTCCTATTAGTTTAATAACTGCTTTTTCATCTCTAGTTAATGGTGGATTTAAAATTCAACCCTCACTAATAAAAAATAGAATTAATAAAAAAGAAGTAAAAGTTTTTTCTTCTAAAACATCTAAAAGAATTAATGAATTAATACATAAAATTGTTATGGATGGAACTGGAAAGAAGGCACAAGTTAAAGGGCTTTTAATAGGAGGTAAAACAGGAACTTCAAAAAAAGTAGAGAAAGGAAATTATTCAGAAGAAAAGAAAATAACTTCCTTCATTGGAGTTTTTCCAGCCAATTCTCCGGAATTTCTTACTTTTGTTCTTTTTGATGAACCTCAGAAAAATGTCGCCAATAGCAAAGAAACCACTGGTGGCAACACTGCAGCTCCAACTTTCTCGAAAATTGTAAAAAAAATATCACCGATAATAACTAAGGACAATTATTCAAGAAATTAGAATGAAATTAGAAGACATAATAAAAAAATCCACTTTACAAACGAAAATAATCAATCCTTTGAATTTTTTTGTTAAAGGCATTTCAATTCACTCTGATCAAGTTAGAAATAATTTTATATTTGCAGCTATGAAAGGTGAGGCACATCATGGTTTAGATTTTGTTAAAGACTTACTTAATTATAAAAATATTGCTGTTGTATTTTCAAAAAGTGACAAGCTACCTAAAGATTTTAGAAAAAGTAATTCAGTTGCATTTATCCAAGTCGATGATGTTAGACTTTTTATTTCAAAAGCTTGCTCAATGTTTTTTCGAAATAGTATTAAGCAAAAGATTGCTATAACCGGTACTAATGGAAAAACAAGTATTTCTTTTTACGTAAATCAAATCTGGAGAAAAAAAAATATTGATGGGGCATCTGTTGGAACGTTGGGTGTGCAATACAAAAAAAAGCTCAATATGATCCCCAAACTTACTACACCTGATGTTATAAATAATCACAAAATATTAACAAAATTAAGTGAATTAGGTTGTGAAAAAGTAATATTTGAAGCATCAAGTATAGGACTCGACCAAAGAAGACTTTTTCCAATTAAGTTTGACATAGTCGGGTTCACAAATCTTACAAGTGATCATTTGGATTATCATAAGACGATGAATAATTATAAATTAGCTAAATCACTTTTATTCACTTCTCATATAAAAAAAAAAACAATCGCAGTGATTAATAGAGACTCTAAATATTCAAACTTTTTTTTAAAATTATGCAAAAAAAATAACATACAAATTTTAGATTATGGGAAAAAGGCAAGTTTTTTAAAAATTAAATCAATAAAAAGAATTAATAATATTTTTGAAGTAAAAATTTCTTTTTGTAATAAGGATATCACTCTTAAAATCAATTGTTGCGCTGAATTTGAAATTTACAATATGCTATGTTCGATAATTTTAGTTTTTAATAAAAAATTACAAACTAATGACTTACAAATCATTTCCGAATTAAAGAATCCATCAGGTAGATTAGAAAAAATATTTGATAAAAAAAATATAAGAGTTTTTATAGACTATGCTCATTCTCCTGATGCAATTGCAAAAGTATTATCTTCATTAAAGAAAATAACTTCTGGAAAATTAATTCTTGTTTTTGGATGTGGGGGAAATAGAGATAAATTAAAAAGAAATCAAATGACTAGAGAAGCCTTAAAATATTCAGACATAATCATAATAACTGACGACAATCCAAGATTTGAGGATCCAAGAAAAATAAGAGATGATATGATTCGCAATCTTAAATCAGATGATTTAAGAAAAATTAAAGTTATTGGAAATAGAGAAATAGCAATTAAAAAAGCAGTTAATTTTTTATCAGAACAAGATGTATTACTCATTGCAGGAAAAGGACACGAAAACTATCAGTTAATAAAAAACAAAAAAATTTTTTTCAGTGATAAAATTAAAGCAAAAGAATATTTAAAAAAAAATGAATATTTTAACTACTAAAGAAATTAAAAAAGCTCTTTTATTGAAAAATACATTTAGGGATGAAATTGAATTCTCTGGAGTATCAATTGATACACGAACAATCAAAAAAGGAAATTTGTTCATTCCCATTAAAGGAAAAAATTATGATGGTCATAATTATATTGATGAAGCTTTTGAAAAAGGAGCTTATGCTTCATTAGTTGAGTTTAAAAAAAAACAAATTCTTAAAAATGATAAAAGATTTATATATGTTAAAAGCACAATTGATTCATTACACAAACTAGCAAAGTTTTCTAGAAATAGAATAAAAGATTTAACAACAATATGTGTTACAGGTAGTACTGGAAAAACGACTCTTAAAGAATGGATATTTGATATTTTTAAAGGATCAATTAATACATATAAAACTATTGGTAATTTTAATAACGAAATTGGAATGCCACTTTCCCTTGTAAATATGCCAAGAGACACAAAAATCTGTGTATTAGAGCTTGGAATGAATTCTCCAGGTGAAATAAAAAAATTGTCAGAAATTGCCAAACCAAATGTTGGTATTATAACAAATATAGGTACAGCCCATGCTGCTCACTTCAAAGATCCAAAAAATATTGCAAATGAAAAATCTGATATTTTTAGCTTTTTCGATCAGACATCAATAGCAATAATTCCTTTCGAAACAGATTATTATAATCTCATATCAAAAAAAGCGTCACTTAAAACAAAACTAATTTATTCTTTTGGTCAAAATAAGAGTTGTGACTTCAGAATTATAAGACGAAAAAAATCAGTCTCTAAATTAATGGTTATCGATAAAGAGTTTAATTTTAAGAATACTCAATCATGGAGTAATTGGGAACAAAATATTATCATAATTCTTGGATTAATAAGGATCTTAAATATAAAAATAAAAAATATTATACCATCAATTCTGAAACTCACACCTATTGAAGGTCGTGGCAAAATATTTCAGATCACTTACGAAAAAAAATCTTTCACCTTAATCGATGAATCTTATAATTCAAGTCCTGAATCATTAGCAAATGCAATAGAAAACCTAAAGAACTTAAAATTCAATCATACTAGAAAAATATGTGTGATCGGAGATATGTTGGAGTTAGGAAGAATGGCTAAATCTTGTCACCTAAATATTGTTGAAAATCTCCTAAACACCAAACCAGATATAATTTTAACTGTTGGAAAACATTCTTATGCAATATTTGAAAAACTTCCTGAGAATTTTTTGAAGTTTCATTTCAAAAATTATAAAAATGTTTTTGATAAATTATTAAGCATCATTGAAAATGACGATATAATAATGATAAAGGGATCAAATTCAACTAATCTTCATTTGGTCTCAAAAAGATTAATCGAGCTCAAATAACAATGCTTTACTATTTCCTAACACCATATATAGAAAATTTTAACTTTCTTAATTTATTTAATTATCTTACATTTCGAGCAGGTGGAGCTCTTTTTACGGCTTTTTTTATATCTCTTTTTCTCGGTCCAAGATTTATAAAAAAACTCAAAAGTGTTCAGAAGAAAGGTCAACCCATAAGACTAGACGGTCCAAAAAGTCATCTCGTTAACAAAGCTGGTACTCCAACGATGGGTGGGATGTTAATCCTCATCTCTTTATTCGTTTCGATATTATTTTGGGCAGATCTAAGTAGTAACATTGTATGGTTAATTTTTAGTATTACAATTTTATTCGGATTGATTGGAGCTCTCGATGACTACAGCAAACTAAAAAATAATAATCCTGAAGGATTCAAGGCCTCTTATAGATTAATTGTTGAATTTTTAATATGTTTTTTATTTGTTTTTCTTTTTAACAAAATTGTAAACCCAGATTTAGTAAACATTGTTTTTATTCCATTCACAAAGGGATTTTTTATTGATCTAGGTAATTTTTACTATATTTTTGCTGCAATTGTAATTGTTGGTAGTGCAAATGCAGTTAACTTAACTGACGGTTTAGACGGATTAGCCATCGGACCAATAATGATAACAACTCTATCTTTTGCTTTCATAGCCTATTTTACAGGTAACTTAATTTACTCAGAATATTTAAAAATTCCATATGTAAGTGATACTGGAGAGCTGGTAATTATTTGTGCCTCATTAATAGGTGCAGGTTTGGGGTTTCTTTGGTTTAATGCTCCGCCAGCAATGGTTTTTATGGGAGACACTGGATCCTTGTCAATAGGCGGTACTATTGGGGCAATTGCTGTTGCGACAAAACACGAGATAATTCTTTCATTAATCGGAGGAATCTTTGTGCTTGAGGCATTGTCAGTTTTTGCACAAGTAATCTCATTTAAACTTACGGGTAAAAGAATTTTCAGGATGGCACCAATACATCATCATTTTGAGCAAAAGGGATGGTCTGAGGCAACCATAGTTATAAGATTCTGGATTATTTCAATTATTTTAGCACTTCTCGGTCTTGCTAGTTTAAAGCTTAGATGATTAGACAAATTAATTCAGAAATTTTTATTTTGGGTATGGGTATTTCAGGCATCTCTTTAGCCAAATATCTAATTAAAAAGAAAATACCAGTGACATGTTGGGATGATAACCCCGAAAAGAGAAAAATTACTAACTCATTAAAAATTAAAATCAATAATATGACACCAGAAACACTCAAAGATTGTAAATATTTGGTTTTAAGTCCTGGTATTAATCATCAAAAAAAAAGACCTGATCAAGTAGTAAAAATAGCAAGAAGCCTAGACATTAAAATCGTAACAGATCTAGAATTTTTAGCGATTCTAAATATAAAAAATCCACTAATCGGTGTAACTGGAACGAATGGAAAGTCCACTACTACCCATTTTATAAGCCAAATTTTATCTTTTAATAATTTTCGAGACTCAAAATGTTGTGGAAATATTGGAACACCATTTACTGACTTAAAAATAAATAAAAAAACATTGTTGGTTGTAGAAGCCTCATCATATCAATTAGCTAAAATAGATAAACTCAATTTTGATTATGCTTTTCTTTTAAATATATCAAAGGATCATATTGAGTGGCATGGAACATTTAGAAAATATATAGATTCAAAACTTAATATTTTTAAAAATCAAACAAAGAAAAATTTTGCTGTAATTTGTATTGATGATATTAATTGCAGAAGAATAGCCTATAATTTTAAAAAAAATTTTAAATCAAAACTTATTCTAATTAGTTGTAAGTACACGGAAAATGTTGACATATACTTGAAAACTGAAAACAATAAAATTAAAATATTTAATAATATATCAAAAGAAAATATTGAGATTTCTATAAACAAATTAAGTTTTGTAAAAGCTCAACATAATTTTCAGAATCTATTAGCAGCTTATGTATCTAGTTTTCTACTTAACCAAAAGACAAACGATTTTGTGAGTTCTACTAAAAATATTCATACATTACAACATAGAATCGAATTCTCCGGTACATTTAAAAATATTGATTTTTATAATGATAGTAAATCAACAAACGTAAATTCAGCAAAAACTGCAATTAAATCGTTTAAAAATATCTTTTGGATACTAGGTGGTAGAGAAAAAAAAGGTGGACTCAAGGGGATAGAAAACAATTTAGGGAATATACTTAAAGCATATGTGTACGGTGAATGCAGTGAAAACTTTAAAAAATTTTTAGTTAAGAATTCAATTATTTGCCAAGAGTTCAAAACTTTAAGGGAGTCATTTAATCAAGCATTTAAAGATGCAATCAAGAAAAAAATAAATATCAATATTCTACTTTCCCCTGCTTGTTCATCATTTGATCAATTTAATAATTTTGAGGATAGGGGTAAAGAATTCAAACAATTAGTTTCAGAAAAAATAAAAATAAGTGATTAACAACATAAACCCTGTAAAAAATTATAATTGGTGGAGTAATATTGATAAATTAATACTCATTTCTACTCTTCTACTTTTACTTTTTGGTGTTATCTCAATGTCCAGCATTAATCAGCATTTTGAAGGAAGATTTTATTTCCCCCCTGATCTTCTTCTTAAAAAACATTTAATATTTTGTATTGTTGGTTTAGTAATAATTTTTGTATTATCCCAATTTTCTTTGAAGCACGTAATCTACATATCTTTATTCATTTTTATTTTAAGTTTAGTTTTGTGTGTAATTGCTATTTTTTTCTTCCCAGAAACAAAAGGGGCAAATAGATGGATTAAATTTTATAACTTTTCTTTCCAGCCATCAGAACTTCTCAAACCATCATTTGTTGTTCTAAGTGCCGTATTACTTGGAAGGTATAAAATCAAAAATGATTATTCATTTTTCTTAAATATTTTATGTTTAATAATTATTTCTTCTCTTCTTATTCTTCAACCTGATTTTGGAATGTTTATTTTGATATTCACAGTTTGGTTGATACAAATTTTGTCCTCTAATATTAATTTAAAAATAATAATTCCAATTGTTTTAAGTTTTATTTTAGTTTTTTTATTATGTTTTTTTACCCTAGAGCACGTAAAATTTAGGATTATGAATTTTTTCTTTTCTGAAGTTGGGGATAATTATCAAATATCTAAATCCTTAAACTCTTTTGAAAATGGAGGACTATTTGGTAAAGGGATTGGAGAAGGAACTATTGCCAAAAATCTTCCAGATGTGCACTCTGATTTTATCTTTGCTTTGATTGGTGAAGAGTTAGGAGGATTTTTTTCAATTTTAATTATAGGAGTATATATTGCAATATACGTACGAATTCATTTCATATCTCAAAGATCCAACAATTTCTTCATTGTTACCGCACTGACGGGATTAGCAAATATTTTGATTTTTCAAGCAATAATTAATATTTCTTCATCACTAAATATTATTCCTACAAAAGGAATGACTTTACCCTTTATTTCTTATGGGGGATCGTCATTTATTTCAAGTTCAATTATAGTTGGATTTATACTATTACTAGTAAAAGAAGAGAAAAATGGGAAGTAAAGTTTTTCTAATAGCTGGAGGATCAGGAGGTCATCTTTTCCCCGCAATATCTCTGACAGAAACTGATAAAAACTTTGATTATTATTTTTTGGTAGATCATAGAATAGAAAAAATTATTAGAAAGAAAAAACTTAAATATTTCAAAATATTTTCTTCTTCATTAAAAATTAATCCACTATTACCAATCATGCTTGCAAAAATTATTTTAGGTTTTTTACAGTCTTTAATTATTTTTATTAAGCACAAACCAAATATCGTTGTTGGTTTTGGGGGATACACCTCTATACCTTCAATACTTGCTGCAAAAATTTTAAAAATTAAGATACTAATTCATGAACAAAACGCAGTTATGGGAAAAACCAATAGATTGTTATCTTATCTAACAAAGAATATTGCTCTAACTTTTAAAAATACTAAATATGCAAAAAATTATTCTGTTCATACTGGAATACCTGTAAGACCGAAAAAAAAGGCAGATAGTAAATCAAAATTAAAAAGAATATTTGTGGTTGGAGGAAGTCAAGGTGCAAAAATATTTTCTAAATTGGTTCCAAGAATTATAAAAAATTTTAGCAGCAGATCAAAACAAAAGTTAATCGTTGTTCAACAAGCTAGAAAAGAAGACATAGAGTTAACAATAAACTCTTATAAAGAAATGAAAATAAAATTTGTGATCGAGAGTTTCTTTGATGATATTTATGATCAACTGAATAAAGCGGATCTAATTATATCAAGATGTGGTTCATCAACTCTTGCAGAAATAGAGTTATACAATAAATTTTCAGTATTATTTCCTCTTCCTTCTTCAACAAACAATCATCAATACTACAATGCAGTTGAGTTTAAAAAAAATAACCAATGTTTAATTTGTGATGAAAGAAAGCTTAATTTTAAAAAAATATCTATGGAAATTGAAAAAATTGTTTTTAAAAAAAAATTACATAAAATAGAATTATCAAAAAAATTAAATCGTAAATTGTCATTATTAAATTTTATAAAAAAAATAATAGTTGAGAATGCTTAAAAAAAGAAATGTTCACTTCATAGGTATCGGTGGGATAGGAATGAGTGCAATTGCTGAGATTCTTTACAGTAAAGGATTCACAATTTCTGGTAGTGACATAACTGACAATATAATTATTAGAAGATTAAAGAAAAAAGGAATAAAAGTTTTTTCCAAACATGCTAAACAAAATATTAGAAACATTGATATTGTTGTATATTCTTCTGCCGTAAAATTTTCAAATATAGAGATTAAATCAGCTATTAAAAAAAAAATTCCATTGTATTCAAGAGCAATGATGCTTGCAGATGTAATGAGACTTAAATCTTCAATTACAGTTTCAGGGTCTCACGGGAAAACCACATCAACCTCATTAATTTCATGTATATTAGAAAGAGCTAATTTTGATCCAACAATAATAAATGGGGGTATAATAAATGGTATCGGAGCAAATGCAAAGTTAGGGAATGGCGAATGGATTGTTGCTGAAGCTGACGAATCAGATGGCTCATTTACAATGTTACCATCTACTATTGGGGTAATTAACAATATTGATTTAGAACACCTTGATTATTATAAAAATTTAGATGATATTAAAGCATCATTCATAAAATATGCGAATAACATCCCTTTTTACGGTTTTTTATCAATAAATATTGACGATAAAAATATATCTAATATTTTTGAAAAAATTAATCACAAGCAAATTTATACTTATGGTTTCTCAAAGAAAGCAAACTTCCGGGCTGCAAACGTACAAATCATAAAAAAAAATAATACTTTTTTTTCTTGCTTCGATATCATTAATAATATTGAAAAAAAAATTTTAAAAAAAGTATTAATCCCTCTCATAGGATCTCACAATATATCTAATACTTTAGCAGCATATAGTGTTTCAAAAGGTTTAAAAATTACTGACTCACTTATTAAAGACGCTTTGAAACGCTTTAAAGGTGTAAAAAGAAGATTTTCAATTATCTATAAAAGCTCCGATACTTTGATAATTGATGATTACGCACATCACCCTAAAGAAATTAAGATGACACTGAATGCTTTAAAAAAAATCACAAAAAATAAATTAATTGCTATTTTTGAACCCCATAGATTTAGTAGAATAAAAGAATTAAAAGATGAATTTTTAAATAGTTTTGAAAATGCAGATATAATTTTTGTCTTACCAATCTATACTGCTGGAGAAAAGCCCATAAAAAAAATTAATAACTTTGAATTATCAAAGCTATTAAAAAAAAAATATAAAGAAAAAATAGTTTCCTCAATTGATGGTACTAAATCTAATTTCAATGAGATTAAAAAAATAATTTCAAGAAAAGACAATATTATTTTTTTAGGAGCCGGTTTTAGTTCAAGTATTGCTGAAGAATTTAAAAATTTTCTAGAAAAAAATGAATAATAAATCCTCTCTATTAAAGTCTTTAAAGTTTAACTATCAACTTGGTAAAAAGACTTGGTTTGGAACTGGAGGAAATTGTAATCTATTCCTTGAAGTGAATTCAATAAATCAATTAATAAACACAATTAGAATAGCTAGGAAATTTCTTCCAATTTTTATAATAGGTTCAGGGTCTAATGTGATAATTAGAGATGGCGGCTTTAAAGGAATTGTTATAAAATTGGGAGGAACGTTCAGAAAAATTGAAATTGATAATGGTAATTCCGTTCTATCTGTTGGAGCAGGTTCAAAAGACTCAGAGGTTGCAAAATTTTGTGTTAAAAAAAATATTTCAGGTTTGGAGTTTTTAAGTGGTATTCCTGGAACAATAGGTGGAAATATAAAAATGAATGCAGGATGTTATGGTAATCAAATCAGTGACAGTTTAATTGATTGCACGATAATTGATGAAAATCTAAACAAAAAAATAGTCAAAAAAAAAGAAATAGACTTTCATTATAGAAAAAGTTCTTTTGATAATGGACAGATCATAATTGAAGCAAGGTTTAAAGTTAAAAAATGCAAAATATCACAAATTAAAAAAAAAATCTCAACTATATCAGATAAGAGAAAAAAAACTCAACCCGTGTCATCTAGAACAGGAGGAAGCACATTCACAAATCCTACTTCCTATCCTGCGTGGAAACTCATTGATGAAATAAATTACAGAGGCAAACAACTGGGTGGAGCAAAAGTATCGAATCTTCATTCAAATTTTCTAATAAATTACAAAAACGCTTCATCTTTAGATCTGGAAATGCTTGGTGAAGATATTAAAAGAAAAGTCTGGGAAAAAAGAAGAATTAATTTAAAATGGGAGTTAATACGAATTGGTAAATTTAAAAAAGTCTGAAAAAATTTCAGTATTAAGAGGCGGAATCTCTGATGAAAAAGAGATTTCTATTTTAACTGCTAATCAAGTATACAAAACCTTACAAAAAAAATATGACACAACATTAATTGATGTTGATCATGATTGTAATAAACTAATTAATGATTTAATTAGATCAAAACCAGATAAAGTTTTTAATTGTTTACACGGAATATTCGGTGAAGACGGTCAATTACAATCAATTTTAAATTATTTAAAAATTCCTTATACACATTCAGGAGTTTTGGCGTCATCAATAGCTATGAACAAAGTTGTATCAAAATACTTTTATAAATCTTTGGGAATCAAATTTCCTCGAAATTACAATATAAATAGTAAATTTACCCTCTCTTCATATCCATTTATAGTCAAACCAATATGCGGTGGATCTAGTAAAAATTTACTCAAGATTGAAAATGAAAAACAATTAAATGATTTCAAAAACAATGATACTTACGAACTTCATAAGTACATGGTTGAAGAGTTTATTGACGGAAGGGAAATTACGGTTGGAATCCTAGAAGATAAAATTTGTGGAATCATGGAAATTATTTTTGACAGTGAAATCTATGACTTTAAAAATAAATACCAGACGATTGCTAAACATGTTCTTGACCCTAAATTGCCAGAAAATGTAAAACAAAAATTAAAAGATATTTCTTTGAAGATTCACAGGACACTTAATTGCAAATGTATTTCCAGACTAGATTTTAGATATAACAACAAATCAAAAGAATTGTTTATTTTAGAGATAAATACACAGCCTGGTCTAACTCAAAACTCGCTTTTACCTGAAATGGCTAAAAGCAAAGGAACAGATTTCCTTGAACTATGTGAAATTTTACTAACATATGCAGAATGCGAATTTTTATAATATTTTCATTAGCTTTAATTACAATTCTTTCAGTAACTTTAGTAATAAAAAGCAATGATATAAAAGAAATTTTCAAGAAAAAAAAAATAAAAGTTATAGAGTTAATAAATAACGATAGAATTTCAAAAGATTATTTCTTTAAAAAAATAAGTGTTAAAGAAGGACAAAGCTTTTGGAAATTTAATCCCTTCAAATTAAAAAAAGATTTAGAAAACTTTAACGAAATAGAAAATTTCTCTTTTTATTTAAACTGGAGTGGGATATTACAAATCGAAATTGATGAAACGGAACCCTTTATGATTTGGATCAGAGATAAAAATATTAATTATATAGATTTTGATGGTAGTATTTTGAAGTTTGATATAGAGGGGGAGAAAGATAGTATTATTAAACTATTCGGGAATCATGCTAATTTGCAAATCTCAGAATTAAATAATCTTTTATTAAAAAAAGAAAAAACTTTAAGTAGCATAAATAGTATTTTTTACCAAGGTGATATTGGGTGGAAATTAATCTTTCACAATGAAAAGTGTGTTTTACTTCCACTAAAAAAACTTGAAAAAGTTTTAGATATATTTCAAGATATATTAAACTCAGAGTTGTATAGCCAATTTAATATTTTTGATTTAAGAGTTTATAGTAGGGTTTATATGAGTAATAAAAAATGTTAAAAATTATTCAAAGTAAAGAAAAATATTGCGTTTTTGACATAGGTACCGACAAACTAGTTTGTCTCTTTTTCAAAATTAAAGATAACAAACCTTACATATTAGGAATGGATCATCAAAAAAGTAATGGTTTCTTAAATAACAACGAAATTGATCAACAAAAACTTTCCCTAACAATTGCAAAAGCTATTAAAAAAAGCTTGCCCAAAAACTCAAAAATTAGTGATTACCAATTTTTCAGCAACTTAACAGATATAAATTTAATAAGTAAAAAAAATTACAGTGAGATTTATTCTGGAAAAATTGCAATTACAAAAAAAGATATCAGAAAAATTTTTAAAAAGTCAATTATAGAATCAAAATTAAGAGGTAGATACCTTGTACATTCTTGTCCTTTGAACTTCAGAATTAACAATAAAATTATTAATGATCCGTTAGGGCAAGAATGTGACAAATTAGGAATACTTTCATTCAATGTCTACAGTAGTTATAATTTGTTTGAAATTATAAATAAATGTTTTAAAAATCAAAAAATTAATATAAAGAGTTATTTTGACTCTGGTATAGCTTCCTCTCAAGCCAACCTAACCAACTTAGAAAAAACTAAAGGTGTTGCATGTATTGACATTGGAGCGAAAACGTCAAAAATTACTGTTTTTGTTGACGAGAAGATCGTATACACAAAGGTAATTGCAATTGGTGGTGAACATGTAACCAATGATATAGCTAAGGGCCTCGAGATTTCAAAAGAATCAGCAGAGCATTCAAAAATCATTTATGGAACGCTAAACCTTCCTTTTAATGAAAAAATAGAAATTAACTCTGAAAATTTTAATAATAAAACAATAAGTAGGAATTTACTTTATGGAATTATTAAACCAAGATATGAAGAGATATTTGAAATTATAAGAGACTATATGTTTGATGATATTTACGCAAGAGTAAGTATTAAATCAATTGTTATCACGGGAGGTGCAAGTAAAATTTACGGACTAAAAGACATTTCTGAAAGTATATTTAACAGAAGAGTTAGGATAGGTTCTAATAACAACAGAGAAAGTTTTTTTCATAATAAACCTGAATTTAGCACAATATTAGGTTTAATAAAGTTAGCTCATGAAAATAATGAGCTTAATAATTTTAACGAATTAACAAAAAATAATTTTTTTACAGCATTTGATAAACTTGAAAATTGGATAGAAGAAAGTTACGCATAAATTTTGAAACAAACTGTAACTATTTGTGATTTGAATATTTATTAGAATTTCAGTAATAATTAATCATGTTACATGCAAGCGATAAATTAGAGAGTAAACAACTATTTATAGAGTCCACACTTCCTAAGTTTTTGACTGCCATAAGACAAAAGACTTTGCAGAATGAAATAGTTTTCAAGGGAATTGGTCTTCACACCGGCAATAAAGTATCAATGAAAATTTTTCCTGCAAGTGAGAATACTGGAATTGTTTTCAGACGTAAGATAGGAAATAAAATCATTTTAATTAAAGCAGACTATAGAAACGTAAACTCCACAAAGCTTTGTACCCTTTTATCAGATAAAAATGGAAATTCTGTTTCAACTGTCGAACATATTCTCTCAGCAATATATGCATTTGAAATTGATAATGTTATTATAGAATTAACTTCAAACGAAATTCCAGTTTATGACGGATCTGCTAAAGATTTTGTAAAACTAATTAAAGAAGTTGGTTTTGAAGAACAGGAATCCTTCAAAAAATTTATTAAAATAAAAAAACCTGTAGAAGTAAAATCCGGCAGAAAATACGCCAGAGTCTGTCCATTCGACAACACTCTTATTTCAACCGAAATAGATTATGAACACAAATTAATTGGAAAACAAAGTATTTCCGTAATGCTTACACCTCAAATTTATGAATCACAAATTTGTGAGGCCAGAACATTTGGCTTTTTAAAAGATGTAGAAAATCTTAGAAAAAATAAATTAGCTCTTGGGGGAAGTTTAGACAACGCGATTGTATTAGACGAAGATAAAGTATTAAATAAAGACGGACTAAGATTTAGCGATGAATTTGTTCGTCACAAACTTCTCGACTTCATTGGTGATATTTCTTTGTCAGGTTATAGAATGTTAGGTTCTTTTTTTTCATCTCATCCTGGACATGAAACAAACATTCAGCTCTTGAAGAAAATTTTTCAATCTCCCAATAATTGGGAGCTAGTTTGTTCTAATTAAATTAAAATCTTCTTTATAAATAAATTAAATCATTTAAAAATAATTAGCATGAATATAAATGTGCTAACCCTCATTTTGATTTTGTTTTTTTCTTCTTGTTCTTCAGATAAAGAAATTAAATCATATATATCAACTTCAGATGATGTATCTTTGTATAACTTAGCAATGAAAAATTTAAAAAAAAGAAATTACGAAGAAGCAATTGATAATTTTACTGAACTTGAAATTCAATACCCCTACTCAACCTGGGCTTCAAGAGGTCAATTGATGATGGGTTTTGCTCACTATTCAGCAAATGAGTATGATGAGGCAATCCTAAATTTGAGTAAGTTTGTGGAACTTAATCCAAATCATGAATTAATACCTTATGCAATTTATCTAAAAGCCTACTCTTATTTTGAAAGAATTCCAGATATAAATCTCGATCAAAAATTTTCAACTAGAGCTTATGAAGAATTTTCAGAATTGATCAATAGGTATCCAAGATCTAAGTATGCAGTCAAATCTAAAGAACATATAAAAAAGTTAAAAAATCATTTGGCAGCAAAGGAAATTAAGGTAGGTAAATATTATCAATCTCAGGGTGATTACTTAGCTGCCGTAAAAAGATACAAAGTTGTTTTAAAAAAATATAGACAATCGACTCAAATACCTGAATCTATTTTTAGATTAATTGAATCTTATGTTTCTATTGGTTTAATTAAGCAATCATACTATCTTTTCAAAATATTAGAGTATAATTTTCCAAGGTCTCAATGGACTCGTGAAGGGTCAAAAATTGTAGAAAAATATAAAATTAATAAAAATTTAGCAAAATATAAAAAAAAACAACTTGATCTTAAAAAATTAAAATCATCCGACCTAGATTTACTTTAATTATGATTAGGCATCTATCAATCAACAATTTGATGTTAATAGATAAGATTGAGATGGATTTCGGCATAGGTTTGTGTGTGTTAACTGGAGAAACTGGTGCAGGAAAATCTATGATTCTTGAATCATTAGAGCTTCTATCTGGAAGAAGAGTTAAAACAAATATACGTTCAGATAATGGACAAAAAACTATAATCACTGCTTTGATAGAAATTTCAAAATATACCTTAATTAAAAAAGTATTGGATGAACTTGATATTAATGTTGAAGACGAAATAATTATTAAAAGGATAATCGACAATGATGGTAAAAGTAAGGCTTTGATAAATGATAACCTTGTTAGTTTAACAACTTTAAAAGCAATAACTTCAAATCTTTTTGAAATTCATAGTCAGTTCTCGGAACAGGGATTACTTGACAATTCAACACATTTGTCAACATTAGATGATTTTGGTAATTACCAGAATGAGTTAAAAAAACTCTCTGAAACATGGCTTGAATTAAGAGCTACAGAAAAAAAATATGTTGAAGAACGATCTAAATTTGAAGAAATTAAAAATAAGAGAGAAGAATTTGAAATATATTACAATGAATTAAAAAATTTTGAACCAAAAAAAGGAGAATTTGAAAAACTAGAGCAAAAGAGAAAAATTTTACAGAATTCTAGGAAAATAAATGAAAATTTAAACCAGATAATAAATAATTTTATAAGGGAGGATCCTCCAGGTATTGAAAAATTATTTGCTAAAAATTTGCAAATGCTTAATCAAATTCGAGAACTTTTAGATCAAAAAACTATAACTGAGATTGAAAAACTAGATTCTATGTCGTTTGAGGCATCTGAAATTTGTAAAACATTCGAAAACTTTTTACATCAAGAACTTGATCATAGTTCACTAGAAAAAATAGATGATAGGGTCTCTGATTATAAAAAATTATCTCAAAAACATTCAATTGAACCTGATCTTTTAGAATCAAAATTAATTGAAATAAAAAACAGCTTACAATTGAGCGAAGACAGCAATTTAAATATTGAAAAACTGGCCAAAAAATTAAAAGATATGGAAAAAAAATATCTAGACCAATCTCAGATAATTTCAAATCTTAGAAAAAAAAACGCTGAGATAATGGATAATAGAATTAATGCTGAGTTTCCAGAACTTAAATTAGAGAATGCAAAATTTAAAACTATGATAAGCGATTGTGAAAATACTGAATTTGGAAAAGATAAGGTTATTTTTAATATTAAAACTAATCCTAAATCGAAAATGGGTGAAATTAAAGGTATTTCATCAGGGGGAGAGCTTTGTAGAATTGCTCTTGCAATAAAGGTAACAGCAGAACAGGAAAGTGTTTCTACAATGGTGTTTGATGAAGTGGATAGTGGAATAGGTGGGGCGGTTTCAACAGCAGTTGGAGAAAGATTAAAAAAGTTAGGAAAAAATAGGCAGGTTTTGGTCGTAACACATTCTCCTCAAGTTGCCTCGCTCGGTGTTCATCACTTTCTAGTAAAAAAAAAATTACTAAATAATATTACATCTATAGAAGTTATTAAAATTGATGGCAATGACAAAATCAACGAAATAGCTAGAATGCTGTCAGGAAAACAAATAACAAATGAAGCAATTGAAGCAGCCAAAAAACTTATTGAAAGTTAATTGTTTGATAATTGTTGACGTTTTAAAAATACTTTGTCTTTTTAAATAGCCATGATTTTTCATTTTGCTTTAAATATTTTTTTAGTTTATTGTATACATCCGAGTGGTATCTGTTAATCCATTTTTTTTGAATATCGGTTAACAGGTCTAAATCTATAAGGTTTTTTTCATAAGGACAAAGAGTCAAATTTTTAAATTCTAAAAATCCTTTGTATCTTGAAGGTATAACCAATAAAAGATTTTCTATTCTTATTCCATAACAATCGCTTTTGTAATATCCGGGTTCATTTGATAAAACCATTCCCTCTTTCAGTTCGGATTTATTGAAATTTTTAGAAATTGATTGTGGTCCTTCGTGTACGCCTAAAAAACTTCCAACTCCGTGTCCAGTTCCATGACTGTAATCCAAACCATTTTGCCACAAACTATACCTTGCCAAACTATCTATTTGGTGTCCTCTCGTTCCTCTCGGGAATTTAATCATAGCAAGGTTTATGTGTCCTTTTAAAACTCTAGTGTAATTTAAAATATACTCCTTTTTAGGTTTGCTACCTCCAATAAAAATTGTTCTAGTGACGTCAGTAGTAGCTCCTAAATATTGGGCCCCAGAATCACACAAAAATAACTGTCCTGAAGTTAATCTTTTGTTATTTTGAATTGGATTATAGTGAATAACTGAAGCATTCTTTCCAAAAGCTGAAATAGTGGGAAAACTTGAGGAAAAATAATTTTTGTTTTGTTTTCTAAAATCTTCAAGCTTTCTTGAAACATTTACCTCGTCAAAATTAGAAGAAAACTTTGACTTTTCTAACCAATAAAAAAACTTAACAAGAGAAACACCGTCTAAAATATGGTATTTTATGGAATGTTTTATCTCAACTTCATTCTTTTCGCACCTTACATTAATGCATGGGTCTTCTATAAGATCAAGTTTAAGATCTGCTGATTTCATTAGCTCGTAATAAAAATATGATGATGAAGAATCGAGAGCAAGCTTTTTATTCTTAGATAATTTTAAAATCTCAGATTCAAAATCTTCGAAACAAAATATTTGAACTCCTTTTACTTTTACTTTGCATGGAAACTTATTTAAATCGGTGAACAGTTTAATCGTAGTTTTAGTTACAATTGCTCTGCAAAGAACAATTGGTGTATGTTCTAAATCAAAACCCCTTAAATTCAGAAGCCAGCAAATTGATTCTGATGAAGTTAAAATTAAATAATCGTGGTTGATTTTGTTAAATATCCTTTCCTTTTTAGATAATGTGTCTTCACCAGATATTTTTTTTTCTAAAAAAAAACAAAATTTTTGATTCTTTTTAACTTTTCTAACCCAAATCTTATCTATAATATTTTTTTTATCATGATAAATCTTAATAGAGTTTAACTCGGCAATCCTTTTTAATTCTTTTACAAATTTGATATTAAAAATTCTGTAATCTATCAACATTGTTTTATGTTTGATGTTTTTTTGCAAAAATAAGAAAAAGCTTTCACTTTGAAAGTCAATAATTTTAAATTTAGAATCTATTTCTTTTTTTGCTTGTAAAATATATCTTCCATCAGTAAAAAATATTTTTTTTTTCTTGGATATTAGTGCAATTCCATTCGAGCCAGAAAAGTTTGTAAGCCATTGTAATCTCTTGTTTTGATCTGGAGTGTATTCAAGTAAATTTTCATCGTTAGTAGAAATGACGTAAAAATCAATTTTTTTCAAAGAAATTTCCTTTATTAATTTTTCTAAATTATTTAATGATTCCATTTTTTTTTTTCTCAAATATAAGTCCAACCCATTTGAAAGTATAAAATTTTTTTTTTAATTTAAAGTTAAATTTAATGAAAATTGATATTATTTCCATTTCTTGGTCAATGAGGATCCCCGATATAACAATTTCACCGTTATGTTTTAATTTATTATAGTATTGTTTTACAAGTTTTCTGTGAGTTATTAGTAATATATTTGCAACTATCAAATCATAACGTTTCTTTCTTAGAAAAAAACTATTTAGCCCATTTTGATTGAAAAACCTAACGTTATTCAAATGATTGGTACTTAGATTTTTTAAAAAATTTTTTTTAATTTTATTATCATTGTCAATAGAATCAATTTTCTGCTTTGTGATTTTATTTAATATAAATGATAAAATTCCAGAACCAGTTCCAACGTCACAAATTAAACTGTAATTCTTTTTTTTAATTAAATATTCTATACAAATAATTGAGAGAAAAGTTGATTCATGGCTCCCTGTTCCAAATGCATTACTAGCTGGAATTTTTAATTTGAACTTTCTGTTTGATATTTTAGTTGATAGTCCCTGACTAATATAAAAAAATTCGGTTTGAGTGCCTTGGTCGTCTTTAACATTTTGATACACCCAATCTTTTTTTTTTATTATAGATAAAGTAATTTCACCAAATTTTTTTCTGAGTTTGCCTAAAGAAACACTATTTATTTCCGAATTATTTAAAAGAAGTTCTACTTTTAAATAATTACCTTCTGGAAAAATTGATGCGTTGTTAAATTTTGAAAAAACCCAAGCTATTAAACTTTCATGTTTTTTTGATTTAATTAAAAAGGTAACTTTTTTCAAAATATTATAATTTAGAAACAAAATCAGAAAATACTTTTATTACTTCATCAGAATTTTCAAAACGTATTTGAAGTTTTTTATCCGATATTCCTAAGATTGTTCCATAACCAAACTCTTTATGTTGAACTTTCTCTCCGACTTCAAAATCTGGATTTGAAAATTGCTCTAGTTTCATATTTTTTTTTTTAATATTTTCCATAACTTGAAAAACTTTACAACTTTGTTCAGGAAGTTCTGATAAAAACCTAGAAGGTATAGAACGATATATACTGTAGTTATATTGTTTTCTGTAATTTACATATGAAATATTTAATTCTTTCCTTGCCCTTGTAATACCAACATAAGCAAGGCGTCTCTCCTCTTCTAATCCTTTGTTTCCATATTCATCAATGTTTCTTTGATTAGGAAAGATTCCCTCCTCCCAACCTGGAAGAAAAACAAAATCAAACTCAAGACCTTTTGCACTATGTAGTGTCATCAAAGAAACTTTTTCATTAAAATCACTATCATTTAAAGTGTCATTCAAAAGGCTGACTTCTTCAATAAATTCTTCTAATGAGTTTCTATTCTTCAAATCTGTTATAAGTTTTTTTAAATTTTCTAGTCTTCCTTCAGATTCTGGTGTTTTTTCTTTTTGAAGCATTTCGGTATAACCAACATCATCAAGCAGTGATCCGGCTACCTCGAAGTGTTTTGTACTTTTTAAAGCAGATGAATGTCTGTCAATAATAGAAATGAAATTTTGAATATTTTTTTTTTGTGAGGAATTTGATGTCCCTGATAAAATTAGAAGTTTCAAGGATTCATATAATGAGATATTTTTTTTTTGCACAATATCATAGAGGTTTTTAATTAAAGCTTTCCCTAACCCTCGCTTTGGAGTGTTTAATATTCTTTCCAATGATAAATTGTCTGACTTATTTATTAATATTCTAAAGTAAGCCATTGCGTCTTTGATTTCTGCTCTTTCGTAAAATCTAAGGCCACCAACAACTCTGTATTTTATATTTTCTTTCAAAAATCGATCTTCAATATCTTTAAACTGAAAACTTGCTCTTGTTAAAATTGCAATGTTAGTAAGGGATATACCTTTTTTTTTAAATTCTTTGATTTTTTGTGCGATGAAAATTGCCTCAAAATCATCATCTTCGAAATTTCTTATTAAAACCGGATCACCATCTTTATCTGAGGTCCAAAGTTTTTTACCAATCCTTTCTGTATTTTCAGAAATTATTGATGATGCAGTTTTAAGAATATTACCTGTAGATCTATAATTCTGTTCCAGTCTTATAATATTTGAATTGTCAAAATCTCTTTCAAAATTTAGAATATTTTTTAATTCTGCCCCTCTCCATCCATAAATAGATTGATCCTCGTCTCCTACGCAACACAAGTTTCTATTTAATTCTGTAAGTAATCTCAACATCATGTATTGTGCTGAATTTGTGTCTTGATACTCATCTACTAAAGTGTATTTAAACTTTTTTTGATAAAATTCCAAAATTTGTTTATTTTCCTTAAATAATTTTATTGGTAATAGTATTAGATCTCCAAAATCAACTGAATTATAATTTGAGAGTCTAGATTGATATGAATTATAAATTTTTTTAAACTTACCTTTAGTTTCAATTTCGAATTCATGATTGTCAACATCCTCAGTTTCCAATCCAGCATTTTTTACTTGATCAATCATGTATAAAAAATTTTTAGGCACGTAAACTTTTGGATCAAGATTTTCAAGAGAAATTACTTGCTTTACAAGTCTTAATTGATCATCTTTATCCAATATCGTGAAATCATTTTTTAAACCAACTAACTCCGAGTTTCTCCTTAAAAATCTTAGTCCTATAGAATGAAATGTTCCAATAAACATTCCCTCAATTGGATGGCTAAGCATCTTTTCAACTCTTGTTTTCATTTCGTGTGCAGCCTTATTAGTAAATGTGACACAAAAAATTTCAGACATTTTTGCTTTCCTGTTATAGATAATATTTGCTAACCTTGACGTTAAAACTTTTGTTTTCCCAGTTCCTGCACCCGAAAGAACAAGTAATGGTCCTTCAGTATTTTGAACGGCTTGCTTTTGCTGCTCGTTAAGGCTGGAAAGAAAGTCTGGTTCTGGTAACTTTATTTTTTTCATAAAATAAAAAGATTAATCCTCTTAGTTAGGAGCATATCCTAGATTTGAACCCAACCACTTTTCAGCTTCACTTAAACTGATTTTTTTTCTTTTAGCATAGTCTTCTACTTGGTCTTTGAAAATTTTACCAACACCAAAATAACTTGCTTGTGGGTTTGCAAAATACAATCCAGCAACTGAACTAGCCGGGCTCATTGCAAAGCTCTCAGTCAATTTTACTTTTAGATTACTCGATACGTCTAACAGTTCGAATAAGGTCTTCTTTTCAGTATGATCAGGGCATGCAGGATAACCTGGTGCAGGTCTAATTCCTTCAAACTTTTCTTGAATTAATTCTTTGTTAGTAAAATCTTCTTTTTGTGCGTAACCCCAAAAGTTTGTTCTTACATCTTTGTGTAACATTTCTGCAAATGCTTCAGCGATTCTATCACCAATTGATTTAACTAAAATTGAGTTATAATCGTCATTTTTCTTTTCAAATTTTGAAGCTAAAGTTTCAATGCCGCTTCCAGCTGTGACTAAAAAACCTCCAATAAAATCATTTTTAGTTCCAACTGGTGCAACGAAATCTGCGAGACAGAAATTAGCTCTTTTTGATTTTTTTCTACTAACTTGTTGTCTTAAAAAAAATAATTTTGTTTTTACTTTCTCTCTTTTTTCAGAATCAAATAAAAGAATATCATCACCATCTGAATTAGCTGGCCAAAAACCAAAAACACATTGAGGTTTTGTTATTTTTTCTTTAATTAACATTTCAATCATTTTATTTGCATCATCCCAAAGATCTCGAGCTGCTTTTCCAACAATCTTATCATTTAGAATATCAGGAAAATTTCCATAAAGTTCCCAAGCTTCAAAAAAAGGTTTCCAGTCTGCAAATTTCACTATTTGTTCGATAGAAACGTCTTCGTGAGTTTGCACACCAAATTTCTTTGGCTTAACTGGTTCGTAATCATCCCATTGAAAATTAAATTTATTTTTTCTACATTCTTCAAGATTGTTATCATTCATCTTGTCCTTTTTGAAATAACCAGAACGAAGAACTGAATATTCCTTTTTTAATGATTCAACAAACGGTCTACATTTACTTTTAGAAATCATATTTGTTGCTACTGAAACTGCTTTTGAAGCGTCATTAACGTGACATACCCCAAAATTGTATAAAGGATCTATTTTTATGGCTGTGTGAATTTTACTCGTAGTAGCCCCACCTATTAATAGAGGTTTATTAATTTCATTTCTCTCTAATTCACTGGCTACAAAGCACATCTCGTCTAAACTTGGGGTTATGAGACCTGATAATCCAATTAAATCGACATTCTCCTCTATCGCAGTTTCAACAATTTTACTAGCTGGAACCATAACTCCCAAATCAATAATTTCGAAGTTATTACATTGTAATACTACACCAACTATATTTTTACCAATATCATGAACGTCTCCCTTTACAGTTGCCAAAAGTATTTTACCTTTAGAACTTTTTTTTGATGTATTATCTTTTTCCATAAATGGTAGTAAGTAAGCTACCGACTGTTTCATTACTCTCGCTGATTTTACAACTTGCGGTAAAAACATTTTTCCGGATCCAAATAAATCACCAACAACATTCATTCCATCCATGAGTGGACCTTCGATGATTTCCAATGGTTTATTATATTGTTGTCTTAATTTTTCAGTGTCCTCTTCTATAAACTCGTTAATACCATTTACTAGTGCATATTCTATTTTTTTTTCTAATTTTTTAGTTCTCCACTTTTTGTCAATTTTTTTTTTCTCGACACTACCTGAATATTTTTTTGAGATCTCAATTAAATTTTCTGTTGCATCAAGATGTTTATTGAACAACACATCTTCTATACACTTTTTAAGATCTTTAGGTATTTGTTCGTAGATTGTAATTTGCCCAGCGTTAACAATTGCCATATCTAGTCCACATTTTATTGCGTGATAAAGAAAACAGGAGTGCATTGCTTCCCGAACCTGATTATTACCTCTAAAACTGAAGGATACATTAGAAAGTCCTCCAGATACCTTGGCTAATGGTAAATTTTTTTTTATAAGTTTCGTTGCTTCAAAGAAATCTAATGCGTAATTGTTGTGTTCTTCAATTCCAGTGGCAACAGCAAATATATTTGGATCAAATATAATATCTTGAGGCGGAAAATCTAATTTCTGAGTTAAGATTTGGTAAGCTCTTTCTGAAATTTGATATTTTCTTTTAATGTTATCGGCTTGACCATCTTCATCAAATGCCATAACAACAACAGCAGCTCCATAAGTTTTGATTTTTTCAGCTTGTTCAACAAAGATATCTTCGCCTTCCTTTAAACTTATTGAATTAACAATAGGTTTTCCTTGAATACATTTTAAACCGGCTTCTATGACTGACCATTTTGATGAATCAATCATAAATGGAACCTTTGCTATTGCAGGTTCGACTGAAATTTGATTCAAAAACTTGACCATAGCTTTCTCTGAATCTAATAAGCCTTCGTCCATGTTAATATCAATGATTTGAGCACCGTTCTCAATTTGTTCTTTTGCAATTTCAATAGCTTGATCAAAATTATTTGATAGGATTAATTTTTTAAACTTAGCAGAACCAGTAACATTTGTTCTTTCACCAATATTAATAAATTTTGAATTAGGGCTCATTTTTAAAAATTAAAAGCCTCTAAACCCGATAGGCGGAGATTGTTAGATTTCTTTTTCAATGCTCTAGGTTCTTTGTTCATTACTACCTTACTCATCAATTTTATATGTTCAGGGGTTGTTCCACAACAACCACCAATAATATTTATATAGTTACTATTGCTCCATTCTTTAGCAAATTTTGCGATGGAATCTGGTGTCTCATCATACCCACCAAAAGCGTTTGGCAAACCAGCGTTAGGATGAATACTTGTATAAACCTCTGAAATCCTATTTAGTTCAATTAGATAAGGTTCTAATTCTTTTGGTCCAAGAGCACAATTCAATCCTACGCTTAACGGTTTAGAATGTATTATTGAGTTGTAGAAACCTTCAACCGTTTGTCCCGAGAGTGTTCTTCCAGATAAATCAGTTATAGTGGCAGAAATCATGATGGGTATTTTAATATTATTTGCTTGCTCAACACTTTTTATGGCTGAAAGTGCTGCTTTTGAATTTAAGGTATCAAAAACAGTCTCAACTAGAATTACATCCACCTTTGCTTCAATCAATGCACTGACGCAATTCTCATAATCACTAAATAAATTATCAAAATTAACATTTCTGAATCCTGGATCGTTAACATCTGGAGACATTGAACAAGTTCTATTTGTAGGTCCTAAAACACCAGCAACAAATTTATGTTCATTTGGATTATTCTCTAGAAAATCATCAACTGCTTTTCTTGCTAAATTTCCACCCTGAAAGTTTAATTCATATGCTAGATCTTGACACTTGTAATCTTCCTGAGAGATTCCTGTTGAATTAAAAGTATTTGTTTCAATTATATCTGCACCAGCATCAAGATATGACTTATGAATACCATAAATCAGTTCAGGCTTGGTTAAATTTAATATGTCGTTATTTCCAAAAAGGTTGACCTGATGATTATTAAATCTTTTAGCTCTAAAATCCTTTTCTTTTAATTCTTCATTCTGAATCATTGTCCCTATTGCGCCATCAAGAATTAAGATTTTTTTATTTAAAACATTGATAATTTCGTTACTACTTTTCATCAATTTTCATCCTTCAGAGTTCTAATACCCAAAATATGACATATAGCAAATGAAAGATCTGCTCTGTTTAATGTGTAAAAATGAAAATCTTTTACCTTTCCATCAATAAGTTTTCTGCATTGTTCATATACAATTGTCGTTGCAACTAGTTTTCTTGTTTGAGGATCAGAATCAAGACCGACGAACATGTCCAATAACGATTTGGGCATTTTACAATTCATTTTTTTTGCAAATTCCATTGTTCTTTTACAATTAGTGACAGGTAATATGCCGGGAATAATGGGAATCTTAATTCCTCTTTTTATAGCACCGTCTATAAAATCAAAATAACTATTAACATCAAAAAAGAATTGAGTAATAGCTTTTGAGGCTCCTAAATCAATCTTTTTTTTTAAAACGTCATATTCTTGGCTGATAGATGACGAATCCGGATGCATCTCTGGGTAAGCTGAAACTGTAATCTCGAAATCAAATTTTTTTTTCAATACTTTTATTAAATCGGTGGCATAAGTAAAGTCGCTAAATATATTTTCTGTTTTATTTTCCCTTTCGTCTCCTCTTAGTGCAACAATATGTTTGATTCCAGAGTTCCAATAGTCTTCTGCTATGCTCTCGATTTCAGCCTTTGAAGTTCCTATACAGGTTAAATGAGCTGCAGGCGTTAGCGAAGTCTTTTGTTTAATTTCTTTTACTAAATTATGAGTATTATTTCTAATTGAACCTCCTGCACCGTATGTAACAGAAATAAACTTTGGTTCTAAGGGCTCTAATCTTTTGATATTAGCCCACAAAGACTCTATTGATTCTTTGTTTTTTGGGGGGAAAAATTCAAAAGATACGTTTATATTTTTTGCCGATATTGTATTTGAAATCATTTTATATATGTAAAGCTCAAAAAAATTTATTTTTATGTTTTTTAGTTTATTTTTTTAATATTTAATATAAGATAACTTAAATTAATACAAAATAATTAATGTGCAATATATGGTAGAATTATTTTCAAAATATAACAAGATTTTGTTGATCTTTGTAATCACAGCATTCATTTCGCTTAATGTAAAACACGTAAAAGCTGTAGAGAACGTCAACGATCCTTTCGAAAGCGTTAACAGGAATATTTTTAAATTTAACAATAACTTGGATGACTATTTCTTTAAACCAGTTGCCAAAGGTTGGAGAAAAATCCCTGATATACCCAGAAAACCACTAACTAATCTAGCAACAACAGCTAAAACTCCAATCAGCCTAGCCAATGCTATTTTACAATTAAATAAACAAAGTATAGGTAATATTATCGGAAGATTCCTCATAAATATGACTTTTGGTCTTGGAGGTTTATTTGACGTTGCTAGCACTGATAACTTCGGCAACATAACTGAGGTAGAAGAAGATTTTGGTCAAACATTAGCAGTCTGGGGGGTTCCTGACGGTCCATATGTAATGCTTCCAATTTTTGGACCTTCAAGTGTCAGAGACGCTTTTGGACTTGGAGTTGATACAATAACAAATCCTTTGTCTTTTGGATACAGAATGAATGGAATTGGTTTAGAGGCACGCTTATCTGGTCCTGTTGTTAGGGGTGTATCAACAAGAGAAAAATACCTTGATTATCTTGATGAGATGAAAGAAGGTTCTTTGGATTTCTATGCTACAATGAGAAGTCTATACAGACAAAAAAGAAGAAAAGATATTTCAGGGGAGCTAGAGAGCAAAGATCTTTCTCTAAGCATGCTTCCAATTGAAACATATGAAGACGAAGAATTGAAGTCTGATGTCAAAAACGAAGAATTTAAATCTAAAGCCAGAAACATTGTTACAACAATGAAAGATGAAGATACTGAAATCAAATCAGAAATGACCAGATATTATAATGGAGTACTTCCATCATCAAACTATCCCGCCTTCAATGAATCGAGAGTAAATCTTATAGAGTAAATTATGAGTTATTTTAGAAACTTTTTAATTTTCGCTCTTTTTTTTATTCCAATCCAATCCTTTTCAGACGAAAAAATAGAACAAAGCAAATTTTTTGTTGAAAATTTAGGAAAACAAGTAATTGAAAAAGTTTCAAATATTAACTTATCTGAAAGCGAGAGAATTGTTAACTTTAGAAATCTTTATTTAGACTCATTTGATAATTATTATATTTCTCGTTTTGTTTTGGGTCAGTATTGGAAAAGATTAGATAGTAACATGAGAAAACAGTTTATTGAAAGTTTCAATGATTATATAGTAAATACTTACGCTCCAAAATTTAAAGGGTGGGAGGGAACTTTTAAGGCCACTGATTCATTACTAGAAAACAATTATTATAATGTAAAAATGAATGTTTTAAATAAAGATGGTCCTACTCTTAAATTTATGTGGAAGATATATTTAGATAAAAATAAAAATTTTAAAATTCTGGATGTCAATATAGATGGCGTGAGTATGTTAGTTACTCAAAGAGCAGAGTTCATGTCTGTTATCAAAAACAACCCTAAAGGTGTTATTGGATTGATCGAAGCAATGGAGAAAAAAACTTCAGGTTAAATAATTCATATATATATATTTGAATTTAATAACAATAATTAATTATTTGGTAGGCCCGGAGGGACTTGAACCCCCGACAACACCGTTATGAGCGGTGCGTTCTAACCAACTGAACTACGGGCCTAAAAATTAAAGTATTATTATGATGATATTACTTGATTTTTTAGTTATCAAGAAAACTTCTTAATTTTCTAGATCTACTTGGATGTTTAAGCTTTCTCAAACCTTTTGCTTCTATTTGCCTAATTCTTTCTCTTGTAACTGAAAATTGTTGACCAACCTCCTCTAAAGTATGGTCTGTATTCATACCAATTCCAAATCTCATCCTTAAAACTCTCTCTTCTCTGGGTGTCAATGTGGAAAGAACACCAGTCGTAGCCTCTCTGAGGTTATTTTGTATTGCAGCGTCTAATGGCAGTTTAATGTTTTTATCTTCAATAAAATCACCTAGGTGGCTGTCATCTTCGTCGCCAACAGGGGTTTCTAGGCTTATCGGTTCTTTTGCTATTTTTAAAACTTTTCTAACCTTTTCTAACGGCATCCCTAGTCGTGAAGCGAGTTCTTCTGGTTGTGGTTCTACTCCGTTTTCGTTAAGAATTTGTCTAGACACCCTCACTAATTTACTTATTGTTTCGATCATGTGAACAGGAATTCTAATAGTTCTAGCTTGGTCAGCAATAGATCGTGTTATTGCTTGTCTAATCCACCAAGTTGCATAAGTTGAAAATTTATAACCTCTTTTATATTCAAACTTATCTACTGCCTTCATCAGGCCAATATTCCCCTCTTGAATTAAATCAAGAAATTGGAGCCCTCTGTTAGTATATTTTTTTGCTATAGAAATCACTAATCTTAAGTTTGCTTCAATCATTTCCTTTTTTGCCTTACTTGATTGGATTACTCCATCATTGGCAAGATTCGAGATTTCTTTTATTTCTTTAATTGTCATCAACGTAGAAAGCATTATCTCTTTAAATTTTGAAATGATTTCTTGGGTTAGTTCTTTTTTTGCAAAAGATACCCATTTTTTATTATTTTTTTTGGTTAGATTTCTGAGCCAATTTTTATATTGACCATTTTTGTTATATTCTTTGTCAAACTCATCATTTGATATCTTAAGCTTCGACGCAATATCTGATAATTTTCTTTCTCCAGCAACAATCTGGATGTTATACATTCTATGTGTTTCTATTACATCATCAATTCTATTTTGATTTATGAAAATATTCATAACTTGCTCAGAAACTGATTTTTCAGCAGATTTAATTTTTTTTTCCAATTTGATATCAATTTTCTTATTTAAAATTCTTAAATTGATATATTCTTCTTTTAATTTTTTATACTTTTTAAATAGTTTTGAAAACTTTTCTAGGTTTAAAGTAATGTGGGGCTTCAGATTTTCTTCTTTTTCCAAAATTGACAAGTCAGATAATTCATTGTTGTCGTCGGTTGCCTCAGAATCAAAATCTTCTTGATCTTCCTCATTTGTTTTCTCTTCCTCGTCACCTTCATCATCCTCATTATTGTTATTGAAAATTCGCTCTTCTTTAATTGGGATATCCGCGTCAAATTCTTCTTGTTCCCCATTTACAGACCTAAAAGTGGTATCAAGGTCAATGAAGTCCCTTATCTGACGTTCTCCAACTTCATAATCTTCAAAGTATTTCTGTATTGACATCATAGAGATTATACTTTTTGAAAAAGCGTCTGCTGTTTTCTTTTTACCCTCCTCTATTCTCTTTGCTATGGCTATTTCTCCAACTCTAGACAAGAGCTCAACATTACCCATTTCTTTTAAGTACATTCTGACAGGATCGTCAGTTCTTCCACTATCCTCATCCTTTTCAGTTGCGACTATTCCTGCTTCGTTTTCTTCGTTGGAATTTTCTTCATTATCCTCATCGTATATTTGAATATTAAGGCTTTCGACTTTTGAATAAAATTCCTCTTTGTCGTCGAACTTTTCATTTTCCAGCGCCTTTTCGCATTCAGAGCGCTGTAAGAAACCTTTTTTCTTACCCTTCATAATTAATTTTTTAAGACCTTCGCTAGACTGATCGATTAATGGTTCTTCTAAATCGTCTTTCTTCGAGGTAGATGGTTTTTTGTTCATGAGAAATATTCTTTTACACTTAATACATGAACTGTGGATGAATATTATTCAAGTCTTTTATTTTGTATGTTCTTAATTTCGGATGAAATTTTATTATATTTGTTTAACAAGTTTTCGGATATTATTTTTTCGGAAGATTCAATAATCTGTTTTTCAATAAACTTTCTTTCCTCTAAAAGATTAGGTAATCTTAAGTTGTTAAGAATCTGTCTGAAAAATACTTTTTTTTCTTCCTCATTTAAACTAATTGTATGAGTTCTATAAAGTTCTTTAATTTCATTTAACAAATTTGGAGTCAAACTTTTATACTTATATTCCTCTCCACGAACATATTTAAACTCTGCGTTATAATTCTTTAGAACTTCTGTTTTGACCACTTCGAGGATTCCATTGGATAGTTTTATTTGGAAAATCTCTTCATGGTAATCTGTAAGGTAGTTTTTGTAAAAAATTATCATTACTAAAAATAGTTTTTCATTTACATTTTCTATAATTTTATTTGAATTAGATTTTCGAGGCGAAATAGTTTTGATTTTATTGATATCCCATATTAAGCTTTCCTTTTGAGATTTTAAGAATCTAAAATATTCCTTTGAAACTTTTACATCATCAATTTTCTTTACAATATCATTTATTTTGTTATCAATTAAAGCAATAGATTCTGGTGTGTCATTTTTGACAGAATCGACTATACCCTCCCATATTATTACTGAAAGATCTTTAGCTTTGTTTTTTAAAGCAAGAAAATCATCCTTTTTATTATTTCTAAGAAAAGAGTCGGGGTCTAAATTTTCAGGAATTAAAATAAATCTTAATGACTTTCCAGGAACCAAAAACTTTAGAACTTTTTCTGCTATTTTCTTTGTAGCATTCTGTCCTGCGTCGTCTCCATCAAAACAAACGTAAGGAATGTCTGTATAGTACCACATTTTTTTTAATTGCATTTCAGATAATGTTGTTCCAAGCGTTGAAACTGCATTCTTAATTCCAGAACTATACATTTTAATTACATCCATATAACCTTCAACTAAGAATATTTCTTTTTCCAGCCTTATATTTTCTAAATTTTCTTTGAGACCATAAAGTAATTGACTCTTTTTGAAGACCAAACTTTCTTGAGAGTTTATATATTTAATCTTTGAATTTTGCATAGTTCTCGCACCAAAACCCACAATCTCGTTTGAGAAATTATGTATAGGAAAAGTTATGCGTTTGCTAAATCTCCCAAAGTATTCTCCTTTGTTGTTTTTAATTAAAAGATCAGTTTTCTTAATTTTATCAAAACCAAAACCCTCCAACTCTAAATGTTTCAATAAATTATTATGATCTGGTGCAAAACCTATGTTAAAGGTTTTTATAGCCTCATCAATAACTCCTCTTGCTTTAATGTATTCATAGGCAATTGAATTCTTTTTTAACAATTCTTTAAATAAATTATTACTTATATTAAGAATATTGGTTAAAAGTTTTGCTTCTGAATTGGATTTACTTTTTCTCCGATCATAAACGTAAGGAATACCAGAATATTGTGATATATATATAAGTGATTCTAAAAATTGTAAGTTTTTATATTTACTTATGAAATTTATAATATTTCCACCAGCTTTGCAGCCGAAACAATGAAAAAGAGATTTTTCATTATTTACATTGAATGAAGGAGTTTTTTCATTGTGAAATGGACAATTGCCAACAAATGAATTACCTCTTTCCACTAAATTAACAAACTGACCAATGAAGTCGGATAATCTTACTTTATTATTAACCTCGTTTAAAAATTGATTTACAGAATTGTTATTTTTAATCATTGAAGATTGTTTTTGCTTTCTTGGCAACTGTCTGCATATCTAACTGCCCTGGGTATTTGCTTTTTAAAAACCCTAAAAGCTTTCCTAGGTCTTTAATAGATTTGAATCCGTGCTCTTTGATAGTTTCACTTAAAATTTTATCGAGTTCATTAGATGTGATTTGAAGAGGAAGAAATGAGTTTATAATTTCAATTTCTTTTTCTTCTCTTTTTTTTAAGTCGTCTCTTCCAGCATCGGAATAAATTTTAACACTTTCTTTCCTTTGTTTAATCATATTTAAAAGAAGATTTAATATTTCCTCATCAGATATCGAATCACCCTTCTTTTTAGTTCTATATTGGATGTCGTGATCTTTGATAGCTGCTAAAATTAATCTTACAGTTGATGTAGCTATTTCATCTCTACTTTTTAAGTTTTGATCAAGAGTTAGCTTTATTTTTTCTCTCAATGATTGCATAATTAACAAATAAATATTCGATATTACTACGTAATTGTTGGAATTTAATAATATCAAAGTATATTATTGAACAAATGAAAAATAGTGTCAAAAGAAATGGAAAAAATTGTGTTTTGCTTCTCGATGATGGTTCTCATTTTTTAGGTGTTGGTTCAGGGTGTTTTGGAGATTTCTTAGGTGAAATTTGCTTTAACACTTCGATTACTGGCTATCAAGAAATATTGACAGATCCATCTTATTTCAATCAAATTATTAACTTTACTTTTCCACATATTGGGGTAGTTGGTGCGAATTTTGAAGATTATGAAAGTGATAAGATTTATGCCTCAGGTTGCATAATTAACAATCCAGTATCAGCTGCTTCAAATTTTAGATCTAAAATGGATTTTGAAAAATGGTTAAAACTCAATAAAAAGGTATGTGTTTCAAATATTGACACAAGAGCACTCACTAAAAGAATAAGAAATTTAGGTGCGTGCAAAGCATTAATTCATTTCCCTGAAAATACTTATTTTGAAAATATGAAAAATCTTAAAGCCAAATTAATAAAATTTCCTAGTATGAAGAATCTAGATTTAGCATCAGAGATCTCAACGAAATACATATACAAGTGGTTTAAAAAAAAAAAATTAAGATCTTTTAAAATACATAAAAATTTTATTGCTGTTATAGACTTTGGTATTAAAAAGAATATATTAAATATTCTAAGCTCCTCTAAATATGATGTGCTTGTTTTTCCTTACAACTTTTCTGTAGAAGAGATCATTAAAATGAAACCAGCAGGCTTGTTTCTTTCAAATGGTCCTGGAGATCCTTTAGCAACCTTCAAAAAGAATAAAGGAAATTTATGTTCTATCAAGAATTTTAACAAACCTATTTTCGGAATCTGTCTTGGACACCAAATTCTTTCATTAATTTATAACGCTAAAACCGAAAAAATGCACCATGGGCATCGTGGAGCAAACCATCCAATTAAGAATGTTAAAACGAAAAAAGTTGAGATTACTGTCCAAAACCACGGTTTCGTAGTCTCAAAGAAATCTTTTCCCGATGATTTAAGTATCACGCACACATCACTATTTGACAACACAATTGCAGGGATAGAGGTAAAGAATAAACCTTTTTTCTCTGTTCAATACCATCCGGAATCTTCTCCTGGTCCGCAAGATAGCAGATATTTATTTGATCGATTTTTTAAACTCATAAAAAATGCCTAAAAGAAAAGATATAAAAAAAATCTTAATTATCGGAGCGGGGCCAATAGTTATTGGCCAAGCATGTGAATTCGATTATTCAGGAGCTCAGGCATGTAAAGCCCTAAAAGAAGAAGGGTTTCATGTGATTCTAGTTAATTCTAATCCAGCAACAATAATGACCGACCCTGAACTTGCTGATCGGACTTATATAGAACCATTAAACATTTCAATATTAGAAAAGATAATTATTAAAGAAAGACCGGATGCGCTTTTGTCAACAATGGGTGGGCAAACAGCACTAAATTTATCGATAGAACTAGAAAATAAAAAAATTCTTAAAAAATATGGTGTTAAGTTAATTGGAGCTACACAGAAGGTAATCCAGAAAGCAGAGGATAGAGAGCTTTTCAAAAAGTCAATGACTAAAATTGGTCTAGATACTCCAAAAGGATTTGTTGTTAAAAGTTTAGATCAAGCCATAGAAGTTCTAAAAGACCTGGCTTTTCCCGTTATCATAAGACCTTCTTTTACTCTAGGAGGTTCTGGTGGAGGAACATCCTTAAATAAAAAAGAATTTATACAAATTGTAAAAAAAGGAATAGATTTGTCGCCGATTAATGAAGTTTTAATTGAGGAGTCACTTATTGGCTGGAAAGAATATGAAATGGAGGTAATAAGAGATAATCAGGACAATTGTATCATTGTGTGTTCTATTGAAAACATTGATCCAATGGGAATACATACTGGAGACTCAGTTACAATTTCACCTGCATTAACCCTGACTGACAAAGAGTTTCAAAAAATGAGGAATGATTCAATCAAAGTTATAAGAGAAATAGGAGTAGACACTGGTGGTGCAAATGTGCAGTTTGCAATTAACCCCAAAACAGGCAGAAATGTTGTTATTGAAATGAATCCAAGAGTTTCAAGATCTTCAGCATTAGCATCAAAAGCAACCGGGTTTCCAATTGCCAGGATTGCAGCTAAACTTGCAGTTGGTTATTCTTTAGATGAGTTAAGAAATGACATAACTAAAACAACACCAGCATCATTTGAACCTACAATTGATTACATAGTTACAAAAATTCCGAGGTTTACTTTTGAAAAATTTAGTATGACAGAGGAAAAACTAGGCACAGCGATGAAGTCAATTGGGGAGTGCATGGCAATAGGACGTAATTTCAAAGAATCCTTTCAAAAAGCCATAAGGAGCTTGGAAACGGATTTAATAGGATTGGATTCAAATAATTTTATACAAAAAAAGAGTAAGGGCGAACTTTTAGAATTATTAAAAGAAAATCGACCAAATAAGTTTTTAGTAATAGCTGAATGTGTAAGAAAAAAAATTGATTTGAAAAAAATTGTTGATTCCTCTGGTTATGACCCTTGGTTTGTTAGAGAAATCTATGAGTTGGTTGAATATGAAAAAATACTAAAAAGTAAAAAAATTTCAAAAGAAATATATCTTCAAGCGAAGGAGTATGGTTTTTCAGATGAAAAAATTTTGCAAATATCTAGATGTTCAAAAAAATCGATTTTTAATATAAAAAAAAAAGATAGACTTTCCACTTCATTTAGAAATATTGATACATGTTCAGGAGAATTTCAATCCAAAACTCCTTATATGTATTCTTCCTGGAACTGTGTTGAAGAAAATAGTAGATTTGAGGACGAAACTCAAGTAACCAAAAGAAAAAAGGTCATAATTTTAGGTGGTGGTCCCAATAGAATCGGGCAAGGAATAGAGTTCGATTATTGCTGTGTGCATTCTTCTTTTTCGCTTAAAGAACTTGGTATAGAGTCGATAATGGTTAACTGTAACCCAGAGACCGTCTCCACTGACTATGATATTTCTGACAGACTTTATTTTGAACCACTTGATTCAGAATCTGTCTTAGCGATTTGTCAGGCTGAAAATATTAATAATAAATTACTTGGTGTGATTGTTCAACTTGGAGGCCAAACACCACTAAAACTATCAGAAAAATTAGTAGAGTCAGGGATTAGAATTTTAGGAACATCTTTTAAATCGATTGATTTATGTGAAGATAGAGATAGGTTTGCTAAATTAATGAAGGATTTAAAAATTTTGCAACCAAAAAGCGATATCGTTTTCAATTTATCAGAAGCTAAGAAAGCAATAAAATCCATTGAATTTCCAATTGTCATTAGACCGTCCTACGTTTTAGGTGGAAGAGCAATGAGAATAATAAATAACTTTGAAGAGTTAGATAATTATTTTAACAGTAATTTCATTATAAATAATAAATCTATTTTGATCGATGAATTTCTTGTGGGAGCAAAAGAGATTGATGTAGACGCAATTTCAGATGGTAAAGATATTTTTATTTCTGGGATCTTAGAACATATCGAGGAAGCAGGTGTACACTCTGGAGATTCCGCTTGTTCGTTACCCCCGCAAACCTTGTCTGCAAAAATCATATATGAAATTAAAAAAACTACAAAACTTATCTCACGAACTTTGAATATTATAGGTTTCATTAATATTCAATATGCCATCAAGGACGACAAAGTTTATGTAATTGAGGTAAATCCAAGAGCTAGTAGAACAGTACCTTTTATTAGTAAATCAAGAGGAATTCCATTAGCAAAGCTTGCAACAAAAGTAATGCTAGGAAAAAAAATAAAGTCTTTTAATCTTAATCAAAACAATAAAAATTATGTAACAGTCAAAGAATCTGTTTTTCCATTTGATAGGTTTCCCGGAGAAGACATAATTTTGGGACCTGAAATGAAATCAACTGGTGAAGTTATGGGAGTTGATAAGAATTTCCCGATGGCGTTTCTGAAATCGCAAATGGCAGCTGGAAACAAATTGCCTGAAAGAGGGTCAATATTTATATCAGTTAGAGATGAAGATAAAGAAAATATCCTTCTTCTTTGCCAAGTTATAGAAAAGATTGATTTTAAAATTTTTGCCACAAAAGGCACTGCCGAATTTCTAGAAAAATTTTCGATTAGTGTACAAATAATTAATAAAGTGAATGAGGGAAGTCCACATATTGTAGACTTTATAGAAAAAAATAAAATTCACCTCATTATAAATACAACTAGTGGAGCAAAATCTATTGCAGATAGCTTATCAATTAGGAGAACGGCTCTGAGTAAAAAAATACCCTATTTCACAACTATTTCAGCAGCCAAAATTGCGATTACTGGATTAAATATTGTAAATAATAGTGAAATTTCAGTTAAATCGATACAAGAATTGTATAATCTCTAGAATTTAATATGTAATAGTAATAATATTATATGATGATTGAAAAATTTCCAATGACCGCAGAAGGTCTCAAAAAACTACGAGAAGAACTTGAGAATTTAAAAAACTCTGAAAGACCGAATGTTATTAAAGCTATTGCAGATGCTAGAGAGCATGGAGATTTATCAGAAAATGCGGAGTATCATGCTGCAAGAGAAAGACAAAGTTTTATAGAGGGCAGAATAGTAGAATTAGAAAATAAAATTACTCGCGCTGAAGTGATTGATCCTTCAAAACTAGATAGTTCAAAAGTAACTTTTGGAGCAACAGTTGTACTTACAGACTTGGAAACGGACAAAAAAAATACATATAAAATTGTAGGAGCAGACGAAGCAGATATAGAACAAAACTTGATTTCCATATCGGCGCCACTGTGCAAAGCTATGATTAATAAGAGAGTTAGAGATGTTTTTGAAGTTCAAACCCCAAAAGGTCTTAAAGAGTATCAAATAAACTCAATAGATTTTAAGTAAAATGAACAAAGAAAAAGTTTTAATAATTGGATCCGGTCCGGCAGGTTATACTGCAGCAATCTACGCCGCTAGAGCTGGTCTCAACCCTTTATTAATATCAGGTTTAGAACCGGGTGGACAACTAACAATTACTACTGATGTTGAGAATTTCCCAGGTTTTGAAGATCCTATTCAAGGACCATGGTTAATGGAACAAATGAAAAAACAAGCTGCAGCTTATGGAACAAGAATTATGAATGACTATGTTTTAGAGGTTGATTTTGATAAAAAAATTCATTGTGTCAAAACGGAAAAAGACAAATTCTCTTCCCATACAGTGATAATAGCTACTGGCGCAAAAGCGAAATGGCTAAATATTGAGGGCGAAGAAAAATTTAGAGGTTTTGGCGTATCTGCATGTGCTACATGTGATGGATTTTTTTATAAAAATAAAAATGTTGCTGTTGTAGGAGGTGGTAATACTGCTGTAGAGGAGGCGCTTTTCTTATCAAATCTCTGTAACAAAGTAGTACTTATCCATAGACGAGATCAATTAAGAGCAGAAAAAATACTTCAAGAGAGATTATTTGAAAAGAAAAATGTTGAATTTATTTGGAATTCTGAAGTTCAAAAAGTTTTAGGAGATAACGAAAAAAAAGCTATTACGTCACTTGAAATATTTGATTCTAAGAAAAATAGTAAAGAAATTTTGAATATTGACGGATTTTTTGTAGCAATAGGACATAGTCCAACTACAGAAATTTTTCATAAAAAATTAAAGATGGATGATGAAGGTTATATTTTTACAGATGCAGATTCTACAAAAACAAGTGTTGATGGAGTTTTTGCTGCTGGTGATGTAACAGATAAAGTCTACAGGCAAGCCGTTACAGCTGCAGGGATGGGTTGTATGAGTGCTTTAGAGGCTGAAAGTTTTCTTACCAAGAAAAATCTCATTTAGTGACTATACCATCTAAAATTGACTGATGAGTTTCACATTTATTATCAAATTTCTTTGAGCATTCTACAATGAACCCAGATAACCATTTTAACTCAAGCTGCTTATTATTCATATAATCTAGATACATAGAAGAGGTCATGTCAAACGGCATTTTTTTTATCTTTTCCAACCAAAAGTCAATTGGGTTTACCTTAAATTTGACATTAAAAAACTTTGATAGATTATAAGTTTCAATCATTGCACTTACAAAATTATCCTTAAGTGCAGTTGATGCAAAAATTTCCCCTATTGATTTCTTAGTTAAAGTCGTAATACCACTATAAGCTGATAAGAAAATAAACTTTTCCCAAATTTTTTCTTTGATGTTTAATTTATATTGTATATCAAGTCCTGAATTTTTGGATATTTCGCAAAACTTAACTAATTTTTTATTCACAATATCTGACATATTTCCAACAAAAAAAGAAGCTAGTTTTCCTTTATGAATTACGTATTGGTTCTCATTTATGAATGAAGATATTTGCGCAACAGCTCCAAATGTTTTTTCCTCTCCAAACTCTTGACTTATTTTTTGCTCTGAATACACGCCATTTTGAAACGGTAATAAAATTGTCTCATGAAGTCCTTTGTTTTTTATTTCTCTAATAAATCCGTCAAAATCGTAAAGTTTTACAGTACTTATAATTACATCAAAATCAATTTTGTTTGGTATGCTATTAAAAATTTTAATTTTTTTAATACTCTTATCACCAAACTGACTTTTTAATTTAAGTCCATTTTTTTTTAAAAAATCAAATCTTTTACCTCTCGCAATGTACGAAATATCAAAACCAGTTTTTTGAAGATGAGATCCAATAAAACCTCCAACCCCTCCAACCCCATAAATTAAAATTTTCATTTATGAAATTTTCTTCAAAGCCGTTCCAATTCTTTCGCATGCTTCTTCTAGATCATCAAAAGATGTTGCGTACGATATTCTGAAAAATGGTGATTTTCCAAACGCAATTCCAGGCACAACTGCAACTTTGGCATCGTGGAGTAAATATTCTGCAAAATCCATGTCGTTATTAATTTTTTTCCCATCTTTTAATCTCTTATTAATATAACCTTCACAGCTTACATAAAGATAAAATGCGCCACTTGGTACAAAGGGATCTAATCCTGATATAGATTCAAAAAAATCAATTAGAAGATTTTTTCTACTTTCAAACTTCTTCAACCAATCTTGTAAAAAATCCTTTTCACTTTGAAGCGCATGTTTTGCAGCTACCTGACTTATAGAGCAAGGATTGGTTGTGCTCTGAGATTGGATTTTAGACATTGCTTTTATCAATTCTTTTTTCCCAGCACCATATCCTATCCTCCAACCTGTCATTGAGAAAGCTTTTGAGACCCCATTTACAATAAATGTATTTTCATAAAGCTTTGGTTCCACATTGAGAATATTATAAAATTTTGTTCCATAGGTTATGTGTTCGTATATGTCATCTGATAAAATGTTCACATGAGGATTCTTGAGTAAAACTTTTGAGATTTCTTTTAATTCAGACTTATCATAAACAGCTCCTGTTGGATTTCCGGGAGAATTAATTACAAACCACTTTGTCTTTTTTGAAATATTGGCTTCTAATTGCTTTGGAATTATTTTGAAATTATCTTTCATTTCTGTTTCTAAAATTATTGGTTTTCCCCCTGCTAAGTTGACCATATCTGGATATGACACCCAATAAGGAGAGGGAATAATAACTTCATCATTTTTGTTTAATGTAGACATAAATAGATTGTAAATAACATGTTTTCCCCCTACTCCAACTGTGATTTGATCTAGATCATATTTTAAGTCATTTTCACCCTCAAATTTTGTTATTATAGATTTCTTTAATTCTGGTATACCATCTACTTGTGTGTATTTTGTAAATCCATCATTTATTGCTTTAATCGCTTGATCTTTGATATGCTTGGGTGTGTCAAAATCGGGTTCACCAGAACTTAGACTTATTACTTTTTCTCCAGAAAGAGTCATTTCTCTGGCAATCTGTGATATCTTGACAGTTAAAGAGGGTTTGAACCTAGATAATCGATCTGAAATAAGGGTCATCTATAAAGAAAAAAATGTAAATCTTCAAATTTTCGATTATATATAAACTTTGATAAAAATATATTAGATTTTTTTTTTTTATAAAATTTTATGGAAAATTTCAAATTCAATTTGACTAGTCCTTTTCAACCATCGGGTGACCAGCCATTGGCAATCGAAAAATTATGTGATGGTTTAGAAAAAAAATTGACAGATCAGGTTTTATTAGGTGTCACTGGTTCTGGAAAAACATTTACAATGGCTAATATTATTCAAAAACTACAAAGACCCGCCTTAATATTTGCGCCAAATAAAATTCTTGCCGCTCAACTTTATAGTGAAATGAAAAGTTTTTTTCCTGATAACAACGTTGAATATTTTGTTTCATATTATGACTATTACACTCCGGAAGCTTACGTTCCTCGGACAGACACCTTCATTGAAAAAGAATCATCTATTAATGAGCAAATAGACAGAATGAGACACTCAGCTACCAGATCTTTATTAGAGAAAGAAGACACCATTGTTGTAGCAAGCGTTTCATGTATATATGGTTTAGGTTCAGTTCAATCCTATTCATCAATGGCATTCAAAATAGATAAGAAAAATAATTATGATATAGACGAAATTAAAAAAAAACTAGTTGAACTTCAATATAAAAGAAATGACCAAGTGCATTGTCGGGGTACATTCAGAAGTAGAGGTGATTTCCTTGAAATTTTTCCTTCACATTTTGAAGATAGGTCATGGAGAATTTCTTTTTTTGGTGAAACAGTTGAATCAATAGATGAGTTTGACCCATTTATGGGGACAGTTTCTAAAAGTCTTGAAGAAATTACTGTATTTGCTAACAGCCATTATGTAACACCCAAACCTTCACTAGTTAGAGCTATAGATCAAATCAAAATTGAACTTGAAGAAAGAATAAGATTTTTTGAATCAAAAAAATTGTTTCTTGAAGCACAAAGAATCGAGCAAAGGACAAAATTCGATCTTGAAATGATTGCTGCAACAGGAAGTTGCTCCGGAATAGAAAACTATTCGAGACATTTATCTGGAAGAGCCCCTGGAGAGCCCCCTCCCACACTTTTTGAATATTTACCTAAAAATGCTGTATTATTTATTGATGAATCACATGTAACAATCCCTCAAATTAGAGGGATGTTTAAAGGTGACAGATCAAGAAAAAACACACTATCTGATTATGGTTTTAGATTACCATCATGTAAAGATAACAGGCCACTTATGTTTGAAGAATGGGAAAAGTTTAAGAGTCAGACCATTTATGTTTCAGCCACACCCGGTGAATTCGAACTTGATAAGACAGGTGGAGTTTTTATTGAACAAATTGTAAGACCAACAGGTTTAGTAGATCCAATATGTGAAGTGAGGAAAGCCTCAAATCAAGTGGAAGATATTATTGAAGAATGCAAAAAAGTTACATTAAAAGGTCTTAGGGTTTTGGTAACAACACTAACAAAAAAAAATGCTGAAATGGTCACTGATTACTTGAACGAGAATGGAGTGAAAGCAAGATACATGCATTCCGAAATTGATGCATTAGAAAGAATAGAAATCATTAAAGATTTAAGAATAGGCACATTTGAGGTGCTTGTTGGAATTAATCTTCTAAGAGAGGGCTTAGATATTCCAGAGTGTGGATTAGTAGCTATTTTAGACGCCGATAAGGAGGGGTACCTTCGTTCTCAAGTTTCTTTAATTCAAACAATCGGGAGAGCTGCAAGAAATATTGATGGAAGAGCAATACTTTATGCAGATCAGAAAACTAAATCCATCCTTCTTGCTATTGAAGAAACAAGCAGACGAAGAATAAAACAAATAAACTTTAATAAAAAAAATGGAATTGTTCCAAAATCTACTACAAGAAAAATTGAAGAAACTATAAATCAAAATGACGGAAAAAAATCTTCAAATGATGACAGGCAAGAATCTTTAGATTTTTTAAAAAAAAAGATGTTAGAATATGCTGAAAATTTGAATTTTGAAAAAGCGGCTGAGATCAGAGATAAAATCAAAATCAAAGAAAGAAAAGAACTTGGAATTAAACAGAATATATAAGTCAGCTCTAATAACGGGTGGTGCTCAAAGAATTGGCGAGTCTATAGCTTGTTATTTAGCTAATAAAGGACTAAACATTGCAATTCAATTCAACAAGTCTCAAAAAAAAGCACAAGAATTAAAAAATAGGTTCAAAAATAAAAAAACAAAATTCTCAATTTATAAATTTGATTTTGAGAAAAACAAAAATATTTCAAAATTTTATAAAAATATAATTAATGAATTTGGGCACATCGATATACTAATTAATAATGCTTCAACTTTTGATTTTGATACAATATCCTCATCCAATCTTAAATTGTTTGAAAAACATATAAATGTTAACCTAAGAGCTCCATTTTTTTTATCTCAAAACTTTGTGAAACATTATAAAAAACACGGTTTGATAATTAATATAGTCGATCAAAGAGTAAATAATATTACTCCTTACTTTACATCCTACACAGTAAGTAAAGTTGCACTGGCTGCATTAACAAAAAGTCTTGCACTTTCATTAGCTCCTTCAATTAGAGTGAATGCAATATCACCTGGCCCAACATTGATGAGTAAAAATCAAAATTTAAAGCAATTTAGAAAACAAGTACTCAGAACTCCTTTAAAAAAACAAGTAAATTTATCTGAAATCCATGATGCTATTAGTTACCTTATAAATAATCAATCAGTAACTGGAGAGATATTAACATTAGATTCTGGGCAAAGTTTAGGATGGGCGCATTCAAAATCAAAGGTATTTAAGACGGATTAAAGAATTTGAAGTTGTCAACAATAAAAAAAAAAAAAAAAAATTAAAAAAATATAATTGTAAATTTAAAAATATATTTTTAGTGGGAGAGAAAGCATTTTTTTTATCAATCGAATCAATGACTTACAAAATTGATTAATTTTTAATCAATTTGTTAAGAGTAGCAGAATTGTTAAGATTAATTACAATACTCAAAGATTATAAACAGATTTATCCACAGTAATAGTGGATAGTAATTTTATAACATTTTTTTATAATGAGACTTAAAGGTTTAAGAGTAATAGATGAAATTGAAACTTAAATATGACTTTAAAAAAGGCTTAGAGGCAGTTAAAAAAGCTTCAAAAACGTTTCCTAATGGTTCTGGAATATATAAGTTTATGGATTGTAATAAAAAAGTCTTATATGTGGGTAAAGCTAAAAATTTAAAAAAAAGAATCTCCAGTTATGTTAATGATAAAAGTCAAACCAATAGGATTAAGTTATTAATTAATCTGACAACAAATATAGATTTTATAAAAACAATCACGGAAGTAGATTCTTTTATTTTAGAGAACAATCTAATAAAACAATTCAAACCTAGATTCAACGTAAGGTTAATTGATGACAAAAGTTATCCTTACATTTGCATTACTTCTTCTTCAGAATGGCCAAGGATAAAAAAATATAGAGGAAAACAAAATAAAAATGAAATGTATTTTGGTCCTTATTCAAGTGTTAGTTCAGTTGACAACGTAATAAGACAAATTGAAGGAGCATTTTTATTAAGAAGTTGCACAGACAATATCTTTAAATCAAGAAAACGTCCGTGTATTTTATATCAAATTAAAAGATGTAGTGCTCCGTGCGTAGATTATGTTTCGAAGGTTGAATATAAAGATTTAGTTGATAATGCCATCTCTTTTCTGAATGGAAATAACTATGAAGTGAAATCAGGATTAATTACTCAAATGAAATCTGCAAGTGAATCACAAAATTACGAGAAAGCTGCTAAATTAAGGGATAGAATAAGTGCTTTATCAAAAATTTCAAACGAAACATATTCAGATCTAAATAACAAAGAAAATTTTGACGTTATTTTTCTTAAAAAGAAAGAAAACTTAATTTCTATTCATATCTTTTTTTTTAGATCTGGGAAAAATCTAGGAAATAAGGATTTTTTATTTGAAGATAATTTGTGTGATGAAACTGAAAAGATCTTTTCTCAATTTTTATATTTTTTTTATACTTCAAATGTCCCACCAAAAGAAATTTTATTAAACACAAAACCGCAGGATATAAAAATTTTGAACTCTCTATTTGAAAACAAAGTTTCAATTAAAATTCCTTTTAAAGGGAAAAAAAGAATGATCTTGAAGATGGTAGAAGAAAACGTCGATGCCTCTTTTGAAAAAAGAAAAAAAGAAAAGTTTAAGGCAAATGCGCTTCTAAATTCGGTAAAATTAAAATTTAATTTAAAAAATATTCCAAAAAGAATAGAGATTTATGATAATAGTCATTTAAGCGGGTCAAATGCTACTGGTGCTATGGTAGTTTTCGAAAATGGAGCTTTTGTAAAAAATTCATACAGGAAATTTAACATTGTGTGTGAAAATAATATTACAAACGATGATTATTTTATGATGGATCAAGTAATGAATCGTAGGTTTAAAAACTTCGACGGGTGGAAAAAAAAACTTCCACAACTTATCCTCATTGATGGAGGGCTAGGTCAATTAAATATAGTAAAAAAAATACTTGCAGAGAAAAAAATTTCAAATATTGATATTTTAGGAATTGCAAAGGGAAAAAATAGAAATGCAGGTGATGAAAAGATACTTAAATTTGACAGAGAATTTAAATTAAATAAGAACGATGAAGTTCTTTTTTTCTTTCAAAGACTGAGAGATGAAGCTCACAGGTTTGCAGTTCAATCGACAAAAGCCAAACATCATAAATCATTCAAAAATTCTTTATTTGATAGAATAACTGGTATTGGAAAAAAAACAAAAAATTTATTATTATCTTATTTTGGAACTATTGATAATATAAAAACTGCTGGAGAAGAAGATTTAAAGAAAGTTCCGGGTATTGGAATAAAAACTGCTGCAAGGATTTATAAAGAATTTAACAAAAATGTTTAAAAAAGAAAATATCCCAAACATACTTACTCTACTAAGAATTTTAATAATTCCAATAATCATAATTTTTTTAGAGATTGATACTAAATTTTACAGTTGGCTAGCTCTTGCATTATACATTGTAGCTTGTTTATCTGATTTTTTAGACGGATACTTGGCAAGAAAGTTTGAAATTGAATCAAGTTTTGGAAGATTTCTTGATCCTGTAGCAGATAAAATTCTAGTAGTATCAGTTATATTCATACTCATATCAAACGGAATCATACAGGGCGTTTTTGTATACCCAGCTCTAATAATAGTTATAAGAGAAATTTTAGTCTCAGGTTTAAGAGATTTCTTTGCACATTCTACGGAAACACTGCTCGTAACAAATTTATCAAAATGGAAAACTTTAATTCAGATGTCTTCCCTAGGTTTTTTAATAGTATCAAATGATTTTGAAACAAGTTATATTTTATTTATTGGATATCTTGGTTTAACTGTTGCGTCAATAATGACTATCCATACTGGTTATATTTATTTTAAAAAGAATCTCAGATTATTCAAATGAATAATGTATTCGGTATTGTTGGGTGGAGTGGCAGTGGAAAAACAGACTTAACTACAAGAATTATATCCTATTATTCACAAAAAAAGATAATTGTTTCATCAATAAAGCATACTCATCACGACTTTGAAATAGATAAAGAGGGAAAAGATAGTCAAAAACACGTTCAATCTGGTGCCAATGAAGTTATTTTATATAACGAAAAGAAATGGGCATTGATCAGTAGACTACAACAAAAATCAACAAGTATTTATAAAATTCTTGAGAAATTTGAAAAAAAAAACCAACTAATCCTTATTGAAGGATTAAAACATAGTAAATTTCCAAAATTAGAGGTTATAAGGTCTTCAATAAAAAAACCATATATTTACAAAAATGATAAAAACATAAAAGCAATTGTAATAGATAAAGAAATTGCAGATATTAAACTTATCAAACTCCCAATATTTAAATTTTCTGAGACTGAAAATATTGGAAATTTTATATTAGAATACTTCAAAAGATGAGTGATCCAAATAAAAATCTTATTTCATTTAAAAGTGCTAAGAAAGCAATGTTATGTTCTTTAAATCATATAAATAAAACCGAAATTAAAAACTTAAAGGATTGTGAAGATAGAATTTTGGCTAAAGATATTTTTTCAGAAATACATGTTCCTGAATTTGACAATTCAGCTGTTGATGGCTTCGGCTTTATTAATTCTAATGAAATTGAAAGAGAATTAGAAATCATAGGAGAATCAAGACCTGGTAAGCCTTTCTTGAAAAAAATTAAGAAAAATCAAGCTATCAAGATTTATACTGGTGCTTACATTTTGAGAGATATAACCAGAGTAAATACAGTATGTATGGAAGAAGATTGTTATTCAGATGGTAAAATAGTAAGGATTACTAGAAAGTTTAAAACTGGAAATAACATAAGAATTAAAGGTGAGGACGTAAAAAAGAAACAAAGAATTTTTTTATCTGGAAGAAAAGTCAGGTCAATGGATCTTGCACAACTTTCTTCCATAGGTGTAAAAAAAATTAAGGTATTCAAAAAAATTCGTGTTGGTATTTTTTCATCAGGAGACGAGTTATGTGAATTTCCAAAAAAAAAATCTAAATATAAAATATATGATGCAAATAAACTAGTTTTAGTTTCTCTATTCAAGAAAATTGGTTGTGAAGTAGATGATCTTGGTATAATCAAAGATAATTATTCTGAAACAAAAAAATTAATCTTAAACAAAATTAAGTCTCTAGATGTATTAATTACAAGTGGGGGCATTTCAAAGAGTAAAACGGATAAGATTGGAAAGTTTTTTGAAAGTAACGCACAAATTAAATTTTGGAGATTATCAATTAAACCTGGTAGACCATTTGCATTTGGAAAAATAAAAAATACTCCTTTCATTGGTCTTCCAGGGAATCCAGTTGCGGCAATTATTACTTTCTTTATGCTAGTAATTGATTATATCAAAATGTTATCAGGTTTAAGAGAAAAGCAGACAATAGAGAGAATTCTGCCATGTGATTTTGAAATGAAAAAAAGAAAAGGGAGAACTGAATGGTTAAGGGGTATGATTATTAAAAAAAAAAAATTATATTTTTTAACTAAATTTGTCTCAACAGGATCAGGAATTATTTCTTCAATTAGTCAAAGTCATGGAATCATAGAGTTAGATGAAAAAAAAGAATATATTAAAAAAGGTACATTGCTTAAATTTTATAGATACGAGGATATGTTAAATTGAAAATCTTATATTTTGCAAAACTAAAACAATTAATTGGAAAAAGTGAAGAGACAATATGTATTGGGCAAAAGAAAAAAAAAGTTTCTCAAGTTATTAATGAATTAAAGAAGCGAAATGATATTTACAATTTTGCCTTTAAAGAGACAAATTCTCTTCAATATGCTGTAAATTGCGAATACGTTGATTTAGATTTTTTCGTAACAGACAGTGACGAGCTGGCAATCTTTCCTCCAGTCTCAGGTGGATAATGCAAATTTTATTTCAAAGGAAAAAATTTATTGAAAGTGACTTTATAAAAAAATTCTCATCAGATAATAAAAATTCTGGAGCAATATTCTCATTTATTGGAAAAGTTAGACCTAAAAATCAAAACAATAATGTATTAAGTATAGACATCGAGCTTTATGAGAAAATGGCTCAAGTTCAAATAAAAAAAATAATAAACAAGTTGATGAAAAAACACTTGATTGATGATTATTTAGTTGTTCACAGATATGGGAGAGTAAAACCAAGAGAAAATATTGTCCTCATAGTTGTAGCCTCACAACATAGAAAAGAAAGTTTTAGATTTGGAGAAGGATTAATGGATTGGCTCAAAGTTAAAGCTACTTTTTGGAAAAAAGAAAATTTCGCAAATGGTTCTGAGTGGGTAAACCAAAAAGAAGCTGATAGAGAATTTATCGATTTTAGTCTCTAACAAACTTGTTAAACTCATTTAAAAGCAATCTTGTAGTTTCTCCTACTTTAAATTTAAAATTGTCAATTGAAATAACAGGCGTGATTTCTACAGCCGTACCAGTCAAAAAAACCTCTTCACAATTTTTTAAGAAATCATATTTGAAATGACCCTCATTTATTTCAATTCCTAATTTATTTGCAATATCAATTACTGTCTTTCTAGTTATTCCATTAAGAAAACAATCTGGTAGTGGTGTATATAGTTTATTATTTTTAACAAAAAAAATATTTGCCCCTGTTGCCTCGGCGATGAATCCTCGATAATCAAGCATAAGGGCATCGTCAAATCCATTCTTTTCAGCTTCATGTTTACTCAATGAACAAATCATATACAAGCCCGCGGCTTTGCTATTTGTTGGGGCAGAGTTTGGTGATGGTTTCACCCAATTAGATTTAGCAAGTCTAATTCCCTCTAATATCTTTTCTGGTGAAAAGTAAGACGGCCACGTCCATGCGGCTATAGCTATGTTTGTAGTTGAGTCCATAGCAGAAATTGCCATTTGTTCACTTCCACGCCATGCAACTGGTCTTATGTATCCGTTGTCAACGTCTTGCTTAATAGTTAATTGTCGAATAATTTCATTAATTTTTTCTTTTTCGAAAGGAATATCAAGGTCTAGAATTTTCGCAGATTCAAAAAGCCTTTCTGTGTGCTCTTCTAACTTAAAGATTTTACCATCATAAATTCTTATTCCTTCAAAAACGCAACTACCGTAGTGTAATCCGTGGTTTAAAACATGAGTTTTACAATCTTTCCATTCTTTAAAAACACCGTTTATCCATATATAACCAGTTCTTTTATCAAAAGGGATCATTTGCATAATTAAATCATTAAAGTTAAGATTTATTAATATAACATTGAAATAAAAATTATAAATAGCTTGATATTTATTATATGAAGAATTTACCCCATTTATTGTGCATTGATGACGATAATAAAATAAGAGAATTGCTAGAAATATATCTATCTAGTAATAATTTTAGAGTTAGTGTTGCTAAGGATTCGTTTGAAGCTGAAAAATTAACTAGTTTTTTTCTGTTTGACCTCGTAATACTTGATATAATGATGCCTAATAAAGATGGAATACAATTTCTCAAACATTTCAGAACATTAGATTTCAACACACCAGTATTAATGCTAACAGCAGATAACCAAATCGAGAAGAAAAAAGCATCATATTCTAACGGATGTGATGATTACTTAGTCAAACCATTCGAACCTTCAGAATTACTTTTGAGAATAAAAAAACTATTAAATCCAAGGTTTAATAAAAACATTTCGTCTAAAAGAGTTTTTTTTGGTGATTTTGAATTTGATTTAAAGTTAAAAGTTCTTTCTAAAAATAATATTAGTATAAGCCTTACTTCAACAGAAACTCTTATTATTGAATATTTGACTCAAAATTTGAATAAAGAAATATCACGAGAAGAAATATCTAATTTATTAGGGGATGGTATCAACCTTAGATCAGTCGATGTAACCATTACTAGATTGAGAAAAAAACTAATATCAGATCATGATCATTCTTTTCTTAGAACCATTAGGGGTAAAGGTTACATGCTTGTAAGTGAATATGATTAAGAAAATTGTAAAAGATTTACTTCCAAAGGGACTATTACCAAGATTGTTATTAATATTTCTGGTGCCACTAATAATAATACAATGCTCTGTAATTTTCTTTTTCTATGATAGACATTGGGAAAAAATTATAAACAGATTCTCAAATATCGCAGGAAATAATATAAATCTGCTAAAAGATTTTTATATGAAAAATTCATTAGAGGATACTAAAAATATTGCACAAAAACTTAATATCAAAGTATCTTTAAGGAAAAGTGTAAATAAAGACTTAAATATGAAATCTAGGTTGGAAAATAAAATTTTTCAAACAATTAAAAATAGGGTTGATGAAAATATAAAAATAGACTTTCAAGAAAGTTTTGTTTCCTTTTTTTTACCAGTTAAAAATGATTACTTAAAAATTGATTTTCCAAAAAAATACTTGCTCAGTGAGACACCAACTATATATATTCTCTGGATTATATTCACCTCATTAGTTTTATCACTAATTGCATTTTTATTTTTAAGAATACAAATCAGAGCGATATTTAGACTAGCGCAATCAGCTGAAAATTTTGGAAGAGGAAATAAAATAAAAAATTTTAAGCCAGAAGGTGCCTTGGAGATCAGGGCTGCAGGAAATGCTTTTTTAAAGATGCGGAGAAGAATAAACAATTATATCGAGCAAAAAACTAGTTTTCTTGCAGGAATCTCCCATGATTTAGGAACAATAATCACTAGGATTAAATTGAGGTTAGAATTACTTGATAATAATAAGGGTACCCTTCAAATTAAAAAGGATGTTGAAACAATGCAATTGTTTCTCAAGGAGTATTTGGAGTATTCTAAGAAAAATAGCATTAGTAAGTTTGAAACAACAAATATTCTTGAATTAATTGGTGAAGTTGTTCAATCTTCAAAATCAAAAAATAAAGAAATCAAAATTAAATGTTCTAAAAATTTAAGAATCTACACTGATAGAAACAGCCTATTTAGAATTATTTTTAATTTATTTGAAAATGCTTCAAGATATGGATCAAAAATAAATATTAGTGTACAGAAGAACATCCAGTACATTGTTATTAATATTGAGGATAACGGACCAGGAATTGATGAAAAATTAATGAAACAAATTTTTAAACCATTCTATAAAATAGACGGTTCTAGAAACATTAATAAAAGCGGATCAGGTTTAGGGCTAAGTATTGCAAAAGATTTAGCAAAAAAAATAAATGCAAAAATTAATTGTAGTAATGCCAAATATTTAAATGGTTGTTTATTTTCAATAACGCTTAAGTATAAAAAATAATATTATTTTAATTTTTTTGAAATTCTTTTTGACTTATTCTCTGCGGATAAAATTGCTCTCTCAAATAGCGTAAACAGATTATTTCTTTTTGAAAAAACTTTTAAACCCTCTTCTGTTGTTCCGCCTTTACTTGCGACTTTTTGTATTGAGTCACTAAACTTAAAATTTTCTTTATTTATGTTGTTTAGAACTCCTTTAAGCAAAAGCTTTATTGCAGATAATGATTGCTTTTCAGTAAATCCGTTTTTTTTAATGATTTTGTTAAAACAATTTAAAATATAAAAAAAATATGCTGGTGCACCTCCGAACATAGCTGTAAAGAAATCTATTTTTTGTTCTTTTTTCATCCAAATAATATCCCCAAATTCACTAAAATCCTTTTCTATTTTATTTTTTATATTTGTATTTAAGTTTTTAGCGTAAACAGCGGTCGAACTATTATTCGAAGAGATAAAAATATTAGGCATCATTCTTAATATCGAGTTTTTAGATACTATCCATTTTGAGATAGTTTTAATTTCAAGACCGGCAATAAAAGAAAGAATCACATGTTGTTTATTACAGTGATTCTTTATTTCACTAAAGACTTTTTTTGAATCATTTGGTTTAACACAAATCATTATATAATTGACTTTAATCCAATTAACTTTTTTTGGATCGCTAAAACATTCAACATTGGAAAATTTTTTCTTAATTTCTTTACAAACTTTAATATTTTTTTCTAATAAAAAAATCTTATTTTTCTTCTTACTAAATCTTTCTAAGATAATTTTCCCTAAATTTCCACAACCAATTATAAGTGATGTCATGCCTCTCCAACTGTGTCTAATAATGCAATATCTAAAGCATGAATAGGATCTTGTTTTTTAAAAAAAAAGACAAAAAAAACTGGAAAAAATCTATCACATTCAGATGTTACAATATTTATAAAATTTTTTATTTGCTCTATTGAAATAAATTCTTGACCTTTAATTGAAATTTTATAACTAAAGAAGATTGTATTAAGTTCTCTACAATAATTAAAAAAACCTACAGTTGCTTTCTTATTAACATCTGAAATTAGTGAATAAATTGATTTATTAATACTATTTTTTTTTGACATTTCAAAATAAGTGATAATTTCAATTATTTTTCTTTTACTATCCCATCTAAACGAAATATCATAATTTTTCCAAACACCTTTGGAAAAAATAATAATTTCATCTCGAGAGTCTCTAATTCTCTCAATTTTATAATCCAAAACGTATTCTTCTATGAAATCAATGGGATTGTTCTTACTTAATATTTTTTTTTGATTGTCAAAACTCACGACTTAATAATAGAATATATTCAAGTATTAAACAACTACAATTAGTATCATAATTTTAATTATACACAATATATTGATTATATGATAAAAGATACAATAATTTTAATTTTAATAGTTTTATATATTATAAGTTTCTTCACATGGGTTATCTTTTTTTATAATTCACTTAAAAAGAATCAACATTTAAAAAAAAAAATCTATTTATTTAATATTTCGAGTTTTATTATTTTTACATATTTGATTAGTTTTTTAATATTGGAGGTCTTAAATTAATGTTTTTAATTACAGGAGGTGCCGGATTCATTGGGTCTAATATTATTAATAATCTTGTTAAAAGAGGTGAAGAAGTAGTCTCAGTGGATTGGCATAATAATGTCAGTAATAAATACTTCCAGAACTTTAATTTTAAAGTTATAGATCCATTATGTTTAAATACTTTTTTAAAAACAAATAAAAAAAAGATTTCAGTAATCATTCACCTTGGAGCTATAACTTCAACAACAGAAAGAAATTTGAATCTAATAATTAATAATAATATTAGATTATCCTTAATGCTTTATGAATGGTGCACTAAGCACGAAAAAAGACTTATATATGCATCATCCGCTGCTACATACGGAAATGGAGAAAATGGTTTTAATGACATTTCTGATGATGAATATTTATCTCAACTTATACCTTTAAATTTATATGGATGGTCGAAACATGTAATTGATAGATTCATTTGGAATAAGTCAAAAAAAAATCATCCCCCTCAATGCGTAGGTCTTAAGTTTTTCAATGTTTACGGTCCAAATGAATTTCATAAAAAAGACATGAAAAGTATTATATTGAAAATTTTCGAAAAGGTTCGAAATGACAAAATAGTAAAACTTTTCAAATCTCACAATCCAGGATTCAAAGATGGTGAACAGGTAAGAGACTTTATTTATGTAAAAGATGTAATTAATGTTATCAATTGGTTTTTAAACAAACCAAAAATCAATGGTTTGTTCAATGTTGGAAGTTCAATACCACAAAGTTTTAATTATCTTGCAAAATGTGTGTACAGAAATTGTAATGTAAGCGAAAAAATTGAATACATTGATACACCAAAAAAAATCAGAAATCAGTATCAATATTTTACCAAAGCATCTTTGAAAAAACTAAGAAAAGTTGGTTATAATAAAAAATTCTTTAATCTAAAAGATGGCATTAATGACTATATACAAAATTATTTAATAAAACTTTAACATGTATATCCACGAATTAAATCCAATAGCATTCTCATTATTTAACTTAAAAATCTATTGGTATTCTTTATCATATTTGTTTGGATTTATTTTTAGCTACTTTTATGTCAAATTCGTTTTAGATAAAGGTTTTGTAAATATAAGTCTTAAAATTTTCGAAGATTTTCTTGGTTGGGCTGTTATCGGAGTGGTTATTGGTGGAAGAATAGGTTATGTGATTTTCTATAATTTAAATTTCTATTTAGAAAATCCTGTTGAAATTTTGAAGATTTGGCAAGGTGGAATGTCTTTTCATGGAGGTTTAATTGGAGTAATTGCGTCAATTTTCTTTTTTTCAAAATTAAAAAAAATTAATTTTTTGAATCTCTTAAATTTAGTTTCTTCATGTGCACCAATTGGACTCTTTTTGGGTAGACTGGCAAATTTTGTAAATAGAGAACTTGTGGGACGGCCAACAAATTCTGATTGGGGTGTATTATTTTTCGAAAATGATGTCCTCAGACATCCAAGTCAAATTTATGAAGCCATTTTTGAAGGCTTAATAATTTTTATCGTCATTTTATATATTATAAAAAAAAAATATTACACCACTATTAATGTTTCTTCGCTATTTCTTATGATGTACGGTTTTTTTAGATTTACAATTGAATTTTACAGAGAACCTGATAGTCACCTAGGATTTGTTTTTATGAATATTTCAATGGGACAGTTACTTTGTTTGCCAATGATTCTTTTAGGGCTAATGTTTATTAAAAAAAAAAATGTTGGATATTAGAGATTTCTTAAAAATAAATCATATTTCTTTGAGTAGGTTTATTAATTATTGTTTATATAAAAAAGATCAGGGATTTTATCAAAAAAATTCAATTGGAACACACTTCATAACTTCACCTGAAGTAAGTCAATTATTTGGTGAATGTATCGCAATTTTTTTTTTACTAATTTTGAAAAAATATAAAATTAGTTCATTTTGTGAGTTAGGACCAGGAAATGGAACACTAATGAAAGATCTAATTAAAATTTTGAAAAAATTTATTAAGGACTCGATTTCATTTTATTTATATGAGAAATCTATATTTTTGAAAAACCTTCAAGTAAATAACTTAAGTAATTTAAATACAACATCTTGCAACATAAATTTTTTAAATAGATTAAAATTTAAAAAAGAACCTATATTTTTTTTTTGCAATGAATTTTTTGATGCTCTTCCAATAAATCAATTTGAGAAAGTAAATAATTCATGGTTTGAAAAAAGAATTACTTATTCAAATAAGTATGAAATAGTAAATGTTAAGACCTCAGAGAAATTTAATAAAAATTATAAGAATGGCGATATTATTGAAATATCCCCTTTGTCACAGCTTTATCTCACTAAAATATTAAAACATATAAAACAGTATGGCGGTGGTTTTTTAATTTTTGACTATGGTCCATTTTCAAAAAGTAACATTAACACTTTACAAGCATTACATAATTCTAAAAAGTGCGACATCTTCGACTTTCCATTCCAATCAGATATCACATATCATGTAAATTTTAAAGATTTCACAAGTATTGCAAATAAATTAGGATTAATTAGTTATGGACCTATTACGCAAAAAGATTTTCTTTTTTTTCATGGAATAAATGAAAGGGTTTTAAACATAATTTCACAAACATCTTCAACTGAAAAGGTTGAAATGTTAAACAAACAATTTGAAAGACTAACATCCCCAAGTGGGATGGGAGGATTAATCAAATGTATTTATATAAGTAGGGAAAAAATTGATTCTAAAGTTTTTAAATTATAAATGAATGAAATTAGATTATATAAAAATTATATTTTTTGTTTTTTCTCTAGAAAAAGAGAAGACAAATTTTCAACCTTAAATTGTGCTTATAACAGAGGAGATAGTGACACAATCGTAAAAAATAATAGAAATTTTACTTCTAATTATTTAAATAAAAACAAAATAATACTAACTAATCAAGTTCACTCAAATATAGTTTCGTATATTGATAAAAAATTTTCTAAAGACATAACTTCTGATGCAATGATCACGAATAGAGAGGATATACTTCTTGGAATATTAACTGCTGATTGCGCTCCAATAATTGTTTTAGGAAAAAAACATTTTGGGATTATACATGCTGGCTGGAAAGGTTTAATAAATGGAATTATAGAAAATACAATTATGAAATTTGATTCGTTAGGAGAAACAGAAAATCATTTAAACGTCTTCGTCGGTCCTCACTTATCAATGGATTCATTTGAAGTTAAGAAAGATTTTATTGATAATATAAAAAAAAAAATAAAAAATTATGACAAATTTATAGAAAGTAAAAGGCAAAGAAAAATTTTTAATTTTTCTGGTTTAATAGAATCCAAATTAATTGATCTAAAAATTACTAATTATGATATATCAAAAGAGAATACTTACAGTAATCCTGAAAAATTCTTCAGTCATAGATATTGTTACGTAAATAAAATAAAAAATTGTGGTAGGCAAATTAGTTTAGTTGGTATAAATAATAACTGAATGTTAATTTAAAAGAGAGTACTATGAAAATCGTTTCTGGAAATAGCAATATTCCATTGGCTCAAGAAATATCCAATTACCTTAAAGTGCCTTTATTAAAAGCTACAATAAAAAAATTTCCTGATAAAGAAATTTTTGTTGAAATTCAAGAAAATGTTAGGGGTGAAGATGTATTTGTTATCCAATCAACATCCTTTCCTGCAAATGATCATTTGATGGAGCTTTTAGTAACTATTGATGCTCTAAAGAGAGGATCAGCCAAGAGAATTGCTGCCATAATGCCTTATTATGGTTATGCAAGACAAGATAGAAAATCAGGTCCAAGAACACCTATTTCTGCAAAACTAATTGCTAATCTAATAAGTACTGCTGGCGCAGATAGAGCACTGATGGTTGATTTACATGCAGGGCAAATTCAGGGCTTTTTTGATATTCCTACAGATAATTTATTTGCAGCACCTGTATTTATTGAAGATATCAAAATGAAATTTGATAATAATGAAACAATAATAGTATCCCCTGATGTTGGTGGAGTTGTTAGAGCCAGAGCAATAGCAAAACGACTAGATTGTGATTTAGCAATAATTGATAAACGAAGAGAAAAAGCTAGTGTTTCGGAGGTAATGAATATAATTGGGGAAGTCAAAAATAAAAATTGTATACTCATAGATGACATTTGTGACACAGCAGGAACACTCTCGAATGCGGCCAAAGCCCTAAGTAGTAAGGGTGCAAAGTCTGTCTATGCATACATTACTCATGGAGTTTTATCTAATCCTGCAATTGAAAGAATTGAAAAATCTCCAATTGATAAAATGATAATTACTGATAGCATTGTTGCGAGAGATGATGTAAAAAAGTGTAATAAAATATTACAATTATCTATTGCACATTTAATTGGTGAAGCCATAGGTAGAATTACTGACAATAGATCTGTTTCAAGCTTATTTGCTTAAAAATGGGAGAAATTTATGAACGAAGTTTTAGTAAAAATTCACGCCGAGAAAAGATTAAAGACTGGTACAGGAAACTCTAGAGAATTTAGATCCAATAAACTGATTCCAGGTATTATTTATGGTGAAAAAAAAGAACCAATTCCAATCTCTTTAAACGAAAAAGAGCTTAAATTACAATTAAACGATACTGGCTTTTTTTCAAAACAATGTGAAATTTCTCTTGATAATGAAAACTTTAAAGTCCTTCCAAAAGATGTTCAATTACATCCAGTTAAAGAAAACATTCTTCACATAGATTTTTTGAGGGTCGGTGAAAACACCACTGTGACTCTATTTGTTCCAGTAAAATTCATAAATGAAAATAAGTGTGAAGGTCTCAGGCAAGGAGGTGTTTTAAATATAGTGAGACACGAAGTTGAACTTAAAACTCCTGTTTCAACAATCCCAGAATTTTTAGAAGCTGATCTTAGTGGCTTAGAAATTGGTGACAGTATCCATATTAGCTCAATAAATCTTGATGAAAGTGTAAAACCAACCATCCAGGATAGAGATTTTACGATTGCTACTTTAGCACCTCCTACAGTTATGAAAGTTGAAGAACCTACAAAAGAAGCTGAAGATGATAAAGAAGCAACTGACAAAGAATCGGATTCAACCGAAGCCACTAAAGATAATAGTGAAGAATCAAAAGCTGCTGAAGGTAATAGCGAAGAAAATAAAAATTAATAATTTGATACATTGATTGAATGATTCTAATTGTTGGATTAGGAAACCCTGGAGAAAGATTTCTATTTACAAGACACAACATAGGTTTTGAAATAATCGACTCTTTTCATCTGAATTTTAAATTCCAAGCTTACAGGCCAAAATTCGATGGTCTTTATTCAAAAAAGAGTTTATTTGGGAAAGAAATTATAATTTTTAAACCTCAAACTTTTATGAATCTTTCTGGAAATCCTGTTAAGAAATTAAGAAACTATTTTAAAATTGAAAATACCCTAGATATAATTCTTATTCATGATGACATTGATATGGAATTCTTAAAACTTAGAGTTAAGGTCAACGGAGGGCATGGAGGTCATAATGGGGTTAGAGACGTAATAAAATTCAATGGTAAAAATTTTTATAGAGTTAAGTTGGGCATAAGTAACAAGCAACTAAAAGAAAAAAAAGTGAAACCAGAAAATTTTGTATTAAATAAATTCGATAAATCTGAAAGAGAAGTAATTGAGGAGTTCAAAAAATTAGCAAATAAATATTTTGAACATTTAATTTTAAAAGAGTTTTCACTCTTTAAAACAAGAATTTCAGCGGGTTAATATGGGATTTAATTGCGGAATTCTTGGTCTACCAAATATTGGAAAATCGACACTTTTTAACGCGTTAACCTCGACACAGCAAGCAGAATCAAAAAACTATCCTTTTTGTACTATTGAACCAAATGTTGGGAAAGTAGCGGTTAATGATCCAAGACTTGAAACAATTGCTAATATATCAGAGTCCTCTTCAATAATATCTAATCAATTAGAGTTTGTTGATATTGCCGGACTAGTGAAAGGAGCAAGTAAAGGAGAGGGACTTGGTAACAAGTTTTTATCAAATCTTGCAGAAGTTGACGCAATAATTCACGTTGTTCGATGTTTTGAAGATTCTGATGTAACTCATGTCGATAAAAGTCTTTCTCCACTTAGTGACATTGAAACTATAGAGACAGAGTTGATACTTTCTGATTACTCTAAAATTGAAAATATAACAGAGAATATTAAAAAAAAAAACAAAGGAAAAAAAATTCACCCAGAATTAATCGAAACTTTGCATAAAGCCATAGAAATACTTGATAAAGGAATATTCTTAAGCCAATCAGATTTTGATAACAGTCAATTAAAGATTTTATCTGATTATAATTTACTAACTCTAAAACCTGTCATTTATGTAAGTAATGTCGATGAACAATCTGTTTGTACAGGTAACAAACTTTCGAACTTAGTAGATAACTACGCTGAAAAAAAAAAAACAAAAAATTTAAAAATTTCGGCTAAAATTGAATCAGAAATTGCGATAATTGAGAATAAAAACGAAAAAAAAGAATTCTTAGAATCTATTGGTCTTAAAGATAATTCTTTATCAATTTTAATTAGAGAAGGATACGCATTATTAGACCTCATAACTTTTTTTACTTCAGGTCCAAAAGAAACTAGAGCTTGGACAATCAGAAATGGAACTCTTGCTCCTGACGCTGGTGCTAAAATTCATACAGACTTTAAAAAGGGTTTCATCAGAGCGGAGGTAATTAGTTATCAAGATTTTTTGAGTTTTAAAGGTGAATTAAGTTGTAAAGATAACGGTAAACTCCGACTAGAAGGAAAGGAATATGTAGTTACAGACGGAGATATTATTACATTCAGATTCAATGTTTGACCTTATAATCCTTAAAGAGCTCTAGAACCTTGATCATTTCCTTACTTGGTAGGGTTTTGGTCCCTTCAAGTAAACGACAAAAAAAATATTGTTTCGAAATTTTTTCGAGTGAAACTGCAAGGTTTAAAGCGTTATTTAAATTGTTAGCTATAGTTAATTGGCCATGATTTGATATAAGACAACCATTTCTATCTTTAATAACTTTTAGAACGTTGTTCGCTAATTTACTTGTTCCAAAAGTTGCGTACTTGGCACATTTTATATCATTTCCTCCAAACTCAGCTACCATATAATGAAATGCCGGTATTTTTTTTCTACTACATGATAGGATTGATGCCCAAATTGAATGACAATGAACTATCGATGAAATTTCCGGTCGATTTCTATAAATATTTAGATGCATCAAAATTTCACTTGATGGTTTTTTTTTATTTTTAACATTTCCGTTGATATCAACTTCAGAAATTAAAGATTCATTTAGGGAAGCTGTTTCAATTCCAGATGGAGTAATAAAAATCGTATCTTTTGTTCTTACACTTACATTTCCCTCTGATCCACAGTTTAATCCTAGATCCAAAGTTCTTTTTGAAGTATAGACTATATCATTTTTTAGATTTTTCATTTTTGTAAATTCTTCATAATTTCAGACTTTTTTGGTTCTATTAATCCATTTTCAGTAATTAATTTTGTAATATATCTGGCAGGTGTAACGTCAAAAGCAGGATTAAACTTATTTGAATTTCTAAAATATATTTCTCCAGTTGAAATTTTTTTTTTTTTTAAAAAAGTTAAGTGAGAAAGTTCTTTCGAACTTCTGACTTCAATAGGTATTTTTCTGGAATCATCAATCTTAAAATCAATCGTAGATTGAGGAACTGCCACATAGAACGGTATATTATTATCAAAGGCAGAAAGTGCTTTTAAGTATGTACCTATTTTATTACAAACATCACCTCTTGAAGTGGTTCTGTCGCTACCAACAATACATAAATCAACTTCTTTTTTTTGCATCAAATATCCACCGGCATTATCTACAATAATAGTATAAGGAATTTTTTCATTTTTTAATTCCCAAGCCGTAAGAAGTGCACCTTGATTCCTTGGTCTTGTTTCATCAACCCAGATATGAACTGGCAGTCCATTCCTATTTGCTAAAAAAATAGGAGATAGTGCAGTACCCCAGTCTATTGTTGCCAGCCATCCGGCATTGCAATGAGTAAGAATATTAATTGGTTTTTTTTTCTTTTTGTAGATTTTTTCGATTATTTTATAACCATTTAAACCTATTTTAAAACAATTGATTATGTCTTCTTGCCTTATTTTTTTTGCTAACTCTAACGATAATTTGGCTCTGTCTTGGATTTTTTTATTTTTGATCCTTTTTAAAATATAACTAAGTGCCCACCTTAAATTTACTGCAGTTGGTCTTGTTTCTAGTAAAGCATTAATTGATTTGTCTATATTTTTAGAAGATGCATCTTTTCTTAGGGCTAGAGCCAGTCCAAAGGCAGCTGTTACTCCAATAAGAGGTGCCCCTCTTACCTCCATTTGTGTTATAGCTCTACAAAAATCATCTAAGGTTTTTAGTTCTTTGATTATTAATTTAAAAGGTAATTTTGTCTGGTCGATTATTTTAATTTTGCTATTCTCAACCCAGAGAGTTGAATAATTTTTATTTTTAATTTTCATTTATTGTAAAAATATTTTTTAATTTTCTTTTTGTAGATTTTTTAACTTTTTCAATATTTGTAATAATAGAGTTTTTTGACAGATTTTTTATTTTTTTATTACAAATTAGTTTTTCGTCTTTAGCTACTGAAGAAATCAGCTTTTTAGCTTTTTCTGAATTATCATTTAAAGTTTTCACTATTTGATCAACACTCACATTTTCGTGATCCGGATGCCAACAATCAAAATCTGTAACCATTCCTACGCTAGCGTAACAAATTCCTGCCTCTAAAGAAAGTTTTGCCTCAGGCATATTAGTCATTCCAATCACATCGCATCCCCAAGATCTAAAAAGTTCAGATTCTGCTTGTGTTGAGAATTGTGGTCCCTCAATACATATGTATGTTCCTTGGTTATGGAATTTAATTCTTAATTTCGTAAGCGAGTCAGCTAATTTACTTTTAATGTTCTTACATATTGGTTGAGCCATTGGCAAATGAACAACTAAGTCGTCTTCAAAGAAGGTTTTGTCTCTAAGGTAAGTTTTATCAATGAATTGATCTACAAGAACAAAGTCTCCAGGAATATAGTCATTTCTTAAGCTTCCGACTGCGGATAATGAAATAATATTTTCTGTACCTAATTTTTTTAGTGCTTCAATATTTGCTCTATAATTAATTTTTGTTGGAGAAATGTTGTGATTTTTTCCGTGACGCGGAAGGAATGCAACTTTTGTTTTTCCAATTCTTCCTGTGCATATCTCAGAGGATGGTTGACCGAAATTAGTTTTAATTTTCAACCACTTAACATTGCTTATTTCAGGAATCTTGTATAACCCACTTCCACCAATAAAAGCAATATCAATTTTTGTCATTAATTAGTCCAAGTGTTTCCAAACTTTTCTTTTAACACCTAGTAACATTATTGTGATTAAAACTAAAAAGAAAAGAGTTTTTACTCCTAAACTTTTTCTTCTTTCTAACTCTGGTTCAGCAGTCCAAGCCAAAAAAGAAGTGATATCTCTGGCTATTTGGTTGTGTGTAGCTATTGTACCATCGTCAAACTCAACTATATCGTCTTCGATTTGGGGTGGCATTGCTATTTGATTGCCTGGATAGTATTCATTGTAATACATTCCTTCACTTGCTTCAAAATTTTCTGGAAAATCTTTGTATCCATTTAGTAGACTATAAATGTAGTCTGCGCCCCCTCCTCTGGCTTTTACAATTAATGATAAGTCTGGAGGATAAGCCCCATTGTTTGCCAAACGTGCAATTTTATCATTTTCGTATGGCCCAACGAATTTGTCGCTCATTTTTGCATCTCTTGTATACATTTCTCCTTCGTCATTAGGACCATCAGTAACCTCGTATTCTCCAGCAATTACTTTGATCTCATCGTTTGAATAACCTATTCCTTCTAAGTCTCGATATGAAATATGTCTTAAACCATGACAAGCAGAGCATACTTCAGAATAAACTTTGAATCCTCTTTGTAGAGAAGCTTTATCGAATCTTCCGAAAAACCCTTTGAATGGCCAATTTTGTTGGATAAGTTCCACGTTTGAGGTTGCAGCTTTAACAAAAAAGCTATTTGCAATAGTAAATAAAAATAAAAAACAAATAAAGAGGTTGAAAGGTTTACTTAACATAACTTTCTGAAGAAGAGGGTTCTTTATTGTCAAATTTTTCTGAAATTACTGCTGCTGAGATGCTGGAAGGAAGGTCAGTAGTTTTTTCAAATTTTGATAGAAATGGCATTATGATTAAGAAAAATCCAAAGTAGTAGAGTGTTGCTACTCTTGATATTAAAACGTAAATACCTTCAGCAGGCATAGCTCCAACCCAACCAAGCACTATACAATTTATAAAAAATAACCAGTAGAATTGCTTATAAAATGGTCTAAAATTAGCACTCCTTATCTTATGTTTGTCGAGCCACGGAAGAAAAAATAAAACCATTACAGCGGCAAACATTAGCAAAACGCCTAACAACTTATCTGGTACAGCACGTAATATTGCATAAAAAGGCAAAAAGTACCATTCCGGGACTATATGAGCGGGGGTTTGCAGAGGGTTGGCTGGGATATAATTGTCAGGATGACCCAAAAAATTTGGAGCAAAAAACACTAAAAAAGCAAATACAATAAGATAGACACCAAGACCCAAATAATCTTTAACTGTATAATATGGATGAAATGGTATTGTATCTCCCTCTGATTTAACATCTATTCCCGTTGGATTGTTAGAACCAAATTGATGGAGAGCTACCAAATGTAGAGCTACTACTCCAACAATTGCGAACGGTAAAAGATAATGTAATACAAAAAATCTGGTAAGAGTTGGATTATCAACTGAAAAGCCTCCCCAAAGAAATGTTACAATGTAGTCACCTATGACGGGGAAAGCAGAAAACAAATTAGTAATTACTGTTGCACCCCAAAAACTCATTTGCCCCCAGGGCAAGACATATCCCATGAAAGCGGTTGCCATCATTAATAAAAGAATAACCACTCCAAGCATCCACAATATTTCCCTTGGATATTTGTATGAGCCATAATAAAGCCCTCTAAACATGTGAATGTAAACTATTATGAAGAACATTGATGCACCATTCATGTGAATATATCTGAGTAGCCACCCATTGTTGACGTCTCTCATGATTCTCTCAACACTATCGAAAGCCATTTCTGTGTTAGCAGTATATTGCATTGCTAAAAGAATCCCAGTAACAATCATTATAACAAGTGTAACTCCAGCTAAGGAACCAAAATTCCAAAAATAATTTAAATTTTTTGGTGTTGGGTAGTCTCTTAAATTATGGTTAATGAATGTAAATACTGGTAATCTTTCATCTATCCAATCGGAAATACCTGACTTATTTTCAGTTTCTTTATCTTTCATAATTTTATCCTATTTTAATAATTTCGTCCGAAACAAAGTCGTACGGAGGGACTTCAAGGTTTAGTGGGGCAGGACCCTTCCTAATCCTTCCTGACGTGTCATAGTGAGACCCGTGACAAGGACAGAACCATCCACCAAACTCACCTTTGTTATCACCAATCTTCTGTCCCAAAGGCACACATCCCAAATGTGTACAAACACCAACAACTACTAACCATTTGGGATTCTTTACCCGTGACTCATCGCTAGCCATATGTTTTAAATCGTTGACTGACGCATCGTTTGCTGTTCTTATTTCTTCTGATGTTCTATGTCTAATAAATATTGGCTTTCCTCTCCACATTACTGTTAAACTTTGTCCTTCTTCGATAGGTGCGAGATCAACTTCAGTAGTTGATAAGGCTAAAACATCTTTAGCGGGGTTCATTGTATCAATTAAAGAAAAAGCGGTCACAGCACCGCCAGCTACCGCAAGACCGGCTGTCGTTATGAAAAGGAAATCCCTTTTGTCTTCATCGATTGAGTCTAATGAATCTTTGTCTTTTAAATCTTTTTCTGACATATGTTCAAAATCATACTAAGTTTATTATAATATAAAAAATTTTTAGCGTAAAACAATGAAAAATATTGATAAAAATAAAAAGATTGCTTCAGAATGGTTTAAACATCTTCAAAATCATATTTGCGAAGAACTCGAGTTAATAGAAAATAAAAGTAAGAAATCAAAAAATCTTTTCTCAAAAAAAAAATGGACTAGAGATAAAACAGGATCAAATAAGCTTGGAGGAGGAGAAATGCGACTATTGAGAGGAGATGTTTTTGAGAAAGCAGGAGTTAATGTTTCAACAGTGTTTGGTCAATTATCAAACAAACTAAAAGGAAAAATTCCTGGAACAGAACGTAATTCAAGATTTTGGGCATCTGGTATTTCTTTAGTTATTCACCCATTTTCACCAAAAATTCCAGCTATACATATGAATACGAGATATATTGTAACACAAAAATCATGGTTTGGAGGGGGGATTGATATTACGCCAAGCGACAAAAATTCTGTAGAATCTAAAAAAATTGCGAATTATTTTCATGGTGAGCTAGAAAAGACATGTAATGATTACAGAAAAGGTTCGTACAAAAAATACAAAAAATGGTGTGATGATTATTTTTTTTTGCCACATAGAAATGAATCAAGAGGATTAGGGGGAATATTCTTTGATTATTTAAATTCTGATGATTGGAATTCGGATATGAATTTTGTTAGCAACGTTGGAAAAACATTTATAAATACCTACAAGACAATTGTTCAAAAAACAATTAAATCACCATGGAATAATAAAGATAAATTATTACAATTTCATAGAAGATCAAGGTATGTTGAATTCAATTTATTATATGATAGAGGTACAAAGTTTGGTTTAGAGACAGATGGAAACATAGAGGCCATCTTTATGTCTCTTCCACCTATGGCTTCATGGTAAGAATTTTTGCACAAATTTTATGCATTCATTTTTCGAACATTTAAAATTTTTTTCTACCCAAAAAGTCTCCAACCTTGCAAGTATCTCTCCAATTGTTTTACCAGGCTTAAAACCCATTTTCAAAAGATCTTCTCCCGTCAATGGAATTTTTTTTATTTTATAGTTAGTTATTTTCATTAAATATTTATCAAAATCATTTCGTGAAATTTTATTTTTAACACAGTCGATGATTAATTGGTCAGTAATATAAATTTTATTGAATTTTAATAAATTCATATTCAATTCCCTATCCGAGTAATCCTTAAAATGAATTTGACTCCTCAATCTTTTTTTAAAATGAGACGTCGAACTTTTTAAAAAAAAGTTGGGAATATCTTTTTTATTTCTCAGTAAAAATTTTAATCTTCTTTCAAAACTTTTTTTATTAATTAATGATTCAAAAAAGCAGAGTTCATTGAAGCTAGTAAAGTTAAGCGTTGACTCAAAGGTACATTCAAGCAATTTTTGTAATGACAGAATAGTCTCTTTTTTGTTTAAATTATTATTTAATAGAATTCTTTCTGTCTCTTTCATTCTTCTCTCAAAAGACAAGGACTTGAGGTTTTTAAAATGTTTTTCACATAAAAAATTCATTTCTTTATCTACCGAATTTGAGATTTCTAATGAAAATCTAAAAAATCTTAGTATTCTCAAATAATCCTCTTTAATTCTTCTATTAGGATCACCGATAAATCTAACATTTTTTTGTAACAAGTCATTTATTCCTTTATTTGGATCAGCAAGATGACCATCAGTATCACAATATATAGAATTAAAAGTAAAATCTCTTCTTTTCGAATCCTCTTCAAGACTATCTGTAAATTTAATTTTTGCCCACCTTCCGTCTGTTTTTATGTCTTTTCTCATAACAGTAACATCAAATTTAAATTTCTTGTGTATAACAACAATAGAACCAAACTTTTCACCAATTTTTAGGAACCTAATTTTGGCTTTTTCAAGACAATATAATAATTTTTCCAAATCTAAATTTACAACAAGATCAGGATGATTAATTATTGACTTATTCAAAATTAAGTCTCTTACATTTCCGCCTACTATGTATATTTTGCCGTTAAATTTTTTTAATGACTTTTCAATCTTCCTTATAAAAACGATTGGAATACCAAGGTTTTTGCAAACCAAATCAAAATTGTTAATTTTTTTCATCAAAAAACCCAGGAATTACCTTTTCTCCGTCATATTTAGGTGGAATATACAACTTTTCCTCGGAATTATTCTCTAATAAAAATAAAGCTAGTGTTAAAACAGACATTATAATTATTAAAATTGATAGAGATAAAACCAGTGCTTTTCTTTTAAATTTTGAAGAAAAAAAAAAGAGAAAGAAAACAAATAAAATAACTAATAGAAAAATTAAAGCTTTTATCATTTAAAAAAAAATATTATGCTTATTCACTTTAATAAAATGAGTAAATTTAACAACAAATATAACATGAAAAAATTCAAAAATCTTCTTTTAACACTCTCCATTTTCTTCCTATGTAACCCTAATATTGCAAATGCTAAACTTCTATCATTTCAAAGCGAATATGATATTTCACTAGCCGAAATTGATTCTCCCAGAGTTCCTGGAAAAACATATGTCGATAAAGCGTCGGGATACTTGTTAATTGATTGGATCAATAACTGTGAACAATCTTGGGTCACTACTCAAAGGATGATGACAAGATTTGTAAATTCTTATGGTGTTGGAACTGTTAGCGAAATTAATTACTCGTTAAACGAAATGAGCGATGGCAACAAAATGGAATTTGTTTTAGAGGTAAAGGAAGACGCAGAAGTTGTTGAGAGACACCACGGTAAGGCTGAAAGAAAGGAAAGTCTGAATATTAGATTTGAGCAAACTGATAAAGAATATAATTTTTCAAAAGATGTTATTTTTCCTCATAAATTTTTAGAAGATGTTTTAGATAATCTTGAATCAGGAAAAAAGTTAATAGTACGCAACGTTTATGAAGGAACAATTCCAGACAAATATTTTAATATTTCAGTATTCTTTACTGATGAGGTTGTTTCTGTAGATAAGAAAAAATTAGACAAGGGTATTAAAAATAAGTTTAGAAAAGTAAGGATGGCGTATTATCAAGATAAAGTGCAAACTCCAATTTTTGAGCAAACGCTTCACCTTAATGATCAAGGAATAGCAAGTTTTTTTAGGTACGATTATCCTGATTATTCTTTAGAGCTGAATTTAAAAAAAGTAAGTTTGAATCCACTTGATTGCAAAAATAGATAAGTGAGTTCTAAAATTTAGAACTCACTATCTATCTATGGGGAGTCAGTTTATTTGGATTTATTAAAGTCTGGATAAGAAACAGTGCCTAATTCACTCATATCAAGACCATATTCCTCATCTTCTTTCGATGCTCTTATTCCAATAACAGTTTTTATCACAAACCAGACAATAAAACTGAGAATCACGGTGAATAATCCATAAGAAACTACACCGATAGCTTGGACACCTAGAGACGCATCTGGATTTGTCCAGGCAACAACTAATGTGCCCCAAATTCCAGCGAAAAGGTGGGCAGGAATCGCGCCAACAACATCATCAATTTTTAACATATCAAGTAACTTCATACCGTACATGCAAATTATACCACCAATTGCACCAATAATCACGGCTTGACCCATTGAAGGAGTAAGCGGTTCAGCGGTGATTGCTACTAAACCAGCAATAGCGCCATTTAAAGTTGCTGCAATATTAGTGTGACTATTTGTTGCTTTACTTACAATCATACATGCTAAAACTCCACCAGCAGCTGCAAGATTTGTATTAACAAAAATGTCTGCAACAGCTGTTGCATCAGCTCCAGATCCTAAAGCTAGTTGAGACCCTCCGTTAAAACCAAACCAACCGAGCCACAGGATGAACACACCAAGTGTTGTCATCGGAAGAGAACAACCAGGTATAACATTAACCTTACCATCTGCTGAGTATTTTCCATCTCTTGAACCCAATAAGATTGCACCAGCTAATGCTGCCCATCCTCCTACTGAATGAACTAAAGTTGATCCAGCGAAATCAGAGAAACCCATTTCACTTAACCAACCTCCACCCCATTGCCAAGAGCCAGCAATTGGATAAATGAATGCAGTTAATATGGCTATGAAAAGAAAGAAAGGCCAAATAAGAATTCTTTCCGCTAATGCTCCGGAAACAATAGATGCTGTAGTTGCAACAAAAACCATCTGAAAATACCAATCTGAGGCTGCAGCATAGCCAGTTTCTAAATCAACGTCTGAGCTCCTATCAAACAATGAAAAAGATCCCATGTATCCACCATCAACACCGTCGTACATTAAATTGTAGCCGACTAAAAAATACATTAAGCCAGCAATTGAAAATAAGCCTATGTTTTTAAGACAAATTACAGCAGTGTTTTTACTCCTGACTTGACCGGCCTCAAGCATACAAAAACCAGCGGCCATAAACATTACTAAAAATCCGCAAACTAAAAAAAGAAACGTATTTAAAATATACGCTACTTCTGACGAAACAGCAGGAGCGGCCTCTGCTGCATCTTGTGCATTAACATTTACTGAGAGTAGTAAAAATAATGCAAAGAATGAAAAGTTTAATATTTTATTTAGGTTAAACTTAACATTCCTGTTAAAAATATAAGAAATCATATTTTCTCCCTATTAAGATATTATTATTGTTAATAGGAGAGATATGCAGGAACTGTGCCAAAATCACAATAATCTATGTAAGTTATTGTTTTAGTTGGGTTATTTATTTATGTTAACAATTAAGGATTATAATTTTGACTAATATTTATGCACTATTAAGTTAATGTTTATTTTTTAATCAATTATGCAAGAGCGTTACCTAGGAGATATTCACGATTATTTTAAATTTCTTTTCCTAAAATTTTTAAGTACCCAACTTAATATGAAAGTAGGATTGAATTGGTATCTTGTAAATCCAGCTGAAATTGGACCCTCTGAATTAAAAAAAAAGGACGGTGAAAAGCGAAAATTTCTATATGATGAGGAATTGAAGTTATATGATAAAGTTATAATAAATGAATTCAAAAAATTCCAAAAAAAAAAATTTAGAAATTTAGAGCTTTTTACTAACGAAACGCATTTGAAAAAATATATAAATTTTTTCAATGAACCTATTAAATTTAACGACAGAAAGAAGTGGCTTGAACGGTCATTATATCATCATCGACACCAACAAATAATTTTTTTAGATCCAGACAATGGACTCGCTTTAAATAAAACCGGAAAAAACTCTATGAAGTATGTTTTAACTGAGGACTGTAAAATTTATCTTCAAAATAATAAAATCATAATATTTTGTCAATTTCAGTCCTTTAGGAAGAAAACTTTTGATTATTTAAAATATATTTTTGAAAATCTAAATGAATGCAATATTAAAACTTCCATTCCCGTAATAAGAAATCGAACTGGACCAAATACCTTTTTTATTAGTATCAAACCAAAGCAAGCCAAAATTAATTTAGATAACATTTTGGAGAAATACTCACTTCAATACAATAAAGTTGAATTAATTAAAGTGATTTGATTGCTTTCTAAAAATAATAATCCAAGTAATTATTGCGGGAATTCCTACCATTATTTCCCTCAATCTTCTTCCAATAGCAACTGAAAAAGAAACTATACTAGAATATCCTACTAGCTCTCCAACAATCACAAAAGCAAGCTCTTGAACACCTATAGCTGAAGGTATGAAAAAAGCAGCTGATCTTATAATAGCTGTAACTGATTCTATTATTATTACATCAGTAATTTTGGCATCAACACCTATAATCAAAAAAAAAACGTATATCTCAAAAGCACCGGCAATCCAACCCATTAGTCTCAACACAACTGCATTCAGCAAACACCATTTTCTATGACTTAATTTGTTAAGAGAAATATCTAATCTTAGAAGATTAAAAATATTTTTTTTACTTAAAAATTCAAATTTCTTTGTAATCACTAAAAATTTAGAAATTACTCTTTTTCTGATTATAAGGAGAAAAAATAAAGTGCCTAAGGAAATTAAAGAGAACGCCAAAATTAAATATTGAAATTGATTGAGAATTAAATTTGATTTGAGAGAAAAAATAATAAAAATTAAAGCTGCAAGACCAATTAGAAATAATGAAAAAGTTGCAATAAATAAATCCATTAAAACCGTTGATGAAGCTTCGCTAAATTTCTGACCACTTCTTCTAGCAAGATAAAATCTAACAAATTCACCAGTAATATTTCCTGAAGGTATAAATTTGCCAGAAGTTTGTGAGATCCATGTTATTATAAATGCAGTTTTCGTTGATAATTTGTTTTTCATCAAGATTATCCATGCCAAACTGTCAAAATAAAGTGTTGGTATGTGAGCTATTATAAGGTAAAAAATTTTGTATTTAGCATTCAGTATTAATTGTATTGATTCAGGTCCAGCAAAGAATTTGTATACCCAATGAAATATAAAAATTCCTAAAATAAGAAAAATTAAAAATTTTATCTTCATCATTTATTTAAAAATTTTTGATTCTGTAATTTTTTTACAAACATACTCAGGTTTATCACCATCAACTCGAGGATGCCAAGAAAATAAACTGAACCTTCTGTAGAAGAGTACACCAGAGTGAGCTGGCTTAGAATAGTCGTAATCTTTTAAAGGTCTAAATGACTCGACATTGATATTTATGTAGTTAAGATTTTTCTGCTCGGATTTATATATTTTCAAGCAATTTTTCTTAAATTCTTTTTCTTCCTCTGTAAGGTTCAAAATTGTTAAATTATCGTCACTTTTTATAAATTTGTTACAATTAATTGTATTCTTGAAATAATTATATTCTGGAAACTCAAAAACCTTGCAATACTTTGTCAACTTTGAACATATAAAATTTGAAACATCATGATCTTGATGACCTCCCTCATAGGCTGGACAGAATAATGCATCTATTTTTTTTGCAGTAATGATTTTACGAATCTTAACGAAGGTCCTAAAAATTTTGTCTTTTAATGTTCTTGTTGAAATATTTTGAAAATAGATAGTTTTAACACCTAGTTTTTTGGCACTTAATTTCATTTCCTTTTTTCTAATATCTATCATATTTTTGACTTTTTTTTTATTCCAAAACCAAGAAGAACTTGAAGAAATAACTCCATTTGTGACAAAAAATAAAAAAATATTTTTTTTGTTACTAATATATCTTTTTATTATACAACAACTTCCTACAATCTCGTCATCTGGGTGAGGTATTATAAATAAAATGTTTTTCATTTAAGAATCAAATTCCACTCGTCGATAAAAAATTTCTCAAATATTTTCTTCCATGACATTGGTTTGTATTCATTTAAGATATTATTTCTCATATAATTAATTTTTTTTTTGTCGTTTAAAATTTTTTTAATCTGTGAAGCCCAAACTTTTGAATCATATTCCTTAATTACAATTCCATCCTCTCCACTTTTAGATATTCTCTTTCCACCTCCTGTTGGATAAACTACCGGTATGGCGCCACATGATTTTGCCTCTAAAACTACTTGCGGACCAATCTCATATTTAGAGGGAAATACAAATAAATCACATAAATTATATAAATTAGAAATTTCATTCTGATCAACATAACCTATCAACTTAATTTTACTACCTCCAATTTCTAGACATTTATCACCATGAATGTTTTGACCAGCTAAAATAGAAACTATCTTTATTTGTTTCTTTAAAATTTTATGAATTTTTGAAAGTAGAAAGACACCTTTTAATTCATGAATTCTGCCACAAAATAAAATGACTTTATCTTCCTTTGATATTTCGTATTTTTTAAAAAGACATTTTTTATCAATTTTTTTTCTTTTAAAAATATTCTTGTCAACACCCCTAGATAACTTTGTTATTTTATCCAAAACACCTGACTGAAAATTATATTTTTTAAAAGGGATGTCGTCATTGATCATTCCTTTATCGCAATACATAAGATAATTATTCATTCTCAACTTTTGTTTTTTAGGAATTCTTTGATGCAGTTTAATTTTGTTTATAAATAAATAGTAAACTAATCTGGGAAAGTTTTTAAAAATTTTCTTAATGTAATATCCTGAATACGAAGGTGTATCAGTATGTAAAGAAGTCGTCAGTGGAATTTTCCAAAACCTCGAAGCATATAGTCCTGTTTTTGCCATTGTAAAAAGTTGATCTGTAGTGTGAATCAAATCAAAGTCTTTTAAAATCATAAATAGTCTGGGATTAATTGGAAATAAATCGGTTGCATCAGCGTCTACTCCAAGAGGTTTAAGAACTTTTGATGATATTATTGGCTTTAATGTATAGAAAGTAACGTTCTTTCCTATCTTTTTTTTTTTAAAGCTGTCACCCAAAAAAAAAAGCGAAAAATGGAATTTTTTACAGGAATTTTTTATTGAATAGCTTACTCTTTCCCAGAATTTTACATGTCCTCCTGCGTGAATTGTTAGCTCCAAATCAACCAAAATAGCAATATTTTTCATTGTAAAGTTTTAGAAATTATTAAAAAAGTAAACATAAAGGGATATTATTGTAACAGAAATCAAATTAATAAAAAAACCATTTGAAGCCATAAATGAGATTTTAAACTTATTACTTGAATAAACTATTGCATTTGGTGGAGTTGCTATCGGCATCATAAAAGCACAACTGGCAGCAAGTACAAATGGTAATGTTAAATTGATCACATCCATATTATTATTTAGGGCAAATATACTTAAGATTGGTAATAGAAGGAAAGTAGTTGCAGTATTACTTGTAAATTCTGTCAAAAAAGAAGTGATTATGGCAATTATAAATATTAGGGTTAATAATTTAAATGAGTTAAAAGAGTAAAAAATTTTAGAAAATTCATTTGCAAGTCCTGTCGAAGTTATAAGAGATGCCATGGAAAGTCCACCTCCAAAAAGAATGAGAACGTTCCAAGGGATATTTCTATACCAATCAGATGAAAGAATGAAATTTGATTTTTTTATTGGTATTATAAAGAAAAGAAAAGATCCAAATATTGCTATTACTGCATCATTTAAATTAATTCCGAGAGCTTCATTTAATGTATTTTTAAGAATCCATAGACTTAAAGTCAGCGTTAATATAAAAACTGTTACTTTTTCTTTAAAAGAAAAATTTCCCAATTCTTGAAATTTCTTACGAATAAACGTTCTATCAACATTTTTATTTTCAAACTTCAACCCCAGATATACAAAAAGTAAGAAAAGTAACATTAATACCAAAGGAAAACCAAATGTGAACCACTGAACAAAATCAATTTCAATATTATGATTTTCTTTCAGAAAACCAATCATAACTGCATTAGGTATTGTTCCGATAGGAGTAGCCATCCCTCCAATAGAGGAAGAATAAGCTATTGAGAGTATAAGAAATTTAGAAAATTCATTATCATCTGAAGTATTAAAATTACTATCAAGTATGTTCTTCACAATTGGAAGCATTAATAAACATGTTGCTGTATTGGATAACCACATACTAAAAAATGCTGTAGCAAACATTATAATGAAAATTATTCTCTTACGTGTCTTACCAAATTCTAAAAGTGTTTTTAAAGCAATTCTTCTATGCAACTGACTCTTTTCAAAACCTTGAGCCAAAATAAATCCTCCTAAAAGAAGAAAAACAACTGAACTTGCATAGTTACTCAGAACTTCTGTAAATTTAATTTCTAAAAAAAAGGGAGAAAATAATATAGGAAGCAATGCCGTAATAGAAATAGGTATAATTTCAGTTAGCCAGCAAAAGATCATTAAAATCAACATTCTTATCACCAACTTTCCATCACTCGTAAAGCCATCATTAAGATTTAAAATGTCTGGTATTATTGATAAAAAAATTCCAGAAAACAATATGCTGATTTTAAAAGAATTTGATTCAATCATCACTTATCATTCTTTCTTCAATATCAATCCACTCCTTTTCAAGAGAGTTAAGTTCAAACTGTGCTTTTTTCAATTCATTTACCAAATAATTATAATTACTTCCTTGTTTCGATGAAAAATTAGTTTTTTCTAATTCGCTTGTTAAATCAGTTATGTGATTTTCTTTATTTTGAATTTTTTTAAGAATTTTATTAATTAGTTTTTCAGAACTGATTGGTTTCTCTTTTTTGTCTTTTTTTATACTTTCATCAACAATCTTTACATTGCTTATTTCAGGTTTATTTGAAAACTTTATAATTCCAGAACCGTCGAAAAAGAAAAATCTATGACAAGTTTTTTCTAAAAAATCAATGTCATGAGAACTTATTAATGATGAACCTTTGTGCGTATTTAAAAAGTCAATGAGCAAGTCAATTGTTTCGATATCAAGATCATTGGTTGGTTCGTCTAAAATTAAAATTTCATTAGGTTTAGCTAATATTTTTGCGAGCAGAAGACGATTCCTCTCTCCACCAGACAAACTAACTAAATTTTTGTCTACGTCCTTAGGTTCAAAAAGAAAATTCTTCAAATATCCACAAATATGCATCTTCTTATTCCCAACATCGATGTAATCACCTCCGCTTGGAATCAAATTCTTTTTTATCGTTTTTTTATCCTCAAATTGCTCACCAGTTTGATCAAAAAAACTAAAGTTCAATTTCTTCCTGATTTTTATATTTCCTGAGTCAGGTTGTATTTTGTGTGAGGCTAAATTTAAAAAAGTAGATTTTCCAATTCCATTACGTCCAATAATTCCTATTTTTTCGCCTCGCATTAATTTAAAACTGAAATCGTTTAAAATATTTATGAAACCATCTTTTTTTTTAAAACTTTTATTTACATTTACAAAATTGATCAAAACATTCGGTCCATTTTCTAATTCAGTTGCGTCATTAGATATTTTAATCTTCGAAATTGATTTCATAAATTCTTTTTTTTCTTCATCATAAGAACTTTTCATACTGTGAATGTTATCTTTTCTTTTAATGTTCCTTTTTCTTCTAGCTTTTACTCCTCGATTTAACCAAGCAATTTCATCATCCAAGTATTTTTTACGATTTCTTAATTCGCGTTTTTCCTGCTCAATTAAAGAATCTTGCCATATATCGAAATTAAAAAAACCCTTTGAGGATGTATTTATTTTCCCCCTATCCATCCAAAAGACTTTATTAGTCACATTTTTTAAAAAGTCTCTATTATGGCTTATTACTAGAAATGAACCTCTAAATTCATTGTTCAAAAAATTTTCTAGCCATTTAATTGACTCAATGTCTAAATGATTTGTTGGCTCATCAAGCAATAGCAAATCGGGTTTCAGAAGTAGCAGTTTAGAGAGTGCTAATTTTCTTTTTTCTCCTCCCGACAACTCGTCTATAATTTTAAATTTATTTAGTTTTATTTCATTTGTGATCTTTTCTACCCTAGATTCTATAATTTCATTATCTTCTAGATTTTGCGATTTCAGAAATTCTAAAACACTTAATGGACTTCTTTGGTAGTTTTTTTGGTTTAATGTCCCAACACTGATTGAGGGACCTAACCAAAAATCTCCACTATCTAACGATATTGTTCCGTTTATTATACTAAGAAGAGTTGACTTACCAACACCATTTTTACCAACAAGCGCTATCTTATCTTTTTCGTGAACTGATATGGAAATGTCTCTTAGTAATTTTAGTTTTCCAATTGAAAAGCTTGCATTATTCAAAGAGAAGAAAACTTCCTTATTCATTTCTTTATTGGCTGGGGTGGTAGGATTCGAACCTACGAATGCCGCTACCAAAAAGCGGTGCCTTACCACTTGGCCACACCCCATTAAGTTTTTTAAACATAATCATTTTTAATATTTTATACAAGTTTTATCCTTAATATTATTTTTTAATCTCGTACTTTTTATCCAGCAATCCTTGAATCTTTTAGTAGTAAGATATTCAGCTTCTTCCAAGTCTTCAATACAATCAAATAATGCAAAACATGTTGCACCGGAACCTGTCATTCTACTCAAAACACTACCTTTAATCTTTGATAAATATGATAAGATTTCTCCAATTATCTTAAATTGTTTTATTGCATAATTTTCCAGGTGATTTGATCTATCTTTAAAAAATTCTAGTTTAATTAAATTTGACAAGATTACTTTATCCTCTTTATAAGCGATATCTTTAAAATTGATATTGTTAAAGATTTCTTTTGTCGATACTTCAATTTTTGGATTGACTAAAAGAACAAAATATTCTTTCAAATTTTTAGTAAATTTAATATTTTCTCCAATTCCAGTAACTAATGCTGTTTTACCGTTATAACAGAATGGGACATCGGCTCCTAAAGACAATAACAATTCATTAAAACCATCCACTTCTTCAAGTCTAAAAATTTCTTTTACACATGTAATAAATGTAGCGGCATTTGAGGATCCGCCTGCCATTCCAGAAGCAATGGGTAAATTTTTTTTTAAAACCACCTCAACATTAAACTTTCTCTGAAATAAATCTTCCAATTTTTTTACTGTTTTTTGAATTAGATTTTCTTTATTAATTAAAGAACTTGAGAATGGACCATCAAGCTTAATTCTAAAATCTTTGGATTTACTAACAGAAAGCGTATCTCCGAAATCACAAAAAGTCATTAGACTTTGAATATCATGATATCCATCAATTCTTTTATTTTTGACTTCAAGGAATAAATTTATCTTAGCTGGTGATAATTTTTTTATCGCAATAGTCAACTTTTAGAGTCCATTTTTAATCTTAGAATTAATTACATTTTTCTTCTTAAATTGGGGATCTAAAATCAATACTCTTTTCCATTGTGATTTTGCTTCGCTCTGTCTTCCTGCCTTCCAATAAGCATCTCCCAGATGATCATTTAGAGTTGCATCATCAGGAAGAATTGAAACTGCTTTTTCTAGAAAAAATATCGATTTGTCGGTTTGATCTGATAAGAAGAATGCCCACCCTAATGAATCTATGATATAGGCATCATCGGGTTCAATTTCGACGGCCCTCTTTAACAATGAAAGAGCTTTTTCTACATTCTTATTTCTATCTAACCAACTGTAAGCAAGATAATTTAGTATATATGGATCATCTGGATTGAGTCTCATAGCCTCTTTTAAATCTTTTTCAGCCTTATTCCAGTCATTCATTCTTTCATAAGAAATACCTCTAGAATAGAAAATATTCCAATCTGCTGGTAATGATTTGTTATTTATAATTTCAGAATAAATCTTAATAGCTTTTTTATATTGTTCTAATTTTCGGTACTTATTGGCTAATAAAATTTGCATTTCAATTTTATCAGGATATGTTTGGGTGAATTTTTTTAAATCTAATATAAACTCATTGTCTTTATTTAAATCTTCAAATAAAGAGAGTTTCATTCTCAAAAACTTATAATAATAGAGATTGTCTTTATTTAAGTTTTTTGTGTAGTTTATCCCGAGATCCTTATAACCAAGTTTGTCAAGATTTCCTAAAAGTAAGAGTTTCATTGCATTAAAATCTGGTCTCAACTTTAATGAAATTTTTCCAAAAAAGGTCGAGTATTTATAAAGATCTTTCGAAAAAAACCAACTTGAAATATTATACAGAACTTCTGCCATCCCATCTTGTTTGTTTTCTACAGGATTTAGAAGTTTTTGGTTATTAAGCAAGTAATTCAAGTCAAATTTTTTGATATTAAGATCGTAAGAGTTAATTTGATTCAAGATTGTGTTAGCATTTTTTTTTTCCTCTTGAATCGCATTCAGTAAAAGTAACTCTTTAATTCTGTAGGAAACAAATTTCTCACCTTCTATCTTGTTAAAAAAATTTTGAGCTTCATTGTTTTCTCCTTTTAATTTTAAAGTTAGAGCAGAATGAAGGCAAATCAATGGGACACAATTATTTTCATTTGGTATTTCAATATTTTCCGTATCATAGTTTTTCCAAATTAATATTGAGTTTAGGAAATTTGAATCAACATATTTATAATCCACTTTTTTAAGATATTGATCCGAATCTTGACCATTTAAAAAACTAAGAAAATATTTAAAAAGATTAGCTGAAAAATTATCTGCATCTTTCTCTAATAAAATCGAACTTATTTCCTCTGCTTTGGTCCATTCATCAAAAATTACTGATTCAAAAAAAACTTCTTCAAGACTAGAATCTCCTATTTTCTTTAAATCTATTTCCTTTAAAAGGTTTTTAAGATTTTTTAAATCTCTGTTGTCTTTTGCATAATCCCACGATAAATAGCTTCCGTATTTGCTAGATTTAAGATCATTTGTGTAACCTTTAAATGTTATTGATAAAGTAATAACAACAGTTAAAAATAGTTTACATATTAGTATAATTAGGCCCTCCTCCTCCCTCAGGAGTAATCCAATTAATATTTTGTAATGGATCCTTTATATCACAGGTTTTACAATGAATGCAGTTTTGAGAATTAATATTCAATTTTGGTGAACCGCTATCATAAAGTATTTCATAAACTCCAGCAGGACAATATCGTTGTTCTGGTGAGTCGTATAGTAAAAGATTGTTTGAAATTGCAAGTTTTTCATCATTTAGTTTTAAATGACACGGCTGGTTTTCTTCGTGATAAGTTGATGTAAAAGATACATTTGTTAATCTATCAAAAGTAATTTTTCCATCCGGCTTAGGATATTTAATTATTTTGGCTTCATCTTTCTTTTTCAATGCAAGGTGATCCTCTTCCGCATGTTTTAAAGTCCAAGGAGCTTTGCCTCTAAAAATTATTTGATCTATTCCAGAAAGCATCATACCAATCTTCAAACCGTATTTGAAGGATGGCCTTACATTCCTGGCATTTTTAAGCTCTTGACCCGCCCATGAATTCATAAATGATTTATTTAGATTTGATATCTCATCATTCCGACTGTCTGATACCAATTCTTTAAAAACTAAATCTGATGCTATCATTCCTGATTTCATTGCAGTATGTGTTCCTTTAATTTTTGGTGTATTAAGTGTTCCAGCATCACATCCTAAAATAGCTCCTCCTGGAAAAGAAAGTTTGGGTAATGATTGAAACCCTCCCTCATTTAATGCTCTTGCACCATAAGATATTCTTCTACCGCCATCGAAAATGTGTTTTATCTTGGGATGTAGCTTAAACCTCTGAAATTCCTCATATGGAGATAAATGGGGGTTTTTATAATCTAATCCAATGACAAAACCAAATGAAACTAAATTGCTATCTAAATGGTATAAAAATGACCCACCATATGTTTCATTGTCCAAAGGCCATCCAATTGAGTGAAATACTTCTCCAGGATTAGAGTTTTCGGGTTTAACCTCCCATAACTCCTTCAATCCAATTCCGTAAGTCTGGTGCTGAGAATTTTCTCTTAGCTTAAATTGATTTATAAGTCTTTTGCCTAAATGTCCTCTGCAACCTTCAGCAAATAAAGTGTATTTAGAATGAATTTCAATTCCGGGCTGAAAATTTGGTCCTCTTTCACCATTTTTATCTAATCCTAGGTCACCAGTTATAATTCCATTCAACTTGTCATTTTCAATCAATAACTCTGATGCGCTGAAGCCTGGATAAATCTCTACGCCTAGATCTTCAGCCTTTTTTGCCAACCACTTACAGAAATTTCCAAGGGATATTATGAAGTTTCCTTTATTATGCATAACTGATGGAGTAAAAATTCCAGGGATTTCATAAGATTTAGTTTCAGTTAGAAACTTCAAAGATTCCTTTTTTACTGGAACTTTGACAGGACAGTCTTCGTTGGTTTTCCAATCTTCAATCAATTCATTAAGTGCTCTGGGTTCAAGTATTGCTCCAGACAGAATATGTGCACCAACTTCAGAGCCTTTTTCTACAATACAAACTGAGAGATCTTTACCATTCTTTTTACATAATTTTTTAAAATTTATTGCTGCGGACAAACCAGAAGGCCCTGCACCTACAATCACAAGATCGTAATTCATTTTTTCTCTTGTAATATTCATTTATTTTCTTTCACTATAAATTTATATTATAATTATTGCTATTAAATATATATTAATGAATATTAAAAACATAAAGTCTTTTATTGAATTTTATAAATTTTTAGGAATCACCGATTGCATCTCTCAAGTTCAAAGAAATAAGATGAAATTAAAGGTTGATCCTAAAACAAACATTCAAGAAATAAAAAAAAACAAAAAAAATGAAAAAACAATTGAATCAAAATTAGCAGCTATTAATAATTTAAAATCTCTTATACTCGATCTTGATTGCAATTTAAAGGATGTAGCAACAAATCTTGTTCTTTATGATGGTAATTATGATGCTAACATAATGTTTATTGGAGAAGCACCAGGAGCCAATGAGGACATTAATGGGAAACCATTCGTAGGAGAGGCAGGTAAATTATTGGATAAAATGCTTTCATTTATCAATTTATCAAGAAATAACATTTACATCACCAATATGGTTTTTTGGCGTCCTCCTGGTAACAGAACCCCAAACGATAAAGAAATATCAGTTTGTCTGCCATATACTAAAAAACATATAAAAATAATCAAACCAAAACTGTTAGTTTTTGTCGGAAGTATTGCTGCAAAAAATTTATTGAACTCAAAAGACGGAATAACAAAAATTCGAGGCAAAAAACATATTTATGAAGACAAAGAAAATGACTTAAAGATTGAAGCTAGAGCTATTTTTCATCCAGCCTATTTAATGAGAAATCCAATTGAGAAAAAAACAATGTGGGATGATTTATTAGAGATTGACGAATTTATTAATTCAAATAATATTTTGTAAGATGAATAATGAATCTCAACCATTCAAAAGTTTAAATATCTCTATATTGATCATTTCGGATACACGAACAATGTCCTCAGACAAATCAGGTAAAATTCTTGAAGATAGAATAAAACAATCTGGGCATACTTTAATAAGTAAATTATTTGTCAAAGACGAACCAAGGCTTATTAAAGCGGAAATATCTAAAATTCTAAAAAAAAAAAGTACGCATGTCATTATTTCTTCAGGTGGTACAGGGTTGACTGGAAGAGATTCTACCCCAGAAGTTTTAAAAGAAATTATCACTAAAGAGATACCTGGGTTTGGTGAAATATTTAGATACATTAGTTTTAAAAAGATTGGCACTTCCTCTCTTCAATCTCGAGCAATTGCTGGATTAGTCAATAAAACTTTTATATTTGCATTACCTGGTTCACCAGGTGCATGCAAAGATGCCTGGGATGAAATCATAAAATTTCAGTTGGACTCGACAACAAAGCCATGTAACTTAGTCGAATTGATGCCAAGGTTAGATGAATAAAAAATAATTTTAGAAATCTTATTTTTTTTTAAAAACGATTTTTAGTGGCTTCTTTAAATGAATTAATTTCTGCTTCATTATGCATGCAGCAAGAAGTTATTGGATATTTCTCTTTAATATCCTGAGTTAGTCTATCATCGTCAGAACTCGGTTGGACATACATTATGCAATCAATTATATGGACAACCCCATTGTCGCCAATAAGATTTTCTTGAACAACAACCATATCTTTGACAAATAGATTTCGACTTTTATATATTTGTAGTGGTTTGTTACTAACTGTTATTTGGGTTGTTACTCTTTCGTCAATGTCAAGACTTGTTTTATGCCCTGTCATGATGTGATCCATAAGTATGTTCTTACTTAAGAATTCGTCATTTAATATTTCATTTTTTAGGAGCTTGGGTGCTTTCTTAAAAGCCTTATTACTTGGAGCAAAAATTGTCCAGTTCCAAGGAAGTTTTTTTTCTAAAACTCTATCCAGACCTGTTTTTTCTAAATATGAATTGAAAGTAGTAAGATCTTTATTTTTGGAAATGACATCTAAAACATTCTTAGACAAGGTTATTTTAGAAAAAAAAAGCAAATTACAAATGATTAAGTATATAAATATCCTAGACATATTTTTTAAATTAACAAATCCTCTAAGTATATTATTTTTATAATGTTTCATTATTTCTAAATTAGTAATTTAAATTTAATTTAATTTATCTAAAATATCAATAAATCAAAAATTTGGTTATTGTTAGTTAAATTGTTATTGGATGATATTAAAAATCAAGTGATCGGGATCGATGAAGTAGGTCGAGGTGCTTTTTGTGGACCAGTAGTATCTTGTTCGGTTCTTTTAAAAAAAAAAATTTTAAATAATAATTTGGTTTTTCAAATAACAGATTCAAAAAAATTGAGTAATAAAAAAAGAATAATATTATCAAAGTTCATCAAAGAATATTCTTCTTACTCTATTGGAGTTGCTAATAATATCGAAATAGATGAAATGAATATTCTTCGAGCTACAAATCTTTCAATGATAAGATCTTATGATAAATTTAGAAAAACTGAAAATTTAGTCAAGGTAGATGGATTAAAAACTTTTTCATTAAATGAAAAAACCACTTTTATAAAAAACGGTGATCAAAAATCTATTAGCATCGCGGCTGCATCAATAATAGCAAAAACTTGGAGAGACAAATTAATGACTCTTTATTCAAAAATTTATCCAATGTATGGTTGGGATAGAAATAAAGGATATGGAACACTTGAACATAGAAGTGCTATAAAAAAATTTGGACTAACAAAGATTCACAGAAAAAGTTTTCTACGTAACTTGATATGATTTTGAAAGGGGAATCGATATATTAACTTCTAGACCACCTAAATTTTCAGATTTTTTAAGTTCAACGTTGCCCTTCATATAAGTTTCAATGATATCTTTCACAATATTCAACCCGAGTCCAGTCCCGGGTTTTTGTTCATCCAATCTAAAACCTCTTGCAAAAACCTTATTCATTTGTTGTAGTGATAATCCAGGACCGTCATCAGATACAATTAATAACAATTTATCATCTTTGCCAATTTTAATTTCTACTTTTATTTTTTTATTTCCGTATTTACATGCATTCTCAATTACATTTCCAACTACCTCTTCAAGATCGTCTAAACCTCCAAAAACAAATGCTTCCTTAATTTTGAGGGTTAAAAATATATTTACCTCTGGGTAAAGTTTTTTAAAAATAAAAATCATTTTATTAACTAAATCAATCATGTTGATTTTTTCCTTTGAGGATTTTCCAACTGATTCAAGATGTGCTTTCTTTAAATATCTATCAATATGACGTTTCATTAGTTGAATTTGGTTATGCATTGTCGAGCTGTCATTCTTAATTTCGTTAGATATAACTGCCAATGGTGTTTTGAGAACGTGAGCCAAATTTCCTACGTGAGTTTTTGCTCTATCAATAATTTTTGAATTATGAGCTAGCAACTCATTTATTTCACTTGCAAGAGGTTGAACCTCCAGTGGATACGATTCTTTTAGACTACTTTCATCACCGTTTCTTACTTTAAATAATGAAGCCTGAATTTTATTTAATGGAAGAAGTCCAAACTTTACCTGTAGAAAAACAGCAATCATCAATCCAGCTCCGAGGGCAAATAATATAACTGACAAAGTATTATCAAACTTTTTAATATTTGCTTGGTACTCCTCAGTGTCACCAGAGACAATAAAAGTTATTGGAGCGTTAATGCCAGGAAAAGATATGTTTCTTTCAATAATATGTAATTTTTTTTTTTCTACATAATTTTGATTATCAATGTTTTTTCCTACGTTATTAATAAACTGAGACCTACCGCCAATCAATCTTTTGTCTTCGGTAAAGACTTGGTCCCACATCGACCTAGATCTAACAAGTGTTTTTGATCCTTTATTCACCTGCCAGTACCATCCCGAATATGGTTGAAAAAACCTTGGGTCTCCTATTGTGCTCACTACGGTTATGCCATCTGAAGAGTCGACTCTACTTGCTCCAATCAGTGTCTCTAAAAGCAGGTTAAGCCTATCGTCAAAAGCCTTAAAATTCGTCTTCTCATTCAAATCGGATAAAAGAAGACCTGCTGAAACTAATGTGAAAATAATCCAAATTGTTGCGCTGAAAAAGAGTCTTACTGCCAGTGAATTCATCTATTCTCTTTCAATTGACAACCTGTAACCGTATCCTCTTTCAGTTTTTATTAAATTCAATCCCATTTTTTTTCTTAATCTTCCAATAAAAACCTCTATTGTATTAGAATCTCTATCAAAATCTTGGTCATATATGTGCTCAACAAGCTCCGTTCTCGTTATAACTTTATCTTGATGATGAAGAAAATACTCAATTATTTTATACTCATGTGAAGTAAGTTTAAGTTTGGTTCCGTTTAAAAAGACTTTATTTGATTTAGTATCAATTTTTAAAGGACCACATTCAATGTCTGAAGAAGCATGACCAGCTGATCTTCTTATTAGAGCTCGGAGTCTCGCCAACAATTCTTCCATCTGAAAAGGTTTTGCAACATAATCGTCTGCACCAGCGTCAAAACCTGAAACTTTGTCGCTCCACTGATCTCTTGCAGTTAAAATCAGAACAGGAAAGTTTTTTTTATCTTTTCGCCATTTTTCAAGAACAGTTATCCCGTCTATTTTGGGAAGTCCTAAGTCAAGAATAACCGCATCATATGGTTCTGTATCTCCTAAAAAATGACCTTCTTCACCATCAACTGCAGTATCAACTGAATAACCAACATCTTCCAGGGAAGTTTTTATTTGATTATTCAAATCAGGATCGTCTTCAATAAGCAATATTCTCAAACTAATCTCCAGAGATTACAGATAGAACTGTGGACGTACCTGCATCAACTCTAATCTGCTTAACTTTGTTATTAACATCTATCATCATAATATCATAAACCCACCCAAATAAACCTTTTTCATTATCCTTTAAATTAATAGATACAACCCTACCGTCAAAGTTTTTATTTATTTTCTGCAAAATTTGGTCTAGTGTTAAAATTTCGCCCTCATTCACAGCCTTTATTGCCTTTTCATGATCATTTCTTGAATTTCTTTCTATCTCTTGTGCAAAAATTTCAGGAGGGGAAAAGTTCAGGAAAAAAGCTATAAAAATTATAAGTTTCATCACACCATTTCTTTAATCTTCAGCATAAGTTTGGAAACAGGTTTATTATTTAAATCTTTTATCCTTAACCAAAAAAAGTTTTCTAACAATAACTTACTTCCTAAGTTTAACTTAACTACCAATACTTTCAATTGAAAATGACTAAATTTGTGGATTACTTTTCCAACCAATTTATATGAAACTTTTAATTTTTTTTTTTTTAGCCAATTATTCACAGTTTTATTCAAAAACTCACTCTCTTTGAAATTTTCATCTATATCTTTCGAATCGCTAAATGGAAAACAAAAAAGGTTTTTTAAAAGTTTTTTTGAATTCTTTTCAACCAAAAAATATTTTTTATAACTTACAACGAAAGCAATAGCTATTTTATTCTTAGTCCTTTTTCCTTTTTTTTTAATTAGTTTCAAACCCTTTGATAAACAAAAATCTTCGACTGGACATATTTTGCAATCTGGATTCCTGACTTTGCAAACAGAATTCGCTAAGTCCATCAAAGATTGACAATAACTACCATTTTCTCTATTGGGTGTTAAGTAAGTGGATATATATCTTATGTTTTTATCATATAATTTATCATTATCATTTAACTTAAATACACGTGTAAGAATTCTTTTAATATTTCCATCTACAACTGCGCATTTTTCGTCATTTAAAATTGCAGATATTGCACTACTGGTATAATCCCCAATGCCTGGAATTTCTAAAAGTGATTGGTAATTCACGTCGATTTTTGTTTTTTTAAGTAATTCTTTGGCTTTATAAAGATTTTCAGCTCTCTTGTAATATCCCATACCTTGCCACAAAAATAAAATTTCTTCTAATTTTGCATCATAAAAATCTTCTAATGTAGGCCATTTTAATATAAACCTATTATAATAAGGAATAACCACAGAAACTTGAGTTTGCTGAAGCATTATTTCTGAAATCCAGATTCTATAAAAATTTTTATTTTCTTTTCTTCGCCAAGGAAGATCTCTTTTATTGGTTGAATACCAATCGAGCATTTTTTTTTCCCACCTACTCTTAAAAATTTTATCTATGTGATATTCTTTCATTATGAATCGTAAAAATTATATTAATAATCCAGTAAAAATTTCAACCCTTTTACCTAAAGTTTTCAAGCCTTTAAAAAAAAAAAATGATGGGTTATTGTTAGAGATTAAGCTAAACTGGGAAATAATTCTTACGCCAGAGTTAAGTTCCCGTTGTTTTGCTTCTTCATTAAAAAAAATAAATAATTCAAAAATCCTTACAATTACCACAAACGAAAGGAATATTCTTGAGTTATCTTACTCTTCAGATGAAATAAAAATGCAAATTAATGAGTTTTTTAAAACAACTGTTATAAATGAAATTAAGTTTAAAAAATCCTTACAAATTTAAAGATTTGTGTTAAAAATATTTTATAATGAAAACATCTTTTTATATAAAATATCTTTTCTTTTTTGTTTTTTTGTTTTCTTTCAATGATCTAAATTCTAGAATTGTTGATACAATTGAGGCACTTGAAAATCAATCTCTTGGTGACAAGTCTGCTCCAATCAAAATGATAGAGTTTGCATCACTGACATGTGGACATTGTGCGAAATTTCATAATGAAGTGTTTCCTAGAATAAAAAAAAATTATATAGACAATGGTAAAATTTTTTTTACTTATCAAGATTTTCCTCTCGATAAATTTGCTCTAAAAGCATCCGTAATTGCAAGATGTTCAGGTAAAGATAAATATTTTAGTTTTTTAAAAGTTTTATATAAAAAACAAAAAGATTGGACCAGATCCCAAGATCCTTTTAAATCTTTATTAAAGATTGCAAAGTTGGGGGGGTTGAAGAATGACGAAATTAAAGTCTGTGTTAGTAACAAATCAATTGAAGACGGTATCTTGAAAAAAAGACTTAATTCAACCAAGAAGTTTGAAATCAAAGCAACTCCAACAATTTATATTAATGGTAAAAAATATGATGGAGATCTTACATTCGAAGCACTTAAACTAAAACTTGACTCTTTAATTAATTAGCAAATTGTTTACAGTAAATAAATTAAGAATTTCTGGTTTTAAATCATTTGCACATTCTACTGAACTTTTGATTCAAGACGGTGTAACAGGCGTAATAGGTCCAAATGGGTGTGGAAAATCAAACGTTTTTGAAGCAATTCGCTGGGTCATGGGTGAATCTTCTTCAAAAAGTCTAAGATCCAATTCAATGGATGAAGTCATATTTAACGGTACTCAGCAAGTACCTGCAAAAAATTTTGCAGAAGTATCTATTGAATTAGATAATTTTGATGGAGAACTTCCAGGTAATATTTCAAATGACAAAAAGGTAGTTATTTCAAGAACATTAGAGAGGGGGGTTGGATCATTTTATAAAATTAACAATAAAGAAGTCAGAGCTAAAGATGTAAGTACCCTATTTTATGATTCAGGAAGTGGCCCACGTTCTAGTTCAATCATTAGTCAAGGGAATATAGATCAAATTATTAATTCGAAACCCATAGATAGGAAAGTAATTTTGGAAGACGCAGCAGGAACATCTGGTTTACAGTCAAGAAGACACGAATCAGAATTAAAACTTCAAGCAACCGATACAAACTTAGAAAAAATTGATCTAAATCTCAATAATTTAATCAATCAGAAAAAAGATCTTTCAAGGCAGTCAAGACAAGCAGAAAAATATGAGCAAATCTCTGAAAGTATTAAATTTAACCAATCAATAATCGTATATACACAATGGAAGAATAATATAAGTGAGATAGACCAAGCACAATCTTTCAAAGATAAAATTTCTGAAGAAACTCAGAAATGCATCAACGAACTTGCTAAATTTCAAAATGAATTAAATTTAAAGAAAAAAATTGAAGCACAATTTGATCAAGAAAAAGAAAGTCTTAATAAAAAAAACTTTCAAATAAGGACTGAAATCAATAAATATAATAACGAATTGAGTGGAATAAATAATAAAAAAGAGGAGATAAATAGATTTTTAAAAACTATTGAAAATGACAAGGAATTAGAAAAAAATAGAGTTTCAGAATTAGAAAAAAATAAAAAAAATCTCCAACAAAAAATTTTAGAACCATCAAAAATCAATGAAAAGAAGAAAGAAATGCTTCTACTTATTAATCAGGAAATTGGGCTTAAAAATAAAATCAAACAACTTGAAACAATTTTTGTTAACGAAATTCAACTAAGTCTAGGAGAGGAATTTAAATTTGATAATATAAAAGAAAATAAAGAAAATCTTAAAAAGAAAATTAATCTTATCCAGGTTACAATTGTTGATTTACAAAAAAATCTCATTAAGTACGAAAAGGATTTTCAGATTCAAGATCAACTAATCAAAAAATTAAAAAATAAGATTCATGGTATTCAAGACCTCATTAGCAAAAGAAAAAAAAATATTAGTCAAACAAATCAACACACCCAAAAGGTTTATGAAAATAATAAAGAGATATTGGCTGAAATTGATATTTCTTCTACAAAACTCACTCAAATCGAAACGGAGCTCAAAACACTTAATCTACTCACAAGTAGTAAGGGGTTGTCAGATGATTCCATAGTAAATCTTCTAAAAATAAAGAAAGGTTACGAAGATGCTGTTTATGCTGCTCTCACAAATGAATTAGATGCAACTTTAAAAAAATCCAAAAAAAGATGGATTAAAACCTCATATAAAAACATAGATCCTATTGAGAATAATTTATCGAACTTTGTTGAAAGCCCAAAAGAATTAAATTTAATCCTCTCTCAGATTAGTTTGGTAGAGGATTCAAAAGAAGCATCTGAAAAACAAAAAAATCTCAAAGTTGGCCAAAGCATAGTTGATAAGAAAGGATCTATGTGGAGGTGGGATGGATTTATATCAGAAGAAAATCAACAAAATAAGAATCTGATTGATGCGCAACTTAAAATAAAAGAACTTATTAATCAGCAAAATAAATTTCGTACAAGTCTCAATTCACTTATATTAAAAAAAGAATCTCAACTAAAAGTTCAGAGTGAATTGAATGAAACATTAAAAAAAGAAAATATTGAACTTGAAAATAATTACAGAGAATACGACTCAACTCAATCTGAATTTTCAAAATTTATTCAAAAAAAATCACTATTGGAATTTAATATTAAAGACATAAAAGAAAAAATAGACTTACGTATTAAAGAAGAAAGATTGTCGTCTAAAGAATTAGAAAAAATCAAGTCTATGGAAGTTTCTTCTCCAAAACTTGATAACAATAAAAATGAAAAAGAAGAAGTGCAAAAAACCATACAAAATCTTGATCAACAACTTGATAAGAAAAGAGAGGAAATTAATTTAATAAAAGAATCGATAATGAAGGAAGAACTGAATGAGAGTTTTCACAAAAATGATCTTCAAAAAACTGAGGTTAGGATAACTGAATGTTTAAAACAAATTGAGATACTCGAAAAAAGAGAGATAGATTATATCCGTGAAAACAAAAAGTTGGAAAACCTTCCATCTGATTTAAGAGAGAAAATCAATCATTATCAAGGACAATTTAACGAAGTCCAAAAAGAAATTACACAAAATATTAGCAAAGAGAATGAAACTAAAGGATTTATTTTCAATTTAGAAAAAAAAATAGAACAATTTAATAAAGAACGTGAAAATAAAATTAATGAAATAACAAAGATTGATATTAATTTAGAAAACTTAAAAATTAAGGAGAAAGAACTTAGAAGTACTATATTTCAAAGATCTAAAATTCAACCAGAGGAATTTGAAAATAATCTAAAAGAAAAGGGAATTGGAATTACCAGCTATGAAGATTTAAAAATTAAGCTCGATAGACTTATAAGTCAAAGGGAACAAATGGGACCTGTAAATCTAAGAGCAAAAACTGAAGAAAAAATCATTTCACAATCAATAGACGAGCTTGAAATGGAAAAACTAGATTTGACTCAAGCAATTGAGAAACTTAGGTTAGCAATAAATAAAATCAACAATGAAGGAAAAAATAGACTTTTTAAAGCCTATGAAGAGGTCAACAAAAACTTTTCAGAACTTTTTAAAAAATTATTTAATGGGGGAGAAGCCAAACTTGAGCTCGTCAAAACTGACGATCCACTCCAAACTGGCATTGAGATTTACGCGAGACCACCTGGAAAAAAATTGTCATCTATAAGCTTGCTGTCTGGGGGAGAAAAAGCACTCACAGCAATTTCCCTTATATTTTCAATTTTCTTGATCAACCCTTCACCAATTTGTATTTTAGATGAAGTTGATGCAGCATTAGATGAAAATAATGTTGAAAAGTTTTGTAATATTCTTTTAGAATTAAAAAAGAATACAAAAACAAAGTTTCTTATTATAACTCACCATAAAATTACAATGAATTCAATTGACAGAGTTTATGGGGTAACGATGGCACAAAAAGGAATTTCTGATATTGTTTCTGTAGATTTTGAAAAAATAAACTTGAAAGAGGCGGTTTAATGAAAAATGATTTTTCTGATAGACTAGAACAAAAATTAAAAAAACAAAAAACAAATCATTATAAAAACAATGGATATAGTATTGGTTTGAAAATTTCTTTGGACTTAATATCTTCTATTGTTGTTGGGACACTTATAGGTTTCGGACTTGATAAAATTTTTTCAACAAAACCTGTCTTTTTTATTATTTTTTTGGTATTAGGAATCATTACAGGTTTTTATAGCTTGTTCAAAACAGTGAAAAAACTTAATTAAAAGAAGGAGATGATTTGGCAAGTCCACTAGCTCAATTTGAAATAAAAAAAATCATAGAGATGGAAGCTTTTGGTTATGATATATCATTTACCAACTCCTCATTAGCCATGATTATGACAGTAGTTTTTATATCACTATTTATGTATCTTGGTTTAAGAAATCTTGAAATTATACCATCAAAGAGACAATCTGTTGTAGAAAGTAGCTATGAGTTTATTTCTGGGATGATCGGAGACAACATTGGGAATGAAGGCATGAAATACTTTTCTTTTATTTTCACACTTTTTCTTTTTATCTTAGTTGGAAATCTTTTAGGTATGTTACCCTATAGTTTTACATGGACAAGCCATATCATAGTAACTTTCTCAATAGCTTTTTTTATTTTTATAGGCGTTACTTTAATAGCAATCTATAAACACGGTATTGTAAAATTTTTAAAATTTTTTGCTCCCTCTGGGGTTCCCAAGCCAATGCTCATCTTACTTGTCCCTATTGAAATCATATCTTACTTATCTAGACCAATCAGTCTTTCAGTAAGATTATTTGCCAATATGATGGCTGGGCATACACTTTTAAAAGTAATAGGTGGATTTGTTTTTGTTTTGGGAGCAAACAGTTTCATAGTTGGTGGAATTCTTCCTCTTGCTTTTCTTATTGCTTTAACGGGCCTAGAAATTGTAATTGCATTTCTTCAAGCTTATGTATTTGCAATATTAACTTGTTTATATATTAATGATGCAATACATTTACATTAACTTTTAACTTATATTAAGGAGTAAATTATGGATATGGAATCTGCAAAACTTTTAGGTGCTGGAATAGCAGTGCTAGGCGTAATTGGTTCAGGAATTGGAATTGGATCTATCTTCGCAGCTTTTATCTCAGCAGTTGGAAGAAACCCTGAGGCTAGAGAACATGTATTTACAATGACAATGTTAGGGTTTGCTTTAGTTGAAGCACTTGCTTTATTTGCACTAATTATTGCACTTCTTTTACTTTTTGTTTTTTAAAGAATGCTTAGGTACACATTCCTTTTCTATCTTTTAATCGGCAATACAATCTCAGCCACTGAAGAAAAAGGCGGAATGCCCCAACTAAACCCTGAGTCATTTTCATCTCAAATTTTTTGGTTGACCTTATTATTTATAACATTATTTCTCATCAATCATTATTTCTTTCTTCCTAAAATTAAGAATATAAGAAGAAAAAGGGACGAAACAATTCAAAGTTATTTAGATGAAGCAAAAAAGCTTAATGATTCTTTTAATTCTCTCGTAGAAAAAATGAATAAAGAGTTTGAAGAAGTCAAAAATGAACAAAATGCTTTGATTAAAAAAACATTCGATGAAAATAAAAAAATTTTTGATAAAAAGATTCTTGAAATAAATAACGATTTTGAAGACAAAAAAAATAAACTTAATTCTGATATTGATGAAAATAAAAAAATGATCACCAACGAACTTCCTAAATTATGTGTTGATTTATCTGATAAATTATACGAAAAAATTATTGGAGAGAAAATAAAAGGAAGTGTAAGTGATTTTAAAAAAATAATTGGAGATGACAAATAATGAGCATTGAGTTTTTAGATGATTCAACACTTTGGGTATCACTTTCTTTTATTATTTTTTTATGCATTACTCTTAAACCAATGTTAACTCAACTTTCTGGTAGCCTTGAAAAAAAAATCGATGATTTAAAAAAAAATATCGAAGAATCGAAACAACTCAAACTTGAAGCTGAAAAATTATATGAAGGTCAATTAGAAAAACAAAAAGATAATAGCAACTTAATTAAAAGAATCAAAGAAGACACAAACAAAGAGATTAAAAGAATAAAATCTCAAATAGAGAAAGATGTTGAGCAAACTATGCTTAGAAGAATTAATAATTATAACCTCATATCATCTCAGATGGAGAATAATCTTAAGAATGATATGAAAAAACTTATCATGGAAAAAGCTATTAAATATACAGAAATACGGATTAAAAAAAATTTATCTAACAAACAAAATCTTAAGTTAGTTGAAAACTCAATAATAAATATTCCCAAAAATTTTTTTTAAAACAAGATGGCTGTACATACTGAACTTTCTGAAGCCAACATAAATAAGATTTTAAAAAATTATCAACTAGGTGAATTACTGAAATTCACAGGAATAAAAGAAGGTATTGAAAATACAAATTATCTTCTTCGTACTAAAGATAAAAACTATATTATTACGATTTTTGAAAAACGTGTAGATATAAAACTGATACCATTTTATTTTGAAGTCATGACTAATTCGCATTATAAAGGTATACACTGTCCTGTTCCAATAAAAGACAAAAATGGTAAGTTAATAAACAAAGTAAAAAATAAAAAGATGGCAATATTTGGGTTTCTAGAGGGGGATTCAAAGAAAAAATGGAGCGAAGATGATTGTTTTATGGTCGGTCAGAAATTAGCTCAATTCCACTTAGCGAATATAGACAATAAATTAAAGGCCAAAAATAATTTTAGTTTAAATTTTTGGAAGAAAATTTATTTAAATTGTTTAAATAAATTTAATACCGTTATACCAAACTCACTAAAAATAATTAGTGATGAAATTGATTTTATATCGTTTAACTGGCCCACGAACTTACCTGAAGGTATTATTCATGCAGATCTATTTCCAGATAATGTTTTTTTTAAGGAACAAAAAATTTCAGGCTTTTTAGACTTTTATTTTTCTTGTTGTGACTTTTTGTCATATGATCTTGCAATTACAATTAATGCTTGGTGCTTTTATAAGTATAAATTCAAGGAGGATTTCTTTTTAAGTTTAATTTCTGGATACCAGTCAGTCAGAAAGTTAGAAACGAACGAAGTTAAGAATATTAATATTCTATTAAGAGGTGCAAGCTTAAGATTTTTATTCACTAGAGTCTATGATTCTTTGAATAGTAATGAGGGAGAGTTTCTTAAAAAGAAAGATCCATTAGAGTTTTTTAATATTCTAAAATTTCATATTAAAGTTAATGTGGCAAAGAAATATTTTGAGTGATTTTGATTACATAATATATACAGATGGAGCATGTTCTGGAAATCCTGGATCTGGGGGCTGGGCAGCACTTATTTTTAATAAAAACAGCGGTCAAAAATCTAAAAAAATTGGTGGTGAAATTGAAACAACAAATAATCGAATGGAACTAATCGCAATTATTCAAGCATTAGAATCAATTCCAAAAGAAAGCAGTCTACAAATATTTACTGATAGCAAATATGTAATCAATGGTATTGAGTTGTGGATAAAAAAATGGAAAACAAATAACTGGATAGGTTCAAACAAAAAGAGTGTTAAAAATAAGGATCTTTGGATGAAATTAGATATACTTTCAAGCCAATTTCAAATAGCTTGGACTTGGGTAAAAGGCCATAGTGGTAACAAGTATAATGAAGAAGTTGACAGGCTTGCTAGGGACCAAATTAATTTTCCTCATTAAATTGATTTTATTACATTTTCAGCTTTACTTAAATCTAGTCCTGGACCATTTTCATTAAATATTTTAACTATCTTTCCATCATCAATAATCATTGCAAATCTTGATAATCTTTTTCCTAAGCCTACAATAGATAAATCAGTTACAAGTCCGGTTTTATCTCTTAACTCACCGTTGCCATCTGATATAAATTTAAAATCTGAAATATTTAATGAATCACTCCAAGATTTCATTATGAATGGGTCATTTGTAGATACAACATAAATTTCTTCTATTCCATTGGAAAAAAATTCACTCGCTAATTTTTTATAGCCTGGGAGATGTTCATCACTGCAAGTAGGAGTGAAAGCTCCAGGCACTCCAACTAAAATAACTTTTTTACTTTTAAAAATTTTGTTTGCTTTAATTCCTTCAGGTCCAGACTCGGTTATCTGATAAAAAGTAATATCAGGAAAAATATCGTTTTCATTAATTGTCATTTAATACCAGCCTCCATTAGTTTATTTATTACAATATCTTTAGAAAGAATCTCTGGCAATAAAATTCCTTCTTTGTTCTTTGGTCCATAAACAATATTTACCGGTATACCGTACCTGTTATATCTTTTTATAAAATCAAAAATATCTTTGTCCTTATTAGTCCAGTCTGCTCTTATAACTAAAACTTCATGTTGAATAAGAAAATCAACTAATTGTTTTGTATTCAAAGTTGTTATCTTATTAAATTGACAAGTTACGCACCAGTCTGCAGTAACGTCTACCAACACAAATCTATTTTCATTTAAATAACTTTCTAAAGATTTGTCGTTATAATCTTCCCATATCAATTTATTCTTGTGTAGATTCATCTTTTCAGAGAAAAAAAAGATATTTGTGATGACAAACAGTAAAGACGTGATCATAGTAAATTTGCTTTTATTTTTTAGACAAGTAGAAATTAGGATTAATGAAGTAAATAAAAATATTAATAAGTAGTTTATTTTGAACAGATTAGAAATCCATACAAAAGACAATAGCATTAGTAGTCCTAGGAAATATTTTAAATTATTCATCCATTCCCCAGGCTTAGGCAGTAGTTTAACTATCTTTGGTATAATAATAAAACATAAATACGGAAATGAAAAACCAAGCGCAATGCTCAAAAATATTATTACAATATTTTGATTTGATGATCCCATTGAAAAACCAACTGCTGTTCCTAAAAAAGGTGCACTGCAAGGTGTAGCTAAAAGAGTTGCAAATACTCCTGAAAAATAGTGACCACTTTTACTATTAGTGTTTAAGAAGTTATTAATTTTATACAAGGCGTTTTGTGGCAAAATAATTTCAAAGAATCCGAGTAGATTCAAACTAAAAATTAACATTAAAACTAAGATGAACATTAAAAAAAACTGGTTTTGAAAATGAAAGCCCCATCCGACTGTCTCACCAAATGTTTTTAAAAAAATTACTGTGATAGCTAATACAAGAAATGAAGTAACTATTCCAGCTATAGTTAGAGAACAATCAAACCTGATTTTATTATCGTCATCCTTAGCTAAACTCAAAAACGAGTAAAGTTTTAAAGAAAGGACCGGAAGAACACATGGCATGAAGTTTAATATTAAGCCACCGAGAAAAGCTAAAATTATAAAATAAATGATTGGAGTCTGTATTGATTTTTTATTGAAATCAAACGAAATTTCTTCGTAAACTTTCCCATTTGAAAAAGAAAAATCTATTGGACCATTCAAAGACTCTATATCATTGTCAAGGAAAACTTCGAAAGATGATTTTAGTTTTTTAACTTTGAGATTTATGTCTTCTGCGTAAGCAAATAATTCAGTATTTTTAAATTCATCTTTATTAATGAGTTTAATACTTATTTTTTCACTTGAAATAATGTTTTCATCAATATTGAAATAATTCAATTTTTTTTTTGGAACAGTTTTGTAACTCTCCATAAATGCATCGGACTGAATAACATTCTGAAGATTAAGATTTAAATTTTTAGTTTCTGAAATTGGTATACAGATATCTTTACAAACAAGATAATCTAAATTAATTTTCTCATTTATTTTATCAATTTCATCTTTCTGAATTCTTACTGGAAATATTACTTGGCCTTCATAACCTATTGTTGAAACATCATGATCCTTAAATTTTTCAGGAAAAGGGAATAAAATTTTTAATTTATTTCCAATAGAAGTATCATTAAATTCAATTGTAATCGGTGCACCTGCATCACCTGGATTTTTCCAGTATGTTTTCCATCCCTGTTGAAGTTCTATCTTTACACCAAAATAATAATTTTCTTCGACTAGAAATATTCCATTGGATGGAATTATACTAACTAAAGCAGGATTGTTTCTAGCGTTAAAATCTTGAGCAAGAGTTAAATTTGCAACTAATAAAAATATAATTTTAAAAAAATTTATAAACATAGGCGTTACTAATTGAATTTAAATTAAATATCTGTAATAATTTATATATGAAACATAGATATTTAAAGGGAAATATTATTTGCGCTTTGCCGCAATTAAACGATATTTTTTTTTCTAAAAGTATTATTTACCTTACTCATCATAATAAAGATGGAGCAGTTGGAATTGTACTTAACCACAAAATAATGACTATCAAAGCTGCACAACTTTTTCAAAAATTAAACATTGGAAATGTTTCAAAAAATCTGGAAACTGATTTTCTTTTTCATGTAGGCGGTCCACTAAATCAGAATAACGGATTCATATTACATACAAAAGATTACGAAAGTAAAAGTACAATTAAAGTTTCTAAACAAGTTAAATTAACTTGTTCAACTGAAATTATCTCGGATATTGCAAAAAACAAAGGACCTAAACAATTTTTTATCTCACTTGGTTATTCTGGGTGGGGACCAGGTCAACTAGAAAATGAAATAAAACAGAATAGCTGGATAAATTTAAACGAGGAATTGGATCTTCTTTTTGAAATTGATCCAGAAAAGAAGTGGAAAAACGCACTTCAAAAAACTGGAATTGATTTTTCAAAACTTACAAACTTCTTCGGCAATGCATAAATTCTAGTTCTGTTTAACAATTAATTTGTCTAATTGATCTATGTCATTTTCAATAATTTCAAACTTTTCTTTTTTTTTTAAAATTTTTTTTAATTTATCAGGATAATCAACCTTTTTTTTTACTGATTCTTTTACTGTTTTGATAAATTTACTGTAGTGAGCTGTAGCCAGATATATTCTTCTTTCTTTTTTATCAAGTTGTTTTTCTCCAACAGAGAGACCGACAGCTGTGTGAGGATCTACAATCACTTTATATCTATCAAAGATTTGATTAATTGTTTTTTTTGTTTCACTATCTGATAGCCTTCCATAACCAAAGGTTTTCCTCATATTTCTTAAATGCGTTTGTGCTACTGAAAATTCTTTTGCATTTTCTAACTTATAAAAAAGTTTTTCTATCATTTTACCATTTTCATAAAAATCAAATAAGAGCCTTTCAAAATTACTTGAAACTTGGATGTCCATACTTGGGCTTAAAGAGGTTAATGTTTTTTTAATTTCCATTTTTCCAGTTTTAAAAAACCGAGTGAGAATATCATTTTTGTTTGAACCAATAATAATCTTTTTAATAGGTAAGCCCATTTTCTTACTAAGATATCCAGCATAAGCATTTCCAAAATTTCCTGAGGGAACAACAAAACTCATAGGATCAAATTTGGTACTTACTCTGAAATAACTCCAAAAGTAGTAAACAATTTGTCCCATTATTCTTACCCAATTTATTGAATTAACCGCGGCTAAATTAATTTTCCTATTTTCGTTATTTAATTTAAAGTAATTTTTTACCATCCTTTGACAATCATCAAAATTTCCTTTTACTGCTATATTAAAAACGTTTTTTTTTTTTACTGTGGTCATTTGTTTTCTCTGAATTTCACTAACTCTGTTTAATGGAAACAAAATAAAAATTTTCACGTTTTTAGATTTTGCGCATCCATGAATTGCTGCAGAACCTGTATCTCCCGATGTTGCTCCAAGAATAGTAAGATTTATTTTTCTTTTTCTTAATATGTAGTCATATATGTTACCTAATAATTGCAATGCAAAATCTTTAAATGCATAAGTCGGACCATTAAAAAGATTTGCAATGTATTTGTGCTGATCTAGCTTCTCAAAAGATATTATTTCTTTTCCAAATGACCTTTTATATGAATTAATACAAATCTTTTTATATTCACTTGCTGAAATCTCCCCTAGAACAAAATCTTTCGTCAATTCAAAAGCCAGACTTGAATAATCCAGTTCTCTTAGAGAATCTAATTCCTCTTCTGAGTACGATTTTATGCTATTTGGGACGTATAAGCCACCATCCTTGGCTAATCCGTTTATAAGCACATCACCAAACTTTAAGTTTATATCACTTCCTCTAGTTGATGAATAAATCATATCTATTTAATTTTTTTTATATTTGCAAAAAAGAACACACCAACAAGACCGCATGCGATCATAAACCAAGTTAATGCATATTGTAAATGATTGTTTCGTAGATAAATTCGTGTTTGATTACCTAATGGGAATCCGTTAGGTCCATTTTTAACTGCTTCTAGATAATATTCATTTTCGAAATTCATTTTAAGGTATTTGCTCATTAATTCTGGTTCAACGAAGAACCAAGTGTTTGTGTCAGTATCATTATCGGGTTGAAAATATCCTTTTCTTCCCGATGTTCTAATTACAGCTTCAAAAGTTTGTGAATTTTTTGAAATATTAAGCAATCTTTTTTCCTTTTCTTTTATTTTGAGAGGAACCCATCCAGTATCATATATAATGAACTTTCCTGAAGTTGTTTTTAATGGTACTAAAATATGAAAACCATTATTACCTCTTTTACTTAGTGCTGGCATAAACATTTCGAATTCATTCAGTAGTTGACCATCAACAAAAACTTTTCTAAATTCGTTTTTTTCAGGTTGATTCAAATTTACAAAACTAATAGGATCAGACTCAAAGCTGCTAATTCTTTGCGATATTAAATCAGTTTTCCAATTAAGCCTTTTTATCTGCCATCCGGAAAGACCAAGAAGTATTGATAAGGCAACAATGAAAGCAAATAAGGGAAATGATCTTGGTTTGAAAGAGTAGCTATTTGAATTAAAATTAAATTTCATTCTTGTTTATGCGGCAGCCCACCAATAAACAAATGTGAATAGAAACAACCAGACAACATCTACAAAATGCCAATACCAAGCAGCAAATTCGAAGCCTAAATGTTTTTTAGGTGTAAAATGGCCTTTTAAGCCTCTGAAATAACATACTAATAAAAAGATTGAACCAACTATAACATGAAAACCATGAAAGCCAGTTGCCATATAAAATGTTGACGGGTATATGCCGTCCTCAATTCCAAAAGTTGCGACTTTATATTCGTAAGCTTGAAATCCAGTAAAAATAATACCTAAAATAATGGTCAACAATAAAAATAGTAAAAAGTTTTTTCTATCATTGGACCTTAGTGCGTGATGAGCCCACGTTATGGTTCCACCAGACGCTAGCAATATAAAAGTGTTTAACAAAGGTACTCCAAAGGGCGAAATTAATTCTATATCTTCAGGAGGAAATGCACCGCCTATGGTATCTTGTCGACCTATTAGCTCAGGGCTTTCAGAGCCGGGATAAAACGCAACATCAAAAAACGCCCAAAACCAAGCGGCGAAAAACATAACCTCTGATATTATGAAAAGTATCATGCCGTATCTAAGTCCAATTTGGACAACATTGTTGTGATATCCACCACCTTCTGACTCGGAAACAACATCTCTCCACCAGAGGATACTCGATAAAACAACTGCTATAGATCCTATGGTAAATACCAAAGTTTTACCATCGTGCATGAGGAATATAAACCCTATCGCCATTATTAAAGCTGAAAATGAAGTAACAAGTGGCCAAGGACTAGGGTCGACTAGATGATAGGGATGTTTCTGATTATTATCACTCATTTTTTCTTACATACATTGTATATGAGAGGGTTATTTCCTGCAAATCTTTGATAAATTTATCATCTTTAATTGAAGCGTCAACAAAAAAAGATACGGGCATGCTGACCTCTTCATTTGCTGATAAAACTTGTTCTTCAAAGCAAAAACACTCAATTTTATTAAAATATTGTCCGGCCTGTAAAGGACTAACATTGAAAACTGACATAGTTGTAATGGGATTATCAGAATTATTTTTTGCCTTAAAAAAAGCTAGACTGTTTTCACCAATCTGAACTTCAATTTTTTTAACCTCTGGTTCAAACGAGATAACAGAATTTCTATCAATAGTAGAATCAAACCTAACATCGATTTTTTCTTTAATTTTATAACTGTCGTTCTCAAGCGAAATCTGAGGAGTACCTCCGTACCCTGTAACTTTACAAAAGATTTTATAGAGTGGAACTGCTGCGTAACTCATTGCCAACATTCCAAGGGCAAATGCCAAAAGGTAGAAAGCTTGTTTAACTTTTTTATTTTGATTTCTTGCTATCATATTAGAATTTAAAAACTGTTATAAAATAAAATATGGTGGCTAACAAAAACAAAGCCAGACCTAAAGCTATATTTTTTTTATTTTTTTTCATTAAAATAGTGAATCGGCAACAAGCGAAGAAAACGTCAAATATAAATATAAAATTGAAAATTTGAATAATTTTGGTGCAAAATCTGAGTGTTTCGAATCATTACTCTTTAGTAATCTAAAAGATAGATAGCAAAAGTAAATATTTAAGATCAGAGCAGAGCTAAGATAAAATAGCCCCGAATAACTTAAAATGTATGGCAAAAGTGAAACCAAAAACAAAATAATAGCATAGATCATGATCTGATTTTTAGTTACTCTTTTTCCCTTAACAACTGGAAGCATCGGAACGTTAGCTTTAGAATATTCTATATCTTTATACAGCGCTAGTGCCCAAAAATGTGGCGGAGTCCAAAAGAATATAATGCAAAATAACAAGACAGGAAAGAAACTAATATCATTGGCTGAGCAAACCCAACCAATTACTGGAGGGAAGGCTCCTGCTGCACCTCCAATTACAATATTTTGAGAAGTTCTTCTTTTAAGCCATACAGTGTATACAAATATGTAAAAAAAAATCGAAAAAGCTAATAAGAACGCTGCTTTGTAGTTTACAGCAAGACCTAATACAATTGTCGAAATAACTGACAACACAACTCCGAAACCCAGAGCGTCAAGAGGTTCGACTTTTCCAATTGGAATTGGTCTTTTTTTTGTTCTCTCCATTAAAGAGTCTATATCTCTATCATACCACATATTTATAGCACCAGATGCACCTGCTCCTATTGATATACAGAGAATTGAAATGAAAAAAAAGAAAGGATGTATGCTTTGTGGAGCAAGCAATACTCCACAAATTGATGTAAATACAGCAAGTGTCATTACTCTGGGTTTTAGCAAAGAAAGGAAATCACCAACTGAACTATCATTTGAACTCGGTATTTGAGCGTTATATTTCAGCGATTTGGACTGCAACACATTCTCCTCTTTGTTGACAGTAACTTACTTTACTTTCGGCAAATCGTCAAATGAATGGAATGGTGGAGGAGAACTCAATTGCCATTCGAAAGTAGTTGCTCCCTTACCCCACGGGTTTTTTTGCGCTTTTCGCGATCTCATATATGCTTCTAATATTACGAAAACAAAGAAAAAAGCAGCAAAAACCGATATGTAAGCACCAATGCTTGATACATAGTTCCAACCAGCAAAAGCATCAGGATAGTCAGGTATTCTTCGTGGCATACCAGCTAAACCTGAAAAGTGCATAGGAAAGAATGTGATGTTTACACCGATAAATGTTAACCAAAAATGGATCTTACCAAGTATCTCACTGTATTCAATGCCTGACATTTTACTAAACCAATAATAAAAGCCTGCATAAATCGAGAAAAGTGCACCCATAGACATAACATAATGGAAGTGTGCTACTACATAATAAGTATCGTGAAGTGCAACATCAATGCCTGTGTTCGCAAGAACCACACCTGTTACACCACCAAGTGTAAATAAAAATATCATCGCAACTGCAAATAACATTGGGGTTTTAAATTCAATCGATCCACCCCACATAGTAGCAATCCAACTGAAAATTTTAATGCCAGTGGGAACGGCTATGACCATTGTTGCAGCAAGAAAATAGGCTCTGGTATCTACGTCCAAACCTGTTGTATACATGTGGTGCGCCCAAACAACAAAGCCGACAACTCCAATAGCTGCCATCGCGTAAGCCATACCAAGGTAGCCAAAGATAGGTTTCTTTGAAAAAGTAGAAACAACATGACTGATTATTCCAAATCCAGGAAGAATTAGAATGTAAACTTCTGGATGACCAAAGAACCAAAACAAATGCTGAAAAAGAATAGGGTCTCCTCCCATTTCAGCGTTAAAGAATGCTGTTCCAAAATTTCTATCAGTAAGCATCATAGTAATTGCTCCTGCTAATACTGGGAGTGAAAGCAATAATAGAAAAGCTGTTATCAAAATCGACCAAGCAAAAAGCGGCATTTTATGCATTGTCATTCCGGGTGCACGCATATTAAAAATAGTTGTTATAAAGTTTATTGCGCCTAAAATTGAAGAGGCTCCAGCTAGATGCATTGATAATATTGCCATATCGACGGCTGGTCCACCATGTCCACTTGTAGACAGAGGAGCGTAAAGCGTCCAACCGGGACCTGCTCCGTCGCCCACAAAGGCTGAGCCTATGAGTAAAATAATAGATGGTGGAAGAAGCCAAAAACTTAAATTGTTCATCCTTGGAAAGGCCATGTCAGGTGCTCCAATCAATAGTGGGACAAAATAATTTCCAAAACCACCCACCATTGCTGGCATAATCATAAAGAATATCATAAGAAGACCATGCGCAGTAATCCACACATTATATCTTTGATAATCGTCTCCGAGTATTTGCATACCAGGTTCAGCTAATTCCATTCTTATTAAAAGAGAAAAAATACCACCAATAAGACCAGCAATAATAGCGAATACAAGATAAAGAACACCGATATCTTTATGGTTGGTTGAAAAGAAATATCTTTTAAAAAAAGATGGGGCATGACTAGACATAATTTAGACCTTTCTTATTTTTTTGCATAATTATTATTGTTATCGCTTGCGAATTCTTCTTTAGCTGTCTCAACCCATGAAGCAAATTCTTCTTCTGTGACTGCTTTGATCGATATTGGCATAAACCCATGCCCTACACCGCATAATTCAGAGCATTGACCATAATACATACCTGGCTCTTTAATGTTAAAGTAAGTTTCATTTAATCTGCCTGGAATCGCATCCATCTTAACACCTAATGAAGGAACGGCCCAAGAATGTATGACTCCTGAGGGGTCGCTTGTAATCTGCATTTTGATATTTTTATTGACTGGAACCACAAGTTGGTAGTCAGTTGTTAATAATCTGGGTTGCCCTTCTTCAAGCTCATCATCTTCAACGATGACTGAATCAAATGCAATTCCGTCGTGGTCTGGATATTCATATCCCCACCACCATGTGTAGCCTGTTGCTTTGATAGTCATATCGATGTTGGTGAAATCATTTTGATTATACAAGAGTCTAAAGGATGGAATAGCTATAACAACAAGGAGAAGTACAGGAATGAGTGTCCATGCTATTTCTAAAGTTGCATTATGAGTTGTTGTTGAGGGTTTTTTATTATTTTTTGCGCTAAACCTTACACAAACGTATGCTAGAAGCAGAAATACAAATACTGTGATTGCTGTTATTATCCAGAATACAAAATCGTGGAAATCGATTAATTGTTGCATTAAAGGTGAACCTGCTTCTTGAAAACTTAACTGCCATTCGGTTGGTTGACCTTTTGCAAAAATCTGGTTAGCTGTAAAAAGAGTTGTTAAAAAAGTAAAAAATTTCATATTACCACACATAAATCAATAATAACTTAATATAATGATCATTTAGAAAAAAACAAATAATTATTCATTAAAAATTAATAAAAATTCTTTACATATATTATATATTAGTATTTTTTTTGAATCATTAATATATTTACAATTAATCTTATAAATAGAGGTAAAATGAAAACTATAAAAAAAGACTGGAATGAAGAAAAAATAAAATCATCAGTCAATGAATTATTGGATAATTTCGACGAAGGAGAATTGTTTGTTGAAGAAGTTTACTCCGAAAACATTTTTTTTGACGATAATAAAATTAAAAACGCAAGTTATGACCAGGATAAAGGGTTCGGTCTAAGAACAGTAAACAATGATTCTGTAAATTTCGCACATAATACGGAGTTATCAGACGAAGCTTTTTCAAAAGCAATAAAGTCAGTAAAAGAACAACAAAAATTAAACCCCAATCCACCTAAATTCAAAAATTTAAACAGTAATTTATCTCTTTACACAAATGAGAACCCTATTGATAAAGTGACTTTAACTCAAAAAATTAATTTTCTTAATAAAGTTAATACATTCGCAAGAGAAATTGACGAACGAGTCAAAGAAGTTTCAGTAAGTTTAAACGGTAATCACCAAAATATAGAAGTTATTACAAAAAATGGAGATATTTTCTTTGACTCTAGACCTTTAGTAAGAATGAATATTAACATTACAATTCAAAAAAAAAATAAAGTAGAAACAGGCTCTTTTGGAATGGGTGGCAGATATTTATACGATGAACTTTTAAATGAAAGTAATTGGAAAAACGGAGTAAAAAAAGCCTACGAACAAGCAATAGTAAAATTATCAGCAAAAGAAACACCAGCTGGTGAACAAATTGTAATACTTGGACCTGGCTGGCCAGGTATTCTTTTACATGAAGCAATTGGTCACGGACTTGAAGGAGACTTTAATAGAAAAAAAACCTCTGCTTTTTTCGATCTTGTTGGGAGCAAGATTGCTTCTGATCAAGTTTCAGTAGTGGATGATGGTACAATTAACAAAAAAAGAGGGTCTCTAACTATTGATGATGAAGGTACACCCTCTCAAAACACAATGTTAATTGAAAATGGTATATTAAAAGGTTTTATGCATGATCGATTAAATGCAGGATTAATGAATCAAAGTCCAACTGGAAACGGAAGACGCCAGAGTTATTCTCACTTACCAATGCCAAGGATGACAAATACCTATATGTTAAATGGTAAATATGAACATGATGAACTTATAAAGTCTACAAAAAAAGGAATTTACGCATCTCAATTTAGCGGTGGACAAGTTGATATCACGTCTGGAAAATTTGTTTTCAGTGCATCAGAGGCTTATGAAATAATAGACGGTAAAATTTGTAGCCCATTAAAAGGAGCTACTTTAATAGGTAATGGTCCTGAAATACTTAAAGAAGTTACAATGGTCGCCAACAATTTAAAATTAGATGACGGTATTGGAACCTGCGGAAAAGAGGGTCAAAGTGTTCCTGTTGGAGTAGGTCAACCAAGCTTAAAAGTTAGGAATTTAACAGTCGGAGGAACAATCTAGTTATTTGATTTATCAAATAATTCTTCCTCATATGAAATGAATGATTGAATCATACCTTCCCAAAGCTTTCTAACTAATGCTCTTGGTATTCCTCTTTTAGACGCTTCAGCATCCAAACTTTCTAGTATTTTTGAAATTCTTTCTTGATCAATAATTTGATTTCTATTTTTAAATTTTACAATCTCAGTTACAAGATCTTTTCTTTCAGAAATTAGGTTGAGGATTTTAAGGTCTATCTCGTCTATTTTAGTTCTTATAATTCTTATTTTCTCAGATTTATTCATAAATTACTTAAAATAATTATTTGTATATAACATATCAATATTATTAGACCATTGATTTAAATATAATTTTTTCCATTTTAAAGCAGGCGACTCGCCAGATTTTATAATCTCAATCAATGGCTCCAAAAAAGATTCCTCAGTTTTGCCAGCATTTTCAATGTTTCTTTTTTTAAGTCCGATTGACGACAAATCAATAATTTTTTTTGAAAAATTTTTCAAATTTTCTTTGTCAGGCGTATAAGAATTAAAACCATTAATTCTTACTTCTTTGTAGAAGTTTTTAACCTGATCAAAGCTCCAAGATTTAATAATACTAGATACTTGATCAAGTATCTCTTCATCATATAGGATTCCTGTCCAAAATGCAGGAAGTGCACAAACTCGAGACCACGGTCCTCCGTCTGCACCTCTAAGTTCTATAAATGATTTCAGTCTAACTTCTGGAAAAACAGTAGTTAAATGAATTTCCCAGTCTTTCATTTCTGGTTCAATTAATTTATCTAATTTAATTTTTTTTTCTAAAAATTGTTTAAAATTTTTTCCTGAAAAATCAATATACTTGTTGTTTCTAACTATAAAATACATCGGAACATCAAGCAGATAGTCAACATATCTCTCAAATGAAAAATCATCCTCATAAATAAAAGGCAGAAGCCCACACCTATCATTATCTGTTTTAGTCCATATATGAGATCTGTAACTTAGAAATTCTGTAAGTTTTCCTTCAATAAATGGCGAATTTGCATATAAAGCAATAATGACAGGCTGAATAGATTGAGCAACTCTAAACTTTTTTTTCATGTCAGACTCAGATGCAAAATCAAAATTGGCCTGAATGGTGGTTGTCCTTTTCATCATATCTAAACCCATTTCACCAACTAGTGGCATATATTTACTCATTATTTCGTATCTTTTTTTTGGCATTAATTTAAGATCTGATAATTTCCATTTCGGAAGCACTCCAATTCCCATAAACTCAATTTCATAATTTCTGCAAACAGCATTAAGCTCATCTTGATGTAAATTTACTTCTTTGCATGTTTCAAATAAATTTTTAACTGGTGCTCCAGATAGTTCTATTTGTCCACCTGGCTCCAAAGTGATTGAGGTCGCATTCTTTTTCAGACCGATAATTTTCTTGTTTTCAATTATTTTTTCCCATTTGTATTTTGAACATAATTCACTGAATATTTTCTGAATGTCGTCGAAAGTAATTGGTCTGAGATCTTTTTTTTTAAAACCAAATTTTTCATGTTCGGTTCCAATCCTCCAGTCTTCTCTAACCTTGCATCCGCTTGACAGTTTAGCGATCAAATTTTCTTTACTTAAAACATCTGTCACTCTAATAAAGCCCTTACACATGATAAAGAATATATTGCTGCCGTGTCAGCTTTTAAAATGTTTTTTCCTAGACTTATTTTGAAAGTTTTTTTGTCCTTAAAATGCCCCCTATCTGCAAAAGACCAACCACCTACAGGACCGATAAAAATTGCGAATTTTTTGTATTCTTTAATAATTTTTCTTGCACTCAATATTTGATTTCCCCCTGTTTCATCACACAAAAAAATAATCCTTTCGTTATCCCAGTCTTCAAGAAGCTCGGGTAAAGACACAGGATGAGATATTTCAGGTAAAGATAATGAATCACTTTGCTCAACTGCTTCAATTGATATTTTTTTAAATCTGTTAATATTTATTTGGATTCTAGACGAGAACTCGCTGAACAGTGGTACAATTTTCTTTACTCCAATTTCAGAAATTTTTTCAACAAGATTATTCATATTTTTAATTTTTATCAAAGCAAAACAAAGCCAAATATCAGGTAAAATAATTTTTTTTCTTACTAAATTTACAGGTATTATCGACTTTTCAACATTTAAATCAAGCTTACACTCCCATTCATAATTGGAATTAAATGCAATTATAGAATCCCCAGTTCTCTTTCGCATAACATTTTTGAGATAATGTATTTGTTTTGAATCAAGTAAAATTTTATGATCTTTTACAATTTTTTTTTCAAAGTATATTCTAATTTTGGGCATAACTTTACATGAAGATTTGAGCATAATGTTTAAAAAAATTACAAAAAAAAGCAAGAATTTATTAATTCTCGGACGATATAATAACCCCGTGGGAGCTTTTCTACTTATGTGGCCTTGTTATTGGGGAGCTTTATCGAATTCTAGTCTTAACGCTAGTTTGCTCCAGTGCCTATTTCTTTTCACCTTAGGTTCGTTTGTGATGAGAGGAGCTGGTTGCTGTATTAATGATATTTTTGATAGAGATTTTGATAGAAAAATCAAAAGAACAAAAAAAAGACCACTTGCATCAGGTTCATTAAATGTCCTTGAATCAATAATATTTACTGTATTTCAACTGCTTTTAGGTTTGATTGTTCTGTTACAATTTGAGACAAATGTAATAATTTTAAGTTTTATGATTATGCCTTTAGTTTTAACCTACCCTCTATTCAAAAGATTTACCTATTTTCCTCAAATAATTTTAGGATTAGCTTTTAATTGGGGTGTTTTAGTAGGATATCAGAGTCAAACCGAAAATTTTAATTTTTCAATATTGTATTTATATTTTGCTGGCGTTTTTCTTACAACAGCGTACGACACAGTTTATGGTTTTCAAGATATAAAAGGAGATAAAAAAATAGGTCTAAAGTCTTTGGCAATCCTCTTTGAAAAAAAAAGAAAATCTTTACGTATAATATACCTATTAAGTTCAATTTTTTTTTCGATATTTTTTTTTGTAACTTACGCTAATACTTTTTTAAGTACACTCTCGAGTTTAATCGTATTTTCGTTGCTTGTAAAACAGTTTTTAAATTTTGAAAGTGGGATAGAAATTGATAAGATATTCAAATCAAATGTTAAAACTGGCGGGATTATTGCTTTTCTAATAATACTGCAGAATTATCTGTGAGGTAAAATTATATATCTTACGTTACAATTATCTACGTTTTCCCATGAAATTTTTTCCCAATATTTTTTTGCGTCTTCATAAGATTCGAAAGGACCATACCTTTCTTTTTTAGAATCATCTACAAATTCATTGAAAGATGTATTTTTATAAAGCCCACCTACGACAAAGTAACTCATAAAAAAAATACTATTCTCATATTGTATTTATAGCAAATTAAAATATAAATTAAGATTCTATGGATAAGAATTTTCTAAAAACGATTCTCAATAGACTGAGTAAGATGGGATGTCATGAAGCTGATGTGTTTTTTTCAGAGTCAAAAACATCAAGTTGTTCCTCTAGACTTGGAAAAATTGAAAAAAAAGAAGAATCATCCACTAGTGAAATTGGGATCAGAGCAATTATTAATAAGAAGCAGTCCATTGTGTCAACAACCAATCTCGAAAAACAGAATGTTTATAATCTAACTGAAAAAGTTGTTGAAATGGCCAAAGTTGTCCCTGAAAATCAGTATTGTGGTTTAGCTGAATCAGATAAAATTAAACAAGTAAGTAAGCAAGAGGTTCAAAAGTTGGAAATTTGTGACAGTTATGAACCGACAATGAGTTTAATTGAAAAAGAAGTTATTAAACTTGAAGAAAGTGCTTTAGATAATAAAGAAATTACAAATTCTGAAGGAGCTGAAATAGCTTATTCAAAAAATTCAATCTGTCTTCTCGGGTCAAATGGACTTGAAATTGAGATGGAAAAAACTCACAGTGATTTTATAATTGCAGTCCTTGCAGGTTCAAAGGATTCAATGGAAAGAGAATATGATTATAAATCTAAAGTGTTTTTTAATGAATTAGGTGATTTTGAAAAAATTGGAAAAGAAGTTTCACAAAATGCAATAAAAAAATTAAATTCTAGAAAATTAAAAACTTGCAAGTCAGATGTAATATTTGACTCAAAAGTTTCTTCGAGTCTTCTTAGAAATTTGTTTAGTGCCAGTAACGCCCAGTCAATTGTAAAAGGAATTAGCTTCCTGAAAGATAAAATGAACAACAAAGTCTTTAATGATCGAATTTCTATAATTGATGATCCATTAATGCCAAAGAAATTAAGATCGAAAATTTCAGATTGTGAAGGAATTCAATCAAAAAAGAAATTTTTAATTGAAAAGGGATATTTAAAATTTTTCTTCAATTCTCTAGCATCGGCTAAACAAATAAAACATGAACCATCGGGTCACGCCACAAGATCTGCTTCCTCAATACCTTCTGTTTCCTATTCTAATCTATATATGGAGAATGGAGAAATATCTAAACTTGATATGATAAAATCTCTAAAAAAAGGTCTTCTCATAACAGAACTTATGGGGAGTTCCATAAATTATTCTAATGGCGACTACAGTAGAGGAGCATCAGGTTTTTGGATTGAGAATGGTGAAATTTGTTATCCTGTTTCAGAAATAACTATTGCAGGTAATCTTGTAGATATATTTATGTCTTTAATTCCGGCAAATGACCTGGAATTTAATTTTGGAATAAACGCACCTTCATGCCTTGTAGAAAACTTAACTCTTGGTGGAAAATAATTGTCTGAACCATTTTTACCCTCCTTTCTTGAGGATGTCTCAAAAAAGGTAATTTTAGAGGCGGGCAAAATTGCAATGTCACTCAAAAATAATATTACGGTAAAGTACAAATCAGAAAATCAGCCAGTCACTGACGTGGATATAAAAATTGATGATTTTTTGAAATCTTCTTTTAAAAAAACTACACCTAATTATGGTTGGATATCTGAAGAGACCATTGACGATGGCTCAAGGTTAAGCTCTGATTATTTTTGGTGTGTAGATCCAATTGATGGAACAAGATCCTATATTAACAAAAAACCAGAATATACAATCTCTGTTGCTCTTATAAAAAAAAATGAACCTGTTTTGGGCTTAGTTTTAAACCCTGAAACAAAAGAACTTTTTTCAGCAGTTAAAAATAAAGGTGCGTTTTGCAATGAAAAAAAAATTAAAGTAAATCAAAATATAGATCTTTATTCTTCAAAATATGGAATAAGTAGTTCTGAAATGAATAAATTAAAGAAATATGAATGTTTTAATCAAGACAATACTATTAAAATGGGTTCCATAGCGTATAAAATTGCTTTAGTTGCCAAAGGTACAATGGATGTAGCGATAAGTTTTACTAAAAAAAATGATTGGGATATTGCTGCAGCTGATTTGATTTTGAAAGAAGCAGGTGGATATCTAAAAAATATTTCTGGAAATAAAATGATTTATAACAGCAGTCAAATGCAAGTAGATTCTGTATTAGCAAGTAATAGTATATTAATTGAAAAATTATGTACTGAGTTAAATGAATGTAAAAAATAAAAATACAATCAGATTACTGAAGCGTCTTTTTGCAAATTATGTAAGAAAACACCACTCTAAATTAATTATCTCTATTTTTTGTATGATTGTTGTTGCAGGTGCAACTGCATTAAATGCTTGGATGATGCAACCAGTACTTGATGAAATATTTATTAATAAAAATAAAACATTAATTGTTTTTATTCCAATTGCTGTAATAACTATTGCAATTTTTAAAGGAATAGCTTCCTACATCCAATCAATTTTTATGAGTTTTATTGGTTATAGATTAGTCGCAGATATACAAAATCAAATGTTTAGGGCAGCAATCAGATGTGATTTGTCCTTCCATAACGAAATAAATTCCGGAACAATGGTATCAAGGTTCATTGCAGATGTAGGGGCTCTATCGAGAGGAGTTCACAATGTCATAATAAATATAATTAAAGATTCATTTACATTTGTTTTTTTAATTGGCGTTATGTTCTATCATGACATTAAACTTGCTTTTTTAGCTCTTTTTGTTTTTCCTGTAGCCATCTATCCTATTAGAAGAATAGGTAAAAGATTAAGAAAAATTTCTAAAAGCACTCAAGTAGGATTTGGGATGCTTACATCAAAATTGTCAGAATCTTTTTCTGCAATAAAAACAATAAAGGCATTTGGTTCCGAAAACTTTGAATCAAAAAGAATCGATAAAGAAATAATAAATATTTTTAACCTTACATATAAATCAACAAAGGTTAATTCAATAGCAAGGCCTTTGATGGAAATTATCAGTGGATGTGCTATTGGAGCAATAATATTTATTGGGGGAAGCCAAGTTATTCAGGGACAAACTACCCCAGGTACTTTCTTTTCATTTCTGACAGCTCTACTTATGGCGTATCAACCCGTCAAATCGTTGGCAAGTTTAAATGCAACTCTCCAAATAGCGATGGCTTCAGCTGAAAGAGTTTTTGAGATTTTGGATAAGAAGCCATTAATGAAAGAAACAAAACATCCAAAAGATAACATGATAGATTTAAAGGAAAAGAATAATATCAACATATCAAAAATTTCTTTTAAATATCCTAATTCAACAAAACTTATTCTAAAAAATATTAATTTAGAAATCTATAATGGTGAAAGAGTTGCTTTGGTTGGGTATTCTGGTGCTGGTAAAACAACTCTCTTAAATCTTCTACCAAGATTTTTTGATCCATATAAAGGGAAAATTGAAATTGGTGGAATTGATGTTAAAAATTTAAGTTTTAATTTTATAAGAAACTATTTCTCCTTAGTTAGTCAAGATATTGTTTTATTTGATGAAACGATCAAATATAATATCTGTTACGGCTCAAGTAAATATTCAAAAGCAGACCTCCAAAACGCTTGTAAAAAATCTCATTGCACAGAATTTATTAAAAAATTTCCTAAAGGATTTAATGAAATAATTGGTGAAAACGGTTCCAAGCTCTCTGGGGGACAGAAACAAAGGGTTGCAATTGCACGTGCTTTTATTAGAAACTCTCCATTTCTTCTTTTAGATGAAGCGACTTCCTCATTGGATTCTAGGTCAGAGAAAAAAATTCATGATTCATTGGATAAACTAATTTCAAATAAAACAGCATTAATTATAGCACATAGATTATCAACCGTGATTGATGCCGACAGAATAGTTATCATCAATAATGGTGAGGTTGTAGATATTGGAAAGCATTCCACTTTAATCAAAACCTCTAAAATTTACAAACATCTACATGAGTTACAATTCAAAACGAAAAATGAAAAGAATCTTAAAACATAAATATTTTCAATTATTTTTAGGTTGGATCGTATCATTTTATTTAAAGTTTTGTTTCCAAACCTCTATTTGGTTTACAAAGAATTCAGAAATTGTTGAAAAACATATAAAAAAAAATAAGAGCTTTATAGTCTGCTTTTGGCATAATAGATTACTTATGACTGTCTTTTGCTGGAAATGGTCCAAAGAATTTAGAATGCTTATTTCTGGACATGCCGACGGAAAAATAATTTCCAACGCCATATCTTATTTTGGAATTAAGACAATAACCGGTTCCTCGAGGAAACATAATTTATCTTCCTTAAAAGAGATATTAAAACAAATAAATAATGATAGTATAATAGGGATCACTCCAGACGGTCCAAAAGGTCCTAATGAGGAAGTAAAAAAAGGTCTTATATCACTTTTAAAAAAAACAAATGTTCCAGTTTTACCATTAAGTTATTCAGCTAAATTTAAATTTACATTAAATACATGGGATAGATTCATTTTTGTAACGCCGTTCAATAAATTTGTGGCAGTTTGGGGAAATCCATTTCAATTTGATAAAAATAAAACACTTGCTGAAAATAAATTAATTTTAGAAAAAGAAATAAAACGAGTAACGATGTTATCAGACAATCTCTCGAATTAATTATGTTGTTATTAATTTATAGATATTTATCAAATTTATTTTTTATTCCTATCTTATTCTTTTTTTTTCTTCGTTTTTTAGTTTCAAAAGAAACTATTTCGAGTGTTCTTGAAAAATTTTCAATTTCAAGAAAAAAAAGACCTAAGGGAGATTTAATCTGGATTAATGGTGTTAGTGTTGGTGAATCAAAGACTGGAATCGCAGTTGCTAGAGAAATAAAAAAAATAAAACCCAATTCGTCAATTTTATTTAGCACATCAACTCTTAGTGCGTACAATTTATTATCTAAATCGAAGAATAATTTTGTTGTTATTTTTTTCCCGATAGACATAAATTTTTTAATAAAAAGATTCTTAAAATATTGGAATCCAAGTTCAGTAATTTTTATTGAGTCTGAAATTTGGCCAAATATATTTAATATTTTGAAAGAGAAATCTATCAAACTATCTATTTTAAATGCTCGAATATCAAATAAATCTTTTATTAATTGGAAAAGAATAAATTCTTTTTCTAAATCTGTTTTTCCATTAATCGATCAGTGTTACACACAAAATAATGACTCATTAAAAAGGTTTAGAGAACTTGGCACAAAAAATGTTAAAAGAATACAAAACTTAAAATATATTTCTCAAGGCTTAGAAGTTGATAATGTTGCTTATAAAAAAATTTTTGAACAACTCAAATCAAAAAGAGTTGTAACTTTATTTAGTTCGCATGCAGAAGAAGAAAAAATGTTTGCAAATATTTTTAAAGTTTTATCAAAAGATTTTAGTAATTTGTTTTTTATTATTATTCCTAGACATACTAGCAGAATAAAAAAAATTACAGATCAATTTAATAAAGATAAGTTTTTATTTCTTTTAAGAAATGAAAGTAATTTCAAAATTTCTAATGAAGAGATTTTATTAGTTGATACATTTGGTGAATTAGGAATTTTTTTTAAATTATCAGAAATTGCAATTGTCGGTGGTTCATTTAGCAACCATGGCGGACATAACCCAATAGAAACAAAAGATTTTAATTGTTCATTGATCTTTGGTCCCCACATGGAAAACTTTGAGGATATAAAAGCCGACATTGTTAAATATAAAGCGGGGTTTGAAGTTGAAAATTCATCTCAGCTTATTCGGATGATTTCAAGACTTTTGAAAGACAAAAAATTAAATAGAGAAACTAATAGAAAGTTTAAAACTCTTTGTAAAAGTCAGTTTTACAAGTCAAAGTCTATTCTAAGAAGTGTTATAAAATGATGCAAAAAATTTGGAAATCTAAAAATTTTTTAAGCTTATTACTCTTTCCTTTTTCAATATTATACTATTTATGTTTTATTATTTACAAAATAAGTAACAAAGAAAAGAAATGTAACATTCCAGTTTTATGTGTTGGGAATATTACACTTGGTGGAGCTGGAAAAACTCCAACTGTAATAGAAATGAGACAAATTCTAACAAAAAATTTTAAAAAAATATTTGTTTTAACAAGAGGTTATAAAGGAACAGCAAAAGGTCCTTTGATAGTCTCAAAGGATCATTCATTTCACGAAGTTGGAGAGGAAAGTCTTTTACATTCACACTTTGGCTTGACCTGTGTCTCCAAAAAAAAATTTTCTGGAGCCAAGTTTTGTGAGGCTCAGGGTGGTGAGTTAATAATAATGGACGACGGTTTGCAGAGTATAGATATAAAAAAGAATTGTAAAGTTTTAGTTATTGATAGTGATTATGGTTTTGGTAATAAAAACATTTTTCCGTCTGGTCCTTTAAGAGAAACAATAAGTAGTGGTATTAAAAATTGCGATCTAATTCTAATTATTGGCAACAATAGTAATATTTTAAAAAAAAATATGATTCCAAAACAAAAAGTTTTTATGGCAAAAAAAGAGATAAGTATCAAATCATGCAAAAATAAAAACTTATTTGTATTTTCAGCACTTGGTAACAATACAAATTTTCACAATTCACTTTTACATTCCGGTTTTACAATCAAAAGAACAAAAAGTTTCTCCGATCACTACATTTTCAAAAAAAATGATATTTTGAGCATACTAAATTTAGCAAAAAAAGAAAATCTGACAGTTGTCTGTACAAAAAAAGACTATATAAAAGTACCTGAAGAATTTAAGAATAAAATAACACCTGTAAATCTAAATTTGAAAATTGAAAAGAAAAATAAATTTGAACAGAGAGTTTTGGAATGCCTTCGTGCTAATTAAGTTCATATTTTAAAAGGACCTCTGGGTCAACAGATGTATTATTCAAATAAACACCCCAATGAAGATGAGGACCTGTTGCTCTACCTGTCATACCAATAGATCCAATTTTTTGTCCTTGCAACACTTTTTCTCCTTCTACAACAAAAACCTCCTTCAAGTGAGCAAAAATTGAAATTAGTCCTAAGCCATGATCCATTATCACAGTATTTCCAGTGAAGAACATATCCTCTTCCACTAATTTGATAATTCCTGAAGAAGGGGCAATTACACTTGTACCCTCCTTTGCAGCAATATCTATTCCAGCATGAGGTCTTCTTGGTTTGGAATTAAGGATTCGTTGACTTCCATAAAATCCTGACATTCTTCCTTTTGAAGGTAATATAAATTTTTCATTAAAAAGTCTTGTTTTGTAACCAATTAATTTTGCCTTTTTTATTTTGTTCTGATCAGATATTATTTTGTTTAAATCCTCTTTCGATGGTTCAACCTTTTTCCTGGGAAGACCTTTAATATTTTCAATTTTATATTTTTTTTTTGAAACTGTGAATTTTTTTACTTTATCATTTATTTCAATTTTTACATTGTCTTTATATTTTCTCCCAAATGCATAGATAAATCTTCCTTTTTCAAAAACTTCGACTTGTTTATTGTCAATTTTTAATTTACTTCCATTCTCAAGATTTCCTGTTATGACCCCTCCCTCGCAAAAACAACCGAAAATTTTAGGAAATGTTTCAGCTTTAAAATTTACTGGAAAAATAAAAATGATAAAAAAAATTAAAAACATTATATTTTTTTAGCTTTAGTTTTACTTGTTGCAAACTCTATCTCAATTTTATCATTATGTTTAATCTCTAAATCATTTTTGATAATAACATCTTCTTTTCTTATAACAGCAAAACCCCTCTTCAATGTTTGTTTATATGACAAAATTGAAAGTTCTTTAGATTTTGAATTAAATCGTTCTTTTTTAGTATCAAGATTCTGATTTATAAAAAAAGTACTTTTTTCAAAATTATTTAAAACTTTAGATAACTCTAGTTTCACCATATTAGATAGATTACTAGGTGAAAACTTTTGGATAACTCTGTATAAATTTATCTTCATATTTTTAAAAACTGAGTTTAAAAAATTTTTTAGACCTTGTTCATGATAATCTAATTCCTGAAAATGATTATTCACTGTTTCTAATAATTCAGGTATTTTAGACGATAATAATTTAAGACTTAATTTGTGGTTATCAAAAAAATGAGCAAATATCTTTTTTAATTTACTTTCTGAATCCAATAATCTAATAAGAATTTCCTTTCTATTAGGTAATATCATTTCAACTGCAGCTGAAGGTGTTGGAGCTCTGAGATCAGAGACAAGATCACACAAAGTGTAATCTGTTTCGTGTCCAACAGCAGAAACAATTGGTATTTTTGACTCAAAGATTTTTTTTACCAATAATTCTTCATTAAATGGCATTAAATCCTCTAAACTACCGCCTCCTCTGGCAATTATTATAACATCAACTGAATTGTCTTTTTTAATATTAAAATACTCAATCCCTCTAATTATGTCATCTAAGCATTTTTCTCCCTGAACATTTGAGGGATAAATTAGTAATTTTGTTGGAAATCTATCAGATACTCTGTGAATTATATCTTTTATAACTGCTCCCGATTCTGATGTGATAACCCCAATTGAATTTGGAAATTTCGAGATTTCTTTCTTTTTTGATTCATCAAAAAAACCAAGTTCAGCTAATCTTCTTTTTCTTTGTTCAAGAAGATTTAACAAATTGCCTTCGCCCTCAAAAACTATTTGCTGAACAATCAATTGATACTTGGATTGTTGTGAGTATGTTGTAACTTTCCCTTTGATTTCAACTTTTATACCATCTTCTAGATTTATTTTGAGACGGGGGACAACTGATCTCCAACAAATAGCAGAAATAACACTTTCTTCATCCTTCAATGAAAAATAGATATGACCAGAACCATGTTTCTTCACTTGTGACACTTCTCCAATAACTGAAACAATTTGAAATTTATTTTCTATCAAATTTTTGATAGAATAGTTTAATTGAGAGACTGTGAATTTTTCAATATTTGAAAGAATATTCATGTTTCAAATTTAGTTTAAAAAAATCAAAAAAGGAATAATTTCTTGAATATTTTAGTCTTAGGTGGTGGTGGAAGAGAACATGCAATATGCTGGGCTGTAAGAAAATCCAGAAAATGTCGTTCTTTATTCTGCATCCCAGGCAATGCAGGAATATCAGAAATTGCGGTTTGTAAAAAATTAGATTTAAATGAAAAAAATGAATTAATAAAATTCTGTAAAAAACAAGAAATTGATTTAGTAATTATTGGTCCTGAACAATTTTTAGAGGACGGTCTAAGTGATTATATAAGATCAAAAGGTATACCCGTTTTTGGTCCTAGTAAAAAAGCGTCTAAGCTCGAATCATCGAAGTCTTTTGCAAAAAGATTTCTAATAAAAAACAAAATTAATACAGCTAAATACAAAGAATTTAAATCGTTTAATTCAGCTGTTAATTATGTATCTGTAACAAAATACCCAATTGTTATTAAAGCAGATGGATTAGCAGCAGGAAAGGGCGTAATTATTTGCAGAAACAAACGCGAAGCAATCAATGGTCTAGATGAAATAATGAAAAAAAAAAAATTTGGTTCAGCCGGAAAAAAAGTAATAATTGAGGAATATTTATCAGGTTTTGAGGTAAGTTATTTCGCTTTCTTTGATAAAAATGGTTTTGCTAAACTAGGTTACGCGCTAGATCACAAACGAGCTTTTAACAATGATGAAGGGCCTAATACCGGGGGAATGGGCTGCTTTAGTCCAACGAGAAAAATGACAAAAAAAATCCAAAATCAAATCGAAAAAAAAATTTTAATTCCAACATCATTAGGACTTAAAAAAGATAAATTGGTATACAGAGGCATACTTTTTTTTGGTCTAATGATAACCTCACAGGGGCCTTTCGTTATTGAATATAATGTAAGATTCGGAGATCCAGAGTGTCAAACTTTATTAAGAAACTTACAAACTGATATTTTAAAAATTATTGATTATAACTTGAAAGATAGGCTTTCTGATTTGACCATAAGAAATAAAAAACAATCTGTTGTCTGCGTCGTAGTTGCTTCCAAAGGATATCCTGGCAACTATAAAAAGAATAAAGTTATTAGTAATCTGTCAAAGGCACAATCTATTAAAGGAGTTGAGATATTCCATGCTGGAACTGCATTAAAAAAAGAAAAACTAATTTCTTCAGGTGGAAGAGTGCTAGCTGTCACTGCACAAGGTAATTCAATCGCACATGCAAGGAAAATTGCTTATAAAGCTGTAGAAGCTATTGGTTGGAAGGAAGGTTTTTTTAGAAATGATATCGGTCAAAAAAATGTATGATTATCTTTTTTTCTCTAAAGCATTAATTATTAAATCTGAACACTCTTTTTCTTTAAATCCTCCAAAAAATTCATAATTATTATTTCTGGAAAAATAATTTTTTATTTTTCTCTTATGAATTTTTACATTATCTGAAAAAGCACCAAAATAAATTTTTTTTATGCCAACACTTATAATTAACGATTCACACATCAAACATGGTTCTAACGTTGTATAAATTGAGAAATTTAAAAGTTTTGTTGTTTTTAATTTCTTACATGCTTTTCGTATTGCAACTATTTCAGCATGCGAAGTTGGGTCATGATTCTGTACCATGGAATTTGAAGCACAACTAATTATTTCATTTTTATCGTTTACTAAAACGCAACCAACAGGTATTTCATTTTGTTTAAACGATTTTTTTGCTAAATCTAAAGCAAGTTTCATAAAATATTCATTCATATTATATTCTACTCTTTTCGACCAATACTTTTTCACCTTTACGAACATTAACTAGTTTTTTTAAATCAAAACTAGTATTAGCCCAAACATTACATTTGGATGCAAGTCTAATTTCATCTCCCAGAGATATTGGTGTCTTCCCAAAACCGATTGCAATAACTTTTCCAGTGGGCCAATAAACTATTTCTCCTAACTGAATAACTTCTTTAGCATTTTCTTCAATTTCAACACTTACAGAAGTATCAAAATATATTTCATTTCCCCATGTTTGAATATCAGAAGAAATAGGGAGTGAGTTCCAAATTTGAGATGCGGTTAAAGAGTTATTTAAATCAGCAATAATCTCGTAATTATTTATAAAAATTTTACAACATCTTCGCATATGTTTAATATACTAACATTAAGTTTAATTTTTAAAAGATTAATGAATAAGCCTGTAATTGGAATAACGTTGGATGAGGAAGAAGAGCAAACCTATTCAAAATATCCATGGTATGCGGCTAGGAAAAATTATTCTGAATCTATCGAAATTGCAGGTGGCATATCTATTTTTTTACCAAATAATGTAAAAGCGATTAATCAATATTTAAACTTTATAGATGGACTTCTTGTAACTGGGGGAGATTTTGATATTGATCCACAAATGTATGGTCAGGAGAGAAAACCGACATTGAGAATTAAAAATGGAAGAACGAATTTTGAATTTCAGATAACTAAAAAAGCCATCCAAAAAAAAATTCCGGTGCTCGGAATTTGCGGCGGACAACAATTAATAAATGTTGTTCTAGGAGGAACTCTTCTTCAACATATCCCTGATGTAATAGACTCTGATATAAACCATGAGCAACCAAATCCCAGAAATGAACCTAGTCACTTTGTTCATATAAAAAAAAATACAATACTTTTCAATTTTGTAAAATGCTCGAAAATGTTTGTAAATTCAGCACACCACCAAGCCGTTGATAAGTTGGGGAAAAACCTTATTGTCTCTGCGGTTTCAGAAGATGGTGTTATTGAAGCAATAGAAAGTACAAGATCCAATTATTGTCTGGGCGTCCAGTGGCATCCAGAATTTCTTATTGACAACAAGGACATTAATGTCATTAAGTCATTAATAACATCAGCCAAGAAAAAAATTGACAAATAAATTAATTCGGTTGTCTAAATTAATTTCACATGCGGGAATCTGTTCAAGGAAAAATGCAGAATTTTTAATAAAAAATGGTGACGTTAAAATTAACGATAATGTCTATAAAGAATTTTTTATTGAGAAAAGTCTTATAAAATCCATTAAAGTAAAAGACAAACCTTTAACTAATATTAAAACGAGGGTTTGGATTTTAAATAAACCTGTAGGTTATGTTTCGTCTAATAAAGAACAATTTTCGCAAAAAAGCCTGTTTAGATTAGTTCCTAAAGATCTTCCAAGAGTTGTTTCCGTTGGAAGGTTAGATATAAAATCCGAGGGTTTATTACTATTAACTACGAATCCGAAGCTTTCTTCGTATCTTGAAGATCCAAGTAATAAAATTGAAAGAAGATATATTGTCAAAGTTTCGGGAAAAATTCCTGAAAATTTAGATAAATTGGTTGAGGGTCAATTTTTAGTTGATGGTATTTTGTATAATGAAATTAAAATAAAATTATCGAATAGTGAAGAAAAAAATATGATGGAAGTTAAATTAACTGAAGGTAAAAATAGAGAAATAAGAAAAGTTCTTAATTACTTTAATCTCAAAGTTCAAAAATTGAAAAGGATAAGTTTTGGACCTTTTGAATTAAATGACATTGGAATTGGAAATTTAGTTGAAATAAAAATCAAATTTTTAGATAAATTACTCAATTCAATAGGGTTTACTGATGAGAATAATTTCAGGCAAATTTAAAACACGATTAATTAAAACACCATCTAATAATTCAATTCGTCCAACATCTGACAGAGCAAGAGAAATGATTTTTAATACACTAAACTCTCTTCTCATAAAAGATAAAAAAAAAATTACTGGACAAGCGATAATTGATTGTTTTTGCGGTACTGGTGCCTTAGGGATAGAAGCTCTCTCTAGAGGAGCTGAGCATGTAACCTTTATTGACTCTTCAAATGAATCATTAAATTTATGTAGAAAAAACTGTCAGGAATTGAAGATAATTCAAAATGTAAAAATAATTAAACTAAACATTATAAAAGATAAATTGCCCAAATTTAAAGATAAATTTGATCTTTTTTTTTGCGATCCACCCTATCAAAAATATTCACTGGAATTAATTATAGAAAAGATAAATTTTTTAATGAAAAAAAATTCTTTTGGCGTACTTGAGTTCGGAGATAAAATGACTGATTTAAATTTTGATTCCTTTGAAATTATGAAGACGAAAAAAATATCAAAATCGAAATTTCTTTTTGTAAAAAAAATATAACTTATTTTCTTCCGAATAATTTTTCTATCTCTACGATATTTAATTTTATAAAAGTTGGTCGTCCATGATTACATTGTCCAGAATTTTTAGTATTTTCCATTTTTCTTAATAAGTCGTTCATTTCTTCAACTTCAAGCTTTCTTCCGGATCTTATTGAACCATGACATGCAATTGTTGAGCAAATTTTATTAACTTCTGTTTCCAAATAATTTAAAGAGTTCTCATTTGCCATATCATTAATAACAGCATCTACAAGGTTTTTGACGTTACAATCTGAAACTAAGGCTGGTATTTCTCTCACAATTACCGAATTTGATCCAAATACATCTATTTTTAATCCAAACTTTCCTAGGTTTTCCAATTTTTTTTCATAATCTTTTATTACTAGATTGTCTAAATTTAAAATAATAGGAATTAATAAAAGTTGAGTTTTAATTTTATTTTCATAATAATCTTTCTTTAAACTTTCATATACAATCCTTTCATGAGCTGCATGCTGGTCTACTATTATTATTCCCTCTTCAGTTTCTGATATAATATAATTAGCATGAAACTGACTTTTAGCGTGTCCTAAGGGATAGAACTGCTCAGGCTTATTTGACTCCTGCAATGAATCATAATTATTATTTATTTCATAATTAGAATAATTTGTTTCTTTTAGTTTTATTTTCTCCTGAAAACCATTTACATTGTTTTCCTCAACTAGCGGTGTTGATGATTTTAATTTATTATTTTCATAACCTATTTTTTCAAATGAATCTCTAAATGTTTTAATAATAAATGATTTAAGTAAATTAAAGTCACTAAATCTCACCTCATTTTTCATCGGATGCACATTTACATCAACCCAGTCGTGTGGACACTTTATATTTAGAATAAGCTGCGGAAATCTGTCATGGAACATTACATCTTTGTATGCAACCCTGAAAATTGTATTCAAAGTCTTGTCATTAATTACTCTTCCGTTAACAAAAACAAATTGATTATTAGAGTTTGAATAATTAAAAGTTGGATAACCAAGGAGACCAGAGAGTGAAATAAATTCAGAATGTGCTTCGAGATCGATTGAATTTTCAACAAAATCTGTCCCTAATATCTGATTTACCCTATTAAAAAATCTGTTTTTTACTTCTCTATCTTTTGATAAAAATGTCTTGATTGTAATTTTGTTATTTAAATAAAGATTAAATTCTTTATCAAAATGAATTATAGCAAAATTTTGAATAAGTCTTTTAATAAGAATAGATTCGTAGTTTTCAGATTTAAGAAATTTTAATCTTGCTGGTGTTGAAAAGAATAAATTTCTTACTTTAACACAAGTTCCCTTTTTCTGATTTATAGGTTTTACATGTTTAACTTTACCTGAAACTATTTTAATCTCGTAACCCTCTGAATTATTTTTCTGATTAGAACTTATGGAAAAGTCTGAAACAGATGCTATCGAAGACAATGCTTCACCCCTAAAGCCCATTGTTTTAATACAATTTAAATTTGATGAATTGAGTTTCGAAGTTGTGTGACGTAGAACGGCTTTTTCTAATTCATCTTTTTTTATACCTCGACCGTCATCTAAAACTGTTATGTTACTTTTACCGCCGTTCCCTATAAAAATATCGATTTTCTTAGCCCCAGCATCAATACTATTTTCTACCAATTCTTTAACAGCCGATGCGGGTCTTTCTAAAACTTCTCCAGCTGCAATCTTATTAATTAAACTGTCTGATAATAATTTGATCTCACTCATTATATTTAAGAAATCTTTTAGTTAATTTTTTACCCTCTTCCACCGCAGGCTGGTCAAATGGATTTACCTCTAGCAAGAAACAACTAAAGATTGTTTCTATAAAAAAAAACATCATTAGACTTCCAATGTATTTCTCATTGTAGGACTCCAAAGTTATTCTTCTAATAGGTATTTTTTTATTACTGATAGTTTTAATGGTTGCGTTCATCTCTGCATTGAGTAATTCTTCTAATGATTTCTGATGAAGATCTTGAAATGTTTTAGATTTAGAATAATGACAATCTAATTTTGTAACACTCTTGTCTCTTGCTTTTTCAATAAATGTAAAAAACTTATCTTTTGGACCATCTAAATAAAGTTGTAGCTGACTATGCTGATCAACTGTTCCTAAAGCATTTACTGGAGTTATACCTTTACCTTTTTTTCCAATACTTTCAGCCCATAGTTGTCTGTACCAAAATGATAAATTGTTTAATGAATCATGGTAAGGCATTACTATTGACATATTCACACCTTTTTTTTTTAGATCAATTAAATTTGAAATAGGGGTAAAGTAATAATCAAAATTATTTTCATTTTCTATTTCCTTTAAAAAACTTTTACCTCCATTACAAAAACGCTTTATGTCAAAACCAATAGTTTTTGATGGAATTAAACCAACAATTGAGAAAACAGAATATCGTCCCCCAATATCAATCGGATGCGGATAAAAATCTAAATTTTCACTCTCCTGAATTTCTTTCAGTGTGCTTTGTTTATCTTCAGTGATAATGAAAAATCTTTTTTTTATAGAAATTTTTTTTTTCTTAAACTCATTTAATACAAAGAAAAACTGCGCAATTGTTTCAATTGTTTCACCTGACTTTGATGTAACAACACAAGCTGAATTTTTTAAATCTATATTTTGTAGCAAACCATGTATTGACGATGAATCAATATTTTCTACAAAAAAAACTCTAGGTCTGGTCGCATTTATAAAAATATTATCCATCAATGAAACTAGTGTTTTGCCACCTAGGCTAGAACCACCTGTTCCTAAAAATAATACGTTTTCGAATTTTTGAAGTTTTTCAGAAAATTGATAAATGTCTGAGAAATCTTTTTGATGCAAATCTTGAATAAAACCAAAAGATTTTTTTTTTATTAATTCTAATATTTTGATTTTTGACTTTGTATATTTCTGTTTTTGTGTTTTTTTTACTTTTTTTTCTAAATTAAATGTCTCTTGTAAAAAAATCATTTCTTTTCTGGCTCTCCGACAATCATAAAAAACAATTTTTCGTTTGAGAAATATTCTGAAATTATACCATTTACTTTTTCTAGATTTAGACTATTAATGATTTTCTCTCTTTTAATAAAATAATCGGCTCCAAGCTCATAATATTGAACAACTTGTAATAATCTTGCTATCGATAGAGTGCTTGTAAAATTCCTCGTAAAAGATCCATTAAAATAAGCTTTAGCATTGTCTAACTCGCTTTTTGTAATTCCACGTTTATTAAGTTTTTTCCATTCATTTTTTACATTTTCAATAGTTTGAAAGACAGATTTGTTCCTTGTTTGAAAGCCCCCAACAATTACACCATCATTTTCGTAAGACAATAAATATGAATAAATTGAATAAACAAGACCTTTTTTTTCCCTGATATTTTTATAAAGACGAGATTGAAATCCACCACCACCCAAAATATAGTTCGCAATTCTAAGTGCAAAAAAATTTTCATTATTTCTTTCTAATCCAGGGTGACCAAATAAAACACTAGACTGTGGTGTTTTCATTTCAAACATTTTTTGCCCAACAGATAGAGCCTTAAATTGTTTAATAGAATAATTTTGTTGATTGTCTTTTAATTCCCCAAAAACAAGTTCAATATATTTTTTTATTTTATTAACATTTATATTGCCGGCAACACCAATTACTAAATTATTCTTTACAAAAGATTTTTTATGAAAGTTTACTAAATCAGTTCTTGTAACGTTTTTAATTGATTCTTCCGATCCTTTTATGTTGTTTGAGAAAACATGATCTTTAAAAAAGTGTTGATTAAATTTGTTTGAAGCTAAAGTTGATAAATCAGATTCATCAATTTTTATACTAGATATAACTTGTCTCTTAACTCTGTTAATATCCACCTTATTAAAGCTTGGATGATTTAAAGCTTCGTAAAATAAATCAAAACCATCCTTGGCCTGAGCTGAAATAATTTGAAATATACCATCAATCTTATCTTTCTGTGTACTAAAGCTTAACTTCATTCCATTCATTTTCATTTCGTTTTTAAATTGCTTTGAAGTTAAATTACGAGTTCCTTCGTCCAGAAGAGATGTCATCAAATTTGAAATACCATTTTTGTCTTTAATATCAATTGAACTCCCTCCCCTAAAACTAAAACTTACACTGACAATTGGTATTGATTTATCCTCGACAAACCAAAATTCAATTCCAGAATTTGTTTTAAGATTTTTATATTCAAAAGCATCTAAGCTTTTGAATATTAATAAAAAAAATAAAAAAATAAATCTCAATTCTTCAAGTTTCCTGTAACAAAATTTCTATTTTTTGAAAATTCTTTTAATTCTTTTTTTACCATTTCCAGATTTATCTTATCAAGTTTGTCATTCCAATTTTCAATATCATCCAGACTTAAACCAATAGTTAATGCTTCTCCTATAATTTCAGCAGGTTTTAAAATTCCGTCCATGCCGTAAATACTATCAAAGTAATATTTCTTCTTTTCTAAGATTAATTTTTCTTCGGAGATACCCTCATCTATGGCTTGAACTATAAATTTATCCAACAAGTCACTTATTTCAGACTGTTCAATTTTCTTATTGGGTATTGCGTAAAAATAAATATATCCGTTTCCTTTTGTTAAACCTTGAAAAAAACCTCCCACCATTGAAAAAATCTTTTTTTTATTAACAAACTCTTCGTAAAGTAAACTAGAAGTCCCTCCAGCAAGAATTTTCATTCCTAAATCTAATGCAATTGACTGAGTCATTGAGTCATTATAAGACTTTGTTCTATATATTCTCTTCCATATTTGTTGCTTCACATTTTCATTGCTTAGCTCGACATTTGTAGAAGTTTTTAGATCAGGATTATTTAATTTATTAAGTTTAATCTTTTGTGAAGATTTTATAGATTTGTAATATTTATTTACTAATTTTTTTGCATTTTTAAATTTTATATCTCCTGACAAAATTAAAATAGCGTTGTTGGGGTTATAATTTTCTTTATAAAAATCGATTACATCATCATAAGAGAGATTTTCGATTTCGTGCTTCCAACCAATTATAGGTCGACCATAATAATCATTTGGAAATAATACGGTTCTCATAGATTCGTCAAGTTGGGCTGACGGATCACTCTCAATTCTTTGAAATCTTTCTTCTAAAATTACTTTTTTCTCAATTTCCACATTCTTTTTAGTTAGAGTTAGGTTGTTCATTCTGTCAGCTTCGAGTTCGATAATTTTTTCCAAATGTTGACTTGGGAAAATTTGGTAATACGCCGTATAATCGTAACTTGTAAATGCATTCTCACTACCACCTATTTTTGAAAGATAATCTGAGTAATAACTATTTGGGAATTTCTTTGTTCCTTTAAACATAAGATGCTCCATAAAATGAGCCAAACCACTTTTACCTCTTTGTTCTATATTCGATCCGAAATTATACCACATCATTTGAGCAACGACAGGAGCTCTAGGGTTTTCAACAACAATTAATCTCAATCCATTTTCCAAAGTAGTTGATTTAGCATTGAAATTTATGTTTGATTTGGATTCAAAGCAAAATAGTAGAATAAATAAAATCCCAACTATCTTCATTTAATCAATTATTGGTAAGTTTTCTAAATTCTGAAAATTTGAGTCCATTGGAATGGATTCTCTTCTATTGGCATTCTCAATATATTGTTGTTGTGGTCTTAAAAAGGAAGTTATGTTTTGATCAGGTAAATATCTTCTGGAAAAGTTATAACCCTTATCGTAAATTGGTCTGTAATAAAGATTTCCTTGTTTAAAACCTTGTATATATTGTCCGTACACCCACTGTCCAATTGTAAATTTTTTATTTTCTTTAAATCTTTCGAGTGAATCAGAGGGAGTTGGTGATGATTCAATATTTATTCTAGGAGCAATATAATTTGTCACACGAGGTTGGATGCTTTGATATTGTGGTTGCTGAAAATTATCACTAAAATCTGGTGTTTGATTTATGATTTTTTCATTTCTATATTTGTTTCTCTTAGCAACTTTTCCAAAATCTGGGGGAAGAACCAATTCGGGTGTTTCTTCAAATAAATCTGTTTCAAGGTCAGGTTTATTTAAACCGGCGAAGTCTTGAAGAGTTTCACAAGAGTTTAATACAAATACAGAAAAGATAAGAAAATACTTTAAATAATTATTAATCATAATCATCACACATAAATCCGCCGTTTACAAAATCTTCTGTTACCCTAACACAATCATTTTGTATTCCAAATAATTCCATTTCTTCTTCGAGTGTAATAGTTGGTTTAACATTTTGATTTTGGTTTGTAACACCTAAGTTCTGCCTAGGTGCGAAACTATTCATATTTGGATTAAATGACCTAGGCATATCTAGGTTATTTGAATATGAATAAGGTAGTGGAGCTACTTGATCAATTGAATATTGAGGAAAAGGTGGCGGAGGTGGGGCTAGCATTGGAGTTCCATTAGGTCCCACATAATAGTATTGTCTCTGGCTCCTGTAAATTGGGTCATAATAAGGTTGAGCATTAACTTGAGGTTGAAAGCTCTGTTGATTGCTAAAATTTTGTTCCTGACTTAACCCAGGTTCAAAGTAACTCTCATCTGGAATAGCATACTCTGGAACCTCTACTGCTTCCTCAATTATTACAGCTTCGCTTTGCTCTGGTTCGTCCTCGTCCCAGAAATTAACAGAATCATAGATAAAGTCGCCAGCTTCACTTATTGAATCCAAGGTTGAATCGACTGTTGACTCGATAGTTGAACATGATTGCACAAGTATAAGCATCATTGACATCGACAATGTTCTAAGTGTACGTAAAATTTGCATAATTATACTATATATAGTGTTTAATTAAACATTAATACAAACATTTTGTTGCTTGTAAAATATATAAATAACATTAGTTTATGACTTTGAAAAGCATAATTCTCAATTATTTTCTTATTTAATAAAAAATAATTTAAAAAAAAATAAAACAGCTCCCGCGGTTATAAACGAGTCAGCAAAGTTAAATGCCGGCCAATGAAAATTTCTATAATAAAGATCAATAAAATCAATTACATAACCACTGAATAATCTATCAATGCCATTGCCAATTGCTCCACCTAAAATTAATGACAATCCAGTTAATTCCAACTTACTTTGAGACTTTGTTATCAGAAAGATAACATATAAACTAATTGCAAAAGACAATATTCCTAGCCAAAAAGGAATATTATACTCTGAAAGCATTCCAAAACTGATACCTTTATTTTCAACATAAACTATATTCAAAATATCAAAAGACGACACTTTCATTGGAAGTAAGAATTTATAGTTTAAAATTAATGATTTTGAAATCTGATCAAGAATCACCGCAATTGAAGAAATTGTAAAAGCTAAAATAAAATCTTTGTTAATTTTCATTAATTACCGACATACACCTATCACAAAGCTGATTTTTTTCATCTAGTTGTTTATAAAGTTTCCAGCATCTTGGACATTTATCTCCTTCTTCTTTAAATATTTTTACCCCAATTTCCTTATTATCTGAGTTAAAAAGGAATTGATCATCGAAATCTTCTGAAATTTCTATATTCGCTGAAATAAGGATCTCGCTTAAATTTTGATTCTCTGAAATTTTCTTATACTCATTATCTTTTAAATAAACAAAAGCACTTGCTTCTAAACTGGATTTGATTTCTTTTTTATTTCTTTTTTGTTCAACAGCAAAAGTAAAAGCATTTTTAATTTCTAAAATTTTTGACCATTCATTATTTAAATTGATATCATTCCATTCATCAGGGAGTTCAAGATTTTCTAACAAATGACAACTCTGTTCACTGTTTTTGTTAATATCTTCTTTCCAACACTGCCATGCTTCCTCGGTTGTGAACGGTATTATAGGTGAAAGCCATCTAATTAAACAATCAAAAACGTCAGTCATGACCGTTTTAGATGATCTTACATTCAAAGAATTATTTTTATCACAATATAATGCATCTTTTCTTATATCGAAGAATAGAGCAGAAAGTTCTTGAGAACAAAAGTTAAGTATCGTTTGAAAAACTCTATGAAAATTAAACGCGTCATAAGCCTCGTTAATCTCTTTATTCAAGTTATAAAGCTTATGCCTTATAAATTTCTCCAATGGTAAAAGGCTTTTATGTTCTAATTTTAAATCTAAAGAGAAATTATTTAAATTTCCTAAAATAAACCTTATTGTGTTTCTAATTTTTCGATAACTCTCAGCTTGCCGTTCCAAGTTCTGATAACTTATTTTTATGTCTTCATTAAAGTTTGAATTAGCAACCCAAATTCTTAAAATATCAGCACCATACTTTTTAATTACATCTGAAGGTGAAATCACATTTCCTAACGATTTTGACATTTTTTTTCCCTTCTCATCGATTACAAAACCATGTGTCAAGACTGACTTAAATGGACTTTCGCCGAAGTTCGCACAACTTTCAATTAAAGACGATTGAAACCAACCACGATGCTGATCCGAACCTTCTAAATAAAGATCAGCTTTGCAATTAAAACCATTGTTTTTTAAAACATAAACATGGCTTGAACCTGAATCAAACCAAACATCTAAAATAGAACTAACTTTTTCATATTCTTCTGAATTTGCTATTTCACTTAAAAAATAATCTTTTGGTTTAGTAAACCAAGCATCAATACCTTCATTTTTAATAGTTGATAATATTTTCATATTAATATGTTTATTAATAAGAGGTTCGCCATTTACCTTGGAGACGAAAATAGTAATTGGAACGCCCCAAGAACGTTGTCTTGATACACACCAATCTGGTCGATCTTTCACCATAGATCTAATTCTATTTTTACTATTTTCAGGTATCCACTTTACTTTCTCTATTTCATTGAGAGCCTTACTTCGAAGATCTTTTCTCTCCATTGAGATGAACCATTGAGATGTTGCTCTATAAATTAATGGTGCTTTGGACCTCCAAGAATGAGGATAGCTGTGAAAATAATCATTTGAACTAATTAGAGTATTTGAATTTTTTAATTCATTAATAACACTCTCATCGGCTTTGTAAACGTGCGTACCTGAAAAAAAGGGAACATTGTCAGTGTACACTCCAGAATTATCTACTGTAGGCAAATTATCCAGGTCATTTTTTATACCAACCTCAAAGTCTTCAACTCCATGATTTGGTGCTATATGAACTAACCCTGTACCAGCCTCATCGGTAACGTGCTCAGCTTCAAATAAACTGACTGAATGATCAAATCCTAAATTTCTTAGTGGATGTTGACATTTTAGTTGCTTAAGTTTTTCTGAATCAATTGAACTTACTTTTGAAAAGTTGTTAATTGAATGAGTTTCACAAAAATTTTGAACCAAATTATCGGCTAATATAATCTTATCATTCTTTTTTAATGCGAGATTTTTTAAATCCTTATCAATTTCAATTAATGAGTATTTAAGATCATTAGAAAAGGCAATAGCCTTATTGCATGGAATAGTCCAAGGTGTCGTAGTCCAGATAATGATACTTACGTTTTCCAAGAAGTTTTCTACTGGAAATTTTACGTAAATTGCTTTTGATTTTTTTTCTAAATACTCTATTTCAGCTTCAGCTAATGCGGTTTGTTCAACAACAGACCACATTACTGGTTTAAATCCAAGATATAACTGTTCTGATTCTAGAAATTTCAACAACTCAGATACAATCGTTACTTCCGAGTTTTTATTCATTGTTAAATAAATTTCTTCCCAATTAGTCTGAATGCCAAATCTATTAAATTGATCTCTCTGAATACTTACCCATTTCTTTGCAAACTGTCTGCATTCTTCTCTGAATATTTGCAAATTAACTTCCGATTTTTTTTTCCCAGATTTTCTAAACTGCTCCTCAACCTTCCATTCGATTGGGAGTCCGTGACAATCCCAACCAGGAACATATTCAACATTCATTGCGCTCTGAAATTTAAATCTGCAAATTACATCTTTTAAGATTTTATTCAAGGCATGACCAAGATGAAGGTCACCATTTGCATAAGGCGGACCATCATGTAAAACATACTTAATATTTTTTTTATTTTTTTTTTTTAGTTTGTCATAAATTTCATTTTCATGCCAAAATTCAAGCCATTGGGTTTCCTTTTCTGACAAGTTAGCTTTCATGCTAAAGTTGGTCTTAGGAAGATTGATTGTTTTTGAATAGTTTGTCATTTTTTACTTGATTAATATCTTTTATAATCTGATCCTTCAATTTCTCAACTGATTCAAATTTTTTTTCCTCTCTTATAAACTTGTAAAAAGTTACTTTTATTCTTTCATGGTAAATATCATTCTCGAAGTTAAAAATGTGTACTTCAAGCAGAGGGTTTGTTTTGTTAAATGTAGGTTTAATCCCAAAGTTCGCAATGCCGAAGAGTTTTTTCTTCCCAAATTTCTTTGGAATCTTTAGTATTACTGAGTAAACACCTCTTCTAATCTGACAAAACTTATTAGTCTTAATATTCGCTGTTCTAAACCCAATTTGCCTTGCTTTTTTTTCACCTTTTTGAATGTTCCCTGTGATAGACCACTTTCGCGTCAATAAATCATTAGCTTGATCTAAATCCCCTTTTTTCAATAATGCTCTTATGTTTGAAGAGGAGATTTCAACATTATCAGAATTTCGTACCTCAGGAACAACAATAAAATTAAAAGCTTTTGTCTTGTTTACATAATCATTAATATATTTTACATTCCCCATTTTTTTATTTCCAAAAACGAAATCAAATCCTGTTACAACAGTATTTACGCGAAGGTTTTTAATTAGATCAATTTCAATAAAAGATATCGCAGTTTTATTTAGAAATGTTTGGTCGAATCTAATGTTTATTAAAAAATCTATTTTTGCTAATTTGAAAATTTGAAATTTTTCTCTGAATGGAGTTAATCTGAAATAATCATATTGTTTGTTAAAATAACATTTTGGATGTGGCTCAAATGTTAAGACACCAAATTTAGTGTTTTTAGTTTTTGAATTTTTTTTCGCTGTATTTATTACGGCCTGATGCCCTTGATGCACTCCATCAAAGTTACCTATTGCTATTGTAGAATTCATGTATTCTTGAGGAATTTTTGTTGTTCTAAAAACTCTCATTTAGACAAAATCTTTTTTTTTCGAAACTAAAATATCAGCTTGTCCTGTAAGAATCTTTTGTTTTGAATTGAAACATTCAGTCAATAAATTGACTTTTCTCTTTTCAATTTCGATTTTCTTAATTGTAACTATTGCAGTTATTGTATCTCCTATAAAAACAGGAGCTAGAAATTTTAAAGTCTGATTCAAATAAATACTTCCAGGGCCTGGAAGTTGTGTCGCTATAACAGTTGAAATTAGACTTCCTGATAAAAAACCGTGTGCAATTCTTTTTTTAAAAATTGAGCTTCGAGCAAATTTGTCGTCCATGTGTATTGGATTATTATCACCAGATACCTTTGAAAAAAGATTGATATCGTTTTCGGAAATTTTTTTTTTGTAATGGGCTTCCTGATTAATTTTTAAGTCCTCTAAAAAATATCCATGTTTCTTGAGATAGTAACTTTTATCCATTTTTATTAAAAAATTAGTTTAATATAATTTTACTAATTAATATATATTTCTACATGATACATGTCTTTTTTTTATTAATTTATACTTTTTTTTTTTCAATTTCTAACTGTAACGATTTTAGTGACTATAAAACTTACAAAAAATCAAAAATAAATCTTAATATTCAAAAAATATCGCAAGAAAAATTTCACTATCCGTGGGCAATTACATTTTTGGATAGAGATAATATTCTTGTTACTGAAAAAAAAGGCAACATATTCAAGATCAATACTTCAAATGGTGACCGGTTTCAAATAAAGCATAATATTCCACACATTGAATTTAGACATGGTCAAGGTGGATTATTAGATGTCTATAAACATTCTGACGGTTACATATATTTTACCTACAGTCATGATTTCAAAGACAAAACAAAGATTGGAAGATTATCAAACCACTCAAGCACTGCTGTAGCAAGAGGTAAACTTCAAAATAACGAGATTGTAGACTTAGAAACGTTATTGATAGCAAAACCTAAACTCGATACCGACAAACACTGGGGAGCAAGGATTGTTATTAAGGATGATTTTTTATTTGTAGGTTTTGGTGAGAGAGATAAAGGAATGATTGCTCAAGACCCACAAAAACATCCTGGTAGTATAATTAGAATTAAAACCGACGGAACTATACCTACTGATAATCCAGCGTACTTGGGTTTTGAAGATTGGTTACCAGAGATCTATCAAATAGGTATGAGAAATCCACAAGGAATGGCTATTTCCCCAAAAAATGGTGAAATATACTTTTCACAACATGGTCCAATGGGTGGAGATAATATCGGGATTGTAAAATTTGCAGGAAATTATGGATGGAAAGATATAGCTTGGGGAGGAACGGAATATTCTGGAAGAAAGATTGGGAAAAAAAACTTTAAAGATATATACAACAGAAATTTAATTACATGGGTACCATCAATCGCTGTTGGAAATATTCAATTCTATAAAGGTAAAACCTTTTACGAATGGAAGGAAAATTTAATAGTTAGCGCTACTAAAACTAAATTGTTAGCTAGATTAATTTTTGAAGGACACAAAATAATTGACCAAGAAATAATTATAAAAGATGACAAAAGAATTGGAAGAATAAGAGATTTTGAAATTGATCATGAGGGTAATATACTTGTTATATCTGACAGTAGTCCCTCATATTTGTGGAAAATTTCTAGAGACTATTCTATGCCAAGCAAAGCAGAGCAAAATTGATCAGCATCAAATTGCGCTAAATCTTCTTTTGATTCACCTGTTCCAATAAAAGAAATTGGAATCTTAAGTTTCTCAGCTATTGGAATTAAAGCACCACCTTTGGCTGATCCATCTAGCTTCGTTACTATCAGACTGTCAATATCGCAAATTTCTTTGAAAACTTCAGCTTGTCTGATCGAGTTTTGACCAATATTCCCATCGAGAATTAAAATTGTTTCACTTGGAATTGATTCGTCAATTTTTTTTATTACTCTAATTATTTTTGATAACTCGTTCATTAAATCAGTTTTATTATGTAATCTTCCAGCTGTATCAATAAGAAGAATATCAAGTTTTTTTTCTTTTGCTGTCATTACCGACTTGTATGCTAGAGCTGCAGGGTCAGAAAGTTCTTTTGCTGAGAAAAATTCAGATTTCGTTCTGTCTGCCCAAATTTTTAGCTGCTCCACTGCTGCTGCACGAAAAGTGTCAGCTGCGACCATTCCTACTTTTTTTCCATCTCTTAAAAATTTATCAGCAAGCTTTCCTATAGTAGCAGTTTTTCCAACTCCATTAACCCCTACGACTAAAATAACAAATAAATTTTTTGTTAAGTCAATCTTTTTTTCAAGAGGGGCAAGAGTCTCTTTTAGTTTTTTTTTTATAATCTCTTTTACTTTTTCTGAGCTAGGATTGAGTAATTTTGATTTTTTCAATTCTTGAATAATTTTTGATGACGACTCCACTCCAAGATCAGAAGAAATCATTAGTTCCTCTAACTCTTGCAGGGTGGATTCGTCAATCTTTTTACTTTTTAAGATTTTTTTTATTCCACCAGATATCTTATCTGATGATTTTGATAAACTTGTCTTTAACTTTTTAAACCAACCAACAACCATGTTTATTTTAATTCAGCAATTAATGAATCTCCTTGTCGCGAGACAATCTTCACATTAGCCATTGAGCCCGGCTTAATAGAATTTTTACTTTCCTTGGTTTTAACCTTAAAGTATTCATCAGAATAACTCATTTTGTGGGATTCAAAAAGGATGCTTGAGGACTTTCCAATTTCTTTATTTAATTTTTGACGGAGAATGTCTTTGCATTTATTCCTAAGAATCTCTACTCTTAATTTTTTCTCGTCTTCCTTTATCTGTGGCATTTTTGATGCCGGAGTTCCGTCTTTAGGTGAATAAGGAAAAATATGAACGTTTGTAAATTCACAAGTTTCTATCAATTCTAATGTATTTTTAAACATTTGATTTGTTTCAGTAGGGAATCCAACAATTATATCAGCTCCAAAAGTGAAATCAGATCTTTCAAGACGTAAATCGTGACAAAGTTTTATAACCTCTTCTCTATTATGCCTTCTTTTCATTCTTTTAAGAATTAAATTGTCTCCTGACTGAAGGGATAAGTGAAGATGAGGAAGTATTCTTTTTTCTTTCAATAGAAGATCCATCAAATCGTCATCAATTTCTGCTGGATCGATTGAGGATAATCTCAATCTTCTTAATTTAGGTTGAAAATTTAACAATCTCCTCAAAATATTCCCAAGTTTAGGCTTTCCTGGAAGATCAATGCCATAGGATGTCAGATCAACTCCTGTCATTACAATTTCACCATAACCACTTTCGATCAATCTCTCAGCTCGTTTATTGATCTGATCAAATGGCAAACTCTTGGAGTCACCTCTACCATAAGGAATTATACAGAAAGTACATCTGTGATCACATCCCTGTTGTATTTGTAGCATTGCTCTTGTGCGGCTCGATGAAAAATATTTTAAGAAAGGAAAATTAAAATCTTTTTCTTCTTTTATTTCTTGATCAGTGTAACTTTCAGGTAAAGTTTTTCTTTTATTATCAACAATTTTATGAACGTTTTTTAAATCTGAGAATACTTTTTCATTAACTTGACTCGCACAACCTGTTACATAAATTTGATAGTTAGGGAATTTTCTAGATGCCTTTTTGACTTCATTAATTGATTTTCGAACAGCTTGATTTGTAACAGCACAAGTGTTTATGACAATCTTTTTTTCTAAGTTTTCCTGATTAAGAATATTCTTAATAACTTCTGACTCAAAAAAATTGAGTCTACAACCTAGATTAATAACTTTAGTATCTTCTTTTTTCATAGTACATAGTCCTTCAAATTAATTTGACCTACAAATACATCTTTTGCATCTCCGATAGTTAAAATATGCTCATCTCTTGTTATTTCAACAAATAGATTGCCTCCAGCCATTGATACCTCAACATTTTTATCACAAAAATTTAATTTATTGGAGGCAAAAACTGAAGCTCCAGCTCCCGAACCACATGCATCTGTAATTCCAACACCTCTTTCATATGTCATGATATTTACCTTGCTTCTGGATAAAACTTTAACAATACTAACGTTTACTCCATTTGGGAAAAAATTAGTTTTAACGATTTTTTCCGAATCTTTCTTTAATTCGCTTTCATTAAGGTTATCAACAAAAAAAATTACATGTGGATTTCCAACATTTACAGCAAAACCTCCTTTAAGATAATCAAAATCAAAATCTAAATTTTGAGTATCCACATCAATTTTAATTGGAATTTTATCCCACGAAATATTTGGTTTTCCAAGATCAACTGATATTTTTTCATTGATATTTTTTTCAACATCGATCAATCCTGAATTTGTCTCAACAGTCACATTTTTTTTATTAAATTTTTTAAAGTAGTAATTTCCTATACATCTCAATGCATTTCCGCAAACTTCTGCTTCTGACCCATCCTTATTGAAAAATCTAGCAACTAGGTCGGAATAATCATTTTCTGATTTATTCAAAAAAACGGTTAAGTCACAGCCCACTCCTTTTTTTCTATCGGATAAAAACTTTACTAACTTCTTTGAAATATTTAATTTAGAATGTTTTGTAAAAATTACAAAATCATTTCCCAGACCATGTGCTTTTAGAAACTTAAATTCAGTCATTGTAATTATAAATAAATTACTTTAAGGATTAATTGTTTTTTGATATAAACACAATTAATAAATTCAGTCAGTCCACGAGTATCGTGCACTGGCTTTTTTTGTTTGAAATTATTAGAGAGAAATGTTTGAAAATCTGACAAATAAAATATCAAATATTTTTGATAAAATTAAGGGAAGTGGTGTCATTGACGACTCATCGCTGCAAAATGTGATGAGAGAAATCAGGATTGCCTTACTTGAATCAGATGTATCTCTTTCTGTTGCAAAAGATTTTATAGAAAATGTCAAATCCAGGGCAATCGGTCAAGAAGTAATAAAAAGTATTTCTCCAGATCAAATGATTATAAAAATTGTGAATGACCAACTTACTGAACTTTTGGGTTCCGAAAACGACAGTTTAAAACTAAACGCTAAAACTCCAGTGCTTTTTCTTATGGTTGGTCTTCAAGGCTCGGGAAAAACAACAACATCTGCTAAACTTGCAAGGTGGATAACTAAAAACAATAATAAAAAAATAATGATGGCATCGCTGGATATATATAGGCCAGCTGCACAAGAGCAACTAATAAAACTTGGAGCAGATAACGACATAGCAACATTAGAATCACAAGAAAACAAGTCACCACTACAAATAGCTCAAATTGCTATTGAGTCTGCTAAAAAATCTAACTTTGACATTTTAATTCTAGATAGCGCTGGAAGAAATCATATAGACACTAAAATGATGAATGAAGTAAAAGAAATTTCAGAAAAATTTAATTTTTCTGAAATATTATTGGTTTCAGATTCTATGACAGGTCAAGATGCAGTTAACACAGCAAAAAACTTTTCAGAGCAAGTAAATTTAACTGGAATAATTTTAACAAGAATTGATGGTGATTCAAGGGGCGGTGCTGCACTTTCAATGAGACATGTTACCCAAAAACCAATCAAATTTATGGGTACTGGAGAAAAAATAGACGACATAGAAATATTTCATCCAGATAGAATAGCAAACAGAATTTTAGGAATGGGAGATGTGGTCACTTTGGTTGAAAAAGCTTCCGAAGAAATAGATGAACAGGAAGCCAAACAAATGCAACAAAAATTTCTGAAAGGAAGATTCACTTTACTCGACTATTCAAAACAACTTGATCAATTGACTAAAATGGGAGGAATTCAGAGTGTGTTAAAATACTTACCAGGTCTTTCTGGACTTAAAGAAAAGATGGAAGAAAAAATGGAAAATAATGATGTTTTTAAAAAACAAAAAGCGATTATTAATTCTATGACTCCTAGAGAGAGAATACACCCAGAGTTAGTTAAAGCCTCAAGAAAAATAAGAATCTCAAAAGGATCCGGCACCAATGTTCAAGATATAAATAAATTGCTTAAACAATTTAAAAAAATGAGTCAAATGATGAAAAAAATGGGAAAAAATAAAAACATGGATAGTATTATGAATAGTGGTCAATTTGGCGACATTCAAAACTTAATTAACAAAAATAAACCAATACAATAGAAAGGAAAATTTAATGTCAGTTTCACTAAGATTATCAAGAGGTGGTTCAAAAAAAAGACCCTATTACAGAATTGTTGCTGCAGATATAAGATCGCCTAGAGACGGAAGATATCTTGAAAGACTAGGAACATACAACCCAATGAAACAAAAGAACGACCCTGAAAGAATAAGTTTAAATGTTGAAAGAATAAAATATTGGCTTTCTGTGGGTGCCAAACCTACAGATAGAGTAACAAAGTTTTTAGCCAACGAAGGATTAGCAAAAAAACCTTCGATTCCGAAACAAACCAAACAAGACAAACCAAAAAAGAAAACACTTGAAAAATTAAAGGCAAAAGAAGAAAAACTTAAATCAAAACAAGAAGTAAAAAATGCAGTTGAAGAAACTTCAGCTACAAAAGACGAGGCAGCAGCACAACCCGCTGATCCACAATCAAGTGCTCCTGAAGAAAAAAAACCAGAAGCAGTAGCACAACCCGCTGACCCACAACCAAGTGATCCTGTAGAAA
>CACMWI010000001.1 GCA_902617375.1 uncultured Alphaproteobacteria bacterium | reverse complement strand
TTGAGGCCAATCCTTGGTTTGCTCCAGATGGTCCATTTGCTAAAGTTAATGTTCCTTGACTAGTATTGACTAAATTGTAGGCAGCCACATTCGCTGACGAGGTTGTTCCAAGTCCCCCTGACATTGACAAAACCTCACTATTAACCGTATCGGTTATGGTTGAGATATCGGCTGCTGCTATATTTGTTGTTCCGTCATATTGACGCGTCCCTGCAATATTGACTGATTTTCTGTTTATCGCGAAGGTGTGAGTTCCACCTGTTAATGTATAGTTAGCTGCTAAAGCCCCACTTGATGCATTGGCTCCCGCTTCGTCACTAATGGTAATACCGGATAAATTACTAATTGAGTAACTTCCGACATTTGCATTTGACGTAGCAGCGGCATTACTTAACTGCAGAGATTCACCAGAGACTTGGTTAGTAAGGGTAATATCACTAGCTGAAGCTGTTGTTGTTGCATTATATACTCTCGAACTGTTGCTATTTAAAACTTTTTTATTAATTGTTAATGCTGCTGATGTTAAATTATAGTTACTAGCTAAACCTCCGCTTGATGTTGTTGCACCAGCTTGATCCCCAAGTGCGATAGTACCCAATGTAACGGATTGAGTGCTCCCTGAAACATTTTTACTCGCAACCGAGCCTTGGCCTGTTAATGTTAACGTTTCTGATCCTACTAATCCACTGTAAGACTCTATAGTATTTGAATCCGTGGCATTAGATGAGGCGTTGGTTGTTCCATCATACTGCCTTGTAAGTCCTATTGTAACAGGTGCTTTCGTAATATTTACTTGATGAGTACCACCAGTCAATGTGTAGTTGGCGGCTAAGCCCCCATTAGCTCCGTCTGCCAATGTTATTCCTGCAGCATTAGATGTTATTGTTACATTATTGGCTACATTTTTTTTAGTCGCTGTCGAACCAGACGTTATTGTTTGCGATCCAGGGACAACTGTTTCAGAACCAATTAATCCCGTAATTGTTGGAAGTTCTGATGCAAGGACTACATCTGTACCATCATAAACTTTACTGCCACTCAAGCCCAATGATTTTTGAGTTACAGTGTAAGCATGATCATCTGATGTTAATGTGATTTTGTAATTTGATGCTTTGCCTCCGTTTGAACCGTCGGCTAAAGCTAAAGTTCCATTGCTACTTAATATATTTGCGCTTGATACATCCTTACTGTTTGCTGTTCCAGTTCCATTTATAGTCAATGTTTCTCTAAAAGAATGCCCATCAGCTACATTTACAGGAAGGAAATAAGTTACACCTCCAGAAACCAAGCCTGTATTAAAAGGGCTTGAATTAGAACTGCTACCTGGAGCTGAGTAAGTTCCTTGAGCCTGCATTCTTGTTATCGAACTTCCTACTGCATCTGTATTTCCGTCGTATGTTTTAGTTCCAGTAAGCTTTATTTCTCTTTGCGTAATATCAATTGTAAGGTTTCCGCCAGTAAAGGTGTAGTTTGATGCAGCGTGCGTTTGATCTGTCAAAGCCCACGTATTGATTGTTCCAATATTAATGTTAGTTCCTACATCTTCACTATCGGATCTTGCAAATCCCGAGAAAAGTACATTTTCTCCAGGAATTATATTCTGTATTTGTGCCTCAGGTGTATTAGAGTGCACCTCATTGTCACCATCATAAATCTTAGTACCAGAGATCGTGAGTGGCAAAGGATTAATTGTCATAGAATGTGTGCCATCATCTAGTGTGTAATTAGCGCCAATACCCCCGTTGGTTCCATTACCTAGTGCTAAGCTTCCAGTATTACTAATAATACGACTTCCTGCACCACCAGCATTTAATGTACCAGTTCCTGTAATTGTAAGCGTTTCAGTCCCTACAGTTCCCGATGCGACAGAAAGATCTGAATTGGCTGCGTCAACAGTACCGTCGTATAGTCTGGTTCCACTTAAATTAACTGTCTTTGGAGTTATGGCGACGTTTAAGAGCCCATTGATCGCTATAGTATTGATATCATAGTTGCCGGCATCCGCACCACCTAAAGCCAGTGATCCAATATTTGCATTTGTTATAGAAACACTATTCCCCACATTTGCCGAACTTGCTGTGGCTGATCCTGAGATCGTTACGTTAGCACTTGGGTCGCTTGGATCGATAAGACTTAAAATGGATGCGGAGATAGCCGTTGAAGCATCATATACTCTAGTACCGGTAATGTAGGCACTTGTGGCTGTTATGTCTACGGTATGTGTTCCACCAGTTAAAGTATAGTTACTGGCCACACCAGTGCCATTTACTAAGTTAATTCCTGGGGTTGTAGCATTCACTGTGATACCAACTCCTGGCGCTGACTGAGCAGCAGTTCCTGAGCCACTTGCAGTAAGGGTTTGAGAAGTACCAGTGTCTACCGTCATTATTGATCCAGCAACACTCGTTGAACCGTTACTAGCTCTTTGACCTGAAAGATTAACAACTTTTTGAGTAATATCTGCTTCTATATCGCCGTTAATGCTATAATTACTTGCTGCACCGAAACCATCAGATAAACTCATCCCAGTTACGACATAACTGGTACCTACGTCCGTTGCTCCTCCAGAAATCGTTCCTGTGCCTGAAAGGGCTAATGTTTCATTAAAAACGCCTGTTCGTGTTGCTGCATTTGTCGGTGGACTCGACATTGTTGGGTATTCAAAGAAGACCGTATCATCACTGCCAAATGTTGCATTTGTGTCGTATTGCTTTGTCAGCTTGACTTTTAGTGGTCTTGGCTTAATTCTAAAGGCTGTTGATGTCACGTTATAGTTATTGGGATCGCCTGCGACACCACCACTACCATTTCCATTAGTTAATGAAATGTTGCTCATAGTAAATGTTGTGTATGTATCTGCAGGATCTGCAACCATTGTGAAGAAACTGTCCGTTCCAGCGGTAAATTGAAGGTCTTCACCCGCTATTAGACCTATAACCTCTAGCCCTCCAAAGCCCGCAGAATCCGGAGCCGCTACAATATCAGTTGTGGCATCATAGTACTTCTCACCCTGAATTTGAATGTTTTTACGTGAGATTCGGCCTGTAAGGGTTGCTGGCGTTGCACTAGTTGATAATCCAAATATATTGGTAAAGTTCGTGTGACTTTTAGATGTTATGGTATAGGCTGCATCTGCACTAACCTGTTGATTTCCCTGATTTACATTGTCATATGTAAATGTTGGACTGTTTAAAGTAACCGTTAGCCCTGTTGGTATCGCAGCTCCCAAAGCCCCAGTAACCGAAGGAGAAGAGGTATTGAAGGAAGCAGAGGCGGTTGAGTTCGTTCCGTCATATTCTTTCGTTAAATGATATGAGGTAGAACTAAATACGTTGTAAATTCTTGTTAGATTACCTGGGTCATACGCACTTAGCAACCCACTACCAGTTCCCTGTATTGCATCGCCTGAAGAATAACCATATTGGATAAAGTTTCCTGTAAATCCACCAAACCTTGCTCCATTACTAGAGGTGTCAGTGTTGGTCGCTCGCCAAATTCCATTTGGGGTGCTGACAGAGCCACCATTTCCACTTAAATATTTTGATGTGATATCAACAGCTGTTCCAGTGCCATTCGCTGTTAATGAAGCACTATCAACGTTTACGCGTTTGTTGGTGCTGGTTACATTGATAGCTGATGATGCATTTAAGTCTCCCAAAACACTAACTCGGGAGGTATTTGAGCCTGTACCTGAATCAGTTAGTGTAATATTATTTGCATTGATAGTAGCGAGGCCTAAATGAACATTATTGGAATCACCGCTTGAAACATTACCCAGGGTAATGTTTAAATCTCCAGATCCAAGATTAAGTGTGCTTGTTACGTCAATATCAGAGTGGTTGGTACCTCTACTTGTAACAGATGCATTATTGGCAATCAGGTTTAAATCACCATTTGCAGTTGTAATATCCGCTGAAATTTCAATATCTACACCAGCATTTAGTGTTAGATCCCCACCTGAACTACCTGTGGCGATTATATCACTTTGAACAAAAATATCTTGGCGTGCCTGAAGAATAACATTTGTTCCTGCTGTCAGAGCAGTCTCAATTGTTGAACTATTTACTTGATAGAGGGCATTGGTCCCGTCATTAAAACTATCGACGTCATTAAGATTACTCGTTAATGTGTAGCCACTTAATGAGCTATCCCTAACGTAAATATCTCGTGGATCGAGCAGCAAAGTACCTCCGTTAAGAGAAACACCTGCAATATTTGCTCTTTTCAGATAATTTTTAGAAGAAATCTCGACAAAGCCGCCACCTTTATCAAAAATCTTTGGTGGAGGAGGATCCACTTGCGATTTAATTTGGTTTCGACTCAATTGAATCACTTGCTTTGGAGGAGGATCAACTGTTGATTCAATTGGTTCAAGTTTATTTTTTATCGTCAAAATTGGTGGCTCTTTAGACGATTTATAGGTGCTTTTATCTGCGTTAACTAAAGTAGTTAAAGCCTCTATTTCTGCACCTCTTGCATTGATTTTTCCTTCAAAATCAGTCATTTGGTCTGACCACACTACAGCCGTACCACCTTGACCTTTTTTACTGGAAACATCAATATTTGTATCCGCTTTAACGATCGTTTGCTTGGAGTTTTGGATTGATGATTGATCGCCAAAGCGGGAGACAAATCCGTAAACATGTTTATTATCCATAATGGTTAAATCTTGTCCCCCAAGATAATCTCCTCCTATTCTAACTTTTCCGCCCATTAAATTACCTGCGGCTTCAATTTTTGCATTTGAAATTTCAACCCTATCACCGGTTAAATCAATATTTCCTCCTTTTCCGCCCTTAGAGTTTGATTTAAATGTTCCTGATGATGTATTAGTCGATTTTGCTAAAGATCTTATCCTACCGCCTTTATTTGCCCCTGAAACGTCAACAACGGTTTTTGGCGTTGAACTAATACTTTTTTCTGACAAAAATAGAACCGATCCACCTTTTTCTTTTGTACCTTGAGCAAAAATCGACCCATCAAGCTTTAAAGTGTCTTTTGATATAATATTAACTTTGCCACCAGTGCCACCTCTTGCGAATATTTTCCCATTGTGTGTTACTGAACGGCCTCTAACTATTATTGTTCCTGAAGGAGTTAGAGATCTATGACCAGAAACATCTATTTTTCCAGCTATTTTAATTTTTTCGTTCGTTGGACTTCCTATAACAACTTTTCCTGTTTTGTCATTAACACTTCGAGCTATAATTAATCCTGAAGATCCGATGTTGACAGAGGATCTAGAGAGGTTTTTTGCGGTTGCAGCAGATAATTTTATTATACCACCATTTGCTTTCAGCAAACCTGAATTAGAGATTAGACTTTTTAGTGTATTGCCGTTTATATCTTTGATAATACCCAATTTTTCACTAGGGACTGAAACACTCATCAAGCCATCACCCACGAAATCAAGTGTTATTTTTTCTCCTGCACCAAGAGCAATTTTTCCTAGTCTTGCAGTAACAATACCTGCATTAGATATTTGTCCGCCTAAAAGAGCTCCATGCCCTTTATCACCAATAATAATTTTGCCGTTGTTTTGAACACTCTTTGATTTTCCATTTCCAATGAAATTCATCTTATCTTTTAAGAAGTCTTCATTGTTAATATCCAGTGTGGACGCGGTAAAGGAGCCTGTTTTCACAACACCATTTTTAGTTATCATAACTCCGTTTGGATTTATTATCAGTACCTTTCCATTTGAATTGAGCTGACCAGCAATAGATGAAGGTGTTGATCCAGTTACTCTATTCAGAGAGGACGATATGGAAGATGGCATGTTGAAATCAACTCTACCCTTTTCGTGAATTGAAAAACTATTCCAGTTTATTATAGATTTATTTGTAGATTGCTCGATGACTAGATGATTTGTATTTTTACCTGAAATTTCAACATTTCCGGACTGTACACTTGCACCTGTTGGCATTTCGTCAGCAATTGATACGCTAAGCGAAGTGCTGAGTGCAAGGGTTAAAAGAAATGATTTCCCTTTCATTTCCAAAAATTTTAAATTATTAACTGCTATGACCATTTCCTCCTAAAGTCACATTTTATGAAATTTCCTTTTCTAAAAATTCATTGCTAAATTAACCAATAAATGTTGTTTGTTAAGTCTGACATCAGAGACATCCTCTAAAACACCTGTAGCCCAATTCTTAGAATATTCAACTTTGGCACTAATATTTTTGTCGAAAAAATAATTATCAATACCGTCCATCTTTAAGCCCAGACCTATAGATCTTGCAGCTGTAGCCCGATTCTCAGTGGCCGTTGGCGTCAATGTATAGCTTACTCCAGTTGCCCCATATACATATGGAGTTAATGTTAGTTTATTACTCAATTTCTTTTTGTAATTTAATTGACCCCGAAAATACCAACTTTCGTCGCCTGAAATGGATCCAGATGTAAATCCACTTAGCTTGTCTGGTCCAGTAATTGATGATTGTTCGGAGTTGAGCAGGTCATCAAGTGAAAGTTGACCCCCAGTATTTATATTAAATTCAAGATTTTTGTCCAGGGCAACCGCATAAGTAGTGTCGAGGTTGAAATGAGAAAAATTATTTTTTCCTGAACTTCTTGAAAGAGGTGTCCCCTTCCCAACATCACCCTGAGATCTCGAGGCAATATCAATTCCTCTTGAGTATTGAAAGTCAATTCCCAAACATCCAGTTAAACAGCGATTTAGACTTACCCCTAGCCTAAGAGCAGTTATTCGATCATGACTCAAATCCTGATCCTCTCCACCAACATTTGTATGCTGGATTTCATCCGTCCAGCCCAATGTACCTCTAAAAAATGCCGCTTTATCTCTTTTATAAACTAGAGGATATGAAACGGTGGCAGTAGCAGATTTCATATTTGCTTCCAAACCAAGATCTATTGCGTCTCCACCGGGGCGTGTCATGCTCTCCATGTAGGAGATGCCTGTAGTTAAACCGTCGTTTCCAATCGGCACAGAAATAGCAACGCCGCCAGCTCTAATTGGTACATCAGAACCAGTACCTTTCATTCCTTTTAATGTTGGTCTAGCCAGACCAAACATTGAAATTGTTTCACCAAGTCCAGTTGGTGAGTTAATTACTGTGCGTAATTGACCTTGCTGTCTTCCTAATTCTTCACTTTGTGTGTTATCAAACGAAACTCCGCCGTTTATTAACCTGTGTTCAGCTTCTATTGCCAATATTGTTCCACCTTCATTAACGCCTGCCAGAAGAGTACTAGTCAATGTTAACCCAGCTGTGTTTCCAGCGAGTAACAACTGTCTTTCAATGTCAGAAAATTTTATCGATTTTTGTTTTATCAGAGGTTTCAGATACGAGTAGATCCTTCTAAACTGCAATGTTGGAACTTTTGACAAATCCAACTGCTCTATATACCCATCTATGACCTTGAAAAAAAGTGTTGCTTGTTCAGGTTCTAGTTCTTGTGTGGGTAGGATTACTCTCACAAGCGGATAACCTTTATCATTGAAGTCTTTTTCAATTTCTAGCGCAATATTATACAAGTCAGCTATACTTTGTTCTTTTCCAATAATCATTTGCTGATATTTATCTACAGAAATTATTTTTTGTAATTCGAGAGGTGCTAATATTATTAAAGTTTCTGGTGTGATTGTAATTCCTGTGTCTTCTTGTTGTTTTATTTCTATTTCTGGTATTTTTGGAATAATGGCTTCTTGCCTTTTCATTTCATAGTAATCAACTGAGGACGGTTTCTGAAACATCTTTGGTAATGCTTGACTAGGGGTTCGTGGAGTTGCTGCCAAGATTGAATGTGACACAAAAAGCGACAAAATAGCCGCTATCACTACGTTGAAGGCATTTAGAGGTAAGGGTTTTTTACCTGTAAAAATGCATAATCTTTTGATCAGAGAGTACATCAATTACCAGTCTATTTAAATTTTCCAAGCCTGTGGATAATGGCACCTATCACAGAAAAAATCAAGGTTTTTATGTAGATTTTTTTGTTAGTTATCCACAGAAATCAGCTTTTTAATTTTGAAAATTGATTTATTGGTTATCTTGCAAGGTAATATCGTTATTTATGTGCTTTATTATAATTTTATATCCAAAAAGAGACATTAGTGAGTAATAATAAGTCGAAATAACAAATAAATGCCATAAATCACTCAATTTCGTCTTCAAATATACCTAATTTTGATAAAAATTGAATGCTTAAACCACAGATCTTTTCAGATTCACTTCGGATTTCAATTTGTTAGGCTTGTCATATTCATAAAGTTTATTTCCTTTAATAACTCAGTCTATGAATCCTGACTATCTGATTTCAATTATTTTGTCTTTATTTAAATCCAAGTCTAAGGTCACAGTTTCAATAATTAATTGTCTCAATTATTTTGGTCTCCATTTTAATTTATCTATCACTGGTTGTATTTGATCAAGTGTCCTGTAGAAAATTGATAAATTACCACTATTGTTATTTTTGTGATTTACAATTACTTTTAATCCAAGAAGATTTGTTAATTCTTTTTCAAGAGTTTCGATGTTTGGATTCTTGATATTATTTTGCTCTTTTGAGGCACCACCTGCGTTAAGCGTGCTAGCTCTTTTAATTTTACCTACAATTCTTTCAGTTTCTCTGACACTCAGGGATTTGCTGACTATTTCTTCTGCTACTTCGATGGCTTTTTCTTCTGGGAGAGTAACTAAACTGCGTGCATGTCCAAACGATAATTCTCCGTTTATGATATCTCGTTTAATATTTTTTGATAATGATAATATCCTCAGAACGTTCGCAATGTGACTTCTACTTTTCCCAATGTGAGTTGATAACTTTTCTTGGGTATATTGAAAGACATTCATCATCGTTCGGTAACCCTCTGCTTCTTCTATAAGATTAAGATCAGAGCGTTGAAGGTTTTCAATCATAGCAACACCCAATGCCGTTTCATCATCGAACTCTCTTATGATTACCGGTACTTCATGAATTTTTGCTATTTGAGATGCTCTCCATCTTCTTTCACCCGCAATTATTTCGTAGTTAGAACTTTTTTCTGTAAGTGGTCTCACCAATATAGGCTGAAGAACTCCGTTACTTTTTATTGACTCAGCAAGCTCTTCTAGCTCAGTCTGATCAAAGACTTTTCTAGGCTGAAATTTACCAGATACAAGGTATTGTATCGGGATAGTTTTTTGATTAGAAACATCTTTTGGTTTAATATTTAAAATTGATAATTTAGAACCTTCTTTTTTGGAAAGTTTTGGCATTTCTATTTTTAAAGGTGATTTTTTTACTTGATCTTTTATTTTTGTCCTGATTACTGATGCTAGCTCCTGATCCTTAGATAGCAGCGATGAAAGACCCATTCCTAACTTCTTTTTAACCTTTCGCGTACTGGTTTTAGTCTTTTTATTCAAACCTTTATCAAGACTTTTATTTTTTAAGTCGTTGTTTGTTGTAATATTTTCTTTCATATTCTTTCCACCTTTCAACTTTCGCTTAGTCCACCAAAGTTCCCTTTACCTAAAACTTCCGCAGCTAGACTCACATATGCCTCTGAACCTATACAAGCATGATCGTAGAGTAGAACAGGCTTTCCGTGAGAGGGTGATTCAGAGATTTTTATGTTTCTTGGGATGATTGTTTTATAAACAGCTTTCCCCATTACTTCACGGACGTCTTCTTCAACTTGAATACTAAGCTTATTTCTAGAATCGTGCATTGTTAGAAGGATGCCATCCAAATCAAGACCTTCATTTAATTCAGTATTAACTTGTTTGATTACTCTTAGAATTTGACTTAATCCCTCTAGTGCATAAAATTCACATTGAAGCGGAATGAGAACTTTGTCTGAGGCAGCAAGAGCATTTATTGTCAGGAAACCCAGACCTGGAGGGCAATCTACGATAATTGCCGAATATTGCTGAGGAAGTTTATCAATTGCATTTTTCAATATATATTCTTTTTCTTCAACTGTGCTTGGAATTTCAGCTTCAGCATTTGCCAAATCAACACGTGAGGGAACTATGCCCAGTCCATTTACTTCAGTTGGTTTAATTGCGTCTATCATACCAACTTTTTGTGTTAAAACTTCGTATGTCCCGGGTTTTCTTCTGTTTGAATTAATTGAGAAACCTGTGCTCGCATTACCCTGGGGATCTAAATCAACAACAAGGCATGATTTGCCTGATATAGATAATGCAGTTGCAAGGTTTACCGCTGTTGTAGTTTTACCTACACCACCTTTTTGATTAACAATTGAAAATACAGTTCTCTTCATTTCTTCTTCTTAAGATTTGATAAAATAATCGTTACGCCGCCAGATTTATCAATTTCTTTATTATTTCTAACAATATTCACATCGTAGTACCACTGTTTTTTTAATTGAAGTAATTCTGATTGAAAATTTGCGCCTTTCGGAAGAATATAAATAGTTTTGTCTTTCTTTATATTTCTGCAAAAAACCAAAAACTTAGATAAAGGAGCAACAGCTCTCGCAATTACAATATCAAATTTTTCATTTAAGTTCTCCGCTCTATCATTTATTACTTCTGCTTTTATCTTGAAACATTTTATCAAATCTTTAAGGAATGAGCATTTTTTCTTGTTTGATTCAACTAAAGTCATATGAAAATTTACTTTCTTTTCTTGATTAAGTATCAATATGACTAAGCCTGGAAAGCCAGCTCCAGACCCAACATCACAAATAGTTAGTTTCCTATTCTCTTTTTTTTTTACAATTGTTGTTAGTAAGGAGAGGATTTTTGCCGAATCAGCAAAATGTCTTTTCCAGATATGTGGTATTGTGCTTTTTCCAATAATATTGGACTTTTCATTAAAAGAAATAATTTTCAGTTCATATTGAATTAGTTTCGTTAATGTTTCACGTGAAACATCAAATAATTTGGAGAAAGTGTTTTTTTCGGAATTAATTTTCAACTATTTTTTAACGTATCTCAATAAAATGCTTGCTGCAGCCGGTGTCATGCCTGGCAATTGTTTGGCTTCTTCAATATTGTTTGGTTTGTTTTTTGACAAAATTTCTTTAATCTCATTAGATAGCCCATCACATTCATTAAAATTTATGTTTTTGTGAATTTCCAGAAGCCTTTCCTTTTTTAATTCTTCAATTTCGTTTTGCTGTCTTTCAGAGTATCTTTTATAAAAAGAATTAATTTTTATCTGTTTTTCCATTCTATCTGAAATCTTTTGCCTTCTTAGGTTCGGAAATGTTCTTCTTATTTGATTCCATGTTACCTCTTTATAACCAAGAACCTCGAATGCAGTTCTTTTTTTACCATCTTGATTTATTTTTATACCAAACTTAGCATAATATTGGGGGGAAGCATTTAGTTTATATAGTTTTTCACATACATTTTTCATTAGTTTCTTTTTATTCAACCATTTTTCTTTTCTTTCTTTTTCAGCTGTTCCAATTGTTATTGCTACGTCAGTTAGTCTTTCATCGGCATTATCGGATCTTAAAAGCAATCGATATTCTGCTCTTGAAGTAAACATTCTGTAAGGCTCTATTAATCCGCCACGAGTTAAATCAGATGTAAGAACACCCAAATATGCTTGTGACCTTGGGATGATGAGCGGGCTTTTTCTTTTTAATTTTAATGCTGCATTGATTCCAGCAAGCAAGCCCTGAGCTGCTGCTTCCTCATATCCTGTGGTACCGTTTATTTGACCCGCCAAAAAGAGTCCTTCAATTTTTTTAGTTTCATAGTTTGCATGTATTTCTGTACTGTCAACACAATCGTATTCAATTGTGTATCCATATTGACTTACTTTAACTTTCTCAAGTCCTTTTATTGTCTTAAGTAGTTTTAACTGAGTATTTGTTGGAAGTGATGTTGAAATTCCATTTGGATATATAGTAGATCCTTTCATGCTCTCCGGTTCTAAGAATATCTGGTGTCTCTCTTTGGAGGAAAATCTAAACACTTTGTCTTCCAGGGATGGGCAGTATCTTGGACCTTTTGAGGTAATGGTTCCATTGAAAATTGGAGATTTACTTAAATTATCTTTAATAATATTATGAGTTTTTTTATTGGTGTAGGTGATGTGGCAGTCAACTTGTTTGTTTTTCAGACTATCTGTAAGGAAAGAAAAGGGCTCGGGTTTGGAGTCACCTTTTTGCGTCTCACATTTTGTAAAATCAATCGATTCCATAAATAACCGAGGGGGTGTGCCAGTTTTGAGTCGTAGAAGTTTAAAATTATGTTTTTCAAAGAAATATGCTAAATTCGTAGATGGTTTACAGTCAATCCTTCCTGCTGACCAACTTTTACAACCTTGATGGATTAAACCTCTTAAAAAGGTCCCAGTTGTTATTATTACTGAATTACACAAAACTTTTCCAAAAGATTTCAATTGCAAGCCGATTATTTTTTTTTTATTTTTGCTTTCATCCAGAATAATGTCTGAAACTTCATCATAAAGATATTTAATCTCTTCTTTGGCTAATAGTATTTTTAAATTTTCTTTATATTTTTCTCTATCAATCTGCGCTCTGGGACCTTGAACAGCCTCGCCTCTTGTTTTATTAAGCACTCTAAACTGTATTCCTGATAAATCTGAGGCTTTCCCGATTACGCCACCCATCGCATCAATTTCTTTAATCAAGTGTCCTTTGCCAAGCCCTCCCATGGCTGGGTTACATGATAAAGTTCCTATATCTTTTTTATCAAATGTTACTATAGCTGTTTTTGCACCTATTCGAGACGACATTACAGCAGCCTCAATGCCGGCATGCCCTCCTCCGACAACAATTACATCGAATTTAGAAGTATGTTTCACGTGGAACACCTATTTTCCAATACAGAACTTATTAAAAATAATTTCAAGTTTATCTTCATCATCATGTTTACCGTACAATTCATCAATATCAGTCAAAGCGTCTCTCAAATATTTAGCCAATATCTCTAGACTATCAAATTTAAGGTTTGCGCACTCCAAGTTTTTTAAGATACTTTTCAAACATTCAAACTGTCTCAATTCAGAAAAATAATAATCATCTGTATTAGTGTCAACAGATAATAGATTATCGTGTATGAATTGCTGACACTTTTTCAACATCTTGATATTTTTAGTGTTATTTCTACAAGATATTGTCATCGATTTAAAATTTTTTATTGCTGGAATTTTTATCTTCCATTCTTTGAATTTTTGTTTTGAATTTTTTAGATCTGATTTATTAAATATAATGACGCAGTTTTTAAACTCAACACTTCCCAAAACCCTCTTAACCTTCTGGAGATTATTTTTCATAAGGGAATCTGGAGAAAGAACTATTATTAACTTTTGAGAAGTTTTGATTGATAAGATAGTTTTTTTAACACCAAGACTTTCAATTTCATCTTGTGTGTTTCTTATGCCAGCTGTATCCGTAATAATGACTTTCTCGCCTAGTAAGTCTATTGATTGGTCTGATTGATCTGTTGTTGTGCCTTCTTTAGGTGAAACTATCATTTTATCACTTTGAAGTAAAAAATTGAAAAATGTTGATTTTCCAGCGTTGGCAGGACCTATTATCAAAACTTGTGATCCGTGAACAAGATTTCTTACAGTTAGAAATGATTTACACGCCTTTTCGATTTCTCTACAGATTTTTTCTATATTATTCTTAATATTAGAGTGTTGTAATTTTTCGATTTCATCACCAAACTCAATTTCTGCATCTACAAATGCAAGAATCTCTATGATTTTTTGTCTCCATAATAAACACTTATTGGCATCTTTTCCAAAAATTTGCTTGCTAGCAATTAGTCTCTGATTTTCAGTTTCAGATTTAATTAAGTTATTAATGCCTTCAAAATAAAGCATGTCTCCTTTACCATTTAAAAAAGCTCTTTTTGAGAGTTCGCCTGGTTTTGCTGGTCGTGCATAAGGTAACTTTGAAAGTTCCTCAATTAGTTTTTTTATTATAGCAACACTACCATGAGTTTGTATTTCAAGTAGGTCTTCACCTGTGAAAGATTTTGGAGATTTAAAATATATTACTAAGGCTTTGTCTATAAGATTTGATTGAAGATCATAGATATTTAACAAATGGGCAAATCTATCCTTCAAAATCTTTATTTTACAGAGTTTTTTAGCAATTTTCAGACTACCAGAACCTGAAATTCTTATAATCGCAATTGCTGAAGGACCATAAAAAGTTGATAAGGCAAAGATAGTGTCAGTTGAATTTTTTCTCATAATAATAACCTTAACTAAATTAATTAAAAAAACTCAATAAAAAAGACTTTCGGTACATTATTTTGATTATGCAAATTTTTTATGCAATTTTGAAAAAGATAAAATAATTATCTTTTTTCACTTTCTATTTATATTTGAAATGTTAGGATAACAATTATTAATTGGAGCACATCCTGAGATCATGATTCGTTTTTGTCCTTCTAATTTATCTTCTTCCAACATTATCTAGTGCAGAGACTAATAGTGGAGATACAGCTTGGATTCTTACCTCCTCTAGTCTAGTTTTATTTATGACCCTCCCTGGTCTGGCATTATTTTATGCAGGTTTAGTACAGTCCAAAAACGTAGTATCTGTGTTATGTCAGCACTTTGGGATAGCTTGTTTGATGTCAATTCTTTGGGTAATTGCTGGTTATTCACTTGCATTTTCACAAGGAACCTCAAATCTGATTGGCGATTTAACCAAACTCTTCTTAGAGATTTCTCCCGGTTCTAACGTGGGTACAATTCCAGAGATTTTATTTGCCATGTTTCAGATGACATTTTGTATAATTACTCCAGCTCTAGTTATAGGAGCATATGTAGAAAGAATAAAGTTTTCAGTAATTCTAATTTTTTCTTCAGTTTGGTTAATTCTTGTTTACTGTCCAGTAGCCTATTGGGTTTGGGGTGGTGGATTCTTGGCTGAAATGGGTGTAAAAGATTTTGCTGGTGGTCTTGTTGTTCATACAACAGCAGGTTTAGCAGCGTTAGTTATAGCTATAGTTCTTGGGAAAAGGAAAAGTTTTTCAAAAGACAGTCTCTCACCGCCACACAGCCCTGTATTAACAATGATAGGAGCTTCAATGTTATGGGTTGGATGGTTTGGATTCAATGGCGGTTCAGCGTTAGCAGCGGATTATGTTGCGTCTAAAGCCTATTTTAGTTACGCATGTCGCGGCTTCACTTGGAGCATTTTCGTGGATTATTATTGAATGGATAAGGTTTGGGAAACCTTCACTTGTCGGCATGGCCACAGGAATGGTTGCTGGTTTAGCTACAATTACACCAGCTTCAGGTTTTTTTGGTGTTCAAGGGGCTTTAATAATCGGACTCTCAGGTGGAGTCTTATGTTATTTAGCTGTAGATCTAATAAGAATTAAAATGAAAATTGATGATAGTCTTGATGTATTTGCTGTCCACGGTGTAGGAGGTATTTTAGGTACTATTTTGTGTGCAGCACTAATGCATGGTGGGTTCGGTGGTGTTGGGTTGGACGAGGGAGCAACAGTTACGAGTCAGCTAAAGGTTCAAATATACGCAGTGATTGTAACTGCAGTATGGACAATAATCTTTTCTTATTTAATTCTAAAATTTATTTCAATATTTATTGAACTTAGGGTTACAGAAGATCAAGAAATTCAGGGTTTAGACAACTCACTCCATGGTGAGAGTGGCTACAATAACTAAGTTTTCCACATCTTGTGGATAATTTGTTTCGCGAAATCATTAAAAGCTAGTATAACTAGCGCTCTTGGTATACTATCAACATTAGAAAATTTGTTGTTAATGGATATGAGGAAAAATAGATTTACAATTTTTTTTTTCTTTTTTTGTGCGCTTTTTAATTATTCTAAAAATTTAAATGCTGCTAGTACATCTCCAAGTCAAACTGTACCAAAGGTTTTAGAGGATATTGAAAAAGAAAAAATAAAAAAGCGAGACAGTCAAGAACTCTTGAAAGGTTTAGAAAACACCAAAATAAAAGGAGAGCAGCTGGATCAAATTTCTGTAATAGTTGACTCTATTGTAATTATAGCCTCAAAAGAATTGCAAAATATTATTAACTTTGACATTTACAAAAATCAATTAGTAAGTAGATCCTCGACTATAAATGAACTAAATAAGATTGCAAATAGCATGACTAAGGACTATCAAAGTAAAGACTTGCCATTAGTTAGAGTTATTTTGCCTAAACAAGAGCTCAAAAAAGAAGGTGCGACAGTATTTTTCAAAGTAATTGATGGTTTTATTGAAAAGATTAATCTTGAAAAAGTTCCAAAAATTCAGAGAAAATCAGTTTTTAGGTATCTAAGGGAAATTAAAGATAAACAAAATCTCAAAAATTCATTGCTAGAAAAAAAACTACTACTGGCTAGTCAAGTTGCAGGTTTAAAACTTAATACAGCTTTTGCTCAAGGTTCAGCTGAAGGTGGAACAGTTTTGGTTGTTGAGGCTGAACATAAATTGATCTCTGGTAGTGTGAACTTCAGTAATACTCAAAGTGAGGAATTAGGTAGACAGTTAGGGGTTATACAAACAACAATTAACTCACCTTTTGGATACGGAGAAAGTCTAACGGCTTTTGGATTGGCAAGGCCAACAATTAAGGGAATGAAAGGAACCGGTAGTTCTGTTACAATCAGAGGGGGTGGGTTATCTTTTTTATACCCTTTAGGTGACGATGGGCTTAAAACAAACTTGTCCTATTCAGAAAGCATGACACGTCCAGGTGGGGAAATTGCATCATTAGGTATCGAATCAAATATGAAGTCAGGTTCGTTTGGCATTACGTATCCTTTGATACTAAAAAAAGATTTATCTTGGACATTGAGAGGAAACATAAGTTGGATTGATGAGCTTCAACAAACTAATACGACTGGTGTAGATCAGATTTTATCTCACGACAGACTAACAAGTCTAAGAATAGGTCTAAGTTTTTTTGGGTGCCCTATAGGTTGTATTTACTTTGATTCTGAGCTATCTCGAGGACTTGACATTGCTTCGAGATCCGCTAGTGAGGCGGTTGATATTCCATTATCAAGGACTTCAGGTACATCTCAATATCATCATTTTAGAGTTAATTCATCTTACTCATTATATGTATTTACTAATTACCTTATGAAAATAGGATTTGGTGGACAATACACTGATGACGCATTGTTAAATTCTGAACAATCAACTGTGATTGGAATGGATAGAGTTAGTGCTTTGACCTCTGGTGCTATTTCGGGAGATAAAATTTGGTACGTAAGGGGAGAATTAAACAGAAACTTTTCATTGTTAAAAAATTTTTCAATAACACCATATGTCTACTCTGTAATGGGGGTCGCCTATCTAAACAGGCCAACATCAGCGGAAAACAGTGAAACAGCAGCAAAATCAATGGGAATTGGCCTTCAATTGAATAACTTTAATGATTACTTTTATTTTGGTAAAAACATTACGGCTAAAGTTGAATATTCAAAAACAATTGCTAGTGACAAAATTGAAATCCTTTCAGATGTAAGATTGAATAAGCATCACTTAGTATTAATGCTAAATATGACCTTTTAGAATATAAAAAAAAGACTTGTTTTGTCGTAAGAATAAGCTGAATATATATGTAGCTTTACGTTTAAGAAGATTAGAGGAAATGATTCTTAAGAAAAATAAATTTAATTCGTTTATAGCCGCTACACTTTGTAGCGTGATGACATTAAGCCCTTTTGTCTCAGCAATAGCTTCTGATATGCCAACTGGAAGCTCTATTAATATCGGAAGCGTTGAAATAGCCTCAATAAATCCGGATCATATGGTTATTGACCAAAGCAGTCATAATTCTGTAATTCATTGGGATTCATTTTCTGTTCACTCCCAAGGTGTAGTTGAATTTAACATGCCATCATCTAGCTCCTCATCGCTCAATAAAGTTCTAGGTTCAACACCATCAAGGATAGCTGGACAAATAAAATCAAATGGAAACGTGATGCTTGTTAATCCTAATGGTGTTTTTTTAACTAAATCAGGGGCTGTGAAAAGCAATTCATTTACTGCCTCGAGCCTTGATATAAATACGAGTGATTTTTTACAAGGTAATTACAGTTTCTACAAGAATGGAAACTCAAAAGGGGTAGAAAATCACGGAAAAGTTAAAGTAAATAATTATGGTCATGCTTCACTTCTAGGTAATTACGTTTCAAACGAAGGAGTAATAACTGCAAAATTCGGAAACATATTTATGGGTGCAGGTGAACAAATAACTTTAGATCTTTCAGGAAATGATTTAATGAAAATAACAGTTCCAACAAGCGAACTTGCACGTATTAAGGACATAAATGGAAAAAGCTTAGACAGCTTAGTGACTAATAACGGATCGTTAATTGCTGATAGTGGATATGTTCAATTATCAGCAAACACAGCGGAAACTCTAATGCTTGGGGCAGTAAATGTTGGTTCATCTGGATTTATCTCAACAGCAAGCATAGATCAACGAACGGGAAATGTAGTTATAGGTGGTGATGATAATAATTTTATAAATATCAACGGTGATATAGACATATCAGGAGCAAATATAAACACACCAACAGGTTCTTTAAACATTACTGGTACTAATGTGTTTTATGGAGGCAAAACGAATGCGAGCGGTCCTAACGGTGGTCAAATTTCAGCAAAAGCGAAAGAAATGTTTGTTCTTGACAGTTCAATAGTTGCAAAGGGCTTAAAAGAAAATGGTGGAAACCTAATAGTCGTTTCAGAAGATGAATTGTTATCCACGGCTAGAACTAATGTGGATGTATCAGGTTCTAAAAAAGGGGGGGGCGTAAAACTATATGCTAATCATAATAATCTGATTGCTGGAAAATTCAGGGCTGATGGGGATTTCGGCAAAGGTGGTAACATTGACTTTACCGGACAAAATGTAATGGTAGCGGCAGCTGATATTTCAGCCAAAGGTTCTAATCAGGGGGGTAAGGTTAGAATTGGTGGTGAGTATTTAGGTGGCCAAAAGTTGTCAACGGTGAGTCAGAAAGAATATCATGGATTTATTAATCGATTTGATAATCAAAATGAAATTAATAATGCTCAAAATACTGTTGTTGACTACGATGTAAATATAAATATTTCTAGCTCTTTTGGCCAAGGTGGAACTGCTATAATATGGTCAGATGAGACTACTGATTTTATGGGTTCAATAGACGCGAATGGTTACTTAGATGCTAATAATTCTGAGATTACAATTGCCTCTAACAACAAAGAAAAAGGAGGGTTCGTTGAGATTTCATCAAAAAATCTTCTCAGAACCATTAATTTAGATCGCGTGAGTGTGGAATATGGGACTTTGCTTTTAGACCCAAAGAACATTACTGTTGATGGAAGTTCCGGTTCTGGGAGTTTGTCAAGTGGGCTTAGAGCCCAAGTTTATCCTGGTTACTTTAATGATAATTTAAGTTTTTTTGGAACTGTTGGGGGCAGTTCACAACACAGTAGTTCAAGCATAAGAAACAGGTTTGTTAATGACTTTACTAGAGTAAACTATACCACTCCTGGAAGAAACTTTGCTGAATATTATTCAGCAGAATGGAGGGGATTCTTTAAACCGCCTTCAACAGGTTCTTACAGATTCCTAACCTCAAGTGATGATGCTAGTTGGCTATGGCTATTTGATACGAGTCAAGCAAGCAACTGGTCAAATTTTATTAGTCTTCGAAGTAAAAGCAATGAGAGAGTTGATAATAGCAGACCGCACGGAATAAGAACAAGGTTTAGTTCCTATTTTACTCTTCAAGCAGACACTTACTATCCAATACTTGCTTATTTTGGTGAAAGAACCGGTGGTGATGCAATGTTAATTAGGTGGCAAGGGCCTGGTCAGGGAGTTACAGACAATGGAACAAATGTTTATTTTCACAATGATTTAGAGTTTACAAGTGGTGCTTTTACTGGAATAACTGGAGGTGACATTAGCACTGTAAATGCATTTGCAACAGATTCCTCGTCCTCAAATACCATAGGAAGTTCAACAATAGCTGATTTATTGACAGCAGGAACCGATGTTTACTTAAGAGCAAACCAAGACATTTCAGTTTTCAACGCCATAAGCGTGACAGGTAGTTCTGGCGGAAATCTTTCGCTCCTTGCTGGACGTGATATAACAATTAATTCTAATATAACTACTGCAAATGGTGACCTAACACTTCGTGCCAACACATCAACATCTTATGGTGTCGTTGATTCACAGAGAGGAAGTGGAACTGCGGATATAACTAATAATGCAGCCATAAATGCAGGAAACGGGACAGTGACTGCAGTTATGGATGGAGGAGCTGGTCTTACCAATGATCAACCCGGAGACATTTCATTAGGAACAATCACTGCCGGAGCTATAAATGCAACAGGTGATTCATCTATAGGGAAGATAACTGGTACAAATCTTACAGCATCCAATAACAGTGGAACAACTGTTGATATTTCTGGATACGAAATAGGTGCAGTCTCGTCAATTACCACACAGGGAAATAACGCCAATTGGAGAATTAAAAGATTAAATAAATCTTCAGACAATTCTTTTAGTAATGTCGAATCCGCTAATTTTATCCAATATAATTATACTAATGGTGATCCAATAAGTGGGTCTGGAAACGGCATATTCACAGGATTTGATCCTGGAGAACTTACAAAAACATATGGAAATATTTCTGGAACATCGATGAAGGTTAAAAAAGTTTATGACGGAACCTCCTCTACATCTTCGGCAATCTTCGGTACGTCAACAGTTACTAGTTCAAACGGACTACCTAGTAACATTAATGTTGCACTTAGTAACCAAACTTACACTTATAACTCTGCAGCTGCGAGTAATAGTGCAGTTGTGAAAGCTGATGCTGCTTACACAATATCATCGAAATCACATAATAGACACGGTAATGTTTATGGACTAATAGCTAGCTCTACTACAAAAACAATTACCAATACTGAAATAACTCAAAAACCAATTAGTTTAAGTGGTTCAAGAAATTACGATGGCACCACTATTGTCAGTGCTACAGATTTAAATGTAGGCAATCTCATTGGAAATGAGACACTTACCCTCAATGGATCTGGCTCATTATCGTCAGCAAATACTCAGTCAGGATCAAGTTTAACTTCAACAGCAGGACTTTCTTTGTCTAATGGATTAAATGGTGGATTAGCTAGCAATTATACTTTAATTGGCAGTGAACAGAATATTACAGTTAACAAGAAACCAATAAAATTGAGTGGTTCAAGAAAAATTAATAGAATTAACAGAAATGTAAGACTTTCATCAGGCCAATTAAGGATGACAAATCAAATTAAGGGTGATGATGTCAAGCTTTCTGGAACCACTAGGGTAAGAGTGACTCGTGAAGGTTTAAATAAAATAACTACTGATGGTTTAAAATTATTGGGTGGAGATTCTTCTAACTATACTCTTTTGGGTGAAGCTCATGAATATTTATTTGAATTAAAAGCCAAATTTAAAGCTTTAAAAAAAATCGAAAACAAAATAAATGAGCTAGCGAAATCAGGTAAAAAAATCATTACGGGAGCAACACAGGCCGTTCCTAAAGTAATTGTAATGACAACTACACCCACTGCTGCAACTGCAGCAGGAGGACCTCCAAGTAGCGGTGCTCCAGCAGCTCCAGGGGGGGGTGTTTCCAGCGGAAGCTCAGGAGGAAGCTCAGGAGGAAGCTCAGGGGGGGGTGACGGCGGTTCAGGAGATTCTTCAGCTGAAGAATAGGATGGAATTTTCAAATATACACTCAGATCGATTAGTAAATAAACGAGGATAGTTATAAAAATGTTTTCTTTATTGAAATTACTTGATGTTATTGATACTTAAAGTTACAGCAAATTTAAATGGAGACAAAAGTAATTGAGACAATTAATTATTGACACAGAAACCTCAGGTTTGGATTTTGAGAAAGACAGAATAATTGAAATCGGATGTTTAGAATTAATAGACGGAGTTTTTACAGGAAATAAATTTCACCAATATTACAAACCTGACGAAATTGAAATAAGCAGCGAATCAGAGAGAATACACGGTTTAAGTACTGAATTTCTTTCAAAATTCAGCACATTTCAAGACGAAATTGAGAAATTTATGTCATTTGTTGGGGAATCTCAATTAATTATTCACAATGCACAGTTTGACATCACAATGATCAATAATGCATTAAAAAGATCAGGCACAAGTCCAATTAACTCCGAATCGACAATTTGTACTTTAGAAATTGCAAAAAAAAAGTTTCCAGGAAGTAAAAATAACTTAAATGCCTTATGCAGAAGATTTGGTATAAGCCTAGAAAGTAGAGAAAAGCATGGTGCATTAACCGATTCTTTTCTTTTACTTCAAGTTTACAATGAACTTCTGGGAGGAAAACAAAAAACTCTCAATCTCAAAATAGAATCAAATACAAAACAAACAATTAAATCATTCAACAACGACAATAACAAAGTTGTTTGTGCTACAATTTCGCCTGAAGAAGAAGAAAGTCATAGAGAAATGCTTAAAACTCTTAAAAATAATATATGGTAAAATATTTAATATATAATGTTTTAAAGATTTAAATTTTCAAAAATATATAGTATTATGATTTATACAATACTTATGAGCTCTCCCCAAATTAGTTTGGATATGTTCACATTATACAGTTCCCTGAGCTGAACTATTCCAGTTGGCGATGTAACATTGATTTCTGTTAGTTTTTGATCTATTAGATCAATACCGACAAAAAACAGTTTGTTTTCTCTTAAAGCACTACCCAACAGAGTGCATATATCAGTTTCTTTCTTAGTGAGCTTGGTTGAGGAGGCCTTTCCACCTAAATGCAAATTTGCCTTAAAAGCACCACTTTGAGGTATTCTATTAACAGCTCCAACTGCTTTTCCATTAATTAATATCACACGTTTGTCTCCATATTTCACCTTTTCAATAAATTTCTGTATAACAACTGGTGATTTGTATTTAGACAGCAACATCTGGAAAGTTCGCAGATAATGTTTATCTTTTCTTGAAAATTTGTATATATCTTCACCGCCTTTGCAATAAAGAGGTTTAAAAACCAATGTATCATGTTTTTTAAACATATATACCAAATCCTTAACACTTGATGACACCATAGTTTTAGGCATGAAACTGTGAAAATATAAAGGGAATATTTTTTCCGTAAAATTTTTAATTCCTGAAGGGTCATTTATAAAAAAAGGTTTCTTGTTAAATTTTTTGTGAAGTTCTAACAAATAACAGTTGGAAATATATCTCATATCAAATGGCGGATCTTGGCGAATAAAAAAAAAGTCAAACTTTTCTAAATATATTTTTTTTGATTTATATAATTTTAAACTTGAGTCTTTTACTTTAGATGCTAAGAAAGAAATTCTTCCAGCATAAAAAGTTAAATTATCTGGATTTGTTATCCAAATATTCAAACCAAGTTTTAATCCTTCTTTTATTATATCTAAAGACGAATCTGTCTCAGGATTGAGCTGAGATAAACTGTCTATTTGAAAAAGAGCATTTTTGTTTTTATATTTTTTCATCCTTTTTTTTTATATTTATTATTGTTATCAATTTTCTAATATCATCCATTTCCGAAAAGAATCTTTCAACAGTTGTTTTTTCTTCTAGATCGTCTGCAAGCCCTATAATATAAACGTTTCCTGATACGACATCTAGACTAAAATTATTACTATTGATTCCCGATTTGAATAACATTCTGGTTATTAATCTAGATTCAAATAACGCATCTTCCGTTCTATCAGTAAAAGAAACAGTTGGATTTATTTGTACTTCATTATAAACTTTTTTCACACCTTCAGTTTTCATAACATTCTCAACAAGTTTAAGTCTGCTAATCTGATCACTCGAATAACCAGTAAGTAGAACTTCACCTAATGAGACGCTTACCGCAATATCAGTTAAATTAGATAGATTTTCGGTTGATATTTTTGTAAGGATTTTTGTCTTTAAGAATGTATCATCAACAGAAGCAGAAAAACCCTTACTCGAAATACCTGCATTTGCAGTCATTGAAACTATAGATGATACAGGGCTACAAGATTGTGAAAAAATGAAAGCAAAAAAAAATATGAGATACTTAGTTTTCTTTCCCAACTAAAACCTCCCTTCTACCAACATGATTTGCGGGGCTTACAATCCCCTCAGATTCCATTTTTTCAATTATTCTCGCTGCACGATTATAACCAATTTGTAAGTGTCTCTGGATAAAGCTTGTTGAGGCTTTCTTTTCCCTACATACAATTGATACTGCCTTATCGTAAAGTTCATCCCCAGTGTTGTTAAATCCTAAATTAAAATTCTCCGATTCCTCTTCGTCTTTGGTCACTGACTGTAAATATTCTGGTTCTCCTTGTTTCTTTAGATGATTTACAACTGATTGAACCTCTTCAGTTTTTACAAATGGACCATGAACTCTCAATAAACTCTCTCCTAACATTGTAATTAGAAGGTCACCCTGACCAAGCAATTGTTCAGCACCCTGTTCCTCCAATATTGTTCTACTGTTAATTTTGTTTACAACTTTATAACTTATCCTTGTAGGAAAATTTGACTTTATAGTTCCAGTAATAACGTCTACAGAAGGGCGCTGTGTAGCAACAATTAAATGTATGCCAGCAGCCCTTGCCATCTGTGAAAGTCTCTGTATTGCACCTTCAATTTCTTTGCCGGACGTAATCATCAAATCGGCTAATTCGTCTACAACTACTACAATATTGGGAAAAATTGCTAAATCTAAAGCTTTTTTTTCCATAACTGGTTTGCCCGTTTCAGAATCATAACCGATTTGCATTTCTTTAAAGACAACCTGGCCTGTTTCTAATATTTTTTTTACTTTTCTATTATAATCATCAATCTCCCTAACCTCTAAATGTGTCATCAACTGATACCTTTTTTCCATTTCTTTCACTGTCCATTTAAGAGCAGTTATTGCTTTTTTAGGATCAGTTACGACCTCGGTTAATAAATGAGGAATATCCTGATAAATTGATAATTCTAACATCTTAGGATCTATTAAAATTAACCTGCATTCTTCAGGAGGCAAACAATAAAGCAAAGACAAAAGCATGGCATTAATGCCAACAGATTTTCCTGAGCCTGTAGTACCCGCAACAAGTAGATGCGGCATTTTCGCAAGGTCAACAATTACAGGGTTGCCAAATATGTCCTTTCCGAGAGCAAGAGGCAATTTTAAGGAATTTTTTTTAAATGCTTCATCATCAATTAATTCTCTAAGAAAAACCGTATGTCTTTGCTTGTTTGGAATTTCAATTCCAATTGCGTCTTTTCCGGGTATGGTTGAAATTCTTGTAGATTTGGCACTCATTGACCTTGCTATATCATCAGACAAACGAATAACACTGGAGGACAAAGTGCCTGGTGCAGGAGTTAATTCAAATAAGGTTACAATAGGGCCTTGTCTAACATTTGTTATATCTCCACTTATTTTAAAATCATTTAAAACGTTTGCCAGCAATGAAGTGTTTAATTCAGCATTTTTCTTGTTTTCAGCTTCTATTCCTGGGATCTTTCTTTCCATCTCTAATAACTCAATTGACGGAAAAGTGTAATCATCTGAAACACGTCGAGAAACGACAGCTTTCTTAAATTTTTTTGTCTTAGAATTTGTAACTTGTCTATTAGAATTAATTTTAAATTCTGAAAAAAATTCCAAATCTTTCTTTATTGATATTTTTAAAGCCTTACAAATGAAAAATATCAAATAATAGCCATACTTTAAAAAAACGTAGGATATTTTTCTTATGTGGCTAAAACCAATACTAAAAGTGAAACATATTGAAAAAAAATAAAATGTAAAGAGTGAGGCAATTAAATAGTTAACATAGTCTAAATTACCAAAAAAGTGGGTAAAGTAAGAGTTCAGGCTAATTCCTATAATACCAGATGAGAAATTGTAATCTTGAATACTAAACTTAAAATATTCGACAAAAAAACAAGTTAACAGAATCGAAAATGGAAGAAAATTCCAGGTGACCCATTGTGAATTTCTTTCACTAAATACTTTAATAGCATTATTTAAAAAAAAAATGCAGAAAAGGTATGAACTTACACCAAAAATCTTAATTAATACATCTGAGAGGACTGCTCCAAAGTAACCAAAAATGTTTTTTGAACCACTAGATAAAGAATCAAACTTTAATAAGGTGTTGTCACCGCTTGATTGACTTACTAAAGATAAAAATATGGAAATACTTAACACCATGAAAAAGATGAAAAACCCAGTTTTTTTTAAATTTTCTTTAATTTTAAAATTCATTCGATAATTTGATTATATTAAATTTAAATTAAAATCATATTTAAAAATTTATGACTAAAAATCATCATGAAATAATTATATGTGGTGCCGGAATGATAGGTTTAACATTTGCTCTTTTAATGGCAGAAAGAAAAATTAAAGTATGCATTATTGATAAGAATGATAAAAGGTCACTATTTGCGCAACAAGATAATAGAACAACTGCTATTTCTCAAGGATCTTATAGAATATTCAGAAAACTAGGAATTTGGAAGAAATTAAAAAATGCATTTCAACCAATTAATCAAATTTTTGTCTCAGAAGGGTTGGGTTCTCATGATATAAATTTTAATTATAAAAATCTCAGAGAAGGTCCATTAGGTTTTATTGTCGATAATAAACTAATAAGAGAAACTCTTTTAAACGAAGTTCTAAAGTCAAAATATGTTTCATTTAAAGACGGTACAGAAATAATTAACATTAATAACGAAGACATTGATAATAGCTTTTTAGAAACAAAGAATTTTGATTTATATTTCAAGATGCTAGTTGCGGCAGATGGAAGATTTTCTAAAACTAGATACCATGCTAACATCAAATATTATTACCATGATTACCAACAAACTGCATTTGTATTTAATATTTCGCATTCGAATAAACACCATGGAGTAGCTTTAGAAAGATTCTTTCCAACTGGGCCTTTAGCAGTATTACCTGTCAATAATTCAAAAATAAATCAATCTTCAATTGTTTGGACTGTTGACACCAAAGTAGCTACTGATAAAAACTTTAAAGAAAATTTTAAAGAAGAATTTGAAAAAAAGTATGATAATTTTTTTGGAAAACTGATAAATCTTTCTGAAGTTAAAAAATATCCATTAAATGTCTTTTCTTGCTATGATATTTTTAAGAAGAATATAGTTTTAATTGGAGATGCATGCCAAGCAATACATCCAATAGCCGGACAGGGATTTAATCTTGGATTAAGGGATGCATTTATTTTGGCTAAAACTCTAGCAAAATCAAAGGAGCTCGGGCTTGAACCTTTCAATTTAAATTTAATGAAGTCATATGAGAATATGAGAAAAATAGATAAAACTTTACTTGTGAATGCAACTCACAACTTAAATGGTCTATTCTCAGGTTCAGGAAAATTCAAAAGTCTTTTAAGGAAAACTGGTCTAAGGATATTTTCTCAATCAAACTTTCTTAAAAATCAAAGTATGTTGTTTGCTATGGGGCTCAGGAATCTTGAAGCCTAGAGCCGATATTATAAATATACTCCCAACTAAAGATACCGGTGCTGTGTCCATCATCAAATATTATCCTAATTGCGTAGTTACCAACAGCTTCTACTTTGTTAATCATTACAAAATGGAAAGCTTTTTCCCTCTCTCTCACATCTGATTTTCTAAGTTTGTCTTTATTTTCTGCAGAAGGACTGCAGGCTCTTAAGTATGACGAAGTAAGTAAAAGAAACTTGTTGTTAGGATACTCTAACTGAATACTTTTTTTATTTCTATTTAGCGTTACTGATTTTGGGATCATTTATGTTAGTCGTCAATAAGTCTTGGGATACCGTCTGTTATTGCGTAAGATATTTTTTTATCTTTAGTTAGCAATAATTTTTTTTTACTGTCGTATGTTAATTCCTGCCCTGTTTTGGGACAAACAAGCAGGTCTAGCCACTTTATATCGAAATCATTTTCTCTCACGACGGATTGCCAGAACTAACTATTTTGTTATCGTTTAAACCCATTTGCATTAAAGAAGTAAGAACATCTAGCCTTTCATCAAGTGTCTTAGCTTCCAAAAGTGCTTGTTTCTCACTCACATCGAAGGGACAGCACATGCTAATCATGTTTACCAAGTCTTCATCGTTTGTTGTTTGAACCATTTCCCAGTCTGCATCAATGGAAATTTTTTTAAGAAAAACCTTTAATAACGATTCGAAATCTTTCCTCTTTTTTTGTCCCAATAAACTTAGAGCATCAAAATCTTTTCGATATTCTTCCCACTCTACGTTTGCTGATCTGAAGCCATTAGTTAACTTTTTTTCTTTGATTATTCTAAATCTACATACACCTTTAAGAATAAGCTCGTATCTGCTATCATTAGTTTCTGAAAATGCAGTTACTCTTCCAGAGCAACCAACATCGTAAAGTTTCGGATTCTTAATATCAGAGTCTTTCAACACTTTTTCTTTTGGCTGAATCATTCCAATTATTCTTTTATTAGCAAGAGCGTAGTCTAGCATATGTAAATATCTGTTTTCAAAAAGATTAAGGGGGAGTTTAGCTCTCGGTAAGAGTAAAACTTTATTGAGAGGAAAGAGGGGTATTGTTTTAGGCAACTCTTCCAAAGTATGTTCAAAACTGTACAACATATTATACAATATGTTTCAAATTTGATAATAATTAAAGACTTATTTAAAAAAAAAACAATTTTATTATTTAAAAATAGTAATTTAAGTATATTATGTGTTGGAAATGTGCGGGAATAGCTCAGTGGTAGAGCATCACGTTGCCAACGTGAGGGTCGCGAGTTCGAATCTCGTTTCCCGCTCCACTAAAGATTGTTATAAATTTACATTTAATTCTCATCCAGATACAATCACTGTATAAAGAGTATTTGGATATGGGTGAAGAAAACATTTCATGGAAAGTCGGTGAAATAATTCACAAAACTGGAGATGAGCCAGACTTTGCCTACCTTCTGACCAAAGGCGAAGTTGAAATTATATCTGACAAAGGCACAAGAGTCGGGTTTATTAATGAAGATGAAGTATTTGGCGAGTTATCAATACTCTTAAATACAAAAAGAACGGTTACTGCAATTACTCTAAAAGAATCTAAAGCATTGCTGATTCCAAAAAAAAACTTGCTTGATGACTATAATAAAACATCTTTTTTTATTAGAGCAATTTTGAGGTCGACCTACGTGAGGCTTACAAATCTAAATTCAACAATTAAAATTGACCTCGAAAATCTTAATAAAAAGGCATAACTATTTAAGCCGCCATAAAGAATTATATAATAAAAAAAATATATAGCATTTTAGACGATACTATATATAATTGTTTTTAATTATTATAGAAATATAGTATTTGGAAATTAAGTAGATTATGAATAAGGCGTTTAAAGTGTCTTTTGCAAAGGCACAGTCAGTTTTAAATAAATTCAGGTATAAACCAAGGATACACTGGTCCGATGATGATAGGGTGTTATTTAAACTTTGTAGCTTTGCTGTTTTATCTAGAAAAAGGCTAAACCAAATCATTCTATCATTAGATAAACTATCGAAATTAAGCGACAAAAGTCATTATAAATATAACGAATTAGATATTAAATTGCTTAAAGAGTTGATATTGGAGAAATTGGATAAGTGTTTCGAAAAATTTAAACACAAAATATCTGTTATTAAAGAGTCTGACCTCCACAAAATAAAAGAACATTTGAATAGTTTAAAAAATGAAAACCAGAGATTGGAAAATGAAATTAAAAGACTCAATTTCATTATAGAAAACTTTATAAAAGAGAGAGAAATTCAAGAAATTGAGGACGTATGGGAGATACTAAACAAAAAAATTTCAAGGAAAAAGATGTCTCCTAAAAAACAATCAGAGGAAAAACTTAGTTTCAATCAAGAAAATATTAAAGAGTTTATTAAAAGGTGGAATCAAGGCCATACAACGACCGAAATAACGGAAAGCTTTAAAAAAATTGGACTGAATCTTAACAATTCTAAAAAGAAAACGTATAAAATTTGAGATGCAGTTGGTATTCTGCCAACCGCATCATATTTCATCCATTATATAAATTGCGATTGAAAATTTATTTTCAACTTATTTTTTTCTATTTTGATACATGCCAATAAAATCTAGAGGAGCAATCATCAGGGGCGGAAAGCCTGCCTCTCTTGTACAATTAGCTATTATAGATCTTAAAAATGGAAATAAAAATTTAGGACATTCGATCAGAAGGATTTTATCCAATATTTCCTCATTAGCATTTTCAATTGTAAAAATGCCATTATAAACACCTTCGACTAAAAATAAAATTGTATCCTCTGATTTTGTTTCACATTTGATTGAAAGTTCAACCTCAAATATATTTTTACCGTGATCTTTCAACTCTTTGGACTTTACATCAGCATCAATCTTAAAAGTGGGACTTGATTTTATGTTTTTGAGAGAGTCGGGTGCCTGAGGGTTTTCGAACGATAAGTCTTTAAGATATTGAGCATTTATCAAAAATTTTAAATTAATATTATTAGAATTTGAATTTTTTTTTTTTTCAGCCATATTTAAGTTACTTTTTAAATATAAAGACTTATAATACATAAAAACATGACATCAAGCCATAAAATAATTAGATGAAGTAAAATGAATAACATCCCTTACATTGATATATTGATCTTAGCAATGATTGCGGTTTTCATAATTAACAGGTTGCGTAACGTCCTTGGTAAAAAAACAGGAAATGAGAGTGATATCGTTGAAAAATTTACTCAAAGAAAAAATGCATTTAACGAATCTGAACCTGACTCCGTCTCTGATCAAAAGGCTGCCAAATCGAACAAGAGTGTTAAAAAAAATCTTCATTCAAATAAAAAAATAAATTCTGCAATTAATGAAATCTTAAAAATAGACGATAAATTTGATATGAGTTCTTTTTGCGATGGTGCCAAAAAAGCTTTTGAATATATTTTGACAGAGTATTCTGCAAATAATCTGAAAGCTTTAGAAAAATTAGTAAGTAAAAATATCTATAAAGCATTTGAAGATCAAATAAATCAAAGAGCAAAGAACAAAGAAACGCTTGAAATTACAGTAATAAGTGTAAAAAACCCTGAAATTAAAGCTGTAAATCTAGAAAAGAAGTATGTTGCTTATTTCAAGATTCTATTTGATTCAGAGCAAGTACAAGTTACAAAAAATTCTAATGACGAGGTGATTGACGGCGACAACAACCAAATTTTACAAATTAAAGAGATCTGGACATTCTCTAAAAACTTAAAAAGTAAAGATCCAAATTGGATTCTAGAGGAAATTGAAGAAAATTAAAATTAAATTTTTACTTATTTATTTTTTTGTAAATTTCTTAGATAGCCAGGCACTTTCCTCCAAAATTTCTAATAAACAAATTTTAGAATTAAGCGACACACAAGTAACTCTTTTCTCCAATCAACTCCGAAATGTTTGCAGTTCAAATAAATTTTACAAAAATTTAAACAAGAACTTTAAGCATAAATTTGGAAAGCCAACTGAATGGAGGAAAAAGTGCATAATTCTTGAGGAAAATAAATCAGCAAAAGATTTTAAAAAATTTATAATAAAAAATTTTAAATTTAAAAAAATTCAAGAAAATTCTGGGTTGTTAACTGGATATTATGAACCAATCATTAGGGTCTCTCGCAATCGAGATAGTTTTTATAAATTTCCAATACTAAACAAAAATAATTTCTATATAAATAAATCTCGAAGTTTCATTGAAAAAAATTTTAGTGAAAAAGATGCTATTCTTTGGACTGATGACGAAATAAACCTATTTTTTCTTCATATACAAGGGTCTGGAATTGGAGAGTTCCCAAATAAAGAAAAGGTAAAACTAGTATATAATGGAAACAACGACATGAGCTACACATCGGTAGGAAAAATACTGATTAAAAAAAACTACCTTAGTAAGAATAATGTAAACTTGTTCACAATAAAAAAGTGGCTGAGAACAAACCCAACTTTATCTAAAGAAATTCTTCATCAGAATAAAAGGTTTATTTTTTTTAAAGAAATGTCATTTAGAAAAGATAAAAATCCAATCGGGGCATTTGGAACTCCTTTAGAACCAAATTTAAGTGTAGCAGTCGATAAAAATATTTACCCCTTGGGTTTGCCTTTTTTCATTCAGATGGAAAAAAATGAATCTATTTTACCGGTGATTTCTTTAGATACTGGCGGGGCCATTATTGGTCCCAATAGAGCTGATTTGTTTTTTGGAAGTGGGGAAGTTGCTGAGAAAAAGGCAGGAATCCTCAAAAAAAAAATTTATTTACATGCATTTATTCCTTATAGTAATTAAATGAATGACAATGATTGGGAACATTTTAAAAAAACCGTAAATCCATTAAAAGATCAAAAAAAAATAATACGTAAACAACAAAAAACATTAGAAACATCGAAAATAGAAAACACTAACAAAGACATTGATCTTATGGATATCAAAGTTTCTGAGAGTTGGGGGGCTTTAGAAAAAAATATCTTAAGAAAGATTCAAAAGAAAAGAATCAGAATTTCTGCTTCACTTGATCTTCATGGCAATAATATTAAAGATTCTAAAAAGATGGTCTATGAGTTTGTAAATTACAATTCCCAAAATAACCAAAGACTTTTATTAATCATAACTGGAAAAGGGAAAAGGTTGTTTGTTGAGGATAGATGGAAGGGAACTGGAGTATTAAAGGAAAAAATACCAATTTGGTTAACCTCACTGGCATTATCAAAGAAAATAATTTGGTTTGATCACGCTCCATCAAATATGGGGGGTGAAGGTGCATTTCTTGTTTATTTGAAAAAGCTTACAAAATAAATTTTGTTAAATCTGTGTCTTTATAAATGTCGCCAATTTGATCAACAACATACTTTTTGTCAATATCTATTTTATCTGATTTCTTATCAGATGCAGCAAAACTAATGTCCTCGAGAATCTTTTCTAAAATTGTGTGAAGTCTTCTTGCTCCTATATTTTCAACCTCATCATTAACTCTAGTAGCAATTGAAGCAACCTCTGATATGGCATCTTCCGAAAAGTTTAGATTTACACCTTCTGTAGAAATGAGCTCTACATACTGTTTTATTAGATTATTTTCAGGCTCTTTTAATATTCTAATAAAATCATCTTTCCCCAACGCTTTTAGCTCAACCCTATTTGGAAGACGACCTTGTAATTCGGGTAGTAAGTCAGAAGGTTTAGCAACATGGAATGCTCCTGAAGCTATAAACAAGATATGATCTGTCTTAACTGACCCATATTTGGTCGAAACTGTTGAACCTTCTATCAGAGGTAATAAATCTCTTTGTACACCTTCTCTGCTAACTTCAGCTGAAGTGCCAGAATTTTTTCCACAAATCTTATCTATTTCATCAATAAAAACAATCCCGTCGTTTTCAACATTAAAAACTGCTCTTTTTATTAAATTATCATGGTCAATTAATTTCTCTGACTCTTCATCTAAAAGAATTTCATGAGATTCTTTAACAGAGAGTTTTCTCTTTTCTTTTTTTTGACCAAAACCTTTACCAAAAATTTCTCCTAAATTTATCATACCCATAGAACCACCAGGCATGCCTGGAATTTCCATTGACTTAAACGGAGAGGGGCTCTTTGATGATACTTCGATCTCTATCTCTTGGTTGTCTAATTCCCCAGCTCTCAGCATCTTTTTATATTTTTCTTTAGTTTGATTTGAGGCTGAAGTGCCTACTAAAGCATCCACTACTCTTTTCTCAGCATTGACTTCAGCTTTGGCTTTTATCTCATTTTTTAAGCTCTCTCTATTATTATTTATTGATACCTCAAGCAAATCTCTAATTATTTGCTCAACATCTCTTCCTACGTAACCAACTTCAGTAAATTTTGTTGCTTCAACTTTTATAAAGGGAGCGTCTGCAAGTTTTGCTAATCTTCTTGCTATTTCTGTTTTTCCTACTCCTGTGGGTCCAATCATTAAAATGTTTTTAGGTAAAACTTCGTCTTTGAGTGATCCTTTTATTTGTTGTCTTCGCCACCTATTCCTCAGCGCAATTGCCACTGCTCGTTTTGCTGTTTTTTGTCCTACAATAAATCTGTCTAGTTCTGATACAATTTCTCTGGGAGTGAATGATGTCATTTGATTTTTTCAACAATAATATTATTATTGGTGTAGATACATAATTCTGCTGCAATTTCAAGACTTTTCTTTGCTATTTCCTCTGGTTTAAGCTTGGAATCAAACATTGCCCTTGCAGCTGCTAATGCAAAGTTTCCACCTGATCCTATAGCCATTAATCCATCTTTGGGTTCAAGAACATCTCCTGTACCACTTAGTATTAAGCTTACTTCTTTGTCTGCAACAAGCATCATTGCCTCTAACCTTCTAAGATATCTATCCGTCCGCCAGTCCTTAGCTAGCTCAACGCATGATCTCATAAGATTGTTGGAATGCTTTTCTAACTTCGATTCTAATCTTTCAAAAAGTGAAAATGCATCTGCCGTTGCCCCTGCAAATCCAGTAATTACATTGCCTCCAGCAAGAGATCTAACTTTTCGCGCATTTGCCTTCATCACTGTATCGCCAAGTGTTACTTGTCCGTCAGCTGCAATAACAACTTCAGAGTCCCTTCTAACTGAAACTACTGTTGTACCATACCATTTTTCATTAAAATTCTTGTGATTCATAAATTTAGAGCCTCATTGATAATTTTATTATAATCTATATATTCAGGAATTGATATTCAAAAACATTTCATATGAGAAAATATTCTGTAAACAGAAAAACCAAAGAAACAACCATAGAAGTTAAAGTAAACTTAGATGGCAAAGGTAAAAGCGATATTAAAACTGGCATAGGTTTCCTTGATCATATGCTGGATCAAATCTCTAAACACAGCCTGATTGACATCTCAATTAAAGCTAAAGGTGACTTGCATGTTGACCTTCATCACACAACAGAGGACAGTGCATTAGCATTCGGGGAAGCACTGAATAAGGCGCTTGGAGATCGAAAGGGAATTAAAAGATTTGGTCAAGCCTTATCTGCCATGGACGAAACTTTGTCAAGAGTTGTTGTTGATTGTTCCAACAGGCCATATTTAGTTTGGAAAGTAAACTTTACAATTTCTCAGTTAGGTGAAATGGACACTGAGCTTTTTAAAGAATGGTTTCAGGCTTTCTCTCAAAGCTCTGGAATAACATTACATGTAGAAAATTTATATGGAGAAAATAATCATCATATCATAGAATCTTGCTTCAAAGGTTTGGCTAGAGCTCTCAGAGAGGCTGTATCCATTGACTTTAAAAGAACAGACGAGATACCCTCGACTAAAGGATCTTTATAATTAGTTTGAGGAGCTTTTAAATGATTACCTACTGTATTCTTAAAAACAACTTAGATAAAGATTTAATTGTAGTTAAAACTGGTTTTTCTATTCTTGCATTTTTTCTTGGACCAATTTGGGGGCTTTTTAGAAAATTATGGGTGTATTCTGCAATTGGAATAGCATTTCTTAGCTACTGTAATTTTATTTTATCAGTCTATGATCTAAAATATTTTTTTGTTATATCTTCAATTGCCTCAAGCTTATTTTGGGGTAAATTTGCAAGAGATTTGTACATTCAAGAGTTAATTAAGAGAAAATTTAAACCTCTTAAACATGTAGTTGCAAATTCAAAGGAGGATGCAATTATAAAGTTTTTAACTGAAAGCAGATAAATGAAAAATGTCTTAATCATTGACTATGGCACAGGCAATCTGAAATCTGTGCATAATGCAATTAAAAAAGTTACAGAAAAACAAGATTGTAAAATCTTAGTCTCATCCTCAATTGAGGATTTAAAAAAATCGACTCATATTATTTTGCCTGGAGTTGGGGCATTTGAATCATGTCTTAATGGCTTAATAAAAACCAAGGTCCGAAGTTACCTTGAGGAGATGGTTTTAGAAAAGAAAAAACCTTTTCTTGGAATTTGCGTTGGAATGCAGATGCTAGCCACAAAAGGCTATGAAAACGGCGAGTTTTCTGGGTTGGGCTGGATCAGTGGGGAAGTTAAAAAAATCAACAATCAAAACAATAACTTAAAAATTCCTCATATGGGTTGGAATACTCTTAAATTTTTAAAAGAGACTGCATTCACGAAGTGTCTGTTAAAAAAAATGAAAGTGACAAACCTTGATGATATATCTGCGTATTTTGTTCACAGTTATAATTTTCAAAATAAGAATGCAAATGAGAAAGTGATCACAACATGTTATGGTGAGGAAATAACTGCAATGATCTCAAAAGAAAATATTATCGGAACTCAATTTCATCCTGAAAAGAGTCACTATTTTGGACTTGCCTTTCTCAAAACTTTTTTGGAACAGGGATAAAGTAATGCATTTCTACCCGGCTATCGATATAAAAAACGGTCAATTCATAAGATTAAAAAAAGGACAATTAGATAAACTTACAATTTATGGCGATGACCCAGTAAAGCAGGCAAAGAAATTCTGTGAGGCAGGCGCTAAATGGATTCATATTGTTGACATTGACGGTGCTTTTAACGGTATAAGTAGAAATATGGATGTAATATTGCGCATTAGAAATAATGTAAAATCAAAAATACAGGTTGGAGGTGGAATACGCCAATTAAAAACCATACAGAAATTGTTAGATCATAATATAGACAGGATTGTTTTAGGTACAATCGCCCTTACAGACCCTCCTTTCGTAAAGAAAGTATGTGAAAAATTTCCAGGAAGAATTGCCATAGGCCTTGATACTAAAAATGAATTTGTCGCAACTGAGGGCTGGGCAAAAGAATCAAAAATTAATTTTGAAAATTTCTTGAAATTATACGAAAACACCAAGGTTTCTAGTATAATTTTCACAGATATTGAAAAGGACGGTCTTATGGAAGGTGCAAATTTTGTACAACTAAAGAAACTTTTAAGTTTAACAAAAATAAATATTATTGCCTCCGGTGGCGTGGCGGATTTAAAAGATTTAACAAAGTTAAAAAAAATTAAAAATAAAAACTTGATTGGTGTTATTTCTGGGAAAGCAATTTACGAAAAAAAATTTTCTGTTGAAGAGGCCATTAAAATACTGGAGACATAGTTTGTTAAAAATTAGAATTATTCCATGTCTTGACGTTGATGCTGGAAGAGTTGTAAAAGGAATTAATTTTCTATCTTTAAGAGACGCAGGAGATCCTGTTGAACAAGCAAAGGCATACAGCGACGAGGGTGCAGATGAAATAACTTTTTTAGATATAACAGCTACACATCAACGAAGAAGACCAATGATAGATGTAATTTCAAAAACAGCAGAAAAGTGCTTTGTACCACTTACAGTTGGAGGTGGTGTAAAAAATATTATGGACATAAAAGAGTTCCTCTTGGCTGGTGCAGATAAGGTTTCTATAAATAGTGCTGCCATTAAAAATCCATCTTTGATAAATGAATCTTCTAAAAAATTTGGGAATCAATGTATTGTTGTTGCAATTGACGCAAAAAAAAAATCAAAAAATTGGAATGTTTTTATAAATGGGGGTAGAGTTGATACAGGGATTGATGCAATATCTTGGGCTAAAAATATTGAAAAACGAGGGGCTGGCGAGATTCTTCTCACCTCAATGGATAGGGATGGAACAAAAAACGGGTTTGACTTGGAATTAACATCTACTATATCGAGTGCTGTGAATATACCTGTTATTGCTTCAGGTGGAGTTGGTTGTTTGAAAGATTTTTTTGATGGCATTAAATTAGGAGGAGCTTCTGCTGTGTTAGCAGCATCTGTTTTCCACTTTAAAGAACTCACTATTAAACAAGTAAAAAAATATTTAAAGTCAAAAAGTATTAACGTCAGAATTGATAACTTGGATAAATAATATGAAAAATGAAACATTAGAAATTCTCTCTAAAATAGTCAAAAAAAGAATTTTAGAAATGCCTGAAAACTCTTACGTCTCAAAATTAGTAAAAAAGGGGAAGGTCAAAATCGCGAATAAAGTTGGCGAAGAGGCAGTTGAAACAGTCTCAGCTTTTCTTGCCCAAGAGAAGTATGAGCTTCTCGAGGAGTCAGCTGATTTAATTTTTCATCTTATTGTACTCCTTGAATATTCCGGAAGCTCTTTTGAGGATGTTATTAAGGTCCTCGCAAAAAGGATGGAAGATGATTGATATAAAAAACTACAATAAAGAAAATGTTTTTGGGAAAATTCTACGAAAAGAAATTCCCTCTGATCCTGTCTACGAAACAGAAGAAGTCTATGCATTTAAAGATATAAATCCTCAGGCACCTATCCATGTTGTTATTATTCCGAAAAAAGAATATTGTAGCTTTGACGATTTTTCAAGAAGTTCAGGGGAGAAAACGATTTTGGCAATGATTAGATCTATAGCTATTATAGCCGACATATTGAAATTAAAAAAAGGTTATAGGATCATTTCTAATATAGGGGATTTTGGAGGTCAAGAAATTCCTCACTTTCATATTCATATATTAGGAGGAAAAAGATTGGGCAGAATTATAGCACCCTAGTTTTTCATTTCAAGGCACACAGGGACGTGGTCTGATGGTTTGTCTTTACTTCTGTATTTGTCTAGAATTCTAGAATTTACTAATTTGTTTTTAATTTGCTTTGAAATCCAAATATGATCTAACCTTCTCCCTCGATTGCTAATTTTGTAATTTGGCGATCTATAACTCCACCATGTGTATATGTTTTGCGGAGGATTAATAAAGTATCTGACTGCGTCGATTAAGTTACAGTCCTCTAAAATTTTTTTTAACTTTTCTCTTTCAATCTCTGTATGACTTACAACGTTTATCAAACTCTTGTGGGACCAAACATCGTCTTCATAAGGAGCAACATTCAAATCGCCACACACAATAATTTTTTTTTTTTTTTTTAACAATTGATTCAACTCATCCAAGAAAAGCAATTTATGTCTAAACTTCGGGTTTGTATTTGGGTCCGGCACATCCCCTCCTGCAGGAACGTAAACTGACATTATATCAAAATCAGAAGTTTCTGCAGATATTATTCTTGCATCTAATTTGTTGCACAAATCATGTTTTTCTGTACTAATAAGTTTTTTTTTTGATAGAATTGCAACTCCGTTGTAAGAAGGTATGCCGAAAAAATATGAGAAATAACCTAGATCTGCAAAACTCTTGTTTGGAAATTTATCATCAATAATTTTTGTTTCTTGCAAACATAAAAAATCAGGCTTTTCCGTACGCAACAATTCGTTAACATAATTAATTCTGACTCTTACTGAATTAACATTCCAGCTAATGATTTTCATTAAGAATTCATTGATTCAAAAAAATCACCGTTATTTTTTGAATTTTTAATTTTTTCTAGCAAAAACTCCATTGAATCTGTAACCCCCATTGGCATAAGAATCTTTCTTAATATCCACATTTTTGAAAGATCTTCTTTTGAAACCAATAGTTCTTCCTTTCTTGTTCCTGATTTTGTTACGTCTATTGATGGAAAAACTCTTTTATCAGATAGTTTTCTGTCCAAAATAATTTCAGAATTACCAGTCCCTTTAAATTCTTCAAATATTACCTCGTCCATTCTTGAACCTGTATCTACAAGAGCTGTTCCAATTATCGTGAGGGAACCTCCTTCTTCAATATTCCTTGCAGCACCAAAAAATCTTTTAGGCCTTTGCAATGCATTTGCGTCTACACCACCTGTAAGAACTTTTCCTGAACTTGGGACCTGGGTATTATATGCTCTTGCCAAACGTGTAATAGAGTCCAAAAGAATAACCACGTCTCTTTTGTGTTCAACCAATCTTTTGGCTTTTGAAATAACCATTTCAGACACAGCAACATGCCTGACAGCTGGTTCATCAAAAGTTGAGGACACTACTTCTCCCTTAACTGATCTGATCATGTCTGTAACCTCTTCTGGTCTTTCATCAATCAAAAGAACAATAAGGTAAACTTCTGGGTGATTTGTTGTAATTGAATGTGCAATGTTCTGTAGCATAACTGTCTTGCCGGTACGAGGCGGCGCAACAATTAAAGCTCTCTGACCTTTCCCTAGTGGAGCAATTAAGTCCATAACTCTATTGGTCGTGTCTTTTACAGTTGGATCGTTTATTTCCATATTTAACTGATCCTCAGGGTAAAGAGGCGTCAAGTTGTCAAAGTTTATTCTTTGTTTAGTTTTTTGAATTTCCTCAAAGTTTATTTTATCTATTTTGGTAATCGCAAAATATCTTTCTGTTTCTCTTGGCGCCCGCATTTCTCCCTCTACTGTATCGCCCGTTCTAAGGCTGTTCTGTTTAATTTGTGAAGGTGAAACGTAAATATCATCTGGTCCTGGCAAATAGTTTGCATCGGGCGATCGAAGAAATCCAAAACCATCTTGAAGTATTTCTAAAACGCCTTCGCCATAGATAGCATCATTATTTAAAGCCATCTGTTTCAATATCGAGAAAATCATGTCTTGTTTTCTCAAGGTTCCAGCATTTTCTATTTTTAAATCTTCTGCTATTTTTAATAAATCAGACGGGGTTTTTGATTTAAGGTCTTTTAAGTGCATGTGATTCAGGGAAAGTTGAGAAGAATTTATTTATATTTCATTCCATTTACATTGTCAAATATTTGGTTGAAAAACCACTAAAAATACGATTAGTAAAAAAAGGATTGTTGGAACTTCATTGATCCACCTAAAGAATTTATCATCTTTTCTATTAATATTATTTTCGAAATTTTTTCGTATTTTCGCACAGTACATATGAAAAACAGATATAAGAAAGACTAAAACAAATTTTAGATTTAACCAAAACTGATTGTAAACCTCTAAGTACAAAACAAGTAATATGCCAAAGAACCAGGTTAGTATCATAGATGGATTCATAATGTACTTCATCAGCTTTCTTTCCATTGTTATGAATATCTTATATTCTGGCGAATTTGCTTTGGTCCCAGAATGATAAACATAAAGTCGCGGTAAGTAAAACAGTCCGGCCATCCATGTTGTGAAGAAAACAATGTGAAAAAATTTTAATAAATTGTAGTAGTTTATTTCCACTTTTATCTTTTAACTATATATTTTTTTACCAAATATTCCAGTAAATCTATGTGTTCTATGTTGTGATTTAAACACGGTACCGTTGAAAATTTTTCTCCGCCATTCTCCATAAAACTCTCCTTTGCTTCTATGGAAATTTCTTCTAATGTTTCAACGCAATCTGATGCGAACCCTGGACATATTACAAGAATTTTTTTCTTTCCTTCGCTGGGTAAATTGTCAATTGTTTCATCTGTGTAAGGTTTTAGCCACTCATCTGGTCCGAATCGTGATTGAAACGTTGTTATTATTGGTATATTAATTTTCATATGTTCAACTAATAAACGCGTTGTTTTGTGGCAATAACAATGATACGGATCTCCCTTTTCAAAATATTTTTTTGGTACCCCATGATAAGACGCCACTATGACATCTGGAATCCAATCAATTTCCTTCATTACTTTCTTAATACTTACAGCTAGTGCTTTTATATATAGCGGTTCAGATTCATAATGTGGAATTACTTGAAGACTTGGTTGCCATCGCATTTTCATAAGTGATCTGTAAACTTCATCACACACCGTTGCTGTTGTCGCTGCTGCATATTGAGGGTATAGAGGAAGTACGATCATTTCTTGACACCCTTTATTTTTTAATTCAGATAATCTTTTGGCTATCGAAGGATTTCCGTATCGCATTGCGTAGTTTATTTCTATGAACTTGTTCTTCATTCTCCTTTTTAGATTTGTTGTTTGCTTTATCGTAAAGTATCTTAACGGGGACATATCTTGCCGTTTCATCCAAATCTTCTGATACGCTTTCGCTGTTTTCGAGGGCCTAAATGTCAAAATAAAGAGATTTAAAATTATCTGCCATAAGATCGGATTCACTTCTATAACTCTTTTGTCGGACAAAAATTCCTTTAAGTATTTTCTTATATCCCACCAATTTGTTGAGTCTGGTGTTCCTAAATTTATTAGGAGCACTCCTGTCTTTTTTTGTGGAAGCCTCGTGTGTTTATCTGGAAGTTTCATAATCTCTCACAACTTTTATTACTTTCTCAATATTACTGATTTTTGTCTTTGGTAAAATCCCATGCGATAAATTAAAAATATGATTATTACTTTTGAATTTTTCTAGAACTTCTTTTGTCTTTTCTTCGACCCGATCTGCATCTTTTAATAGTTCTTGCGGATCTAAATTTCCTTGAACTGTTATTCCTTTTTCTCTGAGATACCTTGGCAATTCTTTTGGGTAGGTCTGATCTAGAGACAATACATCACATTGAACTTCTTCTGCGAAGATCTTATAATTCTTCCGAGAGCCTCTTGGAAAATGAATTATTTTCGTATGTTTGGAAAATTCTCTTATTTTTTCGCTAATTTGTTGATTTGGTTTTATAATAAATTCTATATATTCTTCCCTTTCTAAGAGCCCTGCCCAGGATTCAAAAATCTGGACGTAGTTGGCTCCACTCTCTATTTGCTTTTTCAAATATTCGATTGAAATCTCAGTTACTATTTTAATTATATCATTCGCTTGTTCCCTCTTGTTCTTTATAAACGCTTTTATTTTACTATGAGTTTTAGATGTGCCGCCCTCTATCATGTAATTTAAAACGGTAAAGGGACCTCCACAAAAACCAATTAAGTTCTTTTTATTTTTTTTTGCATGAAGTATTCTAATGGTTTCAAAAATATTAGAAATCTTGTCTAAGGATTTATTCAAATTCGTGTAATTAAGATCCTTTTTAGAAGTAATACTGTTTAAATGGGGGCCGTGATTTTTTAAAAATTTCACCTCTTGTCCAAGAGCGTACGGAATTACAAGAATATCTGAAAAGAGAATAATGAAATCAAGGTCAAATCGCCTTATCGGCTGAAGTGATATTTCTGCAGCAAGGTCAGGATTAAAACAAAGTTTGAGAAAATCCGAATTCTTAGATCTAATTTTCATATATTCGGGGAGATACCTTCCAGCTTGCCGCATAAACCAAATGGGCCTTTTATTAACAAATGTCATCTACTATTTCTATTTATTGATTATAAGGTTGTTGTTGTTGTTGTACATATAATTTAGTTGATAAACTTTATTAACAGATTACTAACAAGAAATGAAGTAATAAGTTTGTGGAAAACATGTGATTAACAACGTACAAGCAAAGAAAACAGAATTAAAGAAAGTGGAAAAAAGAAAAATAATAGTGTTTATTATAATGTTAAAAAAGAAATACACAAAGGCAACGTGTGGAAAAAAAAAGAACAAAATAGAAAAAAAAGTGGTAGCACAAGATAAACAAAAGAAACACACAAAACTGTCAAAAGTTATTCTCGCCTCTTCAAGTGAAGTCAGAAAAATAATGTTGAATCAATATTTTTCAAAAGTCATAAACGTTTCTCATAGTGCAGAAGAGGAAAAATTCAAAACACAGAAAAAAAACCCTGAAGAAATAGTCCTTAGAATAGCAAAAGAAAAAGCCTTGTCAGTTCTAAAAGACTACCCTAATGAAACTATTATTGCTTCAGACCAAATTTTGGTATGTGAAAACAATCTGCTTAGCAAGCCAAAAAGTCTTGAAGAGGCAACGAAAAAATTGTTATTTTTAAGAAACAAAACTCATAAATTACATAGCTCTATTTATGTAATACAAAAAGGAAAATTGTATTTCCAACAGGTAAAAGAGGCATCATTATTTTTTGCAAATATTTCCCAAAATGATATAGAATTATATGTGAAAAACAATAAGAAAACTGTCCTCACAACAGTTGGATCATATAAAATTGAAGAGAATTCAAAGTATAAGTTTCTTAGGATAATTGAAGGAGATAAAGAAACGATCTTAGGATTCCCGATACAAGATTTAATAAAAAAGATCAAAAATGAAAAGTAAATTATTTGTTATAGGAAAGCCGATTAAACATTCGAGATCACCAACAATACACAATTTTTGGATTGAAAAATATTCGCTCAATGCAAGTTATAACAAGTTAGAAGTAGATGAGACGGACATAAAGGGGTTAATGCAACAGGTAAGAGATGGTAAGATTCAAGGTTTAAATATTACAATACCATATAAAAAAATAATAAAAGATTTTGTAGATGAAGTCGAAGAATCTGCCTTACGAAGCGATGCAATAAACACAGTTTACATGGTTAAAGACAGGATAATTGGCGCAAATACAGACGGGATTGGATTCATATCGTCTCTAAAGAAAGATATAAGTTTTAATATCAATTCAAATACCAATGTGATGTGTATAGGAGCGGGAGGAGCTGCCTACGGAATTGTTTCAAGTTTAATTGATTTAAATCCAAATATTATAAGAATTGTTAATAGAACAAAATCTTCAGGCATAAAATTAATTAAGCATTTTGAAAAATTTATCCAATCAAAAAAAATTTTCGAAACTACATCGCCGGGCTCCGGCTCAATTAATGATGTCGATTTGCTTGTAAATTGCACTTCATGTGGGATGGATGGAAAGAACCCACTTGCTATAGATCTTACTTCAATGAATAAAAAATCATTAGTTTATGACATAGTTTATGAACCTTCCCTTACACCACTTATGAAATTGGCAGTGGACAATAAACTACAAAATACAAATGGATTTTACATGCTTGCTCGTCAAGCTGCAGAATCATTTTATAGGTGGTTTGGAATAATGCCAGAAGATTCGCACATCAATGAAATTATTAAAATACTAAAAAGATGATTAAAATTGCAATTACAGGAAATATCGGAAGTGGTAAATCAACAATTACGAAAATTATTAGAGAACTAGGATTTAAAGTTTTCGATTCAGACAAAGAGGTCAAAAAGGCCTTTATAAAAAAGGATTTAATCAATCAAATATCTAAAGAGTTTAAATCAAAAATTCCAGACCTTATAAAAAGAAATACAATTGACAAAGCTAAACTTGGAGAATTTGTATTTTCCAACCCAGATGAATTAAAAAAATTAGAGCAAATTGTGCATCCAAAAGTTTGGGAAAGCAAAGAAAAGTTTTTTGAGAAAAACTCTAATGAGCCAGCCGTTTTTTTAGATATTCCTTTGTTGTTTGAAAAAAAACTACAGAGCCAATTTGATTTTATTATTCGAACCTATGTCTCAGACGAGGTTCAAAAGAAAAGAGTGCTAAAAAGAAAAAATATGACTAATGAAAAGTTTAACCAAATTAGGAAAACACAAACTGATTATTCAGGTGTTGAGGAAAAATTTGTCTCTTTGGATATCAATACAGAAGAAGATATTAAAATAGTAAAAAAAAAAGTTAGGAATTTTTTGGAGAAAATTTTGAACTTAAAAAAAGAATGAGATTTAACATAAATGTTGATGAAGACGACCACTTCCCACCTATTATTTCTTGCTTTGAAATAAATAGCTTTTTTATAACAAACTTTAATTCACCTATCGAAAACATCCTAAGTTGCTGTCTAAATGCTGGTAAATATTTAAAGAAAATAGGTGGCCTCAGTTCTTTTATAGCACTGCTAACGTCCATCCCTTCGTAAATTTTAATCTTGATGACAAGTAATCTAAAAAAGTGCTCAATAAGGTAAGTTATCAACTTTATATTATCAGAGCCGTAGTCCGTAAATTTATTTAAATTTTTTACAAATCCCTTTTTCTCCTTAGATGCTATCGAAAAAATAAATCTTGTATCGTCGTTGTTAAGTGATTCAGTTAAAAAAGAAAAAGAGTTGTGCATAAACTTTTCTTCTGGCTGACTCTTGTGTAGGACAATTATTTTCTCAAGTTCACTTTTAATTTCAAGTCTTTGATTTGATAGATTGTTAGTTAATAAATTTATTGTAGACTCTGAAACTTTAACCCCTTCATTTTGTAAAAAATTATTAATGTATGTTTTCTTTTCACCTTCACTCTCTTCGTAACAGGCAACTGAAATAGAAAAATTGTTTTTTTCAAAAAAAGACCTTAGTGAAGATCTGGGACCCAGTTGATTACATTTTAAGACAACAATTAAATCCTTATTCGTTTCTTTTGAAAGAATTGAGATTATTTCTTTACTGATTTTTTCATTGTTGAGATGAAAGCACAAAAAAGTTTTTGAACCAAAAATATTCGGTGTTGAGCTTTCAATAAAAATTCTTGATAGATCTTCTTTTTTAATTTCATCTGAAAAGAAGTTTATCACTTCATAGTCTTGCTTAAAATTTTTAAAACTTTTAGTTAGATTGGCACAATCATCAACTTTGCCGTAATTTGGGCCGTAAAATAGAAAAAACCTGAATGAAAGATAGTTTTCTGGTTTTCTTTCAAAATCTTCAAACTTTACAATCATGGACTAAGTTTTCTCTTAGTATTCAAAGCAAGAATTAAATCAGCAAGATCAGCAGATAAAGATCTTATCAGTTTTTTTGAGGTATCCTCAAGGGAGACTATATTTGCATAGTTATTATTCGTATAATTAAAACTTCCTGTATTTCTTAAACTGCCTGAGGTCAATTCTCCTTTTTTATCAAAAAAAACATATTTAGCCTCAATTACAAGCATAAGTGCATCAGAAGTTAAATCTTTATTTATCCCCATACCAGAGACAACCCGGTCAATTGAAACAACTAACTTTAAATTAGAGACTTTAGAACTCTTTGAATTAAGCTTTTCATCTAGAAGTAATTTCATTGCAGATGCATTGTTCTCATATTTTTCTTTTGATTTAATTACTATTTTGACCTTGTGGGGATAATATAAGTTTGTCCTTTTGTACAAAGGCTTATATGCACAAGAAGTGAAAAAATAAACAACAAGAATTGTAAAAAGTATTTTAATTTTCATATAACAAAATTAATTATCTTATTAGGCACAAATATTATTTTCTTCGTCTTCTTAACATCTATACTGTAATTATTTTGGCTTCCAACTATTGTTTTAATTAATCTATCTTTTTTTATATTTTCATCGATTTCTATAACACCTTTTTTTTTCCCATTTATTTGAATAACTATTATTACCTTGTTATTTGAAGGTTTAGTTAAGTCTGCTTGAGGCCACTCTATATTTTCAATAATTTGATCTGATCCAGATTTATAAACCAACTCCTGGGAAAAATGCGGAGTTATGATATAAATTAATCTTAAATAGATCGACCAACAATAATTAAATATTTGCCCTTCCAATTTTTCTTTAATAAGATGATTTGATAACTCACGTAATTTTGCAACAGCAGTGTTGAATCTGTAGTTTTTTACATCCTCTGAAAAAGTATAAATTGTTTTATTAGTAAATTCATATGCTCTTTTTTCTTGATCTAACATATCTTTGTCTTTTGGAAAGGTAACTGTAAAGTTAAATTCTGACGATAGTATATCATAAATTTTTTCTAGGTATTTATTCATTGCTTTGATTCCGTCAATAGACCACTCTAAGTCTCTTTCTGGAGGAGAGTCTGATATCATAAAAAGTCGTGCAGTGTCTGCACCATAAGTAAACACAATTGAATCAGGATCTACAATGTTCTTTTTAGACTTACTCATTTTTTCTGATCTGCCCTTTATAACTTCTATTGTTTTACTGCCTTGATTAGTCCAATATTTCCCTTTTTCTTTTATAACGTTTTTGGGTTCTATCCATTTGTTATCTTTTGTTCTAAAAGTTTCATGACAGACCATGCCTTGTGTTATAAGTTTTTTGAAAGGCTCTTTGGGAACTTGCTTTCCACAGACCTTCAACGCTCTAACAAAAAATCTAGAATAAAGTAAATGCAAAATTGCATGTTCCACTCCACCGATATAATGATCAACAGGCATCCAATATGAAATGTCTTCATCCTTAAAAGGCTCCTTTGATGATATTGGCGAACAGAATCTTAAAAAATACCATGACGAATCGAAAAATGTATCAAGAGTATCTGTTTCTCTAACCGCTTCCATTCCAGTTTCAGGACATTTAGTTATTTTCCAGTGTGGGTGATCTTCAAGAGGGTTTCCAATTGACGTTAATTTAATATCATTTGGCAGTCTAATTGGTAATTCACTGTCCTCTACAGCAAGGATTTCCCCGTCTTTTCTGTAAATTATAGGAATAGGACATCCCCAGTATCTTTGTCGAGATACACCCCAATCTTTAAGCTTGAATTTTACACATTTTCTTCCAATTTTTAATTTCTCAATTTTTTCTATAATTGTTTCTTTCGCGTTTTTTATATTTTTTTCATTAAGGAATTCAGAATTTATAAGTATATCTGCCTTATTTTCTTCACAATATGGAAGCTCTTTTTCTTTGCTTTTTATAATGCATTTTATAGGAATATTATATTCTTTTGCAAAATGATAATCTCGTTCGTCATGAGCTGGACAACCAAAAATTGCTCCATTTCCATAATTAATTAATACATAATTAGAAAAAAATATCGGAATTTTTTCGTTTTTAATAAAAGGATGTTCAGCAAAAAGAGATGAATGAAATCCAATTTTTTCTTGGACAGAATCCCTTGTTTCCTGCATTTTTAAACACTTGTTTCTAAATTCTAAAAATTTTTCATCACCTAAAAATTGAGACGAAAGCTTATGCTCAACTGATAATGCAATAAAACTTGCTCCAAAGATTGTTTCAGGCCTAGTTGTAAAAATATCAATCGACAATTTTGATTGGTATATTTTGAATTTTATTTCAGCTCCTTCAGACATTCCGATCCAATTTTTTTGCATTAATTTGACTTTTTCTGGCCAACTTTCTAATTGATTTAAATCACCTAAAAGCTCCTCTGAGAATTTAGAAATATTTAGAAACCATTGAGACAGTTTCTTTTTCTCAACGATAGCCCCAGATCGCCAACCTTTACCATCAATAACTTGTTCATTTGCCAGCACAGTTTTATCGACTGGATCCCAATTAACAAAACTGTCTTTTTTATAAACAAGCCCATTTTTGAAAAATTCTATAAAAATCTTTTGTTGGTGTTTGTAATAATTTGCGTCACAGGTTGATATTTCACGTTCCCAATCAATGGATAGTCCAATCTTCATTAATTGTGATTTCATGCTCTTAATGTTGTTTTCAGTCCAATCTTTGGGATTAACACTATTCTCTATGGCAGCATTCTCCGCAGGCATCCCAAAACTATCCCAACCCATAGGATGCAAAACATTATAACCATTAAGTTTGTAGAATCTTGCAGTAACGTCACCTATTGTATAATTTCTTAAATGTCCCATGTGAATTTTTCCAGAAGGATAAGGAAACATTTCTAGCACATAAAATTTTTTTTTAGTCTTATCTGCCCTGGATTTATATATCCGTTTTTCCGCCCAATAGTTTTGCCACTTTTTTTCAATGATTTCAGGATTATATTTTTTCATTATTGTCAAAACAACTTATTGCCCCAAAACCGTGTAAATTTTTATTCTCCATAGACTTAATGTTTTTGTAATTTACCCCTCCTAATGCAAAAATTACCTTTTCTTTAAAAAAAAAACAAAGAGAAATAAAAATATAGTTGCTCATCGGCTTTTTCTCAGGATACGAATCAGTTTTAAGCACTGGCGAGAGAAATATTAAATCAATGAAACCTTTCGCCAAAAAAGCTTCTTTAATATTATGTACCTTTGCAACAGTAAAATAATTTTTGTATTTGTTTTTTGTTGAATGAAATTTTTTTGATTTTTCATTTATTTCAATCATCATTCCGAATGCGTGATATTTACTACGCCAAAATTTCGAGAAAGGAATAACGAATTTAATTTTTTTTTCTCTACAAAACTTTATATATGGTTCAATTTTTTTTAGAAAATTGTAAACGTTTAGATTTTTATTAAAGAATATTACCCCTACGTTTTTTGATAAATGATCTAATTTTTTACTATCTGATAAATTTTCAGGGTTGAAAAAAAACCATTCTTTAGGAATTGTGGAATTTTTTTTATTTTGGTAATACATACTCATGAATAAAATATTATCAAATTATAATGAAATTTTAAAACAAATACGTTTTTGTGAAAGAAATCTAGATGGAAAATATTGTGAAACCAAATTAATTGCTGTCTCGAAACAATTTCCAAAAGAGACAATTCAAATTTTAGTTAATAAAGGTCACAAAATATTCGGAGAAAATAAAGTTCAAGAAGCTCAATCAAAATGGATTGATATTAAGAGAGAAAATCCTGAAAAAAAAATTGAGTTACATCTTATAGGTCCTCTTCAATCAAACAAAGCTAATCTAGCTTTAGATATCTTTGATGTAATTCAGACTGTTGATAGAGAGAAAATAGCTTTGAAATTAAATAAATATTTAGCGGCGAAAACTAATGTGAAAAAAAAATTTTTTATTCAAGTCAACATTGGAGATGAAAAACAAAAAAGTGGAATAGAAGAAAACTTAGCACAACAGTTTTTTAAATGGTGTTCAAATGATTTAAAACTTAACATAATAGGATTAATGTGCATTCCTCCATACGGAGAACCGCCCGAACCTTTTTTTAAAAGGTTAAGAAATTTATGCAATGAACTAAATCTCAAGCATGCTAGCATGGGAATGACTAATGATTTTGAATCAGCCATTGAAAATGGAGCAACTTTTATAAGAGTTGGAACAGGAATATTTGGTGAGAGAAATTAAAGAATTATTAATTTTGAATAAGTTTTAATTGAATTAAGAAGTTTTAAAAGTATATCTTTCTCTACGGCAATGCAACCGTCGGTATAGTCTTTGGACATATCGCTACAGTGCAAGAAAATTGCACTACCCTTAAATTTTTTTATTTTACCTAAGTTGTAATTAAATGTAATGAATATGTCATAGAGATCATCATCTCTGAAAAGGTCTTCGCATATGTATTTTTTTCTGGTCTGAAATCTGTTATAAAATTTACTTTTTGGATCAACGCACCAAAAAGAGTTTTTATTAATCTTTTTTAATGGAAGACAAGTTTTTAAATATTTCACCTTATCGGGACGATAGTAAACTTCAGAAAATTCAAAAGTTCCTATTGGGGTAACTTTATCTCCTTCACGTGTTTTTTTCCCAATACCCCTTGACCCCACAAAGCATTTATAATGAATATTGTCATGAACTAATACACCAATATTTATTTTTTTTGTTTTAAAAACTTCTAGATTTGTCACTATAAAAAGAATATGACAAAAGTTAAAAATCTTGTAGCTATTTTTAAAAGAAATTTGCTCTTTTTTGAACTTCAAAAACTCTTTAAAAAAGAGGGTTTTAAAATAAATTTAAAAAAAGATCTCAAATCTATTAAAAAGTCGAATTTTCAAAATTCAATATTAATATTCGAAATTACTTCAGAAAATGAACTACGGAACATTCTTTCTCTTTCTAAAAAAAATCAAAATAGTTCAAATTTTATATTTATTATGAATGAAAAAATTAAACCTCCAACAGAAAGTTTTAATTTCAAGATCTTGAATCAACCTATAATGTTTAATGATTTACTTATATACATTAAAACTTTAGAAACGACCTTAAGTAAGGAAAAGTTGAATGTAAAATTTGGAAATAAATTATATGATCGTCTTAACTCTAAACTAATAAATTCCACGAGTGGGGATTTTATAAAACTGACTGATCTTGAAAACAAACTTATAAACTTTATTTTAAATAAAAACGACGGCTGTACCAAAAGTGAAATTCTTAAGAATGTTTGGGAGCATGCCGTAAAACTAGACACACACACAATGGAATCTTTAATATATAGACTGAGAAAAAAAATTGAAGATGATCCTAATCAACCAAGAACGTTAATTCAGATTAATAAAAAGTACTATCTCAATTGTGGTTAGTATAATTAGTATATTTGAAACGGAATCTTTCTTGGATCCTCTAATTCTATGTTAAATAGTTTTGAAGGCAAGTTTTTATTTAGATGGAGGTTGTCAAAAAATACTTCTGTTTTTGTTCGATCAACTTTTAACACAGTCCATTTCTTCATTCTGAAAGGTTTAGTCTCAAATAAAATTTCAATAATACCTTTGTCTTCAAAATCAGCGCTTGAAAGCTTTACTAACAATGTATTTTCATTTTCAACTAATTTTAATATCTTTACTTTTTTCATATCTAGTTTCTTGAAAAGAAGTATACTAAGTGGATTTTCATTTGCCCTGTGAAAGTTTATGCTTTTGAGATTCTTATTTACAGAAGCTAGACGTTTGGAGTCCGAAATTAACAGAAGAGGAATTTCTTCATACTCGATTCTAAACTTACCTGGACGAGAAACAAAGATTTTTCCGGATAATATGTCGCCATTATTGTTGATTTGAATAAATTTTGAGCTCAAGGAAGAAAAACTCTCTAGATAATTTAGAATTCTATCTCTATTTGTATTGCTAAAAGCTTTGTTATGTATAAATATATACATAAGAATAATTAGAATTACTTTTTTGAACATGAAAACATCATATATGAAGATATCTAATCTGTGTAATATAAGATTATTTTTATTTTTAGTGCTCTTTGTCGTGTCGAGCTGTCAAATCAATCAATCCGTAAGTATTCTCAAAGAGAAACTTTTTTCGGAAACTGATGAAACTAACGAAGTTAAAAAAGTAGACGAAGAGAAGATTTCTAAATCTTTAGATATTAAAAAAAAGGAGGTGAAAGAATCTTTAATTGTAGAAAAGTCAGAACAAAATAAAAAAGAAGTTATGAAAGATCAAATGTCATTTGAACTGAAGGAAGACAAAATAAAGAAAGAAGAAACTTTAGATAAAAAAGAATCAAAAGAGACAACAGTTTTGCCTATCAAAGAAATGGGACAAACTAGAGAAACGGAAAGTAAGATAGTTTCATTTTTTACTAAATTTTTTGTCGATGATGAAGACGGCTCTGGAGATAAGAAATCTTTAAATAGTTCGACTATTCAAAAAATCGAAACAAAAGCTGATAAAAAGAAAGTAAACAATCTCTCTCAACTCAACAAAAATAGCTCAGAGGATATAAATAATACAGAGTCTATTGATAGCAATTCGCTTCCCAGCATTAACATAAGTAAAGATTTCAAAGATCCAGAGAGTTCAGCTGAAGGAATTGAAGACGAAAGTTATACTGGCAATAGAGATGATGATGAAGTAAACGAATCAGAAAAAAAACCTTCTGGTTATGCATTTTTAAATCTTAAGAAACCAGAATTTAAAAAAAAAGAAATAGAAAAAGATAATCTAGTAGGTCTGCTACTTCCATTAACTGGTGAGAAAAGTGAAGCAGGTAATTTAGTTATTAATTCTTTAAGATACAGCATGTTGCTTCGACCAAATCAACTAAATTTTAAAATTTTCGACACTAAAGGCACACCAAGAGGAGCCGTCAGTGCTGCAGAGGAAGGGATAGCGAATAATGTGAAAACTTTTATAGGTCCCATTTTTTCTGATGAAACAAGAGAGGTAAAAGATCATTTCAAAAATAAAAAAAAGTTAACTTTTTTTAGCCTTTCTCCTGATTTAAATAATGTCTCTGAAAATATTATTGTTTCCGGGCAAAATCCTAATGATCAAATATCTTGTATAACAAAATACATTGCTAAAAGTGATAGTAAAGACGTATTACTGATTCATCATGCCGATAAATATGGTTATGTAATCAGAAACAGTTTCTTAAACTACGTAAATGATTTTGGTTTGATGGGGGTTAATATAGATTTTTTTGAGGTAGACGAAAATACTGATTTAAATAATGACATAAAAAAGATAAGTCAATTTGATCATAGGAAGATGCAGTTAGAAAATGAAATTATGAAAATTAAAAATAATAAAGACTTGGATGAAGAATTTAAAAATAGCGAAATTAAATCTTTAGAAAGGATGTTAACACTGGGATCCCCTTTTGATTCAATAATTATTGCATCAGAGGGAGACAGACTACTCGAGATTTTGTCTCATTTAGCCTTTTATGATATTAACTCTGAAAATTCTAACATTTATGGTACAAGTCTATGGGAGGATACCAATAAAAAGGACAATTTATTCAAGGGGACATATTACGCTTCAAGTTTAAAATATAAGGATGACGAATTTATTCAAAACTTCAAAAACGTTTTTTCTAAAGACCCAATGTCATTTAATTACCACATGCATGATCTTTTAGATTTAGTCGAAAGCTATAAGATAATGAGTGAAAAAGACAAAACAAACGCTGTCTTTAGTGGCGAATTTACGAAAAGCAAAATTAAATCAGGTTTTTTGCAACGAGAAATCTATCTTAAAAGAATTAAAAAGAATAAAAATACTGAAGAGGCATTTAACTGTCGCTTAAATGTAATTTAATTAGCTTCTTAAGAGCAATACTTCTATGGTCAATAAATATTTTGTCGGAATGCGCCATTTCAGCAAAAGTCTCTTCGTAACCGTCAGGAATAAAAAATGGGTCATAACCGAAGCCATTTTTTCCCTTAGGTGGCCAGACTATTTTCCCTTTAACTTCACCAAGATACGAATAAATCAAATTTTTAGAAAATTTTATAGAAAGACAACAAGTAAATTTGGCTGAAAAATCTTTTTTTTTTTTATTTATAACTTCTGAATATATCCTCTCCATTGCTTCGAACCATCCGCCACAATTTTTTTGAAATCTTGATGAGAATATTCCTGGCTTCCCTCCCAGACTACTTACACTCAACCCAGAATCATCTGATATCGCAATATACTTGTCGGGAATACTTTTAACCTTAATTAATGAATTTTCTTGGAAAGACTTTCCTGTCTCTTTAACATCTTCAATTCCGACATCATTCGAGGTTATTATCTGCAAGTTGTAATCTGCAAGAAGTGTTCTAAATTCTTTAATTTTTCCTTCATTGTGGCTTGCAATTACAATTTTGTCTCCTCTACAAAATTTATTACTTAATTGCATCTTTTTGAATTTTAAAAATATTTTTCATAGATTTTTCGGTCTTGGTAATCATCTCTGTTACAGAATTCAAATTAAATGTATTTTCTTCACCTGATATTTGAATCTCTGAAAACCCGGATTTTTTGGATAAAACAAAATTTGCATCTACTTGAGCGGCCGAATCTTCATCATAATCAAGGTCAATTAAAATTGTTTCGTTTACTATTCCACATGAAATAGCAGCAACAAAATCCTTTATTGGATTTTTCTTTATCAAACCACTTTGTACAAACTTTTTTATAGCTAAACATAAGGCCACATAACCGCCAGTTATGCTTGCAGTTCTGGTTCCGCCATCTGCTTGAAGAACATCACAATCAATAATAATTTGGTATCCCGTTAGTTTTTCCAAGTCTACAACTGATCTTAAGGACCTTCCTATTAATCTTTGTATTTCTACAGTTCTTCCAGACTGTTTACCAATTTTTGATTCCCTCTTATTTCTCGAATTAGTTGATCCAGGAAGCATTCCGTACTCTGCTGTAATCCATCCAGTTTTTTTTTCTCTCAACCATTTTGGGATTTCTTCATCAATGCTCGCTGTGCATACAACTTTTGTCATGCCATAATTAATAATACATGAACCGTCTGCGTTTTTATTTATGCCAACCTCTATGGAGATCTTTCTCGGTTCATGATTTTTCCTGTTGAATTTTCTCACGCCAAAATATAACTTAATTTAAGTTATGTATTTTTAATAAGTATGACAAAAAAAAACAATCCCAAATTATTAAAAAAAAAAACTATCGATATTAAAAAGTCTCATATTTTTGATTTAGATCGAAGATCTAAGCAAATATTTAAATTGATTGTGAATGATTTTCTCAAGGACGGAAAACCGGTTGGTTCAAGAAAATTATCAATAAAAATGGGAGAAAAGCTCTCAGCGGCATCAGTCAGGAATGTAATGTTTGATTTACAAGAAGCTGGTCTTTTGAGATCCAATCACACATCGTCGGGAAGGGTGCCAACAGATTTAGGTTTGAGGTTCTTTGTCGATGGATTGTTACAGGTTGGGAGAATAACAAATAATCAATGTACAGAAATACAAAAGGTGATAAACGATCAAACTCAGAATGTTGAGGAAATGTTCAGTGAAACAAGTTCTTTATTGTCAGGATTATTAGACTGTGCGGGCATAGTTTTAGCTCCAAAGTTAGAAGGATACATAAAACATATAGAGTTTGTTCCAGTAAGCAACGAAAAAGCTCTGGTAATCTTAGTAACTGACTCAGGAATAATTGAAAATAGAATTATCGAAGTCCCTAAAGGTTTGCCTACTTCATTATTAATTGAGACAACAAATTATTTAAATTCAATAATAAAGGGAAAAACTCTTGAAGAAAGCAGAGAAGTAATAAGCTCCCAGATAAAAAATGACAGAAGAACTATAGACAAAGTAACTAAAAATCTTATTGATCAAGGATTTGCATGCTGGGACGATGCGAGCAAAAAAAATAAATTAATTGTAACAGGTACATCAAAACTGTTAGATGATGTAAAAGTAATGGAGCAGCTCGAAGATGTTAGATTATTAATTGAAAAGTTAGAGAATAAAAAAAATCTTGTTGGTGTCATAGATGAAACACTTCAAGCAGAGGGACTACAAATCTTTATTGGCTCTGAAAACAATTTGTTTGGCCTTACAGGATGTTCAACAATTATAAGCCCCTTTAAAAATAAAAAAAAAGAAATAATTGGAGCCATTGGTGTAATAGGTCCCATGAGAATCAATTATGCTAAAATTATTCCTGTAGTTGATTATACTGCAAAATTAATCGGTGAAAAATTTGAGATTAAATAATTCAATTTAAAGGAGACAAGATGAAAAAATCCACTATAGAAAACGAAAAAAAAATGGACAAAACATTTGACAAAAAAGAGTCAAAAAAAGAAGGAAAAACAACTAAAAATCAACACGACTCTGAAACTAACAATCAAAAAATTATCGCTGATTTGAAAATTAAACTCAAAGAAGCTGAAGACAAACTTCTCAGAGAATTGGCTGAAAATGAAAATTTGCGAAAAAGACATGAAAAGGAGTCTCAAGAAAATTTAAAGTATGCAATAAGAAATTTTTCTAACGAATTATTAAGTGTGACCGACAACTTTCAAAGAGCTCTTAGTTCAATACCGAGAGAAAATTTAGGTGAAAACGTAATGTTAAAAAACCTTGTTATAGGTCTTGAAGCAGTTGAAAAGGAAATCTATGAGATTTTTGAAAGAAATGGTGTTGTTCGTTTTGAATCTCTAGAGATGAAGTTTAACCCGGAAATACACCAAGCAGTTTCCAAAAAAAATAGTGATAAACCAGAGGGAACAATAGTTGAAGAGCTAGCAAAAGGTTTTATGATAGGAGAACGACTTTTAAGACCAGCAATGGTTGTTGTTTCTTCAGGAAAAAAACAAGAAGAGAAATAAATTCTTGAACACTAAATTTTCAAAGCTCGATTTTATTTTGCAATCTCTCAGGAAACAAAAAAATTACAAGCATCTATAATATTTTTTCTCACTTTTTGGATTTTTTTCTTGATTTGAAGTAGCTACTTATAATATAAAGCAAATAGCTTTATTAACAATTAATGTTTGATGCCTTTTAGGGTTAAACGTTAATTCTGTCCATAAGAACTAGGAAGAAAAGGAGCACAAAATGACAGTTATAGGCATAGACCTCGGTACAACAAATTCATGCGTCGCCATCATGGATGGCAAAGAACCCAAAGTTATAGAAAATGTGGAAGGCTCGCGAACAACCCCTTCGATGGTTGCATTTGCGGAAAACAGCGAGCAACTGGTAGGTCAGTCTGCGAAAAGACAAGCCGTAACCAATCCGGAAAAAACATTGTTTGCTATCAAAAGATTAGTTGGTAGAAGAATGGATGATCCTTCAGTTAAAAAAGATTCTGATGTTTTGCCTTACAAAATTGTTGCAGGTGAGAACGATGATGCTTGGGTTTTAATTGACGACAAGAAATATTCTCCTAGTCAGATAAGTGCTATGATTTTGCAAAAAATGAAAGAAACTGCTGAAAAGTTTCTTGGAAAACCAGTCAAGGAAGCAGTAATAACCGTTCCCGCATATTTCAATGATGCACAAAGACAAGCTACCAAGGATGCTGGAAAAATTGCAGGATTGGATGTTAAAAGAATTATTAATGAACCTACAGCCGCCGCACTTGCTTACGGTTTGGACAAAAAGAAAACTGGAACCGTAGCTGTTTATGACCTCGGGGGAGGAACATTTGATGTCTCAATATTGGAAATTGGCGATGGAGTTTTCGAAGTTAAAGCAACTAACGGAGACACTAAATTAGGTGGTGAAGATTTCGACAATGTATTGATAGACTACTTTGCATCCGAATTTAAAAAAGAACAATCTATTGATTTGAAAACTGACAAACTTGCACTACAAAGGCTAAAAGAGGCAGCTGAAAAGGCAAAAATTGAATTGTCTACTACTCCTCAAACCGAGGTTAATCTTCCCTTCATTACAGCAGATGCATCAGGTCCAAAGCACTTAAACATTAAACTTTCAAGATCTAAATTTGAAACTTTGGTATCTGATCTAATTGATAGGTCAATTGAGCCATGCAAAAAAGCTCTTAAAGATGCAGGTTTAAGCGCCGGAGAAATTAACGATGTTATTTTAGTTGGAGGCATGACTAGAATGCCGAAAGTTATTGAAGCAGTAAAAAATTTTTTCGGAAAAGAACCTAATAGAAGTGTGAACCCAGATGAAGTTGTGGCACTAGGAGCAGCTGTTCAGGGAGGCGTTTTGTCAGGTGATGTAAAAGATGTTTTATTGCTTGATGTAACTCCATTATCTTTGGGAATTGAAACTCTTGGAGGTGTATTTACAAAGTTAATCGAAAAAAATACCACAATCCCTACAAATAAGAGTCAAATTTTCTCAACTGCTGATGATAACCAATCAGCTGTTACAATTAGAGTTTTTCAAGGCGAAAGACAAATAGCAGCTGACAACAAATTACTCGGTCAGTTCGATCTTGTGGGAATCCCTCCTGCGCCAAAAGGGTCACCTCAAATTGAAGTTACATTCGACATTGATGCCAATGGAATCGTCAAAGTGTCAGCAAAAGATAAAGCTACAGGCAAAGAACACCAAATTCAGATTAAAGCTTCTGGGGGATTGTCTGATGAAGAAATTGATAAGATGGTAAAAGATGCTGAAGCCAATGCAGACGCTGACAAAAAAAAGCTAGAAACTATTGAAGCTAGAAATAATGCTGATTCAATCATACATAGTACTGAGAAGAGTTTAAAAGAACATGGTTCTAAAATTCCAAAAGAAGATAAAGAAAAAATTGAAAAATCATTGGAAACTCTTAAAGAAACTTTAAAAGACGAAAAAGTAGACACTAAAGTTTTGAAAGAAAAAACTGATTCACTAATTCAAGACTCAATGAAATTAGGTGAAATAATGTACAAGGAGGCTCAGGAAAAAGCTGCAAAAGAATCTAAAGAAACAGGAGAGAAAAATCAATCAAGCAAAGGAAAAGATAAAAAGAAACAAAGTAAAAAAGATCCCGAAGTAATGGATGCTGACTTTGAGGATGTCACCGAAAAGAAAACAAAAAAGGATGACGGTGATAAAAAGGAAAAATCAGCATAACTCTTTAGTGATATGCCAAAAAATGATTATTATGATGTCCTTGGTGTTTCTAGGGATTCCGATTCTGCAACTATCAAGAGTTCATACCGCAAATTAGCTATGAAATATCACCCTGACAAAAATCAAGGTGATCAAGAGGCTGAGACTAAGTTCAAAGAAATCTCAGAGGCCTATGAGGTCCTATCTAACCCAGAAAAAAAAGAAGCTTATGATACTTATGGACATGATGCCTTTTCACAAACCGGTGGAGGGTTCTCCGAAGGTTTTGGTGGTGGCTTTGAAAATTTTTCCGATATATTTGAAGACTTCTTTGGTGATTTAGGTGGAAGGTCTTCAAAAAGAAGGGAACAAAGAGGGCAAGATTTAAAATACGAAATTGATGTTGACTTGAGGGAGGCTTACACTGGAACAAAAAAAGAAATTTCTTTTGATACCCTTATAAGATGCAGCGACTGCAATGGTTCAGGTTCTGAAAAGGGAAACGGATTGAGAGACTGCGATGTGTGTGGAGGGTCAGGAAGAACAAGGGCTTCTCAGGGTTTTTTCACCGTTGAACGAACATGCTCATCTTGTGGTGGTGCTGGGCAGGTAATTACGGACCCATGTAATACGTGTAGTGGAGAGGGAAGAAGAAGAAAAAATAGAAAACTTGAAGTGAATATTCCTGCTGGAGTTGAGGATGGAAGCAGAATTAGACTTTCTGGAGAGGGTGCTGTAGGTCAGAATGGCTCATCACCAGGAGATCTCTATTTGTTTGTAAGTATGCCTGAACATTCAATTTTTGGAAGAAATGGTACTGAGATATTTTGCAACGTTCCAATTTCTATTGTTGACGCATCGCTTGGAGGTTCGGTTGAAGTTCCAACAGTTTCAGGTGGAAAAGTTAAAGTAAAAGTTCCAGCTGGTTCTCAGCATGGTGATCAATTTAGGTTGAATGGAAAAGGGATGCCAACAATTAGGTCAACATCATTTGGTGATATGATCATTTCACTGATAGTCGAAATTCCAAAAAATTTATCAGAAAATCAGAAAAGATTACTTAACGAATTTAATCAAGAGCTCAATCAAAATAATAGCCCAGAAAAGTCAGGTTTTTTCTCAAAAGTAAAAGACTTTTGGGATGGTTTAACCTAAAGTTGTAAAATGAAAAAAATTAAAATTGGAATTTTTGGTCCCGGAGGAAGAATGGGGAGCGATCTTTTAGAACAAATTGAAAATTTCAATTCTTTAGAACTTGCTGTTTTATGCGAAAAGGAAAAACATAAAGATATTGGAAAGACAGTCTCAGGTCTCACGATTGGAGATGATATAAATAATTTAATTAAATGTAGTGATGTTATTATTGATTTTACAATTCCTTCAGCCACCATTAATTTATTAGAGGTAATGCACGATTTAAAAACAAAAACAGCTTTAGTGACTGGAACGACTGGATACACAAAGACAGAAGAGAAGAAATTTCAAGGACTAGTTAATGGCAGAAAAGTTTTACGATCATTTAATATGAGCATTGGAATAAATTTAATGAAAAATTTAATTAAGGCTGCTTCTAAAAATATTTCTTCTCAGTCTGATATTGAGATAGTTGAAATTCATCATAACCAAAAAAAAGATATACCGTCTGGAACAGCTATTTCTCTGGCTAAATCAGTTCAAGAGGGTTTTAAAGGGATTGCTAAGTTTTCATATAGAGAAGAAAATAAAAATAAAGCGAGAGGAAAGAACGAGATTGGTTTTGCTTCAATCCGAGGTGGAGATGTAATTGGAGAACACACAGTTTATTTTTTTTTAAATGGAGAAAGAATTGAATTAAAGCACATGGCATCAAGTAGAAAAATTTTTTCAGTTGGAGCTTTAAAGGCTGCTAGTTGGTTGCACCAAAAAAAGGCAGGCTTGTATACAATTTCAGATATGCTAAAAGAGTAGTCATGTTTTTTCATAAAAAATTAAATATTTTTCTAATTTTATTTTTTTTAATAGTTTCATGCGAAAATAAAGTTTCTGAAACTGATCTAAAAGAATACAAAGAAATTATGGATATTAGGCTTGGTCATTTAGGAAATGCAATTATCCTTCAAGGTAGGTTGTTGGATGCTTTTAACCTAAGAAATGACAGAGCAGATGAAGATCATTTCAAGGAGGCCGAAGAATTAATACAAGGGCATCTAAAGTCTTTTGGTAGACCAGACGACTTAAGAAAGCTCGATATTCCTAATTCAGCAAAATTAAACGAAATTCATAATTCTTTAATTGAAGTGTCTGAACTATTAATAGCCGCAACTAATGCTCTTGAAGATAATGCATGGCTTGGGGGTTCAGTTTCGTTTGCAGAGCGAAATCTAGATGTAGCTAGATTTAATTTTCAAAATGCTGTTAAATTTGTATACCAAGTGACAGATGAAAGTGAGATTAGACCCGTCACGGAATACGAAGAATATGATGTAGGTGATATTCCAGACGAATTTAAGAAACTAAATCAGAATAAGTAGGTTAGTTGCTCTTTACAAACATTGAACGATTGGTCACCCATCCTCCAATGACAATTAGAAGAAGACCATAAATCATATTTTCAGTTAAGTTCTCATCCAAAAAAATATATCCCCACAAAGACCCAAAGCATGGAATGAGAAAATTACTTTGACTCGCAAAAACAGCTGATTTGATCTTAATAAGATTAAAGAAAATCAAAATTGCAAATCCTGTACATACAATTCCCAATACTGTAGCTGACAGAAAACTTTCAAATGAAACATTAAGCAATAATTGTTTTTCAAAATTGTTTAAAGAAATAAAATTAAGAATAAAAATAGGAAAAGCTAATAACATTGCTAAAATAGTTGTAAAGGCAGCAATTTCAATTGGAGAGTTGTCTTGTATTTTCTTTACAAAATTTGCTGATAGTCCATAAAAAAAAGCTGACAAAATTATTAATAAAGAAAAATTAAACGCTACTGATTCAAGTGAGATTCCAAACGGATTTATAAAAATTAACATACCAATAAAACCGAATAATAAACCTATAATACTTATAAAATCTAAACCTTTATTTTTTGATACAAAATAAGCAATTATATATGTAAAAAGTGGCATTGTGCCTATAAGAGAAGCAGCAACGATACTTTCCACGTAAATTTCGCTTAAACTTATTAAATTAAAGGGAAGAACATTCCCAAAAATCGCAACGCCAAATAGTAGTTTTTTATTATTGGCGAAAATACCTTTAAGAAATCCTTTTTTACAAAAACAAATAAGAAACAGTGAAGCAACAAAAAGTCTATAAAAAGTCAAAAGACTAGGAGGGATACTTGTAATACTTATTTTTATGAATAGGAATGAACTTCCCCAAATCGCTGAAAGTAAAATTAATGATATGTAGCTCTGAAAGGTTAAATTAAAATGTTTCAGATCTTACTCATTTTGTTATTTAAAAGTTGTAAAGCGGACTCAATTTGTGTGAGAAGTTTCCTTTTATCGTTATAATTCAGAAATGAACCTAGAAGAACAACCTTGTCTTTCGACTTGACTATTAAATTATGTTGGTGTCTTGCGGGATTAGATATCTCAACTTTAGTCCAATATGGTTCAAGGTTCCAGGTTTGTTTTTTTCCAGATGGAAAATTTCGCGTAATAAGTAAGTTTTGTTGAATAATTTTGACAGTTTCAAAAATTTCACCGGATTTGTAGTTTATTTTAAAGGCATAGTATAGAAGCAATACATCTAACCCTAAAAAACCGAAAACTGGCCATGCTCCTATATACCAGAAGAAAACCCCAACCAGAAAAAAAATTAATGAGACAATAAACATTAAGTTTCTGAATCCTTTTTTGGATAAGCTTCTGTAAGGAAGTACGGTTATGTCCAGAAAAGTTTTTTCCATAGTATTAATATATAAATAATTTTTTTTATTTTTTAAAGTTAAATTTCCGTGAAATATGTCTGAAATTCTATAGTATCTAAATTTAAATTATTAAAGGAAAAAATCTTATGAATAAAAAAATTTTAGGAATGGGAAATGCTGTTTTAGATATTGTGTCCTCTGTTTCAGACGATTTTCTGGCAAGTGCAAATTTAACAAAAGGGGCTATGACATTGGTAGACCAGAATGTATCTGATAAGATTTTAAAAGAAATTAACCCAATAAAAAAAGATTCTGGCGGGTCAGTAGCAAATACAATGGTGGGAATCTCACTTCTAGGATTAAATTCATTTTTCTGTGGAAAAGTCAGAGACGATGAGCTTGGCGACGCATTTATTTCAGATATGGAAAAAACTAAAACTAAGTTTCTTTGCAAACAATCCACTCAAGGTTTGCCGACTGCAAGATGTATGGTTTTTGTTTCGCCAGACGGTGAACGATCAATGCAAACTTTCTTAGGAGCGAGTACAACTCTTGGGAAAGAGGATATAAAATCTGATTTTTTTAATGATATAGATTATTTATTAATTGAAGGTTACTTATGGAGTTCAGAAAGCGCAAGAGAGGCAATCTATAAGGCTATCGAAATTGCGAAGATAAAAAAAATTAAAATAGTTTTTTCACTATCTGATCCAAACTTAGTGAAAATGTACAGGGATGATTTTCTTAAACTGTTAAAGTCTGAGATAAATATTTTAATAGGTAACGAACATGAATTTAAGGAATTATTAGGTAATGACAATTTATTAAATTTTTTAAAAACGCAGACAGTTGAAATTTTACTCAAAACAATGGGTGATAAGGGTGTTGAAGTTGTTGATTCTGAGGGATCTGAAATAATCCCTTCATTCCAAGTTGAATCCGTATTAGATACCACAGGAGCTGGAGATATGTTTGCTGCGGGATTTTTATACAAGTTATTAAAAGGCGAGTCCCCAAAAAAATCTGCTTTATTTGGTTGCAAAGTTGCGTCATTGATAATTCAGCAATACGGAGCAAGACTGACAGAAGAGACTTTGAGAAATTTAGCTAACTAGTTAAAAAAAAGTTAATTATTCCAAATGCAAAAATTGGTATTTGAAAACCAAAATTTGTGAGAATTGCTTTATCTCTTAACAGATAACCGCTAACACTCCAGAATATAACACCTGAGCCATGTAAAAAAATATTTAAAGGATAGTAATTAAGGTTTGTCAAAAGTATGCCACTTAAGACAAGGATAGTACCTATCCACTTATTTACTTCTGCAATTTTATTCATCAGCAAGATAATTTCATAAGATATGACTATATTATGGTTTTGGCCTCTTTAATAATCGATTATTGTTTTTAACTTTCTTAGTACCAAGTTAACAGGAATAGCATTAATATTTTTAGATTTAAAGGTCTTTTGAGAAGATATTGAAACATGAAGAGGATTACCAATTGGAGCAAACTTTTCAGCACTAGTTGGTCCAAAAAGCGTTAAGGTTGGAGTCCCAGTTGAGGAAATTAAATGACCACATCCTGTGTCATTACTTATCCCTGCTTTGCAATTTTTTACAATTTTAATTGTTTCTATTGGGTTATTGCTTTTGAAAATTTTTATCTTCCCCCCAAACTCTCTAATTAAATTTCTCTCTAGATCAGTTTCTTTCGGACCTAAAATGAAGACTGGAAGAAGTTTTCTTCTAATTAAATGTTCTGCGATATCAATGAAATTTTCAAAGGCCCATCGCTTCCAAACCACCGAAGCACCAGGACAAATAGCAATTTTATTGTTATTAACTTTATTGTTAAGATTTGAAAATTTGACTTTTGAGGGACTGAGAACTTCAGAGAGATTTACTAAGTGTTGACTGATATTTTTTTCGTCAGGATTTTCTGGAATTAAATCAGAAAATAAGTAATTTGCACATGAAGAAACAAAAATTTTAGTTTTTATTTTTTGTAAGATAAGTGTGGTTAAAAATCTTTTTTGAGTATCTATAACAATATCATACGTTCCAAATTTATTTTTTTTAAATAAATCAAGAATATTAGAACCAAAATCTTCTTCATAAATATTATCTATGAGGCCTGAAGCAATAGAACTTAGCTCGGTTCTAAAAATTGAATTTCCTTTTCCTGCTAACCACGTTATTTGTGCATTAGGAAATATTTGTCTAAGACATTTAAGAAGAGGAAGTTTTAACAAAGCATCGCCTAGTAAGTCTAAGCCAACATAAACTAAAATTTTTACTTTCGATTTATCCTTTTTTTGGATTTTTCTTATTTCTTCATTGGAAACCCAAGTTCTGAAAACCTGATAACGAACAACTTTAGGATCAATCATTGGGTTAACTTTGCTGAAGCAATATGTGAAAAGAAATTTATTAAAAAGTTTTTCTTTATTTACTCTTCTTCTCCAAGATAAACACCGTGCAACTATCTTTCTTAGCGCCTTCCTTTTTAATGCTTTATTCACAAACGTTGCCTTTTCTAAAAAATTAAGAGTTGCTATTGAGAGGTCATAAAGTGTTTGAGCATTATTACTCATTATTCTTTCTTTTATGAAAGAAGGCCCGACACATATAATTTTCTCAGTAGAAAAAACATTGAACTTTCTGGAGGTTTTTGAAATATATTGATTCCCAGCCACACGAAGCGGAAGTGAATAATCTTGAACAAAAACAGTTTCGTCGCAGCCCTTAACTTCTAAAATAGTTTCGGTTCTAATCATGAGATTGCTCGACCCACCCCAACCATTTACAAGAAACTTTTCGAATGTATTTTGAATTTCTGAGGATTCAGGCTTATTATTTGTGAAATTATACTTATTAGGATCTGGGCTCCAATCCCAATCACCATACAAAAGATCGATATCTTTTTTTTGCATTTGTGATTTCATATATTTCAAACTATCTGGAGCGAGTATATCGTCGCCATCTAAAAGTTTGATATAGGAATACTTGACAAACTTAAGAGCATTATTTGTCGCGATACTTGGTCCGGTATTTCTTTGAGTAAAAATTTTGTAATCAACTTTTTTTTTCCTAAGGAAATCTTTTGCAATTTTAAATGAACGGTCTTTGGAACCGTCATCTACAACGATGACTTGATATTTTTCGGATTTTTCAAATTGATTTGTAGCAGAGTTTAAAGTTTGTAGAATATATTCTTCTTTATTATACAACGTGACAATTATTGATATGCCGTCTTTATATTTTACTCTTTGCACTAAAGATTCCCTTAATCTTTCTTCTCCTCATTTTTAAATATTATCACAAGTCTAATCTTTATCAATAGAGTAGCCAGAGGATCTAATCGTCCTTATAAAGTTTTTTTTCCCTTCGATATTTAATGATTTTCTAAGCCTCCTTATGTGAGTGTCAACAGTTCTTCGTTCAACATAAATTCCGTGTCCCCAAACAGAATCTAGAAGTTGTTCTCTTGAAAATACTCTGCAAGGGTTTTCCATAAGGTGCTTTAAAAGATTATATTCTGTGGGCCCAAGATGAACTCTCGTCTTTCCTCTGAATACTTTATGTTCATTATCGAAAATTTTAATGTCTTCAAACTCTAATATGTTATTTTGAGTAGAAGTTGATCTTCTAATAAGGGCTTTTATTCTTGCAATAAGTTCTGCGGGACTAAAAGGTTTTGATATGTAATCATCCGCCCCATATTCCAACCCCCTAATTCTGTCCTCCTCTTCTTCTCTGGCAGTCAACATTATAATCGGTAAATTACTGGTTTCTTGTTTTCTTCGCAGAATTTTACAAAGCTCTAATCCATTTGGTTCAGGAATCATCCAATCAAATATAGCCAATGATGGAATTTCTTCTTTAATTAACAATAGTGCATCTTCACCGTTAGTGGCTGATTTTACCTGAAATCCGTTTTTTTCAATATTGTAGGTAATCATTGGTAGTAATGATTTATCATCCTCCACCACAAGAATTGTTTTTTTAGTTTCCATTTATTTAAGAGTTCCCTGAAGGTTATAAATAACTTCTTTTGATATTACTTTTGATAGATCTCCAATTCTCTCTAATTCTTTAGCAACGAATAACATTTGTGTGCAAAAGCCAATTATTTCTCTATCTTCCATCATTAAATGTAAGTGTTCTCTGAAACAAGTTTCATATACAGAGTTAATTGTAATGTCTTCAGTAGGAACAGATTGTGCAATTTTTTTTGACCCTTGATCATAAGCACTTAGAGCCGTGGAAAAGTTTTTTAAAACTAAAAGGCCCAGTTGGTGAATTGAATCAGTGCTATAGCTATCAGGAGCTTTTTTTACTGATAATATCCTTCCAGCTACGTTTGATGCATGATCACCAATGCGTTCTAGTATACTTGATATTTTTAGAGAAATAATAATCTGCCTAAGATCATCTGCAAGAGGTTGTCTTTTTGACAACGTAATAGTTGCAAATCCTCTTATTTTTTTTTCTAAAGCATCAATACTTTCATCATTTTTTATAATTTCTTTAGCTTTGGTTATATTGATTATTTTTATCAAATTAACTGCTTCGAATATTTGTTTTTCAACATCTAAACCCATCTGTGTTAAATTGCTCTTAAGAGAATTTAAGTCTTCATCATAAGTTGTGACAATGTGCTCTTTCATTTGTTTAACCTATTTTTCCTGTTATATAATCCTGAGTCTTTTTTTGGCTTGGTGTTGAAAAAATTTGATCTGTATGCCCTACCTCGATCAAACTACCCATATGAAAAAAAGCAGTTTGCTGTGAGACTCTTGCAGCTTGCTGCATTGAGTGGGTTACGATTACAATAGTAAAGTTTTTAGCTAACTCATCAATAAGTTCTTCAATTATAGCAGTTGCTATTGGATCTAGGGCAGAACACGGTTCGTCCATTAGGATTATTTGTGGACTAATTGCAATGGCTCTGGCTATGCATAGTCGTTGCTGCTGTCCCCCCGATAAAGAGGTTCCTGTGTCATTTAGCCTATCTTTTACCTCTCCAAACAAACCAGCTTTTTTCAAGCTATATATAACAAGCTCCTCTAATTCATCATCGCTATTGACAATTCCATGAATTTTTGGTCCGTAGGCAACATTGTCAAAAATTGACTTAGGGAATGGATTAGGTTTTTGGAATACCATTCCTATCTTTGCCCTCAGTAAAACCGGGTCGACTTCTGTGGAATATATATCTTCTTCATCAACAATAATTTTTCCTTCTATCCTACAAATATCTATCGTATCGTTCATACGATTTATACATCTAAGAAAAGTAGATTTTCCACAACCACTTGGACCTATTAAGGCTGTGACCTTATTTGTAGGAATTTCAAGGTTGATTTTATCAAGTGCCTTCTTCTGGCCATAGTAAACATTAACATTTTTACTTTTTATTTTAATTTTTTCTGTCATAAAACTTCTCTTAATATTTTACCATTTTTTTTCAAACTTTTGTCTAATAAATACTGCTATGCCGTTCATCAAAATAAGAAAAGAGAGTAAAACCATTACCCCTGCCGCAGTAAGCTCAACAAAACCTCTGGCAGCAGTGCTTTTCCAAAGATAAATTTGAACTGGAAGAACAGTAGAGGAATCTAAAAATGACCCTGGAACATCGACAATAAACGCAACCATTCCTATCATTAATAATGGCGCTGACTCCCCAAGTGCTTGAGACATTCCAATGATGGTTCCTGTCAGAATACCCGGCAAAGAAAGTGGAAGTACATGATGAGTAACTGTCTGAAACTTCGTTGCACCTAAACCAATTGCAGCTTCTCTAATTGACGGTGGTACAGCCTTTAATGAAGCTCTAGTGGCAATAATAATTGTTGGAAGGGTCATAAGAGCTAAAACCATTCCGCCAACAATGGGGGCAGATCTTGGTAAATGCATGACATTGAGAAAAATTGCTAAACCTAATAACCCAAATATTATAGAGGGTACGGCGGCTAAGTTATTGATATTAACCTCAATAAAATCTGTAAATTTATTTTTTGGGGCAAGCTCCTCAAGAAAGACTCCTGCAGCAACGGCAATTGGGAATGATAGAATTAATGTTATAAATAATGTAAAGAATGAGCCTACAAGCGAGCCCCAGATTCCCGCTTGTTCTGGTTCTGTTGAATCTGCCTTTACAAAAAAGTTTTTGTTAAAATTACTTTTGATATTATTTGCTGATCTTATTTCATTCAGCCAATTCAATTCGAGGTCAGAAATCAATCTATCTTCTTCTGCTATCAACTCCATGTCCGGATTTTTATTTATCACATCAATCTTTGATGAAGCTAATAACCATAAAGTGATTTTCTGACCTACTAGTTGTTTGTTTTTTAAAACAAGCTTCATAAGGTTTTCTTCCTCTGAACTAGAGATAAAGTTACTTAATTTACGTAATTCGTCTTTGTCAGAAATTTCTGGAAAAAAACTATTTAAAGAGTTTTTGATTATTTTTTGAAAATTTGCGAATTTTATATCTTCTTCTTTTTGGTCATTGTTTGTGTAGATTATATCGGGATCAAAATATACTTCTAATTTTATATAAGTACTTAAAAAAGCTTTTTTTCCCTCCATAACAATTGAACTAAGAATAATACACAAAAATGTTACTGCAGTTGCTATCCCTAGCAAACCATAAATCTTGAAACGTGATTCTTGTCTTTTTCTTTTTTTCAGAGAATATTCTATTTTTTTGAGGTTATTCATATCTTTCCCTGTATTTACTTACAATTCTGAGTGCCAATAAATTTAAAAAAAGGGTTGCAACAAAAAGTGTGATTCCCAAGGCAAAAGCAGCAAGTGTTTTTGCACTATCAAACTCTTGGTCGCCAATTAAGAGTGTAACTATTTGGACAGTGACAGTTGTTACAGATTCAAAAGGATTAGCTGTTAAGTTTGCTGCAATTCCTGCAGCCATAACAACTATCATAGTTTCACCTATTGCGCGAGAAACTGCGAGAAGAATTGCTCCAATTATACCTGGTAAAGCAGCTGGAAGTATTATGTTTTTTACTGTTTCTGATTTTGTTGCTCCCATAGCATAAGATCCGTCACGTAAGGACTGTGGTACGGCACTGATAACATCATCTGATAAAGATGAAATAAAAGGAATAATCATTATTCCCATAACACCACCAGCGGCTATTGCACTTTCAGAGGCAATATTAAATCCACTATAGCTTGCTAAATCTTTAAAAAAAGGACCAACGGTAATAGCTGCAAAAAATCCATACACTACAGTAGGTACGCCTGCTAGTATTTCTAAGATTGGTTTAAAAGTTTGTCGAACTTTGGGAGTTGCATATTCTGATAAATACACAGCAGAAAGCAAACCAACTGGAATTGCCACAGACATTGCTATCAGGGTAATCAAAAGAGTTCCTGAAAAAATCGGAATTGCTCCAAAAGCACCTTGACTTGCAACTTGTCCTTCTCTAATTGCTGTTTGAGGGCTCCAAGCTAGACCAAATAAGAAATCAAAAAAAGGTATTTCATCAAAAAATCTTAAAGCTTCAAAAATCAGAGAAAAAACAATTCCTATAGTTGTAATTATTGCGATTGTCGAAGAGAATATTAATAGATTTATATTTGATTTTTCTACTGCCTGCCTTGCTTTAAATGTGGTTGAAATCTTTTTTAATGAAATATAGCTAGAGAGAAAAGCAACAATTAAAATAGAAAAGTATGCAAAGGAATTTGAGTAATTATTTAGGTTTTTAAAATATGTTGCGCTTTCCACGATCAAAGGATTTGTTCCTGGAAAAACTCGCTCGAGATCAACTGCTTTTATGCTATCAATTAGCATTGAGGGATCTCCATCAAAATTTGCTGATAATTGCTCCGGGATGTTTTGTAATAAAATGTATTCGAGAATAAAGGGCTTGCCAACTAACCAGAGTAGAAATAATGATGATGTTGGGAAAATAATTAATAGGAGTGAGTATGTTCCGTAATAAGACGGCAGAGAGGGAAGTTTTGATCCTTTTTCTAATTTAGCATTAAGTTTTAAGGCTTTATTAGTTGCGAGCCAGTGAACTGACAGCCCCAACACTACTAAAATAAAGAAAAAGGACCAAAAACCCATAAGGCAACGTTATAGAGTTTTTACTTCTTGTTCAAGACCTTACCATCAAATTTGGCTAAGTTTTTGCCATCTTTTTCAAATTGAGCTCTCTCGCTTTCACCAAGTGGAATAAGCCCTTTTGATACTAAATAACCGTCAGAACCAATCGCTTTTGCAGAGGTAAATTCTCTTACATACTCTTTTATACCAGGTATAACTGATGCATGAGCATTTTTTATGTAGAAAAACAATGATCTTGAAACTGGATATTTACCAGATGAGATAGCCTCAAACTCTGGAAAAACACCATCAACTTTTGCCGCTTTGACTTTGTCTCGATTTTGATCAAGAAAAGAATAACCAAAGACTCCCAATGCGCCAGGGTCAGCAACCAACTTTTCGATAATTAAGTTGTCGTTTTCTCCAGCTTCAACATAGGGACCGTCTTCTCTGACACTTCGGCATTGACTTTTATAAAGTTTTTTGTCTTTTTTCTTCAGTGCTTTTCTTCCAGGAAATTTTTTGCAACCTCTTTCAATAGCTAATTCATTGAAAGCATCACGTGTCCCAGAAGTCGGAGGTGGCCCAATTACAACAATAGGCGCAGCTGGCAATGCTGGGTTTACTTCGTTCCACATTTTGTAAGGGTTAGGTTTTACAGTATTTCCTTCGGGATCCGCAGGAACGTCTTTAGCCAGAGCAAGATAAATATCTTTTAATGATAATTCCAGCATAGGACCAGATTTAGCGTTAGCCATGGCAATACCATCAAAGCCGACTTTTATCTCAGTAATATCAGTTACGCCATTTTTTGAGCATTTTTTAACTTCCTTGGATTTTATTCTTCTAGAAGCATTAGTAATGTCTGGATGTTCGGTTCCTAGGCCTTTGCAGAAAAGCTTAAGACCTCCACCTGAACCTGTAGATTCAATTACAGGGGTTTTAAAACCGCTTGTTTTCCCGAATCTTTCTGCCACTACTGTAGCAAAAGGATAAACTGTGGAAGAACCAACAATTTTGATTTGGTCGCGTGCTATTGATTCAGTGCTAAAAGCAAATGCCAAAGCAACAATAGCAAGTGAAGATTTTTTCATATTTCCTCTCTTTATAGTTAAAGGTTAAAAGCAAACAATAAGAAATTAAGTGCATAGAAATATGACATTTATGTTACACTTTTATGACAATGTACTTTTATTACTTTTTACTCATTTAAGGTTCACAAATCTTTAGGTTTTGTATAAAAATTTATTTTTGATACTGATTTATTAATCTCAAACCATTCTTTACACTTGAAGCTTACATTAAAAAAAGCAGAAGTTGTATATTCTTCAATAGCATTTAGATAATATTTATTGTTGCTTCCACTAAAAAAATTCTCAATTGAACTGGAAATTAAGGGTTCATGTGATACTACCAAAACTCTGTTTAGTTTTGCGTGTAACATGACGGTATCAAATATATTTATTCCTGATGAATGATATAAGTCGTCTAAATAATAGATCTTCGGATCATTGGAAATTTTTTCTAATAATAGTTTTAATGTCTCTTTGGTTCTTCTCGACGGAGAACAAAAAATTTCTTTAAACACTATTTTTTTTTCTTTTTTCTCTAAAAATTTCAGTATTTTTTCGGTTTTTTTTTTACCCTTCATCGAAATAGGTCTTGACATATCGTCTCCATCGAAATTACTCCAATCTGACTTAGCATGCCTAATTAATGATAAATTTAGCATAAAGTGTAAATTAACAATTTAGATAAAAATTTAAAAGGTAAATTAAGTCATTCATGATTTATTTTAATTACTAAATATATTTTAAAAGTGTGATGGTAAAGTGTGATGGAGAAACTTTCTGTATTTTAATCAATTACTTATAATTAAACGCAACTAATTCAAAATCCGTTGAACTTTGCTTCATGTCCGCTCGAGTCGGACTGGGAATACCATTAAATTATTTTTCTTAAATTTGTAATATTTAAAGTTTATATTTAAATATGTTTTTATTATTATTATTTTTAATAACTTTTAGTCAATTATCAGCTAACCCACAAAAGAATTATCAAAGTTTTAATGATGGTCAATCATTTATTAAAAATCAAATTCAAAAAAAAATTAATAAGAACAAAGCTAAAAATGTGATTGTTATCGTTGGTGATGGTTATGGCATTACTACAAACTATATTAACAGATTGAATCAAGGACAAATAAATGGTGGACTTGGAGATGAATTTGTTTTACCACACGAAGAATTAGACCATTTGGCTTTAATAAAAACTTACACTACTAATGGACAAACCCCAGATTCTGCAGGAACATCAACAGCAATACATAGTGGTATTAAAACTAAATCTGGAATTATTGGATTAACAGACAGTTCTATACGTGGCGATTGCATGTCCAAAAGAACTGAGGTGGAAAGTATTGGTGATATATTTAAAAAATTAGATAAGAGTGTTGGAGTTGTTACAAATACTAGAATTACGCACGCAACTCCCGCGGCATTATATGCCCACTCGTTTGACAGGAATTGGGAAGATGACTCCAAAGTTCCTAAAAATTGTTCACAAGATGATATAGCTTTGCAGTTGATCAATTCTGATATTGATCTTGCATTAGGTGGTGGCAAAAGACATTTCTTACCTTTAGAAAGTGTTAGTCAAAAAGGAAAAAGAACCGATTCAAGAAACCTGATTGAAGAATTTAAAAATAGCGGGGGAATTTATCTTAATAATGAAAATGACTTCCAAAACTATAAAATTAATACTAAAAAAAGATTAATCGGTCTTTTTGCTGATTCGCATTTTCCCTATTTAGCAAAGGAAGAAAACAAACCTTCTCTTTTAGATTTGTCAAATTTAGCTATTGAATATCTAAATAAAAACAAAAATGGTTATTATCTATTAATAGAGGCCGGAAGAATTGATCACGGACATCATGCTGGAAAACTAAATTACGTTCTCAGACAAACCCAACAATTCAACAAACTTATTCAAAATATTATTCAAAAAGTAAATCTACAAGAAACGTTGTTAATCGTCACCGCTGACCATGCTCATTCTCTTGGCATCAATGGGTATTGTGGAAGAGGATCAAAAATAAATGGTATATGTTATAGAATTAACCCCAAAGAATCTAAACATCAAAGTAAACCTAATTTAGGTTTAGACGGGAAACCTTTTTCAGTTGTAAACTACCTGAATGGACCTGGAAGTGTTTTTGAAAAAAAATATTTTTTACAATATGCTTTTCGAAAAAAGTTATCTGATTTTGATTATGAGGATATTGAATTTGACCATGAAGCTCTTGTACCACTTTTTAAAGAATCTCATTCTGGTTTAGATGTAGTTGCATATGCTTCCGGTCCTTTTTCATTTCTATTAAATGGAACTATTGAGCAAAATTTTTTATTTCACGTTATTAATTATGCAATAAAAAATTCAAATTTTGATTGATCATAATCAGCCCATTAATAGGGAAATCTAATAAAAATTTGAATCTTTAATATTTCACAATGTTGTAACAAAAAAAAAATAAATTAATAAATTTTGAATTTATAATTTTTTTATTTAGAGGTTTTTATGTACATCTATACTGTCAACTTTGGAAATTATGATAGAATCTCAAATGGACATTTTTATTCAAAAAAAGTAAGATATATTTGTTTTTATAATCAAGAAATTGAAAAAAAAGGTGAATGGGAATATGTTAAAATTAATTCATCAAAAGATAATAGATATCTATCAAGAAATTTCAAAATAAACTTTAGTAAGTATTTCCCAAAAGAATCTAATGTAATTTATGTTGATTGTAATAGGGTGATTACAGAAAAATTAATTAATTTTTCATTTGATTTTTTTGAAAAAAATTCATTTGGAGTTTTAAAGCATTCTGCAAGAAAAAGTCTTCTCGATGAGCTAATAGATTGGTACTTAATATCTGTTGCTGATGAAAAGCATCTTATAAACTTATTCAAATATTTAAAGAGGATCAAGTATATGTATGATCAACACTACTGCCCTCATTGCTGTTTAATTCTAAGAAAGAACAATATACAAAATATTCGATTTTCTAAAGTCTGGTGGTATTATTACAAGAAATTTAACATTCGTGATCAATTACCCTTTACTATTTGTTCCCTAAAACTTAATGCTAAACCAAAATTATTTATCAACAAAAATTTAATTTATACTAAAAGACATTTATATTCCTACAAGAAAAAAAGAAGAAACATTAAAGCACTATCTAACTTAATCAAACAATATAATCATATCACAAATCATAATATAAATTTAACACCAGAAACATTATTGTGGAGAAACTATAAGTTGGCTAAGGAGATTTAGCCCCCATCACCCCTTATCATAAGCTTAATGATTTCTAGTATTAAAAATCTCTAAATATTTTAGGCAATTTGTTTGAATTTTTTTAAAACTTTTCGATAATTTAAAAATGTTTAATACGAGCGTTAAATAGAAAAATTTTAAAAGTGTAAATTTTACAGGAATTTTAATTCATAAAGTTTGAGTTTATTATTAATCTTTAGAGAACGATGGTCACTATTAAGTTGTTCAGATATTTTTTCATAACAAAAAAAACATGCATCTTTTCTATTTGAGAATGAAGAAAACTTTTTAGCTTTGTGAAAGTTAACTTTAACTTCACTTGCACCCAATCCTAAGAATTTCCAAAGATGAGAAAATAGATCCATTCCTCCAAACCAAGCCAAGAAGGGTCTATAAAACTTATTCAGTGGCAGTCCATCAAGTTTATTATATGATAGTGAGACGGGTTGGATATAAAAATCTCCTAGTTCCTTTGAATCAACTATCGAAAATAAAGAGCTCTTAAACCTGAGAACGTTTGATCCATCACTAGATGTTCCCTCTGGAAAAAAAAGTACATTGGAATCTTTTTGAAGAGATTTTTCAATTAATGAAATTTGATTTCTTAATGATCTAATATTATTTCTTTCTACAAATATTGTTTTTGCAATGGTACAAAGTTTATTAATTATTGGCCATTTTTTAATTTCTGACTTAGCGACAAAAACTGTATTTATCAGTGATCCATATACTATTATATCCAGGTAAGATATATGATTTGAGACAAATAAAGTCCTTCTTTTCTCCGGCAAACCAGAAACATTAACTTTAACTCCAATTATGTTTATTATACCCTTAAAAAATAAACTAAAGAAAAAAGAAAAAAATCTTTTAGAAATTAAAGAAATAATTAAATAGATAGAAGAAATAAATAAAATCCATGGAATCAATATTGCCAGTCTTAAAGTTGATAGTATTGGTGAGTACAGCATTAATGTGTATTTTTTAAATATAGTTGAGAGTATTTTTTTTGGATTCTTTTTGCTTCTAATATAACTAGGACATCAGTAGTATTAAACTTTTTATCCACAATTGCGCCAGAACCTACAGATGCTCCAACTCTAATGTAAGCTTTAATCAATGGGGGTAGCTTTCTAAACTCTTCATTAGAGTCGAGCAACTTTTTCTTAATTGGTTTAAAATTTACTTTTATTTGCTTTAGAGGGTTTGTTTTTAAATGATGTGGGGATGAATGAAAGTGCCTTAAGTATGAAAGTTGATTTCTAAACAAATTATGATTACTTGATGGGAAGCTTGCACAGCCAAAAACTATATCAACCTTATTTTTAGCAATATAAGTAGCAAGCCCCCTCCATAATAGTTTTATTATTTTTCCATCCCTATAATTTTTATGAACGCACGATCTGCCTGCTTCTAAAAGCGTTAATGATTTTTCATTGGTTAACTTAGAAATATTAAACTCTGTTTGACTGTAGAATCTTTGTGATTTCATAAATTTTGGTTTTAAAAGTAACCTGTATGTTCCCACTACGTAATCGTCAGAAATTGATTTATCAATTACTACTAAGTGGTCACATAATTTATCAAATTCATCTGAATCATAATTGTTTTTTTCTGATTCACCAAAAAAACTTTCGTATCTTAGTTTCTTAACTTTGTGTATTAATTTATCTGTATCGTCGATTATTTTTAACTCAATAGAACCTTGATTGAAATTTAGTGTTCTCGAGTGAGTAGAAAAATTATTTTCAGGTTTTATTTTCTCTAATAATCTAGAATTTCTAGACCAACTTCTCACATAAATGACGTTCTTAGCAACAAATTTAACTTTCTTTAGAATTATTTTAATTTTTTCAATTCTATTATTGAACCTTGGACCTTGATTTTTTTCTTGATTGTTTTTTTTTAATCGAAACCGCATATTTTGTAATAATTTGTTTTACTAACTACTACATGTAGAATAACGAATATTTGTTTCAGTTTTATAGAATATTTATGACAAAAAAGTTTGAGGAGTAGGAAAATCTTTCTAATTGAATTTTAATTCATAAATTTGTAACAAAATTATAACATAGTAAGCTATGGTTTCCCTAAAATCTGACCATATAGACAAAGAGACAATTGGGATGCTTCGAACAATTCATCAAAAGCAAGTTCAATTAATCTCTCTAGCTGATCAGAAAGCCAACATACTGATGGGCGTCATCATAATTGGCCTCAGTATAATCGCATCTAATTTTTTTAAATACGACTATCAAAATAATTCCCATACACAAAATTTTTTAATTTTGTGTTTTTCATTGTTTGAGCTAATTTCTCTATTATTTGCTGTTTGGGTTATTACACCAAGATTGGTTAAGGAAAAAAAAAATCAGGAAATAAGTAAAAGTAAAAATCCTTTATTTTTTATGGAATCATCAAATATTAGCGAGGAGAAATATGTAAAGTACATGCTTGAACAGATTAAAAGTCCTAAAAGAGTATATGAACTTATGCTAATTGATTTTTATCAAATAGGGTTTGTTCTTAAGGAAAAATATAAATATTTAAGTATTTCGTATATGCTAGCAATTCTTGGAATTGTTCCTGCAGTGATTTTAATAATTTTAGTTTTCCTTGAAAAAAGTTAAAAATGATTAATTAATCAGAGAAATTTTTAATATGATTCTTTTATATTAATTGTTAAAATCTTATTTCGTATTGTTAATGAAGCTATTGAAAATTTCACTGCTAACTGACTATATGTTCTTAAAAATCCGTTAAACTTTGATTCATTTACGTCCTAGTTCAATATAACTTGGCATGCCTAAATAACGATAAATTTAGCATAAGATATGGCTAACAATTTAGATAAAAATTTAAAAGATAAATTAAGTCATTAATTATTTATTTTAATTCCTAAATATATTTTAAAAAAGTGTGAGAGTGAAATGCGTGAGAGTAAATTGAAACCCTTAATGAAAGTGTCTTTTAATTTCTTTTTAATGATTCAAAGGCATTTGAAATATTTTTTATGCCCCTTTCAAACGATTGTCCGAAAAGCAGATAGGTTTTTTTTGCTTTAAAATTTACTTCATTTATGGAATTAATTGTTAATTTACAATGATCCAAATTATTATAGTTAAGTCTGCCTGTGATATGATGCGCCATTCTTAAAAGTTGTCCCAATATTTTAACTTTAATGAGATTTTTTTTTGAAATCTTTTCTGAATAAGACAAAGCAAAATTTTCCTTAAGATTGTTTGAATATCTAAAGTAAAGAATTAAAGCAAGCATAATTCTATTTTGCCTATCTAGGTGAAAAAATTGATGGTATAAGATTTTTTCAAGAGCAAAAATTCTTCTATGCTCTGGATGCAAAGGCGACGCTATGTTTGTAAGCCAGCATGCTGAAAGTAAAAGATTTTGATCCATTTTCAAAATATCATTAAACGGTAAAATCCAACTGAATAATTTCTCGGCATTTCTTTTCTTAATTGTTCCGCGAGCTATTTTTCTTATTTGGCTTAAAAACGGATCCACGCCTTTGTCTTTAACTAGATCATATAAAACACCTTCTCTAACTCCAGTATTAGTAAAAAAGATTTTTTTTATAGACATCTTTTGAACTAACATTTCTAAAACATGGAAGGTGTATGGGATCGATTTTATTCTTGATTTGAATAACTGGCTTAAAAACTTTTCATCAACTGTATTTTTATTTCCAAAAATTCTTGTTCTTAATTCATGCAAAAATTCAGCTGAATCAACTTTATAATCTTGAATTATTTTTAAATCTTCACATTTTATGTGCATATGCAATTTTGCTAATGCTCTAAAGGACCCTCCAACGGCATAAAAATTTGAGTATTGATTTAATTTTACTTTTTGTATGGAATCTTCAATATATTTACGTACCTTTTTGTCATCGAAATTCCCAATTTTTTTAAGGACTACATGCCCTATAATTAAAGATTCAATAAATTTTATTTGTTTCGAAGTATTAACTTCAGTTAATTCAAGACTGCCGCCGCCAAAATCACCAACAATTCCATCGATTTCGTGGTGTGAAAAAAATACACCTTTTGCTGATAACTCTCCCTCTTCTTCTCCCGTTAAAACTCTTATATCATGGTTGAACTCAGATTTTAGTTTTTTTACAATAAGATTTTGATTTTCTGCAAGTCGCAAAGCAGCTGATCCAAAAATATGAAGATTTTTTTTTTTAACATTTTTACATAAATGAAAAAATCTTTTTAATACCTTTATTAAATTTTGGAGTTCTGATTCATCTATTCTTTTCATGAATATCCCTTTTCCCAAATTTAAAGTAACTTTTTCATTAAAGATGACACTAGCTGAAAACTTTTGCTCATCAAAAATGACAAGCCTAACTGAAGATGAGCCAATATCAATTATGGCAATTGGATTATTTTTATTACTCATTTTTTTTTAAATTTTGATCCTCTGCCAGATAAAGATGGATTTTCAATAAAATACTTATGTGCAGAAAAACCAACTGATTTTGAAGCAATGCGTTCGTAAGACCCGTTAGATTTTAATTTCCAACTATTTTTTTTATCTTTTAAGTATGCAACCATTATTTGATTCAGAATTTGTTTTTGAACAGTTTCGTTGGTTATGGGAATAAAAGCCTCTACCCTTCTATCAAGATTTCTTGTCATAAGGTCAGCTGAAGAAATAAAAACGAAATTTTTTTCATTTGGCATTTTATTCCCGTTGGCAAAACAAAAAATTCTGCTGTGCTCCAAAAACCTTCCTATAATACTTTTTACCTCAATATTCTCAGAAAAACCAGGAATTCCTGGCCTTAGTCCGCATATACCTCTTACTATTAGTTTTATTTTAACTCCATTCTGTGAAGCAAAATATAATTGATCAATGATATTACTATCAATTAATGAATTAACTTTGATCCATATTTGAGCAGGTAGATTCTTTTTTTTATTTGTAATTTCATTGTTGATAAGAGAGGTCAATTTTTCCCTAAGAAATTTTGGTGAATATGTCAACAAATTCATTTTTTCTGGCTTTGTATAACCAGTTATAAAATTAAAAACTTTTAAAGCGTCATTTGCCAAATCTTTATTACATGAAAAAAAAGATAAATCAGTATAAGTTTTTGCAGTTATAGGGTGATAATTTCCAGTTCCAAAATGAACATACGACACAAGCTCATCACTTTCCTTTCTTGTTACAACAGAAATCTTAGCGTGAGTTTTGAGATTTACAAATCCATATACGATGTGCACACCAGCTTTTTCTAAATCACGCGCCCATTTGATATTTTTCTCTTCATCAAAACGAGCTTTTAATTCCACTATTGCTGTTACTGACTTGCCATTATTAGAAGCATCAATTAAAGCTTTAATTATTGATGAGTTTTTGCTCGTTCTATAAAGTGTTTGTTTAATCGATACAACAAAATCATCTATTGCCGCTTGTTCCAAAAAGTTTACAACAACATCAAAACTCTCAAAGGGATGGTGAACGATAATATCCTTGTTCTTAATTGCTGAAAAACAACTCCCATTATGATCTATGATTCTTTGCGGAAATCTTGGCTTTATTTTTTTAAATTTAAGATCTTGATCGGCGTGCTCGACAATCTCATTTAGTGAATTAATATCCAAAAGTGAATTTACTCGAAAAATTCTTTCCTCACTAACTTTGAGCGATTTTTTAATAAAAGAAAGTAATTTTTTTTCTACTCTTCCTTGAATATATAAACCAATAACTGTTCCTCTCCTTCTTTTTTTTAGAGCAGTTTCGAATGAGAGAATTAAATCCTCAGCCTCTTCTTCAAATTCAATATCACTGTCTCTGATAACTCTAATTAATGAAAAACTTTTTAGCTTAAAATCTGGAAAGATAATTTTGATGTTATTTTTTATAATATCCTCGGATTTAGCAAAATTATTGGGATTTGAAACTTTGAAAAATCTTTGGAGTTTTGGTGGAAAAATAACTAGAGAATAGGATAGCTTCCCTTTTTTATTTATTAAAGCACACACCATTGTAATGCTTTGATTTGGAAGAAATGGAAATGGATGGGCACCATCAATTGCTAACGGTGTTAAAGAGGGCAGAATTGATTTTTTGAATACTTCAACTGTTTTTTTTTCTTCTTTTTTGAAATCTTTTGGTATTTCCAAAACTTTTATTTTTTTTTTACTTAATTCTCTTTTAAGGCTATTCCAAATATTTTGTTGTTTTTTTAAAAGTGACCTCAAAGATTTTGTAACGTCATTAAACTGTTGCCTAGTTGTTCTTCCGTCATCAGTTCTCATGGAAACTTTCTGTTTCATCAGTCGGTAAAGTCCTGCAACTCTTACCATATGAAATTCATCTAAATTATTTCCTGAAATTGATAGAAATCTTAGTCTCTCTATTAACAGATTCCGAAGGTTTTCTGATTCGCTCAAAACTCTATCATTGAAACTCAACCAAGATAACTCTCTATTGATGAAACGCATCGGAGAATTTTGAATGTTTTTATTAAATTTTTTGTTCATTATAACTTTCCTGGAGGAAGGATGTTAAATACAAACAAAAAGCAATCATGATTGTTGATAATGCTAAGCTTAAAGTTAGCCCGCCAAATTGATAAGATAATCCAGATAAAAGGGTTCCGAAAAACCTTCCAGTAGCATTAGCCATATAGTAAAAGCCAACATCAAGAGAAACTCTGTTCATTTTTGAGAAATGCAAAATCAAATAAGAATGAATAGACGAATTTACAGCAAATATTCCACAAAAAATAAAAAGACCAGAAAATAAAAAAATTGTTGTCAGAAAAATTTCACTGAAAAAAAATAGTAAACAAGTTAATAAGATTAGATTAATTAGGAGGTAGAGAACCCAATTTTTTGAGATATCTACCAAGTTAATTTTTTTGTTGTCCTCCTTTAAGAATAATTTTGGTGAGTAAGCTTGAATTATTCCGTAGAGAATTATCCATGCGGCCATAAAGCTCCCAATTATAAAGAAGGCTTTTTTATTCCCATCTACCGAACCATCCGAAAAAATACTGTAAAAAAAAATTGGCAATCCAACCACAAACCAAACATCACGTGCTCCAAATAAAAAAATTCTTGCTGCAGATAGAAAGTTAATGTTTTTAGATTTTGAAAATACATCGAATATTTTTGCTTTATTATTTTTATTTATAAGATCATCCTTTAAGAAAATAAAACTACATACCAAAATAAAGGTAACAATAACAACCATTGAAATTAATGAATTATAAAAACCTATCGTTGCTAATAATGTACAGCCTAGCAAAAATCCGAAACCTTTTACAGCATTTTTAGAACCTGTTAAGATTGCCACCCACTTAAAAAGGCTCGATTGATTATCTGGTGCTAAAAGTTTAACTGCTGATTTAGAGGACATCTTTGTTAAATCTTTTGCAATACCGCTTAATCCTTGGACGATTAAAACATAAAAAATCGAAAAGTTTTCACTCCAATTTTCATTCAATTGTGATAGAGAGTAAAGAGAAATTATTTGAACAGTCAATCCTGCATATAAAGTAAGCTTAAGACCGTATCGAGCGGCTAACCATCCAGCTGAAGGATTTGTAAAAATTCCAGCCAGTTCATAAAATAGAAATAAATATGCGAGTTGTAGTGGTGAAAAACCATTTTGATGAAAATGAAGTAAAACTAACATTCTCAGCGCCCCATCACTAAGCATAAATACCCAATAAGCAAAGGTAACTATCAAATAAGAGAATTGTTCTTTAGACAATGAAATCATATAGATTCACTTATAAATTCGCAAATATCAACCATTCTTTTTGCATAAGCGATTTCGTTGTCATACCATGCATAAACTTTTAGTTGCCTCTTGTTTATAACCATAGTAGAACACGCATCAATAATTGCTGACCTGGTATCATTTACATAATCTGCTGATACAAGTTGAGCTTCCTCATAGCCTAAAATTCCTTTCAAATCATTCTCAGAGGCATCTTGAAAAAATTTATTTACTTCTTCTTCAGAAGTATCTCGTTTTAATTCAAAAACACAATCCGTTAATGATGAATTTAAAAGTGGGACTCTAACGGCATGACCATTAAGTTTTCCTTCTAATTGCGGATAAATAAGAGATATTGCTTTCGCACTACCTGTTGTTGTGGGAATCAAAGAATTTAAAGAGGACCTAGATCGTCTGATATCTTTTCCAGGTTTGTCAACAATTGTCTGTGTGTTAGTTACGTTATGTATTGTTGTAATTGAACCATGTACTATGCCAATTTTTTCGTGGAGTACTTTTACAACAGGTGCTAAACAGTTTGTTGTACAACTAGCAGCTGTAATTATTTTATGAGTATTGGGAATATATGTTTTATGGTTTACTCCAAATACTATATTGGCAACATTTTTTTCATTAATTGGTGCAGAGACAATTACTTTCTTAACACCATTATCAAAATAAGGGGCTAATTTTTTTTCTGATTTGAAGACTCCCGTGCAATCTAAAACAACATCTACACCTTCAAGTTTTAAATTTTCAATTTTATTGTGATTGTTAAAGATTAGTCTTCGATCATCAATTGAAATTATATTCTGGTCGGTAGAAAATTTGGCATTCCACCGACCATGAACAGTGTCAAACTCCAACAAATGGCAATGTGTGTTTATAGTTCCAACTGCATCATTAATCCAAGCTAAATCAAAATTTTTTTCTAGAAGAAATTTGAGTACATATTTACCAATTCTTCCTATTCCGTTAATTGCATACGTTGTCATAATGAACCAGTACTTTGGCAGTGTTACAGTTTTATGACGAAAGCTTCTAATTAGCCAAAAAACACATGTCATCTTACGTAAAAGTCTTACGTAAGATGACATATTATATTTTATTTATTTTGTTGTCTCAGGTTTTTCTTCTGAAGTAGGAGAGGTGATATCCGTTTTTATGTTTATATTTTGAGTAGAAACTTTATCTAAGCTCCCATTTGATTTTGTTAAATCAATTTTTTTTGTTTTTGACATATTTTTACCAGTGGACTGAGAAGTTTTGGTAGCTTTTTTATCACCTTTTATAAGTCGAGCTTTTAACTTTTTATTGTTACTCTTTAATTTTTTAATAACTTTTTTAGGCTTATTAAGTTTAGATGCTAATTTTTTATTGTCTTTTTTTAACTTACTAACGTTTTTATTAGGTTTCTTAAGTTTGGACTCTAACTTTTTATTAACCTTTTTTAATTTACTAACCTTTTTTTTAGGTTTTTTGAATTTAATTATTTTAGCTTTTAAATTTTTATTTTTCTTTTTTAAAACCTGAATTTCTTTTTTTTGATCAGATTTTTTTTTCGCATCTTCAATTGCTAAACACCCTAATTTTACAATTTTTGGTAGTTTTTTTGATTTACTTATTTTTTTAAGACTTAAACCTGTTAAGCGAGAAAATTTCTTATTAGAAATCTTATTTTTTTTCCCCCATTTTTTAAGCTGAGTTGGTTTTTTAAGTGGTTGCATTTTAATTCCTCCTTTTAATTATACATTTATGCATTGCAATTACTGCAAATAGAATATATATATACGCAATTATTGCATATTGTCAATTATTTAAAACTTTCGTTGTTTGTTGTATATTCTGTTAATTTTTGTTTAAGGGACTCTAAATCCTGATCTAACTTATAGTGTGACCAATCACTAAAAGACAAACAAACTGAATACTTCTTTTTTAAAATATTGGTATTTTCTTTTAAGTTTGAAGCACTTTTAAGTTGGCCGTTAATTATCTCAGACATAAACCTACAAGAATTCTGAGTATTATATGTTTCTGTGGTAGTTATACTTACGTCTGTGACATAGCCGTCAGAATCATAAAGAGGGCCAAAAAACGTTACAAAAACAATAACCCAAGTCATTTTCTTTTCGTTTGGTTGTCTAAGCTTCTTTTTTTAAAAACAAAGCCCCAATATAGCAAATGTCCATACATATATTATCTCCTAAGCAGTTATCCACACGCAACAATTGCGTATTTATAATTAAATATACGCACTAATTGCGCATATGTCAATATTATTTTGTAATAATTTTTTTTTTTGGTATTAATATTACTTTCTTAAAGTCTATGGAAAAAGAACAGTTCAAAAAATGGAGAAAAAAGAATGGTTTTTCTCAAGCAGAGGCTGCTAATGTACTTGGCCTAAAAAGGAGAATGATCCAGTATTATGAGAAGGGTAAAAAGGGAGAAAAAGATATACAAATACCCAAATATATAAAATTAGCATGTGAAGCGATAGAACTTAAGAAAAAGTTAAAGAAACTGGTTTAATTTTAAAAGGAGTAAACTTATGAGCGATAATTTTGACATCAAAGTTGGTGAGTCACTAATTGCTGGAGGACCACCAGGAACAGCAGCTGAGCCGGAAGTAGTTATCGGAAAATTTAACGGCCCATTTGGAACAGCTTTCGCCACTTTACTAGGCAATCAAGTTAAAGGACATACAAAAGTTCTTGCGATAATGAACACAGACGTAATGGTTAGGCCAGCAACATTAATGGTGAGCAAGGTCACTGTCAAAGACGACAGATATACCAATATTTTAATGGGAACAGTTCAAGGAGCTATTGCTAATGGTGTGTTAGATTCCGTTAGAGAGGGTTATATTCCAAAGAAAATAGTTAATGATGTAGGCATTATTGTATCAGTTTGGTTGAATCCAAGTGTAGCTGAAGACAAAAATTTAGATCACAAAATACTTTTTGATATTCATCGTAAGGCGACCACGAGTGCAATAAAGAAAGCAATGAAGGACGAGCCATCGATAGATTGGCTTTTAGAAAACCAAGATAAAATTGTTCATAAATACTTTGAAAAAGCATTAGATTCCAAAAAATAATGTATATACACACTAAAAAGGTTTCTGAAGTTTTAAGGCGTTCTTTTAAAGTTACCTGCAATCTTTTATAAAAAGTGTATATACACTAAAAAAATCTCTTCAATATTGACACATATGTAACAAACACAAAAGCAAGTGAACAAAGAACAGCTGCACTGCCTAAATCCTTGGCTCTTTTTGAAAGGTCGTGATGTGAAAAAGAAATTCTGTCAATAGTGGCTTCAATGCTTGAATTAAGTAATTCAATTATGAGTAAAAGCATAATGCTTCCAATCATGAGAAGTTTTTCTGAAGTCTCGGTTGGAAATATAAAAGCAAGAGGGATTAATATCAAAGTGAGAAGTAGTTCTTGTCTGAAAGCACTCTCCTCTTTAAAAGCAAATATAAATCCTGAGAGACTATTTATTAAAGCAAAATATAATCTCTTCAACCCCGTATTCTTTTTATGTGGATTCTCTTTAAAGACATATGTTTTAGGATCCCTTTTTTTTGAATTTTGTAGATTAGATTCAAAGATATTGACAACATTCTCCCAGGTGAATTTTTTTACATATTGTAAAGGTTTGCTGGCGGGTATTTTTAATGCATTTAAACACGCGATTTTAAGATTTTTATTTAGAACGCCTGCACCACTTTTTCCAATAACATTGATTGGCCCTGCAACTGGAAATGCTGCTACTGGTAATCCACACGCCATAGCTTCTAGTAATACTAGCCCGAAAGTATCAGTTTTGCTTGGAAAAACAAATAAATCTGCTTTTCCGTAGTATTCATGTAATTCATGTTGTTTTTTTTCACCAAAAAATTTGACATTGGGATATTTTTTTTCGAGTTTGTGTCTATCTGGACCATCACCTACAATCCATTTTTCACAGTTAAGATCTAATTTTAAAAATGCTTCTAAGTTTTTTTCAATAGCAACTCTTCCTATGTTTATCAAAATCGGTTTGTCATTTTTCTTTTTTTGCAAAGGGGGTTTGAAAAGTTTAAAATCAACACCTCGTGGCCATATTGTAGTATTATTTATATTCCACTTTTTTAAATCTTCTATTACTGATTTTGTAGGAACAAGTATTTTATGTGCTTTACTATGAAACCATTTTAGATAACCATAACTTATAAAAAGAGGAATCCTAATTCTCTTATATATATATTCTGCAAATTTTGTATGAAATGAAGTTGTACAAACAAGTCCATTTTTCACCACATAATTTCTTCCTGCTAAACCGAGTGGACCCTCAGTTGCAATATGAATCGCATCTGGATTGAATTCTTTAATTAACTTTTTAACTTTGCTCCCTGGAAAAAAAGATAACCGGATTTCAGGGTAAGTAGGACAAGGAAATGTTTTAAACAGATTAGGTGTTATCATTAAAACATTATGACCTTTTTTTTCTAAAAGTTCTTTTGTTTTAGATAACGTATTGACCACTCCATTAACTTGAGGGTGCCAGGCATCTGAGATAATTACTATTTTCATAACTAGGAAATTAAGTTTTTTGTGGGAGCTGAAAGCGACTTGAATGCTCTTGAGAAATTCTAGATGACCAGTCAACAATCTCTAGATTACCATCGAGATGTTCTACAATCGCGGTCATAGACTCTACCCAATCACCGCTATTACAATATATTATATCATGAATTGATTTGAACTCTGCTTTGTGTATATGCCCGCAAACAACACCATCAAACCCTCTTCTTTTGGCTTCCTTAGTCATTACTAATTCATAGGCAGTAATAAATGAAACAGCTTTTTTTACCTTTTGTTTAATAAACTTTGATAATGACCAGTAAGGTAGCTTTAAAAATTGTCTAATATTATTAAATAGATTGTTTAAGCGGATTAACATAACATAACCCTTGTCACCAACATATGCGAGCCAGCGCGCATGTCTAATAACGCTATCAAATTGATCTCCATGAATGATCCATAATTTCTTACCCTTGAGAGTGGTATGGTAAGCTTCTTTTTTTATTATTATATCTCCAAAATTCACGCCAATATATTTGCGCGCAGCCTCATCATGGTTACCTGGTACAAATACAACTTTTACTCCTTTCCTAGCTTTTCTAAGTAATTTTTGGATAACGTCGTTGTGAGCTTGTGGCCAATACCATTTTTTCTTTAATCGCCATCCATCGATAATGTCTCCTACAAGAAAAATATTTTCGGATTTTGAAACTTTAAGAAACTCTAAAAGCAATTCTGCTTTGCAACCGCTTGTACCTAGATGAACATCTGAAATCCATATTGTTCTGTAACGATTGTGTTTAAAAGATACGCCATCCATTCATATCAATTATCAAATAAATGTGTCAAAATTATTACAACACTACATATAGTGTTACTAATATGATATGACACAAAAAAAAAGAGGCTTATAAAGCCTCTTTTTAATTTTTTAAAATTATCTAAGGAAAGAAAATTTTACCATTTAAGGTGTAGTCTTGCTTGTAAGGTGGAAATGTCAGATGGAGTACCTCTAGCATTATCAAGATCATATTCACCGTAAGCATACTCAAGCATGGCTCTAACATTGGAATTAAAGTAGTGGTTAAAACCCATGGTATGAACTTGTCCAGCTCCACCGCCACCATCACGTGAACCTACGCCTGTTCCAACATTGTCAAAATCATTAGCGTCGATCCATTCATACTGATACTTAGGAACAAAACAGTGTCTTTTGCATTTAAGACCACCAACAGCTCCTTTTTTTCCGCTATGCTTATACTTACCAGTAATCGCATAAGAGATACCAATCGAGCCTCCATAAATATTGTAGTCATCACGAGTCGAGAGAACCCCACCACCAACTTCTTCTGGATCAAATGTATATTTACCGATTTGATATTCGGTTTGTAACAATAAAGCATCGTTGAAAATCAAGGACAATTGAGGACCATGAAATGTGTGAGTATCAGCAGTTGTTAAATTACCAATATCAATAGGCTTATCAACAAAAGTGTGAACACCGTTGGCTCTAGCACTGTTTGTATCATAAGTTTCAGAGCCAGACATATTTAAGTATCCAAAATGATACCCAAAAAGAGTAGATAATGGACCACCTACTAATGGCGTGTCAGTTTTGTAATGATAATGAACTGCAATACTAGCTCCGTAATGTTCGCTTTCATTATCAGCATTTCCTGCTACACCACTATCACCGATAGGTTGAACCAAACCCGACTCTAGACCACTAAAAATACCCATTTTAGCGTGAAATTGTTTACCAAGAGCCCCTGACGTGTCATAAACTATACCCATTCTTTGAGCAAAGTTCATCATCTCGTTATGAAGAGGTCTTTCCATGTAGATAAGGTTGTTAGAACTCGTATTCTCATAAAGACCTTGACCACTTTTTACGTTACCAAAAGAAAATTTACCAACTCCTTTAATACTTTTTGAAATAAAGGCATCTTTAATAACAACATTTCTAACCTTGGAGTTAGCACTTCCTTCAGCAAAGTCAGGTTGGATAACCCAAGCCCATCCATTACCAATTTTACCTTTGATATCAAATCTCAGTCTTCTGAATTCAGCACCAAAACCGTTTCCAGTTTCATGCTGAGTCATGGTATGAGTACCTGATTCATAATCAACCAATTGGGTAAGATCGTACATCATACGACCACCAATTTTAAATTCATATTTTCCATCCGAACTTTTGATGCTAAGACCTTTTCCTTTTTTAAAGTAAGCTTTGTTATCTCCAGAACCTTTGGACATCTGTTCTTTCATTTTTAGTATTTCGTTTTGCAGAGCGTCGATCTGTGCACCAACGTCTTGTGCTTTGGCGTTTGATATCAGACCGCTTATTGCCATGATTGCAATACCTGAGTATAATTTTTTCATAATATTCCCTCGTAAAGTTAAAAAGGTAAACTAGTAATTTTTTGTTACAACTTTATGACAAACAAGCTTTTAACGAAATTTAAACAAGTTTGTTGCAAAAAAACAACAACAACAATTTATATCAACAAAATAACACTAAATTAAAAGAAAATTTTTAAGAAGATTTGTATTTTTCAAACGTTACAGAAAATGATGACCCCTTGTTAACTTCGGATTGAATATTTAATTGTGCATTATGTCTGTTTAAAATATGTTTGACAATTGAGAGACCAAGGCCGGTGTGACCAGTATCTCTTGGTCTTGAGGTATCAATTCTATAGAACCTTTTGGTCAGCATTGGAATATTTTGATTTGAAATTCCAATGCCAAAATCTTGCACAAGAAACACTACGGTATTTAGTTTTGTCATTAATTTTATTTGTACAGGTTTCTTGGACTGACTGTGGGTTAAAGCATTTTCTATGATATTAAAAAAAACTTGCTCTAATTCTGATTCATCACCAATAATCTCAGTTTTTCTTTTAGGAATTGAAAACTGATATTTTGTTTTGCTCAAAAACTTTCTTTCTCTACATGTTTTTCGAATATTTTCCAAAATTTCGTTAAGATTAACCTTGCCTTCAGGGGGGATATATTCAATCCTTTCAATTCGTGTAAGAGAAAGGAGATCTTTAACTAACGATGACATTCGGCTAGCTTCATTGAACATAGTTTTAAGGAATTCTTCCTTTTTTGAATTTTTTTTGGGAGACTCATTTATTAAAGTCTCACAGTATCCAATAATTGATGCAATTGGAGTTTTTAATTCATGACTAGCATTTGCTATAAAATCTCTCTGAATATTCTGAATATTGTGTTGAGATGTCGCATCAAATAGTCTTATAAAATTTAATTTATTTTTACCTAAATCCCTTCGACCTGAAATCCAAATATTAAAGATTTTTTCCTTTGGATAAATTAAATTCAACTCTTTCTCAACAGGTTTCTTTTGTTTAACAGATTCATCGATAAGCGAGCTTAGTTCTGGTATTCTAATAGCTGAGAAAATATTTTTTTGCTTTGAATCTTCTCCAAAAAAATTAATGGCTTGTTCATTCATTTCAATAATTATGTTGTTTTGGTCAATTATAAGAAGGGGGTCAGGAAAAAATTGAAAAAAATAGTCATAGAAAAAAATTCTCAACCTTGAGAACTTCGATTTTTCATTAAGATTTTTTATTATTAAATTAAGATTAAAAATTAGCGGTTGAAAAAGATTAAAGAAAAAAACCTTATCCGATCTAACTGCATTCCCTTTAAAATTTTGCAGCGATTTACTAATAATCTTCAAATCTTTTATGAAAATTATTATCAAGATTAAGGATACAACAAACAAAAAAAGAAATACAATAATTATGTCTTTATGAACGAACATGAAAATGATTTAATATTTTGTATACTAATTTAGATTAATATGAAATTAAAACAACCTGATATAAAAGGTTTCAATCCATTAGACACAATTAACGAAAAGTCTAAACCTACTCCAATGATGCAACAATATTTGGAGGTAAAATCAAGACATAAAGAATACTTGTTGTTTTATAGAATGGGTGACTTTTACGAGCTTTTTTTTGAGGACGCCATTGAAGCTTCTTCCGCATTAGGTATTGCTCTCACAAAGAGAGGAAAATTAAATGATAAGGATATTCCAATGTGCGGCGTTCCAGCACATGCATCCCAAAACTATTTATCAAGATTAATAAAACAAGGTTATAAAGTTGCAGTCGCGGAACAGCTGGAAACAAAAGATGACCAAATTACTTCATCAAAAAATAAAAAAATTTTTACAAGAGATGTCGTAAGAATTATTACACCTGGGACAATATTAGATGATTCTCTTCTTGATTCAAAAATAAACAATCATCTTTTAAGTATCTCGATCATAAAAGGAGATATATCAATATCCTGGTCTGATATGTCAACGGGTGTCATAAAGCTTCAAAGAGTAAAAGGAAAGAATTCAATAAACGAGCTTTATGAACTGATAAATAAAATTGCTCCTGAGGAAATAATTATTTCAGATAAAATAGATAAAATAAAATTGCTCGACTCAAAATTTAATTATCTGGAGAAGAAAATTTCAAAAGTTCCTAGCAATTTTTTTGATTTTGAAAGCAATAAATCTAAAATAAAAGAATTTTTTAAGCGATCGTTTATTGAGACGCTGGGCGATTTGAGTGATTCAGATATGAGCGCCTTAGGAGCTTTAATACATTATTTGGAACTTACACAAAAACAAAATATTCCTTTAATCAATAATTTTGAGTTGGTCGATAAAAAAAATTATATGCAAATTGATCATTTTTCAATTAAAAGTTTGGAATTATTAGAAAAAAATGATGGTCAAAAAGACGGTTCTCTTCTTAGCGTTATAGACAAAACCAAAACTGCTTCAGGCGGCAGATTAATCAAAGATTTTTTGAAGGCTCCTCTTATAAATAAAAATGAAATAAAAAGAAGGCACCAATTAGTTGACAACTTGATAAGACACTCACTTGCAACTGAACGAATTATTAATTTTTTGTCGCAACTTTCAGATGTTGAAAGAGCTTTATCTAGAATAAGTGCTAATATAAATAACCCTAGAGATCTTTTAATATTGAAAAACTTCGTGACAAATGCGCATGAAATTTTTGAAGAGGTACGAGGCTTTAAAAGTGAAGAAATGGACCTTCTTTTACCCAACAATCTTTCATTGGAAAAAGCAATGATTCTGGAAAAAGTCATTTCAAATAATATAACAGAAAATCCTCCAATTAATTTGCATGATGGAGGAGTATTTAAAAAAGGTGTTAATAGTAAACTTGATTCTCTTAGAGATATTAAAAATCTAAAACAAAAAGAAATCCTCGACATGCAGGAGGAATATGGCCGACTTACAGAAATCACAAATTTAAAAATAAAGTTCAATAATATTCATGGATATTTCGTTGAGGTAACAAATAAAAATGCGAAAAAAGTAATAAATAACGAGAACTTTAAATTTAATTTAATTCAAAATACTGTAAATAATTCAAGGTTTCAAACAGAAGAACTTAGGAAAGTTTCTGATGAAATACTTAATGCTCAAGAGGAATCAATTATACTTGAAAAAGATCTTTATAGTGAGATTTGTCAGAAAATAAACAACGCAAATAAGGAAATTTATCATATTTCCAAAAAAATTTCATTCGTAGATGTAATTTCAAGTTTTGCAAGTCTAGCATTAGATAAGAATTACTGTAGGCCAAATATTGTTAGTGAAAATAAGATTGAAATAACAGACGGTCGACATCCTGTAGTAGAAGAAAGTTTATTTAAAAATGCGCAAGAGTTTACTCCAAACGATTGTGTTATGAATAAAAACAATTTCGCTTGGCTTATGACTGGTCCAAATATGGCAGGTAAAAGTACTTTTTTAAGGCAGACTGCAATCATAATTATTTTAAATCAAATTGGTTCATTTGTGCCAGCAAAGTCGGCCAACCTTGGTGTTTTTGATAAAGTATTTACTAGAATTGGAGCTTCAGACAACTTGTCCAAGGGTATGTCAACTTTTATGACAGAAATGATAGAGACTTCGAGAATAATCAATGAAGCAACTAAAAACTCACTTGTAATTTTGGATGAGCTTGGAAGAGGCACATCTACAGAAGATGGACTTGCTATAGCGCAAGCCGTTCTGGAGTTTATATTAAAAGAAATAAATTGCTTAACACTTTTTGCAACGCATTATAAACAGCTTTGCTCTCTATCAAGTGACTATAAATGTCTTGAACTAAAAACACTTCAAATTAAAAAATGGAATGATGATATTATTTTTCTTTACAAAGTAATTGATGGGATATCAGAGGGCTCATTTGGTTTGCATGTTGCTAATATGGCTGGATTAAAAAAACCAATTGTAATTAGATCTAAAGAAATCCTAGATTCATTTGATCCAGAAAAAGATTATAAAGCAACTTCAAAAAAAAATGATGACTTTGATGCAAATGATAATACTAACGAAAATAAATTCAATGATCTTCAAAACATGTTAGACAGAGTCAATCTTGATGAGGTTAGTCCTAAAGATGCACTAGATATTCTTTATGCTATGAAAAAAAACTTCTAAGATAATGGAAGTAAAGCAAAAAATAATTGATAAAGAATTTCAAACGCTTAAAAAAAGCTTTCTTGCCAAAAGAGAAAAGATAAAAATTAACTTTTTAAAACAAAACAAAGCGATTAATTGCTGTAAAGCTAACTCACAATTGATTGATGAAATTATTATCGAAATTAATAAATTGAAAGCAAAACATTTCATCGAATCGAATGTCATTTTTTGTATTTGTGCTGTTGGAGGATACGGAAGAGAATTATTGGCCCCTCACTCGGATTTAGACCTACTTTTTTTATTTCAAAAAAATGTAAGTGAAGAAAGCAAGAAAAAACTTATAGAGCTTTTTCTATTTCCTTTATGGGATTTAGGTTTAAACATAGGTTATGCGGTTAGAAATGTTGAGGAATCAATAAGATTATCAAGAAAGGATCATGTGATACAAACTTCAATGTTAGACGTAAGGAACATTTGCGGATCGAAGATTTTATTTAATGAATTACAGAAAAACTTTAAAGCAGACATCGTGAAATATGGAGACAAACTATTAAGAAATAAGCTAGATGAGAGAAACAAACGGATAATCGAAGTTGGTTATGACTATTTCAAAAATGAACCAAATTTAAAAGAAAGTGAAGGTTCGCTAAGAGATATCAATTTAATTTTTTGGGGTATAAATATTTTTAAAATGCTCAATGCTAATGACTTTAAAACATCATCAGATTTGTTATCAATCAAAGAAAAAAAAACATTGAGATCTTCATTAGAATTTTTGTTGTTATTAAGATGCCATCTTCACTATTTAAGTGAAAGAGCAAATGATAAGCTATCCTTTGATTTTCAAATCAGTATTTCCAGATTAATTTACAAAATTCCAAAAAAAATTGCTGTTAAAAATCAAAATCTTTATGTGGAGAAAATGATTAAAAATTATTTTAGCAGTATTAGAGACACTAAAAATTTGACAGAAATTTTTACACAAATAATTGATAAATTACTTAAAAATAAGAGCAAACATCTTGAATTAAAATCCTTAAAAGTAAAACATGAATTCAAACTTGAAGCTTATCTAAAAAAGGTAGATAAAGGAATTGATAATGGAAACGATAGAAGGCTTGCATTCGAGAACATAAGCAAGCTCGCAAGAAAAGAAATTTTTACAGAAAAAAATATAAAACTATTTAGAAAAATATTTTTTTCATTGGATAAAAAAAAATTTGTAAATTTATATGAAATAGGAATAGTTTCAAAGTTAATACCTGAATTCTCTAAAATATCTGATCTTCCTCAATTTGATAGATTTCATTCTTTGTCAGTTGGTCAACATACTATAAAAGCGTTAAACATTTTGAAAGATTTGGAAAAAGGTGAAATGGTAAATAAAAACTATTCATTTTCCTTTGATGAAATTAAAAAAAATTTAAATAGAAGGTCTCTTTTTTATGCAGCTCTTTTGCACGATATTGGAAAAGGGAAAGGTGGAGAACATAACAAAAAAGGTAAAGAAATTTCAAAAAAAATTGTCTTAAGATTAGGGGAAAATATAACTGTGGCAAAGCAAACTTCAAAACTTGTGTATAATCATTCATTACTGAGTGATGTTGCTTTTAAAAAAGACTTTGAAGATCATTCGGTTATAAGACATGTAACACAGAAAATTAAAAACATTCCTTTTTTAAGATCTTTATTTATTCTTACAGTAACTGACATTTCAGCAGTAGATCAGGGTTTATGGAACAATTGGAAAGCGACATTACTGAGCAAGCTTTTTTTAAAGATAGAAAAACAAATTAGAACGCCCTCAAAAGTTACAAGTTTGAACAATAAAATATCAAAAATTCAACAAAATATTGTGAAAAGTTCTAGAAAGATCACAAAGTCCAAGATGTCTGAAATTTCCAAAATCTCCTACCCTAATTATTGGCTACTACAATCTGAGAAAATGATAGCTTACCAGATAGAAAAGTTTCTTTTAAATGAGAATATTAGTTTTGATTATGTGATTCGAAAATTTAGTAACACTTCATTTTTTGACATTATTATTGTAACAAAGGACAGGCCAGGTCTATTCTTGAATCTAATATCGATTTTTGTATCTGAAAATTTATCAATCTATGAATCTAGAATCTTTACGTTAGACAATGGAACGGTTATAGATACATTTAAATTATCTTTTAATCAAAATAGAAAATATAGTAAATATGATGCCAAAAACTCTCTAAAAACTTTAAATCAAAAAATTAGGGATTTGGGAGAAGGATTAGAATTTAAATTAAAGGATGACATAAAATCAAAAATCAAGTTTCTTGAAAATAAAGCTGATATTGAAATTGATAATATTTCTTCTGCAACTTATAGTATTTTGATTGTAAAGACAAATAACAGACCTAAGCTTTTGTATGATATTTCAAAAATCCTTTTAAAAAATAAGATTATTATATCAATGGCCAAAATTTCAACTAATGGTGATTTTGTGGAGGATAGTTTTCATTTAAGAAGTGAATACGGCTCAAAGATTCAAAACAAAACAATGATAACAAAATTAAAGACTGAAATCCAAAATAAACTCAGTCAAAATTTAAGTAATGCTATTTAAAATAATCTCTATAGTCGGATCTTTAACATTCCTAAGTAGGATACTTGGTTATTTCAGAGATTTACTTATTGCAAGAGTAATTGGAGCCGGTTTGATTTCTGACTGTTTTTTTGTAGCTTTTAAATTACCCAATTTGTTCAGAAGAATTTTAGGAGAAGGTGCAATGAATGCTGCGTTCATACCTGTGGTTTCAGGAGTAAGGACTAAATCAGGTAAAAAAAGTGCTGACGCTTTTTTTTCAAATATTTTTTCATTCCTTTTAGTCGCACTTTTGGCATTTGTTCTCATCTTAGAAATTTTCATGCCATTAATAATTACTCTTATTGCACCTGGTTTTTCAGATAACCCTGAAAAATTTAATCATTCAATTAATTTGACAAGACTTACATTTCCATTTGTTCTTTTTATTTGTTTAACGTCTCTGATGGGAGCTTATTTAAATACACTGGGAAAATTTGCTTCAATGGCTGTCACCCCGATCATTTTAAATTTATCGTTGATTTTTACACTTCTTATCTATTTTAAATCTGAAAATTTATTTTTAATTTCTTCTACATTAAGTTTTGTTGTCTCAATTGCAGGAATAATTCAAGTCATATGGATGTACTATAATATTCGAAGAAATAAATCTAAGCTTTCTATAAATTTTTCTTTTTTAAAGACATTCAAAAGTGATAAAGAAATAACCAAATTTTTTAAGTTATTGTTGCCAGCAATTTTAGGAAATGGTGCTTATCAAATTAATTTGTTGATTGATATGATTCTTGCATCAACACTTCCAGACGGTTCCATTTCTTTCTTATACTATGCAGATAGAGTAAATCAACTTCCTTTAGGTGTACTTGGAATTGCAATTGGCACTGCATTGTTACCAGTTTTATCGTCTCAGGTTAAAAAAAACCAAAAGAAAGAAGCTGAAAAAAGCATTTCAAAAGCAATAAAATTTGGAATTTTATTTTCAATTCCTGCTTTTTTTGGATTGTTGATTTTTTCAGAAAACATTATCTCATTTCTATTTTTCAGAGGAGCATTTGAATATAAAGATGTTCAAGCAACTAGCTCAGCACTTATAGCGTTGTGCTGTGGTTTGCCAGCTTTCATTATGATAAAAATTTTAGTTATTCCATTTTTCGCAAATGAAGATACAAAAACTCCAATCAAAATTTCTTTATTTTGTATGTTAATTAATTTAATACTAAATCTTATCTTAATAAGGGAGTTTCTTCATGTTGGCTTAGCAATTTCAACTTCTGTATCTGCTTGGATAAATTTTATTTTACTTTTTTATATATTAAACAAAAATCTTAACTACTCTTTTGATATTTCAATTTTTAAAGTATTTCTTAAAGTCTCATTAGCATCACTAACTATGTCTTATATTGTTTTAAAAACCTATGAGTTTATAATAAATAATTTTGAAATGTATACTTTATATAATACAAATTTTATTCTTATTTTATGTATTATTTTTGGGATAATTATTTATTCTGCCCTGATGTATTTTTTAGGAATTAAAGAATTAGAGATAAACAAATGGAAAATTCAGAAAAAGTAAATAATTTGGTTTTTTCAGGGGTGCAGCCAACAGGCAATCTTCATCTAGGCAATTATCTCGGGGCAATAAAAAATTGGATTGAACTTCAATCCAACAACAATTGTATTTTTTGTATTGTAGACTTGCATGCTCTTACTACTTCAGATAGTCGCACGCAAATACTTCAAAATACAAGAGAAGTCGCAGCTGCATATATTGCTTCAGGAATAAATCCTAAAAAAACAATAATTTTTGTACAATCAAATGTTACAGGACACAGTGAGCTCGCGTGGATATTGAGTTGCCATACACCAATTGGCTGGCTTAATAGAATGACTCAATTTAAAGATAAAGCAGGAAAAAATAAAGAGAGAGCACCACTTGGTTTATATTCATATCCAGTATTAATGGCCGCTGATATTCTTCTTTATAAATCAACACATGTGCCTGTTGGAGATGATCAAAAACAACACTTGGAATTATCAAGAGATATTGCACAAGCATTTAATAGATATTATCAAAATGATTTTTTCCCAATTCCTGAACCAATCATTACTGGAAATGCTACAAGGGTCATGAGCCTAAGAGATGGCTTGAAGAAGATGAGTAAATCAGATCCATCAGATCAGTCTAGAATTAATCTTTCGGACAACTCTGTAGAAATGGAAAAAAAAATTCAGAAAGCCAAAACAGATTCTCATCCGTTCCCAGAAAATTTTGAAGGTTTAGATGGCCGGCCCGAAATCAAAAATTTAATAAATATATTTTCTGCATTAAACAATGAATCAGTAGATAAAATAATATCTAATTATGTCGACAAAGATTTTAAAATTTTTAAAAAAGACTTAAGCGATCTTCTTGTGGAAAAAATTTCTTTAATTTCCTCTGAGATGAAGAAGCTTTTAAAAAATGAAGATTATCTTGATTCGATTCTTAAGGATGGAAATCTAAGAGCAAATGAAATGGCAAATGAGAACTTAACAAAATTAAAAAACATAATCGGACTTTTTAAATCATGAGTTTTTATCTTCCGATTGCTGAAATTCAAATAAATTTATTGTTGATTCTTTTTTTTGGTTTTTTAGTAGGATTCATGTCCGGTTTGTTTGGAGTTGGTGGAGGATTCTTAATGACACCATTGCTAATTTTTATGGGAATCCCACCTGCTACCGCCGTGGGAACAGAGTCTGTTCAAATACTTGGTTCATCTGTATCAGGCGCCATGGCTCACGGTATTAAAAAAAACATAGATTATGAAATAGGAATTTTTCTACTTATCGGCGGGATTTTTGGGTCAACTGTTGGTGTTATATTATTCAATTTTTTGAAAGAGTCTGGAAATATCGATTTAATAATAAAGTTTTTGTATATTCTTTTTTTAGCGATTATTGGAATTTTAATGTTAGTCGAGAGCACAATATCTCTTGTTAGTGAAAAAAAAGTTGACTCCTCTTATAAAAAGAAAAAAAGAAGTTTCTTAGATTATCTGCCACTAAAATTGAAGTTTAGACAATCTAAAATTTTCATCTCAATCTTGCTCCCAATTTTTGTTGGAATATTTGTTGGACTATTATCAGCATTCATGGGAGTCGGAGGTGGATTTGTAATGGTTCCTGCAATGATATATCTCTTTGGAATGGGAACTGTTGTGGCAATAGGTACTTCATTATTTCAAATTGTTTTTGTTACATTAAATGTTTCAATTCTTCATGCCACTTTTAACTATTCGGTAGACTTAATATTGGCAATTTTTTTACTTATTGGGGGTGTGATTGGTGCTCAATATGGATCAAAATTTACATCTAGATTTAAAGGCGAACAAATAAGAATCTTACTTGCCTTAATTGTACTAATTGTATGTATTATGATGGGTATAGAGTTAGTAAGTGAACCAACTGCAAATTCCAGGATCATATTACAAAATGTTTAGAAGAGTATTTATTAAAATCATTATTATATTTTTTGCGATTTCGTTTTTCAAAGAATCTAGTTCAGAGTCATTAATCTTTGATTTATCAGATAGATTTATTGAAATTTCAAAAGATAAAGTTAAGCCTGACTTTACAATTTTTGGATTTACAGATTCTGAAAGTTCTTTAGTTCTGAAGATTAAAGGACCAAATCAGAAAGTTTTTTTACAAAATAAGAAGAAGATTTTTGGAATGTGGTCATGGGATAAAACTGGAGAATTTGTTTACCCTGGTCTATTTCATTACTATACAAATAAAAATGATGATGAAATCGATTTTGAAGTAAAAAAAGATTTATTTGACAATGTTAAACTTGTTGGAGAAGACAACGACAACCTAAAAAGAGATCTAATAAAAAAAAAAATGTCACTGGGTTTATTTTTAATTAAAAATAATTCATTTGAGGTGGTTAACAAGAAATTACCTAACTTTTTTAAAATTCCGGTTAAACTTCCAAAAAATGCTCCAGAGGGTGATTACACAGTATCATTAAATATAATCGATAGTATAAATAATTTTGAGAGTAAAAAAGTAAAAATACAAGTTTATAAACCTGGTTTAAGTTCTTTTATTTTTAAATTTGCCCATAATTTCTCATTTATGTATGGACTCTTTTCTGCTATAATAGCAATTAGTTTAGGTCTATCAGCAGGTTTAATATTTAGAAAATACTTATGACAGAAAAAGAACTAACATTTCTAGTCGTCCTTGATGATTCAAAGGAAATATTCAACGCGCTGAGGTATGCAGCTCAAAGATCAGCTAGAACAAATGGTAGAGTAGCACTTTTATATACTTTTGAAACGCTAGAGTTTAGTCACTGGAAGGCGGTTGAAGACATCGCTGAGAGAGAGTCAAGAGAAGAAGCTGAATTCAAAATTAAAGAATATGAAAATTATGTTCTAACCTTTTCTAATAAAAAACCCAAGAAATTCATAATGAAAGGTGACAGACTAGAATGTATCATAGAGTTTCTGAGTGCAAATAAATTTATTTCAAATTTTGTTTTAGCGGCTTCAACTAATAGATCAAGCGGAGACCCATTGATAAGTGCTTTTACTCTAAAACAAAGTGATAAAATTAAAGTTCCTATAACAATCATTCCTCCACTTTTAACGGAAGAAGAAATTGACAAGTTATCATGATTTCATTATTTTAGTGATATGTTTATACAGACTGAAGAAACTCCAAATCCGGCCACTTTAAAATTTATCCCTGGAATGGTATTACTAGAAAAAGGAACTCTAGAATTTAAATCTCCAGAAGAGGCTACAAAAAACTCTCTTGCCAGCAAGTTATTTACCGATGTAAACGTAAAAGGCGTTTTTATTGGAAAAGATTTTTTGACTGTTACCAAATCTGAATCAGTAGAATGGGAAATTTTAAAACCGACTTTATTGTCATCAATTTTAGACTATTTTTCTTCTGGTGGGGAAATTAAAAATTCAGAAATGGAAACTAACACGCAAGAGAAAAAAATAAAATATACAAAAAAAGATCAAGAAATTGTTAATAAAATAAACGAATTACTTGAAGAAAGAATAAAACCTGCTGTTGCTCAAGACGGAGGCGATATAAACTTTGTTAAACTTCAAAAAGGGATTGTTTTTCTTGAACTTAGAGGTGCTTGCTCTGGATGTCCTAGCTCAACAATAACATTAAAATCTGGAATCGAAAATATGCTTAAGTATTATATTCCAGAAATTCAATCAGTTGAAGCTATAAACCAATAATGGAAAAAAATAAGGCAATTAACAGAAACCTGGTGGTTCTTCTAGTTTCATTTATTTTTATTAATTTGGCTATTGGATTTTATAAAAGTTTTTCAAATATAAAAAATATTGGAAACACATCAATCAGCTTTACAGTTCAAGACAAATCGATGTTGGACTATATGAACAATGATTCAAAAGTTGATTTTATTGGCAAAGCCAATGAAATGATTGATATTTTTGAGAAATACAATTTTTCTGTTGAGTCCTTTCTCAATGACCAATCATCAAATTTAATTATTTTTTCTAGCTGGCCTAATGATTTTCTAAATATAAAATCAGTGAATAAGAGAAAGAAATTATTTATAAATACATTATTACCAATAATTTTTGTAGAAAATAGAAAGATACTAGAGGAAAGAAAAAAAATTCTTGATTGGTGGAATCAATCAGGAGGCGATGTGGCGTCTAGAGAATTTTGGCCTAATTGGCTTTTTGAACTTAGTGAAAAATATGATTATACAGAATCTAGTATTGGAAGATTATTGATAAGGGTTGATATAGTTCCTCTTTCTTTGGTTCTATCTCAGGCCGCTATTGAAAGTGGGTGGGGAAGCTCGCGTTATTTAAATGAGGGAAATGCAATTTTTGGACAATATACATTTGACAGTAAAAAAGGGATTAAACCCAGAAATAGAGAAATTGGGAAGAAATTTTTTGTTAAGAAATTTTCTACACTTTCAGAATCAGTAAGATCATATTTAAAAAACATCAATACTCATCTTGCATATGAGGATTTTAGGCAAGAAAGACGAAAATTAAGAATGAATGGCGAAAGCTTATCAGGAAATGTACTAGCAAATTTTTTAAAAAATTATTCGGAGAGAAACCAAGCTTACGTTGATGATATAAAGCTTCTCATAGAAACAAATAATTTTATGAAGTTTGACAAAACCAATGGACTTTTAAATTAATTTACTCTTTTAATCATTTTTCCGTACCAAAAAATTTCTCCTCTCTGATCAATATAAGTACAATTAATCCTATACCTAACTCCATTTTTCAATTTTGAAAGATACAATTTAACCTTTTCTCCTTTATCTTTCTTTATCATAGCTGCCGAGTTATTTATAAAACAGTTAATTAGTTCCGAGGGAAATTTTGTAAGAAAACTAAAATCTAATTTATCTGTATTAATAATTGAGTCATCAAAAGAACTTTCAAATATTTCTAAAGGCCTCGTTTGAATAATCATTTTAAATCTTTTTAAGCCTCCAAATTCATCATTTAAAGCATATCTTGGGAGTCTGTATTTGTTCTGATCAATGTGAATAGGAGCTGAATGTTGAGAAAAAGCTATCTCATAATTTAACATTTCTATTACTTCTTCTATGCTTTTGCTACTTTCTCCGTATGGATACGAGAAAATTTTAGGTTGTTTGCCAATTTTTTTTTCAATTTCAATTTGATTTTGTTCTACTTCTTTTTTTAGTGTTTGTATATCCATTCCCACAAGACTTTCATGGCTTTTAGAATGGTTAAGAATAAGGCCATTGCTGTTAGAAACTTCTTTGAGCATTGACCAACTCATGAATTCCGACTCTTCCGCACTTGATACATAATCAGAAGAAACAAAAATGCTAAAAGGAAGTCTATTTTTTTTAAGAACCGGAAAACCATTTTGAAAAAATGAGCTGTAGGCATCATCAATAGTAATGAATACAGTTTTATCAGTAAGACTGATTTCTTTTTTTAGATATTTTGAAAGCTCCGTAATTGGAAGAACATTAATATTTTCTTCAACTAAATATTCAATATGTTTTTCAAAAAGTTCCTTGGAAATACTAGTGCTAGGATATCTATCATCACCGATTCGATGATACATAAGTACTGTAATATTTGATTCTCCAGCGTTAGCCTTTATTGTTATAAAGAAAAGGCAAAAGAAAAAAGTTTTTTTAATTAGTGACTCAAATGTCATTAACTATAGGAAAGTTTTTTGAGTTATAGAGTTGATAATGCCACCATTCATTTCTAAAGAAATCCCAACCAGCATCTGTCATAATACCTAATAGGATCAATCTATTTTTATAGGCCTCTTTTGTTATATCTAAACAACCATGATATGAAAGTCTTGAAAATTCGTCAAACCCAGTACCCATATCAAGTTCTATATTATTTGAATTTACAAGCGTTATGTCAATTGCGACACCTCTTGAATGGGGAGAACCTTTGTCAGGAGGTGCAATAAAATTGGGATCGGGCAAACATTCCCATAACTTTTTTTGGACATAAACAGGTCTATATGCATCAAATATTTTAATTTTTAGGTTTTGTTTTTTTGCTATCTGAACCGCTAAATCTAAATGCTCATAAGCAACTTTATGGATATAGCATTCATTCGATAAAAATACTTTTTCTTTTGTAAAGTTTTTTGAAGTTGAGTATCTCAAATCAATTAAAACTTCTAATTTTTTTTTGTTTACTTTGACTAGATTTTGATTCATTTTTAGATAAAGAAATATGTTATCATTATCAATTTTTAGTTCAAGTCAAAGAATTTCTGTAGCACTTTATGAAGGAAAATTATTAAAAAAGTTTTTTGAAAAAATAATTAATGGTAAACAAAATGATTCTATTTTTTTACTAATTAATAAAGTTCTAAATAAAAAAATGAATATCAGTAATATTTTTTTTTCAGTTGGGCCCGGAAGTTTCACCGCTCTTCGAGCTCTCAAAGCTATTGCACAGGCAATTGCATTTTCGCATAAAGCTAAAATAATTAATGTAACTGAATTTGAAATTTATTTGTCTTGTTTCGAAAATTACAAAAAAAATATTTTAGTTTTCTATGAAAATTTTAATAATAATTTTTTTTATCAATTATTCAAATATAAGAATAAATTATACATTCCAGATTCCAACTTTTTAGTAGGAGATTTAGAAAAATTAAAAAAATTTATTAATGAAGAAAGTAAAAAGAATGAAGATTTTACTTTAGTCTCCAACTCAAATAAATTTTTTTCAAGTTTAAATTGGGGGGGAAAAAATAAAAAAAAAGTTTTCAAACCTTGCGCTAAAAGGATTGCAAATGCTGTTTTTTCTGGTTATGGTCAAAAAAACAAAAGTTTGATTTATCACCATACATATTATGAATAAGTTTTATATTTTACCTTTGAATGAAAATCATTCAAAAGAGATTTTTTCTTTACAAGAAAGAAATTTAAAAGATTTTGGAACCAACATTTGGAGAACAGAAGAATTGGAAAATTCAATAAAAAATAGTGTGTTCGAAGGATATATATTTTCTTCAAATAAAAAAATAAACGGATTTTGTTTTTTTAAAAAAATAGATGATTTTATAGAAATTTATTCTATTTTTGTCGTGCCAGAATATAGAAATAAAGGTGTAGCAAAAAATTTTCTAGATTGCTGTTTAAAATATTGCAAAAAAAATAAATTAAAAAAAATTATTTTAGATGTTAATGAGACAAATTTTAACGCGATAAAATTTTATAAAAAACACAATTTTATTTTAAGTGGGAGAAGAAAAAATTATTACAGAAATGAAGAGTCTTTTAATGATTCTTTTACAATGTTGAGAATCGTCTAATTTTTTATTAATTCTATTTCAAAGATCTCATTACTTTTTTCAACAACCTTCAGTTCGAAATTCTTTTTTAAACTATTGGACAAAAGATCTAAGTCTCCTTTGCCTTTAAGGATAATAATTTTTTTATTATTAACATTGAGTTTTATAAATTCTTTTGTTTTCAAAAATGTCATAGGGCATTTAAAATTTGTCACATCTAAAACTTTTTTTTTCATTTAACCTCTTAATATGTTATGTTCAATGTGAGAAGATTAATTACTAACAACTAATGTAAAATAAATAAAATTTAATAAAACTGCAACAATAGGTTTAAAATTTGGAAACATTGTTAGAAAAATGCAAAAAGCTTGGTTTTAAGTTAACTGCGCAAAGGAAAATTATAGCTAAAGTTTTATCAGATTCTTCAGACCACCCAGATGTTGAGGCTGTGCACCAACGATCGGCTAAAATTGATAAAAGAATTGGTATTGCCACAGTATATAGGACCATTAAGCTTTTTGAAGATAATAATTTGCTTGAAAAGCACCAGTTTAAGGGATACAGCTCAAGGTACGAAACTGTAAGAGAAAATCATCATCATTTAATTGATGTTAAAAGTGGTAAAGTAAAGGAATTTCGAAATACGTTAGTTGATGCTATGCAGAAGCAAGTGGCAAAAGAGATGGGTTATACGTTAATAGACTATAGATTAGAGTTATATGCAGTTCCTGTTAAAGATAGATCAAAAAAATAAAGCAAACCAAAATAATTTTTCAAAAGTCGAAAGATTAAGAGAATTTATAAACAAATTCAGATTAGTTGCAAAACACTTCATCTATGTAAAGAATTGGTCAAACAAAAAAATAGAAACTAACCCGTGTATTGCCTCATCAGTAGTGCTTCCAAATTCAAGGTTTCTAGACATTGATTTAGGTCGATTTAACTTAAAAATTATCAATGATTCCCATCCATTAATTATCCAAGTAAAAGAGTTAAGACAAAAAAGCTTTTTTAAAAATTCAAAAACAAAACAATCTGATTCTGACGAATATGATAAATTTTGTGATCATTTGGTGGTCATTGATAAATCCGTATCAAATGATTTTGTTGTTGGTACTTACAGACTTTTACTAAAACCAAAATTACTAGCGAAACAAAGATTTTACAGTGAGTCAGAATTTGATATTTCAAACTTATTAGCAAGTAACAATACTACATTATTGGAAGCCGGAAGATCATGTGTTCATGAACATTATAGAGATGGAAGAATAATTAGGTTATTATGGAGGGGACTTGCAACATACATAATTAATAATCGAGTAGATCTAATTTTTGGTTGTGCGAGCTTTCCATCTTCTAATTATAAATTATTTATAAAACAGCTTTCTTATCTGTACCATTATCATAAAACACCAAAATCTTTGAGCACTAGACCTGTCAAAAAACTGAGAGCTAACTTTAATATCATGAATAAAAATAAAATTGATATTGAGAGAGAATTTAGAAATTTACCGCCACTCATTAAAGCTTACATCAGAGTTGGAGCATGGATAGGCCCTGGCGCTATAGTTGATTCGAAATTTGATACAACTGACGTTCTGATTGTATTGAATTCCAAAAAAATATTGAAAAAATATGCTCAACTTTCTTTTGAGAAAATTCATTAATGATGTATTCACCAATACTTTCATTTTTAAAGCTTTTTGTGTTGGTTCCATGGATAATAACAATATCATTTTGCCAATTCATTGTATTTTGCTTCTCTAAGCGTTTTTTTTTCGTTTTTTACAAATTTTTATTTTTTGGTATAAGAAAAATATTTGGAATAAAATTAAATGTGTCAGGTGAACAAGAAACAAAAAGAGTAATGTTCGTTTCAAATCACATTTCTTATTTGGATATTATTATTTTAGGTTCTTTAGTAAATGCGGTCTTTGTAGCTAAGTCAGATATAAGAAATTGGCCGATTATCAATAAACTTTGCATGCTGGGTAAAACAATCTTTATTGAAAGAGAAAATCGAAGGTCTGTGAAGAAACAAGCTGTTTTAATAAAAGAAAATATGGAGAATGGTCTTAATGTTATTTTATTTCCTGAAGGTACCTCTAGTGATGGTTCGAAAGTGTTAAGTTTTAAAAGTTCTCTTTTTGAAGTAGTTGATTATGAAGAATTAAAAAATTACAAGCTTCAACCAATTTCAATTTCTTACAACAAGCTTGACGGTCTTCCTTTGGTTAAAACTCATAGACCTTTTTTAGCTTGGTTTGGCGCAATGAATTTAGCACCACACTTCTGGCAGTTTCTCGGACTTGGAGCCAGTGAGGTCAATATAAGTTTTCACAAATCAGAAAAATTTTCAGCTTTCTTAAATAGAAAAGAAGCTTGCAAGCATTGTTTCGAAAGGATATCAAAACAAGTTAAAAATGACTACCAGCTACTAGAAGTTGAAAATCAAATAAAATTAAATGAATTTAAATTCTTGTAAAAGACTAAAAATTATTTAATTAATTATATACATGAATCAATCATTCTTTATTAAAACCTATGGATGTCAGATGAATGAATATGACTCCGAAAAACTAAGTGATCTACTAGAGTATAACGGGTATAAAGCATCAAAAAATTTTGAAGAGTCTGATATTGCAATTCTTAATACTTGTCACATTAGAAAAAAAGCTTCAGAAAAGTTGTATTCAGACTTGGGACGACTTTCTAAATTTAAAGAGAATAAAAAAAAAGTTGGAAAAAAAATGAAAATTATTGTTACAGGTTGTGTAGCTCAGGCAGAAGGGGAGGAAATTCTTAAAAGAAACAAAAGCGTAGATTATATCTTTGGTCCTCAAAGTTTTCACAAGCTTCCAAAGGTCCTCAAAAAATCAAATAATGATAAAGTTTACAATGATTTTTTATGTGAGAATAAATTCTCCTCACTAATTCCATCAAAAAGTAAAGAAGTCAGCAAACTAATTACAATTCAAGAGGGATGTGATAAATTTTGTTCATTTTGTGTAGTTCCTTACACTAGAGGAGCAGAGTTTTCGCGAACTGTTGAAAACATTTATGCGGAAACAATAGCTTTGGTAAAAAATGGTGCGAAAGAACTTACACTTCTTGGGCAAAACGTAAGTTCATACGAGTCTAATATAATAAAGGGTGGAATGAGAAAAAAAATTAAACTCGGTGATTTATGTCAAATCTTATCTGATATTCAGGGCTTAGAAAGGATAAGATATCTTACGTCTCATCCCATCGATATTGATGACAATCTGTTAGATCAACACAAAACAAACCCAAAATTAATGCCTTTCTTACATTTACCAATTCAGTCTGGATCTGATAGAATTTTAAAAAAAATGAATAGAAAGCACAGTAAAGTTTTTTATCTGAATTTAATTGAAAAAATAAAAAAAATTAAAAAAAATATGGCTTTTTCCTCTGATTTTATTGTTGGTTATCCAGGGGAAACAGATAAAGACTTTCAAGAATCGTTGGAAGTAATAGAAAAGGTTAGATTTGCAAGTTCATATTCATTTAAATATTCCCCAAGACCAGGAACACCTTCTTCATTACAAGATAGTTTAATTGATGATAGTGTAGTTGACATGAGACTAAGAGAAATGCAAAGTATTTTAAATAAACATCAAACCGAATTTAACTTGTCTTTTATAGATAAAACGATTGATGTTCTTTTTTCTAGTAAAGGAAAAAAACCTAATCAATATGTAGGAAGAACTCCGCATTTACAGCCTGTTCACGTTATATCCTCTAAAAATCTAGTGGGAAAACTCTTGAAAGTAAAACTAAAAGACCTTACGTCTTACTCTTTTCACGGAAAGTTATCTGTATAGAGAAACAATTGACAAAAAAATTAAATAAAAACTTAAATATTTTTTCTAAGACAATATCTTTCAGCGATAATTCTATCTTGCCTATTGTTTTTGGTGAACACGATAAATTCCTGAAAATAATTGAGAATAAATTGTTCGTATCAATTTTTCCTAGAGGAAATTTTCTAAAAGTGAGTGGTGAGGTGAATAAAGTAAAAATAACGTGTAATTTACTTCAAACATTATTTGAAAATGTTAAAAAAAATAATTTTTTGGACGAAGGCGAGGTCCATGGAATGATAAATTTATTCAAGGATACAGAGAGTGGGTCACTAGATGGTAAGGAAAAAATCGAGTCGTTGAATTTTACGGCTGGAAAAAAATTAATAAAGCCAAGATCAAAAAAACAAGTTGAATATTTTAATTTAGTGAGAAAGAAAGACTTAGTTTTTTGTTGCGGACCAGCTGGAACCGGCAAAACATATTTAGCTGTTGCTTTAGCAGTCTCGATGTTGAAATCTGGACAAATTGAGAAAATAATTTTATCTAGACCTGCTGTTGAGGCTGGAGAAAGACTTGGATTCCTTCCTGGGGACTTGAAAGAGAAAATTGATCCATATCTAAGACCACTTTATGATGCTTTAAATGACATGTTATCTTTTTCAGAGGTTTTAAAAAAAATAGAAAATGGAATGATTGAGATTGCACCCTTGGCTTTTATGAGAGGAAGAACTTTATCAAACTCTTTTATAATTCTTGATGAGTCCCAAAATACTACTGCAATACAAATGAAAATGTTTTTAACAAGGCTAGGTGAAAATTCCAGAATGATTGTTAATGGTGATTTGTCTCAAGTTGATCTGCCCTCAGGAACAAAATCTGGCCTACGTGAGTCAATCAATATTCTAAAAGATATAAAGGATATAGGGTTTATAGAGTTTGAGGAGAGTGATGTAGTAAGAAACCCATTAGTTTCAAAAATTGTGTCTAAATATAATGAATTTGAAAAAATCCAAAGAGTTGGAGAGAAATATAAAAAAAAGTAAACAAAAAATTATTGAAATTCAGTTTGATTGTGAAAGGAGTTTTAAAACAAAAAAAATTAAAAATTTTGTTAAAAAATCTGTTGATCAAACTCTAGAAATACTTGAATATAAAAAAAGAAAGACGTATGTATCAATTTTCTTGACAAATAATGAAGAGATAAAAAAAATTAATTCAAAGTATAGGAAAATTAATAAACCTACGAATGTTCTATCGTTTCCTCAAAATGAAAAAAGAATGATCAGTAATTTAGAAAATTATTTAGTTTTAGGTGATATCGTTATTTCACTTGAAAAAATTCTTTCAGAGGCAAAAGATCAAAAAAAAAAATTTTTTGATCACCTTCTTCATATGATTGTTCACAGTGCCCTACATTTATATGGATTTGATCATTCAAATAAGAAAGAGTCGATCGAAATGGAAGCTAAAGAAAAAGATATTATGAAAAAAATACAATATGAGTCATGATAAAGAAAATTTACAGTAGTATCATTTCATTATTTCGATCAAATCAGAAAGAGGAGCTTAAAAATGTGATCGTAGACTTGATTGATGAAAATAAGAGTAGCACTGAAAAAATTGATGACGGAACAAAAAACATTTTTAAAAATGTAATTAATCTTAGCGATAAGTGTATAGAAGATGTGATGATACCAAGAGCTGATATAGATGCAGTTTCTTCGGATATTAAGATTGATAAACTTATAGTTTTTATTAATAAAACTAAACATTCTAGAATACCTGTTTTTCAAGATAATTTGGATAAAATAATTGGTATGATTCACATTAGGGATTTATTTGAAAAAGTTAATAACAAAAAAAAGAAAGAAAATTTAAGTCTTTCGAAAACAATTACAAGGAAGATTCTATTTTCATCTCCTTCAATGAAGATTCTTGATCTTTTACTAAAAATGAGATCAGAGCAAATCCACATGTCTATAGTCGTTGACGAATTTGGTGGTACTAACGGACTTGTTACTATTGAGGACTTGGTTGAAGAAATAGTTGGTGAAATAAAAGATGAACATGATTTTGAAGAAATTGAAGAGATTAAGAAAATTTCTAAAAAAACATACGATGTTTCAGCTAGATTGCCTGTTGAAGATCTAGAGAAAAAGATTGGTGGTTATTTTACTGATGAAGAAAAAGAAGATATCGATACAGTAGGAGGTTTGGTTTTTAACTTATTAGGTAAGATTCCAAGTAGAGGCGAAGTTATTAACCACAAAAGTGGTTTGGAATTTACAATAAGAGACGCAGATACTAGAAAAATCAAACGAATCCTTGTTAATGTTAAATAAACCACCTAACTACTTCACATTTTTCATTGGTGGTTTATTAAATGGTTTTTCTTTCTTTTCTTCAATCTTCATTCCTCTATCCATCCTTGGGCATTATTTATTAATTAAAGGATTATTTTGCAAAGATCGTAGCTTTAATACTATGTTTTCTGGTTGGTTGTTTGGGGTAGGTTTTTTTCTCACGTCCATGCATTGGATTGTGAATCCTTTTTTAATTTATGAAGAACATAAAATTTTAGCCCCTTTGGTTTTGATTGTTTTTCCATCTCTAATGGGCATATTTTTCACGTTTCCATGTGTATTAATTAAAAAATTTATAAATTTTCAAAAAATACATGATTTTTTCTTTACTAAGATTTTATTAATTTCTTTTTTTATTTTTATATCTGAATTTTTAAGATCAAATATTTTTGGTGGGCTACCTTTTAATCTTTATGGACATCTTTGGATTTTTGATGAGAAATTTATTAAAATATCATCTTTCATTGGAGTATATGGTTTATCTTTTTTGACAATCTTATGGATAATTACAATAGTTCTATGCCTGATAAATAAAGCTAGTAGTTTTATTTTTCCCTTGATATTATTCCCTTTATTTTTATTATCTTTTTCAATATTTCCACTTAAAGAAGAACAACTTGAATCTAAAACTGTCTCTATAAGAGTTGTACAGCCAAATATTCCTCAAAATAAAAAGTGGGATCGAACCTTGTTTCAAGAACATTTAGATAAACTGTTGATTTTATCTAATAAGAGTAAAAAAGAAGAGCTTTTAGTTGTATGGCCAGAGGCAGCAATAACAGGTTTTTTGATCGAGAACGAGGATCTCATTACTTACATTAAACAAAAAATTGATGAAAAAACAGTCATAATTACAGGAGGATTGAGAAGAGAATTTTACGGTAATAATTTTAAAGTTTTCAATTCCTTTTACATCATTAATAAAAATGATGTAAGGTTTTACGATAAAAAAAAATTGGTGCCTTTTGGTGAGTTTATACCATTACGATTCTTGTTTAACATTTTGAAACTAACTCCAGGAAAAACTGATTTTAGTGAGGGAGATAGGGATCAGGTTCTATTTTTCGAATTAGGACAAGAAAGAATATATCTTGAACCGTCAATTTGTTATGAAGCAATATTCCAAACATTTAACGATAAAAAAATTGAACTCTTAATAAACATTACGAATGATGCTTGGTTTGGAAACTTTATTGGCCCAAAACAACATTTGACTGCATCAATTTTTCGATCAGTTGAGAAAGGTATTCCACTTATTCGCTCTGCCAATTCTGGAATTTCCGTCGTAACTGATGAAAATGGAAAAATCCTCAAGAAAATAGATTTAAATAAAAGTGGTTTTATCGAGCAAAACTTGAATTTGATAAAAAACGAAACTTTCTTTATGAAAAATAAAAATATAGTTCTGGTATATTTAATTTTAATAATTTCACTCACCTGCGTACTCACTGACTGTTTAATAAAAAAAAGAAAAGATTTGAAAATTTACTAATTATGAAATAGTAGTTAGGTTTATGTCAAAAAATTCGGCAAAATTTATTTTCACTAGTGAATCAGTTTCAGAAGGACACCCTGACAAAATATGTGATCAAATCTCAGATTTAGTTGTTGATCTCTACATGAAAGCTGATAAAAACTCGAGAGTAGCATGCGAGACCTTGGCTACCACAAATAGAGTTATTTTATCAGGTGAGGTAAAAATCAATCAAAACTACCAAGAGGTTAAAAATGAAATTATTGAACAAAAAATAAGAGATAAAATTAAAGATATTGGTTATGAGCAGGATGGTTTTCATTGGGAAAATATAGAAATAGAGAATTATTTACATAACCAATCTCAAGACATTTCTCAAGGAGTTGACTCTTCCGAAACTTTAGGTGCAGGTGATCAGGGAATAATGTTCGGATATGCTTGCTCTGAAACTGATTATTTGATGCCTGCACCAATTCATTACTCTCACAAGATTCTCCAAAATCTATCAAATTTTAGAAAAAATAATGATTCTTTTTTTGGCCCTGATTCGAAGAGTCAGGTGTCTATGAATTATGAGAACAACAAACCGAAAAATATCACCTCTATTGTGGTTTCAACACAACATTTTGAAGATGTAAAAAATGAAGAAATTAGAAAAAAAGTGATACAAATAATTGAAGAGTCCATTCCTCTTAAGATCCTTCCTAAATCTGAAAATATCTTAATTAATCCAACTGGTAGGTTTGTAATCGGTGGCCCTGATGGAGACACTGGCTTAACAGGGAGAAAGATTATTGTTGATACTTACGGTGGGTCAGCACCGCACGGAGGCGGAGCTTTTTCAGGAAAGGATTACACCAAGGTTGATAGATCAGCTGCATATATTGCAAGATATATAGCTAAAAATGTTGTCGCTACAAAACTCGCTAAAAAATGTTTATTACAACTTTCTTATGCTATTGGAGTTGCAGAGCCAATTTCAATTTATTTGAAAACTGATAGTAGTTCAGATTTAAACACTAATAAAATCATAGACATCATAAAAAATCATGTTGATTTATCTCCAAACGGAATAAAAACACATCTTAAATTGGACCAACCTATTTATGAAGCTACTTCGTCTTATGGTCATTTTGGAAGAGAATATGTACCTAAAACAGGATCTTTCTCTTGGGAAAAAACTGATTTAGCTGAAAAAATTCTAAATGAATATTAATTATGCTTCCTTTTTATGGTAGGAGGCTTTCTAGAAAAACAAAAAGATTCAATTCATTTGATCTAGAAAGTCATGAATTCTTTTTTAACGAAATGAATTTTAGTGATGCCAAAAAAAAATTAGTTAACGGTTTTAAAAACATTAATCTTGAGATTGGTTTTGGTAAAGGTGAAAATTTAATTTTTCAGTCGCAAATTAAAAAAAAGGATATTTTTCTTGCAATTGATCCCTTTATTTCAGGTGGATTAGAATTAAAAAAAAACATTGAAATATTTAAAATTTCAAATATTTTTTTTTCAAACGTAACTTTCTCTCAATTTTTCGAAATTGCAGGTGGTGTGAATTTTAAAAAAATTTTTATTTTGTTTCCTGACCCCTGGCCAAAAAAAAAACATAAAAAAAGAAGACTAATAAATGAAGAATTCGTCAAAAATCTCAATAAAATAACTCTTAAACATTCTGAAATATTAATAGCTACGGATGATGAAGACTACTCAAATCAAATTTTAAAATCATTTTCAAAACTAAATTTATTCAAACTTCTCTTAAAAACTTCAGATAATCAAATTTTCGAAGATTATAAGATCTATCCAACTAAATATTTTAGAAAAGCAAAAAAAGAAAATAGAAGAATTAATTTATTTATTTATAAAAAATAAAGATTAAAAAAAAATATTAAATTATTTAAGTTTCTTTAAAGTCTTGGTATGAATATCTAAAACTTTTCAAATTTCAAAACAGATATATAATTTGTAAGGAAAAAATAGAGAGGTAATAAATTGGAAAAGAACGAAATTAAAGATTCTTTATCTTTTGACATAATTGATGTCGCTAAGAATATTGCTAAAGAAAAAGGTATAGATGAAATGGAGGTAATTGAAGCGATGGAAATGGCAATTGCTAAAGCCGGACGAACAAAATATGGATTCGAATTAGATATAAGAGCACATGTAGATAAAGAAACAGGTAAAATAGGTTTGTATAGATATCAAGAAGTTGTTGAGGACATAGAGATATTACCTACTGAAGAGAGAATAAATAAAATTAACATTTCAGATTTAAAAAATAAATCTTTAAAAATAGGAGAATTTTTAAAGGAGGAATTGCCTCCTCTTGATTTTGGAAGAATTGCAGTACAAACAGCTAAACAGGTCATTTTTCAAAAAGTAAAAGAGGCTGAAAAAATAATGCAATTTAATGAATTTAAAGACAAGGTTGGCGAGATAGTTAATGGGATCGTTAAAAGAGTTGAATATGGAAACCTGATTGTGGATTTAGGAAAAGGTGAAGCAATTTTGCGTAGGGAAGAACTTTTAAATAGAGAAGTGTTTAGAAGATCAGATAGAATTAGAGCTTATATCAATGAGGTTAAACACGACTTAAAAGGGCCGCAGATTTTTTTATCAAGAGCACATAACAATTTCTTAGTAAAATTGTTTTTTCAAGAGGTTCCAGAGATTTATGACGGAATAATAGAAGTAAAATCTGTGGCTCGTGATCCTGGAAGTAGAGCAAAAATTGCAGTTTATACCAAAGAGAAGAGCATTGATCCAGTTGGGGCTTGCGTTGGAATGAGAGGCAGTAGGGTTCAGGCAGTTGTTAACGAATTACAAGGAGAGAAAATTGACATTGTGCTTTGGTCTGAAGATATTGCGACATTTGTAGTTAACGGCTTAGGTCCAGCAGAAGTTGATAAAGTAATTATAGAAGAGGACCTGAAGAAGATTGATGTAATAGTCCCTGACGAACAACTTAGTCTGGCAATTGGAAGAAAGGGTCAAAATGTCAGATTAGCTAGTGCGCTGACTGGCTGGAGTATTGACATCTTAACAACATCTCAGGAGTCTGACAGAAGAAACGAAGAATTTAAAAATTTATCTCAAAAATTTATTAGTTTGTTAGATGTTGACGAAGTGATAGCCCATTTGCTTGTAACTGAGGGTTTTACATCACTCGACGAAATTGCAATGGTTTCTCTTGAGGAGTTAACCTCTATAGAAGGCTTCGATGAAAATTTATCAAAAGAACTAATACAAAGGGCTAAAATTTGCGTTGAGAAAATTAGGGTTGAAAATTTAGCAAAGTTAAAAGAATCTGGATTTGACGACTATTTGTTGACCACAAAACTATTAGATACAGACCAACTTTTAAAACTTAACGAAAATAATATTAAAACCAGAGACCAGCTTGCAGACTTATCAAATTCTGAATTAATTGAGATTTTTAGAGATATGGATCAAGATAAAGCTGATGAGATAATTATGGATTCAAGAAAACATTGGTATAAAAGCTAAACTTAGATGACAGATAATGACAATAAGAATAAATTAACCGGTAAATTGCAACTTAAGAAGACAATAAATGCTGGTCAAATAAAACAAAGTTTTTCTCATGGGAGAAGTAGATCAGTCTCAGTTGAAGTTAAGAAAAAAAGGTCTATAAGCGGTTTTTCAAAAAACGAAAAAGTTGAACAACCAAAATCTCCTGATACTTCTTTAACTGAACCAGAAAAAATTAAAAAAGAGGAAAACCCTGAAATTGTAGTAACAGAAAATAACAATAAAACACCAATTGAAAAGAATGACAAAAAGAATTTAAAGAAAACAATCGTAAGAAATTTCTCAGACAATAAAACAAGTGAAGAATCAAATGATGAAGTTATCGAGAAACCTAAACAACCAAAATTTGTAAAAACTCCGAAGAGCTTTGAAAATAGAAGACAAGGAAAGCTCACAATCTCTCAAGCTCTTGATGACGATAATGAGAAGGTAAGATCACTTGCTGCAATAAAAAGAGCAAGAGAGAAAGCGAAGCTCAGAAACATAACAAGTTCAGAAAATAGAGAAAATCAGGAAAATAAAGAGAGAAAAAAAAAAGAAGTTATAATTCCAGATGTAATAACTGTTAATGAACTTGCGTCACGTCTAGCTGAAAAGTCATCAAATTTGATCAAATCACTAATGAAACTTGGGGTAATGGCTACTATTAATCAAACAATTGACAGCGACACAGCTGAATTGTTAGTAATTGAATTTGGCCATATACCAAAACGAGTAAGTGAATCCGATGTTGAAGTTGGTTTGACTGGACCTTCTGACACAGAACAGGATCTTCTCCCAAGACCACCTGTAGTTACTGTAATGGGTCATGTTGATCATGGAAAAACATCTCTGCTTGATGTAATTAGAGAAAAAAAGGTTGCCTCGACTGAAGCAGGTGGAATAACTCAACATATAGGATCTTATATAGTTGAGGCTAAAAAAGGGCAATTTATAACATTTATCGACACACCTGGACACGCGGCTTTTAGTCAGATGAGGGCAAGAGGGTCAAATATTACTGATATAATAGTTCTTGTCGTTGCTGCTGACGACAGTGTCAACGAACAAACTATAGAGGCTATTAGCCATGCCAAAGCTTCTGGATGTCCGATTGTAGTTGCAGTCAATAAAATAGATCTTCCAACAGCCAACGCTGAAAAAGTTGAATCTGATCTAATGAAGCACGAAATAATTAGTGAAAAAATGGGAGGACAAAATGTTTTCGTTAAGGTTTCAGCTAAAACAAAAACAGGAATAGATGATCTTTTAGACTCAATTATACTTCAATCTGAAGTATTAGAATTAAGAGCTAATCCGAATAGAAATGCTGAGGGAACCGTTATTGAATCAAAAATAGAAAAGGGAAAAGGAACGGTTGTTTCTATACTAATTCAGAATGGAACTCTAAAAGTAGGCGATATTGCTGTTGTAGGAAAGGAATGGGGTAAAGTAAGAGCTATGTATAATGACTCATCTGAGAAGATAAATTTAGCCTTACCAAGCTTTCCTATCGAACTTCTAGGATTATCTGGAACTCCAGATTCTGGAGATAAATTGGTTGTTGTAGACAACGAGGCAAGAGCAAGAGAAGTTACACAATATAGATCCAGAATGAAAAGAATTGAAGAGAATTCTTCAGTTAAAAGGGTTTCTATTGATCAGATGATAGAAAGCGCGTCACAGGGCGAGAAAAAGGTAATTTCTATAATTGTTAAAGCTGACGTCCATGGTTCGAAAGAAGCAATTGAACAAAGCCTAAACAAAATGAACTCTGAAAAGATATCAATTAAAATAATACACAGTGCCGTTGGAGAAATTAATGAATCTGACGTAACTCTTGCAATTGCATCAAAAGCTAGAATTTTTGGTTTTAACGTCAAAGCCAATACCCAAGCAAAAACATTGTCTAAAAGAGAATCGATAAAAATTAGTAATTTCTCAATAATATATGAGGTTATCGATGAGGCCCAAAAAATAATCGACGGCCTTGATAATGCAGAAGAAACTGAAACTCAAATAGGTAAAGCCATAGTAAAACAAGTCTTTGAACTTTCAGATTCCAGTAAGGTTGCTGGATGCGTTGTTGAAGAGGGCAAAGTGACGTCTAAAGCATTTGTTAAGATTTTCAGAAACGAAAAAATATTTCATGAATGCGAAATTCAGAGTCTTAGAAGAGAAAAAAATCAAGTAAAAGAAGTCATGAGTGGTTTGGAGTGCGGAATTGTTCTTTCCAAATTCAATGAAGTTGTACAGAACGACAGATTAGAGTTTTTTGTGAGAGAAAAAAGTGAAAAAAAATCTTAGTTTAGAATTAATCAAAGATGAACGAAAAAAATCAAGAATCGAAAAAATTTCTACATTAATAAAAAAAACAATCTCTGAAGTTTTTTTAACTGTTGACTTAAATTACAGTAATGGAAAGAATGTTTTTATTATGGTGTCTCATGTTGAATTATCTTCTGATGGAAAAAGTGCTAAAGTTTTTCTAGAAACACTTAATAACTTTATCTTTGAACATGAAAAAGTTGTTGAAATAATCGCTTATAATTCATCAAGAATCAAAAAAGAATTTTCATCCAAAATTGATCTAAGATACACACCAAAGCTAAAATTTGAACTTATTAATAATAAATAAATGAATAGCAATAATTCGAGTGGTTGGTTTTTTTTGGATAAACCAATAGGTATGACATCCAATTTTGCATTACAGAAAATAAGAAGAATTTTCAATAATTCTAAGGCAGGTTTCGTTGGTACGCTTGATCCGTTAGCTTCAGGTTTCTTACCAATTGCTCTGGGAAAAGCAACAAAAATTATTCCCTTTATCGAAAAATGTGACAAAAGATATATATTCACAGTCAAGTGGGGAATTAAAACAGAGACTGGTGATTCAGAGGGAAAAATAATAAAGGAATGCGGAAAATACCCTAAGAATGTTGATATTGTAAATTCTTTACGCGAGTTTTGCGGTAATATAGAACAATTTCCTCATAGATATTCATCTGTAAAAATTAATGGACAAAGAGCACACAAATTGGCAAGAAAAAATATGAAATTTCAGCTCAAAAAAAGACAAATTAAAGTCAATCATTTTACGTTAATAAATAATATCTCTGAGACACTTGCTTCATTTTTTGTAGATTGCAGTGCTGGAACATACGTTAGAAGTCTGGCAGAAAGTCTTGGAGACTCACTCGGAACACTTGCTACTGTTGTGGAATTGAGACGCATAGGATTTAATAATTTTAACAAAAAACTTATTTCACTGGATTATTTATTAAGTTTGGTGCATAGTGATGAACTTAAAATGCTTGTTCATCCAATAGATGCCGTTATGAATAATGTTTTTAAGATTCAGTTGGATCATAATCAAGTTAAAAAAGTTTTAAGCGGAAGTTTTGTTCAAATGGATAAACAATCAATGATAACAAATAAAAACAAAGTTGTTTTAGCAAAATATGAAGACAACTACATAGCATTGGGTTTGATTAAAGATAATACTTTTCATCCCAAAAAGCTGTTAATTTCTTAATTAGATCCATATAATATAATAAGAAATAAAATATAAATTTAGGAATTTAGGATGGAAAAAACTTTAAATAAAAAAAAAGAAAGTAAAGGAAGTGCTGAAAATGTTGGGAGTAGCGAAAACCAAATCTCGATTTTTTCAAAAAGAATAAAAAACTTAACGGAACATTTGAAATCTAACAAAAAAGATCATAACACTAGAAGAGGTTTGATGAAACTTGTAGGAAAAAGAAAGAAACTTTTAAGCTATGTTAAGAGCAAAAGCAATGAAAGATACGAGTCAATTATAAAGTCTCTGGGTCTAAGGCGTTAGACAAATTAAGGAGATAAAAAATGTTTAATATAGCATCAGTAGAGTTAGACTGGAAAGGCCTATCTTTAAAATTAGAAACGGGCATGATTGCCAGACAAGCCGATGGTGCAGTGAAATGCTCACTGGGTGGAACGGTTGTATTATGTACAGTGACCGCCTCAAGAGACGTTGATGTCTCTAATGACTTTTTTCCTCTTTCAGTACACTACATTGAAAAATCATATTCTGCAGGGAAAATTCCAGGGGGATTTTTTAAAAGAGAAGGAAGACCAGCAGAAAATGAGATTTTAACGTCAAGGCTAATAGATAGACCAATAAGACCTCTTTTCCATCAAGATTTTAAAAATGAAACTCAAGTGGTTTGTACAGTTATAAATTACGACGGAGAAAATGATCCGTCAATTTGCGCAATGATTGGTGCTTCAGCTGCAATAACTATTTCAGGACTCCCGTTTCTTGGTCCTTTAGCTTGCTCAAGAGTTGGTTACATGGATGGTGAATATATTCTTAACCCAACAAAAGAAGAATTAAATGACAGCGAGCTTGATTTAGTTGTTGCTGGAACAAGAGATGGTGTTCTCATGGTGGAATCGGAAGCCAACGAATTAGAGGAAAAGATAATGCTTGGAGCAGTTCAATTTGGATTTAAAGAATTTCAGAGTGTCATTGATTCAATCATAGAGCTGGCAGAAAAGTCAGCTAAAGATTCATGGGAACTTACAAAAATGAAGGTCCCTGAATATACTGATAAATTAAGAAACCTCTCGCAGAAAGAATTAACTCCTATTTATAAGATAAAAGAAAAAAAGAAAAGGAATGAATCTCTAGTTGAGGCTAGAAAAAAAATAATTGAACAATTAAATAATGAGGCTGAGGACGAAAATACTCTTAAGGAAGAAATAAAAAAAATTGAGAAAGAGATAGTAAGATCATCTGTTTTAGATTCAAAGAAAAGAATTGATGGGAGAGGTCTTGATGATGTTAGAGATATAGACTGTAGAGTCGATTTATTGGATAATGTTCATGGAAGTGCCTTGTTTACTAGGGGCGAGACTCAAGCATTAGTTACTACTACGTTGGGAACTACGTCAGATGAGCAGATGATTGATGGTTTAGACGGAGATTCAAGAGAAAAGTTTATGTTACATTACAATTTTCCTCCGTTTTCGGTAAATGAAGTTGGCCGCATTGGGGCAACAGGAAGAAGAGAAATAGGTCATGGAAAGCTTGCTTGGAGAGCAATAAACCCGATTCTAAAACGTTCTAACGACTTTCCATATACTATAAGAGTAGTTTCTGAAATAACAGAATCAAATGGTTCATCCTCTATGGCTACTGTGTGCGGAACCTCTCTTGCTTTAATGGATGCTGGAGTACCACTTGACAAACCTGTTGCTGGGATTGCAATGGGTTTAATTAAAGAAGAAAAAAAATTTGTTGTTCTAACTGATATTCTTGGAGATGAAGACCATTTAGGGGACATGGATTTTAAAGTTGCTGGTACGGAATCTGGCATAACATCATTGCAAATGGATATAAAAGTTAACGGAATAACCGAGGATATAATGGAAGAGTCTTTATCAAAGGCCAACTCAGCGAGAATACATATATTAAAAGAAATGAATAAAGCCTTAAATAAATCAAGAGCAGTTACAAAATCAAATGCCCCGCAAATTGAGAAATTAAAAATTGATAAGTCAAAAATTAGAGAAGTCATCGGTTCCGGAGGAAAGGTCATCAAGGATATTTGTGAGAAGTCTGGAGCCAAAGTTGAAATTGATGACAATGGTATAATTACAATTTTTGCCTCAAAAGCAAGCGAAGCTAAAACTGCAATGGATATGATCAATGACATTGTTGCAGAACCTGAAGTTGGTAAAATTTATGAAGGAAAAGTTGTGAAAACCACAGACTTTGGTGCGTTTGTAAACTTTATGGGTAGTAGAGACGGTTTGGTTCATATTAGTCAACTAAAAGAAGAAAGGGTTGAGAAAACAACCGATGTTGTAAAAGAGGGTGATCAAGTAAAAGTTAAAGTTATTGGAGTTGACGATAGAGGTAAGGTAAAGTTAAGTTTAAAAGATGCCCAAATATGAAAAAAATTGAATCATTAATTTTGTCTGGAAAAGAATCGCTCCCAATTATAGAAGGGGGAAAAGGGATAGCCGTAAGCAGTGGTGAAAGTTCTGGAGCATGGGCCAAGGCTGGAGGTGTTGGAACATTCTCTGGGGTAAACGCTGACTCTTACGATGAAGAAGGCAATTTGATTCCTCAAATCTATAAAGAAAAAACAAGATCTGGTAGGCACAAAGAGCTGATTGATTTCTCGGTTTCTGGCGCAATTGAACAAGCAAAGATTGCAAGGGAAATTGCCGGTACCAAGGCTCCAATTCATATTAATATTTTGTGGGAAATGGCTGCAGCCGAGGAAATACTTACGCGAACTCTTGAGAAAGCAAGTAACATAATTGATGGAGTTACATGTGGCGCTGGGATGCCATACAAGCTTTCAGAAATTGCAGCTAGATTTGGTATTTATTATTATCCGATAGTTTCGTCTGCGAGAGCTTTTAACGCATTATGGAAAAGATCATATAGAAAAACCGCAGATTATTTAGGTGGAGTTGTATATGAGGACCCTTGGCTAGCTGGCGGTCACAATGGTTTATCAAATAGCGAAAACCCTCTTAAACCTCAACCCCCGTATCCAAGAGTGAGAGAATTGAGAAAACTTATGAATGAATTTAATCTTAGTAACACTCCTATAATAATGGCAGGAGGTGTTTGGAATCTTGAAGAGTGGGAAGATTGGATAGATAACCCTGAAATAGGAAAGATAGCTTTTCAATTTGGAACAAGACCATTACTTACTGAAGAAAGCCCAATACCCGATGCATGGAAAAAAAAATTGCTTAATATAAAAAAAGGAGAAGTAAGTCTTCATAGATTTAGTCCAACTGGTTTTTATTCTTCAGCGGTTAAGAACGATTTCTTGATAGAACTTGAAGAAAGATCAAAGCGCCAAACACCCTTCTTAAAAGAGCAAACTAATGAATTCAACGAAAAAATTGAAATAGGTCCTAGAAAAAGAGCATATTATGTCAAACATTCTGATAAATCAAAAATCATGGAATGGATAAAGAAAGGATTTTCAAAACCAATGACAACTCCTAATGATACGCTAATTTGGGTTACAATTAAGAAAGCAAGTCAGATTGTTAAAGACCAAATCGATTGTATGGGCTGTTTGTCCCAGTGCTTATTTAGTAATTGGGCACAAGGGGAGCAAGGTACAACAGGAAAAAAAGCAGACCCTAGGTCATTTTGTATACAAAAGACACTTCAAAAAATCAGTCATGGAATCTCTAATCTAGAAAATGAATTAATGTTTGCAGGTCACTCAGTTTATAGATTCGCTCTTGATCCATTTTACAAAGGAGGATTTATTCCGAAAGTCAATCAATTAGTTGACAGAATTATGAAGGGTCTATAATTTAATTTTAAAATAAAATGTACAAAAACGAACATATTAATAGAGCATTAAGGATGCTTGAAACATCACCTTTAAAAGTTACAGAGCAGAGAATAGCAATGATTAAACTTCTTTTTAAAAATGGTGCAGCTCACTTTACAGCAGAAGATATTTACGAAGAAGTAAATAAGAAAAAAATCAAGATCTCATTAGCCACAATTTACAATTGTTTAAATCAATTTAAAGAATTTGGAATAATAAAAGCGATCAAGGTCTCATCAGATAAAATTTATTTTGATACTAATTTGAAAGAGCATCATCATTTTTTTTGTGTCAAATCGGCCAAGCTTATCGACGTTGAAACTAATAAGGTTAAAATATCTAAACTTCCGAAAATCCCTAGAGGAAAAAAATTAAAATCTGTTGATGTTATTATCAACATTTCAGATTAAAATCAATTTCCCCATATTCCTTTTTTTCTTACCCAACCTTCAATCTCCTTTCCTTTAACAAAACACCAACTTTCATTACATTTTTTATTTTCTAAAACTAAATTTTTCATTGCTTTTGCAATCTTTTTTGATTTTATATTAGGAAACTTGTAAAGAAACTCAATTTTTGAGGTTATTATTACGTATTTTTTCGCAGTTAACTGAGAATTTGAAACCCATCCCTCAATTCCATTAACATCTGAAATTTTAGACCAATTTTCAAAATTACTTATAATTTTAAGCGGATACCCTTTTATTAAAATTTTGTAAATCACCAGGTGATTTAAACCCGGGCCATTTCTGACGTTTACTTCGTTATATTTTGTAGTCATAATTTTTTTTTTTATTTCGGATAGAATTTCTTTTGGTGCTATAAATATGCTTAGAAATAAATAAAAAATTAGAAGTTTAATTACAATGAAACGAAAAGACATCATTATTTTGATTACAAGAAAATTACCAGAAAAGATAGAAAAAAAATTAAAAGAAAAATTTAATGTTTTAGTTAATAAAACTGACAAAAAACTTTCATATAGAGAACTTAAAAAGAAAGTTTCTGAAGTTGATATCTTGATTCCATGTGTCAGTGATACAATTGACGCTTCAATAATTAAATCTGCAAAAAAACTGAAGCTGATAGCTAACTTCGGAAATGGTGTTGATAACCTTGACCTTGTAACTGCAAGAGAAGAAAATGTTATTGTAACTAACACTCCGGATGTTCTAACAGAGGATACAGCCGATTTGGTTTTGACTTTAGTTCTTATGATTAGCAGAAAAGTTGTTGAAGCTCAAAAAAAAATAAGTGGTGGTCGTTGGTTAGGATGGGGGCCAAGTGAAACAATGGGAGAGAGAATAAGAGGTAAAAATTTTGGAATAATTGGTATGGGAAGAATAGGAAAAGCTGTTGCAAAAAGGCTTAATATTCTGGGTGTGAAAATTTTTTATCATAATAGAAACCGCCTTAAAAGAAATGAGGAAAAAGGTCTAAAAGCGAAATACTTTGAAAATCTTGATTTAATGATTGCACACTGCGATATCATTAGTATTCACTGTCCTTATACTCCTGAAACATTTCATTTATTATCAAAGAAAAGATTAAAATTATTAAAAAGAAATTGTATTGTTATCAATACATCAAGAGGTGAAATAATTGATGAACAGGCTCTTGCCTCACTTTTGTTTAAAAAGAAAATAGGTGGAGCAGGACTTGATGTTTTTGAGCATGAACCTGAAATTACTCAGAAACTTCTAGAATCTGACAATGTTATCTTGTTGCCCCACATAAGCTCTGCTACAATTGAAAGTAGAATTGCAATGGGGAAAAGGGTTATAGAAAATATAATGGCCTTTGCGAATGGGAATACCCCCCCAGATGCAATAAAAAAATTGTATTATGATTAGATCTTATAAACAACAAACTTTGCAATTCTTATTTTTCTCGATTCTAATTTTTTTTATATCTAGCTTTACGCTATCTAATAATATTAGTTCCTTAAAATTATTATGAAGGTTAAGAATATAATTAAGCGCCAGATTTGCTTGTATTATTCCACCAAGCCCTGCAACAGAAGCAATTATTCCCATTTCGTCGCAGCTTAGGTTTTCAGAAGCAGTTAAATTGGGAAAAATACATTTATAACATGGATTTTTATTGCTACTCCAAGAAGAAAATATAAAAGCCTGTACATGAAAATTCTGGAGAGCAGCAGATACTAATATTTTTTTTTTATTATGACAAAATTTATTTATTATTAATCTAGATTCAAAGTTATCTGTACAATCAAGTACAATTGAACAATTTTTTATATATTGATCAATGTTGTTTTCGTTTATTTTTTTTTGATAATAATTGACGGTAATTGATTCATTTATATTCTTTATTCTTTTTGTTAAAACTTTGCACTTACTTTCTCCAATATCTTTTTCAGTAAATAAGGTTTGACGATTTAAATTGCTTAAAACAATTGAATCATGATCTATAAAAACTAACTTTCCTATGCCACTCATAGATAAATATTGAGCAGCAGATGTTCCCAGCCCGCCACAACCGATAATACATATTGAAGAATTATTAATTCTTTTTTGACCTTCAACTCCTACTTGATCCATTATTATTTGTCGTGAATATTTTTCTAGAAAGATTTCTTCAGGATTTCTCATTTGACATATCCGAAAATAATGGAGTTGAGAGATATCTTTCTGCAAATGAAGGCAGAATAATTATTGTATTTTTATCTTTCATTCTTAAGTCTTCATTTAACTCTATAGCTGCAGACAAAACTGCACCTGACGATATACCGCCTGCAATTCCTTCAATTTTTGCCAACATTCTCGCAAAGTAAAATGCAGAATTATTACTAACAGAGAAAACTTTATCAATAATATCCATGTTTAAATTTTTGGGTAAAAAACCTGCTCCTATACCTTGAATTAAGTGCTGACCAGGGTTTGATCCACTGATAACTGCGGAATCTTCCGGCTCAACCGCAATAATTTTTATTAATTTATTTTTTTCTTTAAGATATTTCCCTACTCCAGTTATTGTTCCACCCGTCCCTACGCCAGAAATAAAGCAGTCAATTTGTCCTTCACAGCTTGACCATATTTCCTCCGCAGTTGTTTTATAATGAATTTCTGGGTTAGCACTGTTTTCAAATTGGTTTAGGATAAAGCTATTTTTTATTTGATTTTTAATTTCTTTTGCTTTTTTCATTGCACCTTTCATCCCATGTTTTTTTGGAGTTAAAATAAGTTTTGCTCCGAAGAATTGGAGCATTTTTCTTCTCTCAATTGACATGCTATCAGGCATTGTCAGAATTAATTTGTAACCTCTTGCTGCACAAATAAATGCTAGCGCTATCCCAGTATTTCCACTTGTAGGTTCTATAATCGTAGTGGAAGCATTTATCATTTTCTTTTCCTCAGCTGATCGAATCATCGCCAGTCCAATTCTATCTTTAACAGAACCAAGCGGATTAAAAGATTCTAACTTTGCTATTATATTTCCATTGTAATGAAGATGCTTTTTAAGTCTTTTTAAAAATACCATTGGGGTATTCCCAATGGTTTCGTCTATAGAGTTATATACTTTTGAAAGAGCTTTATATGACAAAGTCAACTTTCTTTGAGATATCTTTTTTTAATTTTTTAGTTTTTGCAATTCTACATACTTCTTCAATAGAAATATTGTTAAATTTTTCAAAGCATTGTAATGAAATATCGTTGATTAAAGGGAGTACAATTTTCTTTGAAAGTTCAGAATTAAATGTACTGATCAAACTATCTTCATTTGAAACAGATTTGATTATATCAGCAATTTTAATTCTTCTTCTTTCTTTTGCAAGACTATATCCTCCTTTTGGACCTCTTGATCCAACAAGAATTTTGTTTTTAACAAGAATTTGTAGTGTTTGCTCTAGATATCTTTTTGGAATCCCTTGTCTTCTTGCTATAGACTCATTTTGGACGGGGTTAGGACCAGAGTTAAGTGCTATATCAACAACAGCCTCAATTGCATAAATAATTTTTTTATGTACTTTAAACAATTTTCTACCTTTTACACCCCTGTGGAGCCAAATCCACCAGAACCTCTGTCAGTTTTATCCAATTCTTGGGTTACGTTTAGTTGAATTTCTGGTAACTTCATAAATATTAATTGTGCTATTCGCATGCCTGGGACAATTTCAAATATGTTTTTTCCATGGTTAATAAGTATTACGCATATTTCTCCCCTATAATCCGCATCTATCGTTCCAGGAGTATTTAATACAGTTACACTGTTTTTGAGGGCAAGTCCAGATCTCGGTCTGACTTGGGCCTCTATTCCTAAAGGCATCTGTAATGAAAAGCCGCAGGGAATAAGTTTAGTTTCCCCGGGTGTTAGCACAATTTTATCTTTTAAAGCAGCTAAAAGGTCAAAACCTGAACTTCCTTCGGTTGCTTTCTTCAGGTTATAAAGATTTTTCCCACTTTCTAAATGTTTAAAGAGAATTTTATTCATAATATCAATTTATTTTTTTTAAAAAAATTAACAATTTTTTTTGTAATTTTTTTTGCAACCTCAGACTTTCTCATTTTTCTCCAATACTCTATTTTATTTTTCGTAATGAATGAAACCTGATTGTAATTTGAGCCAAAAACTAATTGTGTCTTTACATTATTGGCAATTATCCAATCACAACCTTTTTTAAATAATTTATTTTTTGAAAAATTTATTAAGTTTGTTGTTTCTGCTGAAAAACCAATTATTAATTTGGGCTTCTTTTTGTTTTGTGATATTTTTTTGAGAACGTCTATGTTTTCTTTTAAAACGAGATTTATCTCATTATTATTTTTTTTTATTTTGTTTGAAAATTTCTTTTTAACTTTCCAATCTGAAATTGCAGCTGTGGACACAAAAATATCATATGGTAATTTAGAAACACAGATTTTATAAAACTCTTCGGCATCTGTTACTTTTATTATTTCTAAATCTTTTGGTTCGTCGAGACTCGTTTTCCCAGCTACTAGTGTTACTTTTGCTCCATGATTATGAAGAGATTTTGCTATTTCATAACCTTGTATCCCAGATGAAAAATTACTTAAATATCTTACTGGATCAATCATTTCTACAGATGGACCTGCAGTTACAACTGCAGTGAGTCCGCTTAAGTCTTTAGGACTAAAGATATTGTTGATTTTTTCAATTATTTCCTCAATTTCCATTAACTTTCCTGTTCCAACGGTTCCGCATGCTAATTTGCCTTTTTTTGGTGAAAGTATTTTCACGTTCATTTTGTTTAGTGACTTTAAATTTAATTTTACAGCTTCGTTATTAAACATATTAGTATTCATAGCAGGTGCTATTATTTTAATTTTATTTGAAGCTAAAAGCACATTTAAAGATAAATCATCTGCAATTCCATTAGCCATTTTTGCTAAAAAATTAGCTGTACATGGTATTACTACAATTGCATCTGAATTTGAAGCTAGTTTTATATGACTCATTTCTTTTTCTTGAGATAGAGAGAAAAGATTTGAATAAACTTTACTACCCAGCAAACTTTCAAAAGTAATAGGATTAATAAATTTTTTAGCACTTTCTGTAAGAATACAGTCTACTTTTACTTTTTTTTCCTGAAGTCTTCTAATTAAGTCTAGCGATTTATAACTTGCTATCCCGCCAGAAACTATCAAAAGAATTCTTTTGTTTTCAAGAAAGTTAGTCATATTTCAGAAACATGGATGGAAGCAATTCCGTCAAGAACGTCAAAAACTTCAATTTTATTGAAACCAGCCTTTAGTAACTTTTTAGTAAGCTGGATCTGATTAGGAAATTCTTTTATACTCTCAATAAGATATGAATAAGCTTCTTCGTTATTGAGAATTAACTTTCCATAAAGTGGAATTAATTTGCTATAAAGGTCAAATATTTTTCTTAAACTTCTATTGTTTATCTCACTGAACTCAAGACAATAAAATTTTCCTCTTTTTTTTAGAACACGTTTAATTTCGACTAGAGACTTTTGAACATTAGTAAAGTTCCTTAAACCAAAACTCAATGTGATAAAATCAAAAGTATTTGTTTTAAAAGGAATATTTTCAGCCATTCCATTAATATAAAAGATTTTTTGCTTCTTTAATTTTTTTTTGGCTTGCATCATCATTTTCATGTTTGAATCATAAGCAACACAGATACAATTACTTTTTTCCTTGATTAATTGAAGCAAATCTCCTGATCCTGTAGCTAAATCTAAAATGATATCTTGCTCTTTTATTTTAATTTTTTTGATTAATTCCTGCTTCCATGTTCTATGAAGACCAAAACTCATTATGTCATTCATAAGATCATATTTATCGGATACACTTGAAAAAATTCTTTCAACTTTTGATTGTTTATTTTGTTTGTTTGACGAGTTTGTTTTTTTTTGTAATTCTTGCTTCATGCCAGAACTTCCCGAAGTTGAGACTGTAAAAGTTTTCTTAGAAAAAAATATTATTAATGAGAAAACTAAGTCAGTCAAAATAGAGAATGAAAACTTACGCTTTGTTGTAACAACAAATGTATCTCAAATTTTAAGCAATTCAATTATAACAAAGATATTAAGAAGAGGTAAGTATTTATTATTTTTATACAATAATAACTACACCCTCTTATTTCATTTAGGTATGACAGGATTTTTTAGAATTGAAAGAAAATATGAATTTAGAAAGCACGATCACCTGATATTTAATTTTGGAAACAAAAAGCTAATCTTCAATGATGTAAGAAAATTTGGATTTGTAAAAATTTTTAATGCTAAAGAAATTTTTAATTGTTCCCATCTTAAAAATTTAGGGCCTGAACCTCTTAGTTCAGAGTTTTGTTACGAATACTTTAAAAAAAATTTAAATAGGAAAACAAACATAAAAAACCTTCTAATGAACCAGAGTTTTGTTGCTGGCTTAGGAAATATTTATTGCTCGGAAATTCTATTTAGGTCAAATATTAAACCAATAAGACCAATAAATTTAATTAAAGATAATGAAATTATTAAGATTGTAAATTCAGTAAAAAAGATATTGCTAAATTCCATCAAACTTGGAGGTACAACAATTAAAAACTTTGTTGTTTCAGATGAGAAAATTGGATATTTTAAAAATAAACTCATGGTTTATGGAAGGCACGGAATGGTTTGTTTTAAATGCAAAAATAAGATTGTTAAAATAACACAGTCTGGAAGGTCAACTTTTTTTTGTTCTCAATGTCAAAAATAAAAATATTAATAATATTTCTTCTGCTTTTTTTGATGCCATACACTTCTTATGCTTTAAAGTTCATAAATGGACTTGAAGATATTCCGTTGTACAAAAAAATGGAGTATGTAGAGGACTCACTAATATTATTTGATAAGATTGATGGTAGATATGTCTCAGTCGAAATTAATGGCGATTATGAAGAAGAAGAGGTTATTGAATTTTACAAAATGATTCTACCAAATCTAGGATGGAAAGAAAAAAAGTCTCTAATTTTCAATAGGAATAATGAGACTTTAGAAATGATATGTAAAAAAGAAAAAGGGAAAATATATGTTAAGTTTAACATTTTTCCATTAGAAATAAATCAATAACTACTTGACCAAAAATGATTTGAAAAGTATAAACTGCTCAATATGGCAAATATTAAATCTTCAAAGAAGAGAATCGTTCAGAACGCTAAACGTTCTGAGCTAAATAAAAACAGAAAATCCAGAATTAGAAGCTCTATAAAAAAGATTGATTCAACTACTCTAGATAAAAAAAATAAAGCAGAGCTGAGTAAAAATTTCCTTAAAGTTGAATCAGAGCTTGCAAAATCTGTTAATAAGGGTGTTTACAAAAAAAACACAGCTTCCAGACTAATTTCAAGGTTAGCCAAAAAAATTAAATCTATTAATTAATTTTTTTTTTACGTTATTGATTCATAGTTTTTTATTAGTTAATCTTGTAGATTACTTATTATGAATGATTTAGACTATGCGGGTGACATAAACCCTGAGAAAACTTGGGATCTGTTAAAAAATAACAAGGATTCACACTTAATCGACTGCAGAACCAGTGCTGAATGGAATTTTGTTGGTGTGCCTGATCTAACCAACTTAGGAAAAAATACGCATTTTGTTGAATGGCAATCTTATCCTTTAATGAAAAAAAATGATAATTTTCTCAAAGAAATATCAGATTTAGGTTTATCAAAAGATTCTACTTTAATTTTTATCTGCAGGTCAGGTGCTAGATCAAGGTCTGCAGCAGAATTTTTAACAAATCATGGATATAAACATTGCTTCAATTTTTGCGAAGGTTTCGAGGGTTCTCACGATGAATATGGACATAGAGGTAATGTCAATGGTTGGAAGAATTCAAAACTTCCTTGGAAACAAGGATAAATCCAATGGTTGAAGATAATTCTAAGGACTTTACTGAAATTCAAGCGCAATGGGTAACGGTACGAGGGCGGATAAGACAAAAAATAGGAGATGCCCAGTTTAAGAGCTGGATAAAAATCATATCTTTAAAAGAGTGTGTTGACGGAAAAATAATACTAAGTGTCCCGAGTGCGTTTATTAGGACAAGAATTATAGAACAATACCTAGATATTATTAAAAGTTATTGGCTAGTTCAAAACCTTAAAGTTAATGATATTGAGATTGTCATTACGGAAGACAATAAGGCTAAAATATCAGAAAATTCATCTTCAGAAATTAAGAAGGCCGAAACGAAAAATAAAGACCATTATAAGCAAGATGATATTTTCAACTCTATAAGTTCAGATTTAGACACTAGGTTTACATTTTCAAATTTTATAGTAGGCAAACCTAACGAACTTGCATTTGCAGCAGCCAGAAGGGTGGCAGAATCAAAAGATGTTCCTTTTAATCCTTTGTTTCTTTATGGAGGTGTTGGCCTAGGTAAAACTCATCTGATGCATGCCATCGCACACGAGATAAAAAAGAGGAAACCTCTAAGAAGAGTAATTTATATGTCAGCTGAAAAGTTTATGTATTATTTTATTAAAGCATTAAGATTTAAAAATACTGTTGCCTTTAAAGAACAATTTAGAAATGTCGATGTTTTAATGATAGACGATGTCCAATTCATATCTGGCAAAGATTCAACTCAAGAAGAATTTTTTCATACTTTTAATGCATTGATTGACCAAAACAAACAATTAATAATTTCTGCTGACAAGTCTCCTCAAGACTTAGAGGGTATTGAAGAAAGAATGAGATCAAGACTAGGTTGGGGACTCGTTGCAGATATCCATCCACTTACTTATGAATTAAGGTTGGGAATTTTGCAAGCAAAAGAAGAAAAGCTCACAGCTAGTATTCCTCCAAATATTCTAGAGTTTTTAGCTCATAAAATAACCTCAAATGTTAGAGAGCTTGAAGGAGCTTTAAATAGATTATCAGCATTTTCTTCGCTTGTTGGAAGAGAAATTAATATAGACATGGTTCAAGATCTTTTAAAAGATTTATTAAAATCTTCGCAAAGAAAAGTAAATATTGAAGAAATCCAAAAGAAAGTCTCTCAGCATTTTAATGTTAAAATGTCAGACATGAGTTCATCAAGAAGATCAAGAACAATCGCAAGGCCTAGACAGATAGCAATGTATCTTTCTAAAAATTTAACATCACGATCTTTACCTGAAATTGGGAGAAGATTTGGTAATAGAGATCATACAACAGTAATACATGCAGTTAAAAAAGTTGAAGAATTAAGAAATAAAGATGACAGCTTTGACGAAGACGTTCAATTACTGATAAGGATGCTAGAGTCCTAAAATGGAATTTTCTATTTCCAAAAAAAATCTTTTAGAATGTCTTAACCATTTCCAAAGTGTTGTTGAAAAACGAAATACTATTCCAATTCTGTCAAATATCAAACTAATAATTGATGAAACAAATGGTCTGGAGATTACAGCAACTGATCTTGCACTTGAAGTAAGCGAAACGCTTTCTGCAAATATAATAAAATCTGGTGGTGTAACTATTCCTTCACAACTATTTTACGATATAATAAGAAAAGCTCCAGACAGCTGCAATATTGAATTGAGAAAGGATGAAAAAGTAGATCTTGTCTATGTCTCTTTTAACGAATCTAGATTTTCAATCCCCACCCTTCCAGTTGACGACTTTCCTGTTATGGATCTTAATGAATTAGATACAAAAATTGAATTAGAATCTGTTTCCTTGAAAGATTTAATAGATAACTGTAAATTTTGTATGGGATTAGATGAATCTAGGCAATATCTAAATGGAATTTATTTACATCTAAGTAAAAATTTAATTTCAACGGTTGCAACTGATGGCCACAGATTATCCAAAAGTTCACTTACCAAAGATTTTTCTGGAGATTTTGATGGAATAATTATTCCAAAAAAAACAGTTCTTGAAATATCAAAGATACTAGAGGAGTTTGAAGGAAAAATTTCATTAAACTTTTCAAAAACAAGACTTAAAATTCATCTAGGACATATTAAAATCATTACAAAGTTAATCAACTCGTCATTTCCTGATTATGAGAGCGTCATACCAACTGCAAACGATCAAATAATGGAAGTTGACTGTAAAAGTTTTAGTGAAAGTATAGATAGAGTGTCAACAATTTCGAATGAGAAATTTAGAACTGTAAAATTTGATGTTTCAAATAATATATGTGTGGTAAGCTCATTTGGCACAGAGAAGTCGATAGGTACTGAAAATGTCAAAGTAGGATATAGTGGACCAGCATTTTCAATAAATTTTAATTCTAGATATGTTCTAGATGTTTTAAATATTATAAAAGAAGGAAAAGTAAAATTCTTTTTTTCTAAAGATACAGCACCAACAATTTTAGAAACTCCATCGATTAAAAATTCTCTGTTCTTAATAATGCAAATGAGAGCCTGAAAACTTTTCATGGAGAATAACTTACGGATTACACAGCTTAAACTGAGTAATTATAGAAATCACAAATTTTTACAAATAAACCCGACAAAAAATATCATTTTAATTAGTGGAAAGAATGGGGCTGGAAAAACCAATGTACTAGAGTCAATCTCTCTGTTTGATTCAAATACTGGTTTCAGAAACGCTAAGTTATCAGAATTAATAAGATATGATTTGATTGGTCCAATGGAGCTTTTTGGTGTAAATTTAAAAGTTTACACAGATAATAAAAATTTTAATGTAGGATTTGGATTAAAAGGTGATTCAAATCTTGTTAAAAAAGTTATATCTATAGACAAAAAGAAAATGAGCTCAAGAAGCTTTTTCAACATTTTTTGGGTTTTACCACAAATGTCTCATTTGCTTCAAGGCAAACCGGAGGATAGAAGGGTTTTTTTGGATTTAATGGTGTCAGCTACAGATGTTTCTTATAAAAAAAAACTATTAGATTATAAAAAACTTAAAAATGAAAGATTAAGAATTCTTAAAAATTTAGAAATTTCAAAAAATGATAAGTGGCTGGATGTAATTGAACAAAAAATGTCCGAAGTAGGTGTTGTGATTTGCGATTCCAGAAGAATTTTTTTGGACACTCTTAATAAGTGCTTTATGAAAATTGATGATCAAATTCCTATGTTAAATCTTAAGTTAAATGGAACAGCTGATAGAATACTTTTAGAAAAGCCTGCACTTTTTGTTGAGGATTTGATTGTTAATGAATTAAAAAAAAACAGATTAAAAGATTCAATTTCAGGGCGAACAAATTTTAGCGTTAACAAAACCGATCTACTGGTCTACGAAAAAAAAAGTAATAAGGAAGGGAAAAACTTTTCTACAGGAGAACAAAAAATTATAATAATATCAATACTATTTTCGTTCCTCAATGCTTTAGAGAAAATCAAAAACTCAAACGTCCTTTTTTTGCTTGATGATATATTCTCTTATTTAGACATTAGATTTATAAGAAATATAATAGACAGACTCTATGAATTAAAACTCCAAACTTGGATGACGGACGTGAGATCAGATTCCATTCATCAAATAGAGAAATTTCAATCGAAGATTCATAACATAAATATTGATGATAATAGGTTTAAAGTTCTTAATAATTAGTTATAATAATGAATAATTTTAGGTTTAAATTTTGGAAGTAGAAGATAATAAGATTAATGAACAAGCATATGATGCCGAATCAATAAAGGTCTTAAAAGGACTAGATGCAGTTCGAAAAAGACCAGGAATGTACATTGGAGACACAGATGATGGATCTGGTCTTCATCACATGGTATACGAAGTTGTTGATAATTCAATAGATGAGGCACTTGCAGGTCATTGTAGCTCAATCACTGTCAGTCTTAACCAAGATGATTCGGTAACTATCACAGACGATGGAAGGGGTATTCCTACAAATATCCATAAAGAGGAAGGGATATCTGCAGCTGAGGTTATTATGACTCAACTGCATGCAGGCGGTAAATTTGATCAAAATTCATACAAGGTGTCTGGTGGGTTGCATGGTGTGGGTGTATCAGTTGTAAACGCGCTTTCTGAATGGCTTGAGTTAAAAATAAAAAGGGATAAGTGTGAATATTATATCAAATTTAAAGACGGGATTCCTATTGAGCCATTAAAAAAAGTTGGATCTGCTGACTCAAGCGGCACTTCGATAACATTTATGCCATCAAAAAACACTTTTACCAAAACAAACTTCGATTTTTCTAAACTAGAGTCTAGGCTTAGAGAACTTGCTTATCTAAATTCTGGTGTAAATATAAAACTTCAAGACATGAGAAATAGTGAACCAGTTGAGTCACATTTGTCATCAAGAGGTGGACTCAAAGGCTACGTAAAATATCTTGATAAATCAAAAGAATCCGTAATTAGTGAAGTAATTTCTGTAAATGGAGATGCGAACAAGATTCATGTAGAAATGGCATTACAATGGAATAAAAGTTATCACGAAAATTGCCTTGTTTTTACAAATAATATTCCACAAAGAGACGGTGGAACTCATTTGGCTGGATTTAGATCTGCTTTGACAAGAACAATTAATACGGCTTCAAACAACTTAGGTTTACAAAAAAAAGAAAAAATAAATTTAACTGGAGATGATGCTAGAGAGGGTTTAACTTGTGTTCTTTCGGTTAAAGTTCCTGATCCTAAATTCTCGTCCCAAACTAAAGATAAATTAGTTTCATCAGAGGTCAGACCCATTGTGGAATCCATAGTATCTGAGAGATTATCAAGTTGGTTTGAAGAAAATCCTAAGGACTCGAAACTTGTAATCACAAAAATTTTCGAGGCAGCTGCAGCAAGAGAAGCGGCAAGAAAGGCTAGGGATGTGTTAAGGAAAAACTCTGCATTAGAGGTATCTTCTCTTCCGGGTAAGCTGGCAGATTGCCAAGATAAATCTCCAGAAAATAGTGAGTTGTTTATAGTTGAGGGAGATTCTGCTGGAGGATCAGCCAAGCAAGCTAGAGACAGAAAAAATCAGGCTGTTCTGCCTTTAAAAGGAAAGATTCTTAATACCGAAAAATCACGGAAAGATAAGATTTTAAACTCCTCAGAAATTGCTACTTTAGTTCAAGCACTTGGTGCGGGTTACCATGATAGTTTTAACTTAGAAGACCTAAGGTACCATAAAATAATTATTATGACAGACGCAGATGTTGATGGTTCACACATACGAACACTATTATTAACTTTCTTTTATCGTCACATGACTGAGTTAATAAAGGAGGGCTTTGTTTATATAGCGCAGCCACCCCTATTTAGAATTAAAAAGAATAAATCTGAATTGTATCTTAAAGACGAAAAGGAGCTTGATAATTACTTCATTCAGGAGATGGTTGAAAATAGTGTTCTTAAACTTAAAAATGGAGATGTTTTAAAGGGTGACCCTCTTCAAGATTTGTTTTCAAATTTAAGTGAATTTATTTCTTTGCTTGATGAAATTAGTAAAAAAAATGAAAATTATAAACTCTTACTTGAGCAAGCAACCGTTGCAAACTTCTTCAATAAATCTAACTTTCAAACCAAACAAAAAACTAAGGAAACTATTGATTATACTTTGAAAAGATTAAACTTTATTGATAAACAATGGAATGCAGATTTTTCTTCAGATGATTATTTCAAATTTATAAGAGAAGAAAATAAAGTTAAAGAAACTTTTGAGATAAAGAAAGATGATATAGAAAAAGATCTATTTGAAAGATTAAATGGTTTCAGTAACATTATTCAAGAATTTTTTCTTAGTCCTTCTAAACTATCTTTTAAAGATGAGGAGTTAGAAATTGTAACACCAAGAGACCTTGTGAGCCAAAGCTTTGAATTGTCAAAAAAGGGAATAACTGTTCAAAGATATAAAGGATTAGGTGAAATGAATCCTGATCAGCTTTGGGATACCACGTTGGATCCGTCCTTCAGATCAATTCTTAAAGTTAAGGTAGACGACGCACAGCGGGCAGATGAAATATTTTCAGAATTGATGGGAGAGGACGTTGACAAAAGAAAAACGTTTATTCAATCAAATGCTAAAAAAGTATCTAACTTAGACGTTTAGATATAATTAACATTGTAAATTGGGTTAAATAATTTGAAAGCTTTGAGGTGGTTGCTAGTTATTTTTATCTGGCTTGTATTATTTTCAAGCATGGCAGTCACATGGTCTTTATTAAATTTACCTGAAACAGAATCCATCAAAATTTCTAGACAACCTAGCATTACATTTTTAGATAAAGATGGAAGGATTATTGCTTCGTATGGTGATATATACGGAAAGTCAATAAAATATAGCAGTTTACCTGAAAATCTTATAAACGCAGTTATTGTTACAGAAGATAAAAGATTTTTTAATCATTATGGTGTGGACATAAAAGGAGTTTTAAGAGCAATTTATGTAAATTTAAAAGAAAGAAGGATAGTTCAAGGTGGGAGTACAATTACACAACAGTTGGCTAAAAATCTTTTTTTGACTCCTGAAAGATCTTTTACACGAAAACTACATGAATTAATATTAAGTTTGTGGCTGGAATTAAGATTTTCGAAGAAACAAATTTTAAGTATTTATTTGAATCGAGTTTATTTAGGATCTGGTACTTACGGTGTTCAGGCTGCATCAGAAAAATATTTTAATAAAAAAGTAGAAGATCTAAATTTATATGAGTCTGCGGTCATTGCTAGTTTGCTAAAAGCTCCATCAAGGTATAACCCAATTGCTAATAAAAAACTGTCCCAGGAAAGAGCTTCTTTAGTACTGGAAAATATGGCAAAAAGTGAAATGATAAGCAAAGCCAAAGTCAAAGAAGCAAAGTATAATAATAAAAGATACACCAAATTTACTACACCTCCCAAAAGTACTAGATATTTTATAGATTGGCTTCTTCCAAGAGTTAAGGCTTATGTTGGAGAAATAAATGAGGATTTAATAGTCAGAACGACTTTGGATGTGAAGTTGCAAAAAATTGCTGAGGATTCACTAAATAAAGTAACAGAAAATTTTCCATCTGCTGATCAATCAGCATTGGTAAGCCTTAACCTAGATGGTGGTGTAATATCGATGATTGGAGGTCGAGATTATGGTGATTCGCAATTTAATAGAGTAACTCAAGCAAAAAGACAACCAGGTTCAGCATTCAAACTTTTTGTCTATCTAGCTGGTTTGGAAAATGGCTTTGCGCCTGATGATCTTGTTGTCGATTCAAAAATAGATATTAATGGATGGTCACCTAAAAATTATAAAGATAAGTATATAGGTGAGGTAAGTGTCAAAGACGCTTTTTCAAATTCTATTAACACTGTTGCTGTAAAAATTTCTGAAGATATTGGAAGAGAAAAAGTAATCAAGATGGCCAAACTCATGGGTATAACAAGCCCGATCTTAAATTCACCATCTTTGGCGTTGGGAACTTCTGAGGTCAATCTTTTAGAACTAACAGCTGCGTATGATGTTTTAGCAAATAATGGAAATGGGGTTTTTGTTCATGGAATTAGGTCAATTGAGAATACAGAAGGAAAAAATCTTTTCACCAGAAAGATTCAAGGGCCTGGCAAAATCTTAAACTCTTACACAGTGAAAACAATGACAGAAATGATGGAACAGACAATTATTAATGGTACTGGTAAAAAAGCAAAAATAAACAGACCAGCGGCTGGAAAAACTGGTACAAGTCAATCACTTAGAGACGCGTGGTTTGTGGGTTTTACTTCAAATATTGTTGTTGGGGTTTGGTTTGGAAATGATGACGACTCACCTATGGAAAAGATTACAGGTGGAACAGCTCCCGCCATCCTTTGGGGAGAGTTTATGAAAAAAGCCCATGTAGATATTAAACCTCAAGCACTAAATTTTGGTATCCCAGATGATTCATTAGATAGAACAAAGTCAAAGATTAGAAAGATAATTGAGAAATCAAAGATTCAACCAAAAAAAAACGTATTCGAATCAATACTGGACAACTTCTTTTAAAGTAAAGATTTAATCTTTGAATCAAAATCACTTGGTCTAAAGTGAGTCAGATATTCATCGTTTTTATCAACTAGAAAAAATAAGGAGCTATGATCAACTAAATAGTTTTCATCATCAGAGGAATTTTTATGTATTTTTACAAAAATTCTAAATTTTTTAGTTACCTCTTGGATTTGCCTTTTTGAACCTGTCAGACCGATAATAGAGGAATTAAAGTTTCCTAAAAAGCTTTTTAATTGTTGAGGTTGATCTCTATCAGGATCAACTGTAATAAAAATAAAATCTAGTTTTTTTTTTAAATGAGGGTTTTTATCTATAAATCTTGATAACTTTAATATATCAAATGGGCAGACATCAGGACAATATGTATAACCGAAATAAATCAACTTATTCTTATTTGAAGTTTTGGAGTCGAAATTCATTTCATTTTGATCAATCAATAAAAATCTGCCGCCTAATTGAACCCCATTTTCTGTTTTATCCTTTAAAATATCGATAAAAAAAATACCCAGAGCTATCACAATAACAAGAGATAGCATCATAATTGAATTTTTTTTAAAATTAATCTTATGTTTTTTCATGATTTTCGATGATAATATAAGATGGAGTGCTTAGATCCTCAATAATTTTAATATCATTTTTTAAATTTTTATTTTTTTCACATTGAATACTTAATTTTTTAATTTTGTTTGGAGATAAATTATGAAAAAAAGATTTCATTTGTTTTAAGTCATCCTTATTTTCCAAAAAAATAATAAGTTTTTCAAAATAAAAATTATCAATTATTCTTGTAAGTTTTATTTTATCTAATTTTTTTAAAAATGTAGATGTAGAGTTTTTTTCTCTATTTGTTAATAATTTCGAATTTAAATTTAAACAATTTATAACTTTAATGACGCCTGAAATGATTTCACAATTAATATCTTTTATTTTGAAGAAATTAATCTCTTGTAATCCTTCTCCATCTAAAGCTGGATCACCGTCAATGAGATGGCATATAATATCAGAAGATTTGAACAGTTCAAAAATTTTTTCCCACAAACCAATATCATTTTTCGTGGAAAGATTTTCCTGAAAGTATATTTTTTTATTCTCCAATAGTTCGAGGAACTTAGAATCAAATTTTTTGGATAGCACAACTAGTGTAGCATGCTTAACTTTTTCAATTGCCTGTAATGTACAATCCCCAATATCATTAGCATTTGTTCCAATTAGATAGAATTTTTTTTTGTTTTGTAATACCATCATCCTTATGAATAAAAAAATTATAGAAAAAAAACCATTTTTTTTTTTTTTTTTCATAACAATTATTTTTTTAAATAAATCAGTTATCTCAGTAGACGACAGCGATATTTTGATTGATAGAGTTTTTATGACAGCTGTTAAAAAATCAAATTACAAAAAAGTTGAAGAAATGCTTGATAAAGATGCAGCGGTTAACTACAAAGACTCTAAAAATTTAGTTGCTCTTTCATATGCGCTATTAAATGATGACAGAAAAATGTTTAATCTTTTAGTTTCAAGCGGCGCGAACACAAAGGTTACTATTCTTAATAAGACTTCTTTATTAATCTATTATGTCAATATTCAAAAATATTCACTTATTGAAGATTTAGTAAAATCTGGCATTGATTTGAATTTTCAGGATAAATTAGGAATGACAGCTTTAATGCATAGCATTGAGAAGGGAAATGTGAATGCTGTAAACTTATTAGTGAGGGAAAATTTTGACAAAGATTTGACAGATTTTTCTGGTAAAACTATATTCGATTACGCAGACTCCTCAAGGAATTTATTGATTAAAAAGATGGTTAAAACTCTAGGTGTTTCTAATTAGTTTATCAGAAATAATTTGAATAATTGGATCATAGTGTGCAATTGGAAAAATTTTCATAGTCTTAAAATATTTTTCAAAGTATCTAATATTTTTCTTGAATAAATAACCATTAAAAAAAAAGATAGGATGAAGAATAATATTTTTTATACGAAGTTTTTTTAATTGAGAAAGAACCACTTCCTCATCACCAACAAAATGAAATATTTTATTTTGAATATTCAGGCTGGATGATAACTTATTAGTGTAATTTCGTAATTGATTAAACACAGTTTTATTTTTGCTAAATGAGCAGGATGTTATCAGGGTATCATATTCTTTTTTTTGAGAGTTAGTTATTACATCTTTTATATTTGGAAGTACCTCTTTTAAAAGTGATAACTTGGACACTATGTGAATTTGTTTTTCAAATTTTTGAGAAAAATTATTAACTTTTTTTTTTACATCTCTAATCATGTGTTTTCCGTCAAAAAGAAGAAGTGGGAAGAAAAAAATTTTTTTGTATTTATGAATTATTTCATCTAAACAGTCTTCAATTGATGGTTCATTTATTTCTATAAAACAATTGAAAACGTCGTGCTGAATATTTTTTTCTAATTTTATTTTTAAGTCAAGCATTTCATTTTTGTAGTCAGAATCTCTTGATCCATGTCCACACAAAATTATAGCATTTTCTTTATTTAATTTATTTATAATCATCTATGTTATTAAGAATTTTAGATAAATTAGATATGCCTTTCGAAATTGATTTATTTTCTAATATTTCTTCAGAAGTAAACTCTTTGCCATGTATAATTTGGTTTAAATCGTTCCTTGGTTGAAGATATGTCCCTTCTAATGAACCCCCAACAAATAATCCGGAATTATCTGAAAAGGAGTAAATATCTGCCAGTCTTAATGTACTTTCAGCAGAATATCCTATTCCAGAATTCATTACAGCTGTATCAACATCAACTCCTAGTTTAACTCTTTCTTTTAAAATAGAGTTCAAACCTCTGTTAGTCATTACTGTCATTGCAACTTGCGCTGATTTCATTCCAATTTGAAGACCAAAACTTAATCCACCAATTGAATAAAAGAAAGGACCTGTAAATTCCTCACCAGTTCTTCTGATTATTAATATTCCATTTCCACCCTTCGCTCCAAATAACAGACCTCCCTCATATAATTCAGGAAATATTAAAATGGCTCGAGAATTTTTTAAATATTCAGTAAGGTTAGCAAGTTCACTATTTGATATTAAATTTTTAAGGCTATTTTCCGAAGAATGAATTAAGTCGACCGCCGTGACTTTCTTTTCGTTTTCTGAAAATGAAAAATTTGAGTATGAAAATGTTAAAATAAGAAATAATATAAATTTTAAAATGTAATATCTCATTATAGATGAAATTTATAATACAAATTTTGGTAATATTAATATATAAAAAAATGTAATTATGAAAAAAAATTTTTTAGCTGTTGTTTGTTTTTCTACATTTTTTTGGTTTGAATTGTCTGCTGGAGAGATCAGAATTTTAGTTTCAAATATCGACGAAAAAAAAGGAACAATTCATTATGGTGTGTATAATAATCCAAAACTATTTCCTGACGAAAGTGGAAAAATCCTTGGGGGATTTGAGGAAGTGTCAAAGGTTATTGAGGATGGTTTATTAATTGATGATCTTGAAGAGTCAAATTATGCAATTGCAATTTTTCATGATAAGAATTCAAATGATAAATTTGATACTTTTTTTTCAATTCCAAAGGAAAAGTTCGGGTTTAGCAATAATGCAAGAGTATTTCTAGCCCCTCCCAAATTTGAAGATGCATCAATCTTTGTTGGACAAAATTCAATTGTTGAAATAATGATAGAACTAAGATGAAAAAAAGAGTTTTAGTTACAGGTGGAGCAGGCTTTATAGGCTCATTTTTGTGTGAAAGTTTAATAAAAAAAGGACACTATGTTATTTGTTGTGACAATTTTTATACTGGAAACAAAGAGAACTTAAAAAATATTTACAATCATAACAATTTTGAGCTATTACGTCATGATGTGACATTCCCCCTCTATGTGGAAGTAGATGAGATTTTTAACTTAGCTTGTCCTGCTTCTCCTATTCACTACCAAAATGATCCAGTGCAAACAGTTAAAACGTGCGTTCATGGTGCTATCAATATGCTAGGTCTTGCCAAGAGGACTAAAGCAAGAATACTGCAAGCATCTACATCAGAGATATATGGCGATCCAGAAGTTCATCCTCAAAGTGAATCATACAAAGGTGCGGTTAGTATAGAAGGTCCTAGGGCATGTTATGATGAGGGAAAAAGGTGCGCTGAAACAATCTTTTGGGATTATCATAGACAACATCAAATTGATGTTAAAGTTATAAGAATTTTCAATACATTCGGGCCAAGAATGCAACCTAATGACGGAAGAGTTGTATCAAATTTCATTTTACAAGCACTTGCAAATAAAGACATTACTGTTTATGGAAAAGGAAAACAAACGAGATCGTTCTGTTATATTGATGATTTGATTTCAGGTATATTGATGATGATGGAGTTGGAAAATTTCTCTGGACCAATCAATCTTGGAAATCCCAGTGAAATCTCGATATTGGATCTAGCCAGCGAAATAATTGATTTAACTGGTAGTAATTCAAAAATAATGTACGAAGATTTGCCAATTGATGATCCTCAAATGAGATGTCCTGACATTTCTTTAGCAAATAAAAAATTGGGATGGTCACCAAAATTTGATAGAAAAACAGGACTTAAGAAAACAATACAATATTTTGATTCGTTACTTAAAAAGGAGTTAATTTAAGGTTATGTCAGGAAATGTTTTGTGTATTGGAGATATAATCTTAGATTCATATTCCCATGGAGATGTAAAAAGAATATCACCTGAAGCACCAATCCCTGTATTAAAAATAAATAATAATAAATATGAAGTTTTAGGTGGATGCGGAAACGTAGCAAAAAATATTTGTGGTGCAGGAAGTAAGTGCCATATTATTTCTGTTTGTGGAGATGATGAGGAGTCGATAGTTTTAAAAAAATTATTGAAGGATTCAAAAAAACTTACATTCAATCTTTTTACTGATCAGAGTAGATATACTACAAAAAAAATAAGATTCGTCTCTGGAAATCAACAAATTTTAAGAGTAGACAAAGAATCTAATCAGCCAATAAGCTCAAAACTTGAGACAAAAATTTTAAGTATTATAAAAAGCAAAATTGAATTTTTCGATGTTATTGTGCTCTCTGATTACAATAAAGGGCTTTTAACTGATAATTTACTTAAGACCACTATAGAACTATCAAGAAAAAAAAATAAGTTAATCATAGTAGATCCTAAAAAAATTGATTTTTCTCCATACAAAGGTGCAAATATTATCACCCCAAATTTTAAAGAGCTTTTGGAGGCATCTAAAATAAAAAAAAACTTAAAAAATGAAGATGATCCAAATATGGTAGTAAGGCTGTCTAAAGAATTATTGAAAAAATATAATTTTGATGCAATCGTTACAACAAGGAGTTCTGATGGAATATCAATTGTAGATAAAAAGAATGCCTCTTTACATTTACCATCAAAAGCTCAAGAAGTTTTTGATGTTTCGGGTGCTGGAGACACGGTTATAGCTTATATAGCTTCAGGAGTTGCTAATGGAAAATCCTTATTCAATGCAACTGAAATAGCCAATGATGCCGCTGGAATTTCAGTTGGAAAGTTTGGAACCACGGTTGTTAATGAAAAGGATTTACTAAATTCAGATCAAAAGAACAAGTTATGTAAATTAGAGGAATTGAATGATGATTTAAAGAAATATAAAAATAAAACAATTGGTTTTACGAATGGATGTTTTGATTTAATTCATCAAGGACATATCTTTTATCTTAAAGAAGCGAGAAAAATGTGTGATTATTTAATTTTAGGGCTTAATAGTGACAATTCGATAAAAAAAATTAAAGGCAAAGATAGACCTATTTTGAATCAAATGGAAAGAACTGAAATTTTAAAAAATTTTGATTTTATCGATAAAATATTAATTTTTAATGAAGAAACTCCTATTAATTTAATTAAAAAAATTAAACCAAATATCATTTTCAAAGGCAATGACTATAGTATAGATGAAGTTGTAGGGTCGAAAGTGATAAAAAATTGGGGAGGCAAGATAAAATTAATTAAATGTGTGAAGGGAAAATCAACTTCAAACATTATAAGGAAAATAAAAAATGTTACTTAGTGCTGTATTATTTGACGTGGACGGAACAATTGCTGAAACAGAAGATTTTCATAGACGATCTTTTAATGAATCTTTTAAGGAATTTAATCTTGATTGGTTTTGGGATGAAGCTATTTACACAGAACTCATAAATATAGGTGATGGTAAAGAAAGGATTGAATATTATATCAAACGTGCTTGGCCGGAGATGTTAGAATATAAAAATTTAACAAAATACATTAATTCCATTCATAAAGTAAAAAATGAAATTTTTAAAGATTATATAATGGATTCTGAAATAACATTTAGACCTGGAGTTCTTCGACTTATACATGAATTAAAAAAGAATAATGTAAGAATTGCAATTGTTTCGTCTACTACACAAGAAGATTTATCTACACTTTTTAAAAATGGACTAAAGATAGATCCAAATTCAACTTTTGATCTTATTGCACATGGCGGTTGTACAGAAAATAAAAGACCTTCACCCGAAATTTATGAGTGGATACTTGAAAAATTGAGAATAGCCCCCCAGTCATGCGTTGCAATAGAGGACTCTTTAAGAGGACTCAGATCCGCGGTTAATGCAAATATAAATGTTTTAGTAACACCATCTATTTACACTAAAAATGAAAACTTTGAGGAAGCAAATATTGTCGTTTCAAGTCTTGGAGAATATGAAGAACCATTCAAGGTGATAAAAGGGAAAGCACATGGAAATAAAATGGTGAATTTTGATCTTCTAAACAAAATAATAAATCATTGAATTTTAAGATAAACGATTGTCATGATGACAATTTGAGTAATAAATATTAAGACACTTAATGAGTGCAAAATTTTGAACTTTTTTATTTGTTTGCTAGTTTTTTGTTTTATATCACTAACATCGTTGATCCACTTAACTAAAAAAATTTTCGAAAACAGAAAACCAAAAGAAACTAAAAAAAATAACACGCTAAAAATTATCCCATGGTAGAAAATTAAAAATGCGATTGTTATGCTTATAAGAAAAGCATACAGATATAATTTAGGAAAAATGCTTCGTATAAATTTTCTAGCACTTATCTCATCAAGTGATATGAAAACATTGGGCGCTACCACTATAGAAAAGAAAATAAGGCTTCCAACAAGAAATGGAATGAGAAAATTAATTATTTGTAGGCTAAGGTTCTGGTATTCTAGCATATTTAAATAAGTTTAAAATTATCTTTAATGATGATAAAAGAGTAAACTATGAGCATTAAGTTAGTGTTAATTTTACCAATTCTCGAGTTAATTGTATTTATATTATCTGGTGATCTCTTAGGTTTTTTTCCAGTTATTTTTTTAATCATAATTTCAGGTCTCACAGGGTTTTATTTTTTAAGATCAGGAATGAATCCCCAAAATATAGCAGCAAACTCTAAAGAATGGATTTTTACAAAATTTGCAGGGATTCTTTTGTTAATACCGGGTTTTATAACAGACTTTTGTGGTGTTTTTTTACTCATTAAGTCGTTGAGATATCTAATTTGGGATTTTGTTCCAGACAAAACAAAGAATTATTTTTATGATGATCAAAAAAAATCAAAAGATAAAGAAATTATTGAAGTGGATTACAAAGATTTAGATGACAAATAACCTTTTAAATTTTCACCTAAAAATATATGGGAAAGTCCAAGGTGTTGGGTTTAGAGCATGGACAAAAAAAACAGCTGAAGAATTATTTTTAACGGGTTGGGTTAAAAATTGTGAAGATGAAAGTGTTGAATGTGAAGTAAGTGGAAAAAGAGAAAATATTGATTTTTTTGTAAATGCCTGTAAGAAAGGCCCTTTGTTTGCAAATGTTGAAAATATTCAGAAAAGAGAAGAAAATTTCAAAAAATTTAAAAATTTTAGTATTTATTATTAATGAAGCTTTTTTTTTTACGACATACGTCTTTAAATGTAGAAATCGATGTTTTCTATGGTCAGACTGATCTAGATGTTTCAGATAGGTTTGAGGAAGAGGTAAAATTAATTAAAAAAAAAATTAAGAATTTTAATATAGATACGAACTACATAAAGGTTTACAGCAGCCCATTGAAAAGATGTATAAAATTGACAAATAAGTTGACAAAAAACTACATAGTTGACGAAAGGATTAAGGAAATGAATTTGGGTGATTGGGAAATGAAAAAAATGAGTTCTATTTCAAAGAAAGAGAAACTTGATTGGGAAAATAATCTTTTATCTTTTAAAATTCCTAATGGTGAAAGTAATAATGAGTTTTTGAAAAGACTAAAAAGTTTCTTAGAAGATATATTTAAATTCAATGAAGATGCTTTAATTGTGTGTCATGCAGGTTCAATTAATGGAATGCTATCTTTATTAACTAAAGAACCTTTTGATAAAATGGTTAAAAATTACTGGGAATTGATTAAGCATGGTTCACTATCTCTTATAGAGTTAAAAAATGAATTAATAATAACGAAAATAATTGGGAAATAATTTGTTTTCATTAAATCATACGAATATTTTTAGTCAAAAACTAAAAACAGTTAAAAAAAAAATACAAAAAATCAAGGGCATAAAAATCATAAGGACTTCAAGAAGATCCAAATCAATTTCCTTGAAAATAAGAAATGGAGAGCTTGAAGTTTCCTGTCCATACAATACCTCTGAAATCTTTCTAAAGAATTTAATTGAAAGAAAAAAGGAATGGATTAACAAAAATATTGATCGATCTAGGAGAAATCATAAAAAAATTGATCAGATTTCAAGTGGGTTCATTACCTACAAGGGCCTAGTCCTAAAGCTTGTTTACGAGAAATCTAGCTTTGAAGGAATTGCTGTTGAGGACAATGAATTAAAAATATTTTATTCAGACGAATTAAAAAGTAAGAAATTAATTATTGAGTGGCTAAAATTAAAAGCTAATAATTTTTTAAGAGCAAGATTGTCATTTTTATCTAAACGTATCAGTATTGAATTCAATTCATTGACAATAAAATCGTACACTGCCAGATGGGGGAGTTGTAATACTAAAGGGGATATTTTTTTAAATTGGAAATTAATAATGTTACCTGAGAGTGTTATTGATTACGTTTTAATTCATGAACTTGCTCATATTAATGTTCCAAACCACTCAAGAGAATTTTGGAAGCTAGTCAAAGAAAAAGACCCTAATTATTGTAAAAACAAAAGATGGTTAAAAGATAATGGATCATCTTTTATTTTGTTCAGCTGAATTAAGTTTTTCTTCATTCTTTATTATTTGCAATGCTTTGGAAACTTCGTTCTCGTTGACAAGTATTCTTATTGGTATCGCTGTTATATTTCCCTCTGTTATTGACATCTCTTCATCAAAAGTAAAGTATTCAATATTGTGAGCTTTTAAAATACTTTTTATCCAACTTATATAAATCTGATCATTACTTTTTATTAAAGTTTCCATATTCAATAATTAATAAAATTAAACATTAGTTTCAAATCAAAAATAAATTGGCGCGCCCGAAAGGATTCGAACCCTTAACCTTTTGAGCCGAAATCAAATGCTCTATCCAGTTGAGCTACGGGCGCATAAATTAATTATCTAAACCGTGTGATAATTTTGAAAGTTTTCTACTAAATAAAATTACAGTGAATCCAACTATAATACATACGAAAGTGATACTTATAAAAATAAATTTTTCTCCGAATTTCTCCGAATTTTGACCAATGGTTCCTGCTAATTTATTTCCTATTCCAATAGCAGCAAAATAAATACCCATAATTGAAGAAACGAGTCTTTGTGGTGATAACTTAGTAATATAGGACAATATAACAGGAGATGCACATAACTCTCCAACTGTATGAAATAAGTACGCTAATACTAGCCAATGCATTGAGGATTTTCCTAACACTTCGTACTCTAGAGCAGCAAAAAACATAAATACAAATCCTAATCCCATAATTATTAAACCAGTAGAAATTTTAAAAATAGAAGAAATTATAAATTTTTTTTTCTCAATAAAAAACCAAAACTGTGCTACAGAAAAACCTAGGAAAATTATCATCAAAGGATTGATAGACTGAAACCAACTTGCTGGTACCTCAAAATTTAAAAATCCAATAAATCTATCTGTTTTTTGATATGCAAAGATATTCATAAGTCCTCCAGCTTGTTCAAAAGACGCCCAGAAAATAATAAGTATAAAACTGGCTAAAACAATTAACTTTATTCTATCGAATTCAAATCTATTGATTTTTTTGTATTTAAATATCTTTTTTTCCCTTTTAACATTTTTAAAATTTTTTCTCCCGCAAAAGAAAGTTACCTGCCCAACTATCATTCCTAAACCTGCTAAAGAAAAACCATAATGCCACCCATAAGTCTCCCCAACATATCCTACAATTAAACTCGCAAGGAATGCACCAATATTGATTCCAATGTAAAATAATGTAAAGCCTTGATCTCTTCTTATATCTTTTTGTGAGTATAAAGATCCCACAAGAGTTGAAATGCTTGGTTTTAAAAGGCCAACACCAAGCACAATTAATATTAAACCTATATAGAAAAAATTTATGTTGTCGATTGCAAGTGATAAATGACCTAAACATAATAAAGCTCCTCCCCAGAAAACAGCCTTTTCACTTGTGATGAGTTTGTCAGCAATTATTCCTCCTGGTATACAAGCGAGATAAACAAAGGCTGTATACCAACCATATAGCTTTATGGCATCATAATTAGACCAACCTAACCCAGGGTTTGAGGAGTTTGTTTCAGAAACTAAATACAAAACCAGTATAGCACGCATTCCGTAATAACTAAATCTCTCCCACAACTCAGTAAGAAAAAGAGTTGTTAATCCGCTTGGATGACTTGACAATATATTAGTTTTTAAATTTTCCATTTTTGTTTTGGCATGAACATTGCTTATTAATATTATATTTGACAAGTGTCAGAAATTTGAATTGTGGGAAGATCCAAAATATAATATTTCCTCCCTTAAAATAAAAAGATCTTCCCAATTCAATTAAATCTCATTTATTTATACTCAAAATAAATCTTTTTAGCTGCTCTACCTTTTCATCACTAATATCCTTGTATGAGCAACTAAATTTTTGATTAATTAAAAGACATATATGCGCGTACGGGTTTCTTCCATTTGGATGGTTTGGATGTGGTTCTAGCTTATCTTTTAAAAAATCCCCATGTTTTTGAATGAATCTCCAAACGCTTTTCTTATTAGCTTCATTCATTTATCTTATCCCTTGATTTGTTCTTACTCTAGATTTCTTTGTCGGCTGTTTAAAAAATTTGTTTTCACTTTTCTTTTGAATAATCCTTTTTTTTATAACATACTTATTTCCAGGCTTAGGTGGAGGTAGTTTTTTAAAGGTACCGTCTTTTTTAATAAGTATATAGTTTCCATTTTCGTCTCTAATGATTTCATCAGAAAACGATGTATTTTGAAAAAAAAATATGAAAAGAAAAATCAAAATATTTATCATTTGTATAAATAGTATTTTTTATAAATTTTAGTATCAATTGAATTTTTTTTTGACATTAAAAGTACTTTTCGACGCAATTTCCATTTCTTTTTTATAATCTTTAATTTAAAAGCACTTTCTCTTCTAATTTTGATATTTTTCCACCAAGAGCTGGATCCTACAGCTAAAATAATTTCTTTTTTCATAAGTCAAGTCTATGGTAAAATTCTGTATTTTCAATTTGTTTTAAAATATCAATAAAAGATGAGTTGCTTGAATCATATTCCTTTCCGATCACCCAATTTTTTAAATCTTCTGTAATTTGATCCCCATTCAAATCTCTGAGAATCATATGATAGCTTTCCTTATAAGCTAAGATATTTATTTTATCAGAAAAATTGTTTTTAATCCTTTCATCCTTCAATAATTTTATTAATGGTTTTCTCGGAACTATTTCATCTTTTAGTGGGATCATAATTAATGTTTTATATGATGGATTTTTAAAATATTCTTCTGTATCTTTGTATGCTTCATCCATAAGATCTACAACACCTTGAAGGCTACGAAATGTTGGTTTATGAATAAATAAATCATCCATAGATAATTCTTTTAGCATTTTTACATTGTCACTGGCTTGAACTTTTATTATCCCTTTACCACTTACTTTAAAAGATGGAAGGATTTTTGCAAAAATTTTTAAAGGAATACTTTTCCAAAAATTTGTTTCTGTAAAATTCCAGATAGAAGGTGCAATCAGTATTACACCATCGATTGGAAGATTCCTGAACCGATTAACAAAACTTAAAGTGATTGCGCCACCCATACTTTCTCCCAACAAAAAAATTTTCTTATCGGGATTTTCATTTTTTATTTTTTTTAAGTTAAAGTCTATGTCCTTGATATGTTGTTTCAAATCAAACCATTCACCTTTATTCTTATTTGTACCAAAGCCATTGAGATCAAACGAAGTCAAAGCTATGTTATTTTTTGACAGATATTCTCCAGGAATTTTAAATGAATTAGAATAATCATTATATCCATGAATAGCCAGTATTACATTTGAAAATTCAGAATCTGGTTTTACATTCATATATGAAAAAGAATTGGTATCTATATCTTTCATTAAAGTGGAAGAACATGATGACATTAACAAGATTATTGAAGCAATAACTAATTTTTGAGTAATTTTATAAATATATCCTCTAAATCTGATTCTTTAGTTGTTATATCTTTTAAATCTATCTTACTGTTAATAAATTCCTTTATCAATTCAGCAGTATTAATTTCGTTTTTATTAAACTTAAGAGTAGCTGATTGATCGTCTTTCAAAATACAAAAGTCTTTAATTTTTTTGGGAAGGTTTTTTACTTTATTTGAAAACTCAACTTTAACTTCTTTTTCTTCAAGAATTTTTAGTAAATTTGTTTTAGTATCGTTTGCTATAACCTTACCTTTATTAATTACTGCAATCTCGTCACACAACAATTCAGCTTCTTTAAGATAGTGTGTAGTCAAAATAATCGTGGTACCTTTTTTATTAAGTTCTTTAATTGACTTCCATAATTTTGCTCGTAGTTCAACATCTACTCCAGCAGTCGGTTCGTCAAGAATCAGAACTGGAGGGTTATGTACCATTGCTTTAGCTACCATCAATCTTCTTTTCATTCCTCCTGATAAACTCCTAGCATATGCATCTGCCTTTTCTCCAAGTCCAAGAGTATTTAAAATTTCTTGATTCCTTATTTTTTTTTTTTCTACAGCATACATCCCAGCCTGTATGTCCATAATTTCCATTGGTGTGAAAAACGGATCTATCATAATTTCTTGTGGAACAACACCTAGATTGCCTCTGACAGTTTTTGGATCAGTATCCAGATTTACCCCACACACAAATACTTCTCCACTAGTTTTATTAACCAATCCAGCTAAAATATTTATAAAAGTACTTTTTCCAGCTCCATTTGGACCTAACAAGCCAAAAATTGAGCCTTCATTAATTGACAAATCAATGTGATTGAGTGCGTATTTTGAACTCGTTATATATTTTTTTGCTAATTTTTTAACACTAATTATTTTTCTTTTCATGGTTATATATTATATATGTATTCGATGTTTTAAAAATATGATATTTTTTGAACTTTAGTGTTATGGACTTTAATTTTCAAACAGAAATAAAATATATTGACAGCGATACTGTAAGTTGTAGTGGAGACGGGTCTAAAGAATCCCATCCGCTAATCTATCTTGACCTTTCATCTGGAAAAATTGCAACATGCCCATATTGTAGCGCAAAATTTAAAAAGAAGATATGAATTCGGTTGGAAATGAGTTGGTTCTAGTAGATGGTTCTGGATATATATTTAGAGCTTACTATGCTTTACCTCCAATGTTTAGATCCGACGGACTACCAGTCAACGCAGTTTTTGGTTTTACCAATATGCTTCTCAAATTAATTGATGATATTCAAAGTGAGAAAGGGGGAAATGTTGCAATCGCAGTGATATTCGATGCTGCAAGAAAGACATTTAGAAATGACATTTATCCAAACTATAAAGCAAATAGATCTGATCCTCCAGAAGACTTGAAACCTCAATTTGATATAATAAAAAAAGTTCCTGATGCCTTCAACCTTAAATCAATTGATTCATTGGGTTTCGAAGCTGATGATTTAATCGCTTCTTATTCAAAAAAAGCAAAAGCAGAAGGAAAAAAAATTACGATTATTTCTTCTGATAAAGATCTAATGCAACTTTTAGGTAAAAATGTTTCGATGATAGATCCATTAAAAAAAAAGGAAATTACTTCAGAAAATGTAATTGAAAAGTTTGGCGTTGGTCCTGAAAAAGTTATTGAAGTTCAGGCGTTGGCTGGAGATACTTCAGATAATATTCCTGGTGTACCAGGAATTGGTCCAAAAACAGCTTCACAATTAATAAATGAATATGGAAATATTGAAAATCTTATTGCAAATGTCAAAAATATAAAACAAGAAAAAAGAAAAGAGGCTATTTCAGAAAATAAAGATCTTCTAATTATATCGAAGAAGCTTGTAACTTTGAAAGATGATGTTGACCTACCTGTTTCAATTGAAAAATTGAATTTCAAACCATTAGAGGTTCAAAAACTTATAAAATTTTTAGATGAAATGGAGTTCAATAGAATTAAATCGTTAGTAACTAATAAATTTGGTTCAAAAAATAAGCCACCCTCTGAAACGGAAAAACAAAATAACCAAGAGAAAGAAAATGAATATTTCACTCCAATAAGAGAAAAAGTAAATCGAGGAATTTATGAATTAATTTTAAACGAAAAAGATTTAACAAAGTGGATTCAAAAAATTATTGAAAGTGGAGTTGTAGCGATAGATTGTGAAACAACATCTTTGAGTGCTACTGAGGCAGAAATTGTTGGTTTTTCAATGTCAATAGAGAATAGCCAAGCATGTTATATTCCCTTAAATCATAAAGGTATGAGAAATCAAGTAGATTTAAATGTCTTTATTGAAAAAATTAAAATGATTTTAGAGGATAACTCAATACTGAAAATCGGACAAAACATTAAATATGATTTCATAATTCTCAAGGGATTAGGAATCAGCATAAATAATATGGACGATACTATGCTTATGTCATATGTTTTGAGAACTGGTCAAAGAGGACACGGATTAGACGAACTGTCATCTGATTTTTTATTTCATGAGACTATTAAATATTCAGATGTAACCGTAGTTGAAAAAAAAAAAATTTCGTTTTCAGAAGTTTCTGCAGATAAAGCAAAAAATTATGCTGCTGAAGATGCAGATGTTACCTATAGATTGTGGGAAATCCTTAAAATTTTATTAATCAAGGAAGGACTTTATGACTTTTATTTTTATGTTGAAAAACCATTGATCGAAGTGATTGCAGAAATGGAGATTGCAGGATGTAAAGTTGATAATCCTAAATTAACCAAACTTTCTGGAGAATTTTCAGAAAAAATGTCAATGATAGAAAGAGAAATTTTTAAGTTGAGCGAAGAAGATTTTAACATAGGATCACCAAAGCAATTGGGAGAAGTTTTATTTGATAAGCTTAAACTTCCTTACGGTAAAAAAGGTAAAAGTGGGAACTATCAAACTGATGTTAAAGTTCTCGAAAAATTAAAATCTGAAGATTTTAATATTGCATCCTTAGTTTTGGATTGGAGACAATATTCAAAGTTGCGGGGTACATATTGTGAGGGTTTATTGTCAAGAAAAAATGTTAAAACAAATAGAATACACACATCGTTTGGTATGGCGAGTACTTTAACTGGCAGACTGTCATCAAATGATCCTAATTTACAAAATATCCCAATTAAAACTGAGGAAGGAAGGCAAATTAGAAAAGTTTTTATATGTGATGAAAAAAATCGAATCATCTCAATTGATTACTCTCAAATTGAATTAAGAATTTTAGCGCATGTTGCAAACATAAAAACTTTAATAAATGCTTTTGAAAATGATAGTGATATTCATACTGTTACGGCTATGGAAGTCTTTCAGATTTCAAAAGACAAAGTTACTAATGAATATAGAAGAAAGGCAAAGATAATTAATTTTGGAATTATATATGGAATTTCCGCCTATGGTTTGGCTTTACAACTTGAAATCTCAAATAGTGAAGCAAAAATGTACATGGATCAGTATTTTAAGAAATATCCGGGTATTAAAGATTATATGAGAAATACGATTCAAGAATGTAGATCGAATGGTTATGTCAAAACACCTTTCGGGAGAAGGATATTTATTCCATTTATAAATGATAAAGTTGTTACAAGAAAAAATTTTGCTGAAAGATCCGCTATTAATGCTCCTATTCAGGGTGGAGCAGCAGATATGATAAAATTAGCTATGCCAAAGGTTCAGAAATTTTTAGTAGATGAGAAATTACAGACAAAGATCTTACTACAGGTTCATGATGAATTATTATTTGAATCTCCTCAAAGTGAAATAGATATAATCAAAAACAAGATACCTAAAATAATGACAAGTTCACATAAAAAATTTATCTCTCTAAAAGTACCAATCAAAGTTGATATAGGTGTTGGAAATAGTTGGGATGATGCTCATTGAGAAATAGAAGCTTGCTTATGCAGTTTTACAAAAACGCCTCTTAATTTTGATGCGTTGTCAATCGACCTTTCAAAGCAATATCTTATAATCTTATCTTTTTTTCTTAGATCAAATCCGTCTGGATCAACTCCGATAAGCTGCCAATTTTTTTTCAGACTTAAAGAAATACCTTTTATAAACTTTTTAACATACAAATCGATTGATTCTTTATGATGGTCGTTCATATGTGATATGATGCTATTTTCAGATTCTTGAAAATTTTTGACGTCATTACATATAAGGTCCTTTCTTGCAAACCACTTTACACTAGCAAACCCACCTATTAGATGGGCTCCTATTATATCTAATCTATAAAAATTCATGTCGGAAAAGTTAGCGTACAAATTAGATGTAGGATGTCTATTTAAAAATCTCGTTTTGTGATTTAGATTTTTCGTTATTTTTAATTTTCCTATTAGTGTTACCCTTGGTCTTGACATTGGATCTTCATAATTAAAAGGATTTTTTTTGAATTTAGGGAAATAGGGATACAGCTTTTGTTCTTCACAAAGCATCAGTGAAACCAAATTATCTTTAGAAATATTGGTAGTGTGTTCAGATAATTTTGAAAGTAGAACAATAGGACTTAAATCGTAATCAAACGCCGTAAGGGTGAAAGTTGAATAAGGGAAGGTTTGTTTGACATTAATTTTTTTAGCTCCAAAGCTCCTTGGGTCAAAACTAGTTGATAAATATCCTCTTGAAGAGGACCTTATTAATTGTCTTGTGGCGTAATTAATTTTCATTCTTTTCTCTCAATATATTATGTATAATAATTTCAGGATTTAATTTAAATGAAAAATTTCAAATACACACTATTTATATTTCTTTTGATATTATCAAATTCAGTAAATTCAAATCAAGATTCTGTAGTCTTTCACGGAGCTTACACATTTGAAACTTTTGATGGTCAAAGAGCTTGTGCTGTATATGTTTCTATTTTCAATAATACAAATAAGGATTTCTTCATAGAATCAATTTCTACTAAAGTGGCTTCAAAAGCTGAAATTCATGAAATTGAAACTGAAAACGAAATTATAAAAATGAAAAAGAAAGAAAATTTTTTAATAAAATCTAAACAGCAAGTTTTTTTTCAACCTGGCGGAACTCATTTAATGTTAATGGGTTTAAAAAAAAAACTTGATGATGGATCTTCTTTTAAGGTTGAGTTTTCATTAAATGATGGAAGTAAAAAGAAAGTTCCTGTTATGGTTTTAAATGAAAAATTGAAAGAGAACTTTATCGAGTAAAATGAATTTGAAAAGAATTCACAGCACGTCTGTGGTAATAGATGATAACGGAGTGTTAATTTTAGGTGATTCTGGTTCTGGAAAATCAGATTTAGCATTGAGATTGATTGACAATGGCGCAACTTTAATTTCAGATGATATTTCGATTTGTAGAAAAAATTCAAATAATATTTATCTTTATTGTCCTCCAGAAATTAGGGGTCTGCTTGAAGTAAGAGAGATTGGAATAATTACAGTTCCATTCGTGGAGAGAATAAAATTACGATTAGTTGTTAATTTGAAAAGTAATAATAATGAAAGGTTTCCAAAGGATAGTTCTTTTAGAATACTGGGAATTAACATTCCTATCATCAATATTGAAGGAAAAAATTCATCGGCAGTTGCCAAGATTAAAGTAAAATTAAATGAGATTAGAGAAACAATATAAAGTTTTCATAGTTACTGGATTGTCAGGTGCTGGTAGGTCATCAGCATTAAAAATTTTTGAAGATATGGGTTTTGAGGCAATCGATAATTTACCGACCTACCTTTTGAGTAATATTATAAACACAAAGATAAAAAGAAATCTTGCTGTCGGAATTGATGTTAGAACAAGAGACTTTGATCCAAAAAAAGTAGCTAAAGAGATTTCCCAAAAAAAAAAGAATTTAACTCTTTCAGTCATTTTTTTTGATTGCGACAACACAACGCTATTGAATAGGTTTAAAGAAAGTAGAAGAGTCCACCCTTTAAAATTAGATTTACCAATTGTAGAAAAAATTGAAGCAGAGAGGAATTGGCTTAAACCCTTATTGAATATTAATGACTACTACATTGATACATCAAAATTTACTTTAAACCTTTTAAAAAATGAGATGCAGATTTTGTTTAAAAAACACTCAGACTCAAAAATTAATTTAAGAATTATTTCTTTTGGATATAAATTTGGATTACCAACAGAGGCAGATATTGTTTTCGATATGAGGTTTTTAAGGAATCCATTTTATGAAAAAAGCCTAAAAAAATTTGATGGTAAAAACCTGAAAGTTATAAATTTTGTTAAAAAACAGAAGTATTTTGAATTTTTTTTTGATAGTCTTTTGCTACTGTTTAACAATATTCTTGAGGGATATAAAAAAGAGGGAAAAGAACATATCACTATAGCATTTGGTTGTACAGGCGGAGTCCATAGATCTGTTGTATCCAGTGACCATTTCCTTAATTTAATTAATAATAATAGAAAATTGAGAATTTTTATAGAACATAGAGATATCGAAAAATGATTGGTGTAGTATTAGTAAGTCATGAAAATATTGCAAAAGAGATGCTTAGTGTCATACAACACATTGTTGGTCCACAAGAAAATCTTATAGCAATATCTATCTTTCCTGAGGATGATATGGAGAAAAAAAGATTACAAATTCTTGACTCAGTTAAAAAAGTAGATGCAGGCAAAGGTGTAATTGTTTTAACAGATATGTTTGGTGGAACTCCTTCAAATCTAGCAATTTCTGTTATGCATGGTGAAAAGATTGAAGTTGTAGCTGGTGTAAATTTACCGATGTTGATTAAAATGATGTCGATTAGGGATAAAAAGTCAATTAAAGAGATAATAGCGATTTCACAAGAATCAGGCCGAAAATATATAAATGTAGCTTCAGCATTTTTTGAGGAAAAAAAAGATTGGAACAAAAAAAAGTAGAAAGAAAAATATTAATAACTAATAAACTAGGAATACATGCAAGAGCCGCAGCAAAATTCGTAGAATTAACTTCCAAATGTGATTCAAAGTTTATTGTCAAAAAAGGTTCAAAGGTTGTAAACGGTTCCTCTCTTCTGGGTTTAATGACTTTGGCTGCCTCTAAAGGAACGGAAATAAAAGTTCAATGTATTGGTAGTAATTCAGAAAAGGATTTAAATAAACTAATTAGTTTAATAAAAAATAATTTTGGAGAAGAAAAACCATTATCAGAGAATACTGATAAAGAGTTGGTTTTAAAAGGGATTGGGGTCTCAAGTGGATATGCGATAGGTAACTGTTTAGTAAAACAAAAAACTAATGTTTCTAACGTAAGATATAACATTTCCATATCATCAGTACAAAAAGAAATAATACGATTGGAAAAAGCAGTCAAAGTCTCAATTTTAGACATCAAAAAGATTATTAACAAAATAACTCATCATAAAAATGATATCTATAAAGAGATGAAATTTATGTTAGAGGCCAATATTTCAATTATCAGGTCATCATCCCTTATGAAAGACGCAAAACAAAGAATAAGAGACGATCTCATTAATGCAGAATATGCAGTTGATGAAGTGCTTAATAAGCATTCAAAAATTTTTAAACGCATAAAGGACGATTACTTAAAAGACAGATTTGATGATGTGAGAGATGTTTGTACGAGAATTATTGAAAACCTTCAAAAAAAAAAAGTTCAGACCAGCATTAAAAACAATCAGATATTATTTTCGTCTGAGTTGAGTCCATCTGATCTATTGGCTAATGCAAAAATTAAATTTTTGGGGCTAGCAAGTATGTTTGGAGGTCCTGAGGGACATTTTGCAATAGTAGCTCGGTCTTTGTCAATTCCAACTGTAGTTGGGGTAAAAAACGCTCTTAGATATCTAAAAAACGGTGAAAAAATTATAATAGACGGTGACAAAGGGTTGTTGATCAAGAATCCTTCACAAAAGACAATATTAATATATAGAAAAAAAATAGAAGAAAAAAAAAATGAGGATCAAAAGTTAAATTCATTTATTAAGACTATTCCAGTTACTAAAGATAAAAAAAGAGTAAGAATTGAGGCTAATGTTGATGATTCTGATGAAGTTAAAATATCAATGAAAAAAGGAATAGATGGTATTGGTTTATATAGGACCGAGTATCTTTTTATGAACAAAAAAATCATACCTTCTGAACAAGATCAATTTAATTCAATTAAAAAAACTCTTATGCATTTGAAAGGAAAGCCACTAACAATTAGAACATTAGACGTTGGTAATGATAAAAAAGTGCCCTCTATAGAAAAATATTTAACAAAATCACCTAATCCTGCTTTGGGGCTGAGAGCTATAAGACTGACATTAGCTTTCCCAAAAATTTTTAAAAGACAAATTACGGCAATCCTAAGGGCAAGCTCGTACGGGAATATAAGGATAATGTTACCAATGGTTTCAAATGTATCAGAGTTAATTGAGACAAAAAAAATAATAACAGAAGTAAAAAAGGATTTATTAAAAAAAAATAAAAGGTTAAAGATTGCTACTCCTAAGATTGGAGTATTAATTGAAACACCGGCTGCGGCATTGATTTCTGAGGAGTTAGCTAAAAATTGTGATTTTTTTGCGATTGGTACGAATGATTTAACAATGTACACATTAGCCATAGACAGAGGTGATGAGGAAGTTGCTAAAATATATGATCCTGGACACCTGTCTGTTTTAAAACTAATTCACATGACTGCAAGGTCGGCAGACAGAAATAAAATTCCTGTAAGTATTTGCGGAGAGATGGCAGGAGATACATTATTTACTTCAATTCTTATTGGAATGGGTATAAGAACACTTTCAATGAGTACATCTCGAATATTGAAAGTAAAGCAATATTTAAGTCAAGTAAATTCAAATGAAGTAAAAAAAATTTCAGATGATATTTTTAAACAGGATGATAATGTGGTGATAAAAAATATTTTGTACAACTACAACCAAGAAATTAATAAAAGGATTAGAGAAAAAAAATATGGATGATTTTAAAATTAAAGACATAAATTTAGCTGATTGGGGAAGAAAAGAGATTAAAATTGCTGAAACGGAAATGCCTGGACTTATGCAGTTAAGATCAGAATTTAAAGATGAAAAACCTCTTGCTGGTGCTAGGATTGTTGGATGCTTGCATATGACGATACAGACTGCAGTTTTAATTGAGACGCTCATAGACTTAGGAGCTTCTGTTAGGTGGAGCTCTTGCAACATTTATTCTACTCAAGATCAAGCAGCTGCAGCTGTTGCCAAAAGCAAAATTCCTGTTTTTGCTTGGAAAGGTGAAACTGAAGAAGAATTTTGGTGGTGTATAGAAAAAACAATTACAGGGCCTAATGATTGGAAACCAAATCTTATACTAGATGATGGAGGAGATCTTACAAAAATTATGCATGAAAAATATCCCCATCTTCTCGATGGAGTTAGAGGTTTGTCAGAAGAAACAACAACAGGTGTTTTAAGGCTTTTAGAAATGGAAAAAAACAATCAACTTTTAGTACCTGCTATAAATGTTAATGATTCAGTCACAAAATCTAAGTTTGATAATAAATACGGTTGTAGAGAAAGCTTAGTTGATGGAATAAGAAGGGCAACCGATGTTATGATGGCTGGAAAAGTTGCACTTGTTGCGGGATATGGTGATGTCGGTAAAGGTTCAGCAGAAAGCCTAAGAAATGCAGGATGCCGAGTAGTTGTTACTGAGATAGACCCAATTTGTGCTCTTCAAGCAGCTATGGATGGGTTTGAAGTTAACACTATGGATGATGTTGCGGATAAGGCAGACATTTTTGTTACAGCCACCGGAAATGTTGACGTAATAACTATAGATCATATGAGAAAAATGAAAGACAGAAGTATTGTATGTAATATTGGACATTTCGATTCCGAAATCCAGATTGAAGCTCTTAAAAACTACAAGTGGGATAACATAAAACCACAAGTTGACGAAATTGAATTTCCTGATGGAAAGAAAATAATAGTTCTTGCAGAGGGTCGTTTAGTAAATTTAGGATGTGCAACCGGTCATCCAAGCTTTGTTATGTCAGCTTCTTTTTCAAATCAGGTTTTGGCTCAAATAGAGTTATGGAAAAATTATAGTAAATATAAAAATAAAGTTTATGTTCTTCCGAAAAAACTAGATGAAAAAGTAGCTAGGATACACCTTGATAAAATCGGTGCTAAGTTAACCAAATTATCAAAAAACCAGGGGGATTACATAAATGTTCCTGTAGGTGGACCATATAAAAGTGAAGAATATAGATATTAACAAAACTATAGTTTTTTAATACCCGACGTAGTTGAGTATTCAAAATGAAGAACTTTGTCAGGAAAAATCTTTTTGTAACAACTATGAGCAGCCATTGCAGCTTCGGAAAAGCCAGTTAGAATTAGTTTAAGCTTACCAGGGTAATCACAGATGTCTCCAATTGCAAATATACCTTTGGCGGAGGTTTGAAGACTTGATTGGTCAACGCTCAATAGATTTTTTTCTATTTCCAATTCCCATTCCTTAATAGGACCCAATTCAGAGGAAAGGCCAAAAAAAGGAAGAAAATAATCTACTTTAAGATCTATTTTTTCTTCATCAAGGTTGCTAACAGTCAATGTGTTGATTTCTCCTTTAGAGCCTTGAAGAGAGTGAACTTGAAAAGGTATTATTGTTTTAATTTTTTCTTCCTTTTCAAGTGAAAAAAGTTTTTCGACACTATGTGGTGCGGCTCTTAATTTTCTTCTTCTATGAATAAAAAATACTTTTTCTGCAACTGAAGACAATTCAATGGCCCAATCTACAGCAGAATCACCACCACCGGCAATTGCTATTCTCTTATTTTTAAAAATCGATTTGTTAGTTATATGATAAAAAATTGATTTGTTTTCGTATTTTTCAATGTCTTCAAGAGGTGGTTTGTTGGGTCCAAAAGCCCCGTTGCCCGCTGCTATTAAAATACACTTACATCTAATTGATTTATTATTTGAGGTAAAAACTAGAAATTCATCATTTTCTTTGGTAATTTTTTCAACTCTTTCTCCCAATATAAATTTTGGTGAGAATGGTTTGATCTGACTGAAAAGGTTGTCAATAAGTTTTTGACCAGATATTTCGGGGTATGCGGGAATATCATATATAGGTTTTTCAGGGTACAAAGATGAGCATTGTCCACCAATAATATCAAGTGAATCCACAACACATGATTTCATCCCAAGTTGCCCAAGTTCGAAAACTGAGAACAGCCCTACAGGACCAGCTCCGATAACTAATACATCTGTTAAAGTTTTATTCATAATCGTTTTTTTTGTTTTATAAACATTAATTACATATTTATATTAGAATAATTAGTAAAAATGAAAGATGAATTTAAAATTAATTTGGTTAACCTTGGTGAAACTGAAAAATTAGCACAAAAAATTGCCAAAAGAATTCAACCTAAAAGTTTTATTTCTTTAAGAGGAAAACTGGGAGTCGGAAAAACTACTTTAGCTAGTTTGATAATTAACAATCTATCCAGAAAAAAAATAAGGGTCTTAAGCCCAACCTTTTCGCTTGTTAATATTTATGATTTAAAAAAAATAAAAGTTTGGCACTATGATCTATTTAGGCTAAGAAATAAAAAAGAAATTTTTGAATTGGATTTTGAATTGGCACTTTTAGATTGTGTAATAGTTGAATGGCCCGAAATTATAACTGAGTATTTACCTCATAAAAGGATTGAAATTCATCTTGATGAAGACGAATCTTTATTAAGATATGCAACTGTTAGGTGGATAAATAAAAATAAAATTTGTGAACATGATCCCTAAAAATGATAGATGAAATAACCAAAAAATTAGATCATAAAAAAATAAAATTCGATAATCTACAATTCTTAGCTGGCGATGCTTCAGATAGAAAATATTTTTTAATTAAACAACAAAATAACGTAAATGTGTTGATGGTCGATAAAAATCCCGAAAATTTAGAAAGATTTTTAAAAATTTCATATCTTTTGAAAGAACATGTAAGTATTCCGGAAATTATTACAGATTTAAAAGAAGATGATATTTTAATTATAGAAAATTTTAATAAAAACAAATTTAGTGAGGTATTAAAAACATCTAATAAAATAAAATTGTACAAAGTTGCTCTAGACGCACTCCTATACATTCATAAAAAAAAAATTGATAAAAAACTTGTTCATTACAGCAAAAAAATCTTTTTTGATGAATCAAATTTATTCTTCGACTGGTATTTAGATATGTCAAAAAAAAAAGTTGAATTATTAAAAAATGAATTTAATTCAATCTTTTCAGGCTTTTTAGATAAAGTCTATTTATTACCGAACGTCTTCATTCATAGAGATTATCATATTGATAACTTATTTTATCTCAAAGAAAAGGAAAAGCATTTCAAATGTGGTTGGATTGATTATCAGGATGCCTTAGTAGGTCCATGTGTATACGATGTTGTTTCACTTGCACAAGATGCTAGAATAGACGTAGAAAAGACAACAGAGAATTTTTTGATTAAATATTATTTAGACAATTGTGTATCTATTGATAAAGATCTATTCTTATTTTCATACACTGTTGTAGCAATCCAAAGGCATCTTAAGGTTTTGGGAATTTTTAAGAGACTTGAAATACGAGATAATAAAAAAAATTATATCAAACATGTACCAAGAGTTTTACGTTTACTTGAGTTTAATTTAAAAAAAAAAAAATTTAGTTCTTTATTTAAGATTTTAGAAAAACCATTAGGTTTGTCATGATCTCGCAGGCAATGATATTTTCAGCTGGATTAGGGAAGAGAATGTTACCACTAACAGAGAGCACACCCAAGCCACTTATAAAAATTAATAATAAAAGTCTTCTAAAAAATAATATTGAAAAATTAATTGAATCCAAATTCAGAAATATTGTCGTAAATGCTTATCATCATTCAGAAAAAATTATTAACGAAACAAAAATGTTCAAATCTGTAAAAGTTATTGTCGAAGCTGAGAGACTTGAAACAGGAGGGGGCTTATTAAATGCAATTAACGAAAAATACTTTATAGAAAGCACTCCTATTGTACTTCTAAACGGAGATATTTTTTGGTATGACAAAAAATATAAGTCAATTGATAAAATCATTAGTCTATGGAATCCAGATAAAATGGATATGCTGTTATGTTTAAAAAAAAAGGAAGATTTTTTTGGTTACAATGGTGACGGAGATTTTAATCTTCAAAGTGACGATTTCTCGTTATCAAAATTAGAAATAAAAAAAAATCCTTTGTTTGCGTATACAGGGCTTCAAATAATTAAGCAGGATATTATTAAGGATATTAAGAAAAATTGCTTTTCATTAAAAGAACAGATACTTAAATCTTTAGAAAAAAAGAAGTTATTTGGCTATATAGACGAAAATCAATGGTTTCACATAGGAACGTTAGAGGACCTTAAAAAATTTAAGGAAAATTATTGTGAATAATTTTATAGTTTATGATTTTGAAACATCTGGAAGAAGTTCACGATTTGACCAAATTCTTCAAGCTGGAATTATAATTTATGATCAAAACCTAAAAGTTTTAAAAAAGTTAAATTTAAAGTCACGTATTAATCCAGATATTGTTCCGTCAATTAATGCTTTAAGAGTAAATAAACTTAAGATCTCAGATATTCTTTCAGAAAAGATGAGTTGCTATGAAATGACAATGCAAATGCATAGTTTCTTATCAAAATTCCAAGACTCCTTTTTTGTTGGTTTTAACTCCATAAATTTTGATGAAGAGTTTTTTAGACAAACACTATGGGAGCACTTCGCCTTTCCTTACTTAACAAACACAAAAGGAAACTCGAGACTAGATGTACTTAATTTTGTAACATTAGTTCATGCTTTCAGAAAAAATGCTTTAAATGTTGAGGTAAATGATGAAGGAAAGATAACATTCAAGTTGGAAAGTTTGGCAAAAGCAAATTATTTTGAGTCTGACAATGCGCACGAAGCTATTGCAGATGTTGAAACTACAATGAAACTTCTGGAACTACTTTTAAAAAATAATTATGACCTCTTTAAAATATTCATCAATAATTCGTATCCTGTAAAATTAGAAAATAAAATTATTGATCAAAAAATTTTTACAATGCACAGCTACATATTTAATAAGCATAGAGTTTATCTTGTTAAAAATCTTTTGAAACATCCAGTTTACAAAAACCAAATGATTGGATTTGATCTTAAATATAATACTTCAGAAATTGTTAATTATGGCATAGATGAATTGGAAGAAATATACAGATCAAAATCATTTTTTAGGAAAATAAAATTAAATAAACAGCCATCTATTCTGGACAAATCCTATGCAAGAAATCTTAGTCCTTATAGTGAATTAACAGACCATGAAATAAATTTAAAATGTGAGCAACTTCAAAAAAAAGAATTTCTGATAAATCTCAACAAAATCTTGGAAAAAGAATCATCGGATTACAGTGAAAATCAGTCTCAGGAAATAAAATTAGAAGAGGAAACAATTTATTCTCAAAAACTCAATTATAACGATTCAAGAATTATGAATAGGTTTCATCATGAGGAATGGGACAAGAAGTGGAGTTTTGCTGAAAAATTTAAAGATCAGAGGCTAAGATTTTTTGCAGCGCGTCATATTTATAGAAACTATCCAGAGGAACTTCCTCGAAAAATTTTTAAATTACTGCATAAAAAAATTTCGGAGAGGATTTGTTCTTTAGAGAAAAAAAAATTTATGACAATTCCAGCGGCTATGGAGGAGGCTGATTCATTATCTCTAAAAATAGAAGAAAATGATTTAGGAAATGATTTAAAAGAACAAATAGATCAGTATAATATTTACATTAACTTTTTAAATGATTACTATAATGATTCCAACGCAAATCCAATTCAATTTGATAAGAATTTATCAAAAAAACTTTTTGCAAATTAATGGAGTAATAAAATGACAGCTATAAAAAATTGTAATGAAAATGATTTCGAAAACGAAGTTCTTAAATCTAATCTTCCGGTAATAGTTGATTTCTGGGCTGAATGGTGCGGACCATGTAAGATGCTTACGCCAATTTTGGAGGAACTCTCAAATGAAATGAAAAATGAGATTAACGTGGTAAAAGTGAATCTAGATGAAAATCAAGACTTAGCTATGAGATATTCTATAAGAAGTATACCTACACTGTTATTATTTAAAGCAGGCAATCTGATCGACACGAAGGTTGGCCTTTTACCAAAAACCGAAATAGTAACTTGGTTCAAATCAAAGATTTAGTTAATCTTGAAGCCATCTTGTTTTAAAACTTCTCCAGCCAAATATAATGAACCGCAAATTACTAATTTTCCGCTAGGATAGCTTTCCTTTATAATTTTTAAAGCCTCTTTGATATCTAATGAACATTCAATGCTTATTTTTGAGCTAATATCTTTCTTTATATTATTTTTTATTTCATATGGTCTGATGTACTGATGGTCTGGTATTGGTAAAAGAAATATTGCTGAAAGGTTTTTTACTAGTTTTTTTATGAATGAATATGGATCTTTCCCAATCATCATTCCGATAACTAAAAAAACATTTTCTTTTTTCCATTTTTCAATAATTTTTTTTATTATCTGCGAAGCTTCTAAATTATGTCCTCCATCTAACCAAACCTCAAAATTTTTACCCATGTATGAGGATAAATTTCCGTTTTTAAGATTTTGCATTCTAGCTGGCCATTTTGCTGATAAAATACCTTTATCAATATTTTTATCTAAAATGTCTTTTCTTCCAAGTGATAATACCGTTGCTACAGCTGTCGAAGCATTGTCTATCTGGTGTTCACCAAAAAGTTTAGGAAAATTAAAATTATAATTTGCCTTCTCAAAACACATACTAAAGTTTTTCTTTATAAAATCTTTTTTTCTAATTTTCCAATTTGTTCCTTCTTCGAATAGCTCAACCTTCATTCTTTTTGCTTCAACTCTTGCTAATTTCCTTACAACTGAATGTTGCTTTGATAGAACTATCTTTTTTGAATTTTTTAAAATTCCTAATTTTTCTTTAGCAATTTTTTCAATTGTTGACCCAAGAAAATTCATATGATCCATTGAAATTGGTGTGATAACACTGCATAGTTTATTTTCAACGACATTCGTAGCATCAAATCTACCACCAAGACCTGTTTCTAAAAGAATAATATCAGATTCAATTCTGCTGAATGCCAAAAATGCTGCAGCAGTTGTAATTTCAAAGAAAGTTATCTCCTCTGCTTTATTGTAATATTCGCATTCTTCTAAAAGTGTATTTAGATGGTTGTTACTTATTAGTTTAGAATTAATCCTGATTCTTTCGTTGAAATTTATTAAATGGGGAGATGTGTAGGTGTGCACTTTGTAGTTTGAAAATTCGAATATGGATCTTAAAAAGGAAGTTACAGAACCTTTCCCATTTGTCCCTGCCACATGAATTACTGGAGATAATTTGAGATGGGGGTTGTCTAACTTCTTGAGCAATCCTTTTAGACGTTTAAGAGATAAATCAATCTTTTTTGGATGTAAAAGTTCTAGTCTTTTTAAAATTTTTGTAGATTTGTCCACTTTCAGGTCAAGCTACAAGAAAATCAAGTAAATCTTCAATTTTTTTTTTTAGTTCTTTTCTATGAACAACAAGATCAATCATACCTCTCTCCATTAGATATTCTGATTTTTGAAAGTTTTGAGGTAACTTTTCTTTAATAGTATCCTCGATAACTCTACTTCCTGCAAAACCAATTGTAGCATCCTTTTCAGCGATTATTATATCACCTAGCATTGCAAATGAAGCTGAAACTCCGCCAGTTGTTGGGTCAGTGAGAACAGAAATAAAAGGCAAGTTTAATTTTCCGAATGCATTTATCGCTATAACGGTTCGCGGCATTTGCATTAAAGATAAGATTCCTTCCTGCATACGTGCACCCCCCGACGAGCTAAATATGATTAATGGAAGGTGATTCTTTTTTGCAAAATCACATGCAGTTATTATTGCCTCACCAGCAGCCATGCCCATCGAACCTCCCATAAAATTAAAATCGAAAATTGCTGTAACAATCTTTTTACCATTGATAGTTCCTGATGCTACAATAACGGAATCATTGGTCTGATTTTTCTTTTGAGCATTTTTCAATCTATCTACATATTTTTTACTATCTTTGAAGTTTAGTGGATCTGGTTTAATTTTAGGTGTATCCATAATCATGAAACTTTTCCCCAAAAATAATTCTAATCTTTCTTTTGAACTAATTCTAAAATGATAATCACAATGTTTACAAACATATTGATTTGATACTAACTCTTTTCTCAACAACATTTGAGAGCATTTTGGACAAGTTTCCCACAAATTATCAGGAACTTCTTTTTTTCCAACTATGGCTTGAAGTTTTGGTCTTACAAAATTAGTTATCCAGTTCATACAAAATAACTTACCATTATTTTTTTAAATTTGCCAAGAAATCAGATATGTTCTTCAACATCTGATTTTCAGAATACTTGCCCTTATCAAAGTCTTCAATAAAGCTTACTATCGCCGATCCAACTACACATCCATCTGAAAATTTGTTTAAACTTTGTATTTGATTTTTATTTTTAATACCAAATCCAACACAAATGGGAAGTTTGGAAATTTTTCTGATTTTTGACAAAGATTTTCTAACCTCATTAATAGATGGTTTTTTTGTTCCTGTAATGCCCATAACTGAGACATAATATAAAAAACCACTCGTGTGCTGGAGAATTTTTTTTAATCTTTCTTTATGTGTAGTTGGTGTAAGTAATCTGATATTGTGAACATTATATTTTTTTGTGTATGTGTTTATGTAATGGTCTTCTTCAGGTGGTAAATCAACAATTATAAGACCATCTACACCAACAGAACCACAATTAAAAAAAAAATCCTTAAGACCATATTGAAAAATTGGATTGAAATATCCCATCAAAACTATAGGGATATTTTTATCATTTTTTCTAAAATTTTTAACTAATTGCAGTGTGCTATCAATATTCGCTCCAGCTTTAATTGCTCTTTGACTTGACTTTTGAATAGTTGGACCATCAGCCATAGGGTCGGAGAAAGGAAAGCCTATTTCAATAAGATCAATTTTTTGGTCTCTTAGAACATTTAATATATTTTTTGAAATCTTTTGGTTTGGATCGCCTGATGTAACGAAAGCAACTAGAGCTTTTTTATTAACTTCTTTTAATTCTGAAAACTTTTTGTCGATCCTGTTTTGCATTCAAATCCTAAATTTTTATACCTAAGCTGTCAGAGATAGAAAAAATATCCTTGTCTCCTCTACCACACATATTCATTATGATGATTTGATTTTTTTTAAATTTTTTATAGTTTTTTAGAAGATATGATAAAGCATGGGATGGTTCAAGAGCAGGAATAATACCCTCCAGTTTTGAACAAATTTTGAATGCATTTAGTGCTTCTTTATCAGTAGCACTAAAATAACTTACTCTTCCCGTTTCCTTGAGCCACGAATGTTCAGGCCCAATGCCAGGATAATCTAAACCAGCAGAAATTGAATGTGCATCAGTAATTTGTCCTTCTTCGTTTTGAAGTAAATAAGTATAATTACCATGTAAAAAACCTGGCTTTCCTCTCGATAAAGAAGCTGCATGCATTTTAGAGTTTATACCTTTTCCTCCCGCTTCGATTCCGATGATTTTTACATCTTCATTGTTAAGAAATGGATAAAAAAGGCCAAGTGCGTTTGATCCTCCCCCGATACAAGCAACCAAATAATCAGGAAGTCTTTTTTCAATTTTAAGGATTTGTTTCTTCGCTTCTATCCCAATTATTGATTGAAAATCTCTTACCATCATTGGATAAGGATGAGGTCCAGCGACAGTCCCTATTACATAAAAAGTGTCTTTAACGTTGGATACCCAATCTCTTAATGCTTCATTCATGGCATCTTTTAATGTGGATGTTCCAGATTTTACGGGGATAATCTCAGCTCCAAGCAATTTCATTTTGAATACATTTGGAGCTTGTCTTTTAATATCTAAAGCACCCATGTAGACAACACATTTTAGGTTAAAAAGTGCACAGACAGTCGCTGTTGCAAGTCCATGTTGACCAGCGCCTGTTTCTGCAACAATTCTTTTTTTACCCATCTTTTTTGCTAAAAGTACTTGCCCCACACAATTATTAATTTTATGAGCGCCGGTATGATTTAGTTCGTCCCTTTTGAAATAGACTTTTACATCCCCAATCTCTTTAGAAATTCTTTTAGCAAAATAGAGTGGGCTTGGTCTTCCGATGTAATTTTCAAAATAATAGCTCAGTTCCCTTTTAAACTTCTTTGACCTTCTCACTTCTTTGTATTTTTTTTCAACATCAAGTAACAAAGGCATCAAAGTCTCTGCCACAAATCTTCCCCCAAATTTTCCAAATCTTCCATGTTTGTCAGGAAACTTATAATAGTTAATTTTATTAGTTTTTTTCATAATTTTTGACATGCTTAATAAAACTTTTGATTTTTTTTTGACATTTTTCTCCTCTGGACTTTTCTACTCCTGATGAAACATCAATAAATGTAGCCTTTGTAATTTTTAAAGCTTTTACAATATTTTCTTCGTTTAACCCGCCTGCTAGAATCCATTCTCTACGTGAATCATATCCTTTAAGGAGTTTCCAATCAAATGAAATTCCTGTTCCACCACTAACATCAGATTCGCTTTTTGTATCAAATAATATCATATCGCATAATTTTTCATATTCATGTGCTCTCTTAATATCAGATTCTTCTTTAATTGGTATTGCTTTTATTATAGGCTTTTTTAATTTCTTAACTTCATTTATATATTTCAAATCTTCATTTCCATGGAGTTGAATTATGTCTAAACATAGAGTATCTGAAATATGACTAATCAAATTCAAATCAGCGTCCACAAAAAGTCCAACAAGTTTTTGATTATCATTTATATAACGTCTGAGTTTTTTGGCTTCTAAAGCATTTATAAATCTAGGAGATTTTTGATAGAAAACGAAACCTATATAGTTAGCGCCTGAACTTGCTAAAATTGATTCTTTATCTCGAAGTCCACACAATTTAATTTTAATGTCCATAGTGTTTTTCTATATCTTGTAAAATGTAATTAATTGAATTAATTGGATCCTCAGATTGTGTAATTGATCTTCCAATAATTAACATTTTAGAGCCATTTTTAATAGCCTGACCAGGCGAATTTATTCTTTTTTGATCATTATTCTTATTTTTGTTAAGTCTTATACCTGGTGTAACGAATAGCATATTAGGATTATTTAAATGTTTTTTCAAATGAGGGATTTCTTCAGCTGAAGAAACTAAGCCATCGATTCCAGCTTTTTCGCCAATTTTTGCTAAATTCTCTACATAATCTAAATTACTTAAATTATAACCAAAACTTTTTAAATCTGAATTATCTAAACTAGTGAGCATTGAAATGCCTAAAATTTTTGTTTTATTTTTAATTGAAACCACGTCCTCAACCATTTTCAAGCCACCAGAGAGGTGAATAGACAAATAGTCAGGTTTTAAATTAATCAGATTTTGAGCAGATTTTTTAACAGTATTAGGTATATCTTTTAGCTTTAAATCTAAGAAGATTGGAATTCCAAGTTTTTTAATTTCAAGAAATCCTTTGGGCCCATTTTTTGAAAAAAATTCTAGACCAATTTTAATTCCACCAACATATTTTTCTATTTTTGATATCAACCTTTTTGATTGTTCTATATCTGTAAAGTCAATTGCACAAAAAATAAAATTTTTAAAATTCATATTTCTAACTAAATAGTTTTTTTAAAAATGAAAAAATTATACCTAATAAGAATCCTGTAAATATGAGTATTAAGACAAGGATATATAAAGGTAGTTCAAAAAAAAAAGGAAATGGAAATAAATTTATCTTAACCAGATATTTATTTCCTAAAGAAAAAAGGGAAAAAAAAGTTAAAAAAAAAAAAAGAAAATGAATCCAATCACTTTTTTAATCTTTGATGACATTAATTTCCTTTCTTAATTTCTTTCCAGGTATAAAATGGACAAAATTTTTCTTTTTAATTTCTATTTTTTCTCCTGATGAGGGGTTCCGTCCTATTCTGCTTTCACGAGTTTTTGTTGAAAAAGTGCCAAAATCTCTTATTTCAATTCTGGCACCTTTAGCTAAATTTGAAGAAAAAAATTGCAGAATCTTTTCAAGTGTTCTTTCAACTTCTCTTCTTGGCAAATAATCGAATTTATGTTCAAGTTCTTTCAAAATATCAGACTTTTTCATATTCCTGGTGTCCAAATAGCAACAAAACCATTATAAAAGTTTTGATTTAAATAATTAATCTTTTTTTTCAAAAAACTAAAATTTAACAATTCTGTTATTTCACTTTGAATTGACAAATCTTTCACTTTTACATCATCATCCAACCCAGCTTCTTTTTTTAACCACGATAATGCATCATTTTCAGTTCCAACAGCATCTATGAGCTTCAAGTCTTTGGCTTGTTTTCCTGTTACAATTCTTCCATCTGAAACCAAATTTAGTGTGGAACTTGATATATCTCTACTTTTTTTTACCAAATTCAAAAATTCTGTTTGCATTTTTTTTATAATGTCTTTTAAGTAATTTAATTTTTCTTCATCGATTTTTTCAGCAGGATTTGGTATTGCTTTTAAATCACCACTTTTAATAATTATTGGATTAATACCTAGTTTGCCAAGAAGTTGACTGATATCTGCCGTTTGAAGTATTACACCTATTGATCCTGTGATGGTACCCTCATTCCCAAAAATTCTGTCAGAACTTAAAGATACAAGATAGCCGCCTGACGTAGCCATTTCTCTCATATAAGCAACTGTAGGTATTTTTTTGCTTAACTTTTCAATTGATTCGTGAATTTCTTTACTTCCAACATATGTACCTCCAGGACTATTAATAATGGTTATAAGTCCTTTCACGTTTTGATTTTTGTCTAAGTCTTTCAATTGCTTAAGTATATCGTTTCTATCTTTTATGATTCCTTCAACAGTTATTTTTGCAATAAAATTTTCTTTTTGTTGAAATTGAAGTGATGCAGTGACAATCAACAGAACCGCAATTACTATGATTAATAAACGTTTTATTATTGATTGTCTTCTTGTATAAAATTGTTCTAAAAAGTCATTTGGTTTCATCTTTTGACTTCTTTTTATCTTCTTCCAATGCAGCACCGATAATATCACCTATACTTGCTCCTGAAGAGGATGAACCATATTCTTTAAGAGCCTCTTTTTCTTCCTGAATTTCTAGGTCTTTAATTGACAACTCATAGTTATCATCCTTAGCAGTTTTCTTTAAAACCTTTGCATCGATTTTTTCACCTACAGCAAATCTGGATGTATTTTGTTCAGTTTTAACTTTTGCTAAGTTAGATTTTTTTACAAACCCCTTTGAATCTTTTTCAAAACTTACAAAAATCTTATCTTCTTCAATTTTTTCAATAACGCATGTCATTGTTTTATTCGCAAATTTATCTTCTTTAATGGAACTCTTTGTAAGTTGTTTAATACCCAGAGACACTCTTTCTTTTTCAACATCAATATCAAGAATTTTAAATTTAACCTTTTCACCAATTTTATATTTTTCAATTGCTTTTGAACTACTATCTTCCCAAGATACATCTGAAGAATGAATTAATCCGTCAAGTTCTTCTGTTAAACCAACAAATATCCCGAAATCTGTAATGTTTTTTATTTCACCTTCAGCAATATCTCCTACTTTTTTTGACGAAGCAAATATCTTCCATGGATTTTCGGTGCATTGTTTAAGTCCCAAACTTATTCTTCTTTTAGCATTATCAATTTCTAAAATCGTTACTTCCACTTCTTCGCCAACCTTGAGGATTGAATTTGGATTAATATTTTTGTTTACCCAGCTCATTTCAGACGTGTGGATAAGCCCTTCAACTCCCTTTTCTAACTCAATAAATGCTCCGTAATCAGCTATACTTGATATTTGTGATTTTATTTTAGTGCCAACCTTGTAAATATTCTCAACGTTTTTCCAAGGGTCGTCTGTTAATTGTTTAAGACCAAGACTAATGCGATTATTTTCTTTGTCATATTTTATCACAATTACTTCTATGTCTTCGCCAATCTTAAACATTTCAGATGGGTGATTTACTCTTTCCCACGAAATGTCTGTGACGTGAATTAACCCATCCATTCCTCCTAAGTCAACGAAAACTCCGTAATCTGTAATATTTTTAACTACACCTTTAAGTTTATCCCCTTCATTTATATCTGATAAAAGTTTACTTCTATCAGCTTTTCTGGACTCCTCCAACAGAACTCTTCTTGAGACAACAATATTACCTCTTAATTTATCCATTTTAAGAATTATCATTGGTTGAGGTTTATTTAGAAGAGGAGAAATATCTTTAATTGGTTTAAGGTCTACTTGACTTCCTGGAAGGAAAGCTACTGCTCCATTAATGTCGACTGCAAATCCACCTTTGACTCTCCCGGTGATAACTCCCGTCACTTGTTCTTTTTGGTTTTGTTGCTTTTCTAGGTTAGACCAAGATTCTTCTTTTCTCGCTCTTTCTCTACTCAAAAGAGCCTCGCCCTCTTTATTTTCAAGTTTTTCAAGGTATACATCGTATTTATCTCCTACTTTAACGCTGTGTTCTTCTCCCGGTGAATGAAATTCTTTAATAGGGATTCTTCCTTCAGCTTTAAGGCCTACATCGACTACGACTGTATCGTTAACGATTGAAAGAACTGTGCCTTTAATGATTTGACCCTCTTTGTATTTGAATTCTGATAGGCTTTGTTCTAATAATTCACTAAAATTTTCTACCAATTAATTTCCTCTATAATTTATTGAATACAATTACAAAATTTTCAAGTGATATGCAATTATTAAATAAAATCAGTTCTTTTTCTTATATACTTTAACGCTAGCTCAAGGACTTGTGTTTCATTTATCTCTGATGTATCAATCTTGAAGCTGTCAACTGCTGGTTTAAGAGGTGAAATATCCCTTTCAGAATCTTGAATATCTCTTTTTCTCATATTTGCAATAGTATTGGAAAGATCGAACGAACTAAGTTTTAATTGTTGGTTTCGTCTAGATGCTCTGATTTCAACATTTGCATCTATAAAAAATTTTACTTCGGCATTAGGAATAATTATTGTCCCAATATCTCTGCCATCAATTATGGAACCTTTTCCTTTGGGAGGATTGTTCGCAAAGTTTCTTTGAAAATTAACAAGTGATTTTCTAACTTTCGTTGATTGCGAAATTTGAGATGCAAGCTTTGAAATTTCCTCAGACCTTAAACCGTCTAGTTTACTAGTATTTGCAAACCATTTATTGAAATTTATCTTTGTAGGGAGTTCCTTTCTACCCACTTTAATACTTTCAAACGCATATATTCTATATAGAAGTCCAGTATCCAAATGATCAAAATTTAGTTTTTTAGATAAATTTTTTGCTAGTGTACCTTTTCCTGATCCTGCTGTTCCGTCAATTGCAATTACTGGTTTAGAGTTTTTGAAAATATTCAATTTTAGCGCCTAACTTCTGAAAGAGTTCTCTGAAACTGGGAAAAGATGTCTTTATCATTTCCATCTCATCAATAACTATAGATTTATTTGAAAAAAAACCAAAAATCAGCATTGACATTGCTACTCTGTGATCATTTTCTGTTTCAACATGATTTCCTCCTTCTTGAGTTTCTTCCCCATAAATTTTGATAGAATCATTTCCTAACTCTAATTTCACTCCATTCTTTGAAAGTGCGTTAGACATAGAACTTAATCTATTGCTTTCTTTTACTTTTAATTCTTTTAAACCATAAAATTCAGAAATTCCTGATGCAAAAGAAGCCGCAACAAATAATATTGGATACTCATCAATAAGTCTTGGAACTATGCTCTTATTTACAACTGTCGCAACTAAATTTGAACTTTCAACTTCAATGTCACCAACAATTTCGCCATTAAATTTTCTTTTATTTTTAACGATTATATTAGCATTCATTTTTTTTAAAACGTCTAAAAGACCAGTCCTGTAATAATTTAGACCCACATCTTTTAATGTTACTTTGCTTTTTTTAGAGAGAAGAACTGCTATAATAACAAAGGCAGCGGAACTAAAATCTCCTGGAATTTTTAATTCCTTTGGTTTAAGAAAGTTTGGTGACGTCAATCTAATTACATTTTTTTCCTTAGTTAAGTTTGCTCCCAAAAATTTGAGCATTATTTCTGTATGATCTCTAGATGGAATTTTTTCCACAATTTTAGTTGTACCTTTAGTATTCAAAGCTGCAAGTAATATGCAACTCTTTACTTGGGCAGAACCAACATTTAAAGTATGGTTTATGGGAATGTGTTGATTGTTTCGATTGAAGATTTTGATTGGGAGTAAACCATTATTGTGTGTGATGGATACATTCATTTCTTGAAGAGGATCAATTATTCTTTTCATTGGTCTGGATGACAATGATTGGTCACCTGTTAATGTTGCATTGATTTCACTAGTGCTAAGCAAACCAGCCATTAATCTTACTCCTGTACCAGAGTTGCCAAAATGCAAAATTTTTTGAGGATCAGAGAAAAATCCTCCTTGGCCAAAAATTTCATAGTAATCATTATTTTTAATTATTTTAATTTTTAAGTTTTTGAGAACTTTCATGGTATTCAGAACATCTTCGGATTCTAGAAGCTTGAAAATTTTGGTGTTGCCAAGGCAGGTGGATGATATGATTAGTGATCTTATGGAAATGGATTTATCTGAAGGAACAGTTATTATTCCATTTAATGATTTACTTTTAGAAGATTTAAGGGTAATAGTTTTTTTCATTCCTATTTATGATATATAATTTATTTACTTTATTAATGAAAGTTGATTATGGAAAATTTTGACAAAGGTGCTAAGAGAAAATGCACCAAATGTAACACCCTTTTTTTTGACTTTGGAAAATATCCAATTGTCTGTCCAAATTGCGGAGCTGATGTAAATTCACTTCTAACAAATGTTTCTAGGCGAGGAAGACCACCAAAGATTTTAAAACCTGAAGATAACCAAGAAACTAAAGATATGGAAATTCAAGACATTGAGGTAGAAGATACTCCAAACTCTGAAGAAGTAGACTCTGAGGAATCCAATGTCGATGATATTGTGGAAATTGAGAGAGAAACAGATTCTTAGTCATTTAATTTTAATTTTATTTAAATAAGTTTAAAGATGGAATGTTTTTGGGGCTGTAGCTCAGTTGGGAGAGCGTCTGGATGGCATTCAGAAGGTCGTCGGTTCGATCCCGTCCAGCTCCACCATTTTTTTTTATTTTTGATATCTAAGAATATTAAATTGATTTATTTAATAATTTATTGTAATTATAAGATGAATGCTTTTTTAAGGTTCGTATTTATTGCTCGAGTAGAGGATTTATGAGTAGAATGTCAGTTTTTAACAGCCCTTTTTTATTGGGATTTGACCAATTTGAAAGAACCGTCGATAGAATTTCAAAACTTTCAAGCGACTCTTACCCACCCTACAATATTGAACAAACGTCACCTAATAGTATTAGGATAACCATTGCTGTTGCTGGCTTTAACAAAAAAGATCTGGACATAAGCTTAGAAGGAAATCAACTTCAAATTAGGGGAAGTAGAGAAGATAATGATTCAGAGAAAATATATATACATCGAGGAATTGCAACAAGACAGTTCCAAAGAAATTTTATTTTAGCTGATGGCATAGAAGTTGAAGAAGCTTCAATGGATAATGGATTGTTATTTATTGACTTGTCTCAACCAATCAGTAATGAAGAGTCAAAAAAGATTGAAATTAAAGATAAAAATAATAAAATTAATGATAAGTTAATTAGTTTTGGAAGAGAAAACAAAAATGGCTAAATTCAACAGTACAACCAACTTCGATTTTCTTGAATACGGTAATGCTTCCCATGCATTTGTAAAAAAAGAAATACATAAAGAAGAAAACTTTACTACTGATGTTTTTTCAGTTTATTGTGCTGATGGAACCCTTCTGGCAGCTTTCGATAGTAAAGAATCTGCAATAGCTGCAATTCTTCAATCAGGACTTGAACACATTAATCTCCATTAGGTTTGTCCAAAAAATTATAAATCTCCTTCGAGTTCTTTAATTTTCTTAACTTTTCAACAAAGTTCTTGTTTTTAACGAAACTAGATATTGATGACAAGACAAGTAAATGTTCGGATTGACAGTTTTTTGGTGCCAGAATGACAAAAACCAAGTCTACATACTTTTTGTCTGGTGCAGAAAAATCAACTGCAGATTTTAATTTAAGAAATAACACCTTCGTTTTATCTATAATATTTATTTTTGAATGAGGAATAGCTATTCCATTCCCTACGCCAGTTGACCCTAATCGCTCTCTTTCATTTAATTTTTCAATAATTTTTGAACTCTCTTCTAAATCATTTTTTGCGAAAAAATTTGATACAAACTTGAAAAGATTTTTTTTACTATCTACGTCCACATCAACGAGGATTGAATCAAGAGCAATAAATTCAACTAATTTCATTTTTTTGGATCCACCCAGCCTATATTTCCATCTGGTCTTCTATATAGAATATTAAGTCTTTTTGACTGAACATTTTTAAAGAAAATAGCATTTTGATCTTTTAAATTCATAAGCATGATTGCCTCACTAACAGAGACTGTTTTTATAACATCATCTGATTCAGCAATTATAACAGGGTCATACAGATTTTCTTTCATATTTTTTAGTTCAGGGTTTTCAATAATATATTGGTTTGCTTTGAGATATTTTAGTGGTTTTCTATTCTTCAATCTGTGATCAGTGAGTTTTCTATGATATCTTCTAAGTCTTTTTTTTATTTTCTCGTTTGCAACATTGAATGCACCATATGCGTCATTACTTCCAGCGTTACTTTGAATAAATATCGCACTATCAATGTGAATATTAATTTCACATCTAAAGTTAAACGTATCCTTAGAAAAAAGAATATTTCCACTTATAAAATTATCAAAATATTTTTTAAGGGTCTGTACCAACGAATCTTTCACGTAATGGGTTAGAGACTTGCCAACTTTTGTTTGTTTTCCTGAAACAGATATATTGTTTGAGTCGATCAAAAATCGTTACCTAGATAGAACGTTCTTACATTTTTATTTTTAATTATTTCATCAGGTCTACCTTTAAAAAGAACTTTGCCTTCAAAAATAATGTAGGCCCTATCCACAATTTCTAGTGTGCTTTTTACATTGTGATCAGTCATCAAAACACCAATGTTTCTATTTTTCAGATTTTGAATTAGTTTTTTTACATCTTGTATGGCTATTGGATCAATCCCAGCTAACGGTTCGTCCAGCAGAATAAAGTTAGGGTTAGACGCTAAACATCTAGCTATTTCAAGTCGTCTTCTTTCACCTCCAGACAAAGATAAAGATGGGGCATATCTAAGATGTTCGATTCCAAATTCTGCTAACAAGTCTTCAAGTTTTTTTTGTTTCGCTTCAGTTGATTTCTCTGTCTTTTCTAATATTGAAAGAATATTTTCTTCTACATTCATTCCCCTGAATATTGAGGATTCTTGAGGGAGATAACCTAATCCTAATTTTGAACGTCTATACATTGGGAATTCTGATATTTCTCTCTTATCAAGATTTATAGATCCGCTATCAGCTTTAATTAGACCCATAGTAATGTAAAATAATGATGTCTTTCCAGCTCCGTTTGGACCCAGTAAAGCTACAGACTCTCCCCTATTAAGGTCGAGTGAAACATTATCCAAAATTCTTTTATTATCGTATGATTTTGTAACATTTTTAACTTCTAACCCCTTATTGTTTACTGCAATAAATGGAATATCAATTTGACTCATCTGGATCAATTCCTCCTTTATCAATAAGAGCCCTCACTTTGTTTTCATTTAATTTATTTCCTGGGGCTGGTAATAACTTGCTTATCCCTCTTCTAAGATCAACCTCAGCATATTCACCTATCAAAAAACTTTCTCCTCTTTGAAGTTTTACATTTCCATATAATTTACAAATCTCAGTTTCATTATTATAAATAGCTTTATCACTAAATGCTACTTCATTATTAGTTTTAATCGAAACATTTTTAAATCCTAGAAGTTTTTTTACTGTAGTTTTTTGATTCTTTTCTTGAAGATACCAGACCAACTTATCAGCCAACACTACAAATTCATTGTCTTTTTTTGCTTCTGCTTTTCCGGTTGCAATAGCGATATTTTTAGATCTCCAATATTCTAACTTTTTATTTGATTTTAAAGTATTCTTTTCTGATGTAAGAATTATATTTCTTCCATTAATAAGAAAATAATCTTTAAGAATTTTATACTCTGCGTACTCTCCACCCGTAATTTTCATTTTTTTATCTTGGACAACAACATTTTTTTTTGCTCTCACTTCAGTAATATTCATATTAGATGAGTCGTTTTCTTTGTAAAAAGCTTCTATTCTATCTGATTCTAAAGATAATGTGCCACTCAAAGCTTTAGCATTTCCCAATGCGACGTATTTATTTTTATTCTTGTGCCATTCAATCCCATTATCAGCGAAAATTTCAATAGGTTTATTTTTATTATCCAAATTAGTGAGCTGTTGTGATTCAGAATGCTTCAAGCTTAAGAATATTAAAATGGCTGCAAAATAAAAACTTTTACTAATTTTTTTCATGGATTAATTTTAACTTTGTTTTTCCCGTAAAGAATATTTGTTCTCCATTATTAAAAATTTTAAATCCCTCAGAAACAATAACCGAATTATTTTTTTTTCCATTTACTATTTTATTTCCTGAGAGAACTTCTTTTTTAAAATCAAAATACATTTCAGACGTTTTAAAAATCATGTTTTCTTCGTTGTTAAATTTTACATTGCCTTTTACCTTTAGTTGTTCGACGTTTTTATTAAATATTCCTTTATCACCACTCAAGTAAAACTTCTCTTTTCCTGAATTTATTTCTCCAGTTGGTTTTTCTAGATTAAAGATATTTGGCTCCTGCTTTAATCTTATTGCCTTATTAGCCATTACTTTGAAGGGTTGATTTTTTTTATCTATCCCCATGAAGATAGGTTTGTGTAAAACTTGCTTAAATGACTTAAAATCAATTTCATCGTATGAAAAATCATTATAGATTTTTTCTTTTTCAACAGGATTGTTGTTATAAACTACAAGAATTGAAATCGAGATTGATAAAAAGAGAAGAATATATTTAAGACTTTTTATAAAAATGGAATAATTCATTAATTTAGTTATTTTTTAATATGTCGTGCATATGAATAATACCAATAGGCTTTTTTTGCTTAGTAATAAAAATATTTGTAATTGATTCTTCGTTCATAATTTTTAATGCCTTTGAAATAAGGGTATTGGGAGATAAAGTTTTAGGTTTTCTTGTCATTATTTCTTTAACATTCTTATCAAGCAACTTGGGATTCATATTTCTTCTAATATCTCCGTCAGTTATGATTCCGATCAATTCATTTTTTTTTGACACAACCCCTACACACCCTTCTCCTTTTGAAGTCATTTCTAAGATGGCATAACTCATTTTTTTTGATTCAACAATTAATGGTATATCAAGATTAATTTTCATTACATCCTTAACTTCAGATAACATTTGTCCCAACTTTCCTCCTGGATGGAGTTCCCTGAAATCACTTTCTGTAAATTTCTTTTTTTTCAATAATGTTACAGCAAGGGCATCGCCTAAGGCTAGGGTACATGTTGTAGAACTAGTTGGTGCCAATTCAAGTGGACAAGCCTCAATATTTTTGGGTATTAAAAGATTTAGGTTTGACTCTCTTGAGAGAGTACTGTTGGGCTCACTTGTTATTGATATTATTGGAATACCTAATTTCTTACAATATAAAATCAAATTAATTAATTCTGAGGTTTCTCCTGAATTTGAAATTAAAATTACTATATCTTTCTTTTCTAGCATACCTAGATCTCCATGATTTGCTTCAGAGGGATGTATATAAAAAGAAGGTGAGCCTACTGATGAGAGTGTAGATGCAATTTTTGAAGCAATATGACCACTTTTTCCAATACCTGAGACAATTATTTTTCCTTTATTTTTTAAAAGTAAATTTACAACTTTTACAAAATTCTTTGAAATGTAATTTTTGAGCAAATTAAGTGCTTCAATCTCAATATCTATAACTTTTCTTCCTGTTATAATTTCCATTACTTTCCTTCAGTGTGAAAAAATGTCCGTATCAGTGAAATCTAATAGATCAAGTTTTATTCTTGTTGGCAGGAAAGAAAATAATGATTTTGCAATGTCTAGCCTTTTTTCTCTTTCCAGCATATTTTCAAGTCTTTCTTTTAATTCAAATAAATGAATTACATCATAAGAGGCGTATCTTATTTGATTTTCAGATAATTTTTCTGAGGACCAGTCTGATGATTGCTGTGATTTATTTAAATCGACAGCCAAAAGTTCTTTACATAATTCTTTTAGTCCATGTTTGTCTGTATAGGTTCTAACAAGTTTTGATGCTAATTTTGTGCAGAATATATTTTCAATGTTAGCTTCAAAGGTTTTTCTTAAAATTGCAACGTCAAACCTTGCGTAGTGAAATATTTTTTGAATTTTATGGTCATTCAATATTTTAAGCACTGTTAAGTTTTTATTACTAAATTTGGATTTTTTTTTGCTAAATTGGACCAAATGACATTCTTCTTTGGAAAAGGCAAATTGTATAAGGCAGAGTCTGTCTCTTATTAAACTTAAACCTGTTGTTTCGGTATCAATTGCAACTATCTTTGGAGTTTTGATTTTTGCTGGAAGGTCGTCCTGGTGCAAGAAAATTTTTGATTCGCCAAATTTAAAAGTTTTCATTTTTTGATATTTTTTAATTATGATATTAATACCAAAGTTATAAGATAAATAGTAAAAAAAAATATGAATGTTAAAATAAGTGGAAAAAAAGTAGTTGTCTTCGGCGGAAGGGGATTCATCGGCTCTCATTTGGTAAATCTTTTATGCAAGAATTCATGTCAAGTTGATATTATAACTAGAAGTGACAATAAAAAACTTGATTTTTTTTTAGGCTGTGAACCTGGGCAAGTAAGTGTAAAAAAAATAGATCAATTTTCTGAGAATCAACTAGATTCTATAGTCAAAAATGCTGATATAGTTTTTAACTTAATAGGGATTCTCTATGAAAAAAAGAAAAAAACTTTTTCTGATGTACATGTCAATATTCCTAGGGAATTAGCAAGTGCTGCTAAAAGAAATGGTGTAAGGAATTTTATTCATCTTTCTGCTTTGAATATTGAAAAGTCAATTACATCTTTGTATTCGAATTCAAAACTTTTAGGTGAGGAGGTTGTAAGGGAAAAATTTCCAAATTGTGTTATACTTAGACCAAGTGTTGTATTTGGAAAGAGAGACAGTTTCACAAATTTCTTTTTAAACATGTCTAATTTTAGTCCTTTCTTGCCTATAATTGGTACACCTGAAATAAAAAAAAAAGGTTTAATTCCCATATTGAACTTTACAAAAAAAGTAAGATTCCAACCTATTTATGTTGGAGATCTTGTTTCTTTTATGATTAATACTTGCTTGTTGAAGAAAAAGATTTTTGACCTTTCAGGTCCAACAGTTCAGTCTTTTGATGAAATTTTTGATATAATTCTTAATTGTAAAAAAAGAAAAAGACTTTATTTACCTGTTCCTTTTTTTTTGGCGAGAATCTTGGCTTTATTTACGGAAATAATGCCCAAACCTTTACTAACACGCGATCAAGTAAGATTATTAGAGTATGACAATATATCGTCAAAAGGATTCGAAAATTTAAAGCAATTTGTTAAGAACCCCTCTTCATTGAAGACAATAGCAGAAACATATTTGTAAATATTCAAATTAAGGTTAGGAGGATCCACAAGCCAAAACTTACCCTATATACAACAAAAATTAATAATGAGAATCTTTTTACCCACATCACTAAAAAATATATAAAGATTATTGAAAAGAAAAAACTTAGAATAAAAATTATTGAAGTGTGAAAATTTATCAATGAACTAAAAGAGCTATCAAGTGTTGAATTAACAATCATAAAGATCATTGCTCCTATAATTACAGGAATACTCAAAAGATTTGAGTATTCTACCGCAAATTGTCTTTGGAATCCAAAGAATCTCATTATGGTTAAAATTGCGCCAGATCTGCTTACTCCTGGTATAAGCGCTAGACACTGAAAAACGCCAATAAGAAATGACATCAAAAAATTAAGTGAATTTTGATTTTTAATTCTCAAACAAAATTTATCTGCTAGGAACAAAATTACTCCAAAGAAAATACTCGATATTGAAATGATGAGTAATAGTCCATCCCAGTTATAATCCAATATTTTAAAAATTACATACCCAGCCACCATAATTGGAATCGTTGAGATGATAAGATTGATTAAAATAAAAGAGTTTTTATCAATATCTGGTCTGTCAATCATTTTAATTGAAAACAAGAGACTTAGCAGAGCTCTACGATAGAAAGTTATAATAGCCAAAAGTGAACCAAAATGCGCAATTATTGTAGCTTCGTGAATAGTAATGCCTGCATAATTGTCGATGGGATAAATTGAATTAAAAATTATCAAATGTCCTTGAGAACTGATTGGAAGAAATTCTGTGAATCCCTGGATTAGACAAAATAAGACAAGAGCAAGCAAACTTTTACACCTCTTAAATTAATAATAATAGTATAATATAAAATTAAAATGATTTATTATAAAAATATGATAACAGATAAAAATTTACATTATGAATATAAAAAATTTTGATCTTAACTTACTTTTAGTTTTTAAAACACTTTTTGAAGAGAGAAACGTTACCAAAGCTAGCAAAAAAATGGGAATAACCCAGCCTGCTATGAGTAACGCATTAAATAGATTAAGATATCTTGTTAAAGACGATCTTTTCATTAGGGGGCCAAGAGGAATGAGACCCACTCCAAGAGCTAATGACCTTTCTCTTCCAATACAAAGTGCATTGAACAATCTAGAGATTTCCTTATCATCAATAAACTTTAACCCAAAGACAACAAAAAAGCTTTTTCGAATTTCCATGTCTGACGATGTTGCTCCAATCATCCTTCCAAATTTGGTAAATTTTATTGAAAAAAACTCTCCGTCTTCATCTTTGTGTGTTAGATCAGAACAAGGAAACGAGGCCCTAAAGCTTTTAGATAATAATGAAATTGACTTTGCAGTTGGTCGTTTTGAAACAATAAGTAGTAGATTTGGTTATTCAGATCTATTTACGGAACAATACGTTTGCATTTTAAGGAAGTCTCATCCTTTGGCACACGAGAAAAAATTATCTATTGATCAATATCTTTCTTCAAAGCATCTCAGAGTTGCTCCAATGGAAGCTCCCACTCACCCCATTGACAGAGAATTGAGTCAACTAAACTTTGAAAGAGAGATATCTGTAAGAATAGATCTTATAACACTTGCACCTGTAATAATTAAGAAGACAGATTTGATTTTAACTCTACCTTCGAGAACGGCTCAAAGAATGGCCAACAATTATGATTTCATTATTAGTGAACTCCCAATTGATCTTGAAAAAAGAAAGACAAAAATGGTTTGGCATAAAGAACTTACAAATCATCCAACTTTCGATTGGATTAAGAATCAGATTCAAAAAATATAAAATGAAATTAATTTTTTTTGGGGCAGGTTTTTGTTCAAAATTCATTCTAGAGCGTTTGAAAGGCTTTGATGAAATTATTTGCACACATAACTTAAAACTAACGTCTCAACCTTTTGATGAGAAATTAAAAATAAAAAGAATGACTTTTTCAGAATTTTCTAAAAACCATAATTCTCTTTTTTCTGGAGTGACTCATTTATTGAATTCTATTCCACCTATTAAAGAAAGAGACATAGTATTTGATCTATTTAAAAAAACAGAAAAAATATATTTTAAAAAATTAAAGTGGCTAGGATATTTGTCTTCAACAAGTGTATATGGAGACCATCTAGGCAAATGGGTAGATGAAAACACGAAAGTGAACCCAAAAACTGTCAGAGGAATAATAAGAAAAAACGTAGAAGATTCTTACTTTAAATTATTTAGAGAAAATTATATTCCAATCCATATTTTTAGATTACCAGGAATCTATGGACCTGGTAGATCTGTAATTGAAAAACTAATTAACGGCAAAAACCTTGTGATAAAAAAACCGAATCAATTTTTCTCTAGAATTTATGTAGAAGATATTACCTCTGCAATAATTAAAAGTATGAAAAATCCAACACCAGGAGAAATTTTTAATGTTTCAGATAACAATCCTTGTTCGTCTGAGGAAGTAACAATATATGCTGCAAAATTACTAAAATTAAAAAACTTGAATTTCATAGACATTGATTCTCCTAAAATTAATAAAATAACAAGAGATTTTTATAGAGACAACAAAAGAGTATCTAATAAGAAAATAAAAAAAATATTAGGTTGGACACCTAAATTTGAAAACTATAAATTAGGTTTAAAAGAAATTTTAAATATCATAAATGGCAAAAATACTGCAAATAATCCCCTCTCTTGACCAAATAAATGGGGGGGTTGAAAGAGGAACACTTGACATTGCAAAAGAATTAATAAAAGTTGGGTTTCAATCGTCTTTGCTCTCTTCTGGAGGTGAGATGGCCGAAAAGTATAAATATAGAGGAGTAGAACACCATGAACTTAATATTAAAAGAAAAGGGGTATTTAGTTACTTCATATTAAAGAAAAAAATTAGAAAAATTTTAAACGAGATTAAACCTGATATTGTTCATATCAGAAGCCGCTGGCCTGCATTTTGTTTTAATAAAATTGTTAAGCAACTTAGAATTCCTCTAGTTACAACATATCATGGAACATATTCCGGAACTAATTTTTATCCAAAAAAAAAATATAATAGTGTCATGACAGAAGGAGATAAAGTAATAACAATTTCTAAGTTTATAGATGATCACGTTAGGTTCAACTTTCCATCGACAAAATCGAAACTTATTCAAATCAATAGGGGTATCGATACACAATATTTTGACTTAAATGCTGTGACTGAACAAAGAAAAGAGAATTTATTATCAAAACTTACTTTATCAGAAAATGTTCATGTAATTTTACTACCAGCAAGAATTACTTCTTGGAAAGGTCACTTAGTTGCTTTAGATGCTGCTAAACTTATAAAACTTAGAGAACCTGAGTTAAACTTTGTAATTTTATTTGTAGGAAGTGAAGATGGCAAACAGAAATTTTCAAAAATTCTGAAAAGAAAAATAAAAAAAAATGATTTAGAAAACAAAATTATTTTTTGTGGAAATTTAAGTGACATGCCTGCCGTTTATTCAATTGCTGATATAGTATTATCTACTTCTATAGAACCAGAGGCCTTCGGAAGGATAAGTGCTGAAGCTTCTTCAATGACTAAACCTATTATCTCATCAAATCACGGAGGGTCCAGAGAAATTATTGAAAATAGTATAACTGGTTGGTTGGTGGAACCATCAAACCCAGAAAAACTTGCAGAGAAAATTTTGGACGTCCTTAATCTTTCGCAAGAAAAAAAAGATTCGATTGGACTTTCTGCAAGAAGAAGAGTTGAAGAAAAATTTAGTTTGAATGATATGTTAAAAAAAACTTTAGCAGTTTATGAAGATTTGCTCTCTACAAAAAAAAATTTTAATCATTAAGTTTGGTGGACTTGGCGATGTTATCCTTTCGCTAAACGCAATCTATTCAATATTTAATCATCATAATAAGTGCAAATTGATTCTTTTAACTGAAGAACCTTACAACAAGTTGCTTGAAAGTTCGAATTGGTTTGAAAAAATCTTCACAATTAAAAGAAGTTTTTTTTATTTCATAGATTTATTAAAAATAAAAAATGTAATTGATCCTAATGCGTTTGATTTTGTATATGACCTTCAAACTTCAAAAAGATCATCATCATATTTGAAGATTTTTTATAAAACAGATGCTATCACAAATGGTATTGGAAAATATGCAAAAATTCCTCATTTAGATGAGAACAGAAATAAAATGCATACTTTAGAAAGACAAAAAAGTCAAATTGAGATGAGTAAAGTGTACTATCAATCAAAAATTGATACCGAATGGTTATTCAAATCAAAATTTTCAGTTCCAAAGACTAAATTCGTAATTATTGTTCCTGGTGGCTCAAAAAAAAGATTAAACAAAAGAATACCAAAAGAAATCTTTTTGAAAATTACAGACTTTTTATTAAAGTCTGGTTTTAAAGTTTTGATAGTTGGGTCTGCAGACGATTTTAAAGTCTGTAACTTTATTGAATCTATTTATCCAGAGGTAATAAATTGTTGCAATAAAACTGATTTTTTTGATATCGGCAAATTATCTCTAAAATCATCATTATCTATTGGAAATGACACAGGCCCAATGCACTTGATATCAAGGGGAGGTAAAAAAACCATGGTATTGTTTACAGAATTTTCCGATCCACAACTTTGTAAACCAGTTGGAAAAAATGTCTCAACCTTTATTTATTTAAATGATGATGATAAATTTTATAAAAAAATTATTTTTAATATAAAAAGTAATTTACGTTTATGATCAAAAATTAACATTAAACAAAATAAGAATAGTATATGCCAAGAATTTTATTTCCTGATGGAAGAACCCAGAATTTTGAAAAAGAAGTCAATGGATTTGTTATAGCAGAGAGCATTTCCAAATCTTTACTAAAGAAAGCAGTGGCAATTTCTGTTAACGGAAAACAAAAAGATTTATGCGATCTAATAACTGAGGATGCTGAAATAAATATAATTACTAAAGATTCAGATGAAGGTCTTGAGATTATGAGGCATACTTTGACCGCACAAGTTCTTGCCAAAGCAATTAAAACAATATACCCGAAAGCTAAATTAGCAATTGGCCCAACAATTGAAAATGGATTTTATTATGATGTTTTATTTGAAAAGCCAATTTCTATTGACGATTTTCCTGCAATTGAAAAAGAAATGAAAAATATCATAAAAAAGGGCAGTCAAATTGAAAAATCTTATAAAGACAAAAATCAAGTAATAGAGCTTTTTGACTCGAAACAAGAAATTTACAAGGTAAAAATTATTAAAGAGTCAGAGCAAGAAAAAGACTTCCAAATTTATGAACAGAAAGATTCAAATTTTTTTGATTTGTGTAGAGGACCACATCTTCCAAGTTTAAAGTTTATTGGTCCGTTTAAACTGACAAAACTTTCTGGTGCTTACTGGAAAGGAGATTCGAATAACGAAATGCTTCAAAGAATTTATGGTACAGCATGGACAAATGAAAAAGAACTCGCAAATTATTTAAATCAAATAGAAGAAGCTGAAAAAAGAGACCACAGAAAACTTGGAAAAGAGCTAGGTTTATTTCATTTTCAAGAGCAAGCAGCTGGATCAGTTTTTTGGCATCCTAAAGGTTGGACAATTTACCAAAATATAATGGTTTATATTAGAAATAAACTTGAAAAAGCAGGATATAAAGAAGTGAATACCCCCCAGCTTGTTGAAAGCTCTTTGTGGAAAGACTCAGGCCATTGGGACAAATTTAGAGAACAAATGTTCACGTCTGAATCTGAAGATAAGACTTTAGCAATCAAGCCAATGAACTGTCCTTGTCATGTACAAATATTCAGACAAGGTATTAAAAGTTATAAGCAGCTACCTTTAAGAATGTCTGAATTTGGTTGTTGCCATAGAAACGAACCGTCAGGTGCATTACATGGTTTAATGAGATTAAGATCATTTGTTCAAGATGATGCTCATATTTTCTGTACTGAGAAGCAAATAATTTCCGAGACGTCAGAATTTTGTAAGCTACTAATGGAAGTGTATGAAGATTTTGGCTTTAAAGACGTTGTTATAAAGTTTTCTGATCGTCCGGTTAATAGAGCAGGTAGTGATAAAGTTTGGGATCGGGCTGAGAAATCCCTTACAAATGCCGTTGAAATGGCTGGGTATAACTATGAACTCAATCCAGGGGAAGGGGCTTTTTATGGTCCAAAACTCGAGTTTGTTTTGAGAGACGCAATTGGAAGAGATTGGCAGTGTGGAACTCTTCAGGTTGATTTTGTTTTACCAGAAAGATTGGATGCCTCTTACATTGGAGAAGATGGAAAAAAATATAGGCCTGTGATGTTACACAGAGCAATCCTTGGTTCATTTGAGAGATTTATTGGTATTTTAATTGAAAATTACTCAGGGAGACTCCCTGCTTGGTTAAGTCCAATTCAAGTTGCCCTAGCAACAATTAATTCAAATTGTATAAATTATGCAGAAGAATTAGCAAATGATTTAAAAAAAATAAATATAAAGTGTATTACAGACATTCGAAACGAGAAATTGAATTATAAAATAAGAGAGCTCTCAAACCAAAAAATAAACTTTATTGGCATCATCGGAGACAAGGAAGTTAAAAATAAGCAAGTTGTTCTTAGAACTTTGGGAACTAAAAATCAGGATGAGTTAAGTGTTGAAGACTTCATAAAAAAAATAAAAATTTCTTGCAGAATTGCTTAAAGTGTGAATATTTTGAAGAGATAATGTAAATTGCAGGATGAAAGGAATTTTTTTAAAGTATGCAATTAGTTAAATATGAATAAAGGTAGATTTCACTCACCAAAGCTGCAAGGTCCAGCTATCAACGAAAGAATCAAATCTAAATCTGTAAGAGTAATCTCAGAAAAAGGGGAAATGTTAGGAGTTTATGACGTTCAGGATGCAGTAAAACTTGCATTTGAACAGGGCTTGGATCTTGTTGAAGTTTCACCCAATGCGTCACCTCCTGTCTGTAAAATCATAGATTATGGAAAATATAAGTATCAAGTACAAAAAAAGCAGGCTGAAGCCAAAAAAAAACAAAAAACCTTTGAGGTGAAAGAAGTGAAACTTAGACCTGGCATCGAAGACCATGACTATGATGTAAAACTAAAGTCTATTCAACGTTTTCTAAATGGAGGTGATAAAGTCAAGATTACATTAAGATTTAAAGGAAGAGAAATGGCATATCATCAAAGAGGCATGGATGTTCTTAAAAAATTAGAGAGTGAGATAGAACCCTTGGCAAAAATTGAGCAGGTACCAACACTCGAAGGCAAACATATGATTATGGTTGTAGCACCAAGATAGCTTTAAAAAAACGACCTTGCTTTGACAAAAAAAAACGCTATAAATAATTTTATTATGCCTAAAATAAAAACAAAAAGTGGTACAAAAAAAAGATTCAAAGTAACTGCAACAGGTAAAGTGTTGATGTTTGCAAGCGGAAAAAGACATAATCTAACAAAAAGAACTAAAACCATGAAAAGGTCGTCAAGAGGTCCAACTGTGATGTCCAAACAAGATACAAAAATTGTGAAAAAATATATTAATGCGAAACTAAGGTAATCTAGATGTCACGAGTGAAAGCAGGCAGTGTAACAAGGTCAAGACACAAAAAAATTTTAAAGAGAGCTAAAGGTTATTTTGGAAGAAGAAAAAACACTTTTAAAGTGGCCAACCAAGCTGTTGAAAAAGCAGGGCAGTACGCTTACAGAGATAGAAAAGTAAAAAAAAGAGAGTTTAGAAGACTTTGGATTCAAAGGATAAACGCAGGGTGTAGATTAAATGGAATAAAATACTCGACCTTTATGAATGGATTGAAAAAAGTTAATCTTAATTTTAACAGAAAAGTCTTAGCCGATATTGCTGCGCTCGAACCAGAATCTTTTAAAGAAATAGTGGCAAAAGTAAAGGCTGCTTAAAGCAACCCTAGAATGAATTACGATGAAATAATTCAATCAGCCTTGAAAGAGGTTGAAGATTCAAATGCAAGTGAAAAGCTTGAACAAGTAAGAGTGAAATATTTCGGCAAAAATGGTACTTTTACTAATGCACTGAAATCTTTATCAACATTGTCTATTGAAGAGAAAAAAAGTGTGGGTGAAAAGTTAAATGGTTTTAAAAATCTTTTCTTTTCTTGCTTTTCTAGAAAGAAAAACCAGATTGAAAACTTAGAAATAAATAAAAAATTAGAGAATGATTTTATAGATTTATCATTACCAGCTCGTGAAGTTAATTTTATTGAAGCAAAAGTTCATCCAATAAGTCACACTACCAACGAAATAGTTAATATTTTAGGTGACATGGGTTTATCCTATGAAGAGGGACCAGATATCGAAGATGATTTTCATAACTTTTCGGCGTTGAATATTCCGGAAAATCACCCAGCAAGACAAATGCATGATACATTCTACATTAAAAGTAAAACTCATGAAAAATTCGTTTTAAGAACTCATACATCGCCAGTGCAAATTCGTTCTCTAAAAAAAAATAAACTTCCATTGAAAATTTTTGCACCCGGAAGAACATATAGATGTGATTCAGATATGACACATACGCCTATGTTTCATCAAGTTGAGGGTTTGGTGGTAGACAAGGATATAACATTTGCAAATTTAAAATGGTTCGTAGAATCTTTTTGTAAAACTTTTTTTGAAAAAAACGATCTTAAACTTAGATTTAGACCTTCATATTTTCCATTCACCGAGCCATCAGCTGAGGTCGATATAAATTTTAAAAAAGAGTCAGGAAAAATTGTTATTGGGGAGGGTGACAAATGGATGGAAATTTTAGGTTGTGGTCTTGTTCATCCTGAAGTTTTTAAAATGTCAGGAGTTAAACAAGATGTCACGGGTTTTGCATTTGGGATGGGGATAGAAAGGCTCGCCATGCTAAAATATGGAATGCCTGATCTTCGAGATTTTTTTGATAGTGATTTAAAGTGGTTAGAGCATTATGGATTTAATTTTTTTGAGAAAACTGACTTGATTTGGAGGTAAAGTGAGATTCACGTTAGCATGGTTAAAAGAATACCTTGAGTTTGATTCATCTGTAGATTCATTATGCCAAAAATTAACCTCTATTGGTCTAGAGGTTGAGGAAGTAAAAAATCCAAAAAATGATCTTAATAACTTCATTGTTTCAGAGGTCGTAGAAATCAACTCACATCCGAATGCAGACAAATTGAAAATTTGTGATGTGAATAACGGAAAAGAAATTTTGAAAATTGTTTGCGGTGCTTCAAATGTAAAAAAGAATATGAAAACAGTACTCGCAAGTGTTGGATGTATAGTTAAACCCAATAAAGAAGATCAATTTAAAATCAAAAAAAGTAAGATTAGAGGGGTTGAGTCTCAAGGGATGTTGTGCTCTGAAGAAGAATTAAATTTATCTGAGGAATCAGAGGGTATTATTGAATTAAATGAAAACGCCAAAGTTGGGGAAGATTTCAATAAATATATAGATGATGAAATTATAGAAATTGAAATTGCCATAACACCAAATAGAGTTGATTGTGCAAGTGTTTTCGGTATTGCAAGAGATCTTAGTGCATCTGGATTTGGGAAGTTGAAACAAAAAAAAATAAAAAAAATTGAAAATGATTTCGAAAGTAAAATAAAAATCAATAATACACTTAAATCTGATTCATGCCCTCAGTTTTCACTTCGACAAATGACGAACGTAAAAAATTGTCAGTCTCCAGAAAAGATTATCAAGCGATTTGGAGGGTCAGGATTAAAAGTTATATCCGCATTGGTGGATGTTACTAATTATTTGACTGTTGACTATTGCAGACCATTACACGTATTTGACTTAGATAAAATTGAAGGAGATATAACTATAAGAAATTCAAAAAGAGGAGAAAAATTTATTGGATTAGACGAAAAAGAATACACTTTGGATAATGATATGATAGTAATCTGCGATGAAAAAAAAATAATAAGTTTAGCTGGCGTTATGGGTGGATTGAATTCTTCTTGTGATGAAAATACTAAAAATATTCTTATTGAGTCAGCATATTTTATGCCAGAAAATGTTGCGTCAACAGGTCGTAAATTAAACATCATCAGCGACGCAAGATATAGATTTGAAAGAGGTATAGACCCAGAATCTACATTTGATGGAATTGAACTTTCTACGGAGATGATACTTAAACTTTGTGGGGGAAAAGTTGGTTCAATTATTTCTGATTCTGATCTGACTAAATCTTTTACTAAAATAAGTGTTGAGAAAAAGTTTTTTGAAAAGATATTGGGTCATGAAATAGAAGAAAATTCAATTTGTGAAATATTATTTAAATTAGGTTGTCAAATAACAGACTTACAAGATAACTTTGTAATAATACCACCATCTTGGAGACAAGATTTAAAAATTAAAGAAGACTTGGTTGAGGAGGTTGGTAGACTTTTAGGTTACGAAAAGATACCAAACAAAGCTTTCGATTTAAAGAAAAATAATGATACAAGTGTTACTTCTGAAACTCAAAAATTAAAAAGACAAATAAAAGAACTTCTTGTGAGTCGAAATATCATGGAAATAATTTCTTGGTCGTTTTCAAATAAAAAATGGGAGGAAAATGTAATAGGAGATACAGATAATATTGAAATTCAAAACCCTATCAGTGAAGAACTATCATGTTTGCGACAAAGTCTATTAGGCGGACTATTAAATATTGTAAACAAAAATAATAATAAAGATCGCCAAAATATATCAATATTTGAAATAGGACCAGTTTTCACTGGTATTAACCCAGGCGAGCAAAAAGACCGTCTAACAATAATTAGGTCGGGAAAAGCAACAGACAAAAATTGGACTACTGATAACAGAAATTACGATGTTTTTGATATAAAATCCGATTTAGTAAGTTTGCTTAGATTACTGAAAATACCCTTAGATAAGATCAAAATTAAAAACGAAAATAATAATTTTTTTCATCCAGGAAAAAGTTGTTCCGTATATTTTTCTGAATTAAAAATTGCTAGTTTTGGTGAGATTCATCCTAATGTTTCAAAAAGTTTTAAGATTAAAAATACGGTCATTATTCTTGAGTTATATATTTCAGAGATTTTAGAAAATATAAAAAAAAGAATTCAAACAAAAAACAAATTTTTCGAATCTAATTTTCAACACTCAGTAAGGGACTTTTCTTTTGAAGTGGATAAAAGGCTTAAGTCAATAGATCTTGTTAATTATATTAAAAACATTGATAGAGACATAATCTCCGATGTAAAAGTTTTTGATAATTATGAGAATGAAAATTTGCGGGCAATTGCTTTGGAAGTGATTATCCAATCGGACTCAAAAACTCTAAGCGAAAATGAAATTAATGAGTTATCCACTAAAATAATTTCTCAAGCTAAGACACAATTTAAAGCGAAATTAAGATAATGTTAATTGAAAGAATTAGAAATTTTTCAATTATCGCACACATAGATCATGGAAAATCGACTCTCGCTGATAGAATAATTCAAAGGTGTGGAGGATTACCTGAAAGAGAAATGAAAGAACAAGTTTTGGATTCTATGGAAATAGAGCGGGAGAGAGGAATCACAATAAAAGCACAAACTGTTTATTTAAAATACAAAGCAAAAAATAACGATATTTACAATTTTAATTTAATGGATACACCTGGTCATGTTGATTTTTCTTATGAAGTAAGTAGATCTTTGGCATCTTGCGAGGGCTCACTTCTTGTTGTTGATTCTTCTCAAGGTGTTGAGGCTCAAACTTTAGCAAATGTTTATCAGGCTATAGAAAATAATCATGAAATAATTCCTGTTTTGAACAAAATAGATTTACCTTCTTCTGAACCAGAGAGAATAAAAAAACAAATAGAAGATGTGATAGGCTTGGATGCATCAAACGCTATTCTTGTTTCTGCAAAAACAGGTAATGGTGTAGATGAACTCTTGGAAGCAATAGTTGAAAGGCTTCCTTGCCCTAAAACAGTAGAGGACACCACGCTTTTAGCAATGTTAATTGACAGTTGGTATGATCCTTATCTAGGGGTAATTATTCTAGTGAGAGTTCATGCTGGACAATTAAAAAAAGGAATGAAACTTAAAATGATGGGGACCCAAGCCTCATATATTGTTGAGAAATGTGGGTTTTTTACTCCAAAAATAAAATATACTGATGTTTTAGAGAAAGGAGAAATAGGATTTATTACAGCAGGCATTAAACATGTAAGTGACTGCAAAGTCGGAGACACAATTACAGACTCATTAAAACCTACTAATCAACCTCTTTCAGGATTTAAACCTAGTAGACCAGTTGTATTTTGCGGTTTATATCCCATTGATGCTGACGACTACGATCTATTAAGAGATAGTCTTTTAAAACTTGGTTTGAATGATGCTAGTTTTTCATTTGAACCAGAGACATCTGCTGCGCTTGGTCTTGGTTTCAGATGTGGATTCTTAGGTTTGTTGCACTTAGAAATAATTCAGGAGAGACTGAGAAGAGAGTTTGACTTGAACTTAATTACAACGTCTCCGTCAGTGGTGTATAAGATCGAACTTACGGATGGAAAAATTTTTGATATTCATAATCCTTCTGAACTGCCTGACATAATGAAAATAAAAAAAATATCTGAACCGATTATTAAAGCAACGATTTTGCTTCCAGATGAATATCTTGGATCAGTGATACAACTTTGTACAGAAAGAAGGGGAATACAGAAAAACCTAAGTTACGTTGGGAAAAGAGCTATGATTGAGTACCTATTACCTCTTTCGGAAGTAGTTTTTGATTTTTATGACAGACTTAAATCAATTACAAGTGGGTATGCAAGTTTTGATTATGAGTTTAAAGAATACACAGAAAGTGACTTAGTCAGAGTTCAAATTCTTGTAAATTCTGAATCAGTTGATGCCCTTTCTTTTATTTGTCATAGATCAAAGTCAGTTTCGAGAGGAAAAGTGTATTGCGAAAAATTATGCAAATTGATTCCTAAACAACAATTCAAAATTCCGCTTCAAGCTGCAATAGGTGGTAAAATAATAGCTAGAGAAACAATTAATAGTTATAGAAAAGATGTAACTGCAAAGTTGTATGGTGGCGATGTAACAAGAAAAAATAAATTATTGGACAAGCAAAAAAAAGGAAAAAAGAGAATGAGGCAATTTGGTAAAGTAGAAATTCCTCAATCAGCCTTTATAAATGTTCTCAAAACTTCAGACAATTAACTGGAGAGGTGGCCGAGTGGCTGAAGGCGCACGCTTGGAAAGCGTGTAAACAGGAAACTGTTTCGAGGGTTCGAATCCCTCTCTCTCCGCCATAAACTATAACCCTTTTGTTTCTGTGCTTCTACGGGCTTTAAATTGGCTTTTTACCCCTAATCATTACCCCTAAAAAAAGCTGAGACAAATAACCTGGCTTATTTTATTGTTATATTTATCGAACTAAATAAAATTATCTTATGGCTTATCTTTATTTTTTTACTGAACCAGACTTTATATATTTTATTATCCTTATCGTATTTATTGTTTTTGTTTATTTCTTTGCTAAAGAAAAATCACCGCCAACAGAAACACCTCGAAAAGAATCGAAAATTTCATTAGAAAATAATGAAGTTTCATGTATTCCAGAAACCACTAAGAAAGATGTATTTTCAAAGGGTTCATTAGAACTTTCCGATAGAGTTTATAAGGGTGAAATTAAAAATGAATTACCCCATGGTACCGGGAAAGTAAGCTTTAAAAATGGCGATTATTATGATGGACAACTTGTACATGGAAAGTTTGAAGGTGAAGGTACAATGGTTAAAAAAGAAAAAGGGAAATTATTTAGGTATAACTGTCGATGGAGGAATAACCTTCAAAATGGTTATGGAACATGCAAAATAACATGGAAAGATTATTCGGGGGATCGTCTGGAAACATATGAAGGAAATTTTGAAAATGGTAAATACCACGGAAAAGGTAAATTAAAAAATGCGGACGGTAATATATACGAAGGTGACTTTAAAAATGGTTTGGAACATGGATATGGAGTAGAAATATCTGATGGTGTAAAAAACTATGGAAGATATAAGGATGGTATTTGTATTGAAAAAATAGAAGACAAATAGAGAAATTTAGTATTTCTTCTTTTGTTAATTCAAGATATCACTGCTGTATCTGTCTTAAAAATTTTATTTATCCCAAGGAAACCATCGTGGTTTACCAAAAAATAAATACCATAATAATGCGGGAAAAGATGAGAAAATAGCTCCGACGATAAAGAGCAAAAGTAAACCTGCCTCATCATTGTTAAATGCCATAATCAAAAGAAATCCTACTATCCAAAAAAGATAGTGTGTAATTATCATAAATCTTTCAAAAAATTCTTTCATTATTAATTAACACTTACGGTTTCATAATGACCACCTAGTGTTATTAGAAAGCCACACCTATACTGTTCTTTTAATAATTCATCTGTTCTCTTATTCCCCTCTTCTATCGTGATGTAATCATTAAGGACTAGGAAATCTATTTCTTCATATTTTTTCTCAAATATTTTTGATCTTTCTTCTTCTAAATCTAAAACATTTTTTCCATAAAATTTTTTTTGATCAAATGGTTTATAATAATAATTTATTGGTCGTAACCCAAATAGTCTTCCTATAGTCATTCTAAATAATTGTTCTATTGTGTGATAGATTAGTAGAAACAAATCTTTTAGTTTATAAGAACGTAAAACAATGAAAATCATAAAGAAAAAATTAATAACAAAATAAAACTTTAGGTAATCAATAAACGATATTTGAAGAATTAAACCAAAGGTAAGAGAATAAAAAAACGAATATATCCATAATTTTGAGTATGCGGTTAGTAATATCAACCAATGATTAAATGGATATGGTCTACTAAAAATATATTTAAAAAGTCTGAAGTGAAGTTTTTTCATTTAAACTAATACTTTAAAAATAATATTCACAAAAGTATTAATAATCAAATTTAAAGTTTAAGAAATTTTAATCTAATGCAATAAACCAGAGACTCCAGATAACAATTAAACTTATCAAAAATCCAATCTTACCAAGGTGTTTATCAATCCATTTTTGCTGTACTGGGTTTCCTTCAGAATCTATAAAAGGGTTTCCTTGAGAATCTTTGTAAATTTCTTGCTGTTTCGTTGATTTTTCATCGAAATAAGATTCACTATTCTCTTGAAAAGCTTCAGATGTGACTATTCTTAAAATTAAATATAGAATTCCAAAAAATAAAATTATTAAAACTATCCAACCCAACCAATGTGGTTCCCCGGCATAACAAAGGAAATCAGCCTTACAGAACTCGTAAAAAAAACCACTCATATTTTTCTTTGTTTTTTTATTTTAATAATATTTTGTTCACGTTTCTTTTTTACTTTTATAAATTTTTCTTTTAGTGTTTTTTCTAAATTAACATTCGTTATTTTACATAAGAAATTTTCTCCATCATTTAATGTTACCCTGTCTATATTATATTTTAAAAAATTTAATTCATGAATTTTGATTTTTCTTAAGGTTGTTGTGTAATGTCCATCAAAGTCACTTAACCAAGGTTCATTTAATGGGTTGTTTAATGAGTCATTATAATGCACTGTGATTATCCTAATAGCATAATTATCGACAAAATTTATCCCAATAGTTCTCTTGTATCCTTCATATTTCCCCTCACACAACAACTTTTTGCCACTTAAATCATCAGATTCGGATTTCACCTCAAAAGACACAAACAAACAGATCAATACGAGCAATATTCTTTTCATGTTAACTAATAATAAATTACAAACACAATGAATGTCTATATAGAAATAAACACAAGAAGAAGAAAGTAGTCAGTTGTTTTAATAATCACCCAATCCCTAATAATCCACCTCTTAGAAATTCTTTCAGTGACCACCATAATCCTGGGACCCAGGCAAAAATCATATAAGCAGCTATGCCCCGCAATTCTACATCAGTTTTATCTTCACTCCTAATTTTAGAGGGCTTAAGGGAATTAACAATTGGTATACACCACAGGAACATGTAAACGGTAACTATAATTACCTCTATAAAAGAAGAACCTTTTACTTTTGTCAGACAAATTATGACTGACAAATAAAGCATGAAAATTATTCCTTTGGTGTACGAATGCATCCTATTTACTTTTATCTACAACATTAGCTTTTAATCTTTTATTTTGTTTAATCTCTTTCTGATTTCTTCGTTATAATCAAACTCTTCATCCATAAATTTTTTAAATTCCTCGTCATTCAATGGTCTTGGAGGTAATTCTTTTGAAGGATCAACTGGTAAATATATTTCTTTAGGTTCTTCCTTACTTTCAAAGGCTTTCCAAAATTTATCTCTTAATTCTTGGGTAGCATCTGAAAAGAAAATCGCCCAAACAAGAAAAATTAAAATAATTATCCATGAGATTATTGAAAAAATTATTCTAAAAATAAATTTTAAAGACCCTGCTGGATCTTTTTTGAAGGCTTCAATAAGTTGTTGATAAACATTTTCTCCATACCACTCTCTTGGTAAATTTTTTTTTAAATCTTTTCCTTCATCAATAATAGAGATTAATTGATTGATATGTTTCTCAAATTGGAGAAATAAAAGTTTCAGGTTTTTTATTGGGTCACCTTCAACAAAATTATTTTCTAAATCTTCTCCACTTATATTTTTTGATTTATGGTTTTTAATCATTGATGCAATTTCAAAACTATTAATCCAAGGCATCCATAGAATGTGAAGTTCTGCAATCCATTTTTTATTTTTTCTAATAATTATTCCACACATGAAACCTTCAATGCTATCCTGAAATTTACCAGTGATAGGGTTGGTGTGTTTTTGCCATTCTAGCTCGGAATATTTTTTTGTCTTTTCACGAAGTGGATATAATTTATTCCAAATTTCTTCCATTACTTCAGCTTTATCTCTGTCTTTCCACATAAAATAATACCTTTATAAGAGTAATAGTTTTTTCATTTTACAGGATTACACCTAAATGTATCTTGAGGATACTCTTCTTCAAAATTACTTTTAATTGAGTTACAATTTATTTGATTATCATAATATCCAAAAATCAAAATAGTTTTTATCCATTCTTCTTCTGGTTCTACCGACACACCAAACTCTCCTACTCTGCTTTTCTTCTCTAACCATACTGAGTTTTTAAAATTTTCACTCACCACTTTTTCTAATTTCTCACTTCTTTCTTCACACGAATAAACAAACAAACAGATCAATATGAGTAATAGTTTATTCATTAATATTTTCTTTTAGCTTTATAACAAAAGCCACAAAGATCCAAAGAGAAGGATATCAATTATGATTACTTTTGTGAAATCACTCATTTAATTACACTTTCCGTTCCTTGTTACTGTAACCTTTTTTTCATAAAAATTATAGATGAATAGATTATCAGTTATAAGAGTTAAGTTCAGTTTGGAATCTAATTTAAAGGCACGACTGCGATGTAATTCTTTTGGAATCTCTCGTCTTTTAGACTCTATATTTAATTGAGCATTTTTTTGTTTATATTTCCTGTTACTAGAAACAAAATCATCAGATTTGTTATAGCTATAATTATTTTCTTCTTTCCACACATTAATATCATCCTGTAGAGCATCTGTTGGATAATCCCATAACCATTGATTTTTTGGTTCATAATAAATTGAAGTAGTGTCTTCTTCATCGATTTCATGATTGGTTTTTTCTCCGTTAACTTCGTATAAAAAAGAATTGAATTTGCAATTTAGCTCTAGGGAAAAAACTGAGCCCGAAGACACAAACAAACAGATCAATATGAGCAATGTTTTTTTCATGTTAACTAATAATAAATTACAAACACAATGAATGTCTATGTAGAAATAAAGACAAGAAGAAGAGGGAAGTCAGTCGTGACAACAACAATCGGGGTCGTACCCCATTAGTCCTCACGTTGACGAGCCGGTTATCTGAAAATTAATCCACGGGGGTTGTCTATATTTAGTTCTCATGATAGGCTTCGGACAAGTTCCGAGAGAGGGTAATATTATTAATAATATTATTAATAAATAGATTAATAATACTATTAATACTTAGATTAATAATATTATTACTACTACTATTACTACTACTATTACTATTATTCTTAATACTATTATTAATAATATATAGACGGCTTGTGTCTTTTAAAAAGGTAATAGGAAGTCGTAGTAGTAGCTACAATAACTAATCAACTATGGAAGTTCTCACACATCTAGCCTATGGCAGAGGCTTTTTATTAGCAATCGTACTCATAGGGGTAGCAATTTATTGGTTTTTGAAAAAAAAATAATCCAATAAAAACAATGACTTAGTAAAAATAATTTGACAAACGCATCTGAATTTAATATTCTAGAAAAATATGTAACTGTAAGCCTGACTTTCTGTCAGGTTTTTTTTTGTCTAGATACTATACAAATAAAAACAAAGGGGCCTATTTTTTTCCTACCCCCAAGTTTAAGTTTCAATTTGATAATCTACTATTTTAAATTAAAATTAATGTGTGAAAAAATTAATATTTGTTTTTGTTTTTACTTTATTTTTATCAGTAAATTTAAATGCCAAAGTAACATATGGGGAGCCAGCGTTATATCAAGATTGTATGAAAGTTATTGCAAAAGGAAAAAAAATATCAGAAGGTTCTTACCTAAATTCCATCATGATTATTTATGAATACAAAAAGAAACTTTATCAAGTAATCTGGATGTATGGTCAAAAGGAATGTTTTTACTTTGGCAATCTTCCCAAATAACTTTTAAAATTAATTAGCTATTCAAATTTTCTATTTATTGAACTTATACTTTCTTTCTAGTTCATTAATTCTAAAACGATGGTCAGTATACATAGTCCATCTTTTCTGTAATTCTGAATTATAATCATTCTTTATTTCTGCGGGAATATTTTTCTCGGAGTCTTGCTTCTTTTTATGATCACGTTCTTCTATGGCGTAAATCATATTTAGTATTTGCTTTAGTCTTTTTTCTGTTTTTGTTTCCTTTTGAAACAAAACAAAAGGGATATCGGTGGTTATATATCCGAACCAAAAGCAAATTACAAGTATTGGACCAATAGCATAACTGCCTATCGCAAGAAAATAATCCAACCATATAGTCTCTCCCCATCTTTCATATTTCTCATTTAGTTCTTCTACACCTAAACTGTAACCAAAGAGAACAACAAAAATTACAAAGCTAGTAGCTAAAAGAAATCCCAAAAAATTCATAAATTTGCTAAATGGTGTTTCTTTTTTTGAAAGGTTTATGAATTCATAATACAGATCAGTCAATTCTTTTGTTTCAAGAGCCATACTTTAATCATAACTTATCTTATTAATAGCCTCTAGTTTTTGTTTAAGGCTACTCCCACCACTATACAAGCCATAAGTAATTGTTTTTTTTTCGTGTCCAACAATATCAGCAGTAACGGACTCAGGGACCTCAGCTTGTTCTAATTGTGTGACAACTGTCTTTCTAATTGAGTGAAATACTTTTGTCGAACTGAACCCTAATCCCTTTTTCAATCGACCGAATCTTTTACCAATACTAGCTGATCGTTCACCAAACTTGTTTGGCACTAAATTACTAATAAGATATTTTTCTTCTGGAGAATTTTTTAACTCCTTTATTAATCCTGTAAGTTGATTGTGAATAGGAACCTCTCGGATACCAGCACTAGTTTTGGAATCAGTAATTTTTATAAATTCTTTTCCAATATCTCTCTTTTTTATTTTACAAATCTCTTCAATTCTTGCTCCTGTGTATATAGCAATTTGAAATAAGTAATACAGCTCAGGGTCACTTTTATTTTTTATTTCTTTAGAAAGTTGGTTGATTTCATCAATAGAAAATTCCTCTCTCGAATTATTTTTTTTAGATTTAGATTTTTGAGTTAGCCTTAAATTTGTAAATGGATTTTTATCGGGATCAACATACCCCTTTATTTGAAGATGTTGCCAATACATTTTGCAAGGAGACAAACGACAACTAATTGTTTTTTTTGTTAACTCCTTTACTTCCATCATAAAGGAACACCACTCAAACAAACTTTGTTTAGTTACATCTCTTGTTGCTGGAAACTTTTTGCAAAACTCTTCAACAAATCGTTGACCTTGCTCTTTACCTTTTGGATTTACTTCCCAACTGTCTAACCATTCTTTCAGCAATATATTTGTTTGAATAATTTTACCTGTGAGAATTTCATATTTATAAAAAGCTTTCTCACTTTGCTCAGGACTTAAATCTGAATAATGCACCTTCCCATAATCGTCGGCAACCATATCTTGAAACACATCCTCCAGAGCATCCTTAGCCTCGTCACTTGCTTCTCTATATTGTTGTGCAAGTTGCTTGATATCACCGCCATTACCTCTAGCTATTTCTATTTTTTCCTTCCAAGCTGAAACTATGATTGGTTCTTTTCTTTTAGCTTCTTTGATGTCAGTAGTTTGCAAAGACTTTCTAAATTTATTCTGACCTATTATTTCCCTTACATCTCTAGGTACTTTTAACTCTGCATGATAGATATTTCCCTGCTTAATTATCGTCATTACCCCTAGACTTTACCCCTAAAAATATTTTAAGTCACCTAATTTCCCTGATTAATAGGGATTTAAGAGGCGTATGTGGACAATCCCTCTCTCTCCGCCATAAAAAATTTTATATTTATAGAGTTGAAAATAAAAATCTGAATAAATCAAACAATTTGGCAAACTCCTAAAACAATCTTTTATTTTTTGATACTTTACAAGTTCCAGTTCTATAAATTGTTTCTATACTAGTTCTGAATTCGTGTTTAATAAAACCAGTATATCGATTTAATTCAATAATATTTTTTCTCACTAATGTTCCATTATTTTCGAAATAAGACATAGAAAAGATATTGGAATCTGTTTCTAAAAAATTTGATTTACTGATTTTTCCACCACTTTCTTTAAAATCTCTTTCACTTTCAACGGATAACCATTTTTTTTCAACATTTAAGAATACCACCAGATCTTCGTCTATAATACTCAAATTTTTAAACTCGATATCAGTTTCATCGTTCTCACCTGAAATACCATAATTCATTTTACAGACTAATATTAGTTCATCGGCATTTGATACCGTTCCGAAATTTAGAAGAAAAAGAAGAAAAATAAGAAAGTACATTCAAAACTTTATCTGTATAATTTTCTTGAAGTCAATCTTATTTATCATTTAGTAATAAATTAATTTACTTAAAAAAGTAAAACTAGTTAAATACTCTTATTAATTTGGTATTAAAAAATAGAGTTAATGGAACATTTGTTAGAAAATTTATTCAGTGAAACTGCTGCAAACCTAAGAGGCCTTATATTTGGATTTGTGCATGTAAGTATTATGTTGGTTGGATATTATTCAGCTTTCAGTATCAATAGATTTCTAAAAATTATTTCTAACGGTTATGTTGCTGGCATATTCGGAGCTGCACTATCTCATATAATTGCTGACGCAATTGCTAGTTATCTTGATCCGCACATTAGAAGCATGATTTTAGGAATTGTAGTTGGCGGTTTAATCCCTCTTGCCTTTATTCCACTTCTTGAGAGATTTGTAACAAAAAGTAAAAATCATATTGTAATTGGAGACCATAAGGATATTAAAAAAGATTTAGATTCGCATTAGATGATGAATGCTAAATTATGAATTATTTATAACTAAAATTTTTAAAAATATATGGAAAGAACTAAATCATTCAAATACAGACAATTAACAAGTTGTAAATGCTTTAAAATGAGAAAAGCTTCACGATTAACTACTCAGTTTTACGATAGAAAATTAAAATCGGTAGGCATTAGAATAACTCAATTCACTATACTATCATTTATAGCGACAACTGAAAATAAGACTTTGATTTCACTTTCAGAGGAACTATCTATGGACAGAACAACTCTAACAAGAGGTTTAAATATTCTGCTTAAAGATGGACTTATTAAACAAATAAAATCAAAGGACTCAAGAAAAAAAGTAATGAAATTAACTGAAAAAGGGTATAAAATTCTAGATCAAGCCATTCCACTTTGGCTTGAAGCAGAAGACCAAATTTTAAATCAAAGCAAAAAATTTGGATTCTCAGTTCTTTAAGTTCCACAGAAAGTATTTGTAACTACCTCATCTGGTTTTGGAGGCAGGCCGTAGGAGTTTTTTGATTTTTTTTCTTTGAATGGTTCTCGAACCAATTCTAAAAGTTCCCTCATCTTTGAAAAATTATTTTCTTGCATAGCTTGATGTATTACGGACTCTACCAAGTGATTTCTTGGAATATAAATTGGGTTTATTTTTAACATTTTTTTTGAAATAATTAACCGTGATGAATTTTCAGTCTCAAGTCTTTTATTCCATTTTTCAAACCAATTTTTTGTTTCTTTTGATGCTTTCAATTCTTTTTCAAAAAAACTGTTTATTTTGGAGGAAGTAATTTTTGAAAGATTTCTGAAAGATAACGTAAAATCCATATTATTTTTTTGCATTATTTTAAAAAAATCGTTTATCAAAATATGGTCATCTTTTATTTTTTTTTTAAATCCTAATTTTTTTCTCATTTCATCTAACCAACATTCCTCAAAATATTTTGGATAGATTTCTAAACAATTAATGGCTTTTTTTTTGGCAGTTTCAAAATTATTGTCTAAGAGAGGTATAAGGCATTCTGCAAACTTAGATAGGTTCCACAACATTATTTTACCTTGATTAATATAAGAATATCTTCCACCTTGATCAATATAACTAAAGACTCTAGTCGGATGGTATTCATCCATAAACGCGCATGGGCCAAAGTCTATGGTCTCTCCGCTTATAGAAGTATTATCTGTGTTCATTACTCCATGAATAAAGCCCACACTCATCCATTTTGCTACTAATTCGGCTTGTAACTTAATTACACTTTCTAAAAGATATTCATAAGGTTTATTTTTGTTTTTTATTGCAAAATGTCTTGCAATTGAATAATCAGCCAATTTTTTCAGAGAAGAAAAATCCTCTTTAAAAAAGAAAAATTCAAATGTTCCAATTCTTATGTGACTTGAAGCAACTCTGGTTAAAATTCCTCCTTTCAAAGGCTCCTCTCTCAGAACAGTTTCTCCAGTACTTACCATTGCTAATGAACGCGTACTCTTTATTCCAAGATAATGCAATGATTCACTAAGGATATACTCTCTTATAACAGGCCCAAGTGGAGATCTTCCATCTCCTTGTCTAGAGAAAGCAGTTCTCCCTGATCCTTTAAGTTGTATATCAAATCTTTCTCCATTTTTTGCAATCTGTTCGCCAATTAAAATAGCTCTTCCATCACCTAGTTGTGGCACAAAATTTCCAAACTGATGCCCAGCATAGACCATTGCGATTGGTTTGGCTCCTGCGGGCAAACTATTTCCTGAGAAAATTAGTTTGCCTTGATCTTGGTCGGCAACAGAATTATTAACGTTCAGAAATTTTGAAAGTTCAAAATTGAATTCTATTAATTTTGGATTTGATACTGGTTTTGGTTTGATTTCTTGATAAAAAGTTTTTGGTAATTTATGGTATGTATTATTAAAATTAAAAAACGTTTTTTTCAACTTAAACCTCCAAGAAAGCCTAAAATAAGTCCAATCAAAAACCCAAATACGCCTCCCCACACAACCAACCATCCAAGATGTTTGTGGATAATATCTTTTATTATAAACTTTACTTGTTCTGGGCTTAATTCATTTAACCTTGAGTCAATTATTAACTCAACTTCACTTTTAAAATCTTCAGAAAGTGAACTATTAGCAAAATTTTTATTTTTTAATTCATCTATTGTTTCTTTAATTTTAGTTTTTAATGGTTCCTTTAAAGGTTCTAAAGCTTTTTCACCCCCAACCATTTGAAGCATAGATCCTAACGATGATTCTTTTATCGCTTCGATAAGCTTAAGATAGATCTCGTCATAGTTAATTTTATTTAAAATTTCATCTACAGGAAGATTTTTTGTTGATGAAAAATTCTCCAAAGCTTTGGAAGAAAAAAACTCATGCATAATTAAGTTTTTTATTCCTTCCTTGAACTCTTTAAATCTCAACGGAATAACACCGGAGCCAATAAGAAGTGGAACTTTCTCAAAAAGCATATGAACGGCAAGCCAGTTAGTCAATCCACCCGATAATCCGAATAAACCCGCCATAAAAATTTCTGCAGAATAGAATGGAGATACTGTTCCATATATAGTTATTAACAGCGTGGTGATATTTGTTACAAGTCCTTTATTCATTTTTAAAAATAATTGTGTTCTAGCAAAATTTAAAATTTTTTGAATTCATTTTCAACTAGGTCATCCCCCGTAAGGTAGAGATGAGTGATGAAGGTTGATCCTCAACTCATTATTATTTATCTTTATAAATCCAAAAGTATATTCAACTTTAAGTATTTCATTTTCCTGATCTTTAAAAAAATAATTTCCCATAGAAAGTAAGTAATTATTGTACTCTGTGATCTTATAGTTATTAAATTCTATCGATTTCCAATTTTTAATTGCAAACCCGCTGTCCTCTTTGCACGTATTATTTTGGCCTAAAAAATATGACAAAAACTCTTCTTTTGATGATCTAAATTGATCTTCCTTCGCCAAAGTAGGTTTGAACAAAACATCACAATAATCAAAAGCATATATTTTTTGCATCAACTCTGATGTTAAATTATCTACATTGTTTTTTTTTTTATATTCTTGTCCAATTTCAATCACAATGTTTGCCCATCTTCTTTGCATTTGAGAAACCAAATTTACCATTTCCTTTTTAATCATTCGAATTCTCAAATTTAATTAACATTCTAGACCTCACTTTTTTAATAAATTTTAATATAATTTTTAAATCATTAATTAGATTTTAATTGTTTCTAATGATACGATTATAAAATGAAATTTCACTTCTTTTTAATACTTTTTTTTATATTAGTTAACAAAATAAATGCAATGGATTTACTTCAAAACATAGAATCAGAAAATTCTTTAAAAAAATGGGAATTTGTGTCAGATAAAGTAATGGGCGGAATTTCTGAGGGAAAATTTGAAATATTAAAAGATAAAAAAAATAATTTTTTAAGACTGAGTGGTATTGTCAGTACTGAAAATAATGGTGGCTTTATTCAAATAAGGACTAACTTTGATGTAAATAAAGAAAATTTTAATGGAATTAGAATAAAGGCAAGAGGTTTGCCAAGTGAATATTTTATTCACATTAGGACATCTTTTCTTTTATTGCCATGGCAATATTATTCAGGAAAATTTGTAGTTTCAGAAGTTTGGGAAGATCATGAAATTTTATTTGAGGATTTTGAAAAATCTAATTTTTATCAACCATCACTCTTTAGTTCGTCAGATATAAAAAGTATTGGATTTGTTGCTTTCGGAAAGAATTTTGAACCACAGTTGGATATTTTAAAAGCAGAACTATTCTAAGTTGTGAAAAAATCAAATAGACCAGAAACAAAAGTTAAGAATAAAGAACCTAATATTTCAGACCCAGACTGGATAGTTTGGGCTGCATGGGCTGATAGAATTACATTTGAAGAAATATTTGAAAAAACTGGAAAATCTGAGTCTGATGTAATTAACATAATGCGAAGAACTTTAAAAACAAAAAGCTTTAAATTATGGAGAGAAAGAGTTCACTCTAAATCAATCAAGAATAGAAAGAAGTTTGAAGTCTCTAGGAAAAAATTAAAAATGAGAAAATCTGATTTTTTTAAAGATTAAGTGCAGTTTGTGCATTTTTTTTTGCCTCTGCATTTTCTTTTCCTGTTAAATGAAATAGTCCAGTGAGCTTTGTCATCATTGAAGACTCAAAATCATCAATAACGCCGTCTGATAAAATTATTTTCCAGAGCAACTCAAAAATGAAGAGTATTTCGTCTTTATCAAAATTATCTCTGATTTCTTTAGTTAACGAATAAATTTCAATGCTTTTTTCAGAGCTTTCGTTAGCTGTTTCAAAACATTTTTCAACCTCAGAAGAATCAAGATGTAACTTGTTCTTTAAAATTTTTTTTATTTGCTCTTTTTCTGTATTAGTAAAATTGTTATCGCTTCTAGCACATTCAACTAAAAGGGTCGATATTAAAATAGCTTTGTCAATAGATGAGAGTTCTTGAGTCTTGAGGTCTTCGCTTTTTAGTTTTTCAAATATAGCAAACATAATGATAACATAAGTTCAAAATCGTTATTGACAAGGTAAAATATATTTATAGCATTACAATTCATTTTAATATTAAATAAATATCGTTTAATGAAAAATATTTTTCTCAAATATCTTCCCTTAGTTCTAATTTCAACTCACACACTAGCCCAAGACAGGACTTATGTTGCTCCAGACGTAAACATAATATCGGTAACACCAGTTCAAGGCTCAGGCTTAGACATAGACAGGGTTCCAGGTAAGATTCAAACAATTAACAGGGACCAACTTGGCAAAAAAAAGAATTTATCAATTACAGAAACATTAAACAGAGAAACAACAGGTATTTCATTGTTTAATCTGAATAGTTCTCCTATGCAGAATGATATTAATTTTAGAGGTTACGTTGGTGGTCCCCTTTTAGGTACAGCCCAATCTATAGCCGTTTATCAAAATGGTATGAGAATTAATGAATCTTTTGGAGAAGTTGTTCAGTGGGATTTAGTTCCTGATTTTGCTACACACAGCATGCAAATTTTTACGGGTGGCGACCCAATTTTTGGTCAAAATGCACTTGGAGGAGCAATCACAATGGAGATGAAGAACGGTTTCAATTTTCAAGGTGCAAACTTAACCACCTCTGGGGGTAATCATGGAAGAACGAATGAGATTCTTGAATATGGACAAGAATTTGGAGATTTTGGTGTATATTTGGGAGCAAATTTCAATTACGACAATGGGTATAGAGAACATTCTGAATCATATTTAAACACTGTTTTTGGGGATGTAAGGTATAGACCAAATGATGATACAGAGCTCTTTGTAAATTTTGGTCAAGCTTACACAGATTTAAGAGGTAACGGTGCCGTGCCTTTAACATTAATGGATTTAGAGGGAAGAGATGCTGTTTATACCTATCCTGATAACACGCATAATAAAAATTATTATGCTAATTTTGGTGGAAATCATTTTGTAAATGATAAGTTGTCGGTTCAGGGCAATATCTTCTACCGTCATATGGAAAGAAGAAATTATAATGGTGATGAGTTTGAAGCAGGAGATTGTGGTAAGGGATATAATTTCACTCAAGGGGCAGCGGATGGAATTCTTTGCTCAGAGTTAGAAATTGCTGGCGGATCCACCGAACGATATCTTGATGTTTCAGGAGCTGCAATTAATTACACCGCACTCGGTTTAGAACTTGAAGATGATGAAAATGAAGTCGAGAGTATTGGTGCAATAAATAGATCTAACACGAAACAAAATCAAATGGGGTTAAACTTCCAGTCTACACTTGATCACGGTTTATACAATAAAGATAACACACTCATTACAGGTCTTTCTTACGAGTTTTCACATAACAGTTTCGCTTCTTCGACAGAACTTGGCATAATTCAGGCTGATAGAGGCGTTCAAGGTACTGGAGTTCTTCTCAGTCAAGATTCCGAGGGTGAAAACATTTTTATAACAAATCTTGAAGCAACAACACATAACTTAGCTCTGTATGGAAGCAACACAATTGATTTGGATGATGCCACTTCTTTAAATTTGTCTGGAAGATGGAATTGGGCTTCTCTTAAAATGGAAGACCAATACTCCACGGCACTTGAAGGACACCATTTTTTCAATGAATTTAACCCTGGGGTTGGAATAACCAGAAAGTTAGGGGACACATTTGTGCTTCGCAATACCACAGTTTATGCAACATACAAAGAGTCGAGTCGTAATCCTTCAGTTGCAGAACTTGGTTGTGCTGACCCCGCTCAACCGTGCAGACTTCCAAACTCATTCCAAGCTGACCCTCCTTTAGATGAAGTTAAAAATAGAAGTTTTGAGTTTGGAGCGAGGGGCGTAAAAGATAGTCTAAATTTATTCGGTTTGGATCACAGTATTAATTGGAATGCAACAGCTTTTGCAGGACGAAACTACAACGACATCATTTTCATTGGTGGAAATAGAGTTGGCACAGGTTATTTTAGAAACGTTGGTAATACTCAAAGGATGGGGACAGAGTTAGCTATAAACGGTAAACTAGGAAAAAACATTACTTGGTATGGTAATTATTCATATGTTAGGGCTTCATTTGAAACTCATCAAAAGATTGCAAGTGCTGGACACTCAGAAAATCCTCATCCATGTTCAGGTCCCGAAGAATATGGTGGTGGTGGTAATGCCGCTGCTACAGCTGACCAAGATTCGTGTGAAGCTAGAGAATCATATCAAATTCAAGTGGGCCCCGGTGACGCTATTCCTGGTATATCTCCCCACATTGGTAGGATTGGCATTGGTTTTATCTCTTTTGATGGTTTAGGAGTATTTGTAGACACAGAATATAATTCAAGGCAGTTTTACAGAGGTGACGAAAATAATGCGGAAGGAAAACAAGTTCCTGGCTATTTTCTTCTAAACGCGTCCTTGGAATACACAGTTCCAAGAGCTAATGCTGAATCAGCTGGATTCAGCACTTCTATATTTCTTGAAGGAAGAAATCTTCTAGATACAAATTTTGAGAGTGGTGGAATTTTAGCTGAAAATGAGGTGGACGGAACAGGAGGTAGTGGAACTTTTGTTACACCAGGTCAACCACTTACAGTCTTTGGTGGCATGAAATTCACTTGGTAAAAAAAATAAGTTGTTTTAAGTCTAATTTTGATTACTTGAATATTATGAATAAAAATTATTTTCTTTATATTTTTGCGCTAATGCCTTTTTTAGTAGTCAACAGTATAGCAAAAGCTAATGATAATTTTGACCTTGACGACATTGAGCTATACGACATTGTTAAAGTTAAACAATGTCTTGATCAAGCTTACGACACAGTTCCAGGTCATGCTAGAAAATTAGAATTTAAAATCGAAGGAGATGATCCTATCTATGAGTTTGACATTTAATCATCTAAAGATGGTTCGACTTATAACGTTGAATGTAATGCAGAAGAGGGATTCATCATTGAAGATGAAACGGAAGTTGACGAGAACAATCCTATTTTCAAGAGTGGAGCCAAGGTTACACTACAACAAGCCAAAGATTATGCATTAAAAATTCATCCTGGAACAGTAGTAGCTAAAGAACGAGAAATTGGTATGGATGGGACACTAACCTACGAATTTGACATTCAAACTAACACAGGTTATGAAATAAAAGTTGATGTTGACGCAGTTACTGGAAAAATCGAAGAAGCTAATTTTGAACTTTATGAAATTGGAATTGAAAAAGAATAAATTAGTTCAGACAGGTAACTAATTATTTCAATTACTGTTACAACAAAAATTACTTCAAATCTCGAAAAGGTTTCCTGCTTCAAGTTAATAACTGATACCAGTCACACCTTTACTTTTTTAGCAGCAAAAAATAAAAAAACTTTGCACCTTTATTAATTACAATTATCTTTCTAATGGTATCAAATCAAATAGATGTTGATTCATCAAAAGATGAACAACGATACAAGCAGCATATCCAAGTAAGATAGCCCATGCCCATTTTAAATGTGCAAAGAAGGTGTACACTCCTCTGGCTTGACCCATTAAAGCAACTCCTGCTGCAGAACCAATTGACAATAACGACCCACCAGTTCCTGCAGTCAAAGTAATTAACAACCATTGCCCCATATCCATTTCAGGATGAGCAGTTAATACAGCATACACAATAGGAATATTATCAATTATAGCTGAAAGAATACCTACCAAAATATTCGCATTAGTGGGACCGAGAGTTTCATACATGGGTCCAGAGATTAATTGTAAATAACCAAGAGACGCGAGCCCCCCAACTGCTACTAATATTCCATAGAAGAATAATAGGGTATCCCACTCAGCTCTTCCTGTTATAACAAAAATATCAAATTTATTTTTGTCAGGACTTTTTATTTTAAGAAAATAACCATATGTTCCTAACATTCCTAATCCAAACATCATGCCAAGGATTGGCGGCATATGAAGAACATTGTGCCCGGTTACAGTTAGCGTAATTGTTAAAATTCCTAAGAAAGCAATAACATGGCCTCCTGGAAGTATTTGTACTTTTTTTCCATCGCCCTTTGGAACTTCATCAGGTATTGCGAAATACATTATAGCAGCTGGAACAACGTAATTAACAACTGATGGAACAAAAATATTAAAGAAATCAAAGAATGAAACAAATCCACGTTGCCATACCATCAAGGTTGTAATATCACCAAAGGGTGAAAATGCTCCACCTGCATTTGCAGCAACAACAATGTTTATAAGCCCAGGAACTATAAAGGCTTTATTACCTCTTCCAGCCACCATTACAACTGTTCCTAAAATTAGCGCAGTAGTTAAATTATCAGCAATAGGAGATAGAAAAAAAGCAATAACTCCTGAAATTAAAAAGATCTTTTTATAGCTAAAATTATTATTTGATAACCATGAACATAGTGCATCAAACATTCTTCTTTCAGTTAAGGAGTTTACGTAAGCCATTGCAACGAAAAGGAAAAAGAATAGTTCTGCAAATTCTAGAACCACATGTCTAAATTGCGTTTCAGCCCATTTTGGGGAGATAGACGGATCTTGCGAAGCTACGTATGCAATTACAACCCAAATGATAGTGGCAGCTAAAATTACTGGTTTGGATTTTCTGAAGTGAGTAAATTCTTCCGCCATTACAAATCCATAAGCAATGATAAAAATTAGTATACAAAAAATACCAACCGGACTAAAAATCATGTTTAGTGAGGTTGGTCCGTCAGATGCACTTGCTGCAAAACAAAGCTCAGGAAGAAAATTAAATGAAAGAAATGTTAATAAAAAAATGCTAAGTTTAAATAAAATGTTCATGTATCCCCTTTTTTATTACTTAAAAACAACAAATATATATTCCAAAGAAAATAATGACAAGTAAAAGAAAACAATTTGCAAAAACTCCAATTTCTATTTTTTTTTCTGATGATCAGGTTCCCAAAAAATTTAAACACACAAGTTTTGAAGAATTTGATTCTTATTCAGTTTTAAAGACTGAAGAAGCGATATTAATCAATTTGAAAAAAATATCAAATCTTAACATACTTCAAAAAACTCACAGATTATTGTTAATTGGATTGGCGATAAGAAAATTTGTAAAATCTGGAAACTTTTTTATTGAGTATTTTGGTTGTAAGAAAACAGATATAAAAATCTTTTTTATCGGATGGCACCTAGCTGAATATTCTTTTGATAAATTTAAGTCTAAAAAGAAAACTAAAAAAAATAATGTAAAGATTCATTTTGAATCATCGTCAGAAATCAAATCAATTAGTGAATCATATTTTTATGTAAGAGATTTAATAAATACACCAGCAAATATATTAGGTCCTAAGGAAATTTATAATTCAGCTAAAAAGTATCTGAAAAAATTTGATATGGTTAATTTAAAATCCGGAAAGAGTTTAGAAAATAATTTCCCTCTGATTTCGGCCGTTGGTATTGGTGCAAGTGCAAATAGACAACCAATTTTTTGCGAATTTAAGTCCAAAACAAAATATAAGAAAAAAATTGTTCTTATTGGAAAAGGAGTCTCCTTTGATACGGGTGGTTTAAATATCAAAACAGGGACTGGTATGTCTTTGATGAAAAAGGATATGGGAGGTGCAGCTAATTGTATTGGTCTTGCAAAGCTGGTAAGTGATGTTGGAATTCAAGTAGATTTACATTTATTGTTATGCTTAGTTGAAAACTCAATATCAAAAAAATCGATGAGACCGTCAGATATTGTTAAGAGTAGAGAAGGAAGTTTTGTCGAAATTGGTGATACGGATGCGGAAGGTAGACTAATACTTGCTGATGCCATTACTTATGCATCTGAAAGTAAGCCTGATTTAATAGTTGATATGGCAACATTGACTGGTGCATCAAGAGTTGCTATGGGAATAGAAGTACCAAGTTTTTTTTGTAATGATGATGATCTAGCTATGAAATTAATTAATTCATCGAAGAGAACTGGAGATCCTCTTTGGCAACTTCCTTTATGGGATAATTATTCTAATCAATTAAATTCTGAACATGCAGATTTTAAGAACATTGGAAATAGTGTGTTTGGAGGGGCTATCACAGCAGCTTTATTTTTACAAAAATTTGTTAAGAACACTCCTTGGATTCATATTGATCTTATGGCTTGGACAAGAGCCAATAAATATAGTTCATATGAGGGTGGTGAAGCTATGGGTATAAGAGCACTTTTAGATTTTTTTAAAAGTTTTTAAAAATATGCAGAATTTAGTAGACGCTTAGTATATTGATCTTTAGGTCTAGAAAAAATTTTCTTTTTCTCTTCAAATTCCACAATATTTCCAGATTTCATTACCATGATTTTATCAGACAATGCTTTAATAATTTTTAAGTCGTGACTAATGAATATGTAGGTTAGATTTTTCTTTTCCTGAAGATTTAAAAGTAAATCTACAATTTGCGATTGAACAGTCATATCTAGAGCACTGGTAGGTTCGTCAAGAATTATTAATTCTGGATTGAGAATAAGAGCCCTTGCAATCGCAATTCTTTGCCTCTGTCCTCCAGAAAACTCATGTGGGTATCTTGAAAGCATTGAATAATCAAGTCCAACATCAATAATTATTTGTTTTGTTAAATCTATGATTTCTTTTTTTGATTTTTCTTTATAATGAACTTCCAAACCCTCGCTAATTATATCTTGAATTGTTAATCTTGGACTTAAAGACGCAAATGGATCCTGAAAAATTATTTGAATGTTTTTTCGAAAAGGTCTAAATTTTTCTTCATTTAAATCTGAAATATTTTTATTTTTAAAGAAAACACTTCCTTCTGAAGATACTAGTTTTATTAGAGCTTGTGCAATAGAGCTTTTTCCTGATCCACTCTCACCAACAATTCCTAAAGTTTCTCCTTTTATGATTTGAAAACTTAAATTTTTTACAGCTTGAAAATAATCATCTTTTTTTTTGAAAAGAAAACTATTTTTATTTTTGTAGAAAACACTGAGATTTTTCACAGACAAAATAACTTCACTCTTTTTGTTTTGAAATTTTTTCTCTCTTGGTTTTGAGTTAATAAGATTTTTTGTATAACTATGATTAGGTTGATTAAACACTTTGTTAGTGTTGTTCTGTTCAACAATTTCTCCTTGTTTCATAACGCAAACCCTGTCAGAGATATCTTTAACAATTCCTAAGTCGTGAGTGATTAGCAAAAGTGACATGTTATATCTCTTTCTTAATTTATCTAATAGATCCAAAATTTGTTTTTGTATCGTAACGTCAAGAGCAGTTGTTGGTTCATCAGCAATTAATAAGTCAGGGTTATTAGCTATTGCCATTGCAATCATAACTCTTTGTCTTTGTCCTCCAGATAATTGATGTGGATAATGAGAAAGTCTTTGTTCTGGATTTTCAATACCAACTTCTTTTAAAAGATTAATGCATTTTGATTTATTCGACTTCTCACTTATTTCAAAGCATTCAGTAATTTGCTTTTGAATGTTATGTAGTGGATTAAGTGATGTCATTGGTTCTTGAAAAATCATAGAAATTTTTTTTCCTCTAATTTTTATAAGTTTAGATTCATCTAATTTTAGCAGATCTTCGTTTTCATAGATTACATTTCCTGAAATTTTAAGATTTGAATTTGACCTTATTAATCTCATTATGGTTAAAGCTGTAACTGATTTACCAGACCCACTTTCACCAACAATTGCAAGACACTCTCCCTTTTTAATTTTAAAACTACTTTTTTTAACAGCATTTACAACTTGACTATTGAATTCAAAAGTTAAGTTTAGATTCTTTACCTCAAGTAAAGTTTTCATTTAAATTACCTTCCTAGGGTCAAAAGCATCTCTAACAGCTTCCCCAATAAAAACTAGTAAACTTAATTGAAGTGACAGAGTTATAAATGCAGAAAGACCAAGCCATGGAGCTTGCAAGTTAGCTTTTCCTTGAGAAACCATTTCTCCTAATGATGGTGATCCAGGTGGCAAACCGAAACCCAAGAAATCTAGCGAGGTTAGTGTGGCAATAGAACCTGAAAGAATAAAGGGCATCAAAGTTAGCGTTGCAACCATTGCATTTGGAAGAACATGTTTAAACATAAGCTTCATATTTTTTACGCCAAGTGCTTTTGCTGCTTTGACGTACTCAAAGTTTCTTGCTCTTAAAAATTCTGCTCTAACAACTCCTTCAAGTGACATCCAACTAAACAAAAGCATAATAAATAATAGAATCCAGAAACTCGGCTCGATAAAACTAGAAATTATTATGAGCAAATATAAAACTGGTAATCCAGACCAAATCTCGATAAATCTTTGTCCAAATAAATCAATTCTTCCACCATAAAAACCTTGTACCCCGCCAGCGAGTATCCCAATAATGCTTGACAGGATAGTAAGTGTCAAACCAAAGAAAACGGAAATTCTAAAACCATAAATGAGTCTTGCTAAAACGTCTCTTCCCTGGTCATCAGTTCCCAGTAAATTTTCTAAGGTGGGTGGAGAGGGTGACGGAACCCTCAAATCATAGTTGATTGTATCGTATGAGTATTCAATGGGAGGCATAATGAAAAATCCTTTTTTATTTATTAAATCTCTTACATATGGATCCTTATAATCAGCCTCTGTTTCAAATTCACCTCCATAAAAGGTTTCAGAAATTTTTTCAACAACTGGAAAATGAATTTTCTGTTCAAAAAAAACGAAGATGGGTTTATCATTTGCAATAAATTCAGCAAAAATGGAGATAAAAAATAATACGCAAAAAATTAAGGTTGAATAATAACCTCTTTTATTACTTCTAAAGTTTTTGAGTCTTCTTATTGTTAAAGGTGAAAAGGTCATTACTCACTTCTCCTTTCGAAGTCAATTCTTGGGTCAATGAGAACATATGTTAAATCGCTAATCAGTCTTAGAAGTAAACCAATTAAAGTAAAAATATATAAGCTTCCAAATACAACAGGATAATCTCGACCCAATGCAGCTTCAAAACCTAAAAGGCCCAGTCCATCCAAGGAAAAAATTACTTCGATCAATAAAGACGATGTGAATAAAATATTTATAAAAGCTGCAGGAAACCCAGAAATGACAATTAGCATTGCATTTCTAAAAATATGTCCATAGAGAACTTTCTTTTCACCAACACCTTTTGCTCTAGCTGTCAGAACGTACTGCTTGTTGATTTCATCCAAAAAAGAGTTCTTTGTTAACATTGTAAGACTTGCAAACCCTCCTATTACCATTGCTAATACAGGAAGTGTAAGGTGCCAAAAATAGTCAACAATTTTTTCAATAACTGAAAGTTCTTCCCAATTATCTGAGACCAATCCTCTTAACGGAAAAATATCTAAATAACTTCCACCAGCGAAGATAACAATTAGGAAAATGGCAAATAAAAAACCTGGAATTGCATAACCAACTATAATTAAAGAGGAAGAATAAACATCAAATTTTGAGCCATCTTTTACAGCTTTCTTAATTCCAAGCGGAATAGAAATCAAATATACAAATAAAGTGGTCCACAAGCCTAATGAAATTGAGACTGGCAACTTCTCTAAAATCAATGATATAACAGATTTATCTTTATAAAAACTTTCTCCAAAATCAAAAAATAAATAATTTTTAAGCATTTCAAAAAACCTTTGAAGAGGTGGCTTATCAAAGCCGTATTGTTTTTCAAGTTCTTTAATTAAGTCGGGATCAATTCCTTGTGAACCTCTATATTTATTCTCAGTAGAACTAAAATTGTTTCTTGTTTGACTGCTTGATAATTGTTCACCGCCAGATGAGGTAAATCTCTCTGTAACTGAAACCTCGGTACCTTTAATTTGGGCAATAGCTTTCTCTACTGGACCACCTGGAGCAGCTTGAATAATAATAAAATTAACTGCTAATATTCCAAATAATGTTGGAATAATTAGAAAAAGTCTTTTAATAATATAATTTAACATCAGCTAGCTCTTCTTCTGATTCTCCATAAGATGAATAATAAAAAAATAAAAAGAAAAAAATAAATTAAATTATTCGTGTCTTTATTCTCTTTGTTTCTTGAGAGACTTTTGTCAGGCAAATTTTGAGCTTTTTTAGGATCAAACCACCAGAAATCAAAACCTAAGTCATATTTTGGAGAAATAGATGGTCTTGATATTTTATTCCAATATGCCACTCTGTAATGACCAATGTGGAATTGGGGAATTAGGTAGTAATTGAACAATAAAATTCTGTCGAGAACCTTGGTATAAGTAACCAACTCTTTCCTCGATTTTGCACTTATCAGTTTATCAATAATTTCATCGAGTACAGGATTTTTTACTCCCATGTAATTTGGACTCCCTTGTTGGTCAGCGGTAGAAGACCCCCAATAATTTTTTTGTTCGTTTCCTGGAGATATTATAGATCCATAATTTACAACGATCATATCATAATCAAAATCTTCGAGTCTTCTTATGTACTGAGAATCGTCTTGAACAGTCCTTATTGAAACCTCAATACCTAATTTTTTTAAATTTCTTTTCATCGGAAGAACAATTCTTTCAAATAGGGGTGATCTTAAAAGAATTTCAAATTTGAAAATCTCACCAGTTTCTTCCTTAGTAAGTAAATCGTCTTTTATAACCCATCCCTCTTGTTTTAATAATCTTCGCGCCATCCTTAAATTGTTTCTCAACCCATTTTCTTCGTCGGTACTGGGCGGCGAAAATACAGTAGTAAAAATTTCATCAGGAATCTTTCCTCTGTAGTTTTCTAGAATAACTAATTCTTCTTTACTCGGTAGACTCTGTGAAGAGAGATCAGAGTTGTCAAAGAAACTTTTAGTTCTAGTATAAGCATTGTAAAATAAATTTCTATTAGACCACTCGAAGTCAAATGCATAACCAAGGGCTTTTCTAACATTCCTATTCTGGAATATTGATTTTCTCATGTTGAACGCAAAACCCTGCATACCACTAGGTCTAAAATATTTTATTTCTTCAACTTTGACCCTTCCTTCCTTTACTGCGTCAAATTTGTAGGCTGTTGCCCAATTTTTTGAAGAATTCTCTTGTTTAAAATCATATGCTCCAGATTTGAATGCCTCTAAAGCTACGGTTTCGTCTCTATAAAAGTCAGTGTGAATCGTATTGAAATTGAATCGTCCTATGTTAACATTAATATTTTTTCCCCAGTAATTTGGATTTTTTTGCAACGTTAAACTTCTCCCAGGCTTTAAATCTGAGACTAAATATGGGCCACTACCGAGGGGTGGGTTAAGAGTAGTTTTATCAAAATCTTTTCCCTCCCAGTATTTTTCAGAGAAAATTGGAAGTTGATAACCAATAATTAAAGGTAACTCTGGGTTAGGATCGCCTTTAAAGGAAAATTTTACTTCGTCTTCAGAAATTTTTTCAACCTTATCTACTTGACCATAATAAGTCTTATAAATTGGATGACCTTTGGAAATTAGTGTGTTAAATGAAAATATTACATCTTCAGGTTTAATTTTTTCATCATTTGAAAATCTAGCTATTTTTCTTATTTTAAAAATGATCCAGGATCTGTTATCTGGTATTTTTACACTTTCAGCTATTAGACCGTATTGGCTGAAAGGCTCATCAAATGAAGACTTCATAAGTGTTTCAAATAGATACGTTGTTTGCCAAGCAGCAACACCTTTTAATATATATGGGTTCAGGTTGTCAAATGTCCCTATAGAGGAGAGTTTTATCGTGCCACCTTGAAAGGCATTGTCGCTTGCATAATCAAATTTTTTAAAATTTTTGGGATATTTTAGATCTCCATGCATGGCTATCCCATGTTTATATTCTAAACTAAAAGAATGGTTAAAACAAAATGCTAAAATAATAAATAAAAACTTACTAACTTTTCTCAAGGTTTACCTTTTTATTGGTTAAGATATTTCAAAGTTCTTTTATGGTGATTTTTTTCAATTGATGCAATAACTTTTCCATCTGATTCATGATTTAATTCGTCGCCATTCCAGTCGGTAATTATTCCACCATGTTCATTGATAAGTGCCACCTGTGCTAAAAAATCCCATGGTTTCATTTGAGCTTCGATTACCTGATCAATTTTACCAGATAATAAAAGTCCGTATGAATAGCAATCGCTGCCGAAAACAGGGAATCCAATTTTACCATAAATATTTTTGATTCTTGTCTGTTGCTTATCATTAAACATTAAAAGTGAGGTTGATGATACAATAAGATCTTCATATTTTTTCTTTTTGCAAAAAGGATCACATGTTTTATTGTTTAGTTTTACACCAATTTTTTTCCCTCCACTCCATCTTTGATCTAAAATAGGAATATCTATTACTCCTAAAATCGGAATATTTTTTTTTAAACATGAAATTAAGGTTCCAAATAGCGGTTTGCCGGCAATAAAATTATGAGTGCCGTCTAATGGATCAATCACCCAAGTAAAGTCACCTTTTTTGTCATCAAATCCAAACTCTTCTCCTAAAACATTATGTGAAGAGTAGGTTTTATTTAATTTTTCTCTAAAAACTAATTCAATTTCTTTATCAATATTAGTTACAAAAGATCCGTCCTTTTTTTTTTCAATATCATGCTTCATTAAAAATTTTTTTTTTAAAATTTTACGGCTTTTATCTGCAAAAGAATTTGCAAATCTAGACAACTCTCTGTTTTCTTTACTCATCAATTTAAAGATCTTAAATAGGAAATTAAATTTATTCTATCTTCTATTTTTTTAATTCCACTGTAAATCATTTTTGTACCCTCGATATATTCTTTTGGTTCCTCTAAAAAATAAAAAAGTTCTTCAACGGTCCAAAACTTTTTAAAATTAGTTAAAGCTTCTGAATACGAAAAATCAGAAATAATAGCAGTTTTTCTGTCAACAATTCCCCATAGTGGCGGACCGGTTTTGATTTTTAATTCTTTGCTAAAATCATGACAAGCTAAACATTGTTTGGAAATTTTAATTCCTTTTTCAATATTTGCTGTTTGTAATAATAAATCTATATTAACTTTTTCTTTAATCTCCTCTTTTTCAATCTCATTTTTTTGTTCTGTGCTTTTAATAATAATGTATCCCTTATCTTTTTGATTTTTTTCCTTAAAAAATATTTCATCAAAAATGTGAAAAGTTTGGAATAAAATAAATATTGATATTACAGGCAAAAAATATTTGTTCATTTTTATTATGAAGTTATAAATTATTATATAAATTAACAAATATTGTGACCATCAAAAATAAAAAAACCTTAAATACCATTATTATCATCCCAGCAAGAATAGATTCTTCTAGACTAAAAAAAAAGCTGTTAAGGAATATTAGTGGATTACCAATGATTGTTAGAGTAGCACAAAATGCAGAGAATTTAAAAATAGGAAGGGTCATAGTTGGAACTGATAGTCGCGAAATTTACAATGAATGTGAAAAAAATAATTTAGAAGCAATGATGACTAAATCTTCCCACAAGAGTGGTACTGACAGAGTTTACGAAGTTTATAGAATTCTTAATAAAGATTTCGATTTGATTATAAATCTTCAAGGTGATTTACCAATTTTTAAAAAAGACTTATTAGAAAAAACAACTAAGCTTTTTTCAGATGATTCAGTTGACATAGCTTCGGCAGTTTGCGATTTGGAAGATTCAGAAATCAATGACAACAATATTGTTAAAGCGAGAGTTGTTCTTGATGACTACGACGAGGGTTTTGCATTAGATTTTATGAGAACAGTAGATTGTACAAAAAATATTTATCATCATATAGGTGTTTATATTTATAAACCCAATGTTTTAAAAGAGTTTGTATCTCTTTTACAATCTAAACGTGAAAAAGAGAGGAATTTAGAGCAAATGCGTGCAATGGATAATAATTACAAAATAAAACTTGTTAAAGTTGGACATAATCCTCCGAGTGTTGACACGATAGAAGATTTGAAAAAAATAAGATTGCATTTTAAAAAAAATAATTTTTAATCAGCCTTAATCATGAAAAAAAAAATAGTTTCATTTCAGGGCATAGACGGAGCTTATTCAGATTTAGTTTGTCGAAAATTTTATCGGACTTATAAAACTTTACCATGTGAAACTTTCCAGAAAACCCTAGATGCAGTTTCTAAAGGAGTTGCGAATCTTGCTTTAATACCAGTTGAAAACAATATTGCAGGAAGAGTAGCTGATATGCATTTGTTGTTAGAGAAAATTGAATTGAAAATAGTTGCTGAACATTATCACAAGGTTGAACATCATCTTATGACAAAAAAAGATGTATCATTAAAAAATATTAACAAAGTTTATAGTCATACTCATGCTTTGTCGCAGTGTAGAGCTAATATTGAGAAATTGAAACTGGAACCTGTAAATTATATTGATACGGCAGGGGCAGCAAAATTTGTAAGAGATAGTGAGGATTCAGATATTTCTGCAATTGCATCCATGCTAGCATCTGAGATTTATGAACTAAGAATACTAAAAAAAAATCTGCAAGACAGAAGAGATAACATAACTAGATTTTTAGTTTTTTCAAAGAGTAGTCCAAAAATAAATATGGATCGAAAGGTAATCACATCTATTGTTTTTAATACGAAAAATATTCCAGCATCTTTATATAAAGCTTTGGGAGGTTTTGCAGAAAACAGTATCAATTTAACAAGATTAGAAAGTTTTTTTGTTAATAAAGATTTTAAACAGTTTTCTTTTATAATTGATGTTGAATCGCATCCTGACAACGGAAGCTTTAAGAAAGCATTGAAAGTTCTTAAAAGTTTTTCATCCAAATTTAGAATACTTGGTTTTTATGAAGCCTCTAAATTTAGAAAATAATATTATTTAAAAGTAAAAAGTTTAATGATAAGTTTAAACGGGAGTTGAATTTAGGCAATAGGTTCGCCAATCCGGTCAGAACTGAAAAGAAGCAGCCGTAACGTTTTCTATTGGGTTAAATTTCAGCTCCTTTTTTTGATTTTTTATGAAGAATTCTAACAATTACATAGTATTAGCAAGAAAATATAGACCACAAAAATTATCAGAAATAATCGGTCAAGAAGAAACCTGTAAAATAATTGAGGGTTCAGTCAAATTAGATAGAATCGCTCATGCCTACTTATTTTCTGGTACAAGAGGAGTAGGAAAAACCACACTTGCAAGGATATTAGCAAAAATCGTTAATTGTCTGAACCTTAGTAAGGAAATGGTTGAACCCTGTGGTAATTGTAAAAATTGTGAATCTATTGATTCCGGGAATAATATTGATGTAGTGGAGATTGATGCAGCAAGTAAAACTGGTGTTGCTGATGTTAGAGAAATAATAGATAACGTCAATTATAAACCAGTCTCTGCCAAAAAAAAAATTTTTATAATAGATGAAGTTCACATGTTATCAAAAGCTGCTTTCAACGCATTACTAAAAACTTTAGAAGAACCTCCAATAGATGTTATATTTATATTTGCGACGACGGAAACTGAGAAAATCCCACTAACAATTCTTTCACGGTGCCAACGTTTTCAGCTTAAAAGAGTCGATACAGATTTAATTGGTCATTTTTTAAAAGAGATTTCAAAAAAAGAGGGTTTTGAGATTGAATTAGAGGGATGCAATTTAATAGCCCAATCTGCTGAAGGTTCTGTAAGGGACTCTTTGTCAATTCTTGACAATGTTCTTACCAGAGGAAATCCAGTTAGAATTCAGAATATTAAAACCGTTATAGGTTTATCGGACAACAATTTGGTTTTAAAACTACTGAGGGCTTTATTTGAAGGGGATCCAAAAGTTGCGTTAGATATATTTGAAGATTTATACAGCAAAGGAGCGTCTGTTAAAATTTTAAGCCAAACGTTGATGAATTTAACCTACCATTCAATGAGAATTAAAAGTGAAGTTGATATTGAAAGTTTACACCTTGAGAAGAAAATTTTAGAAACTGTTGAATTCGTTGCTAAAAATTTTGAAATGGATTTTTTAATTAGATTTTGGGAACTCATGCAAAAATATATTAACGAAATTAATAACTGTTTTGACGAAAAACAATTCTTTGAGATGACTATAATGAGACTTTGCTTTATTTCTCTGGTTCCCACACCTTTTGAATTACTCAAAGAAAATGAATCAATTAAGAATGAAGATAAAATTGAGATTAAGGCTAAAACCAAAACGGAATCAAATGTTTCTGAAAACACAATTAAAAAATCAAATGACGCAGACACCACAGAAACCATAAGTAATTTAGCATTAGAGCCAAAACCTAAAAAAATTATTGAATCAGAAAATAAAACAGATGCAAGAATAAATAATTTAGCAAGATTTAAAAAAATTGTAGACAAAATTGAAAATAAATCAGAAATGCAAATAGCCCATCACCTTAGAACCTCATTTAAATTAGTCACCATTAAAGACAACAACAATATCAGGGAGATTGAGCTTGAAAATATATCTGAAAATAAAGATTCAAGAAAGATTTTATGGAAAGCGTCTAAACTTATAAGTGAGATTGAAAAAGAAAGATGGACAATAACGTTATCAAGTAGAAAAGGCTCTCAGTCTTTAAAAGAATACGAAAGAACAATTGAAAAAAATAAGATTATAGAAATATGTAATGATAACTTTATAAAAAAAATTCTTGAAATCATTCCATCTTCTGAAGTAATTTCAATACAGGAACTAGAAAATGATAAATTAATGAAAAGGGAAGAAAATGAATAATATGTCACAAATAATGAAACAAGCAAAAGCAATGCAAGAAAAAATGGCTGAAATGCAAAAAAAAATAGAAGAAACTGAAATTGAGGGAAGCTCTGGTGGAGGAGCTGTTAAAATTGTAATGAATGGAAAACACGAAGTTAAGAATCTTTTTATAGACCCTTCAATTGTTAATTCAGACGAAAAGGAAGTTTTAGAGGATCTTATTATAGCAGCCTTAAACGATGTAAATAAGAAAATTGCTGAAAATACAAATGATCAGTTAGGTTCGATTTCTGGTGGTATGGGCTTACCTCCTGGTTTAAAGTTACCTTTTTAGATGTATGTCATCTCTTGGAGAATTAATTAATATTTTTTCAAAGTTACCCAGTTTAGGTCCAAGATCTGCAAGAAGAATAGTACTTTATTTACTTAAAAATAAAGAAAAAATCATTCCAACTTTAATTACAACCATTGAAAATGTTAAATCAGAACTTTCTTATTGCCATTTATGTGGAAATGTTGATGTGATTAACCCTTGTAACATATGCGCTGATGATAAAAGAAAAAATGGAAAACTATGTATTGTCGAGGATATAGGAGATTTATGGGCAATCGAAAAAAGCAAAGCGTTCAACGGAACTTACCACGTGTTGGGTGGTGTTTTGTCAGCAATGGACGGAGTTGGACCTGAGCAGCTTAATATTGTTTCATTATTAAAAAGGTTAGAATCTGGTTCTATCAAAGAGGTAATAATCGCTACAAATGCTACTACGGAAGGTCAAATAACTGGACAATATATTGCTGACGAGTGTGCAAAATTTAAAATTTTAATTACAAGATTGGCTCAAGGAATTCCTATTGGAGGTGAACTTGATCTGTTAGATTATAATACAATGTCAACAGCATTTACCTCTCGATCTGAAATAAAAAAAATTAGTTAGAATCATCTAATTTCAATAATTTTTCTCTTTTATTTGAAATTTTTTTTGAGGTTATCAAAATATCGTTAAGATCAACCTGGGCATTAGAAAAGTGACTATCCATCTTTTTAATGCGACTCTCAAGCCTGATTAACTCTGTATTTAATTCTTTCAAATGTTGAAAAATAAAAGTTGCATTATTCTGAATTTTTTTGTCTCTTATAAGGCTCTCAATCGAATTCAGAATTATCCACAAAGTTGTGGGTGACACTAAAAAAACTTTTGTTATGTAAAATGTTTCGCTAAGTTCTGGAAATAATCTAAATATTTCTAAGTAGACTTGTTCGCTTGGAATGAAAATTAATGCAATATCTGAAGTTTCTCCTGAAATAAGATATTTTTCTTGAACTGTTGAAATATGGTTTTTGATATCAGATTTAAATTTTTTAAGTAGCTTGAGTTTTTCATCTTTTGAAACTGACTTTTGAAATTTTTCAAAACTTTCTTTTGGAAATTTAGCATCAATACAAGTTTTATTAAGAGAACCTGGTGACATAATCATACAATCAACCCTTGAGCTATTTGATAATGTTTTTTGAAACTCGTAATGGTCTTTGGGGAGGTGGTCCTTAATTAAATTTTCAAGTAACATTTCCCCGAACCTTCCCCTTTGGGTTGTGTTTGACAAAAAGTTTTTTAAATCAACAACATTCTCGGTTAGACTTGAAATATTTTGTTGAGCCCTATCAATCAAGGACATTTTTTCTCTAATTTGACTTAAGTTGTTATGATTTTCAAAAGATGATTTATCGAACTTTGAATCAATTTTGTCAAAATTTCTTATAATTAAATCTGATATAGATTGTTCAATTATTGATTGTTTTTCCAATAGAATTTTAATTCTCTCTTTTGTATTGTTGTTTGATATAAAAAATTGTAAAAATAAGATGATCAATAACAAAAGAATAATAATATAAAAAACCTGGTTAGTAATTATCATAGTAAAATTTAATGAGCGTTTTGGATATATTAATAATACCTGATAAAAGATTAAAGTACAAATCAACAAATGTTGAAGCATTTGACGAGGATCTTAAAAGCATTGTAAAAAACATGTTTGATACCTTGGTAGCTTCAGGAAACGGTATTGGCTTAGCAGCACCCCAAGTTGGTATTAACAAAAGAATTGTTGTGATTGACCTCAAAGAGGATGGAAAATCAAATCCAATGACTTTGGTAAACCCTAAAATTTTAAGTTCGTCACCTGAGAGGTTAATTAATGAAGAGGGATGTCTATCTATTCCTGGATATTATGCGGATGTTAAAAGGCCGTCCGAAATAGAGGTTGAATGGTATGACTTAAAAGGAAAAAAAAAAAAGAAAAAATGTAGTGGCTTGCTATCAATTTGTATTCAACATGAAATCGATCATTTAGATGGAATTTTATTTATAGATTATTTATCGAAATTAAAAAAAAATAGAGCTCTCGAAAAGGTTAAGAAAATTCAAAAAAAAAATAATGAAGAGTCTAAGTAAACTTTGTATTGGATTTTACGGTACATCAGAGTTTTCATTAAGCTTCCTAAAAGAGTTATTTTCTCAAAATATTAAAATTTCATATATTGTTACTAAGCCACCAATTCCCTCTGGAAGGGGAAAAAAAGTTAACATTTCACCTGTTCATGAATGGGGTTTAAAAAATAAAATTGACGTTTTAACTCCCGCAGATATGAAAGACAGAAAATTTTTAGACTATGTAAAAACAAGAAAAATTGATTTCAATATTATTGTTGCATACGGAAATATTTTAACAAAAGAAATTATAAATATCCCAGATTATCTTAGTATTAACGTTCATGCTTCATTATTACCTAGGTGGAGAGGGGCTGCACCAATTCAAAGAGCTATCTTGTCAGATGATAAAGAAACAGGTGTATGCATAATGAGGCTAGATGAAAAACTTGATTCAGGTCCAATTATAACTTTGCAAAAAATTGTTATTGAAGATGATGATAATTGCGAAAATGTTTACAAAAAGATTGTTTTCTTTGGCAAAAAAATACTGAGGGATGCAATTTTCAAAATTATCAATGATGATGTTAGTTATGTGTATCAGGATGAAAGATTTGTAACATATGCCGAAAAAATCAAAAAAAATGAAGCACAAATTAATTGGGAGAAAGATGCTCATGAAATTAATCAAAAAATTAAGGCTTTTAGCCCAAAACCTGGCGCTTGGACAATTATTCGAAATTCAGACACGAGAATTAAAATCCTTAAAGCCAACATAATTAAAGAAAAAGATTACCAAAAAAAGGATAAACTTAAGATTGGTGGGGTTGATGAAGATCTTGAAGTTAGATGTGGTAAAGATTTCTTGAAAATAAAAATCCTTCAAAGGAATGGAAAAAAACCAATTTCTGCAGTTGACTTTTTAAACGGAAATAAAATTTCAATTTCAGAATTTTGTTGATGGGAAGAATTAAACTTACAATTGAATATGATGGTAGTGAATACGTAGGTTGGCAAAAACAACAAAATGGTAGATCCATTCAAGAAGAAATTGAAATTTGTTTAGAAAAACTATTTAATTCAAAAATAAAAATTTATGTTTCTGGGCGGACTGATGCTGGTGTGCACGCCTTTGGACAAATTGCACATTTCGACCTAAAAAAATCACATATTGAAACAAAAAAAATATCAAAGGCATTAAATTATTTATTAAAAAAATCGAAAAATAAAATAACAATTCTTAAATCTGAAAAGGTTTCTGCAATCTTTCATTCAAGATTCTCTGTGAAAAAAAAAATTTATTTGTATAAAATTTTAAATAGATCAACGCCATCCTTTATTTTAGAAAATAGAGTATGGCATTTTCCAAGATTGTTAAATACTGGCAAAATGAAAGAGGCATCTCATGTATTAATTGGAAAAAAAGACTTTAACGCATTTCGCTCAATAAATTGTCAGGCTAAAACCTCAATTCGATCGTTAGAAGCAATAAAAATAAAAAAAAATAACGACAATATTGAAATCAGAGTTTTTGGTAAATCGTTTTTACATAACCAGGTTAGAATTATCATTGGCACATTGGTGAATGTAGGTATTGGAAAATGGGACGATGAGAAAGTTGTAGAAATTTTGAAATCTAAAGATAGAACGAAAGCCGGGCCAACGGCACCATCATGCGGACTTTATTTAGAAAAAGTTACTTATTAAACTCATTCTTTAGAAATATATTTTTAATGAATTGATGGTAAATTTTGGTTAATTTATCAATACTTCTAACCTCAACCATTTCATTTACTTTGTGCATTGTTTTTCCTACCAGACCAAATTCTACGACTGGGCATATTTCTGAGATAAATCTCGCATCTGAGGTTCCGCCAGTGGTACTTAATATTGGGTTACATCTTGTCACTGTTTTTATCGATCGAACAAGTGAATCTGTAAGAATATTGGAATAATTAAAAAAAGACTCACCAGAAACTTTCGAGGAAAGTTTATATTTTGTTGTCACTGATTTGATCCTTTTTTTTATAAGATTAATAACTTGTTGGGAATTAAATTTATCATTGAATCTGACATTGAACCTTATTTCAACTTTTCCAGGTATGATATTTGATGTGAAGTTTGACGAATCAATAGACGTAATAATTAATTTTGTAGGTTGAAACCTTTTTGATCCTGAATCAAAAGGTTTATGAAGTTCTTTAAATATTTTCTCTAGATTATCTATTGGATTATGTGCTTTTTCAGGGTATGCAACGTGTCCCTGTTCTCCAAAGACTTCTAACAAAAAATTAATACTTCCTCTTCTCCCAATTTTAATCATTTCACCGAGTCTATTTGGATTAGTTGGTTCACCAACTAAACAGTAATCAATCTTTTTTTTTTTAGATTTTATCCATTTTATTAGACTCTTAGTCCCAAACTCTGCTTCTCCCTCTTCGTCTGAAGTTATAAGAAAAGAGATAGTTCCATCAAAAGCAAATTTATTCTCCTCAAGAAAGATTTCTGTAGCAACCATGAAAGATGAAATAGCTGTTTTCATGTCACTTGCTCCTCTCCCATATAATCTTCCATTTGTTATATGAGGTTCAAAAGGATTGGTTTTCCATTTTTTCAGATCACCTGGAGGTACAACGTCAGTGTGACCTGCAAAACAAAGGTTTGGTCCCTCGCCCCCTTTAAATGATGCATAAAGATTCTTAATTTTGTTAGTCCCAGACTCTAGTATGTGGCAGTTAAACTTTTTTTTCTTTAAAACTTTTTGAATATAATCTATCGCTCCAGAATTATCAGGCGTTATACTCTTAAATTTTATAAGTTTTGATGATAACTCAATTGTATCCATTATGACCTAAGAAGATCGTTAATTGACGTTTTTGATCTTGTTTTTGCGTCAACTTTTTTTACAATTACTGCGCAATATAAACTGGGACCGATTTCTCCATTTTTAAGGTTTTTTCCTGGTAACGATCCAGGAACCACAACGGAATATGGTGGTATTTCTCCAAAATAAATCTCTCCTGTTTCTCGATCTACAATCTTGGTGGATGCACCAACATAAACGCCCATTGAAATTACACTTCCTTCTTTAACAATTACACCCTCAGCTATCTCTGATCTTGCACCAATGAAGCAATTATCTTCAATTATTACTGGGTTAGCCTGCAAGGGTTCTAAAACTCCACCTATACCTGCTCCACCAGAAATATGAACATTTTTTCCAATCTGAGCGCAAGAACCTACAGTTGCCCAAGTGTCAATCATTGAACCACTATCAACAAAAGCACCTAAATTTAAAAATGAAGGCATTAAAACAACGTTTTTTGCAACAAAAGCTGAATACCTTACTATTGCTCCAGGAACAGATCTAAAACTTCTTTTTGTCCATTCATCTTCGACCCAACCAGATGTTTTAAGATAAACTTTATCAAACCAGCTATACTGGCCTCTTCTAGAATTTGAAATCCCACTAGAAAAGATTACATTATCTTGAGTTTTAAATGAAAGTAAGATTCCTTTTTTTATCCATTCATTTGTAATCCAATTATCGTTTTTTTTTTCGCAAACTCTTATTTCACCAGAGTCAAGTAGTTGGAGAACACTAAATATATTTTTTTTTATATCTGGATCAGAAAAATTTAAACTTTCTCTTTCTTCCCAATATTTTTCAATTTCTTCTTTAACGTTTGAATTCATGTTTTTTTATAATTTATAAAACTTTACTTATCATATCTAAAGCATTTATTACAGTTTTAAATCTAAAATCAATGTAAGATTGTGACTCACTACTTGATTTCTCTGAAATATGTATGGTAGTAAAACCCTTAAGTGATGCTGACATAAGATTCTTTTCTAAATCGTCAAAATAAGCAGTTTCCAAAGGATTTAGTTCATATTGTTTTATTAATTTATTAAGTGACGATTTCATTGGCTTTGGTATATAATTTGATTTTGTTATATCAAAAATGTCTAAGAACTGATCTTCGATTCCTAAACATCTCAAAATTTTTTTTGCATACTTATAATCACCATTTGTATATATGATTTTACGACCAGGGAGAGCTTGGAGTTTACTTCTTAAACTTTTAGAGTGTTTTAAATTCTTTAAATTAATATTGTGAACATAATTACAAAATTCTTTGGGATCAACTTCATAATGCTTCATCAATCCGTAGAGTGTTGTTCCATATTTCTTATAAAAATTTTTCTGTAATACAAAAGATTTTGTTTCGGATAACTTAAGCTTTTTCGAAATGAATTTTTTCATCCTTTCGTCAATTTGAGAAAATATACCTAGATTTGGTGAATACAATGTATTGTCTAAATCAAATAACCAATTTTTCTTTTTTGCTAAATTTTGAATTAACATCAGCTGGTGATTAAAGTACCTACGCCTTTTTCAGTAAAAATCTCTAATAAAATGGCATGTGGAACTTTGCCATTTAATATTACTGCAGCTTTTACACCTTTTTTAACAGCGTTCACACAGGTCTCGATTTTAGGTATCATTCCTCCTGATATAGTTCCGTTTTTAATAAGTTTTTTTATATCGTCTAATGAAATCTCCGTTAACAAACTTCCTTTTTTGTCAAGAACTCCGTCAACGTCAGTCAAAAGAATTAATCTTTCAGAATTAATGTTTGAAGCGACGCTTCCAGCCATAATATCTGCGTTAATGTTGAAGGTTTCAAAACTCTTATCAAATCCTATTGGCGAAATAACTGGGACTAAATCAGATTGAAGTAGCCATTTTAAAAGTTCTTTATTAATTTTATGTGGTTGTCCTACAAAACCAATGTCTGATAATTTAGAGGCTTTGAGGTTTGAACTGGGTATTTTTATTTTTTTTGTCTCTGCCAATAATGCATCTTTTCCGGACAAACCTATACCTCTTCCTCCTTCTTTATTAATTTCCATTACAATTTCTTTATTGATTGAGCCGGATAATACCATTTCAACAATTTTCATGGTTTCTTTGTCAGTTACTCTCAAGCCATTTATAAAGTTACTCTCAACTCCAAGCTTATCAAGCATATCTTTTATTTTTGGCCCCCCACCGTGGACAACAACTGGATTGATTCCAACTTGTTTTAGAAGCACAATATCTTTGGCAAAACTTGAGCTAAGATTTTTTTCTCCCATCACAGCTCCCCCTAGCTTAACGGTTATATTTTTACCTGAATATCTCTGCATGAATGGTAATGCTTTTGAGAGAATTGTAGCTTTATCTATTAAGTCTTGAGTATTTGTTTTGGAAATTTTCATTATAATTATTAGGAACTCATTAAGAATTTTTTCAGTAAAATAATAGTATTAACTTGCTTTATGCTTGTATTAAAGAACTTTTTATTTAATTTTTTACCCGCAATATCATTTAAATTTCTAAGATGATCAAGTTGGTACTTATTTTTAAGTCTGTCTTGTTTCGTAAAAACTATGAAAATTTTTTTTTTAATAAAAATATTCAATTGACTAATTATATCTTCGTCAATTTTTTTAAATCCATGCAAAGAGTCGATTAAAACAAGGAACTTACAGATATTTTTTCTTTTTTTAATGTAGTAGTCCACGAGTTTATTAAGTTTGAATTCATCACCTTTTGAAATTTTGGAGAATCCATATCCTGGAAAATCAACAATTCTGAATTTTCCTTTCAATTCAAAAAAAACTAAAGATCTAGTTCTACCTGGTGTTTTTGAAGTCTTAGCAATTTTTAAATTTGTAATAGAATTAACCAAAGAAGACTTTCCAACATTTGAGCGTCCCCAGAAAACTATTTCAGGAATTTCGTCTTGTGGTAGATCAGTGAATTTATGAGCCTCAATTAAGAATTTCCAGTTCTCAGGCATTTGTTAACTAACCGGATTATCGGCTTTTTGTTTCTTTAAAAGAAAATACTGTTGAGCAATAGAAAGTATATTATTAACTGTCCAGTAAACAACCATTCCAGAGGGGAAAGTGGCCAATAAGAAAGTAAAAATAAATGGTAACATCATAAATATTTTAGCTTGAATCGGATCAGGTGGTGGTGGGTTAATCTTTTGTTGAAGATACATTGTAAGCCCCATTAATATTGGCCAAATACCAATTGTTAAAAACATTGGGGGATCCCATGGAATTAATCCAAAAAGGTTAAACAAACTTGTTGGATCGGGTGCAGACAAATCTTTTATCCATCCAAAAAATGGCGCATGTCTCATCTCAATAGACACAAAAAGAACTTTATAAAGTGCAAAAAAGATAGGTATTTGAATTAATATTGGCAAGCAACCAGATGCAGGATTAATCTTTTTTTCTTTATACATTGCAAACATTTCTTGATTCATCTTAGCTTTATCGTCTTTATATCTTTCTCTTAATCTTTGGATTTCTGGAGTTAAAATTCTCATTGCATTCATCGATTTAAAAGATTTATTTGCTAATGGAAAAAGCAAAACTCTGATACAAATGGTAAGAATTATTATTCCTATTCCGAAGTTTCCTGAAAGTCCTGATAGGAAGTGTAGGGCATAGAAAAGTGGTTTTGTAAGAAAGTAAAACCATCCAAAATCTACTGACAAATCGAGTTTGTTGATTTTTAGTTTTTGAATATATTTATCTATTAATGGAACTTCTTTTGCTCCAGCAAATACATATGATTTAATTTTCATTCTTCCGTCATTGGGGAGTGATTGAATAGATTCGTTTATAAAATCAATTTGAACAGAATTTGGATTATTTTCGAGATTTTTAAATCTTGCTTTGAATGGTTTGTCGTTTTCAGGAAAAATAGCAACCTGCCAATAATGATCAGTAAATCCAATCCAACCATTTTTAGTAACTTCTACTATCTCATTTTCTTCTTCTATTTCATCGTATGTAACCTCTTTGAGAGTGTCATTAAAAACCCCCAATGGTCCTTCATGAAGAATAAAAAATTTATTAGCCGGTCTATAATTTTTCCTTCTGAGATATGAAAAATTAGTTATTTCAACAGTCTTACCTGATTTATTGATCACTTCGTCTTCGACTGAAATCATAAAATTATCGTCTACATTTATTTTTCGTTCAAACTCTATCCCTTTACCATTATTCCAAGAAAGTTTGATTTCTTCACCTGTTTTGAATTCATTTTTTTCTGCTTTCCAAAGCGAGTCTTTTCCAGGCATTTCTAAAGATCTGTCAGTTGATGCCCAGCCTAGTCTTAAAAAATATGGTTTCTCTGAGTTTGCATTAGATAGGATTTGAATTTTTTCATTCTTTCCGATAGTTCTAAAATAGTCTTTAAGAAAAAGTTCATCAAATGTTGCTCCATACAAATTAATTGAACCTTCAAGTCTTTTAGACTCAAAGTTTATTCTCTTTTCTTTATTTTTCCCTTTTGATATTGACTCTTTGCTCTCTAAGGTAGGAATATTTTCATCGGTCTTTGGAACTACAACAGGATTTTTTGGCAGTTCTTCTTGCGTTTTCATTTGAGTCTTTGGATTAAAGAAGAAGTCATAGCCAATGAGCACAAATAATGAGAAGACAACAGCTAATAATAAATTTTTTTGATTATCCATGTGCAACGGTAATATTAATATATGATAGTACTTTATATTTCAATATATTAAATTACTAAATTTTTTACCGTATCCAAAAAATCTTTTTCAAGTTCTGAATACTTTTTTTTTTCTATCTGTTTTTTTGGAATTATTTCAAGTTTTGTATTCTTTGGCATTGAATTAAGGTTATTTAATACAATACTTCTGACAATTCTTTTTAGATAATTCCTTTTAACAGCATTGCCAATTTTCCTAGACACTGTTAAGCCGAAATAAAAACCTGATTGAGAGGATAAAAAATAATTTATTATAAAAAATTTGGCGTAAATGGTTTTGCCTTTTTTTCTTATATCAAGAAATTCTGCACGCTTTTTTAAAACATAACAGGTTTTAGGCGGAGATTTTTTTTCTTCCTTTTTGTCTTCTTCTCGCAAGAACTTTTTTTCCTCCGGATGACGACATTCTTGATCTAAAGCCATGTCTGTTTTTCCTGACTCTATTACTTGGTTGAAATGTTCTTTTCATAATATTTCCTCATTATTGTTTATAACAGAAAAATACTTTTGTAAATTAATTTGTTAATTTCCCCTAACTGTTCCATCTCTTCTAGAGTCAGCTGCGGCTTCAAAATTTTTTTTTTTTTTAATTATTATTGCAAGTCCGCTTGTTAAATTCCTTTTTAACGCATTTTGTTTTACAATGTCTCTTAATGAATCAGTTTCAACAAATATCTTATCTTTGATTTTGATATAGTTTGGCTCGTTGATTGCTCTTTCGATATTTTTATTTAGATATAATGTTGAGATAAGCGATTTAAATACGTAAGAAATAATTGCTTTGCCGCCTGGTGAACCTACTGTCATATAAAAATTTTTATTATTGTCAAATATAATTAAGGGAGACATAGAGCTTAATGGTTTTTTTTCAGCTTGAGGTCGATTTTTAATCAAAACACCCGAATCATTAGTAATTTTAAATGAAAAATCTGTTAATTGATTATTTAAAAAAAATCCATTGGTAAATAATCTAGAACCAAATGAACTTTCAATGCTCGAGGTTGCTGACAATACATTATTAAATTTATCAACTAAAGAAAAATGTGTGGTTGAGCTAAAGACCTCTTCAAAATTATGAATAACAGATTTCTTTTTTAATTTTTTGAACTTTTCATAAGTTTCCACAAGATATTTTTCGTTAAGCAACTTTTCAATATTTACATCTATAAACTTAGGATCTGCCAGTTGATCATCTCTGATGGAATATACAAAATTAAGAATTTCAAGTAATTCGTTGACATTATTTTTTAGTTTTTCCTCGTAAAATTCATATAAAATTAGAGCTTGTATAATGCATATTGTTCCAGAGGAGGGTAAACTAGGTCCACAAATTTTATAATTATTTTTTAGTGTTCTACATAATGCATCTTTTCTTTCAGGTATATATTGTTTCAAATCATCAAGATTTAAAAACCCAGGATTATTCGACTCATTTACAACAAATACGATATCTTGAGCAATTCTACCTTCATAAAAGCTTTGCATATTTTCAGAAATTATTTCTAATGTTTTAGTGTAATCGTTGTTAAAAAATTTTTTTTTAGGATTAGTTTTTATACTTTTGTAAATTGAGTCAGGATATATAGAGAATAAATATTTTTCTTTATTTACCGCATTGATCAGCCTGTCTGGGGGAAAGAAACCGTTTGAAGAAAGTTCAATAACCGGTTTTATAACTTCACTCCAATCAAGCCTACCATAACTCTTATGAAAACTATATAAAGTTTTCAAGGTTGACGGAGTTCCAACAGATGAACCGCCAAGAACAGCTTCAAAAAATCTTTTTGGATTCCCATCTTTATCCAAAAAAATATTTTCTTTAAAAATCTTTGGTGCTTTTTCTCTTCCATCAAAACTTACAGTTTTGTTTGTCTTTTTATTATAGTAAGTAAGAAATATTCCACCGCCCAGACCAGATGATTGAGGTTCTACTAAACCTAAAGTTAATTGAATTGCAACGGCAGCATCTGCAACAGTTCCGCCTTTTTCCAATATATCATAACCTATTTTAGTGGCGTAATCATTAGCTGTGACAACAACGAAATTTTTGAATGTTCCCGACTTAAGACTTTTTTCAATTTTAACCTCTGAGGATTTTTCTGGTTGAATAGATTGATAAATGTCATCAGTCCATGCTTTCTTTATTATAACAGAGAAGAAGGAAAATAGGAAAAAAATTATTTTTTTTTTCATAAATAAAAGTATAAATTATTTAGACTCTCATTAAACAAAAATTATTTAAGGAACATTTTGAACAAAAGAAAAAAAAGAAATTCGTTAAAAAAGATTTTTTCAAAATCTAAGATTGTGTGTCTAACAGCTTACACTGCTCCGATAGCGAAAATTGCCGATAAATGTGCAGATATAATACTTGTCGGAGACTCAGTTGGTCCTGTGCTCTACGGGCATAAAACAACAAGAAATGTCGACATGGATATGATCATAAGACACGCCAAATCAGTAGTTAAACACACTAAAGAAGCTTTTATCGTTGTTGACATGCCATTTGGAACTTACGAGACGTCGAAACATAAGGCATTAGAAAATGCAAGAAAAATAATTTCCTCTTCCGGTGCTATGGCAGTAAAATTAGAAGGAGGCGAAAAGGTTGCTGATACTATAGAGTTTTTAACTCAAAATAAAATTAAAGTAATGGGACACTTGGGAATGCTTCCGCAATCAATTACAGGTAGACCGAAGGTATATGGTAAAAGTGAAAAAGAAAAAAAACAGATCTTTAAAGATATTAGTATTTTAAAAAAAGTTGGCGTTTTTTCTGTGGTTGTTGAATGTACTCTCAAGAAGGTTGTAGATGAATTAATAAAGGTTAGTGATTTACCAATAATAGGCATAGGAGCATCTGAATGTTGCAGAGGACAAATAATAGTTACAGAGGATATTTTGGGAATGACCGAATTAAAAACAAAATTTTCAAAAAAGTACTTTGATTTTTTTCCTGTAGCAAAACAAGCTGTTAAAAAATTTTCTTTAGAGGTTTTAAATGGAAAATATCCAAAAAAAAATCAATGTTATTAATAAGTGACGAAAAAACTTTATCAAGAGAAATTGATAGTTTAAGAAAATCAGGAAAGCTAATTAATTTTATTCCTACAATGGGCAACTTGCATTTAGGACATTCAAGTTTATTTAAAAAATCAGAAAATACTAAAGAAATACGAGTAGTTAGCATTTTTGTAAACCCACTACAATTTAATGACGACAAAGATTTTGATAATTATCCCCGAACAATTGAGTCAGATAAAAAAAAACTTTTAGCAGAAGGGGTGGATGTTCTATTTCTACCGGATGCGCAAATTATAGACGTAGTAAAGTTTGAATTTAGATTGGGCCATATTGCAAGAAAACTATGCGGAGTTGATAGAAGTAGCCATTTTGAAGGAGTCGCTAAAATTATTCTTAAGTTTTTGGATATAATAAAACCAGATTCTATTACTTTAGGGGAAAAGGATTACCAACAGTTGCTAGTTATAAAAAAAATAATTAAAGACTTAGAATTTAAAACAGAAGTTAGGTCTTATCCAACGGTACGGAATAAGGAAGGAATTGCGCTTTCTTCAAGAAATAAATTATTAGGAAAAAAAATTTTTCTTGCTAAATACATCCCAACAGTTTTGAAGCAAATTAATCTAGAAATAATCGAAGGGAATTTTGCACTTCATAGATTAAACTACTTCAAAGACTTTTTAGAAAAATCTGGGATTGATCGTGTTCATTATTTAGAAATTTTAAACGAAAAAAATTTGGCTAGACTTACTAAAGTTCCCTCTATTTCAAGAATTTTTATAGCCATATCCATAAATGGGGTAAGACTAATTGATAACATGCGGATTGAATATAAATTAGCATGTTCTAGTGATGGATTATTGATTGTGGAAGATATTAGTTTTTGAGATAAATATGAACTTCTTCAGCTTGAGCAGAGTTGCTGGTTGAAGAAGCAATGGAAAGTCTCTCAGTTGGCACGCCCATTTCCACTATTTTAGAAAAAACTTCTGAAGCTCTATCCCTGGCTTGATCTGCATAACTTGATCCACCCGATGGACTAACAGCAACAACCTCAAAGCCAGCAGATGGCATCTGTTCTAACGCGCCGGAGATTGACTCAAACAAAGCTGTTGAATAGTCAAAGTTTGTATCATCAAATTTTATTACAAGTATAGCATTATCATAGTTAATTGGGGCTACTTTTACTTGTTTTGGTTTCGTGACAGTTTCATCTGACTGTTCGACTGCTCCAGAGGAGGATTTGGTGGGTGGAGTACTAACAGTTCCACCAAATTTTCCGACTTCAACATCTTCTGCTAATCTCTTCATATACTGTCTTTCATCATTTAGTATTTGAATTTCACGCGAAATCTTTTCTTCGAGTTCTGTCATTAATCTTTCGTAAAGTACAGATGTTCTTTGTACATCATCTTTTAAAACTTTAAGTTGATTGTGATCCTCGTCAATTGCTCCAGATATAAAAAAGCTTGAATCAATCGCATTTTTCAGATGCCCAATAAGAGCTGCGTCAGCAGTCACTCTATTATTGACGATTTGCAGGTTATTAACATTATTTTGAATATCTTCTAAAGCTCTTTGAGCATCATTCCATTGACCAACTAAAATAGGGTTTCCAGGGGTAGTTCCTATTTGCAATCTAGATCGGATCGCACTTGATAAACCTTGAAAAACTGATGTTTGTTCGTCAACGAGATCTTTGAACCTTAGAAAGTCATTATTGTGGGATGATATTGCATTCTGAATGCTAGTTAGGTCTGCTCTAAATTGGTTGATTTTACCGCCTACAAACGTACCAGTAGGTCCTGCGTCATTAACTAGCTGAGTTGGAGCCATTGCAGGGGGAGGGGCATATTGTGAAGGGGGGATTTCTTGGGCATTAGCTTGGTTTATTTCCTCAACCGCCCCAGGTACTTCTTCAAGTGCTGGAGGAGCAGCAACTTCTTCATCAGAAAGTGACGGAAATACGTATTCTTGCACGCCAGTACATGAATAACTTGAAAATAATAAAACTAAAGCTACTAGGTTTAAATATTTTTTGGTCATTTTTTTCGCATTTTTAAAGTGTTGTTAACAAAAGTTCGATTTTTAATTTATAGCCTATAAAATTTTGAAAATAAACAAAAAAAAATTTTAATAAAATTAATTTTTAATTTATTTAAATTTATATTATGTGATTTTTAATTTAAAGTTGTATGAAAAACTACCAAGTGCCCGTAGCTCAACTGGATAGAGCATCTGACTACGAATCAGAAGGTTGGGAGTTCGACTCTCTCCGGGCACGCCAAAAAAAACTTTAATACTACTGGTTGACAATATTTTATCTTTAATTACTATATGTTGTGTTTCACAATTTTATTTTAAGAGTAGGAAATTTTTTAAATGAATCAATCTAATGCAAATATACTGGATCTAGCATCACAAAAACTAGAAAATAAAGAACCCAAACAGAACCCAAGGCAACTTCAAACCGAAGCCTCTAGAGATAAGTTTTTAACTGATTTTGGAAAGGCTACACTGATTGACAGATATCTTCTACCAGGAGAGAAGTTTCAAGATATGTTCATGAGGGTAGCAAAATGCTACAGTGACAACGATGCACACGCCCAGAGAATATATGAGTATATTTCAAAGCTTTGGTTTATGCCAGCAACTCCTATCCTTTCAAATGGAGGAGCCAAAAGGGGCTTGCCAATATCTTGTTTTTTAAATACTGTTCACGACAGTCTTGATGGAATTCTATCAACATGGGGAGAAAATGTGTGGCTTGCGTCAAACGGAGGCGGCATAGGAACATACTGGGGTGAAGTTAGATCGATTGGAGAGACAGTCAAAAAATCTGGACAAACCTCAGGTATCATTCCCTTTGTAAGAGTTATGGATTCTTTAACACTGGCAATTTCTCAGGGTTCTCTCAGAAGAGGTTCAGCCGCATGCTATCTTGACATTCATCATCCAGAGATAGAGGAGTTTTTAGAAATTAGAAAACCTTCAGGTGATTTTAACAGAAAAAGTTTAAACCTGCACCACGGGATAAACATAACAGACGAGTTTATGGAATGCGTTAAACATAACAAAGAGTTTTGTCTTAAAAGTCCCAAAACCAATGAAACGCTCAGAAAAGTAAATGCTAGAGAACTTTGGCAAAAAATACTTGAGACAAGAATGCAGACTGGAGAGCCTTATTTGGTCTTTATGGATACAGTAAATAAAAACATGGCCAAACATCAGCAAAAGCTAGGAATGAAAGTAAGAACCTCTAACCTATGTAGTGAAATTATGCTACACACTGGCTTAGATCATCATGGAAAAGACAGAACTGCAGTATGTTGTCTCTCATCCGTAAATTTAGAAAAATGGGACGAATGGTCAGGGGAAATTAACTTCATAGAAGACATAATGAGGTTTTTAGATAATGTCCTCGAAGACTTTATCAATAATGCACCAGATTCAATGAAAAATGCAATTTACTCAGCCAAAATGGAAAGATCAGTTGGTCTTGGCGCAATGGGCTTTCATAGTTTTCTCCAGAAAAAAGGTGTTCCGTTTGAAAGCGCAGTTGCCAAAAGCTGGAATGCAAAATTCTTTAAGCATTTAAAAAAAGAAGCTGATAAAGCCTCACTGATTCTTGCTATGGAGAGGGGAGCTTGCCCTGACGCCTCAGAGATGGGAGTAAAAGCTAGATTTAGTCACAAGCTAGCAATAGCACCTACCGCATCAATCAGTATAATTTGTGGTGGAACAAGTGCTTGCGTTGAGCCTATACCTGCTAATATTTACACGCATAAAACTCTTTCAGGTTCTTTCACAGTAAAAAATAAATATCTAGAAGATTTATTAAATTCGAAAGGTCTAAACACTGAAAAAATTTGGCAAAGTATATTGGAAAATGATGGATCAATATCTCATCTCAAGGAATTAAGTGAAAACGAGAAAGCAGTTTTCAAAACAGCATTTGAAATCGATCAGAGGTGGATAGTAGAAATGGCTGCAGATAGAACTCCATACATATGCCAAAGTCAATCAATAAATCTCTATTTATCAGCAGATATTGATAAATGGGATTTAATGATGCTTCATTGGAAGGCCTGGGAGTTAGGTATAAAAAGTTTGTACTACTGTCGATCTAAATCTATACAAAGAGCAAGTTATGCTGGGGTTGAAGCCGACAATACAAAACAATGGCCCTCTAAAAATATAGTAGAGGAGAAAACAGATTATGAGGAATGTTTGTCGTGTCAGTAATGCTAATAATTTAAAAATAAATAAGGAGAACAAATGGACGGAAACAAAAATGATTTAATTGAAAATAAAAAACCAGGTCTTTTGACCTCATCTCACTCTTATAAGCCTTTTAGGTACCCTTGGGCTTTTGATTTCTGGAAAAGACAACAACAAGTTCACTGGATGCCGGAAGAAGTTCCTTTAGGTGAAGACTGTAAAGACTGGGTTATTAAATTAAATGATAATGAAAGAAATCTATTAACTCAAATTTTCAGATTTTTTACCCAATCTGATGTTGAAGTAAATGACAATTACATGGAGAGATATTCTCAAGTATTTAAACCTACAGAAGTAAAGATGATGATGTCTGCTTTTTCAAACATTGAAACTGTTCATATTGCAGCATATGCACTTTTGTTGGAAACAATCGGAATGCCAGATACCGAATTTTCTGCATTCTTAAAATATAAAGAGATGGCAGATAAGCATGATTACATGCAGCAGTTTACCATTGATTCAAATCACGAAATTGCAAAAACAGTTGCAATGTTTGGAGGATTTACTGAAGGATTGCAACTTTTTGCAAGTTTTGCAATGCTTCTAAATTTTCCAAGACACAATAAAATGAGAGGGATGGGACAAATCGTTACATGGTCTGTTAGAGATGAATCTCTTCACTGCGAAGGAATGGTGAAACTTTTCCATGAATTTGTGAAAGAAACAAAATGCATGACCAAAAAATTGAAAAACGAAATAAATGAATGTTGTGAAAAAGTAGTAGAACTAGAAGACAATTTTATTGATTTAGCCTTTGAAATGGGACCAGTTGAAGGAATGGAGCCAACCGATATCAAAAGCTATATCAGATACATAGCCGACTGGAGACTTAAACAACTTAGTTTAGAACCAATGTTTGGTATAAAAGAACACCCTTTGCCCTGGCTAACAGAAATACTAAATGGCGTTGAACATGCTAATTTTTTTGAGGCAAGAGCCACTGAGTATTCTAAAGTTGCAACATCTGGAAATTGGGATGGAAAAGAGGGTGTTTGGTCAACTTTCGACAAAAAACTTAAGAGCTTTAGTTAATTTTTTTATTTTTCTATATATAGAGACTGGGATGGAAAGGCAAATGAACACTTTCTTTTCTCTATAATCTTTTTTATTTCAACTGCAAGTCCATCCTTGGCTTTAATAAATTTATTATAATCATTGGTTTTGGTAAAACATCTAACTAATATGTCGATAGAGCTCGGAGCAAACTCACTGATTTTTACAATAACGGGAGTTGATTCTGAAACAATGAATTCCTTCTTGTTATCGCGGATCGAATTTTCGATATCAGAACAAATGTTTTTAAGTTGAAGAATCGTGGTTTTATATTCTACACCAATTATCCAATTAATTCTTCTATTTGATATTTCGGTAATATTAACAACAGCATTTTCAGCAAATTGGTAATTTGGAATGAAGCATAAAGATTTATCAAACTTTCGAATTGCAGTTGATCTAAAACCAATTCTTTCAACACTCCCTTCAATAATGCTTTCAATCATAATAACATCGCCTTTCTTAAACCTTTTTTCAACTAATACTAATACACCTGAAATCAAATTTTTAAAAAGGTCTTGTGCCCCCAATGCTACCGCTACTCCAAATAAACCTAAACCTGCAATGATAGGTCCAACTTTTACTCCCCACACCTCAAGAACAGCAGAAAATCCAAGAATAAAAATTATTATTTTAACAGCACTTATTAACCAATCTAACAAGTCCTTAGTTAATATTGTCTTAAGATTTTTTATTTTACGGCTTAAAGGTTCTATAGTTTTACTAATTAACCAAAATATTGATATAGTAAACAGGGATAAGTTAATATTTTGAAAAAAAAAATTAACTTTCTGAGACGCAGTTAATAAACTTGAAGACGCAAAGACTCCCACTGAGACAACAAAGAATTCAACAGGCTTTTCAATGGATACTAAAAATGCTTCTTTGATTTTTGTTTCGGAAAAGCTAAGAATTAGTGAAATTTTTTTAATTATTAATTTTTTAATTAGATGCCTTGATATGATGAAAAAACCAAAAACAGCTATACATGTTAATATATTTGTAAGAAGGAAGCCCAAAAATGAAACATCCTTAATTAAACTAATTTTTTCTAAAATGTTGTTTAAAATTTCCATTTTACATTATTTTGTTGAGAATATTAATAGAATCTTCATATTCAAAACCTTGTTGAGATAGTTTAGACAATATTTTATCAAAAAGTTGTTTATCTGAAATATTTAATTTTTTTTGTTTTTCTACAATATTAGATTTATTTAAATAATTTATTAAAAGTGTTTGATTAAGTTTCTCGTCCATGAATTTTTTTTTTAAAAATAAATTAGCTTTATCTCTGTCAAATTTTGCAGAAAGAAATTTGTATTTGATTTTTTTTTTGGAGTATCCTTTTTTAACAAAGCTATCGAATGAAATTTCTAACATTCGCTCCTCGTTGAAAAAACCAATTTCTTCGAAATATTTTAACACATTAGAAATTTCTTGAATTAACTCGTGATGATCTGATTCAGAGATCTTTTTTTCTAAATAATCCTTGGTGATTTTTTTTTTTAATATATCCTCAAATTTTCTTTTAGTAACGTTATACCTTGATAGATAATAGGTTGAATACTTTTTTAAATAGTCAGATATCATTGTTTATATTTGATATTATTATTAAATTAAACATTTGTGAATTATGTATAATATAAAAAGTTTTAAAGGATTTAATTGGATTGGTTTTTTTACACTATATAAAAAAGAAGTAAAAAGATTTTTTAATGTTTTCGCTCAAACAATTTTAGCCCCAGCAGTGACTACTATCCTATTTTATGTAATATTCACGCTATCAATGGATAGAGATTTTTTAGTTTCTGGAAGTCATTCTTACTCTCAATTTCTGGCCCCTGGTCTTATTTGTATGTCAATCATGCAAAACGCATTTGCAAATACATCTTCTTCAATATTAATATCAAAAGTGCAAGGTAATATTGTAGATGTGTTAATGCCCCCAATGTCAGAGTTAGAATTAACATTTTCGTACTGCCTAGGGGGAGTTACTAGAGGTTTACTTGTAGGTTTTTCTGTCGCTGCATTAATCTATCCTTTTGTTTCAATACAAATTTATAACTTTTTTATAATATTTATTTTTGGTTTTTTTTCGTCTTTATTATTATCATTGTTAGGAATTTTGTGCGGAATCTGGGCTAAAAAATTTGATCATATGGCATCAGTTACAAATTTTATTATTTTGCCACTAACATTTCTTTCAGGTACTTTTTACACAATAGATAGATTACCTGAATTTTGGCATTTTTTAGCCAGTTGGAATCCATTTTTTTACATGATTGATGGATTTAGGTTTGGTTTTTTAGGTTATAGCGATAGCAACCTAATCATAGGATTTTTAATATTATTGTTTTGCAATTTATTCCTATTAATTTTTACAATATATGTTTTTAAAAGAGGGTATGGCTTAAGATCATGAGTATTTTAAAAGTATATAATCCTCTAAATATCGAGATCGATCATGGAGACGGGGTGTATCTCTATTGCAAAAAAGGAACAAGATATTTAGATTTTACGAGCGGCATTGGTGTTACCAGTCTTGGTCATAGTCATCCGTCTCTTATATCAGCACTAAAATCTCAAGCTGAAAAAATATGGCATTGTTCAAATCTTTTTAGAATTGAAAATCAACAAATCGTTGCTGATAAAATTACAAAAAATTCGTTTGCTGAATCGGTGTTTTTTTGTAATTCGGGAACTGAGGCAGTCGAAGCTGGTATTAAAGTTATAAGAAAATATTTTAATGCTGTAAATGAAAAAAGATTCAAAATTATTTGCGCAAAAAATTCTTTCCATGGAAGAACCTACGCGGCCATATCCGCTAGTGGAAAATCAAAATTAACAGAGGGATTTGAACCAGTATTAAATGGATTTAAACAAGTTGAATTCAATGACAGTAGGGCAGTCTCAAGGAGTGTAGATAAAGAAACAGCTGCGATAATGATTGAAACAGTTCAAGGTGAGGGTGGAATAACTCCTGCAAAAAAAGAATATTTAAGGGATATTCAAAAAATAGCCAATGACAATAATCTTCTCTTATTTTTTGATGAGGTTCAGTGCGGTGTAGGAAGAACGGGGAAATTTTTAGCAACAGAATGGGTCAAGGAGTTAAAACCAAATATAGTAGCTGTCGCCAAAGGAATAGGTGGAGGTTTTCCTATTGGGGCATTATTATTGGATAAAAAAACTTCTAAATCAATGGACTTGGGTTCTCATGGATCAACATTTGGCGGAAACCCTCTTGCAATGGCAGTTGCTCAAGAAGTTTTAAATTTTGTATTAAATGAAGAATTTTTAGATCATGTTAGAGAAATCGGTTTTAATTTGAGAAAACTCCTTAAGGAAAATATATTAACTAAATTTCCAAAATTAGTTTCTGGTGTTAGAGGAATAGGATTAATGGTTGGTTTAGAGGCAATTGAAAATAATGAAATTCTAATAAAGTCTTTAATTAACGAAAAACTTCTTACTGTAAAGGCGGGACAGAATGTGATAAGAATGTTACCTCCTTTGATTTTAGAAATGAAACATGTAGAAGAGGCAATTGAAAAAATAGATAAAGCATTTTCAAACTTATAATATGAAAAAATCATTTAGACATTTCTTAAATCTTCATGAAATTGGTAAAAAGGATATTGATTTAATTTTAAAGTATAGTCACAGATTAAAAAAAAATTATAAAACAAAACAATTTAAAGAAAAAAAAATCTTAGCGATTATTTTTGAAAAACCATCCACAAGAACCAAAATATCGTTTGATGTAGGCATGAAACTCTTAAATGGAGATGTTGTTACTTTGGATCACTCTGACTCCCAGCTTGGTAGAGGTGAATCTCTAGAGGATACAATGAAAGTTTTATCAAGTTATGTTGATATAATAGCATATAGAGGCTCAGACGAGTCAAAACTTTACAAGCTTTCAGAAATTTCTACTGTACCGATAATAAACGGATTAACTGATATAAGCCATCCATGTCAAATAATTGCTGACATAATGACACTACAAGAAAAATTTAGGTCTCTCAATAACTTGAATTTAAGCTGGATTGGAGATGGAAATAATGTTTGTAATTCTTGGATACATGCTTCTAAACACTTTGATTTCAACTTAAAAATTTCATGCCCACCTGGAAATTTTCCTGCAAATAAAATTTTAAAGAGCCTTAATTCAGGAAAAGTTGAACTTTTCAAAAATCCACTTGAAGCTGCACTTGATGCTGATGTAATAATTACAGATACTTGGGTGTCCATGGGTATGAAAAGCAATCCAAAAAGATTAAAAAATTTTGAAAAATTTCAAATTAACAGAGATTTGCTTCAGAAAACCGGAAGAAAAACTTATTTTTTGCATTGTCTTCCAGCTCATAGAGGATGTGAGGTTACTGATGAGATTATTGATGGTGAAAATTCATTAGTTTGGGCAGAAGCTGAAAATAGGTTATATGCTCACCAATCAATACTTTTGTGGTGTTTAAAAAAAATATAAACTATTTTTTCCAAAGCTGTGGTGATAAAAGTATTAAAATCGGAAAAAGTTCTAATCTTCCAATAAGCATACCTAAACTTAAAAACAGTTTTGTAAAATCTGAAATAGAGGAATAATTACCACTTGGTCCAATTATTTCATTTAAACCAGGACCAACATTAGCTAACGTAGCCGCAGCACCAGATAAGGAGGTAAGAATTTCTTGTCCGTCAAACGCTAAAACTAGGCTAAGAGTTGCAAAAATAAAAATATACAAAAAAAAATAACCAGTAACAGAAGTAAGAATGTCTTCACTAATTTCTCTGGAATTATATGTAGGTATAAAAACACCTCTGGGTTGGATTATTTTTTTAATTAAATTTAATGAGGATTTAATTAATATTTGAATTCTAAAAATCTTAAGACCGCAACTTGATGAACCTGAACAACCACCTATAAGCATTAGAAAAAGAAAAAGAAGAGTGGTAAATGATCCCCAAACACTGAAATCATATGTACTAAAACCACTTCCTGTCGATATTGAAGTTACTGCAAATGCTGAAATTCTCAAAGATTGAAAAAAATCTACTTCATAGTACCGCTTCAACCAGAAAGCCACTAATATTGTGACACTTAAAATTAAAATTAAAAAAAATCGAACTTGAGAACTTGCTACAAGGTCCATTAACTTTCCTCTAATAGACTGAAATAATAGAATGAAAGGTAAGGAAGATAAAATCATGAAAAAAATTGTAACAACTTCGATGTAAACTGAATCAAAGAAACCAATTGACATATCTTTTGTTGAAAAACCACCTGTCGCAATTATTGTCATACCATGAGCTAAACTATCAAAACCTGGCATTCCAGTTATAAATAATGAAAAGCTGCAAATAAGAGTTAGAAAGAAATAAACGAATCCAATTCCTGTAGCAATTTTTGTGGTTCTAGGAAGAACTTTTTCTTCTTTTGAGCTAAATTCACTTTGAAATAACTGCATGCCACCAATCTTTAAAATTGGAAAAATTGCAATTGCAATCACAATTATACCTATACCACCCAGCCATTGAAGCATTGCTCTCCAAATTAAAATTGACTTCGATGTTGAATCAAGATTTTGAATAACGGTTGCTCCAGTAGTAGTTAATCCAGACATTGATTCAAAAAATGCATCGATTAATGTCAGACTTGTTGTTCCAAGATAGAAAGGTAATGCTCCAATAAATGTAAGAAGTACCCACGAAATCAGAGTAAGAAGGAAAGCCGACAAAACCTCTACGTCCTTATCTTTTCTCTTAAAAATAAATGAAACATTTAGACCAGTAAATAAGCAAACAATAGAAATTACAAAAAAAACAACCCAATCAGTTCCTTGGTAGAAGTAATCTATGACTCCTGGTATGAAAGAATAAATCGAAAAAAAAACTAATAAGTTTCCGATTACAAACAGGGAGGATTTTAAATTTTCCATTTCTTAATTTAAGTTATTCCCTTGATTTGGAATATCCAGAGAGAAAGCTGGGATATCAACCTTAAACTCTTCTCCATCGAAACTTAGCATCAGATAACTTCCGTGCATTATGCCAGAACTTGTTTTTAAAGGTGTTCCACTTGTATATTCAAATTTATCCCCTGGCTCTATTGTTGGCTGTTCACCTACAACTCCTTTTCCTTTTACTTCTCTAAAATTTCCGTTGGAGTCGAATATTTTCCAGTGTCTGCTTATCAATTTGATTTTTTCCTTTTCATTGTTTTTTATTATAACCTTATATGACCACAAGTATGAATCTTCGTACGGATCTGAGTGGTCTTCAAGATATGTAGATTCAACAAAAACTTTAACGTTATATTTTTTTATCATTTCGATTACTATTTTAAATTTTCTAAGGATTTATCAATATCTTCAATTATATCTTCTGGATCCTCAAGACCTACTGAAAGTCTTATGAGGTTTTTTGTAATTCCGAGCTCTTTTTTTTCTTTTTCATTTAGTCTATTGTGAGTTGTTGTTTCAGGATGTGTTATTAAGGATTTAGTATCTCCAAGATTATTAGAAATATCTATTAAAGACAATTTATTTAAAAATGAAAATGATTTTTGTTTTTTTTCATTGGTTTTAGCATTAATTTCGAATGAAACAACGTTCCCTCCGCCTTTCATTTGTTTCATAGCTAATTTAATTTGAGGCGAATCCTTTAGAAAAGGATAATAAATTTTATTTATATATTTAGATCTTTCTAAATAATCGATAACTAACTTTGTATTTTTGATTTGTTGATTAATTCTAATTTCAAGCGTCTCAAGACCTTTTAGTAATACCCAGGCATTAAATGGACTTATGGATGGACCAGTATTTCTGATGAAGGGTTTAATAAATTTATCACAATGACTCCTTGTACCTAGAATAGCTCCTCCTAAAACTCTTCCCTGACCATCGATATGCTTGGTTGCAGAATACATAACTAGATCTGCGCCATGTTTAAGCGGTTTTTGTAATAAGGGTGTAGCAAAAACATTGTCAACTACAACTAAAACTCCTTTTTTTTTTGCCAACTTAGAAACTTCTTCAATGTCGATAATTTCTAAACATGGATTTGAAGGAGTTTCGAAAAAAATTAATGAAGTTTTTTTTTTTAAAGCTTTTTCCCAGGCATCAAGATCTTTTCCATCTATTAATTCAACCTCAATTCCAAACCTTGGAAGAATTTCTGTAATAATGTGATGACAACTTCCAAAAAGTGCTCTTCCTGCAACAACTCTGTCACCTTTTTTTAAGAATGACATAAAAATTGTAAAAACTGCAGCCATACCAGTAGAAGTACACCAACAAACCTCTGCACCTTCAATGTCTGCTAATTTATCTTGAAGCATCTGTACAGTTGGATTCCCAAACCTGGAATACATGAATCTTTTTTTTCGTTCTTTAAATGCATCTTCAGCTTCTTCAGCTGAATTGTAAACAAAGCCAGACGTTAAAAATAATGGCTCGCTAGTCTCCATGAACTCAGTTCTTTTTAAACCGGATCTAACTAATTTTGTCGAATTATCTTTTTTCATATGATTTTTAGATTAACATTTCTTAAAATTTATTTATAGTAGTGAAAATAATGAGATCAATTTATTTTTTATATATATTCTTAATTTATTTTTGTTTTGGATTTTTTATATTGGAAGCTAGAGAACTTTCCATTAAACAAATTGAAGAGAGGAAAAAAGCTGATGTAGAGAGACTTAAAGAAAGAGAGAAAAGAGGAAACAAAAAGTTTTCAAAAGAAATAACATTGGCAACTAAACTCATATTTTTAAGTATGGAGAGAAAAACTCCTCCAGTGCTCTCAAATCTTGATCCTATTCTCGATGACGAGGGTTTTTACGGGGTGAAGCTTGCAATTGAGGATAACTTAACAACTGGAAGATTTGTTGGTCATGATTATAAAGCAGAGTTTCATAGAGTCTTACTTAACGAAAATCTAAAAAGTGAATTTCAAAAATTATTAAACCAAGGAAATAAATTTTTTATTGTTGATTTAAATGAAAAGGAATTGAAAACTCTTTTTGAGACATTTAATTCAGAAGAAATTATCATTTTCAATGTTAGATCGAAAGCAGATTCTTTAAGGAATGAGAATTGTAAAAAAAATCTACTACATGTACCACCAAGTTACTCGATGCTGTCAGATGCTTTAACACAATACCTTGTAAAAAAAAAATGGAATAAATGGTTTTTAGTTACCGGACCAGATGAAAATGATAGAAAATATGCAGATGCTCTAAAAAAATCAGCTAAAAAATTTAACATTAAAATTAAAAAAGAAAAAGTTTGGGATTTTTCAGCAGATTTGAGACGTACCGCGGGTAAGGAAGTACCGATTTTTACAAAAGGAGAAAAATATGATGTTTTAGTGGTTGCAGACGAAAAAGGTGAATTTGGTGAATATTTAACATATAGAACTTGGGATCCACGTCCCATTGTTGGAACGCAAGGACTTACTCCAAAGTCTTGGCATAGAACTCACGAACAATGGGGAGCAACACAAATGCAAAACAGATTTAGAAGAGAAAGTGGACGATGGATGACAGAAGTGGATTACCATGCATGGACCGCAGTTCGGTCAATTGGAGAAGCTATTACAAGAACAAGTAGCAATGATGTAAAAGATGTAAGAAAATACTTGTTAGGAGAAAAATTTGGTCTTGGAGCTTATAAGGGAGTGAAAGTTTCATTCAGATCATGGAACGGGCAAATGAGACAGCCAATTTTATTGGCATCGCCAAGATCAATGGTATCTGTTTCCCCGCAGGAAGGTTATATTCATCCAGATAGTGAATTAGATACTTTGGGTAAAGATCAACCTGAATCTACTTGTAAATTTTGAAAATTTTAATACATTAATACAATGAAAAGATTTATCTTCTGCTTACTCTTTATATTTGCTGCAAAAACCTCTTTTGCTAACCTAGCGTATATAACAAACGAAAAAGATAACACCGTTAGCGTTATCGATATAAAAAAAAATAAAGTAATCAAAACAGTTGAAGTTGGTCAAAGACCAAGAGGTATAATCATGTCTAAGGATGGAAAGCTTGTGTTAATTTGTGCATCCGATGATGACAGAGTTGAAGTGCGTGAAGCTAAAACACTTAAATTAAAATATTATCTACCCTCTGGACCTGATCCCGAGTTATTTATTTTGTCACCCGATGACGAAACCCTCTATATAGCTAACGAAGATGACGCTATGGTAACTGTAGTAGATATGAATGACAAAATGATCATTGATGATATACCGGTCGGTGTGGAACCTGAAGGAATGGGTTTAACAAATGATGGCAAAGTTTTAGTGAATACCTCTGAGACCACAAATATGGCTCACTTCATCGATACAAGCACTTTAGATATTTTAGAGAATGTCTTGGTTGATGCTAGACCAAGAGTAGCCATGTTTACCCCTAATGACAAAGAAGTCTGGGTGTCCGCTGAGATTGGAGGCACTGTTAAAGTTATTAACCCATCAACGAAAGAGGTTACCCACACAATTGGATTCGAAATTCCAGGAGTTAATGAAGAGAGCATACAACCTGTTGGTGTTCGACATACCAATGATGGTAAGTATACCTTTGTTGCATTGGGGCCTGCCAATAGAATTGCAGTTATTGATCAAAAAAGTAAGGAACTAATTAAATATTTACTCGTAGGTCAAAGAGTTTGGCAACTAGCCTTTACTCCTGATCAGAAAACTCTACTTACGACTAATGGAGTAAGTAATGATGTTTCAATAATTGATGTGGAAAAACTAAAAGTAAAAAAATCCGTCAAAGTTGGTCGTTTCCCCTGGGGTGTGGTAATAAGTCCTGAGTCCTAGAGGAGCATATAATTGGTCATAAGTCCTATGAGTAATGCCCTTCAAGTTAAAAATGTTTCGCACAAATTTGGAGAATTTAAAGCACTAAAAAATGTTAGTATCAAAATCGATTCTGGAGATTTTACAGTTCTACTTGGTCTGAATGGAGCGGGAAAAACAACACTTTACTCACTAATAACTAGACTATACAACAATAATTCTGGCTCTATAAAAATTCATAATTTTGATGTTAGAGAAAAGTCTTCAGACGCTCTCAAAAATATTGGAGTAGTTTTTCAACAACCAACTCTTGATTTGGATCTCAGTGTCGAAGAAAATTTACATTACCATTCGTCCTTGCATGGTTTAAGTTTTGCTGATGCCAAAGAAAGAATTGAAGAAGAAATTCGGAGAATAGATTTAACTGAAAAATTAAAAAATAAAGTACGTTCTCTTTCGGGAGGTCAACGGAGAAGAGTTGAAATTGCACGATCACTTCTCCATAAACCAAAATTACTGCTTCTAGACGAGCCAACAGTTGGATTAGATATTGGTTCAAGGCAAATGATTCTTAAACATGTAAAATCACTTTGTAAAAAAGGAGAACTTGCAGTTTTATGGGCAACACACTTAATTGATGAAATTGACAAAGGTGAAAAAGTTGTAATTATACATAAAGGAGAAATTGTTGAATCGGGTGATGTATTAAAAATAGTAAAAAAAACGAAACAAAAAAATATCAGAGATGCCTTCAATAAGCTTGTTGGGGTGAAAGTATGAAACCGATTATATATTTGAGATGTTTTAAAGGAATTGTATTAAGAGAGGCATTAAGATTCTTTCACCAAAAAGAACGATTTTTTTCAGCACTCGTTAGACCTTTAGTATGGTTAGGAATATTTGCTGCAGGTTTCAGGTCTGTCCTTGGTGTGGCAATAATTCCTCCGTATGAAACTTACATTCCCTATGAGGTTTATATCGCTCCTGGTCTTATTGCAATGATTCAATTATTCAATGGGATGCAAAGTTCATTATCCATGGTTTATGACAGAGAAATGGGGAGTATGAAAACGATGTTAGTTAGTCCCATTCCAAGGTGGTTTTTGCTAATATCGAAATTACTTGCTGGTGTATTTGTCTCTATACTTCAAGTTTATGCTTTCCTTGTAATTGCGTCTTTCTGGGAAATTATACCTCCGATTACAGGATATTTTACAATTTTACCAGCGTTGATATTTACTGGCTTAATGTTAGGCTCGTTGGGGATGTTTCTTTCCTCGGCTATTAAACAATTAGAAAATTTTGCTGGTGTTATGAATTTTGTTATTTTTCCTATGTTTTTTGCCTCTTCAGCATTGTATCCACTTTGGAAGATCGAAGAAACTAGTGAATGGTTATATTACGTGTGTTTCTATAATCCATTTACATATGCAGTTGAATCTATAAGATTTTCTTTGTATTCTCAATTTAATTTTGAGTATACTGCAGGTATAGTAATTTTTACTGTAATATTTCTTATTCTATCAATTTTGGGATATGATCCTGCAAGAGGCTCTCTACAAAAAAAAGGAGGAAATTAGTCCATGAATTTTTTAATGATTATAATCTTTTTAATTATTCAATTGCCAAGCGAGTCAAATGCTGAGGGCGATTTATCAATTCGGTCAAAAAAGTTAGTCTTAAATTTGGGATCTGACAAAAGCGACTACGATATGTCACAAAAAATTTTTAATATGGAAACTGGCAAAGCTTATAGATTAGAAATTACAAGTATGGGATTTAAAGAGTATGAATTAGAAGCAGAGGATTTTTTTAGAAATATTTGGATTCGTTCAATTGAAATAGATGGAATTGAGTTGGATGCACCTGTAATTAATGAAATAGAATTTGAGAGAGAGGGTGAAATTGAAATTAAGTTTGTACCAATTAGGCCTGGAGAATATGATTTTGAAATTGAAAGGTTACAAAGTAAAGGAATGGTTGGTAAATTTATCGTTAAATAATTTTATTTGGGAGAAAATATGATGCAAAAAATAATTTTTAATTTCTTTATTTACTTTACTTTTATACTCACGACAGCAAGTGATTCCTTATCGATCGAACTCGATAAAACACCAAAAAAATGGCCGTGCGATCAGGTATATAACCCTAAACTAAATCTTGGATCAATATGGCAAGGGCCTTCTATAGAAGAATCTTTGAAAGATTGGTGGAAGCATGATGATGTGATCGAATACGTTAATATATTAACTGAACCAACGTTAACCGAGGAGAACGGAACAGTGGTAATAGAGGAGTTTGCAAAAAAATATACTTATTTAGGTGTTTTAAAAAAACGCGAACAAAGAGAAAAGTTAATCTTTCTTTTTGCGGGTCTTTATCAAAAAGCTAAGGACAGAAGAGAAAGACAATATAAGGGGATCATTAAATTTGTTGATAGGCAAGAAAGTCTAAGAAAGGCAATTGGTGAATCGTCAAAGTTAATAAGAAAATATAGAAAAAATAAAATGGATAAAAAAAGTAAAAAATATGTTGATGCAAATTCTCAATTAGAATGGAATACACGAGTTTTTGATCAGAGAACAAGATTAACGGAATATGTTTGTGAAGAACCAGTATTTAATACGCAAAGACTAGGATATCAAGCTAGAAAAATCCTATCTTATATACAATAATTTCCCTTTGAATCATTTCTTTGTTAATGAATTTAAAATGAATAAAAAAATCAGGTTTCTTTAATAAATAATCATTATATATATCATAGCCCAAGGTGGGCTATATTAATCTAAACCATAAAAAGGAGTAAATTATGGCTTGGACAAAACCAATGATTTCTGAGATCTCTGTAGGTCTAGAAATCAATTCTTACGCTTGCGCTGAGAAGTAATCTCTGCAATAGCTATTGCCCCCTTAAGTCTAATTTGATTTAAGGGGTGCATTTATAGTAGTATATTTATGTTAAAAGTTTTGATTTTAGGTTCAGCTGCAGGAGGTGGTTCTCCGCAATGGAACTGTAACAGTTCAGTAAGTAAAAAAGTAAGGGATGGATTACCTGGAACTTCACCGAGAACTCAATCATCCATCGCAGTTACTTCAAATGACGAGGATTGGGTTTTGTTTAATGCTTCACCTGATTTAGGTTCACAAATTTTAAATAATAAACAAATGCATCCGAAAAGAGATCTTAGGCATAGCCCTATCAAAGGTGTTGTTCTGACCAATGGCGATGTAGATCATGTTGCAGGTTTGTTATCACTGAGAGAAAGGCAAAATTTGTCTGTTTATGCTCACAAAAGAGTACATTCAGTTTTAAAAGAAAACTCGATTTTTAATGTTTTAAACCCAGAATATGTAGATAGAAGAAATTTAGAGATGAATAAAAAATTCGAGATTAAAAGTAAGGAAGGAAAAGATCTCAATATTGAAATAGAAGCATTTGAAGTCCCAGGAAAAATTGCACTTTGGCTAGAGGATGAATCAAAAGGTACAAATTTTGGTACTGAAGAAGGAGATACAATTGGTTTAAAGATATTTTCATCGCAAAACAATAAATCGTTTTTTTACATTCCAGCATGTGCAGACATGACAACTGATTTAGCTGAAAGAATTAAAGATTCAGATGTGGTGTTGTTTGATGGAACTTTATGGGAAAATGACGAAATGGCTACTAGTAAGGTTGGTGAAAAAACTGGACAAAGAATGGGTCATATGAATAATTCCGGAAAAAATGGTTCAATACAAGCATTTAAAGATTTAGGGGTAAAAAGAAAAATTTTTATTCATATAAATACAACCAATCCAATACTTTTGGAAGATTCAAAAGAAAGAAAGATTGTTGAAGAAAATGGTTGGGAAGTAAGTTATGATGGAATGGAGATTGAAATATGAAAAGTATTGCTGAAGAAAAACTAAAAAACCAAATACTCATGACTAAAAATGAGTTTGAGCAGCGCCTTAGAAATATCGGCGCTGAACGTTACCACGATAATTGTAGGTTTCATCATCTTCTTCATAGTGGAAAATTAAATAAAGGACAAGTACAGGCATGGGCGATCAATAGATATTATTATCAAATCAATATTTCTATTAAAGACTCTGCATTAATGTCCAGAATTAAAGATCCTGACCTCAGAAGAATTTGGATTAAAAGAATATTGGATCACGATGGAAGAAAAGGGGACGAAGGCGGTATTGAACGATGGTATAAATTAACTGATGGTCTTGATTTAGATCGAGATTATGTAAAATCAACAGATGGTATTCTCCCAGCTACCAAATTTGCCGTCGATGCCTATGTGACTTTTGTAAGGGAGAAGCCAATTCTTGAAGGAGTAACATCTTCGCTAACAGAGCTTTTTGCTCCTAAGATTCATAAAGAGCGAATTGTAGGCATGCTTGAAAACTACGATTTCATTAATGATATAACCATGGCTTATTTTAAAAAGAGAGTTGATCAGGCAACTGATGATGCCGATTTTGTCTTAAACTATGCACTAAAAAATGCGAAAACAAGAAAAGAACAAGATTCTGTTTGCGAAGCTTTAAAATTTAAAACTGATGTCCTATGGGTTATGCAGGACGCCCTATATCACTCTTATATCAATGGACATGTTCCACCAGGAGCTTTTATGCCAGAGGATTTTAATGAAAGATATACTGAAAATAAATGAGAGCGTTAAACCAAAATTCCCAAAACATGTTAGATTTAGACATAATAAAGCAAGAGACGAATGGGTTATTTTGGCCCCTGAACGGCTTGTTAAACTTGATCCAGTCGCTGTTGAGATTCTCAAACTTGTCGATGGTAAAGTTTCTGTTGGTGAAATCTCAACTGACTTGTCAAAAAAGTTTAATGCACCTAAAGAGGTTATAATGAAAGATGTAATTGAAATGTTGCAAGAACTATCAGACAAAGGGTTTATTGAAGAATGAAAAGCGATGAATTAAAATCAGGTTCAAAACAGTTAAAGACTGCCTCTGAACACGGTATACAGGCACCTTTGGCACTTCTAGCCGAACTCTCTCATAGATGTCCTCTGCAATGTCCTTATTGCTCAAACCCAGTCCAACTTGAGAAAAAAACTGGTGAGTTAACAACAGATGAGTGGAAATCGGTTATTGACCAGGCTGTTGATATGGGCATGCATCAAATACATCTTTCAGGTGGAGAACCAACAGTCAGGCATGATCTTGAGGATATTGTTGAACATTGTACAGTCAAAGGTTTATATACGAATCTTATTACCTCTGGAGTTTTATTAAATCCTGATAGACTGAAAAAACTTGAGAAACTTGGTTTAGAGCATGTACAACTTTCCTTTCAAGACACTGACAACGAAAATGCAGATAGAATTGGCGGCTATAAAGGAGGGCATGCAAAAAAACTTGAAGTAGCAAAATGGGTAAGAGAGGTTGAATTACCGTTAACTTGCAATTGTGTTGTTCATAGACAAAATATAGATAATCTTGAAAATTTTATTCAAATGGCCCTTGACCTTGATGCTGAAAGGGTTGAGATTGCTCAGGTTCAATACTACGGTTGGGCCTTAAAAAATAGAGCAGCATTTATACCTACGCCCGAACAATTAGACCATGCCACTCAAATAGTTGAAAAAGCTAGAATTGATCTCAAAGGAAAATTAGTTATTGATTACGTAATTCCCGATTATTACGCAAAGCATCCTAAAAATTGTATGGGAGGTTGGGGAAGAAGATTTTTAAACATGAATCCAAAAGGAGAGGTATTACCGTGTCACGCGGCAGAGACTATTCCCCACCTTAAGTTTGACAATGTTAGAGAAAAAAGTCTTAAATGGATTTGGGAAAACTCTGAGGCATTTAACTTATACAGAGGTACCGATTGGATGCCTGATCCCTGTAAATCTTGTGATAGAAAAGAAATTGATTGGGGAGGTTGTAGATGCCAGGCGATGGCCCTAACTGGTGACGCTAAAAATACTGATCCAGCATGTTCTATATCACCTTTACACAAAGAAATATTTGCAATGGCAGCTGAAGAAGCTAGGCGTGCTCCACCAGAATTTATTTACAGACGCTACGGCGTTAGATTTAATTCACCTATTTAACTTTCGATAATTAATAGGCATTCTCATTATGATTGACAAACACCATTTTAATTATTAGATATATCTTTATATTTGAACAATAAAAAAGGATGTAAAATGAAAAAACTTTTTCTAACTTTATTTTTTGTAATGTTTTCAGCAAATTCTTTTGCAGCTGATGTTACAATAGAAATGTTAAATAAAAATAAAGAAACAAAAAAAAGAATGGTTTATAGTCAAGAGCTCGTTAAGATTGACGTTGGTCAGTCCATTGAATGGGTTCCTACAGCTAAGGGACATAACGTAGAAATGCTAGCTGGTCCTGAAGGATACGAATTACCAAAAAAAACAAAATTAAACGACCCTGTGACCATAACTTTTGATAAGCCAGGTATTTACCTTTATCAATGCTCTCCTCACGCAGCAATGGGAATGATTGGTTTGGTTGTAGTTGGTGGCGACACCTCTAATATGGATGCCATAAAAGCTTTGAAAGTTACAGGTGGAAAATCTAAGAAAAAAAGAGACAAACTTTTAAGTGAAATTTAGAACTCATTCGTTTCATTCTCATAAAGCCCAGACAAACCTAGCTGGGCTTTTTTTTAAACTAATTTCTACTCAGATAGGTTAACAGATACCCACCTTTCCAGCGATGGTTCAGGTTTAAATACATTCGGGTGTATAATTTCGCATAAAATTTTTATACTTTCCAGTAATCGTGGCCCTGGTCTATTAAAAAACTTGTTACCATCTACTACAAATACTTCTTTCTGTTTAAGTAATGAATGAAAATTAAGTTTTGACTTTTTAATTTCAAGTTTTGTTCTTCTTATATCAAATCCGCACGGCATAAATATAACAATGTCAAATTTATTTGATGAAAGTTCACTTGTAGAAACAAATTTTGAATTCTTTCCAGATTCAATTAAAACATTTTCCGCATTGCTTATACTCAAAATTTCAGGAATCCAATTACCAGCAATCATTAGGGGCTCTATCCATTCAATACATAAAACCTTTTTCGTATTGGTAAAGTTTAACTTTTTCTTAATAACGTTAATTTCCTTGTTAATTATTTCAATAACCTTTGAAGCTTCGTTAGAGGCATTGAGTTTTTCTCCAACAAATAAAATATCGTTGATGACGTCTTTAAAATAATTAGGTTTTAAATCTATTAAGATTGGCTTTTTTTTGAGCCAGAGATTTAAACATTTTTTTACATCTTCAATTGAAACTGCACATACCGAACAATGAGATTGAGTAATAATGACATCTGGATTAATTTTTTGGAGAAGTTCTGAATCAACCTCATATACAGACAGTCCTTTTTCTAAAATGCTTTGAATATTTTCGTTAATATTATAAGAAGTTTCATTGACATCAACTTTACTTTTTGTAAGTTTAGGAAGTTTTTCAATACCTTGTGGATAATCGCATTCGTGCGAAATACCAACCAGGTAATTAATTAGCCCCAGAGAACAAACAATTTCAGTGGCACTAGGGATAAGACTTACTATTTTCATTTATCAAAAATTTTTGTTTTGCAACTTGAGAAAGACGTCGAGTAACGGATAAACACACAAAAAAATATTTATTGGACTGGAGCTCTGCCTTTTATCAACGCGTCTGTGGTGCTGTCAGATTTTTTTCTTTTTCCAGGTCTTAGACTTAAGATCGGAATGTTGTGTTTTACAAGAATTTCGTCGATTTCTTCCTGATTTTCCTTTATAAATTTATTTAGTTTTTTCTTCCAATCAGTTTCACCATCTCTTACACCCATTGTCGTGTAATAATCCATCCTACCCCAACCCTGATCCGTAGTTTCTAGGGGAATAAATTGATATTTGCTTTTGTCATAACCCTTTTTTTCAAGATAGTATACAGCAATAGGTCCAGACATAAACACGATGTCGACTAAACCATCAATTAGATCTTCTATCATCGACTCCCCGATCACCGCTTTTCTAGGGTCAAAGGTGAGGTTGTAAGGCCTTACCCTACCCATAAGATTATATCTTTGTAGAACAAATGTAGGAGGGGTGCCAGCTTGAACTCCAATACTTAGATCAGCTAACTGAGGATGATTAGGTCTATCAACCTCTATTCCATTTTCTTTGAGAAAAATCATGCCATATGACCATCTCATATAAGGTATGGTATTTAGCACCAGATCATTACCAGCCGTAATGCCAATTAGAATGTCACACTTTTTTTTATTAAGGGTATTTCTAACGTATCCAATTACCTGAGGAAAGTATTCATAGACTACTGGAATGTTTAGCTTTTCACCGAGTAAATCGGCTATGGCGTTTTCGAAACCTTCCCCTTTTTCATTTGAAAAAGGGAGATTTGAGGGGTCTGCGCAAACTCGTAAATTTTCCGTATCAACAGCTTCAATAGCAGATTCTCTGGATTCTACATCCAGTGTGAGCAACATTACTATAGATAATGTAAGTATGAAGACTCGTTGCATTTGAAATTTAAGTAAAATTGAATTTAATCAACTTCTTTAAATTTTGGAAGCTTTGGTAGTCTAACTCCACGTCTTATTTTACCGTCAGCTCTTGCTTTAACATAGCGAAATATGTCTTCAACGTGTGGAGCAACATTTGTATTTGCACCATAAGCAGGCATCACATTACCTTTTTGTGCACCTTCATCTTCGCCTCTTCCATTCATAATTACGTTAAAGAAATCGTCATATGATAAGCCTTGTGTAACCGATACCATTAAAGAAGGAGCGTAAGTACTTCCCATTGCATCAGGCCCGTGACATACATGACATTCCGCATGGTAAGCTCTCCATCCTTTATAAGTTGCAAAATCCATCCAACCATATTGCATTTCAACCAAGCTATCGTCACCTCTGCACTCTTCTAAGTCATCTTCTGATACCATATCAACTGCTTTGCCTTTACAGTTAATTTGGATTAGATTTAGAGGAGTACCATCTTCTTTTAATCTGTCACCCTTACCATATTTAATAACATAAGTTGGGTTGTCGTCTTTATCGAAAGCAGGTTCAACTGCTTCTGGTGTTGGGATCGCTTTAGCACTAAATCCTACGACTAGCGATGCAACTAAAGCATATTTGTTAAGTTTAAAGTTCATATTTCAAGTCCTAATTAATCATTAAAAAAATAGTTACTATTTATATTGTAAATTATATCAAAATCTCAAGAAATTTAAAAAATTTTTTTCAAAAAAAAAGCCCGACTAAAAAGCCGGGCTTCTTTTAAATACTGTTTACGCTACTACGGTAAAGCGAAGACAGTTAATACGCCACCTAATGCAGTGTGGTTACTTAGTGCAGAGTATGCACCAACAGCACCTAAACCTGCAGTTGGGTCAGTAAGACCAGCAGCAAGACCGATTCCAGCCCAACCACCAACACCTGATAAGATACCTACATATTGCTTACCTTTATGAGAGTAAGCCATGAAGTTACCGATAATACCAGAAGGTGTTTTGAACGAGAATAGTTCTTTACCAGTTTTACTTTCAACAGCTTTAGCGTATCCTTCTAACGTACCGTAGAATGTAATTCCACCAGCTGTAGCTAATGCACCACTCCATACAGAGAAAGGCTCAGGGTTAGACCATGCGATCTTACCTTTGTCAGCATCCCATGCAATGAAGTTACCTAGGTGTGTTCCGCCTGGAGCTGGGTACATAGATAATGTAGCACCAACATAAGCGTTACCAGCAACGTAGTCTACTTTGAATGGTTCGTAGTCCATGCAAACGTGGTTTGTTGGAACCATGAACAATCCAGATAGTCTATCGTAAGCAGCAGGCTGTTGGTCTTTAGTACCTAGAGCCGCTGGGCAGATGTTAGTAGTGTTAACATCTTCACCTTGGTGTGCAGTTGAATATCTGTCTACCACTTGTGGACGACCTGTTTTCATGTCAACGTGAGTTGCCCAGTTCACAGCTGGATCATACTTCTCGGCAACTAATAGCTCACCAGAAGCTCTATCCATTGTGTAAGCAAAACCGTTTCTGTCAAAGTGTACAAGTGCTTGACGGTTTTTACCTTTTACTTTCATGTCAACAAGAATCATCTCGTTAACACCGTCGTAATCCCACTCATCGTAAGGAGTCATTTGGTATAACCACTTAGCCATACCGTTATCAGGGTTACGAGCCATAATTGTCATAGACCATTTGTTGTCACCAGGACGTACAACTGGGTTCCATGTTGATGGGTTACCTGTACCGTAGTACAAAGTGTTTAATTTAGAGTCATAACCGTAGAAACCCCAAATTGAACCACCACCAATTTTCCATGCATCACCAGGCCAAGTTTTCAATGAAGAATCTTTACCAATTGGCTTTAACATAGAAGTAGTTTTGTTTGGATCAACTAGCATGTCCTTATCTGGACCCATGCTGTAAGCTCTCCAAAGTCTCTTACCACTGTTGATATCGTACTGTGTCCAGTTACATCTCACACCGAATTCAGCACCAGAACAACCAACACCTACCATATCTTTGATGATGAATGGTTGACCTGAACCAGTAGAAGCAGAGACACCATATTTACCAGTACCAGAGTGTAGGTTAGTTGTAATCCACTTCTCTTTACCAGTTTTAGCGTCTAACGCAATTACTGAAGTATCAGCAGCATGTAGAACGATAGTTCCATTAGGGTGATAGTTAACACCACGGTTTACGTTATCGCAGCACATAACTGAAATAACTCTATCCATAGTTTCACCACCTGGATACTTACCACCTTTTACAGGGTTGTATTTCCACATGATTCTTTGGTTATCATTAAGATCTAAAGCGTACACTATGTTTGGAATTGCAGTGTGAACGTACATTACATCACCAATTACTAGTGGACCACCTTCGTGACCTCTAAGTACACCAGTAGAAAAAGTCCAAGCGACTTTTAAGCTACCAACGTTACTTTTGTTGATTTGATCAAGGTTTGAGAAACGGTGACCAGCGTAATCGCCAGACTGTTGTACCCATTGTCCCGGATCTTTCATCATTTTCTCAAGCTTTGAGTTAGCACTTACAGCAAATGGAAGAGCTAAAGCAGCTGAAGCAATGATGCTTTTTTTCAAAATACTCATAAAGTATTTCTCCTTTATTACGATTAATATTTGGGCGATTGCCCGGTTATTGATCGGAATCAAAAACAAACAAAAATCGTTAGTTATTTGATTTCCTCCCACCTCATTATATTATGTCTGAATATCGTAAATTCAAGAAAAAAATATGAATGTAACATGAACAAAATAAGGTGAAGAACACGGATATGTTATTTTAATAATAAAATCAATGGGTTAGGGTTGAATTTGTCTTGCAAAAAAGTTGTGGATAAGTCCAAAAAAAAATGTAGTAAATGAACGTTAGATGAATGTTTAAATTAACTTTTGTTCAGAATCCAAAAAAACTAAATTAAATCAATAACTTACATACGTAAAAAATTTGGTTATTTTATTGAACTGCATTTTACAACGATTTATGCAAAAAAACTCTTAAATATCTAGCTATTATGTGTATATTAATCTTATGAATGCAATAAATAATAAGTTAATTTTTTTATTTTTATTTTTTTCAATTACTTTTGTATTTGCAAATGATAAAAAACCTGAACCCGTGACGTGGGAACAAAACGTAAAAGGGTTATTATATGATGATGGTGTTAAAATTAGGGATGGTTCAGACCTTATGGTTCTAGACACACCCTACAGAGCTTTAGACGCAGCAATTGTCCCAATTTCAATAAACTTTCTAAAAGATCAATTACCTAATGATTATATAAAACATCTAACAATTGTTATTGATGAAAATCCATCACCAATAGTCGGTAAATTTGAATTTAGTCCTAAAGTTGGTAATGCAAGTTTTTCAACAAGAGTTCGCATTGACAAATATACATATGTCAGAGCCATCGCTGAAAATAACAAAGGAGAAAAGTATATGGTTTCTAATTTTGTTAAAGCTGCTGGAGGTTGTTCAGCACCAAGTCTTGCTGACATGGATTCTGTCATGGCTCGATTAGGAAAAATGAAAATGAAATTTTTAAAAACAAGTGAAGCGACTAATAAATTAAATAAAGCTAAATTTTTAATAAGTCATCCAAACTTTTCTGGGTTACAGTTCAACCAACTGACTCGCTCGGAGATACCAGCACATTTCATAAATTTTGTAAGAGTAGAGCAGGATGGTGACTTAATTTTTGAAGCTTCACCTGATATTTCTCTTTCAGAAGATCCCTCTTTTACCTTTAACTATTTAAATACTGGCGGTTCACTGACAGTAAAAGTCAATGACAGTGAAGGACAAAGTTTTTCAAAAGAATTTTCTTTCTAACAAATTTTAGCAAAAAATAATTAAAAACACTCTAATTCAGAAGCAGCTTGAGCTCTGAACAGCTTTTGCATCCTATCTTTTGAAAGTCCAACACTTTTAAAAGCTTCTTCTCTGGGACTGTTTCCTTCCCAGAGTCTTGCAATGGCTTCAGCTTGCGCGTATTCTTTAAAAGTCATCCTTTTAGCAATTTCATCAATTGCACATGAACACTTTGCCATAAAATCTCTATTCGAGGCATTTGAAGACATGCATGCAAACACAAATTCAGACCGTGCTAGCGTTGGGAAATCATTTGAATGGGATTTATTAAACAATAATGTTGCTAGGATTAAACTGATTGAAATTAATAATTTATTTATCATGATTTATTTTTATCCTTTCTTTGTTTATATTCTTCTCTAAGTTCTTTGTTAGTTCTAATGCCCTGAAACTCAAGTATCTCTTTAACCATATCATCTGGGTTTTCCAAATCCTTGATAAAGGCTTCAATTTTAAAAATAACACCAGGAATTTCTTCGGACATTGTGATAATAAATTTTTTTGTCTTGTATCTAGAAACTCGGTTTTTTAATTCAGTTTTAGTAAATGGCTGGAAGGCAATTTCTTTGGCTGCGATTTCCTGATTGTTGTAGTTAATTTTAATGTCTTTTACATCAGTAGCTGCAATTGTGTGTCGTATTCTGCTCCGAAAAAAGAGAGCATTGCCCCCAGTCAATCTTTGCATATCTCTTGAGTCTCTCTCAAAAAAAAGCATAAAAACTGGGTTTCCTTTAGCACCTATCTGAGGAGGGAATCTTACTTTATTTCTTCCTTTGAGATATCTAAAAGTAATGTGTTTCGTGTTATCATCATCAATTTTAACGATATTTAAAACAACATTACCAACAAAATTATCTTCTCTAGTGGATTCCTTCTGAAATTTGTAAAATATTCTTGAGGGTTCTGTAATAGTTTTTAGATGTTCATCTATGAAAAGTGCGATATTTGCACTTGACATTTCTTTAATCAGCTCAAGTTTAAATTCCTCTGTTCCCCATTTAGCTCTTTTTTCTTCAGCATTTTCAGCATTTGAGAAATCGTCTGGATTGGCATCACTGTCAGCTGCAAAAGAGAGATTTGACAATAAACAAAAAAATACCAATAAAATAACTGATAGACTATTTGAAGAATTTAATTTGTTATTATTTATCATTACGTTATATTTATGATCTATAATTGTATGATTTTCAATAAAGATTTTACTTATGTCAAATAAATACAAAAATATTTCAGTTATTTCAACAGGTTCTTGGGTACCATCTGACCAAGATTTTCTTGCAGATAAAAAAGGAACGTATCAAGTTCAAATCAACGAACTTGTTCTTATGGTATCGATCGGAATTCATGAACATGAGAAAGTAAAAAAACAAAGAGTTTCTATTTCTTTATCTATTCAAGCCCTCGACAATTTAGATAAAGTCGATGAGAATATAAATAATGTTGTTTCATACGAGCAGATCATAAAAAAATTAAAAAATATAATTTCGAAGGGACATATTGAACTGCTGGAAACCCTTGGTGAAAAAATTATGGATATGTGTTTTGAAGAATCAAGGATTATGTCAGTATGGATGAAACTGGAAAAGTTAGATGTTTTTTCTGAAACAAAGAGTGTGGGCATTGAACTAGTTAGAAGTAAAAGAGACCATTTAGTAAGAAAATCTACTAGGACTAATATAGAAAAAATAAAAAAAAAATAACTCCATTTCAAAAAACATTATGTGGATTGTAAAAATAGGTGGTAGTTGGATAAATAACCCCAATTTAAGCAATTTAATTAAGAATCTTCAAAGATTATCTAACAAAGACAATATTATCATCGTTAGTGGAGGAGGGGTGTTTTCAGATTCAGTCAGATTAGTTTATGAAAGTAAAAGAATGTCTGAGAAAACAGGTAATTATATTGCATTGAAAGCTACAGAATTATTTTCGCATCTTTTAAAAGAAATCGATAAAAATATTTGTTTAGTTGATGACATTGAATCCCTGGGATTCTCAAATAAAATGTTAAAAATTTGGCTTCCTTCTATGATTTTAAAAAACGATTCCACTTTTATAAAAAATTGGGAATCAACATCTGATTCAGTTGCTGCTTGGCTTCACAGCAAAATTAATTCATTAGGATTGCTTTATGTAAAATCTTTAACCTTTGAAAAAAAAAAATATAAATTAAAATATCTTCAAGATAATGGAGTGTTGGATAAAAACGTTGACAAGTATTTGATTAAGTCATCAAACATAAAAATTATCGGACAAGAAATAATAAATTTAATTGGAGCTTCTGACACTTTCAGAGAACTTTTTTTAGAATTAAATGAGGTTAAACTTTGATGAACAAAAAAATTGAAAAAAGATGGGCTTGGGTTTTAACAGGGTCAGGACATTTCTTCTCTGAAACAATAGATCTAATAAACAATTTAGAAAAAGTAGATTTATTTATTTCTAAAGCAGCAGAAGAAGTTTTAGTTATGTATAAAAAAAAGGGCAAAGTGTCAAAGAGCGTTAAAGTTTACCAAGATAATTCTGCTAGTTCGGCATCTGTTGGAAATTTTTACAAGGGAACATATCATACTCTTGTTATGGCTCCTACATCTAGTAACACAGTAGCAAAATGTGTTTATGGTATTTCAGACACCCTTGCAACTAATATTTTTGCACAGTCAGGAAAATGCAACGTTAATTGTATTTTTTTTCCATGTGATACCGCTCCGGAATTAAAAACAATGGCACCTAGTGGTCTTGTAGACGTATTTCCTCGAGCTATCGATTTAGAAAATGTTGAGAAATTAAAGAAATTTTCTATTACAAAAGTTGTTATGAGTTTTAAAGAGCTTGAGTCAGAAATAATTGAAAGAAAAAAATGTCTGAAAAAATCTTATTCCTGACAGGAAAACTTGCTGAAAGACAATTGAAAAGAATCTTATCTTCGATGAAACCTGAGTTTAGATATAAAATTAACCAGATTGGGGTTAACGTTGCAGCTTTAATGTCTGAAAACATTATCATGAGAAGGTTAGACAAAGAACAAAATGCAGACAGAATTATTGTTCCTGGGAAATTTAGAGGTGATCTAAAAAAACTTAGCAGATATTTTAATATTCCTGTAGAAAGGGGGCCAGATGACATAAGCCATTTACCTGATTATTTTGGCCTAAAAAAACCAGATAATGAATTACTAGAATATGAATGTGAAATATTTGCAGAAATTGTTGATGCTGCAGATATGAGTATTAGAAAAATAATACAAGTTGCTAAAGATTATAAAAAGCAAGGAGCTAATGTTATAGATCTTGGTTGCATGCCTGATACCAAATTTGATCATCTAGAAGACACAATAAAAGCACTGAAGTGTGATGGATTAAAAGTATCTGTAGATTCAGCAAATTCGGAAGAATTGATTCGAGGTGCTAAATCTGGTGCAGATTTCATTTTAAGTGTTAATGAAAAAAATCTTCATATTTTAGATGAAATTAAAAGTGTTCCAGTAGTAATTCCTTCTAACCCAGGAGATTTGAGGTCCCTGGAACGAACGATTAAAAAATTAGAAGTTAATAAAAGATCTTTTTTCGCAGATCCAATTCTTGATCCAATTCATTACGGTTTTGCCGAATCTATTATGCGATATATTAAGTTAAGGGAAAATTATCCTAAAATTAAAATTTTCATGGGAACAGGAAATTTAACGGAACTTACTGACAGTGATTCAGCAGGGGTAAATGCTACATTGATGGGATTGGTTTCAGAATTATCTATCGATGCTGTTCTTGTGGTTCAAGTAAGTGGTCATTGTAAAAATTCAATTAAAGAAACTGATGCCGCAAGAAAAATAATGCACTTTTCAAAACAAAATAAACGGTTGCCGTTTAGAATAGATAACAGTCTTATGGGAATGGCTGAGAGAAAACCTTCAAGAAAATCAAAAAAAGAGATCAAAGAAATAAGAAGTTTTATTAAAGATAAAAATTTTAGAATTTATGTAGGTGAGGATGGCATAAATATATTTAATTCCGAAACTCATTTAGTTAAAATTGATCCATTTGATTTTTATGATAAGCTTAAAGTTGAAAATGATGCTAGCCATGCTTTTTATCTAGGTGTAGAGCTTGCTAGAGCACAAATTGCATGGCAACTTGGTAAAAATTACGATCAAGATAATGAATTAAAATGGGGTGTTGCATCAAAAGTAAAAAAAGTTAGTTTGAAAAAGCGCCCAAAATTAAAATCAACGCAAAAAAAATGATTATTGAAACAATAATTTGTACAAAGAATAATCAAGGAAATGTTAATTTTGCACCTTTTGGAATAAAAAAAAATAAAAATTACATATTAATTTCACCCTATATTCCTTCAACTACACTGAATAACCTTAGAGCCACAGGTAATGCATCCATTAATTATACTGATGATGCTACTTTTTTCGTAAATTGTTTATTAGGAAAGAAGAACTTTCAGAAAAAAAAATGTTCAAAAATTAATAGTTATTTTTTAAAAGATGCTTTGGCGCATGATGAGGTTGTTGTTGAATCCGTCAAAGAAAATAAAGTAAGACCAATTTTCAAATGTAAGATCATAAATCAAGAAGAACACAAGCGATTTGAGGGCTTTAACAGAGCAAGAAACTCTTTGATTGAAGCATGTATTTTAGCTTCGAGGGTAAAAATTTTAAAGAAAAAGCAAATATTAAAAGAATTGGAAGGCTTAAAAAATTCTATTGAAAAAACAGCTGGAATTAAAGAAAGAAAAAGTTGGAATCTAATAAGTAAATTTATTTTAAATGAAACTAGGTGAGTATAAAAACATGTCAGTTAGAACTAATTTGCTGATTAGCTTAAGAAAACTTGATGAACTTTCTGAGGAAATTATCAATAATGTAGATATTCTTGATTTAAAAGATCCTCTAAATGGTTCCATAGGCGCATGGGATTTACAAGATATAAAAAAAGTAATATTAAGATTTAAAAATCAAATTCAGATTTCGGCAACTTTAGGTGATATTTTTATTAATGAGAAATTTCTGATTAAATTAAAACAATTTGATAAGTTAAATTTAGATTATATAAAGTTTGGTTTGCTATCTATGAATATTAAAAACTTATTTGATAAAATAAAATGTTTAGAAGAAAGAAAGTTTAAAACAAAATTGGTATGTGTTGTATTTGTCGACATTTCAGATCACTTTAATTTAGTATATAAAAAGTTAGATTTATTTGATGCATGTGGAATCAAATATATAATGTTAGATACATATAACAAAAATAATGGTGACCTTTTATCATTTTGTAATATTTCTAATCTAGATAAATTCATTTCTAAATGTAAAAAGTTTGACATAAAAATTGGTCTGGCTGGCTCTTTAAAAGAAACTCACATTCCCGTAATGATGAAGCTTAAACCAAATATCCTTGGGTTTAGGTCTGCAATTTGTAAATTTAACAAAAGAATGTCTGAGGTTGATACTAGAAAATTAAAGAAAATATCACGTTATTTTAATCTTTGTAATAATAAAGCAATCGAAACTGCAGGAGCGTGAAAGGAGGCCTCCTTTATAAGTCTTGATTTATTTAAAAATTGTTTAAAGTAAAAGGTTTCTAATTTTTTTTTTTTAAAATAATTATATAGAACATCTTGACCAATGCCTGAAATAACAACAGGTTGTTTTTTCAATAAAAATTTTTTTTGAAGTTCTAATGTTATTTGAAAAATTTGGTTTAATTGAATGGATGAGATTTGTTGTGAAATTATTTTAAGTTTTTTTAAATTTTTTGATTTGTAATCAAATCCAAAACTCCTTGATAATCTAATTAGACTCTGAGCCATGTTTTTTCTAGATTTGTCAGCAGTATCATCCAGATCAATTTTTTTATCTAATCTACCTAAAACTCTATAAATATCTGATGTATTTGAGAAAAATTCCGGAATAATTTTTAGTTTTTTTTTTTTATAATCTATTTGGTTCGTTACACCAAATATAGGAGTTCTTGTAAAACCTGTGTATAAAAGCTCAGCATTATTTATTCTCGAATAATCATCTGAAAATCTATTAACGATTTTATTGTTTTTAATACATATAAAATCCGTGGTTGTTGAGCCAAAATCTATGGCAATGCAGCTTTCAATTTTACTTTCTAAAAATCTGCCAATACTGTGCCAATTAAGTGAAATAAGGTGTTTATAGTTTGGTTTTTTTGTAAAAACCTCTTTAGAGCTAACGTAAAAAAAATTGTTAAATCGGAGTTTATTACATTCCTTGATTAGGATTTTTGCACCTGTAAGTCTGTTTTTAAAATTATCACACATCTCACCAGACATGGTAATTCCACATATAACTGAATTATTATTTATTATATTATTTATATTCCGGATCTTTGCTTGGAGTTTTTCTATTCCTTCCCATATCGCGCAACTTATATAATCAACAAATATCACCTTGTTCCTTTTATCGACACCAATAACTTTTAAGTGTGCACCACCAATATCTATTCCTAAGTGTGAAATTTTAAGCATTAAAAATAATACTCGTATTTTTTCAAAAATATGGGTTGCGTGTCATTTAATTTTTTATGAACGTAGAAATCTGTAATATCTTTAATTGTCAATGAACTGTAGGATTTGTTAAGTCCACTGTAGGCACTTGTGAACCTTGGATTAATTTCTATTATTAGCCATTTTTTGTTTTCTATCACTATATCAACACCGACAATTCCAAAAAGACCTTTAAAATTTTTGGATATTCTATTTGCTATTATTTCAATTTCATTTCGATGCTTTTCTAACCCTCCCATAATACAGCCGACTTGTTGGATTTTTTCTTTTTTTAAATTTAATAATTGTTCATTGCAACAAATTACTTTTGATTTACCGTTTTTACATAACATAAGAAAACTTCCTTTTTTTCCATTATAAAATTTTTGAACAAGATATCCTTTTTTTTTTTCGTAATTATTCTTGTTTGTAACAAATGTATTTTCTGAACCTGCACTAGTGTCTGGCTTGCAAATAATTTTTCCTTTATAGTTAAGATCCAAATTGTAATTTTCGACAATAGGTAAATTTAATCTCCTCAACTTCATTAGCATTTTGGTTTTAGAAGAAAATGTATTTAAAGAAGAAATACTCGGGCCTAATACCACATGATTTCGCGAAACATGAGAGTAGATTTTTGAAGAAAGATTATTTGTTTCAGGTGCGATTATAATAACTTCACTTTTCTTCTTGAATCTATTTAAAATATCAGTGTAAGATATTTCAGGATTGGTAAAGTAAGTTTTTACTTTGTCCGATTCAATTGTTTTTAAGTTTTTATTTCTAATCACATAGATTTTTTCAATGTCACGACTTTTTATAAAATTTCTAATAATTGAATTTGCGAGATTTAGCGCTTCTCTAAAAATTCCTTTATCTCTATTTTTTAATATTGAAGACTGTGAAGTAAAGTACTCAAGTAAAATTAGTTTTTTCATAAGTTAAATATAATGAGTGTTATATTAGCAGTTGATATTGTAAATGGTAAAGCTGTAAAAGCATATGCGGGAATAAGAAGTAACTACAAGCCGTTACATATTAATAACGAAGACTTTTCAAATCCCATCAAACTAATACGAAGTTTTCAAGAAAAGATAAATTTAAAAAGAATTTATATAGCTGACCTTGACGCAATAAGAAAAATTGGTAACAACGATGTTATTATTGAAAAAATTCTTCGAATTTTTTCTGAACTTTTTTTTTGGATAGACGCTGGATTTGATTATCCAAAAAATGTCTATAGTTATCACAAAAAAAAAATTGAGAAAAATTTGAATAATTATGAATTAGTTTTAGGTACAGAAACTATAAAGAATTTCAATTTTAAATGTTTTGAATCTATTAAAAAGTGCAAAATATCTATTGATTTTAATGGAAGGGAATCAATTTGGATAAGGAAACTTGGAAGACAAAAACACCCAATGGATATTATTTTGATGTTCGTAAGAAAGGTTGGTGGAAGGGGGGTGGATATGAAATTTATAAGAAACCTCAACAAAAAATTATCGTGCCACAGATTATCTCTAGCTGGTGGTGTAAAAACGGACAAGGAAATACAACAATTGTTGAAGCTTGGGTTTCGCAACGTTATATCATCAACATTACTTCACAAGAGGTTGTCTAGGGACGGTTTGTGAGTCCCTAGAATTTACTTACTTTTAAAAAAAGAGAACAACCTTGAAAGCCATCCGCCACCATTAGCTTTGCCTGATGGCTTCATGTTGGATGAATCTCATTTTGCTGCAAAAGGATGTTCTGCAGAATCTTTTTCAGAAACAACATCCTTGGCTTTTGGTTCGCCAGCAACAGCTCTTTCAATTGATTCTTTAGTAGCCTGATAATTATATTCTTGAATCTTTTTATCATCTTCAGCTAACCAGTGAATAAATACACCAACTGAAATAAATAAATCATCAGCTTCGTCTGCTGGGATTGTGCCTTCAGCCACACAATCCATAACTGCTTTTGCAACTCCGTGTTGAGCTGGACCAAACATTTGGACTGCTTGCTTTGCACCCTTGATAGTTACTTTGTTAAACATACAAGTTGCAGGCTTCGTCATTAAATTCGGTGCGACAACAGCAAGTAGTGCTGTAAAACCGTCTTTGTTGTTAGTTAAGCTATTTGCAAACGCAGTTTCAGCTGGAGTACCTCTTGGACCAATTATTAAGTCTATGTGAGCTACTTCGTTTCCATCACCTACGAGTGACTCGCCGACTAGCATTTTTGTGATTTTTGCCATATTTCCTCCTTTTAGAGATTACTATAATTTCAATATAAATTATTATAATGAAAATTTGAATATATCTCTAATTTTGTCTATTAGCAAGGTTGTAACAGTTAAATCAGCACAAGTCCCTGGATTAAGATGAAATTTTTTTAAGTAACGATCTAAATCTTTCAATAAAATTCTATTGTTTTTCAAAATTTTTATTTTTTTTTTTAGAATTTGAGCTTTTTTCATTACTATTTGTGCTTTTTCCTTACCAAATTTTCTTTTTAAATGACTGTCTAAAGAGTTGGATAAATAATTAATATACAAGATTTCAGTAGCTATTTCTTGGGATGTTTTTTGCTTGGTTGATTCGAGTAATGGAAGTCCAAAATCAAAAATTTCTTTATAATTATCAATATAACATTTTGATATTCTGTCCCAATTAGATCCAATTCTCATGATTTCATTAAAGTTAAGTTTTGAGGATACAAAAACATTACCAGCACCTTTGTAGTTTTTTATTCCTCCTGGTTCAACTAATTTTATTGCATTAAAAATTTGTTCTCCATCTTTTTCTGAAATTGAATTTAAAAAATAATTTAATCTTTGTTTAAAATTTTTAAAACCGTCGCTAAAAACTCTCAAAATTGGAGCACATAAAATTATTATTCCTAAATTATAGTTTGAATTAAGTGCAATTTTACATTTTTTAGCTGACAGGAATATAGATTCTCCAAAGGATAGTTTTTTATTTGCTAAAAAATTTGACGAAATTTTGGCTGCATATTTAAATTTCAATTCATTCATTCCGTAAATTTTTGAGTAAATACTGTGATTTCCAGGCTTAAATACTTTTAATTCGTAACAGCAGGTCTGGTAGTATATTTTTTTTAGAATTTGTGAATTCATTGTTACTCTAATACTTTTAGAAAATCACTTACTAGGACTTCTGTGATATTTTTCTGACTTATCTTTTGGATAGCTTTCCAGGATGGAATACTATTTACTTCTAAAACATAATATTTTCCCTTATTTTTTTTTATATCAATTCCTCCATAACCTAGTTTGAAAAGTTTTGAAACTTTAATACACATTTTTTTAACTTCGTCAGTGATAGCGAATTTTTCTAACACCGCTCCTTGATAAGCATTTGTTAAAATCTTTTTTGAAGACCTTTTCATACTTGTTACATGTTTATGATTACTAACTAAGACTCTAACATCCCAGTGTTTTTTTTGGTTTAAATCCCCAATAAAATCTTGAAGATAAGAAACATTTCCTATTGGTTTAGTTTTACTTAAGTTTAATTTATTTTTTATGAAAGAAATGTTTTTTCCCTGTGATCCAAAAATTGGTTTTAGCAAATAATTTTTTTTTTTAAACTTTTTAATTTTTCCAATCTTTACCAACGTATTTGGAGAATTTATAGAAGCTATTTCTAAAAGCCCAGTTGTTCTTACTTTATCAACGGTCATTTCAATTGTTTTAGGAGAATTATGAATGTAAACACCGATTTTTTCTAAAAGATGGAGAAAAGTTAATTTTGTTGTTATCTCCTCTAATGTTCCGTTGTTGATAAATCTTAACCAAACGCCTTTTACTTTTTTTAGTTCCGGATTAAGAAAAAATTTACCTCTTTGAAAGTTTGCTTGAAGTTCATCAAATTTAAATTTTATAACTCTACAACCTCTCTTTTTTAAACTAGATTCTATTTGTTGACTATGCCAATCATGTAAATCACCAATGATTGCTATAGAAAGCATATTATGATTTAAACGATTGTTCAACTAGCTCAAGACTAACTTCACCAGACGAGTACGATTGACCAGATTTCTTTGAGTTTAATAAAACTGTCGCTGGACTGAATAAAGATCCGTCAATTTTATAAAAATCTTTTTCATAATCCAAGAAAATTTGTTTAAAAGGTTTTCCATAGTCTTTTGAATTAAAACTTGGAAGATTTTTCGCTAATTTTTTTATTTCATCATCATCATCGTCTATGCAAAGATAAACTCTGCCTCCATAAATTATAGCGTCATTTGTTCTTCCCATCCCTGAAATAAAGTCACGTGCAACAGGAGGTAATGGCGCAGTGGCAATGCCAAATAAAATCTTTTCAAGAGGATAATTTAGTTCATGTATTTTGTGAATTGCCACCTCTAAAACTCTAGAGACTATTTGAATGGTTCCACAAATAGAGGTAGTTGGTGTTAAAATAAAAGTTATTTCCTCTGCTGGAACATTACAATCAAAAGAAACTTTTTTTACAATTTCATCTGGCGGGATCTTATCGACTTCAAGAACTATTGAGGTTGCAGAACTTTTATCAGTATACTTTAACTTAGAGAAGATTTCTTCTTTTTGTGCCAATGATCTGGCTGGTCCCGACCCTAGAGAAAAGAAATCTTTATGACTTAAGCTCCAACCAGCATATTGAGACCCTAAACACGCCAATACTGGGTTTGAAGCATGCACTGAAATATTATTAAATGAAGATTTTGTTTCAAATGAAGGTGTAACACTCACCTTCCCTAAACCACCAAGACAAATTTCTGAAATTTTTATTCCAGCTTCAATACTTCCATAGGTGTCAATGCCAGCATCAACAATTATCGAATTAACGGGCCCCTTTTTGATAATTAAGCCAAGACCATCTGCGTTTTTGATTAGATTGTCTAGTAGAAAATTAGAATGTTTATTAATACTATATTTAACCATCTGTAAGCTCAAGATTTCTAATAAATTTATACGATATTTTTTTTAATTTATCTCTTAGAATTTTAAATTTCTTTGATTTGCAATGAACAAGGCAAATGGGTTCGTCCTTTTCAATAATCTCATTCTCACGAGGGAGCTCAGAGAAATTATTACTAAATTGAATATTTTTAATATATTCATATTGTTTCTTATTTAATGTTAGTTTTTTATCACTATAAATTATGTGAGTTCCAAAAAAAAAACTTGGATTTTCAAACTTTTCTTTTTCAAAAGATTTTTTAAAAATTGTTTTGTGTTTTGAGTAAATCATATTAGTGCTCAAACCTGGTCGAGCATTAAGTTCAATTACGAACAATTTTTTCGTTTTAAATTCTAAAATTAAGTCCAAATTATTAATACCATTTAAGTTATAGAAACGACTTATCGTTAGACAAATTTTATGTAATTTATTAATTATAGTCCTTTTAAATTTCTTTGACACGATAGATTCAATTATAAATGGATTGCAATGGTCTTTTCTAAAAAGCTGTTTACATATCGATAAAATTTTAATGTCAAGATCCTTGCTATAAAATTGTATTGAAATATGTTCACCTTTAATTATTTTTTGAAAATATTGAGTTTTATTTAATTTTATTTTTTTCATGTAATTATTGATCATGTTACCTCCAAAAGATTTAAAATCTTTAACCAGGTAATTTGATGAAATATCTTTTTTTAATGTCCAATGAGGTATACATATTTTATTTTTCTTTAAATCTAAAAAAAATTTTTTTGATTTAATTTGTCTATGTAAATAAATGTTATTACCTTTGTTCAAGCTGAGGTTAAGAGGCAATTCTTTTTCTAGAGATTCAGAAAACCCAGAACCAATTATAAATTCTAGGTCTTCATTGTTTTTGATTAAATTAATAAAATTAGAAATTTTTTTATATTCATGAAAGTCAGCTTGTAATATTTTATAACAATATTTTTCTAGGTTTAGACTTTTATATTTACAGACAGCGTAAACATTATAATTAAGTCTAAAAAATATTTTAGCTAAATCTTCGCAAGATACTGCGATTAATAAAATTTTTTTTTTTACTAAAGTTTCAATATTTCTCTTGCGGTAGTTAGTGCTTCTTCAAAATTTAAATAAAGTGGGTTGTCAGCTGCACACATTTTTTCAAACATCCTATACTGTGTTTTTACTTTTATATCACCTGAAGTTAACGGCCCAATTGATAATCCGCCGCAAGGATGTTCAGCATCATCATCTTTCAAATTCACTCCACCTAATCCTGCAGGTGGAACTGCATTAACATCTGCAAGAACCTTTGTATTCTTTGCAAGTTTTAATTGTTCCTCACTAATGACTTGGGTTCCTGCCCTTGCAGCACAAAAAATTATATCTGCTTGGGGTAAATATGAAGAATTTAATTCGTCTGTTGTTCCGTCTGCTGGAATTATATCAACACCAAATCGAGATTTGTATTCTTCAGCTTTTTTTTTAACATTTGTAATACCGTCGTAACCCACTATTGTACATTTTGAACCCTCTTTAGCACACATTATTGCTGAAATCCCACCAACTATTCCTTTTCCACCGTAAATAATTATATTTTTATCTTTTAAGTTTGTATTAAATTTATGCTTTAATGTTTTCTCTGTACAAGCAACCATAGCTGCCGCTGTTGTAAATGAGCCTGCTGGGTCAGGAAAAACTGATATTTCAAAAGGCGGAACCATAGAATCTTTTGCAGTATTCATCATATCTAATGCTAAGGACGCATCTTTTCCGCAAATAAAAACTCCGGTTTTTTTTGCATTATTAATTGATCTAGAAAAAATTGCATCCTGAACCAAACCTTTTACATCAGTAAGATTAACGTTTGTGTAAGGGATAACTAAATCATAACCAGCATCGCATGCCATGTTGACATCAAATGGACTCACATTACCTTGTGGGCTGATCATATGAAGAATATTTTTTTTGTTCATAACCTTTCTTTCTTTATCAATTTCTTTCCAAAATTCCTTCCATCAACTTTAAATAATTTTATTCCTCTAATTCCGTTTAAATTAATATAATTTTCTAAATATTTTAACAACTCATTTCTTTTTTTTGCGTTTTCAAAAAAAATAAAACCAGTTGGTCCCCATGAAGACTGCCCAAAACAATTAATACCATTTATTTTTAAATTTAAAAAAATTTTTGCTATAATTGGGCTTGCAAATTTATTCTTGTTTCCATAAAAAAACTTTGACATGTTATCTTGAATTTCTCTGAGACCGATCGAAAATTCTATGAAGTTCTCCTCAATAATCCCTGGAATAATATTCATAACAAGTGACTTAAAGTTTGAATTTGAATTAATTAATTTTGATTTTTTTAATTCTCTAAATTCTTTTAATTCTGTTTCTCCATGAACACCTGTAATATTTTGATCCATTATGAGAAGAATTTTCCATTCACTTGGCCAATTTAAATTCAAAATATTCAGGGGAGGGTATGGGGATCCATCTAATTTTCCAACATCAATATTAAATCCGCCTTTCTTGAATGATTCGATACCAATCCCAGAACGCACTCCACGATTAAAAATATGTGCAATATGATTAACATTCATATTTAAATTAAAAAATTCACTTATCAAATATCCTAATGATAAAGTAAGTTGTGTTCCAGATCCTAAACCATTATGAATCGGGATTTTACTTAAAATTGTAATTTTAAAATTTGAAATGCTTTTTTCTAAACAAAGAAATTCAATAATTTTCATTGTTTTTTTTTTAATTGAAAGACAGTTTGAAACAACCTCAATATTTTGAGATTTTTCAATTCTTATCCTAAAGAAAAAGTCTGATATAGTTAGACCCAGGCTCCCAAACTTTCTATTACTATTAAAATTTAAATCTAAAAACCCGATGTGGATTCTAGCCGGTGATTTAATTTCAAAGATTTTTTCCATAAAATTACTTTTTATTTTAGAATTAAACTATACTATTATTAAATTTTCATTTTACATAAAAAAAAAGTGGAGGAAATCTAGTGAATAAAAAAATCAAAGTATTCAATGAATCAGAAGTTAATGAAATTTTAAGCGAAAAACTTAAAGGGTGGGAATATGACGGAAAATGGATAAGAAAAACTTTTAAGACACATAGTTGGAAATCAACTTTGATGGTTGTAAATTCAATAGGTCATCTTGCTGAATCGGCATGGCATCATCCAGACCTTCAGGTTTCATACGCTTTTGTTGAAGTCAAACTTATGAATCATTCTATGAAAGGCATAACTCAGCTCGACTTCGATTTAGCAGAGAAAATTGATGAATTTATATTATGGAATCCAAAAAACGAAGATTCTTCTTTGGAAGGCACTCCAGTAGACCCAAGATTTGCGTACATAAAATATAATAAATAATGCAAAAAAACCTTGATGACTTCTATTTGTTTGGATCTACAAACAAAGATTTAATTACAGATGATGAAATCAAAAACTATAAGTTAAACCAGTTTCCTTTAGTAAACGGAAAAAAAACAGAAATGACAACTGCTATCACCAAAATTAAGAAAATAATTAAGGGCAGAACATTACATTTCGATGGATTGATTTGCGATCAAAGATCTCAACATTCAATTTTGGATTTGGCAGAGAGTCTAAGATCATCAATAAACCATTGTGATGCGGAAGAAATTAATAATTTTTATGCTGCTTATCAAATTTACGGCGGATCATTAGTTTCATTTAATGAATTAAGAAAAAGAGCTGATTTGATAATTTTTATCGGAACTTTTGATAGTTATGTTCTAGAGAGATTTTCAAAAAACCTAAGTTGGAGTAGTAAAAAAACACAGGATAAAATTTATCATATCTGCACAACAAAAATATCGTCTTTTAAAAAAAAAATAATTCTCAAAGGCAATACATCAATTTACAATCTTTTTATTGATCTCTTTAAACAAAAAAAATTGAACGTAAATCACCAATCATTGCAAAAGGAATTAAAATCATCAAGATATCCTGTATTAGTTATTAACCCAATGAATGGATTTATGTTCACACAACAATTATTAAAGTTGACAGAATTCATAAACAATAAAATAAGGAAGTTAAGAGTATTTAAAATTTCTGGTTTTAATAATTCTTCAGGATTCGTAAATAGCTGTGTAATTAAAACTGGTTTTCCAGCTTCAGTTTCATTCAACGACTGGGGACTTTCATATAATCCAATTAAATATACAGCAAATGTTCAAAAATCAGAAAAAACGATTCAGATTTACACATCAAATTTAAACTCAAATCCAAAAATTGAAAAATTTAAACAAAATATATTTATTGGTCACCCAAATGTAATAAAAAAAGAAAAATTTGATATTTTTATTCCTGTAAAAACTCCAGGAATAGATTCAAATGGAATGGCATTGAGATCAGATGGAATAGGTGTCTTAAAACTAGAAAAAAAGATAGATTCTAACTACATTCAGCTTGATGAGCTTGTAAAAGAATTAAAAAATAATGATTAAAATTGAAAATACTTTTGCTGAGGCATTCCCAATGAAAGCTTCAAGGCTAATTATAACAGCATTAAATATTAATTGGGCAAAAAAAGCAGCTCAATCCTTTTGTGGTTTTGCAACATCAGTAATCGCGTGCGGTTGTGAAGCGGGTATAGAATCTGAATTATCACATAAAGAGACGCCAGATGGAAGACCAGGAGTTTCAATCCTTATATTTTCTATGTCCTCAAATGAATTAAAAAAACAAATTTTGAACAGGACAGGACAATGTATTATGACAAGCCCAACATCAGCAGTTTTTTCAGGAAATATTAGCGCTGATAAAATACCTCTTGGTAATTCACTTAGATATTTTGGAGATGGTTATCAAATCTCAAAATTTTTAGATAATAAAAGGTTTTGGAGAATACCGGTTATGGACGGCGAATTTATTTGTGAGGACTTCGCATATCAAATGAAAGGGATTGGTGGAGGAAATTTTCTTGTTCTAGGGAATAATATTGAAAGTGTTCTTGGAGCTGTTGAACGAGCAGTTAAGAAAATGAATGAGGTTAAAAATGTAATATTACCCTTCCCAGGTGGTATTGTTAGGTCTGGATCAAAAGTAGGTTCAAAATATAAAAATTTAATAGCTTCGACGAATTTTGAATATTGTCCAAGTTTGAGAGGAGTTATCACCAAATCAAAACTGGATAAAGAAACTAATTGTGTATTAGAAATTGTAATTGATGGTATTAATCGAGAAGATATAGAATTGGCTATGAAAGAGGGTATCTCAGAAATTTTAAACTCTAAAACTACAAAAGGCATTTCAAAAATATCAGCAGGAAATTATGGTGGAAAACTTGGACCTTATTTATTTAAATTGAAGGATTTAATTTAATGAAAAAGATTATTTTGAAAGCTAAAATTAATTTTAAATCAGAATTGAATTTAAAAAATTTAAGTAAAATTAATTTTGAAGAAAAAATTATTTCTAAGATAAATATTTTATACGATAGCAAAGAATTCGAACTTCAAGAATTATTCAAAATTCAAGTTCTAAAAAGTGATAACAACGAATTGATAATTTTTGGTACAAACAGAAATTGTGATTATTTAGGGTGGAAATGGCAAAAAGGTACTTTGAGAATTAAATCAGACGTAGGATCGTTTTTAGGGGTACAAATGATTAACGGAAAAATTATTGTTGAGGGCTCGTGTGAGCATCACGTTGGCTCGGGAATGACAGGTGGCAAGATTTTTCTAAAATCTAATGCTTGTGACTTCGTAGGTTCTCCTTTACCAGGAAGTAAGGTCGGAATGAATGGGGGATTGATAGTGATTAATGGAAAGGCAGGAAATTTTTTAGGTCTCCAAATGAGACGAGGAGTCATTTTTGTAGGTCAAGATGTTGGAAATAATTGTTGCAACAATATGATTGCTGGAACTGTAATATTAAAAAAGAACTTTGGAGATCAACTTGGTTTAGGAATGAAAAGAGGTTCAATAATCTTATTTAGAAAAAAAATTAAATGTGCAAATTTTGTTGATTCTGGAGAATTTCGGTCACTTTTTTTAAGTTTGTTAAATAATTATCTTTTAAAAGTTTCAAGTTTACAACCTTTCAGTAACAAAGATAAATTTATAAGATTAATCGGCGACATTAAAATGGATGGAATGGGAGAAATTTTCGTAAAAAAAAACTAAAATTGATTTCTAATGCGCAGATTTTTTACTAAACCGCCTACGCCTTTCTCTTCAATGATTTTTTTAAAATCTGATTTTTTTGTTGCTACTTCACTTATGGACCCATCTAATAAAACATCAAATATTATCCATTTTTCATTTTTAAAACCTAACAAATAATCTATTTTAAACCTTTCATTATCCGCTTTAAGGATTACTCTGGCTAATTTAAATTTATCCTCAATATCTGTTACAGCTTGGTGCTCAAAATCTAATTCATTGATTTTATTGAATCTTCTAAAATAATTTACTGAAATAAATCTTTTAAAAACATTTATAAATTCTTTCTGAGTTTTTGTATCCGTTTGCTTCCAATCAATTCCAATTATTATTTTCCCCATTTTTTCTAAATCATAACTATTTTTTACTACATCATCGATCATTGCTAAATTGTCAATATTAATTGTTTTATCAGATATTTTGATGAGACTTTCATGCAACTCGTTAACACTTGCCAGAACTTTATTTTCACTTTTTGTTTCAGAATGAAAAACAATAAAGATGCTTATTATAAGACATATCAGGAAAATATTATAAAAAAAGTTGGATAAAAATCTTTTCATTTATTATCTTTTATAACACAAGACTTCTATTAAAATAAAATGAATAAAAAAATCCTTATCACAGGAGCCAATGGTTTTTTAGGCTCAGCTATCACAAGGCTTGCTTTAAAAAAAAAATTTAAGGTAAATGTTTTAGTTCGAAAAAATACAAATATAAAAAATCTAGAAAAAATTAGGTCAAAAATAAATTTTTTTTACGGTGACTTGAGAGATATTTCTAGTTTAGAAAAACCAATAGCTAATTCAGACGTTATTTTTCATGTCGCAGCAGATTACAGACTTTGGTCGCGAGTACCAAAAGAACTTTACGATTCAAATGTAAGAGGAACCGAGAATATTTGCATTCAAACATCTGATTTAAATAAAACCCTAATATATACCTCAAGTGTAGCTACACTTGGATTAAATAAAAATAACGAATCTAATGAAGAAACTCCAGTTACTTTTTCAGATATGATTGGTGATTATAAAAAATCAAAATATCTAGCTGAGAAGATTGTTGAAAAATTCATAAAAAAAAAAAAAATGAAATGTATCATTGTTAATCCCTCTACACCGATTGGGCCCGGTGATTACAAACCAACACCAACTGGAAGAATCATTTATGATGTATTAAGAGGGAAAATGCCTGCTTATGTTGACACCGGATTAAATATTGTTCATGTAGATGATGTAGCTGACGGACATTTTCTTGCTCTTAAAAATGGAAAGATTGGAGATAAATATATTTTAGGAGGTGAAAATTTAAAATTTAAAGATTTTTTGGATTACATTTGCGAGTATGGAAAGAAATCTAAAATAGTCACAAAGCTTAACCCAAAATTTCTGATACCTTTAGCACATGTAAATGAAGTTTTATTTAAATATTTTATTAGCAAAGAACCAAAACTTACCTTGGATGGCTTAAAAATGTCTACTAAAAATATGTTTTTTTCATCCGAAAAAGCAAAAAAGAAACTTCAGTATAGACCTAGATCTATTAAAAGTGCTATAAAGGATTCAGTAAACTGGTTTGAAAATTTTGAAAGCTTATAGTTATGAAACAAACACTTAAACCTTTAAAGGTATTTTTAGCTCAACCTCGAGGGTTCTGCGCCGGTGTAGAACGAGCAATAGAGATTGTCGAGAGAGCTCTCAAAATTTATGGTCCACCAGTCTATGTTAGACACGAAATAGTTCACAATAAGAGAGTCGTTAATAATCTTAGTTCCAAAGGTGCAGTTTTTGTTCAAGAACTTGACCAGATCCCAGCTGGTGCCGTTACAATCTTCAGCGCTCATGGAGTTGCCCAAAGAATTGAAGACACTGCTAAAGATAGAAAACTTCCTATTCTGGATGCGACATGTCCTCTTGTAGCAAAAGTCCATAAAGAAGGTCAAAGATACTCATCCAAAGGTTATGAGGTTATTTTAATTGGTCACGAAGGTCATCCAGAAGTCGAAGGCACAATGGGAAGAATTTCTGGAGACGTCTATCTTGTTTCAAACACAGAAGATGTCTTTAAACTTCAAGTGAAAAATCCACAAAAACTCTCATATATAAGTCAAACCACCCTCTCTGTGGATGACACTAAGGTAGTAATAGAAGCTCTAAAAAAAAGATTTCCAGCAATCGAGGGTCCAGACGTCAAAGATATCTGTTATGCAACCCAAAACAGACAATCCGCAGTTAGGGATCTTGTGGATCATGTCAATTTAATCTTAGTAGTTGGAGCAAAAAATAGCTCTAATTCCAATAGATTGAGGGACTTAGGAGAAGAATCAGGGGTTGATACTTATTTGATAGAAACTGCTGACGACCTTGATAGTAAATGGTTTGATAATGTAGAATCAATTGGAATTTCTTCAGGAGCATCAACTCCTGACGAACTTGTTAAAGAGGTTATTAAGAGAATTTCATCATTTAGAGAGGTTAAAATTGAGAAAAGGCCTGGTATTGAAGAAAATATAGTTTTTAAACTTCCTCGCGAGCTTACAAATATTGAGGCACTAAATTAAACTTTACATTTAAATAACAATTAATTAAATTTAGACGATGGGCATTCCACTAATACAACAAATAAGAGTTGGTTCTTACATTCTAAAACAGAAAATCCTTGGTAGGTCAAAATATCCGCTTGTCTTGATGTTAGAGCCTCTTTTTAGATGCAATCTTGCATGCGCCGGATGTGGCAAGATTGATTATCCAAAAGAAATCTTAAACCAAAGGCTCTCCACTCAAGAATGCATAGATTCTGTCGAGGAATGTGGAGCCCCAATAGTTTCAATACCAGGAGGTGAGCCACTAATTCATAGAGAAATGCCAGAAATTGTAAGAGAGTTGATAAAAAGGAAAAAGTTTGTTTATCTTTGCACAAACGCAGTTTTAATGGAAAAAAAGTTGTCTGAATACAAGCCCAGCCCATACTTCACTTGGTCAGTTCATCTCGATGGGATGAAAGAAGAACATGACAAAGCAGTTTGTCAAGAGGGAGTTTTTGACAGATGCGTTTCTGCTATAAAAAAAGCAAAATCATTAGGCTTTAGATGTAATGTTAATTGCACTATTTTCGACAATGCTCACGCAGACGATTTAAAAATATTTTTAAACTACGTTACTGATGAGCTTAAGGTAGATGGTATAACTATTTCACCCGGCTTTGCGTATGAGAGAGCTCCTGATCAAGAGCATTTTATTAAAAGATCTAATACCAAAAATTTTTTTAGAAATATCTTTAAGTCAAAAGACTTTAAAAAGTGGGATTTCAGTCACTCTGGACTTTACCTTGATTTTCTTGCTGGCAATCAATCTTATAAATGTACGCCCTGGGGGAACCCTACTAGAAATATATTTGGTTGGCAAAAACCATGCTATCTTCTTGGAGAAGGTTATGTGAAATCATTTAAAGAACTTATGAATGATACAGAATGGGACAAATATGGAACTGGAAATTATGACAAGTGTTCCGATTGCATGGCACACTGTGGTTACGAAGCTTCGGCTGTTACAGATGTTTTCACTAATCCTTTAAAAGCAGCAGCCGTTGCAATAAAAGGACCTAAAACAGAGGGAGCGATGGCCGAAGAAATTGATATAAGTAAATCCAGAGACCCAGATTTTTTTCACGATACGCATGTAAGTGAGATGATGAAAAAACTGCATGCACAACAAAAGCATAATGAATCAAACAACTCACCCATTCCATCTGCTGGTGCAGCAATTAATCCGCAAAGCCATTTAGCTAAAAAGCAATAGCGTAACCTATATTTAAAAAGAATTAACAAGACTCTCGAGAACTTTTTTACTTTTTGAAAATTTAAAGTTTACATTCATAAGCTCAAAAATTCTTTGTGGTTTTAGGATCAAGCTTTTTAAAAAGTGAACTATTTTTAGTTCACCCTTATCATTGATACAATCTAAAATATAAGAGGGTATGTCAAAAGTTAGATCATCAAATATTACTTTGAAAGATAACATTGGGATATTTACTTTCAAAAGTTCTTCCTTAATATGATAAGCTTCCATATCAATCACTGAGATTGATTTAAATTTTTTTACAATTCTTAATTTTGCTCTTTTATCGCCAACAATCTTTTGAACGGTAAGTAAATTACACTTCACAAATTCAATTTTTTTTTCTAAATTTTTGAAGAAATCTTGATTAAATTTTGATGGTGTAAGTTTTTTATTTTTTTCATTTAATATTTTATTTACAAATACGATGTCGCCATTTTTTAAGCTCTTTGATACGGAACCCGCAAAACCAAAATTTACAACAATATCTACTCCTAACTTCAACAATTTTTTGGTTGCTTCCTTTGAAGATTTTCCATAACCATAAACACAAAATTTATTATTATTTGTGCGGGAGACTAATTTCATTTCCTTCTTCAAGCCAAAAATGAAACCAATTTTCTTGATTTTTTTTTTATGTTCCATAAGCCGGAAAAATCGAATTCTTTTTTAATTGGTTTTTTACTTTAGATATTGCAAGAAGTGGAAAATATTCAGCATAACCATGATATTTCAGATAAAAAACTTTTGGAAACCCTACAGCTGTGTAATGATCTTCTTGAAATTTGGTATCTTTATTTGTTAAATATTTCATTCCTTTTTCCACCTCTGGACTGTTTATCTGACCTGCCGCTAAAAGCCCCATGATAGCCCATGATGTTTGAGAGGGAGTACTTTTTTTTGAAAAATTCTCAAAATTTTTGTAATAAGACTTCCCGTCTTCACCCCAACCACCGTCATTTCTCTGATTACTTTTTAAATAATTAATTGCTTTATCAAAAACTGCTTTTTTATTCTTAAATTCTACTAAATTTAAGGCAGACAAAACTGACCACGTTCCATAAATATAATTTGTTCCCCACCTACCAAACCAACTCCCATCTTTCTCTTGTTCAGATAAAAGGTAATTTGTTGCTTTTTCAATGCAATTCTTGTCTCTTGGGTTGTTTAGTTGTTTTAGGAAACTGAGGCAACGTGCTGAAACGTCCGCAGTAGGTGGATCAAGAAGTGCGCCATGGTCAGCGAATGGTATTGAATTAAGAGAATAATGTACATTATCAATATCAAACGCACCCCAACCTCCATTCTTAGATTGCATTCCAACAATCCATTTTCTAGTTCTTTCGATTGCAAGTTCTATTGATTTTTTTTTCTTTATTCTATTGTATCTGTCCAAAAACATACCAACCAATGCTGTATCGTCAACATCAGGGTAGTAATCATTATTAAATTGGAAAGCCCAACCTCCTTCATCAACTTCACTGTTTTTGTGTGACCAATCACCTTTAATCTTTATTTCTTTTTTTAAAAACCATTCTGCAAGCCTATCATCTAGAATTCCGTTCTCAATATTAACTATACCCATCCATCCAGAGTCCCAAACAGGAGAAAAACAGGGTTGGCAGTAGGCGTATTCTTTCTTTTCAACAATAAGTTTATCTATAGCTTTTTGAGCTATTTTAATCTCTTGGAGATATTTATTTTTATCTAAAATTGTCAGGGAAATTAGGGTATTTACCATTGCAGGGAAAATTCCACCTAAACCATCCAACCCATTCAGTCTTTTTAAAATCCATTTCAAGGCAAAATTTTCACATTTATCCTTGAAGCTCTTGGTGAAGAAAGAAAAAATAAATATCGCTAACTTATCTAAATAAATAAATGTTCTCGAAAGTAAATTTTTTTTTGCAATTAATTTAATTTTTCCCGAATGGTTTTTCGGGTTTTTAAATAATTCTTTTATGAAAACTCTATTAGGGTTCTGTGCAATTGGTTTTCTTCGCATTATGATAAGAAGGGGAACGAGAACAGTTCTTGACCAATAAGATATTTTATAAATATTGAATGGGAACCAATTTGGAAAAAGCATAATTTCAATTGGCATAAATGGAATTGAACTCCAAGTAATTTGACCATAAAGTGCCAGAGTTATTCTCGTAAACACATTTGCTTTTTCAATCCCTCCGTTAAGTAATATACATTTTTTCGCTTTTATCATTTCGCTCGAGTTTTTATCTACACCTGCAAGCTTTAAAGCATAATAAGCCTTCACTGAAGCACTAAGATCAGTCTCACCATCATAAAAAAGTGGCCAACCTCCTTCTTGATTTTGCTTACTTAAAATATATTTAACCATTTTTTCTTGTAATTTTATTTCAATTTTTCCAAGAAAATGCATTAGCAGAATATATTCTGATGTGATAGTAGTGTCTGCTTCTAACTCATATACGTAACAACCTTGCTTAAGTCTTTTACGGTTTTGATTTTTAAGGAGCTTGCCATAAGAATGTTGAAAATTATCAATAATATCTTTTAAACTTTTCATTTTAAAACTTTTTCTATAGTGGAATAGCTCTTTTCCCTGACAAGATTGAACCTTCTATTGTGCAAGGATGCGATGTTTGTGTCCAATCACCAGATATCCTGACATTGTAAGGGATTTCTTTTAATCTTTTAACGAGATTAAAGTTTGTGGGTGATTGTTCTAGAGTTGCCTTTTTTTCTTTAACAACCTGAAAACTTGTTATTCTGTGTTTGATTTTCATGTAGCTACAAATTTCTTTCCAAACAATATTAGCAATTTCGTTAGAATCGAGATTATTTAGGTGATTTGCATTACTTATAGTAACAGACAAATAATTTTTTTTTATAAATAACCAATGCGTATGTGAATTAATAAACCCAATTATTTTCTTTGAAAACTTTTCTTTTATAGTTTTTGTTAATTTGAAATGAACGTTAACAATTGAATTATAATTTTTTGGTAAAGAAAGGTTTGGAAAAAATTTTGAAAAATTTGACGGTGGTATTGCAAAAATAACTAAATCATTTTCCTTAACCTCGACAGAATTATTAATAAATTCTAACCTGGTAATAAAATTATTTTTTATTTTAATACTTTTTAAAATATTTTTTAAATTAATTTCACATCCTTTCTTTTTTAGAAAATTAGCACAGGGTTCGATAACTGAGTTATTCCAATTCACCTTTGGTTGATAGATATTACAATTTTTTTTTCCTTTTAAAATTGTCTCTTTTAGAACAAAAGCTAAGATTTTTGCTGAAGCGTTTTCACTGGAAGTATTCATAACAGCTAAAGTTAAAGGATCCCAAAATGTACTGTAGATATTGGAATTTCCAATAATATCATGCACGGTGCTATTTTCTTTTGTAAAAAAAAATTTAAAGATCGACAAATAATCTAATAAACTGGTTCCTGGAATTAATTCTAATTTGTTCATAATAATTTTAAAAAGATTGATCTTTTCTAAGTTTATATTCCAATAAAGAGACTGCTTTTTATCATAGAAATCAAGATCAAACGGTAATAATTGAAGACTATCCAATGACCTTACAATTTTACATAATTCGTAAAAATTTTTATTAGCTGAAAAGACAAGATGATTTCCGTTATCAATCTCTTGTCCTATTTTTTTATCGAAGAATGACCTACATCTCCCACCCATTAGATTTGATGATTCGAAGACGTTTACTTTGTAATTTCTTTTTACTGCGTGTACAGAAGCAGATAAGCCTGCAAGCCCTGCACCTATTATATAAATATTTTTCAAAACTTTAGTACCTTACTGCAAATAAAACTAATATATAAATTTTTTGAAAATAATTAAGTTTAATTTTTTTTTCTATATTGATCTTCTTTTTAAACATTTTTGTGTGAATTGCTTTATAAAATGTTTTCATAATTTCAGATGCAATAATTTGCTTCTTACTTATTTTTTTTGCTTCGATATTAGATTTTTCAAAAAATACATTTGCTTCATGCAAAATGTCTTGCAGGATATTTTGAAGTTTTGGATCATGCATTATTGTTTTAATATCTTTCTTGACTCCATATATTGATAAATATTCCGATGCAATATAACATCTTCCTCTCTTAAGATCTTCATAAAAATCTCTCACTATATTTGTAAGTTGGAAAGCCCTACCTAGGTAAAAAGCATATTTTTTTTCCTTTTCTGATAATCCAAATATTCTAATAGATAAATAGCCCACTGCGACGGCGACTCTGTCGCAGTATAATTCAAGGTTCTTTTTTTTTGGAAATTTTATGTCACTTTTTGCATCCATCATCATTCCATCAATGATAGCGTAAAAATCAAGTCTTTCTAGCTGAAACTTTTCAATGGCAATTTTAAGCTCTTTTTCTATGCTAGATTTTAGTTTTTTTGACTCAAAGATATTGTTAATTTTTTTTTTCCAAGATTTAAGTTTTTCTATTTTTAATCTTTTATTTTTTATTTCATCAGCTATGTCATCAACAATTCTGCAAAAAGCATAAATTGAAAACATAGCTCTTTTTCTCTCTGAATCTAAAATATTCATCCCCCAAAAGAACGATGAGCCAGATTTTTTTACAATCTTTTTAACTTCGATTTGGTCATCGACTATCATATTAACGATTTATATGTGCTTAAGCTCTTTCAAGATTGAATTTTCTGGGATAAGAAATTCCTAAGGCTCCAAGTGCTGTTTTCACGATGTTGTCTGTATCAACACCGCATTCAATATTTTGCTCATCTGGTTTTCCATGGTTTACAAATTTATCAGGGAAGAAGATTGGTCTAAATTTAAGACCCTGATCTAGTGCACCAGATTTTGTAAGAAATGACATTACTTGAGCTGAAAAACCACCGATTGAACCCTCCTCAACCGTAATTAAAACTTCATGATCCCTTGCCAGTTGAGTTATAAGAAGTTGATCTATCGGTTTTGCAAATCTTGCATCAGCAACTGTAGTTGGTAAACCATAAGAGGCTAAAATTTGAGAGGCGTCTAAAGAGTCCTTCAATCTTGTTCCCAAGGATAAGATACAAATCTTATTTCCCTCCGTAATAATTTTACCTTTTCCTATTTTCCATATTTCAGGTTGCTCAGTTATTTTAACACCAATTCCTTCCCCTCTTGGATATCTAAATGCTGATGGTCTATCATTGATAGTAGCCGAGGTAGCAATACTATTCACAAGTTCGTTTTCGTTACTTGGTGCCATTACTATAAAGTTCGGAAGCGTACAAAGATATGCTAAATCAAAGGACCCAGCGTGTGTTGCTCCGTCTGCACCAACCTGACCGGCTCTGTCAATTGCAAATCTTACAGGTAAGGACTGAATTGCAACATCATGAACAACTTGATCGTAAGCTCTTTGAAGAAAGGTTGAATAAATAGCTGCGTAAGGTTTCATCCCTCTAGAAGCAAGCCCTGCAGCAAAAGTTACTGCGTGCTGTTCTGCAATTCCTACATCGAATGTTCTTGAAGGATGTGCTTTCTGAAAATGATCTAATCCTGTACCAGAAGGCATTGCAGCAGTAATCGCGACTATTGATTTGTCTTTTTTTGCCAACTTTATAAGTGAATCTGCAAAAACTTTTGTGTAACTTGGTATTTTAGAGGTAGATTTGACTTGTTCACCAGTTACAACGTTGAACTTACTCACTCCATGATACTTGTCTTCAGATTTTTCTGCTGGCTCATAACCATAACCTTTTTTGGTGACAACATGGAGAAATACTGGACCATCCCATTTTGATTTTTCTAAGTTTCTTAAAACAGGAAGAAGGTGATCTAGATTATGGCCATCAATAGGGCCAAGATAGAAAAAGCCAAGTTCCTCAAATAATGTGCCACCTGTAACCATTCCCCTAACATACTCGTCGGCTTTAGCTGCCATATTCTGGAAACTTTTTGGGAATTTTTTTGCCATCTGTTTGGCTAATGTTCTAGCTGATTGAAATGTCTTTGTTGATAATAATCGCGATAAGTAAGCACTCATTGCACCAACGGGTGGAGCGATAGACATGTCATTGTCATTCAAAATCACAATAAGTCTTGCATTCATTGAACCTGCATTGTTCATTGCTTCGTATGCCATACCAGCACTAATAGCTCCATCTCCGATTACGCAGACTACATTGTGATTTTCTTTCTTTAGGTCTCTCGCAACTGCCATTCCAAGTCCAGCGGAAATCGATGTAGAAGAATGTGCGGCGCCAAATGGATCATATTCACTCTCTGATCTTTTGGTAAACCCATAAAGACCTCCTGGTTGCCGAATAGTTCTAATTTTATCCCTTCTTCCTGTAATCACCTTATGTGGATAACATTGATGTCCCACATCCCAAATCAATTTATCTTTTGGAGTGTTAAAAACACTATGGATCGCAATTGTCAACTCAACTACACCAAGTCCGGCACCTAGATGTCCACCAGTCACTGAAACAGCATCAACAACTTCATTTCTAAGTTCTTTGCAAATTAACTTGAGTTGTTTGTCAGAGAAGTTTTTTAGATCTTTTGGATACTTAACTTTATCTAGTAGGTTGGTTTGGGTCTTCATATAAACTTTTACTTAAATAATTAGAAATTTAATTCTAATTACTTATTATTCCTTTAATAAAACAAAAAATCAAATCAATACGTGATAATTTTATTTTTTTTTCTAAGGGATTATTCTTTTTTAGCAGAAAACATAATCTTTTAGCAATATATAAAATAATTAATGTTTCTTTCTTTAATCTTCCTACTTCTATTAAATCAATTCCTTTTTTTGAATCATCTAGTAATTTTTCTACTCTATCAATTACTAATCTTTTTAAGTCATTAAACTTACTGTTATTTTTGCTTCTCTTTAATATTTCAACTTTTATTGAACATTTATTGAAATATGACATTGGCAAATAAACTCTATTGAGATAGATATAATCTTTTTGACAGTCCTGGAGATGATTAATAATTTGCAATGCTGTGCAAAGATTATCTGCTCCTTGAAAAATAATATTTCTATTATTAATTTTTTTTTTTTTCTCGTGATATGTGAGGTTGATAAAATATCTGCCAACTGGATTTGCGGAATATTTGCAATAGTTGATAAGTTCTGACCAATTTTTATATCTTTTCTTTTTTGCATCTAACTTGAATGCTACTAAAAGTTGTCTCGAACATACTTGGGCAAATTCATGGCGACAGAAGGTTATTATAAGTTTATTTAAAACAGAAATATCCGTTTTTTTTTTCTCTTTTAAACATTTATCAAAATAATTTAGAATGTTAAGTTTTTCTGTTGGTTTAAGTTTTTCATGGTCAGCAATGTCATCGGATGTTCTTGCAAAGAAATAAAAATGTCTAATAAATTCTTTTAACTTTTTATTTATCATGAATGATGCAACTGGAAAATTTTCATCTTGAAAACTTTTTCCAGATAGTAGAGAGTAAATATATTTGTCATTTATTTTTTTAATACTTCCTCCCCTTCCATGTATTTCCAAAAAACAACATATGATTTACAGCAGATGTTATTGTCATACAAATATATAAAACTGCAGTAACTGGAATTGCTAATGCAAAATTTTTATTTACGCCATAAAAATTTAGCGTAGGCAGAATAATCATAATCATAAAAATAAACGAAGTAAAATTAACTAAAACGAAATGTAAGTTTTGTAAATCGAATTGAAAAAAAAATAAAATAATTAACACGACAGCTAATGGGGAAAGATAAATAATGATTAGTCCTAAGACACAAATAAATAATAAACTTAAAGAATGATTTAATTGCTCAAATGCTGTCCTAGAAACCATGTTCCATATGCTCTTAAGATTATTATAACTTCGTCCACTTTTAACTTGATTAGTAAGGCCCAACCAAATTGCTCCATTTTTTTTTAATAATTTTGCAAGGTTACAGTCATCGATTACTTTATTTCTGATTTTGTTATATAGGTTTTCTTTTTTAAACTCTGATGATTTACAGAAAATAAAACCACCAGCAGCTGCAGCCAAGTTTTTTTTTTTATTGTTTACATTATTAAATGGATATAGTTTTTGAAAAAAAAAAATAAAAGATGGAATAAGCATCTTTTCCCAAAATGAATTACAATTTAATTTTGCCATTAAAGAAATCATTAAAAAATCTTCTGATTTTGAAAAATGAATTACCTTTTTTAATAAATTTTTTGAAAATGTAATATCAGAATCAACGAATAAATAATAATTGAAAAACTTTTTATTTGCCTGATCTACTGCTTGTTTTAATGCCCAAGTTTTGCCAACCCATCCTGGAGGTAATTGCTTCCCTTTTAAAAGTTTTAACTTTTTAAAACCTTTTTTAAATCTATTTACTATTTTTCTAGTTTTATCTGAACTGTTGTCATCAATTACTAAAACTTGAAGATTCTCATAACTTTGATTCTTGATTGAGTTTAAAGTCTTTAAAATTGTTTTTTCTTCGTTTCTTGCTGGTATCATTATGCAAATCGAATCGGTAAAGACCAATTGTTTATTGAAATTTAATTTTTCTTCGAAAATAATTTCATTTTTCCAAAACAAACCCTCATCACTTGAGAATGATCTTCCGTGAAGAAATGATATATATAACCAAGAGGCCAGAGAAATATAAGAAATGTAAATTAAATATTCCAATTTGATAATTAATAAAGTTAATTTAAGCTACAATACAGAGATTATAGGGTTAAGACAACAGGAGTTGTAAATTTACAACAAAATATAATATTCTGTCAAAATAATGTTAAAAACCCTTGATTTCTTAAAGAATTTATTTTATTTTTATAATACTGATTAATAATTCTACAATTCTAAAAAGTGCTTAAAAATTAGTCATTTTGCTAATTTTTATCTATTTAACAAAAAAGGAAGGAAATAAATGTTAAAAAAATTAATTACAGTTACTGCTTTATCGGTACCCTTTGCAATAGCAAGTCCGGTAAAATCTTTTGAATTTCCCGATAAATTACCATACGGTGAAATTTCAGCTAATGTTGCTTACTATTCACAATATGTTTGGAGAGGTGAGCGTCAAAATGACGGTCAATCTGCTGTTCAAGGTGGATTAGATTACGGAGTTACTTTGCTAGATACCTACATTGACGCTTATGTTGGATTCTGGGGCTCAAACGTCTCAGGAGGAACCAATACATTGTCAGGAAACGAATTAGACTATTATGGTGGATTTGCTGGTGCAGTTCCATTGTTAGAAGACTACTTCTCATATGATGTTGGTTTCTTATATTATGACTATCCAGGTATGACTGATGAAAATACTGCCAATGGTGCAAGAAATGTTGATTTCTTTGAATATTATGGATCATTAAGTTTAGCTGTTCCCAACCCAGTAACTGATATTGGGATTTCATACTATTATGGTTATTCTCCTTCAGGCTTTCAACAGGATGAGTATGACTATCAAAATGTAAGCGCGGAAATTGCGGTTCCAAATACTCCATTTACTATCTCAGGATCAGCCGGTTTCACTGGGTCAGAAATGGAAGGTGGAAATGCTTATTCTGATTATATGGCTTCATTATCTACTAGCGCGTTTGGGCTTGATCTTGGATTGAGTTACACAACTATCGATGGTTACGGAGCTGATGTTGAAAGTGATCAAGTTATATTTTCTATAGGAAAAAGTTTTTAAACTAAATATCCTTTCTTTTAATCCTAAAAAAGGGCGTTGTTAAAACGCCCTTTTTTTATTACATTCGCAAATTGAAATAACAATCAAAGTTAACATAAATAATGATCCTATTTGGTGCATCAGACCTAAATAAATAGGCACATACAACTTTAAAATAATTATTCCAAGCGTATACTGAAGAATTATCATTATTGTTAAAAAATAAAATAAAATTTTTATATCATCAAAAAACCCGTCTCTTTTCGCTTTGAAAACTGTGTGGAGAACATAAAGAAGTGTTACCGTAGCAGAAACTCTGTGAAGAAATTGAAGAAATCCTTGATCTGATAAAAAGTTGCTAAGCAGATATTGATCCTCGGATGTTAGGATAGGCGGTAAAATTTTATCACCCATTAATGGAAAATTATTATATGCTAAACCAGCATCAGTTCCTGAAACCCAAGCTCCGGCAGAGATAGTGATAAATAACAAAATTAATGAAATTGTAAAGTTTACTTTATGATGTTTGATTTTTTTTGATTGTTTAGTAACACCCCCTTTTTCGGATATGATTGTCCAAAAAAAATAAAGTAGTAGTGAATAGATAAAAAAAGCAGTAAGTAGGTGTGCAGATAACCTAAAATGACTAACATCTGGCTTGTCAATTAGGCCACTTTCAACCATATACCATCCCATGAAGCCCTGGAAAAAACCTAAACAGGAAAGGATAATTATCAGTCTCTTTTCTTTAAAATTAAATCCACCTTTAAGCCAAATAAAAATGAGAGGTAAAAAGAAAGTCAAACCAATTAATCTTCCCCAAATTCTATGAATATATTCCCAGAAAAAAATTTTTTTAAACTCAGGAAGTGACATCCCTAAATTTTTCAATTTGTATTCAGGATATTCTTTGTACAGATTAAAGAGGTTTATCCAATCTTCATTATTAAGAGGTGGTATGATTCCTTTAAAAAAATTCCATGTTGTCATTGACAATCCAGAATCGGTAATCCTTGTAATACCACCAATTACAACCATGACTGTCACCATAAATAAGTTTAGCAAAAGCCAAGTAACCTTATATTTTTTAAAATATGTCTCCATATTTATATTAATAATTTTTAATTCTCAAAAAAAAATACATTATTTTACTGTAGTTAATTATATTTAACATATCTTATTGACAAATTAAATTAAAAAAATTATGAAATAGTATGGCTCATCATTCAATTTATTTAAAAAATTTAAACAAAAAATATAAAGATTCACCACCAGAATTGATCTTGAGGATGACTATCGAAGAAATATTCAAAAATAAAATAGCATATGTGTGCTCGTTTGGAACTGAATCTGCGATAATCCTTCACATGATTTCTCAAATAGACAGAAACTTTCCTGTGATTTTAATTAACACAAATTTTTTATTTAAAGAAACAATTGAATATAAGAATTATCTCATTCAAAAACTAGAATTAAAAAATTGCAAGGAAATTTTCCCTAATAGTTATGATTTGGTTAAAAATGATAAAGATGGAAATCTTTGGAAATCTAATCCTGATTCATGTTGTAATATAAGAAAAGTGATTCCTTTAAAAAAAGAACTAAAGAATTATCAAGCTTGGATTTCCGGTAGAAAATCGTACCACAAAGGTGAAAGAAAATTCTTAAAAATATTTGAATTTTTAAATCAAAAGGTCGTTGTAAATCCACTTGCATCTGTAAAAAAATCATTTGTAGAATCATATTTTGATCTTCACAAGATAAAAAAACATCCACTTTTTACAAAAGGGTATTTGTCAATAGGATGCATGAACTGTACGATAAAGTCTTCAAACGTAAATGATCCAAGATCTGGAAGATGGACAGACAATATAAAAACAGAATGTGGTATACATTATAGTTACAATAAATAAATGCAGTCAAACTTAAATAAATTGGAAAATGAGAGTATTTTCATTTTCAGGCAAGCTTACAGATCAATTCCTAACATAGCTCTTCTTTGGTCGTTAGGAAAGGATTCTAATGTAATGATTTGGTTGGCGTTTAAAGCTTTTCTTGGAAAAATACCGTTTCCAGTAGTTCATGTTGACACAGGAAAAAAATTCAAAGAAATGTATTCTTTCAGAGATAAATATGTAAAAAAATGGGATCTAAATTTAATTAAGGGATCTTGTCCTTCCATCCATAAAATTGATCCATCACTACCACCTGCCGCCCGTTCTGCTGCAAGAAAGACTGAAGGTTTGAGAAATATAATAAAGGAAAAAAATTTTCGAGGAATTATTGCAGGTATTCGAAGAGATGAGCAAGGAACAAGGGCGAAGGAAAGAATTTTTAGTCCACGTACAGACTCTGGAACATGGGATATTAAAAATCAACCTCCAGAATTTTGGGATCAATCAAACTTTAATTATCCGAAATCCGTTCATGTTAGAATTCATCCATTATTGAGCTGGACTGAAATTGATATTTGGGAATATATAAAGTGTGAGAAAATTCCTGTAGTCGATTTATATTTTTCAAAAAATGGAAAAAGATACAGATCTTTAGGTGATGAAGATATCACATTGCCAGTGGAAAGTTCAGCAAAAAACGTTGACGAAGTTATTGAAGAATTAAAAATAAGCAAAACATCTGAGAGATCGGGTAGAACAATGGATCATGAAGAAGAAAATGTTTTCGAAAGGTTAAGATCAAAAGGCTACATGTAGTATGAAGAATAATAAAAATTTAGATGTACCAAGAATTGTGATTGTAGGGCATGTTGATCATGGAAAATCTTCTTTTATTGGGAGATTGCTTTATGATATAGGAGAAATACAAGAAGAAAAATATAGTGAGTTAAAAAAAGCAAGTCAAAAAAGAGGGAATGAATTTGAATTTGCATTTTTACTTGATGCACTTCAGGATGAGAGAGACCAAGGAATTACAATAGATACAACCAGAATTTTTTTTAAAACCAAAAAAAGAAAATATGTGTTCATTGATGCACCAGGTCATAAAGAGTTTATAAGGAATATGATTACAGGCGCTGCTTCAGCGGACATAGCAATCTTGATTGTTGACGTAAACGAGGGCATAAAACAACAAACTAAAAAACATTCTTATCTTCTAAAGTTGCTAGGTTTTGAAAAAGTAATAACACTTTACAATAAGATGGATAAAGTTGGCTATTCTGAAAGCAAATTTTTGAATATTAAATCCAACCTTGAAACATTTCTTTCAAAGATAGGAATTAAGTCATACTCATCTATTCCAATATCATCAAGAAAAGGAGACAATATTGTTACTTTAAGCAAGGAAACGGAATGGTACAAAGGTTTTTCATTCATTCAGGTTCTAGATGAATACAAAATTCACGAAAATAATAAATCTGAATTCATTAGATTCCCAGTTCAGGACATATATAAGTTGGGAGATAAAAGAATTATTGTAGGAAGAATCGAATCAGGAAAAATTAAAAGCGGGACTAAACTTATTTTTCTTCCCTCAAACGAAATTGTGAATGTTAAAACACTAGAAGTATGGCCTAAAGCAAAAAAAGAATATGAAGTTGGAGCCTGTATTGGAATTACACTGAGTGATCAAATTTTTGTTGATAAAGGGAATATGGCATCAGACATCAAGGCTCCGCCTCAACTGACCAATAGATTTGAATCAAGACTGTTTTGGTTGAGTAAAAAAAAAATATCTTTCAATAAAAAATATTTGATGAAGATCAATACAGGTGAATACGAGGTTTCAATAAACAAAATAAAAAAAATTATTGATGTGGAAAGTCTTATTGAAAAAAAAAAAACAAATGTTGAAAAAAATGATATTTGCGAGGTTGTAATTCATTCGTCTGAGTTAATCCCAATGGATGATTACACATTCAATAAGTCTACTTCAAGATTTTGTTTGCTTGATGAAAAAGAGATTGTTGCTGGAGGGATAGTTGATATAAGAAATTACCCTGATCAGAGAGAATACAGAGATAATTTAAATCAGAACATAATTCCAGTAAACTATGCTGTAAGTGAAATTGACAGATCAATAAAATATAATCATAGACCAGGGATTGTGTGGCTTACTGGTCTATCAGGTGCGGGAAAAAGTACCATTGCAAAAAATGTAGAAAAAAGGCTATTTCAAAAAAATATCAATGTTTTTTCATTAGACGGAGATAACCTAAGAATTGGACTGAATAAAAACTTAGATTTCTCACCAGAGGATAGGACAGAAAATATCAGGAGGACTGCTGAGGTTGCAAATTTATTCACTAAAGCCGGTTTTATTGTTTTAGTTTCATTAATTTCTCCGTATAGAAGTGAGAGGAAAAAGGCTAGAGACATAAGACCTGAGATTTTTCGTGAGATATACATTGAGGCTTCTCTAGAGGTATGTTCAAAAAGAGACGTCAAAGGACTTTATGCTAAAGCAATGAAAGGTGAGATCAAAAACTTTACAGGCGTATCCTCACCATACGAACCACCAGAAATGCCAAATCTTGTCATTAATACATCAAAATACTCAATTGAAGAAAGCGTGAAAAAGCTAGAAACATTTATTCTTAACGAATTTAGTTTTTAGAAAAGTCTTGACATAAAAAATAATCGTAATTATGTTAGCACTCGTATGTGATGAGTGCTAATAAAACTCATTTTTGGAAAGTGTAAGAAAGGATGTTCAATATGAATTTTAAACCATTGCACGACAGAGTAGTCGTCAAAAGAATCGAAACAGATGAGAAATCTTCGGGCGGGATCATAATCCCAGACACAGCGAAAGAAAAACCAAGTGAAGGCGAAGTGCTAGCAGTTGGCCCCGGAGAGATTACCGAAGATGGAAAATCTAAGCCTATGAATGTAAAGAAAGGTGACAAAATTTTATTTGGTAAATGGTCTGGTACTGAAGTTAAGTTAGATGGTCAAGATGTCTTAATTATGAAAGAGTCAGACATCATGGGTATTTTAGAATAATTTAAAAGTAAGGAGAAAAAAATGTCAGCAAAAAAAATATCATACGGTTCAGATGCAAGAGATTTAATGATCTCAGGTGTGGATGCACTCGCTAATGCCGTCAAAGTAACACTAGGACCTAAGGGGAGAAACGTTATTTTAGATAAATCGTTTGGTGCACCAAGAGTTACTAAAGACGGTGTTTCAGTAGCTAAGGAAATAGAACTTAGAGATAAGTTTGAAAATATGGGAGCTCAAATGGTTAAGGAAGTGGCTAGCAAAAGCTCTGACTCTGCAGGAGACGGTACTACAACTGCTACAGTACTAGCTCAAGCAATTGTAAAACAAGGTGCAAAGGCAGTAACCTCTGGTATGAATCCCATGGATTTAAAAAGAGGAATTGATCTTGCAGTTGATAAAGTTTTAAATGATTTAAAGTCTAAGGCTAAAAAGTTAGGCTCGTCCTCTGAGATAGCTCAAGTAGGAACTATTTCAGCTAATGGCGAAGAGGAGATTGGTATGAAGATTTCTGAAGCGATGGACAAAGTTGGTCGGGATGGAGTTATTACTGTCGAAGAGTCCAAAACACGAGATACAACATTAGAAACCACGGAGGGAATGCAGTTTGACAGAGGATATCTATCTCCTTATTTTATAACTGATGCGGAAAAAATGATTTGTGAATTTGAAGACCCTTACATTCTTTTGAATGAAGGAAAACTCTCAAACCTTCAAGATTTGTTACCTCTTCTCGAAGCGGTAGTTAAATCTGGAAAACCACTATTAATTATCGCCGAAGATGTTGAGGGAGAAGCTTTAGCCACATTAGTAGTTAATAAACTCAGAGGTGGATTAAAAGTTGCTGCTGTGAAAGCTCCTGGGTTTGGAGATAGAAGAAAATCAATGCTTGAAGACCTAGCGATCTTAACGGGTGGACAAGTCATAAGCGAGGAACTTGGCATTAAACTTGAGAATGTTGGAATTCAAGACCTTGGTTCATGCAAAAAAGTAAGAATTGACAAAGAAGACACTACAGTTGTAAGCGGTAGTGGAAACTCTTCTGATGTTAAAGCAAGGTGTGAACAAATTAAAACTCAGATAGAAACCACTACTTCTGACTATGATAAAGAAAAGCTACAAGAACGATTAGCTAAATTATCTGGTGGAGTTGCTGTAATTAATGTTGGTGGTTCTACCGAAGTCGAAGTTAAAGAAAGAAAAGATAGAGTAGATGATGCACTTAATGCAACTCGTGCTGCAGTCGAAGAAGGAATTGTTCCTGGTGGAGGCACAGCACTGCTTTATTCAATTAAGTCGTTAGATGGTCTTAAAGGCAATAATCCTGATCAAGACGCTGGAATTGATATAATTAGAAAAGCTCTTGAGGCTCCAGCAAGACAGATCGCTGAAAATGCTGGTGTTGAAGGTTCAATCGTAATTGGAAAATTATTAGAACAAAAAGACGCTAATCACGGCTTTGACGCTCAAACTGAGACATATACGGATCTCGTAAAGTCAGGAATTATTGATCCTGTTAAAGTTGTAAGAACAGCTCTAGAAAACGCTTCTTCAATCGCAGGACTGCTTTTGACAACTGAAGCAATGGTTGCTGAAATGCCAGAGCCAAAAGATCCAATGCCTCCTATGCCTGGCGCTGGCGGCATGGGTGGCATGGGCGGCATGGGCGGCATGGGTGGCGATATGGGCTTTTAAATAGCCACGTTACCAAGCAACATGCTTCATAAAAATGTAAACCCGGTTGTGTAATTCAACCGGGTCTCATGGCTGATAATAGAAACCTTCGTCCATTTCTAAAAGTTCTAGCCAAATATCTTTATCCTCCTCTTTTATTTCAACAGAATCAAAGCCACATCTAATCAAAAATACGAACTGATCTGGAAGAACATGACCAACAGCTCTAAGCTCACCTTTAAAATTGTGTTTTTTTCTTAATATTTTTGCGAAAGTAAAAGGTCTTCCATCCTTAAATGTTTCAAAATTTATCTGTACCATTGCAGCTTCTGAAATTTCATCTTTATCTGACAAAGAACAAGCATTTGAACTAAATTCGACCGCTACATCAATTTTTTGTTCTTGAACAAGGTGCTTAGCCTCTCTCCATTGTGAAATAGAAAGTATGGAACCATTTCTAATATTTTTTTCTAAGAAATCCTGTTCTTTAATTTGTTTGTAATGATTTTTGTACTCATGCTTTTTTTGTAAAATTATCATATAAATCTTTTTTAAATTCTTTTATTCCAATTCGTCGAAAAACAGACAAAAAATCGTCACTTTTATTCCTTTTATGTTTCTTATAGGTATCGAGGATTTTTTCAATTGCGTCAATTAAATCATTTTCTGAAAATGATGGACCTACTATCTCACCAATCGCTGCATCTTCTTTTGCAGAGCCGCCTAATGTAATTTGGTAAAATTCTTGTCCTTTCCTGTCTAGCCCAAGTATCCCAATATTCCCAACATGGTGATGCCCGCATGCATTGATGCAACCTGAAATTTTAATTTTCAAATCTCCTATTTCTTTTTGATTTAAATAGTTATTAAAGTGACTACTAATTTTTTGAGATATTGGAATTGATCTGGCGGTTGCAAGGGCACAATAATCCATTCCTGGACAACAAATTGTGTCTGTTATTAAACCTAGATTAGGAGTTGCTAAGTTTTGAATTTTAAGTTGATTCCACAAATTAAATAGTTCCTTATTAGATACATGAGGAAGAACAAGGTTCTGCTCATGTGTGACTCTTATCTCACTAAAAGAAAATTTTTCAGATATTTCGGCAAGTGCTATCATTTGATTACTTGTCGCATCACCAGGTGGTTTTTTTGGAGCTTTAAGAGAAATTTGTACGATTGAGTATCCCTGTATTTTATGAGGGATTACATTTTGTTTTATCCAATTTTGATACTCATGATTATTTTTGCTAGGTATTTGATTGGTATTTGGTTTCAAAGGAGGTAATCTAAAAAATCCGAAAATTTCTTCTATGCTTTTGTCGTCGATTTCAAGTTCTTTATTTGAAAGTTTTGAAAAATTTTCTTCAACTAGCGATCTGAATTTTTCTATTCCTAACTCTCTTACTAAAATTTTAATTCTAGCCTTATAAATATTGTCTCTCCTACCTTCTTGATTATAGGTTGTGAGAATTGCTTCAAGATAATTTAAAATATCTTTTTTTGGTAAGAAATCTCTAATTTTTTTCCCTATGATTGGAGTTCTTCCTTGTCCCCCTCCAACAAAAATCTCAAAGCCTACTTGATTCTTTCTTTTTATTATCCTTAAACCAATGTCATGAACCAACATGGCAGCTCTATCTTCAGTGCAACCTATTACAGCAATTTTAAACTTTCTCGGTAGGAATGAAAATTCTGGGTGAAACGTTGACCATTTTCTTATTATTTCACACCATGGTCTTGGATCTTCGATCTCATTTAAAGTTAATCCTGCAAGATGGTCTGAGGAAATATTTCTTATGCAATTTCCGGATGTTTGAATTGCATGCATTTCAACTGAAGAGAGTTCACGCAGTATTTCAGGGACCTCTAACAACTTGGGCCAATTAAACTGAATATTTTGTCTTGTTGTGAAATGACCGTAACCTCTGTCATATTTATCCGCAATAAAAGCAATCTTCCTAAGTTGTTTAGATGAAAGCTCACCATAGGGGATGGCTATTCTTAACATATAGGCATGTAACTGTAGGTATAAACCATTCATTAATCTAAGTGGTTTAAATTCTTCTTCAGTGAGTCTGCCTTCTAGCCTTCTATTAACTTGATTTTCAAACTGTTTAACTCTGCTTGCAATTATTTTTTTATCTATGTCAGAATATTTGTACATAATATCTATATTTTAATTGTTATTCCAGTATTTCTAATTTTATCTCTAAGGGTTTTAATATTTCCAGCTTCGTCCAGTTCAACAAACTTAGGGGAAATAATAATACATTTTTTCTCTTCTTCGATTGAAATTTCTTCATATCTTTCAATTTCATCAACTTTAATTTTGATAGCCTCGCTAGAAGAGCTTGACCAGCCTTTTGATGTAAAAAAAACAACTTTTCCAGATCTTAGTTCATTAGCAGATAGCAAAAAAGTTTCTCCTTGGAGTTTTTTAACCATATTAAATCATATCCTATTTGTAAAAATAAAGGGGAAATAAAATATTACAAGTATTAAATGTTTAATTAAAATTATACAAATTTATTTTGTATAATATATTTTTTTAAGACTTGATAATACTTTTAAACTGAATACTTTATTAACTAGTATGTTGGAAATTAATTCTAAATTATGGCCATTCACAGAAGCTAAAAAACTTTTAAAAAGATTAGAAGAAAAAGGAAAATCAGAATGTATTTTTCAGACAGGTTATGGCCCTTCAGGCTTGCCTCACATAGGAACTTTTGGAGAGGTTCTAAGAACCTCAATGGTTATTAAGGCCTTCAAAGAAATTTCTGATATTCCAGTAAAGTTGTATGTTTTCTCAGATGATATGGATGGGTTAAGAAAAGTACCGCAAAATATACCTAATTCAGAAATTATTGAAGAGCATTTGGAAAAACCTCTGTCATCTATTCCAGATCCTTTTGAAGAATTTGAAAGTTTCTCTGCGTACAATAACAATAAGTTAGTAAAATTTCTTGAAAATTTTAAATTTGACTTTGAATTTAAGTCTTCAACTCAGTTATATAAAAATGGAAATTTCAATGAGGGGCTCGAAGCTATTTTTGATAATTATGATAAAGTAATGAATGTAATTTTACCAACACTTGGGAAGGAAAGAAGGCAAACTTACTCTCCATTTTTACCAATTTGTAAAGCTTCAGGAAAAGTTCTTCAGGTAAAAGTGAATAATCTAGATACGAAAAACCACAGAATAGAATACTTTAATCCCGTTTTATCTAAAGATGAATATTCATCAATTTTTAATGGAGAATGCAAATTACAGTGGAAAGTAGATTGGGCTATGCGATGGTATGTACTAAACGTAGATTATGAAATGAATGGAAAAGATTTAATAGAATCATTTGTTTTATCAAGTAAAATAAATAGAATTATCGGGGGCAGACCACCAAATAATTTCACTTATGAATTATTTTTAGACGAAAAAGGTGAAAAAATATCCAAGTCTATTGGAAATGGAATATCCGTTGAAGATTGGTTAGAGTTCTCTCCGCAAGAAAGTCTTGAATTATTTATGTTTCAGAATCCAACCAGAGCAAAAAGACTTTATTTTGATGTAATACCAAAAATGACAGATGAATATTTGAAGTTAAAAAAAGATTTTGAAGCATCAGAAGTCAGTGAAAAATACAAAAGTCCCATTTGGTTTTTAAATAATGAAAAGGAATTTAATATTCTAGAAAACTTTTCTTTCAATATGATTTTAAATCTTGCAAATGTTTGCAATGCTGAAAGTCCTGAAATTCTTTGGGGCTTTATTGAAAACTATTATCCGGATACCGACAGAAAGCAATTTCCTTTAATACAGAAACTTCTTGAATATGGAGTCGAATATTATAAAAAATTTGTATTACCAAAAAAGAAATATAGGGAACCCAATGATCTTGAGAGAAAGGGCTTTACAAAGCTAATTCAAACTCTAGAAAATCTCGATAATAAAAGTGAGGCAGAGGATATTCAAACAAAAATTTATGAAATTGGAATGGAATTAAAATTCTCTAGCCTCAAAGATTGGTTTTCAGGGTTTTACCAAGTAGTTTTGGGACAAGAGCAAGGACCGAGGCTCGGCTCTTTTATAAAATTTTATGGGATTAAACAAACCGTTGAATTATTAAAGGAAAAAGTTAAGTAAATGGACAATCTTTCTAACTATGTTTATAGAATATTCAGGAAAGAAGAATTAGAGGAGTTCAGAAAAAGTAAATTATTTCGTGGAAACGAGCTGGACATTAATTCAGGTTTTATACATTTATGTACAGACCAGCAAATTAGAGAAACAATTAATAAATATTTTAAAACAGAACAGACTTATATTGTAAAATTTAAAATTTCAGATTTGAAAAACTCATTGAGATGGGAAAAAAGCAGAAATGACGACATCTTTCCACATTATTATGGAACATTAGAATCAAGGTTAATAATACATATTACAGATCAATATAATGATGAACTTTAAAACATTTTCAAAGTTTTTCGATTTTCTTCCTCCTGAGCTCCTCCATAGTATGTTTATTGGTTTTCTTAAAACACAGCTTTATAAAACAAATAACAGTTTTGAAAATTTAAAAATTAAAGTTTTTGGTAATGAATTCAAGAATCCGCTTGGATTAGCTGCAGGTTTTGACAAAAATGCTGAAGTTATCAAAGGAGCAATAAATTTAGGTTTTGGCTTTCTAGAGTTAGGAACTGTTACACCCATGCCTCAATATGGGAATCAAAAGCCGAGGGTATTCAAAATACCTGAGATTGAGGCTGTAATTCAAAGATTAGGATTTAATAACAAGGGTGTTGAAGAATTTTTAGATAAATTAAAAAAAGCTCAAAAAATTAAAAGTATTTTGGGAGTAAACATTGGAAAAAATAAAAATTCGAAAGATTATATTTCAGATTATCACTTCCTTTATCAAAAATTAGAAGCTTATTCAGATTATATTACCATAAACATTTCTTCACCAAATACCCCAGGACTCCGTGACATTCAAGAAAAAGGAAATATTGAAAAGTTAATAAATAGTCTATCAAAGATTAAAAAAAAAAAGCCAACTTTTTTAAAATTATCTCCTGATTTATCTAGAAAAAATTTAGAAAATATATGTAAGTTAGTTTTAAAAAATGAATTTTTGAATGGTTTGATTCTTACCAACACTACCATTCAAAGGGATAGTATATATAAGAAACCAGTTAAAAATTCATGGAAGTTAGGAGAGGAAGGTGGTTTGTCGGGTGCTCCACTAAGAGAAAAAACAAATAAAATTATAAGAAGTGCGTATGAATTGACTAATGGAAAAGTTACCATTATTGGCGTTGGTGGTATTTCAACCGGTAAAGATGCATTTGAAAAAATATCTATGGGCGCAAGTCTTCTTCAATTGTATACCTCATTAATTTATCAAGGTCCAAATGTTGTTGTTAGAATTCTGAGTGATTTAAGTTATTCTTTAAAAAGAAAAGGTTTAAAAAATGTAAGCGATTTAATTGGAAAAAATATAAATTATGATTAATTTTAACCAAATTCAAAATTTATCAGAAATCCACAGTGAATATGAATGTTTTTTTATAGATTTATGGGGAGTTATTCACAACGGTGTTAATTTATTTGAAAACGTTCTAGATACATTAAAATTTTTAAAAAATAAAAAAAAGTCAATCTTCTTTCTCACTAACGCTCCGAGAAGGTCAAACGTTATAAAAAAACAGTTATTCGAATTTGGTTTAAGTAACGAATTATATGACGATGTTGTTTCTTCTGGAGAAATAACGTGGCAAAAGTTAAAAAGTAAGAAAAACTTAAGATGTTTTTTAATTGGCCCACCTAGAGACTTTCACTTGGTTGAAGGACTTGATGTTGAAGTTGTTAAAAATCCAAAATTGGCTGACTTAATTATAAATACTGGCCCTTGGGGAGATAAAGATTCACTTGAAAATTACAAACCAATATTAGAGGAACTTGTAAATTATAACCCCTTAATGATTTGCTCTAATCCTGATAAAACTGTTATAAGAGGCAACAGGTTTATGATTTGTGCTGGTCTACTGGCAGAATATTATCAAAAAATCGGTGGCAAAGTAGAATATTATGGTAAACCATACAGTGAAATTTATGATTATACATACTCTATAATGAAAAAAAAGAATAAAAAAATATTAGTTATTGGAGACTCCTTAGATAATGATATTAAAGGTGCGAATCTGCAAAATTTAGATTCATTACTTATAACATCAGGCATCCACAGGGAAGTAAATAATGATAACGGTGTTGATAAAGAAGAATTAAATGATTTAATAAAAAAAAAGAAAATTTGCCCTAAATTTATCATGAGGCATTTAACTTTTTAAGAGAGAAAATTTGGATAGAAAAAAATTATATAAAGGGTGGGAAGAACAAGCTTCTAAAGAACTTCGCGATAAAAACCTAGAAGACCATTTGTGGGAAACGCCGGAGGGTATAAAGGTAAAGCCTTTATACACTGAGGACGATTTACAGAAAATCAGCCATGAAATAGGTTTGCCAGGCCTACCTCCTTACACGAGGGGTCCTCGAGCAACAATGTATACGAATAGACCATGGACTATCAGACAATACGCTGGATTTTCCACTGCTGAGGAATCCAATAAATTCTATAAAGAAGGACTAAAAAATGGTGTAATGGGTCTATCTGTGGCATTCGATCTTGCTACACATAGAGGTTATGATTCAGATCACCCGAGAGTTGTAGCGGACGTTGGAAATGCTGGTGTTGCAATTGATTCAATAGAGGATATGAATCTACTTTTTGATGGAATTCCTCTTGATCAAATGAGTGTTTCAATGACAATGAATGGTGCAGTTATTCCAGTTTTGGCAAGTTTTATAGCTTCAGGAGAGGAACAAGGTTGCCCAAGAGAAAAATTAACAGGAACAATTCAAAATGACATTCTAAAGGAATTCATGGTTAGAAATACATTCATATTTCCTCCAAAACCAAGCATGAGAATTGTTGCAGATATTATTGAATATACATCAAAAAAAATGCCAAAATTTAATTCAATCTCTATAAGTGGATATCATATGCAGGAAGCAGGTGCGAATCAAGTCCAAGAATTAGCATACACTTTAGCTGATGGGAAAGAGTACATTAAATCTGCTCTCGAAAGAGGTTTAAATATCGATGAATTTGCCCCTAGACTATCTTTTTTTTGGTCAATTGGAATGAACTTTTTTATGGAAATTGCAAAAATGCGAGCCGCAAGATACATGTGGTCACAAATTGTAAAAGAGTTTAAGCCAAAAAATGACAGAAGTTTGGCTTTAAGAACGCATTGTCAAACATCAGGTGTCTCACTGATGGAACAAGATGCTTATAATAATATTGTAAGAACAACCATAGAAGCAATGGCAGCTGTTATGGGAGGAACACAATCTCTTCATACAAATAGTTTTGACGAAGCCCTTGCTTTACCAACTAAATTTTCTGCAAGAATTGCTAGAAACACCCAGTTAATTATTTCTGAAGAAACTGGAATTTGCAATGTTATTGATCCTATGGCTGGATCCTACTATGTTGAAAGTTTGACTTCAAGTATTGTCGAAGAATCAAAAAAGCTAATTAGTGAAATTGATGAAGTTGGTGGAATGGTTAAAGCTATTGAAATGGGAATACCAAAGATGAGAATTGAAGAGAGTTCAGCTAAAAGGCAGGCAAGAGTAGATTCTAACGAAGAAACAATTGTTGGAGTAAATAAATATAAACCTACTGAGAAGCAAGAAATTAACATTCTCTCAATTGATAATGAAGAAGTAAGAAAAAGACAGGTATCTAGATTACAGAAATTAAAGAACTCACGAGATAACAAGATTGTTGAAAGCTTTATAGAAAAAATTAAAAATGCTGCAAGTAGTAATGAAAATCTTTTAGAAATTTGCATAGAAGCTTCAAAAAATAGATGTACAGTCGGTGAAATGACCTCAGCAATGGAAAGTGTTTTTGGAAGACACAATCTTTCAACTAAAACAATTTCAGGAGTCTATAAGAATACTGTGAAAAATGACGGTAAGATAGATATCATTGACAATGAACTAAGTAAATTTGTAAACAAGAAAGGTAGAAGACCTAGGATGCTTGTTGTTAAAATGGGTCAGGATGGACATGATCGCGGGGCTAAATTAATAGCAACTGCATTTTCGGATCTTGGTTTTGATGTTGATATAGGACCATTGTTCCAAACTCCTGAAGAGGCAGCAAAACAAGCAATAGAAAATGATGCACATGTGATTGGAGTTTCAACACTCGCTGCTGGTCATAAGACATTAGTGCCCCTACTTATGGAATCTTTAAAAAATAATGAAGCGAGCTATATTAAAGTAATTTGTGGAGGTGTGATCCCACCTGATGACTATCCCTTTTTGTATGATCTAGGTGTTTCAAAAGTTTTTGGTCCTGGTACAAATATCCAAGAGGCAGCCATTGAAATAATTAATTTACTGTGATAACTTAACCAGAATGGTTAAGTTATGAAGCTGAAGTCTTATTTAAAATTATTTAAAATTTCTAACATAGATTTTTCAAAAGAAATAGGAATTTCAAATGTTTCTCTCTCAAGATATATAAGCGGAGAGAGACTACCAGAAAAAAAGATTTTGAATAAAATATTTAAATTAACAGGCGGATTAGTTGATGCGAATGATTTTTTTTTAAGTAGTAGTCCATCTCGAGATCTCTCTGAAATTCACAAAGAAGAAATAAAAAAAATGGTTTTGAATATAAGAAAAGGAAAATTAAAAGACCTTGCAAAAGCCATTACATTAGTAGAATCTTCACTCAAACTTCACAAGGCTCAAGCTGACTTTCTGTTATCTAAATTAAAACAAAATAAAAATTCTTTAAGAGTTGGAATTACTGGCGTTCCAGGTGTTGGAAAATCTACATTCATCGAAACATTTGGAATGTCTTTAATAGATCTTGGTTTTAAAGTTGCAGTTTTAGCAATAGATCCCTCATCAAAAAGAACAGGAGGTTCAATTTTAGGGGATAAAACAAGGATGATGAAATTATCTGTAAACAAAAACGCTTTCATACGTCCCTCTCCGAGTCAAGGCAATCTTGGAGGAGTAGCAAAAAAAACCTCTGAATCAATAAGATGCTTAGAAGAAGCTGGATATAACATTATTTTTATAGAGACTATGGGCGTTGGTCAGGCAGAAACAACCGTTTATGATATGGTAGATATATTTTTAGTCCTTTTATTACCATCCGGTGGAGACGAACTACAAGGAATTAAAAAAGGAATTATTGAGATGGCAGATGTTATCATAATAAACAAAGCGGATGGAAACTTAAAAAATACAGCTGAGATAACAATGTTAGAATATAAAAATGCGCAAAATATGATTTCTAACATAAGAGAAGACATCTCACCTGAAGTTTTTCTATGTTCATCTACGGAGTCAATAGGCATCACAAAAATATGGAACTTCATCAAAAAATTTGAAAAGATAAGAAGAGACAGTGGATCATTTTACAAAACTAGGATTCAGCAGCAGACTAAAGCCATTTGGAGGAATATTTTTCTGCAAAGTCAGGACTACATTGAGAATAATTTAAAATATAAAGATTCAGTTAAAAAAATTATTAAAGATGTAGAAAAAAATAATTTTGATGTTAATAATGCATCAAAGATTATTTTTGATTCTATCTTGAAAAGAAATACTTAATTTAAAATGAATCATTAGTTAAAAAGGCAAATAATAATGGTAAAAAAATGTAGCATTACAAAGAAAAAACCAATGTCTGGTAACAATGTAAGTCATGCTGTAAACAAAACAAAAAGAAGGTTTTATCCAAACCTTCACAACATATCCTTTTTCTCTGAAGTATTAGGAAAAAAAATTAAACTTAAAGTTTCGTCACGTGGTATCAAAACAGTTGAAAAAAATGGTGGAATTGACAACTACATAACTAAAGTTAAAATCTCTGAACTTACTGAGGAAACAAAAAAGCTAAGAAAACTTATAGTATCTAAGTCTTCTAAATAATAAACTATCTCTTTTCTTTTAAAATTTCTGTCAAGTTATCTATTATTATTTCACCCAATTTCTCAACATCGTCAATAGTAAAAGCCCTACTATAATATTTAGAAACATCGTGACCTATCCCTATAGCAATAATATCTATAGCTTTCTTTTTCTCTATTTCAGATACTACCTCCTTTAAATGATTATCAAGAATATTAGAATTATTTGATGAAAGAGTAGCATCGTCTACGGGGGCTCCGTCAGATATTACAATTAGAATTTTTTTCTTTTCGTTTCTTTTTTTTAATCTACTTGACGCCCAAATGAGTGCTTCGCCGTCAATATTTTCTTTCAAAAGTCCATCTTTTAAAACTAGGCCTAAATTAAGTTTTGTTTGATTCCATGGTGTGTCTGCATCTTTATATACTATATGAAGAAGATCATTTAACCTTCCTGGATTAGGATCTTTATTTTTTTTCTCCCAAAGCTTTTTTGATTTTCCACCTTTCCATTCTTTGGTCGTAAAGCCGAGAATTTCAACATTTACTCTGCATTTTTCCAAGGTCTTTGTAATTATTTCAGCTGTCATTGCTGATGTAACAATCGGTTTTCCTCTCATAGAGCCAGAGTTATCTAGTAAAAGTGATACCACTGTATTTTTTTCAGTATTCTCATTTTCTAATTTAAAAATATTTGAGTTTTTGGAGTTTGCAATAAACTGAGAAAATCTAGAACTATCAAAGTATCCCTCATCTTGATCAAATTTCCAGGTGCTAAAATCAAGAGAATAAAGAAGTTTCTCTAGTTTTTTTGCAAGATTATTTATTAGTTTTGTATTGTCTTTGCATTCCTCATCGAACCTTTGTCTTAATTGTTTTAATTCTGAATAACTAATTAATCTTTCTGCTTTTGTAAAAGTATCAAATTGTTTCGTAAATACTTTGTAATTAAATTCATGTTTGATAAAGGAATTGTTAAAATTATTATTTTCTGATTTATTAGGTGTTGGTTTGTCTTTATTTTGATCAATTTTCTTTAATTGAATCTTCTTGAGTTTTTCTTTTTCTTGTTTTTGTGAGGCATTAGTATCTATATTTGAACTTTCCTCAGGATCTTGATTAACATGATTATTTTCATCAGTTTCAAGATATGTAATAATTTTTTTTACATGAGAGTAGAATTGATTCTCATCATCAATAACATTAATTAATTTTTCAAATTCATTAATATGAATTTTAGAAAATTCTTTAGGTATATCTTTTTTAGACACTTGTTTATTAAGAAAAACTTTGAGAAAAGAATTAAACAAAAATGAATTGTAATTTTGATTTTTAAGAAAAAAATTATTTCTAAATTCAGGTAATATTTTTTTTATATTTTTTTTACATCCTTCAAATTCCCTAAAACCAAATGACAAACATCTAGTAGTTGCAAAAATTTTAAATAAATTTTTTTTTTCCTCATTCGATGGACAGAATTTATTGAACGTTTTTGAATCAATATATCTAAGGTTTAAAGACACAATATCGTACCATCCCCTACTTAAAGGCTTATTGGAAATAACATTATTGTCAAAAAAGCTTGAATTTTTTGATTCATCAGATACGAGTATTTGTTTTTCTGAAATTTTTTTTATTTTATTTTTTGATAATGTCTTGGCAGATGTTTCTTTTGCATTTTCCATAATTTATTCAAAATTAGTTATCAATTCTCTTCCAAAACACCTTTGATAAAACTCATTTATTATTTTTTGATCATTAAGATCACATTTATTCAAGAACGAAAGTTTAAATGCGTGATCAATGTCGCCAAAAATTTCAAAATTTTCAGCCCACATTATACAAGTTCTTGGAGACATAATTACTGAGATTTCAGAACTTTTGAAAGCATCTCTTACCAAATTTGCTAGCAAAACCATTTTAGAAATTGAATCATGAACTTTTTTGGTACTTTTTTTAATTTTATTTTTAATTATTTTTTCCTCTATTTTAGGTTCAAGAAAATTTAAAGCACAAAAAATATTCCATCTGTCTAGTTGACCTTGGTTTAAATTCTGTGTTCCATAATATAGGCCAGAGGTATCTCCAAGCCCGAGGGTGTTACATGTCCCAAAAATTCTGAAGTAGCGATTTGGTGTGATAATTGTATTTTGATCTAAAAGTGTTAATTTACCTTCAGCTTCCAAAACCCTTTGAATTACAAACATAACATCAGGTCGACCTGCGTCATATTCATCAAATACCAAAGCAACTGGATTCTTAATTGCCCATGGAAGAAGTCCTTCTTTGAACGTTGTAACTTGCTTATCTCCTTCCAATACAATTCCATCTTTTCCAAGTAAGTCAAATCTGCTTATGTGTCCGTCTAGATTTATTCTTACACAAGGCCAATTTAATCTTGCGGATATTTGCTCGATATGAGAGGATTTCCCCGTTCCATGAAGACCTTGAATCAATACTTTCTTATTATATTTGAAACCCATTAAAATTGAAGTAGTGGTTGCATCATCGAAAACATAGCCATCATCAACATCTGGGACTAAATCGGATTTTTGTGAAAAGTAAGGCACCATTATTTTTTTAGAAATCCCAAATATTTTTGAGGCATCAATCTGCTTTGGTGAATTTAAATTTAAATTATTATTTTCTAATAACATCTGCTTCTCGCAAATTTTTGGAGGGTTTTGTATGCTTTGTTGATTTCTTTCATTTTCTTTTCTTTATTGTTTATATTATTTTTTAC